>NZ_JAIFZR010000005.1:1437500-2966187 GCF_020005195.1 Azospirillum agricola
GTCGCGGACGACGGCGACGATGGCGTCGACGCTGCCGTCGGGCTTGCGCAGCAGCGCCACGGTGAAGGCGATGGACAGGGCGTGGCCGTCCTTGTGCAGCGCCGGCACCCGCAGCACGTCGTTGCCGTAACGGGTCAGGCCCGTCCGCATGGTCTTGTCGTAACCGTCCCAGTGACGCTGGCGCTGGCGTTCCGGGATGATGAGGTCGAGCGACTGGCCGAGCGCTTCGGCCTGGGTGAAGCCGAACATGCGTTCGGCCGCCGCGTTCCACAGGGTGATGGCGCCCTGCGCGTCCGACACGATCACCGCGTCGCCGATGGCTGCGATCAGTTGGGCGTAATCGATGTCCGTGGTCATGACGGGCCTCGCACCAGGAAGGGACGCGACCCGCGGGAGCGCGGGTTCGTGAAAGGGATGCCGAGCGTTCGCGCGCTTTTCGGCGTTGGCTTCATTCCGATCTCCTCGACGCTTTTCGGGCGTCCGGCCTCGGCACCGTTCGAGACGCCGGCTTGACCCGCAGCGACTTCTTGCCGGTGTGGAGGGCCCTTGGAGCGGCCGCGCACTGACATTATCGATATGGTATACCAGATACCAATCTAAGGCAAGCGCAATTGAAAGCGCTCCGAACTATTGCGCATGCGAACAGAGTGAGAGGGGGTGGCCACGCGGCGGGACGGCGGCGGAAAGGCAGGGAAAATCGGGGCCGCCAGCCGGTTGGGGCGGATCCCTTGCGTCAACTCGTCGAGGATGACAAAGCCGTTCATCGCGATGCCCGGCGGTCACGCGGTCGCGGTCGCGGTCGCGGACGGCTTCCGGCGCGGCGCCGATGTCGCCGGCGGCTTTGCCGACGAAATGGATCACTCGGCGGGAGGAGAAGGCGCCGACGCCGGTGCTTCCCGACGACTCGCGATCCAAGGGATGTGGCGATGGCGGTGGAGACGGTTGGGGGTAGCCCCCAGCACCGGGGCCGCCCAAGAACGGGAGGCGCACGCCATAGAAAAAAGGGCGCCTTTCGGCGCCCTTTTGAGGGTTCCAAGGGCGGTCGGGCCCCTGGCGGGTGGGTTGTGCGGAGGGCGGAGCCCTTCCGCAGTCCCTTGTCGGAAATTCGGCTCAGACGTCCAGCAGCAGGCGGCGCGGATCCTCGATCAACTCCTTGATGCGGACGAGGAAGGTGACCGCTTCCTTGCCGTCGATGATGCGGTGGTCGTAGGAGAGCGCGAGGTACATCATCGGACGGACCTCGATCTTGCCGTTGACCACGACCGCGCGGTCCATGGTCTTGTGCATGCCGAGGATGGCCGACTGCGGCGGGTTGATGATCGGGGTCGACATCAGCGAGCCGTAGACGCCGCCGTTCGAGATGGTGAAGGTGCCGCCGGTCAGCTCGTCCATCGACAGCTTGCCGTCGCGGCCCTTCTTGCCAAGGGCGGCGATGGTGCCCTCGACGCCGGCGAAGTCCAGCTTGTCGGCGTCGCGGATGACCGGAACCACCAGACCCTGCGGCGTGCCGACGGCGACGCCGATGTCGTAGTAGTTCTTGTAGACGATGTCGGTGCCGTCGATCTCGGCGTTGACCGCCGGGATTTCCTTCAGCGCCTGAATGGCGGCCTTCACGAAGAAGGACATGAAGCCGAGACGCACCTTGTGGCGCTTCTCGAAGAAGTCCTTGTACTCCGAGCGCAGAGCCATCGCCGCGCTCATGTCCACCTCGTTGAAGGTGGTCAGCATGGCGGCGCTGTTCTGGGCCTCCTTCAGGCGCTCGGCGATGCGCTGGCGCAGGCGGGTCATGCGGACCCGCTCCTCCTGCGCGGCGCGCGGCCGCTCGCCCTGGGTGCCGGCGGCCCACTGGAACTTGGGCGCGGGGGCGGCGGCGGCCGGAGCCGACGCGGCGGGCTTGGCCGGGGCGGCCAGCACGTCGCCCTTGGTGATGCGGCCGTCCTTGCCGGTGCCGGCGATGGAGGCGGTGTCGACGCCCTTCTCGTCGGCCAGCTTGCGGGCGGCCGGGCCGGAGGCGGCGATGTTGCCGGGAGCCGCGGCGGGCGCCGGGGCGGCGGCCGGAGCCGGAGCAGCCGCCGGAGCCGGGGCGGCAGCGACCGCCGGAGCGGCGGCGGCGCCGGCCGCGCCCTCGGTGATGACGCCCAGCAGTGCGCCGACGCCGACGTTGTCGCCCTCGGGGGCGACGATCTCGGCCAGGACGCCGGCGGCGGTCGCGTTGACCTCCAGCGTGACCTTGTCGGTTTCCAGCTCGACCAGCGGCTCGTCGACGGCGACGCTGTCGCCGACCTTCTTCAGCCAGCGGGCGATGGTCGCCTCGGAGACGGATTCACCCAGCGTGGGGACCTTGATTTCGGTAGCCATGACTTCCTCAGTTCGTCTTTTTTTGGTCGCTTGGGTGAACGGATTACCGGACCGTCAGCGCGTCGTCCAGCAGCTTGGCCTGCTCCTGGTTGTGGCGCTTCAGCAGGCCGGTCGCGGGCGACGCGGTGGCCGGCCGGCCGGCGTAGACCGGACGGCCCGCCTTGTGGTCGGTGGCCTTCAGGCAGCCCTCGATGCGGCGGTCGACGAAGGTCCAGCCGCCCTGGTTCTCCGGCTCCTCCTGGCACCAGACGACCTCGGCGTTCGGGTATTTTGCGAACTCCTTGGCCATGGTGGTCTTGGGGAACGGATACATCTGCTCCAGGCGGATGAGGACGACATCCTTGATGCCGCGGCTCATGCGTTCCTGCAGGAGGTCGTAATAGACCTTGCCGGAGCAGACGACGACGCGGCGGATCTTCTCGTTCTCGACCAGATCGTTGGCGGTCTCGCCGAGCACGCGGTGGAAGCTGGTGTTCGGGCCCAGTTCGGCGAGGTCGGAGATGCAGAGCTTGTGGCGCAGCAGCGACTTCGGCGTGAAGAGGACCAGCGGCTTGCGGAAGGAGCGGCGGACCTGGCGGCGGAAGATGTGGAACAGGTTGGCCGGGGTCGTGACGTTGCAGATCTGCCAGTTGTCCTCGGCGGAGTTCTGGAGGAAGCGCTCCGGACGCGCCGAGCTGTGCTCGGGGCCCTGGCCCTCGTAGCCGTGCGGCAACAGCAGGACCAGGCCGGACATGCGCAGCCACTTGGATTCGCCCGACGAGATGAACTGGTCGATGATGGTCTGCGCGGTGTTGGCGAAGTCGCCGAACTGCGCCTCCCACAGGATCAGGTCGTGCGGCTCGGCCAGCGAGTAGCCGTACTCGTAGCCGACGACGGCCGCTTCCGACAGCGGGCTGTCGTGAACCTCGAAGGTGCCCTGCTCCGGGTGGAGGTTGGTCAGCGGCAGGTACTTCTCTTCGGTGTTCTGGTCGTACATCACCGCGTGGCGGTGCGAGAAGGTGCCGCGGCCGGAATCCTGGCCCGACAGACGGACGCCGGTGCCCTCGACGAGCAGCGAGCCGTAGGCCAGCGCCTCGGCGGTCGCCCAGTCGATGCCCTCGCCGGTTTCGATGGCCTTCTTCTTGGCCTCGAGCTGGCGGGCGATCTTCGGGTTGATCGCGAAGTCCTTGGGATACTGGCAGAGCTTCAGGCCGATCTCCTTCAGGAGGTCGAGCGAGACGCCGGTGTTGCCGCGGTGCTCGGTCTGTTCGTCCTGCTGCTGGAGACCCGCCCACTTGCCTTCCAGCCAGTCGGCCTTGTTGGGCTTGTAGGTGCTCGACGCCTCGAACTCGGCTTCCAGCTTCTTCATGAAGTCGCCGGTGATCTGGTCGGATTCGGCCTGGGTGATGACGTTCTCGTCGACCAGCTGCTTGGCGTACAGCTCGCGCGTCGTCGCGTGGGCGCGGATCTTCTTGTACATCAGCGGCTGGGTGAAGCCCGGCTCGTCGCCCTCGTTGTGGCCGTGGCGGCGGTAGCACACCATGTCCACGACGACGTCGCGCTTGAACTTCTGGCGGAACTCGATGGCCATGCGGCTGACATGGACCACGGCCTCGGGGTCGTCGCCGTTCACGTGGAAGATCGGCGCCTGCACCATCTTCGCCATGTCGGAGCAATAGACGCCCGAGCGCGAGTAGGTCGGGTTCGTGGTGAAGCCGATCTGGTTGTTGATGATGAAGTGCATGGTGCCGCCGGTGCGGTAGCCGCGCAGCTCCGACAGGCCGAGCGTCTCGGCGACGATGCCCTGGCCGGCGAAGGCGGCGTCGCCGTGGATCAGCACGCCCATCACCTGCTCGCGTTCCAGGTCGCGGCGCTGCTGCTGCTTGGCGCGCACCTTGCCGAGCACGACCGGGTTGACCCATTCCAGGTGGGACGGGTTGGCGGTCAGCGACAGGTGGACGATGTTGCCGTTGAAGTCGCGGTCCGACGAGGTGCCGAGATGGTACTTCACGTCGCCCGAGCCCTGGACGTCGGTCGGGCTCGACGGGTTGCCCTGAAACTCGGAGAAGACGGCCGAGAAGGGCTTGCCCATGAAGTTGGTCAGCACGTTCAGACGGCCGCGGTGGGCCATGCCGACGACGACTTCCTTGAGGCCGAGCTGGCCGCCGCGCTTGAGGATCTGCTCCAGCGCCGGGATCATCGACTCGCCGCCCTCAAGGCCGAAGCGCTTGGTGCCGGTGTATTTCAGCTGGAGGAACTTCTCGAAGCCCTCGGCGGCGGTCAGGCGCTCCAGGATGGCACGCTTGCCGTTCACCGTGAAGTCGGTGTGGTTGCGGCCGCCCTCGATGCGCTCCTGGATCCAGGCCTTCTCCTCCGGGTCCTGGATGTGCATGAACTCGACGCCGATCGTCCCGCAGTAGGTCTTGTGCAGGATGTCGAGAATCTGGCGCAGCGTCGCCGTTTCCAGGCCGAGCGAGTAGTTCAGGAAGATCGGGCGGTCGAGGTCGCCGGGGCCGAAGCCGTAGGTCGCCGGATCGAGTTCCGGGTGCGGCTCGCGCTTTTCGAGGCCCAGCGGGTCGAAATGCGCGTTCATGTGGCCGCGGACGCGGAAGACGCGGATCAGCATCAGGGCGCGGATGCTGTCGAGGGTCGCCGCGCGCAGCTGCTGCGGGCTGATGCCGCCGTGGACGGCCTGCGCGTGGGCGACGAGGCCGCCGTTGGCGGGGCCGGCGAAGCCGTTGCCGCCGGTGGTCTCCGGGGCAGCCCCGTTCGTCTCATCGTCCCGCAAGGTCCAGGAGGCGCCGCGCAGCTCGTCGAGCACGGCGCGCGAATCGTCGTCCAGGTCCTTGAAGAAGCCGTTCCAGCTCGGATCGACCGCGGCGGGATCCGTGAGGAAGCGGGCGTAGAGTTCGGCGACGTAACCGGCGTTCGATCCGAAGAGGAACGAGGTCTGCTCCAAATTTGCCGACATGATTCACTTCGGGCTTTCGCCCGATTCCCTGTGAGGGTTCTTTATGTGCGTTGGAGAGGCGCAGCGGCCTTCGGATCCCCGTGCGAGAGGGGATCCAAGGGCCGCCGGCCCTTGGCGGGGGTTGCGAGGGGACGGCGTCCCCTCGCTGTCACCTCAGCCCTTGAACACCTTCAGCATGGTCGAGCCAAGCGAAGCGGGGCTGTCGGCGACGGCGATGCCGACCGACTTCATGAAGTCGATCTTGAAGTCGGCGGTGTCGTTGCCGCCGGAGATCACCGCGCCGGCGTGGCCCATGCGGCGGCCCGGAGGGGCGGTGCGGCCGGCGATGAAGCCGACGACCGGCTTCTTCGTGCCCGACGCCTTGAGGAACTCGGCCCCCTTGACCTCGGCGTCGCCGCCGATCTCGCCGATCATGATGATGCCCTCGGTCTCCGGGTCCTTCACGAACAGCTCCAGGCTGTCGACGAAGTTGGTGCCGTTGACCGGGTCGCCGCCGATGCCGATGCAGGTGGTCTGGCCCAGGCCGGCCGCCGTGGTCTGCGCGACGGCCTCGTAGGTCAGCGTGCCCGAGCGGGACACGATGCCGATCTTGCCGCGCTTGTGGATGTGGCCGGGCATGATGCCGATCTTGCACTCGTCCGGCGTGATGATGCCGGGGCAGTTCGGGCCGATCAGGCGGGTCTTGGAGCCGCTGAGCGCGCGCTTGACCCGCACCATGTCGAGCACCGGGATGCCCTCGGTGATGCAGACGACCAGCGGGATTTCGGCGTCGATGGCCTCCAGAATCGCGTCGGCCGCGAAGGGCGGCGGCACGTAGATCACCGACGCGTTGGCGCCGGTCTTCTCGACCGCGTCGGCCACCGTGTCGAAGATCGGCAGGTCGAGGTGCTTGGCGCCGCCCTTGCCCGGCGTCACGCCGCCGACCATCTTGGTGCCGTAGGCGATGGCCTGCTCGGAGTGGAAGGTGCCCTGGGCTCCGGTGAAGCCCTGGCAGATCACCTTGGTGTTCTTATCGACGAGAACAGCCATTTCACGCGGCCTCCTTCACGGCCTTGACCACCTTCTCGGCGGCGTCGGCGAGGTTGTCGGCCGAGAGGATCGGCAGGCCGGATTCGGCCAGGATCTTCTTGCCCAGATCGACGTTGGTGCCTTCGAGGCGGACGACCAGCGGAACGTGCAGGTGCACCTCGCGGGCCGCGGCGACGACGCCCTCGGCGATCACGTCGCAGCGCATGATGCCGCCGAAGATGTTCACCAGGATGCCTTCGACGTTGCTGTCCGAGAGGATCAGCTTGAAGGCCGCGGTGACGCGCTCCTTGGTGGCGCCGCCGCCGACGTCGAGGAAATTGGCCGGCTCGCCGCCGTACAGCTTGATGATGTCCATGGTGGCCATCGCCAGGCCGGCGCCGTTCACCATGCAGCCGATGTTGCCGTCGAGCTTGACGTAGTTGAGGCTGTGCTTGGCGGCCTCGATCTCGTACGGATCCTCTTCGGCCTCGTCGCGCAGCTCTTCGACGTCCTTGTGGCGGAACAGGGCGTTGTCGTCGAAGCTGATCTTGGCGTCGAGCGCCAGGATATCGCCCGAGCCGGTGACGATCAGCGGGTTGATCTCGACGATCGCGCAGTCCAGGTCGATGAACGCCTTGTAGGCGGCCGTGATGAACTTGGCGGCGGCGCCGACCTGCTTGCCCTCGAGCCCGAGGGCGAAGGCGACCTTGCGGGTGTGGTAGCCCTGGACGCCGGTCGCCGGGTCGATGGCGACCTTGACGATCTTCTCGGGCGTGTTGTGGGCGACCTCTTCGATCTCCATGCCGCCCTCGGTGGACGCCATGATGGTGACGCGGCCGGTGGCGCGGTCGGTCAGCATGCCGAGATACAGCTCGCGCTTGATGTCGGCGCCTTCCTCGACGTAGAGGCGCTTGACCTCGCGGCCTTCCGGACCGGTCTGCTTGGTGACCAGAACGTGGTTGAGCATCTCGCCGGCGTTCTTGCCCACGTCCTCGATGGACTTGACGACGCGGACGCCGCCCTTGCCCTCCGGGTTGTCCTTGAAGCGCCCGGCGCCGCGGCCGCCGGCGTGGATCTGGGACTTCACGACCCAGACCGGACCGCCCAGCTCGCGGGCGACCGTCTCGGCCTCCTGCGGGGTGTAGGCAACGCCGCCGCGGGGAACCGCGACGCCGTACTTCTTCAGCAGGCTTTTGGCCTGATACTCATGGATGTTCATCGGGCGTCCATCTGTTTTTTGGTTCGGCTGACGAGATCGGATCGACTGACGATGGGGAACCGCCGCGGCCCGGCCTCCGGCACCCGCTCCCGACCCGTGGGAGATGGGGTGGAGGCCGGGCCGCGGGAAGGGCCTTAGGAGGCGGCCTTCTCGGCTTCCTGCTTCTTGACGACGTCGACCAGGGTCTTCACGGCGTCGACCGAGTTCTGGAACATCGCCTTTTCGTCGTCGTTCAGCTCGATCTCGATGATCTTCTCGACGCCGCCGGCGCCGATGATCACGGGAACGCCGACATACAGGTCGTCCTGGCCGTACTGGCCGGTCAGGTGGGCGGCGACCGGCAGGACGCGCTTCTGGTCCTTGAGGTAGGCTTCCGCCATCTGGATGGCCGAGGCGGCCGGGGCGTAGAAGGCCGAGCCGGTCTTCAGCAGCTTGACGATCTCGGCGCCGCCGTCACGGGTGCGCTGGACGATCTGGTCGAGCTTCTCCTGCGTGGTCCAGCCGAGCTTGACCAGATCGGGCAGCGGGATGCCGGCGACGGTCGAGTAGCGGACGAGCGGGACCATGGTGTCGCCGTGGCCGCCGAGCACGAAGGCGGTGACGTCCTCGACCGAGACGTTGAACTCCTCGGCCAGGAAGAAGCGGAAGCGCGCCGAGTCGAGCACGCCGGCCATGCCGACCACGCGCTCCGGCGGCAGGCCGGAGGCCTGCTGCAACACCCACACCATGACGTCGAGCGGGTTGGTGATGACGATCACGAAGGCGTTGGGGGCGTACTTGCCGATGGCCTCGCCGACGGTCTTGCAGACGCCGCTGTTGATGCCGATCAGGTCGTCGCGGCTCATGCCCGGCTTGCGCGGGATGCCGGCGGTGACGATCACGACGTCGGCGCCCTCGATGACCGAGTAGTCGTTGCCGCCGGTCAGGCTGGCGTTGTAGCCCTCGACCGGGGCCGTCTCGGCCAGATCCAGCGCCTTGCCGGCCGGCATGCCTTCGGCGATGTCGAACAGGACGACGTCGCCCAGTTCCTTCTGGGCAGCGAGCAGGGCCAGCGTGCCGCCGATCTGGCCGGCACCAACGAGCGCAATCTTCTTGCGAGCCATGGAGCGTTTCCTAAAACGTTGAGCGTCCCCCATTCAGCGGGAGACTAGAACCAATGGTCATTCTAACGTCTTAGGGATCCAGCGCCCCGAGATTTCGGGATGGTTGGTAGCGCGTTTTGTCGCGGAGAGCAAGCGTGACCGCAACGCTGCTGTTGCAGCGCAGTGCCGCAGCCCCGATCTTCATTGCGCGCGACAGGATCGCCGGGTTCTATGCGTAGGATATCCAATCGTTTCGCGACCCGTTCACGAAGGTTCAAGGGAGAGCGTCCATGGCCCGTTTCACCACTTTGCTGTCCGTGTCCCTGCCGCTGGCGCTGCTGGCCGGCGGGGCGCTGGGACAAACCGTCGCGGACTACGAGGCGGCGCTCGCGGCGGCGCCGGTCACCGACAGCACCAGCGCCGTCAGCGTCGCCCATTGCCGGACGCTGACCAACTACGTCTTCACCAACATCCCCGGCGGCGAGCGCACCGGGCTGGTCCTGCCGCTCTACGCCTTCAGCGGTTCGGACGCGGCCGGGATCGCCGACAAGCGGGCGGCCTGCAAGGAGGTGCGCAAGCAGGCGCTGATCGCCTTCGACGGCGGCACGGGCGAGCAGATCGTCACCCCGGCCGAGGCGCTGGCGTCGCCGACCGACCGCGGCCCCTACTACAAGGAGCCGTCGGCCGACACGCCGCTGCCGCACGCCGGCCGCGCGACGCCGCGCCAGCCGATGCCGCGCACCGGCACGCCGTAAGGACGGTCGCAGGCCGGGCTCAACTGCGGATGCCGTAACGCTCCAGGTGCCGTTCCATGGCGGCGGCGGACAGCGGGAAACCGCTGCCCTGCCGGGCGTTGAGCATCGAGCGCGGCGGGATGCCGGCGACGCGCGCCTGGATCTGCATGGCGCAGCGCATCGACAGCCCGGCGCGCCAGACCAGCGCGGTCACCGCCGTGGCGTCGTGGGCGTCGAGGATCAAATCCACCACGTCGGGCGCCACGCGGGTGCGCAGGGTCAGGGCGGCGCGGACAAATCCGGTCTCGTTCCAGGACAGGGCGTCGCCGAGCGCGGTCTCGTCCAGCTTGCCCTGGCGGTGCAGGCGGACGGCGCGGCGCTCCGGCGATTCGCCGCCGTCGGCCGACTGGGCGGCGACCTCGGCCCAATCGATGCGGCGGCGGGTGGCCGCGGCGATCTCCGCCACCGTCGCGTCGTCGAAATCGGGGCGGCGGCGCAACGCCTCGACCACCGTCAGATCGACGAAATCGGCCAGCCGCACCGCCAGCCGGCGGGGCAGGGCGGGGCGGCGGGCCAGCGTCGCCTGCCAGTCCGGATGGCGGGCCGCCGCCTCGACCAGGGATTCGAGCGTGCGCTCGGCGATCACGGCGCCGCTGTTGTCGAGCAGGATGCCGGTCGCCGCGGGGTCGCCGGCCCCGGCGATGGCGTCGGACAGCGGGGCGCCGACATGGCGCCGCCGCGCGATGGCCGCCAGCGCCCAGCCGGCCGGGGCGCCGGCGACGATGTCCAGCAGATCCGCGTCGGTCAGGGCGGCGCAGCAGCGCAGCACCGGCTCCGCCACCGAGCGCTCGACGTCGCGCGCCAGCGTCGCCACCAGGGCGGGCGGCGCGCAGGCGACGTCCTTGATGGCGGTCGCCAGCGCCTCGCGCACCCGCAGGATGTGGTCGCGGGCAAGCTGCTCCAGCGCGCGGACGGCGACGGTGCCGACGGTCTCCGCCCCGCCCGGCGGCAGGTCGGGCAGCAGGCGGCACAGGGTGCGGGCCAGCCGGGCGCGGACGTCGGCGTCGCCCATCCCGGCGAGCCGCGACTCGACCAGCGCGTCGCCGACCCGCTGCGCCGCCTTGCGGGCCGGGACTGGCGCGGGAAGCGGCGCCGGCAGGGAGGCGGGCGGCGGATCCGATGGCTCCTCGAACAGGTAGTCGAGCAGTTCGGGCGCCACTCCCTCCCCGGCGTCCGCCGTGGGCACAGGGTGGGGGAGGGGGCGCTGGGGTGTCACCGGACCATGAGCCTCGACAGGGATGCCCCGATGCGGGGGGACGTGGGCATTGCGCCATCATGCAACCGCAGCTTCGGTTAACAGCCGGCTAATTCGGCTACGTGAGAACCGCCGGTTTCCTGCGTCCCTTTTCCTCGGCGCCCCTTTTCCTTCGGCGTCCGGGTTCAGCGCCGCTTCGCCGCCGGGGTGGAGCCCAGCATGCTGCGCTGGGCCAGCATCGGGCGCGGCTTGCTGCGGCCGCCCAGCGCCTTGATGGGAAGCGACTGGTCCAGCCGGTGCTTGTCGAACTGGTCGAAGATGCGCAGCAGGCTGTCGGCGGTTCCCTCGCCGTAATGGATGTCGACGCGGGCCCGGTCGAACTCGCTGCGCAGATGGTCGCGCAGCCGGCCGAACAGGCTGTCGAACAGCGTGTCGAAATGCTCGTCGGCGAAGACGAAGCGCTTGTCGCGCAACAGCCCGGTCATCCGCCGCATGAAGGTCTGGCGCTGCGGGTGGAACTGGCGGAAACGCAGCATGACCCGTACGAGCAGGGTGTCGGCCAGCACCGCCAGCGTGCCCTCGCCGGCGATGCGGTCCCAGATCCGCTCGTCGCGCTCGGTGCCGATGCGGTTGTAGATGGCGATGGCGTCGGCGTTCAGCGCCTGCCATTCCCGGTCGTAGAACAGGCCGTTCAAGCTGGCCTGGAGACCGCCGACGATGATCTGGGGGAAGCGGACGCCGGTGATCGGGTCCATCGCCTCCGGCACCCGCGCCCGCAAGGTGGAGACGATCAGCCGCGTCGCGAAGTCCCGCCGCCGCTCGTCTGATTTCGGGGCGGACTGGAGGAGGGCCGGGCGCGGCTCCCCGCCGCCGCAGCCCCTGCCGGCCCGGCAGCCGGCGGCGGTGCAGGACTGGCAGATGCCGGCGAACAGCGGCAGGACGGCCGGCCAATGCGCCATCATCAGGTTCACGGCGCGGGCGAAGTCGTCGCGCGACAGGGCGCCCTTGCTGGAGAATTGCGGCTCCAGCGCTTCCTGGAAGGTGCTGACCAGGGCCTGTGCCGCGCGGTGGTGGCGCACGAAGGGCGGTGGATCGGTCGTCATCCCGGAAAGCTCCCCATCGGCCCGCGCCTGTCCAAAGCGCGGTGGTGATGGGACAATTTATCGCGTATTTTATTCATTCCGCTGTGATGGCGGTCACAGGCGCGGGCCGGGCGGCGTCCGGGCAGAAAAAAAGGCCGCAGCCCCGAGGGGCGCGGCCTTTGAAGTCTAGGGAGGAAACGCACTGCAAAATGCAGTAACGGGACCGAGTATACGGACGCCCTCCTGTTAGCGGTATCACGCTTTTGGAATTGGTGCGGTGCGGCATCCGCATGGCACGGAACGGAATAAGTCTTTTTCTGCGCGCACAATAGGCAGGCGGGCAGAAGATTGCCCAAGCCGCGAACAAAGATCCTTTCGGGGGAGGCGCAGATGATCCCGAATCTGGACTGTCGCGTTTTCAAGAAGAGGAAGAAGCGCCGGGTGGCGCTCCTTCCCATTCCCTGTGGAATGACTGGTCAGGCCGCCAGCTTCTCACGAATGAGCGCCTTGGTTTCCGCAACTCCGTAAAGTTGAATGAAGGAACCCATGCGCGGTCCGGTTGTCTGGCCGAGCAGCACCTCGTAGAGCGCCTGGAACCAGGCGCGCAGCTCGGTGAAGCCGTGCGCCTTGCCGACCTCGAACACCTCGTTCTGGATGACGTCGGCCTTGGCGTCGGCCGGCAGCGTGTCGAGCTTGACCAGCAGGGCCTCCAGCGCGGCGCGCTCGGCGTCGGTCGGCGCGCGGAAGCGCTTCGACGGCTTGATCTGGTCCTGGTAGTAGCGGACCGCGTAGCCGACCATGCTGTCGAGGAAGGGGCTGTTCTCCGGCGTGGCGTCGGGCGCGTAGCGGCGGATGAAGCCCCACATGGTCTCCTTGGTCTCGGCGTTCGCCGCCGCCGCCAGATTGAGCAGCAGGACGAAGGAGACGTCCGAGCGCACCGCCGGCGGCTTGCCGCCATGGATGTGCCAGGCCGGATTCTCCAGCTTGCGGGCCGGCTCCTCGCCATGGACCTTTTCGACGAAGGTCAGATACTCGTCCACCGCGCGCGGGATGACGTCGAAATACAGGCGCTTGGCCGATTTCGGCTTCTGGAACATGTAGAGGGCGAGGCTCTCCGGCGGCGCGTAGGCCAGCCATTCCTCCATGGTCAGGCCGTTGCCCTTCGACTTGGAGATCTTCTGGCCCTTGTCGTCGAGGAAGAGCTCGTAGTTGAAGCCCTCCGGCGGGGTGCCGCCGAGGATGCGGCAGATCTTGCCCGCCAGCTCGGCCGAGGGGATCAGATCCTTGCCGTACATCTCGTAATCGACGCCCAGCCCGAACCAGCGCATGCCCCAGTCGGGCTTCCATTGCAGCTTCACATGGCCGCCGGTGACCGGCAACTCGATCTTCTTCCCGTCCTCGTCCTCGAAGACGATGGTTCCGGCCTCGAGGTTGCGCTCCAGCACCGGCACCTGGAGGACCCGGCCGGTGGAGGGCGAGACCGGCAGGAAGGGGCTGTAGGTCGCCTGCCGCTCGGCGCCCAGCGTCGGCAGCATGACCGCCATCACCTCGTCGTAATGGCGCAGCACGCCGAGCAGCGCGTCGTCGAAGCGGCCGGACTTGTACCAGTCGGTCGAGGACTGGAACTCGTACTCGAAGCCGAAGCTGTCGAGGAAGGCGCGCAGCCGGGCGTTGTTGTGGGCGCCGAAGCTGTCGTGGGTGCCGAACGGGTCGGGCACCTGGGTCAGCGGCTTGCCGAGGTTGGCGGAGACCAGCTCCTTGTTGGGGATGTTGTCGGGGACCTTGCGCAGCCCGTCCATGTCGTCCGAGAAGCAGAACAGCTTGGTGGGCAAGTCGCTCATGGTCTCGAAGGCGTGGCGCACCATGCTGGTGCGCGCCACCTCGCCGAAGGTGCCGAGATGCGGCAGACCCGACGGGCCGTAGCCGGTCTCAAACAGGACGTAGCCTTTGGCGGGCGGCGCTTTCGCGAAGCGCGCGACCAGTTTGCGCGCCTCCTCGAACGGCCATGCCTTCGCCTGCAACGCCAAATCCCGCTCGCCGGTCATTGTCGGACCCTTTCGACACCAGAAACATAAGAATGGAAGAGGGCAACGACCCTAGGGCGGGGCGGGCGTGCCGTCAACCGCAGGTGCGCGTCGTCGAAGCCGTCCGGGGGCCGCTGCCGGGCTTGCCGGGCACCGGGCGGGGGGCTAGGCTCGCGCCGCCTTTTCCGCTTTCCGCCGGGTGTGTTCGATGAGCTGGCTGTATCTGGGCGCGGCGATCGCGCTGGAGGTCATCGCGACCTCGGCGCTGAAGATGTCCGATGGGCTGACGAAGCCCTGGCCGGTCGCCGTCGTGGTGCTCGGCTATGTCGCGGCCTTCGCGCTGCTGGCGCAGGCGCTGAAGACGATGGAGGTCGGCATCGCCTACGCCGTCTGGTCGGCGGCCGGCACCGCGGCCATCGCCGCGATCGGCGTGCTGGTGTTCGGCGAGACGCTCAGCGCCATGAAGGTTCTCGGCGTCGTGCTGATCGTCGCCGGCGTCGTCAGCCTTCATGTGGCGGGCGGCCCGGCGTGACCGGAGCCCGCTCGCGGGGCTGATTCTCGGAAAGCGGCGGGGGTGCCGGCAGCGACTGCCGGGCGGCGCGCTCCACCGCCTCGGCCGGGCCGGGGCGGCCGAGGAAGTAGCCCTGGGCGACGTCGCAACGCAGGTGGCGAAGCTGGTCCAGCGTCTCCTGGTCCTCGACCCCCTCGGCGACGGCGGTCAGGTTCAGGTTGTGGGCCATCTGGATGACGGCGGCGGTGATCTTGGCGCTGTCGTGGTTGCGGCAGAGATCGGCGATGAAGGAGCGGTCGATCTTCAGCTTGTCCACCGCCAGACGGCCGATGTAGGACAGGTTGGAGTAGCCGGTGCCGAAATCGTCGATCGAGAGCTGCACGCCCAGCGCCTTGAGCCGGCGGATGTTCTCCACCACCAGATCGGTGTTCTGGATCAGCGTCGATTCGGTCAGCTCCAGCTCCAGGCAGAGCGGGTCGAGGCCGCTGCCGGCCAGCGCGTCGGTGACCGTCCGCACCAGATCGGTCCGCTGGAGCTGGCGCGCCGAGAGATTGACCGCCACCGTCAGCGGCAGGCCGGACTCGTGCCAGCGCGCCGCCTGCCGGCAGGATTCGCGCAGCACCCATTCGCCGATCGGCACGATCAGCCCGCTGTCCTCGGCGATGGGGATGAAGTCGCCGGGCGGGATCAGCCCGCGCTCGGGGTGGTTCCAGCGGAGCAGCGCCTCGGCCCCGATCACGGCGCCGCTGTCGATCGCCACCTGGGGCTGGTAGGCGACCTGGAACTCGTTGCGCTCCAGCGCCCGGCGCAGGCCGCTCCGGGTCGAGAGATGGGCCACCGCCTCGGCGTTCATCGCCTCGGCGAAGAAGCGGTGGGTGTTGCGGCCGCTGGCCTTGGCGTGGTGCAGGGCGGTGTCGGCGTTCTTCAGCAGCGTCGCGAAGTCGCTCCCGTCGATCGGGGCAAGCGCGATGCCGAAGGACAGGGTGACGGTCAGTTCGTGCCCGTCGATGTCGAAGGGCCGGGCCATCGCCTCGTGAAGCGAGGCGACCGTCTCGACCACCGCGTCGGCGTCGGGCAGGCCGGACAGCAGCAGCAGGAACTCGTCGCCGCCCGGCCGGCTGACCGTGTCGGTGTCGCGGACGCAGGCCGTCAGCCGTTCCGCCACCGCGCGCAGCAGCCCGTCGCCGACGCCGTGGCCCAGCGAATCGTTCACCGTCTTGAACTGGTCGAGGTCGCCGGCCAGCAGCGCCACGATGCGGCCATTGTGCTCGCCGCGGGCGATGGCCTGGGTGGCGCGGTCCTGCACCAGCAGCCGGTTGGGCAGCAGCGTCAGCGGGTCGTGGTGGGCCAGGAACTCCATGCGCTCCTGCGCCGCCTTGCGCTCGGTGATGTCGCGCACCACCACCAGCAGCCGGCGGTTGCTGCCGCCGAGCGCCGCGCGGCGCATGTTGACCTCGACCCAGAACAGGCTGCCGTCCAGCCGGCGGGCGTGCCATTCGAACAGCGGGGTGTCCCCGCCGGCGGCCTTGCGCACCCAGCCGATGGCGTCCTCCAGGCTGTAGGGCGGCTCGCCCGCGCTCAGCATGCCGATGTCGAGCGCCGACAGCGGCATGTCGCCGATGCGGTACATCTCGATCATCCGGCGGTTGGCCTGGATGATCTCGGTGCCGTCGAGGTCGTGGATGAAGATGGCGTCGTTCACGCTGTCGAAGATGGTGCGGAAGCGCGCCTCGCTGGCCGACAGGGCGGCGACGGCGTCGCTCAGGCTCTCGGTCTTGGCGTCGACCTGCCGGCGCAGCAGCGTGATCCAGACCAGCGTCACCGCCCCCAGCGCCAGCGCGCCCAGCAGAATCTTGACCAGCAGCGCCAGCAGGTTGGATTCGGCCGGGTTGGACAGCTTGCGGCCGAACCAGCGCTCGTCGATGGCGTGGCGCTCCTCGGGGGTGATCTGCGCGAAGCCATCGGCGACCTGCTGGAGCAGCGCCGTGTCCTCCTTGCGCACCGCCCAGTGGAGCTGCCCGGTGTAGAGCGGGTCGGTGTAGCGGAACTGGCCCTGGATGCCGCGTCTGGCCATGTAGTAGCGCGCGGACGGGTCGTCGATGCAGAAGACCAGCAGATCGCGCCGGGCGGCGGCGTCGAGCATCGCCTCGAAGTTCGGAAAGCGCTGGAAGCCGGTGATGCCGCGGTCGCTCAGCCATTCGACGCAGAAGTCGCTGTCCTTCACCCCCACCGTGAAGCCGCGCAGGGATTCGCTGCCGGTGATCCCGCTGAGGTCGGCGTTGAACCAGATCGGCACGTCGATGGCGGCGTAGGGCGCCGAGAAGGCCAGGGTCCGTTCGCGGGCGGGGCTGCGGAAGATCGTCTCGATGACGTCGGCCTTGCCCTCCTCCATCACCTTGCGGGCCAGCCCCCAGTCGGTGGGCAGCAGTTCCACCGGCACGCCGGTCCGGCGCGACCACAGCGCCCACAGATCCGCCACGATGCCCATATGGACCCCGTTCGCGTCGCGGAAGCTGAAGGGTGGGTAATTGTCGTCCATCGTCACCCGGATGGGGGAGCGCGCGGCCGGCTGCCCGGCCGGCTCCGCGCCCGCCGCGCGCGTCCATCCCGGCACGGCGGCCGCCAGGACCACGGTGGCGCACAGCGCGAAGGCGGCGCGGCGCGACCCCGATCCAAGGCGCGAAGGGACGGATGGCATGCAGGACCCGGCGGGTTGTTGGGCGGTGTTCAGGCGCGCTGTGTGGATGACGGTGCCTGCGCACGGGTCGCCCCGCCGCTTTCTCCTTGTCCAGTCCCGAGTCTACTCCTTTTGTTGCGAAGCGGCAACGCGAGGTTCGGCAGGTCCGGCGAAGATCACGCGCGCAGGTTGGTGTTGTCCGATCTGATCGAGATCTCGATCGCTCCGGATCACAGCTTGAGGATGCGATGATTCGATGGCGTTCGACATTCCGTTGCTGCGCCGTTACTGTCACGATTAAGATGATCGCGGCGATGGCGGCGGGGTTGTTTCGATGGACAGAACGCGGGCTGCGGTGTTCGGGTTGCGGGTCGGCCATGCCAAGGCCGGGGATGTGTGGAAGGCGGCCTGCGAGGACATCGTGGAAGGGCTCGGCGTGTCGCGGGCCAGCGTCTGGGTCTTCGACGCGGACCACGAGACCCTGGTCTGCCGCAACCTGTTCGACGCCGCGCGGCGGGAGCACCGGTCCGGCATCGTGCTGACGCGCGCCGACCATCCCGACTATTTCCGCGCCCTGACCAACAACGCCCGCGTCGTCGCTTCCGACGCGCTGGGCCATCCGGCGACCAGGGGCTTCGCCGACGGCTACTTCAAGGAAAGCGACGTCCGCAGCCTGCTGGACTTCATCGTCCTGCACGAGACCGTGCCGGTGGGCGTGCTCTGCTGCGAGCAATCCGGGACGATGCGGGAGTGGAGCGCCGCCGACATCGCCTTCCTGCAATCGGCGGCGGTGCTGATCGGCACCGTGTTCCTGGCCGGGAGCGCCGTGCCGCCCTGACGCGGCCCCCCCCGGCGCGGTTTGCGGCTTGCGGGAGGCGGTCAGCGCACGCAGCCGGCCAGCCCGTCGCGCTCCACCACGGCCATCCGCCGCTCGATGATTCCGGCGCGGCGGACGACGTAGGCGCTGGGCGTGGCGGGCGACCAGCGCAGCGGGCTCGGCAGCACCACCGCCAGCAGGGCGGCCTCCCGCCGGGTCAGCGCCGAGGCGGATTTGCGGAAATGATGCCGGGCGGCGGCCTCGGCGCCGTAGATCCCGTCGCCCCATTCGACGATGTTCAGATAGACTTCCAGGATGCGGCGCTTGGGCCACAGCCCCTCGATCAGCAGGGTGAACCACGCCTCCGCCCCCTTGCGGGTCCAGCTCCGGTCGGGCCACAGGAAGGCGTTCTTGGCGGTCTGCTGGCTGATCGTGCTGCCGCCGCGCAGCCGCTTGCCCTCCTCGTTCTCCTCCAGCGCCGCCTCGATGGAGGCCCAGTCGAAGCCGCCATGGCCGCAGAAGCCGGTGTCCTCCGCGGCGACCACCGCGCGGGCGAGGTGGGGCGAGATCGCCTCCAGCGGCTCCCAGTCGCGGTCGAGGCCGGAACCGCCGGCGGCGCGGATCAGCATCAGCGGAGTCGCCGGCACCGGGACCACCCGATAGAGCAATGCCCAGGCGACCGTCAGGCCGACCAGACCGAACACCCCGACCAGCGCCCACCGCAACAGCCGCCGCATGCCACCCCCACGCCGAACCCGCCGTTCTCAATGGGGGCGGCGGGGGCATCCGTCAACAGGCAGGCCGTCCGCAAGCGGCGCTCGCTTGCCGGGGACGGGCACCCTATAGTGCGCGCGATGGACATGACCTCCGACCCAGAGCAGCTTCCCCGGCTCGACGACGCGCCCGCCATGGTGGCCGGGGCGCGCCGCGTCGTGGCGCTGTCGCTCGACGGCGAGGTCGAGGAGCTGACGCTGGCCGCCGCCGCGTCGCGCGTGCGCCGGCAGCCGCCGCTGCTCTGCCACGCCCGCGCCTTCGCCCGCCGGCTGGGCATCGACGGCTTCCCCGCCTTCGACGCGCTGGAGCTGTTCGCCTTCGTCCATCCCGCGCGCTTCTGCGTGCCGACCCCGCGCGGGCTGGCCGAGGCGCTCGACCTGCCGGCCCCCGACGGGCACGAGGGCGAGGCGCTGGCGTTGCAGCGCGCGGTGCGCCGGCTGCTCGGCGACCTCGGCGCGCCGGGGCGGGAGGAAAGCTCCGACCCGGTCGCCTTCGCCTGGGAGATGGGGCGGTCCGGCTGGCTCTGGGCGCCCGCCGTGCTGGCGGCGCTCGGCAAGCCGGACGGGCCGGAAAAGGGGGCCGCCCGCTCCGGCCTGCGCGTCTGGACCCGCATCAAGGAGTGGGAGGAGGGCGCGCCGCCGCCGCCGCCCGCGCAGAACCCGGTCGATCCCGACGAGGCGCGCCGCCGGCTGGCCGTCATGCTCTCGGCGCTGGTGCCCGGCAAGCAGGCCGAGCCGCGCCCGCAGCAGGCCGACTATTCCAGCGCCGTGGCCGCCGCCTTCGCCCCGCGCCCGGCGCCCGACACGCCGACCGTCGTGCTGGCGGAGGCCGGGACGGGCGTCGGCAAGACGCTCGGCTACCTCGCCCCGGCGACGGTGTGGGCCGAGAAGAACGGCGGCACCGTCTGGATCTCGACCTACACCCGCAACCTCCAGCACCAGATCGACGCCGAGCTGGACCGTCTCTATCCCGACCCGGCGACCAAGGCGCGCAAGGTCGTGCTGCGCAAGGGGCGCGAGAACTACCTCTGCCTGCTGAACCTGGAGGAGGCGGTGCGCGCCATGCACTTCCAGCCGCATTCCGGCTCCGGGAGCGGAGCGGTCGGTGTCGGGCTGATGGCGCGCTGGGCGGCGGCGACCCGCGACGGCGACATGACCGGCGGCGACTTTCCCGGCTGGCTGGTCGACATCGCCGGGCGGGGGGCGACGCTCGGCCTCGCCGACCGCCGCGGCGAGTGCATCTATTCGGCCTGCGACCATTACGGCCGCTGCTACATCGAGAAGAGCGTGCGGCGCGCCCGCCGGGCCGACGTCGTCATCGCCAACCACGCGCTGGTCATGGTGCAGGCGGCGCTCGGCGGCGGCGAGGAGCCGACGCTGCCCAGCCGCTACGTCTTCGACGAGGGCCACCATGTCTTCGACGCCGCCGACAGCGCCTTCGCCGGCCATCTGACCGGGCGCGAGACGCAGGAGCTGCGGCGCTGGCTGCTCGGCGCCGAGGAGACCGGGCGCAGCCGGGCGCGCGGCCTGAAGCGCCGGCTGGAGGACATCGTCGCCGGCGACGAGGAAGCACTGGCTCATCTCGACGCCGTGCTGATGGGTGCCCGCGTGCTGCCGACCGACGGCTGGGGCGCCCGGCTGACCGCCGACAACCCGCAGGGGCCGGTCGAGCGCTTCCTGCGGCTGGCCCGCCAGCAGGTCTACGCGCGCACCGCCGGGCAGGGTGGCGTCTACAGCCTGGAGGCCGACAAGGCCTATCCGGTGGATGGGCTGGTCGAGGCGGCGGCGGATCTGGAACAGGCGCTGGTCAAGCTGTCCGAGCCGGTGGAGGCGCTGTCGCGCCGGCTGGCCCAGCGGCTGGAGGACGAATCGGCCGAGCTGGAAACCGACCAGCGCCGCCGCATCGACGCGCTGTCGCGCAGTCTGCACCGGCGCGGCACGCTGACGGTCGAGGCGTGGCGCTCGATGCTGCGCACGCTGCCGACCGAGACGCCCTCGCATTTCGTCGACTGGTTCGCGGTGGAACGCATCGAGGGGCGCGACGTCGACGTCGGGCTGTACCGCCACTGGGTCGACCCGACGGTTCCCTTCGCCGAGGCGCTGGCCGGGCCGGCGCACGGCATGGTGGTGACCTCGGCGACGCTGACCGACGGCACCGGCGACGTCGGGCAGGACTGGCGCGCGGCGGAGGACCGCTGCGGCGCCACCCACCTGCCGATGCCGGCGATCCGGGCGCAGGTGCCGTCGCCCTTCGACTACCCCAGCCGCACCCGCATCTTCGTGGTCAACGACGTCCGCAAGGACGATCTGGGCCAGGTGTCGGCCGCCTACAAGTCGCTGTTCCTGGCGGCGGGTGGCGGCGGGCTCGGCCTGTTCACCGCGATCAGCCGCCTGCGCGCCGTGCGCGAGCGCATCGCCGAGCCGCTCGACGCGGTCGGCATCCCGCTCTACGCCCAGCACGTCGACCCGCTCGACGTGGCGACGCTGATCGACATCTTCCGCGGCGAGGAGCACGCCTGCCTGCTCGGCACCGACGCGGTGCGCGACGGGGTGGACGTGCCGGGGCGGTCCTTGCGGCTGATCGTGTTCGACCGCGTGCCCTGGCCGCGCCCGGACATCCTGCATCGCGCCCGCCGCGACGCCTTCGGCCGCCGCCGCTACGAGGACATGATCACGCGCCTGCGGCTGAAGCAGGCCTTCGGCCGGCTGGTGCGGCGGGCCGACGATACCGGCGTGTTCGTGCTGCTCGACCCGATGATGCCGACCCGCCTGTGCGGCGCCTTCCCCGAGGGGGTGGAGGTCAAGCGGGTCGGGCTGAAGCAGGCGGTCGAGGAGACGGCGGAGTTCCTGCGCGGCTGGTGAGGCTGCCGAGGCGGCGGGCGCGTCAGAGCACCAGCGCCGTTGCCGGGTAGAAGACGGTGTTGCAGACCAGCAGGAAGGCCCACAGGCCGATCTCCAGCGTTTCGGTGACTGGCTGGATGCGGCGCAGGGCGCCGTACACATGCACGGCGAGCATCAGCAGGAAGACGCAGAACAGGACGTCGAAGACGTGGGTCAGGCCGGTCCCCGTGGTGACGGCGCGCAGCATCAGCAACTCGACGATCAGGATGAAGGCGCCCAGGCAGCGGCCGAAATAGACGGCCAGATCGGTCTCCGCCGGCACCCGCCACAGCATCAGCCGCGCCCAGGTCAACGGCGCCACGAGGATCGGCAGGGCGAAGGACAGGGTGGTGACCGTCATCAGGACGGTCAGGTAGGTCGTTCCATGGTCGGCGTAGAGGCCCAGCATGCTTCCCCCCGGATTTCTTCGATTTTCTGGAGACGGCCGCCCCCGTTCCGGCTGGCCTGATCGGACCCGGTTTCCACGGTTCGGCGTGTCGTAAGGGACGGCGCGGGGGAGGGATAAGGGGGCGGCCTTCGCGGCGTCAACGCCGCTCGCGCCGGTTCGATCGAAAGTACCATACCAGAGCCAGAAAGTTTTGACTTCTGGCTCTGGTATCGGCCGCGACTGCGGCCGCGCGGGCCCATGCCCGCGAAGCCAAGGCCCGCGGAGGCGGGCCGCCCGGCGTTTGAGGGACCGGAAAGTTCCGACCACAGGTCGGAATTTTCCGGTACTGGTATCAGAGGTTGCGGACGCGAAAGGGCGCCCGCCTCCCCCCGGAAGCGGGCGCCCTTTCGCGTGTCGCCGTGGCGGAGCGCTTGCGCGGCGGCGCCTACGCCGTCTTGATGGCCGACAGGAACTGGTCGACCTCGCGGCGCAGGTTCTCGGCCTGCCGCGACAGGCTGCCGGCGGCGCCGAGCACCTGATGGGCGGCCGCACCCGTTTCGCCGGTGGCCTGGGTCACGTCGCTGATGATCCCCGACACCTGCTGCGTGCCGACGGCGGCCTGCTGGACGTTGCGGGAGATCTCGGCGGTCGCCGCACCCTGCTCCTCGATGGCCGCGGCGATCGAGGTCGAGATGTCGTTGATCGAGGTGATCGTGCCGCTGATCCCGGCGATGGCGCCGACGGCGCCGTCGGTCGCCTCCTGGATCGCGGTGATCTGGGCGGCGATCTCCTCGGTGGCCTTGGCGGTCTGGTTGGCGAGGCTCTTCACCTCGCTGGCGACCACCGCGAAGCCCTTCCCGGCCTCCCCGGCGCGCGCCGCCTCGATCGTCGCGTTCAACGCCAGAAGGTTGGTCTGGCCGGCGATGTTGGTGATCAGCTGGACGACCGCGCCGATCCGCTGGGCGGCGTCGGCCAGCCCCTTCACGGTGTCGTTGGTCCGGCTCGCCTCGTTCACCGCCTGTCCGGCGATGCTGGTCGAACGGGTGACCAGCGTGGCGATCTCGCGGATCGAGGTCGACATCTCCTCCGACGCGCTGGCGACGGTCTGGACGTTGGCGCTGGTCTGCTCGGCCGCGGCCGCGGCGGACGTCGCCTGGTCGCGGGTCTGGCTGGCGGTGCGCTCCATGGTCTGCGCCGTGCTGTCCAGTTCGGTCGCGGCGGCGGCGACGGTGCGCAGCGCGTCGGCGGCCTGCGCCTCGAAGCCCTGGATCAGGCGGTCGACGGTCGCCGCCCGGCGCTGCTTCGTTTCCTGCTCGGCCGCCTGGGCGGCGCTCAGCCGGTCGCTCTCGATCAGCCCGTCCTTGAAGACCTGGACGGCGCGGGCCATCGCGCCGATCTCGTCCTGGCGGTCGCCGCCGTTCACCTCGGCCGCGTAGTCGCGCTTGGACAGGCGGTGCATGACGGCGGTCAGCCGGTCGACCGGGCGCGAGATGGTGGCGACCGCCGCCACGGCGGCGGCGATGCCGAAGGCCAGGGCGAAGACGATGGCGCCGATGACCCAGTAGATGGAGCTCCGGTAGGCCGCCTCGCCGCGGTTGGCGGCCATCCGGCCCTGCAGGGTGTTGAATTCGGTGAGTTCCTGGAGAATGGCGGTCGCCTTGACGATGGCCTCGCGGGATTCGCCGCGGAAGATCTCGCCGGCCCTCTCATTCTCGTTCTTGCGCGACGCGACCAGCACCTTGTCGCGGCTGATGGCGAGATACTGCTCCCAGACCACCGAGAAGCGGGCGTAGAGCTCCTTCTCCTGGGCGAGGTCGATCAGCGCCTCGTACTGGCGGCGCTTGTCGTTCAGCGTCTTGACGAAGCCGGCGAGGCGCTCCTCGGAAAGCTGCTGGTCGGCCTGAGCGGTCGAGATGATGTGGGTGCCTTCCTGCGACCGGTAGGACTGGGCCGTGCTGCGGATGTCGCCAAGCAATCCGACGCTGACCAGCCAGTTGTCGCGAATGTCGGCGGCTTCCTCGTTGAGGGTTGCAAGGCGGTCGAGCGAGAAGACGCCCAGCCCGATGACAAGAAGAAAGAAAGATCCAAGAATTCCCAGCAATTTTGAGCGAATTGTCAAATTTTCAAAGCGTTTCATTGTCTGAGCCCGCCGCCTATCAATGATTGTGCGTGCGCGCGATGCTCGATTTTAAATTTTCACTGCATGGCGCGCGACGGGTGACGGGTAACATACGCCGGTATGGAAGTACAGCGTTCGACATATGTCAAAATGTAGCAAGAGCCGTGACATCCGTGATGGCGCCTGGTCTATTCATCGCTTTCCGGTTTCCGGAATGCGTAAATGATTTTTAAATCATAAAATAAATATATGGCTGCTATCGCAAAATCATATGGGATCGATGATCCGGCTTTTCTTGATTATTCATTCAAATATGGGAAGGAAGCCAGGGATTTTCCGATTGTCTTAAAATCGGCGATTCCATCGGTCGCATACTGGGCGGTTCCTGCAAGAATGCTCCGGCGCGTCTTCCACGTCGCGGGGGAACTCCGGCGCAGGGCATGATTTTTCCCGTGAAATCAGTGTTTTATCCAGCGGGGGCGTAGACCGCGAGCAGCGCGGACAGCGTGACGACGCTCAGCACCGTGGACACCAGGATCGCCGAGGATGTGCGCTCGACATAGAGCTGGTATTGCTGCGCCACCACGAAGGTCAGGGCTCCGGTGGGCAGGGCGGCCAGGATGATCGCCGAGCCGGTCCAGAAGGGATCCATGGGGAACAGCGTTTCGGTCAGCACCCAGGTCAGCGCCGGCTGCGCCAGCAGCTTCATCGCGCTGATCCAGCCGGCCTCGGCCAGCCCGGCGGTCAGCTTCTGCGTCGCCAGGAACAGGCCGATGGCGAACAGCGCGCAGGGGCCGGCCGGCGCGCCCATCAGCTCGCAGAAGGTGGCGATCGGCTTGGGCACCGCGACGCCGGGCAGCAGCGCCGACCACGCGATCCCCAGCGCGGTCGCGATGATCAGGGGATTCTTCAGCAGCGCGCGGCCGACGTCGCGCAGCGCCTTGCCCAGCCCGCCGCCATGGCTGTTGGCGAACTCCAGCCAGATCACGGCGATGCCGACCATCACGGCGCTCATGATGACGGTCGCCAGGATGGTCGGTGCCAGGTGGTCCGGGCCGAAGGCGGCCAGGAACAGCGGGATGCCCATGTAGCCGGTGTTGGAGAAGGCGGCGTTCAGTCCCTGCATGCAGTGGATCTGCGTGCGGTCGCGGCGGATCAGCCAGCCGGCCAGCGCGCCCAGCGCGTAGACCGCCAGCATCGCGCCAAGAAAGGCGCCGATGAAGGGGCCGTTGAAGATCTCGGGCAGCGAGCGGCGCGCGGTGCCGAGGAACAGCACCGGGGGCAGGGCCATCCAATAGACGAACTTGTTCAGCGCCTCCGACGACGCGGGGCCGAGCAGCTTCGCCTTTCCGGACAGCACGCCCGCCAGGATGATGGCGAATACGGGAAGTGCCACGTTGAACACGACGGACATGGCGCGGACAATACGGATCACGAACGGTCGCGTCGAGGCGCCGACCCTCCCGTTCCGGGCATGGCACCCCTGCCCGTCGGGGCGCCGCCGCTTTCCCGTCGGGACGGCCCCCCTTGACGCGTCGCCGCCGCCGGGCAAGATAGCCGCGACGGGGACTCCCGGTTCCGGAGGAGGCCCCGCGAAGGAAGGCCAATGATCGACCACCACAGCGCGCTGATCTACGTCATGGTCCTGGTGTCCGCCTGCGACGGCGACATGACCAACGACGAGCTCGAGACCATCGGCGAGAATGTCCGCTACCTGCCCATCTTCCGCGACTTCAACGGCGAGCAGGTGATGGCGGCGACCCGCGAATGCACCGCCATGCTGGCCGACAGCGACGGGCTGGACACGGTGCTGACCATCGTCGAGCAGGCGCTGCCGGCCAAGCTGCGCGAGACGGCCTACGCCGTCGCCTGCGACATCGCCGCCGCCGACGCCAAGGCCTCGCAGGAGGAGCTGCGCATGCTGGAGATGATCCGTCACCGGCTGGGCGTCGACCGCCTGTGCGCCGCCGCCATCGAGCGCGGCGCCCGCGCCCGCCACATGCGCCTGTGACGGTGACCATGACGACGCCTTCCACGACCCCCGCTCTCCCCTCCGCCCCGGCGGGCGACCCCCCGCGCCCCGACCTGTCGGGCCGCGGCGTCGGCTTCATCGGTCTGGGCCTGATGGGCAAGCCGATGGCCCGCGCGCTCGCCCGCGTCGGCGCCTCGCTGGTGATCTCCAGCCGCAGCCCCGGCCCGGTCGCCGAGCTGGCGGCCGAGGGCATGCTGGCCGCCACCGGCCCGGTCGCCGTCGCCGGACAGACCGACACCATCATCCTGATGCTGAGCGACACGGTCGCCGTCGGGAGCGTCGCCGAGGCGCTGCTGCCGGCCCTGAAGCCCGGCCATCTGGTGATCGACATGGGCACCACCGCGGTGGACGCGACGCGGGCGCTGGCGGCGCGGGTGCGCGCGGCCGGCGCCGACTGGCTCGACGCCCCGGTGTCGGGCGGCACGGTCGCGGCCGAGGCGGCGACCCTCACCATCATGGCCGGCGGCCGCGAGGCGTCCTTCGCCCGCGCCCTGCCGCTGTTCCAGGCGATGGGGCGGCGGATCACGCTGGTCGGCGACAGCGGCGCCGGGCAGATCGCCAAGACCGCCAACCAGGTCATCGTCGGCCTGACCATCGGCGCGGTGGCGGAGGCGCTGGCGCTGGCCAAGGCGGCCGGGGCGGATCCGGCGCGGGTGCGCGACGCCATCCGCGGCGGCTTCGCCGAATCCCGCATCCTCGACCTGCATGGCGGGCGCATGGTGTCCGGCGACTTCACGCCGGGCGGGCGCGTCGTCACCCAGATCAAGGATCTGCGTCAGGCGGAGCAGCTCGCTGAGCAGTCCGACGTGGATCTGCCGGCGCTCGGCCTGACGCTGGAGCTGTTCGAGATGCTGGCCGAGCAGGGCGACGGCGGTCTGGACCACTCGGCGCTGTACCGCCTGTTCGCGCGCTGAGGGGCTTCCCCATAGCGGCTGACTTTGCCCTCTTCCTCCTGGGGAGAGGGTTATGTCAGCGCCGATGGGGGCTTTCCCGGCTCCTCACTCTTCCAAGTAATCGCTCGCCAGGATCTCGGCGATCTGCACCGCGTTCAGCGCGGCGCCCTTGCGCAGGTTGTCGGCGACCGACCAGAAGGCCAGCCCGTTCTCGACCGTGATGTCCTCGCGGATGCGGCTGACGAAGACCGGGTTCTCGCCGGCGACCTCGACCGGGGTGATGTAACCCTCGCCGGCGCGCTGGTCGAGCACCGACAGGCCAGGGGCGGCGCGCAGGACCTCCAGCGCGTCCTCGGCGGTGATCGCCTCCTCCGTCTCGATGGTGACGGCCGCGGAGTCGCCGATGAAGACCGGGACGCGCACGCAGGTCGCCGTCACCTTGATCTTGGGGTCGAGGATCTTCCTCGTCTCGACGTTCAGCCGCCATTCCTCGTGGGTGTAGCCGTCGTCCAGGTTGCGGTCGATGTGCGGGATGACGTTGAAGGCGATCTGCTTGGGCAGGACGCTCTTGGCGACGGGATCGTTGACGAAGATGGCGCGGGTCTGGGTGAACAGCTCGTCCATCGCCTCCTTGCCGGCGCCCGACACCGCCTGGTAGGTGGCGACGACGGCGCGGCGCACGGTGAAGCGGTCGTGCAGCGGCTTCAGCGCCAGCGCGAGCTGGATGGCGCCGGCGCCGGGGTTGGCGACGATGTAGCGCTGCTTGTAGCCGGCCAGCGCCGCGCCGTTGACCTCCGGCACCACCAGCGGGATTTCGGGGTCGGTGGCGTAGTGGCCGGACATGTCGATCACCACGCAGCCCGACGTCGCGGCGCGCGGGCTGTGCAGCGCCGCCAGCTTCGGATCCGACGACGAGAAGGCGATGTCGATGGTGGAGAAGTCGAACCTGGCGGCGTCCTGCACCTTCAGGACCTCGTCCTCGCCGTAGGAGACCTCGTGCCCGACCGCCCGGTCGGTGCCCAGGGCGACGACGGAGTCGGCCGGGAATTTCCGCTCGGCCAGCGTTTGCAGGATCTCGCGCCCGACATTGTCGGTGGCGCCGATGACCGCGACGGTGAAGCCCATGACGGAGGTATCCTTCTGGCAATAAGAAAAGGCAGCAAGCCAAGACCGCAACGAGCTAGGCGCTTTCCCGCCGGATTGCAACCCGGCCCGCCGGAACGGGGCGAGCCACGGGAGGAGTCGCGGGAGGAATTGCGCGGGCGCGCCGGCTGTGACACGGTGGCGCCCGCCCTTTTCCCGATCACAGTGGACACCCGAAGCGCCCGCGCCATGCCGCTCATCGAGGACATCATCGCCAAGGCGATCAAGGACGCTGACAAGTCCTTCTTCAACGAGGATTACGCCAAGCAGGCGCGGTCGGTGACCGCGGCCCTGAAGAAGGCCGGCTATCAGGTGGCGCCGATCAAGCCGCCCGACGGTCTGGTCGAATGGGCCAAGGAAAACATACCCTTCGGCCGTCTGCGCCCGGCGGAACTCATCACCCAGATGTACTCGATGATGCTGGAGAACGTGCGGCGCTTCGACAAATAGCAGTCCGCAGTCCTCGACCGCCGGAACCCGCTGGTAATACCACGGACCGCGAAGGCCGTTTCTTTTCAGCCACTTCCCGCACTGCTCCAAAATCGCCGCAGTCCGGTCCCGCGCCGTTGACTCAGGTCCAGCGGGGGCGTAATTCATTGCGCCAACCAATCGGACGGACAACCGTCCCAAATCCCGGGCACGCACCACACCCAGCCGCCGCGGCAATCGTCATGTTGCGCCGCGACCGGCCGCGAACAGAGGACGACGCAATGGCAAACGGCAGCGGTCGGCCGCTCTCCCCGCATCTGCAAGTCTACCGACTTCCGCTGACCGCGGTCATGTCCATCACGCACCGCATCACGGGCGTGGGGCTGGCCGTCGGCACCCTTCTCCTGACCTGGTGGCTGGTCGCCGCCGCCGTCGGCCCCGACGCCTTCGCCAGGGCGCAGGGCTTCATCGGCTCGCCCATCGGCCTGCTGTTCATGTTCGGCTGGTCGGTGGCGCTCTACTACCATCTGTGCAACGGCATCCGCCATCTGGTGTGGGACGCCGGCAAGTCGTTCGAGCTGGCCGACGCCGACCGCAACAACAAGATCGTGCTGGGGGCCACCGCCGTCCTGACCGTGCTGACGTGGATCGTCGGCCTGGCCGCGTGGTGAGGAGAGAGAGCATGGCGTCCAATTCCTCCAAGTCCTCCCTGCGTTCGCCGCTGGCCCACGCCCGCGGCCTGGGTTCCGCCAAGCACGGCACCGAGCATTGGTGGGGCCAGCGGCTGACCGCCATCGCGCTGGTCCCGCTGACCGTCTGGTTCGTCTTCGGCGTCATCGGCCATCTCGGCGCCGACCACGCGGCCTTCGTCGCCTGGATGCGGTCGCCCTTCTCGGCGGTCATGATGATCCTCACCGCCGGCGTCGTCTTCCACCACGCCCATTCGGGCCTCCAGGTGGTGATCGAGGACTACATCAACGTCGAATGGCAGAAGCTGACGGTGCTGATCGCCGTGAAGTTCCTGTCCTTCGCGCTGGCGGCGGCCTGCGTGCTCGCCGTCGTCAAGATTTTCATCGGAGCCTGACGAGCATGGCGACCGCCTATCAGATCATCGATCACACCTATGACGTCGTCGTCGTCGGCGCCGGCGGCGCGGGTCTGCGCGCCACCTTCGGCATGGCCGAGAAGGGCCTGAAGACGGCGTGCATCACCAAGGTGTTCCCCACGCGCAGCCACACGGTCGCCGCCCAGGGCGGCATCTCGGCGGCGCTCGGCAACATGGGCGAGGACGACTGGCGCTACCACATGTACGACACCGTCAAGGGGTCGGACTGGCTGGGCGACCAGGACGCCATCGAGTACATGTGCCGCGAGGCCATCCCGGCGATCATCGAGCTCGAGCATTACGGCGTGCCCTTCTCGCGCACCCCGGAAGGCAAGATCTACCAGCGCGCCTTCGGCGGCATGACCGCGCAGTACGGCAAGACCCAGGCCTACCGGACCTGCGCCGCCGCCGACCGCACCGGCCACGCCATGCTGCACACGCTCTACCAGCAGTCGCTCAAGCACGAGGCCGAGTTCTTCGTCGAGTATTTCGCGCTCGACCTGATCATGGAGGACGGCGTCTGCAAGGGCGTTCTCGCCTGGAACCTCGACGACGGCACCATCCACCGCTTCCGCGGCCAGCTCGTCGTTCTGGCGACCGGCGGCTACGGCCGCGCCTACTTCTCGGCGACCTCGGCCCACACCTGCACCGGCGACGGCGGCGGCATGGTGCTGCGCGCCGGCCTGCCGATGCAGGACATGGAGTTCGTGCAGTTCCACCCGACCGGCATCTACGGCTCGGGCTGCCTGATCACCGAGGGCGTGCGCGGCGAGGGCGGCTACCTCACCAACTCCAACGGCGAGCGCTTCATGGAGCGCTACGCGCCGTCGGCCAAGGATCTGGCCTCGCGCGACGTCGTGTCGCGCTCGATGACCATCGAGATCCGCGAGGGCCGCGGCGTCGGTGAGCACAAGGACCACATCCACCTGCACCTGGAGCATCTGCCGCCCGAGGTCATCCACCAGCGCCTGCCCGGCATCGCCGAGACGGCCAAGATCTTCGCGGGCGTCGACGTCACCAAGGAGCCGATCCCGGTCCTGCCGACCGTCCACTACAACATGGGCGGCATCCCGACCAACTTCCGCTGCGAGGTGGTCACCCCCACCGCCGACAACCCCGACCAGGTCGTCCCCGGCCTGATGGCGATCGGCGAGGCGGCCTGCGTGTCGGTGCACGGCGCCAACCGCCTGGGCTCCAACTCGCTGCTCGACCTCGTGGTGTTCGGCCGCGCCGCCGCCATCCGCGCCGCCGAGATCGTGACGCCGGGCAAGGCCGTGTCGGTGAAGGCCGACAGCGCCGACGCCGCGCTGGAGCGCTTCGACCGCATCCGCAACGCCAAGGGCTCGATCAAGTCGGCCGACCTGCGGCTGGAGATGCAGCGGACGATGCAGAACAACTGCGCCGTCTTCCGCACCGGCGAGGTGATGAGCGAGGGCGTCCAGAAGATCGACGCGATCTTCGCCAAGAAGAACGACATCTCCATCAGCGACCGCTCGCTGGTGTGGAACTCGGATCTGGTCGAGGCGCTGGAGCTGGACAACCTGCTGTTCCAGGCGGTCGCCACCCTGCATTCGGCGGAGAACCGGCCGGAGAGCCGCGGCGCCCACGCGCGCGAGGATTACCCGAACCGCGACGACGAGAACTGGATGAAGCACACCGCGATCTGGGTGGGCGAGGATGGCCAGACGCGGTTCGACTACCGCCCGGTCCATCTCTACACGCTGACCGACGAGGTCCAGGTGTTCCCGCCCAAGGCCCGCGTGTACTAAGGCCCCGCTCAAGGCAAGGATAGCAACCATGGTCGAATTCAACCTGCCAGCCAACTCCAAGGTCGGCGTCGGCAAGACCATCAACGTCGCGAACGGCGCCAAGCGGGCCAAGACCTTCAAGATCTACCGCTGGAGCCCGGACGACGGCCAGAACCCGCGGGTCGACACCTACGTCGTCGACCTCGACAAGTTCGGGCCGATGATCCTCGACGCGATCATCTACATCAAGAACCAGGTCGACAGCACGCTGACCTTCCGCCGCTCCTGCCGCGAGGGCATCTGCGGGTCGTGCGCGATGAACATCGACGGCACGAACACGCTGGCCTGCCTGAAGGCCATCGAGGACGTGAAGGGCGACGTCGCGATCTATCCGCTGCCGCACATGCCGGTGGTGAAGGATCTCGTCCCCGACCTGAAGCACATCTACGCCCAGCTCGCCTCGATCAAGCCGTGGCTGCAAAGCCAGTCCCCGGCGCCGAGCCGCGAACGGCTGCAATCGCCGGAGGACCGCGCCAAGCTGGACGGCCTCTACGAGTGCATCCTGTGCTTCTGCTGCTCGACCTCCTGCCCCAGCTACTGGTGGAACGGCGACCGTTACCTCGGCCCGTCGATCCTGCTCCAGGCCTACCGCTGGATCGCCGACAGCCGCGACGAGATGACGGGCGAGCGCCTCGACAACCTCGAGGATCCGTTCCGTCTCTACCGCTGCCACACCATCATGAACTGCACCAAGGCGTGCCCCAAGGGCCTGAACCCGGCCAAGGCGATCGCCGAGATCAAGAAGCTGATGGTGGCCCGCCGCTGATCCATCCGTCAGCGACGCATCGACACGCGATGGGGCGCTCCGCGAGGAGCGCCCCGTTTGCGTTCGGGCCTGCCGCTGGCTTGCGGTTCAGCGGAAGTCCGGATCGGTCGGCTGCGATGGCGGCAGGTCGGCGCCCGGCACCGGCGGCATGGTCGTGCCCGGCCCGCCGGGATCGGGCAGGTCGGGGTTGTCGGTGATCGGGCCGTCGGTCAGCGGGACATCCTCGTGCGGCCGCGGTTGGGGATTGGGAGGGGCGGCGCGCAGCGGCTGCGGACCGGGGGTCGGGGAAATCCAAGGCATCGTCGGTATCCTCGCGAACAGACTTGGGATCACGAGAGTCAACCACGGGCGCGGCAAAGCGCTCCCCCCGGCATCGGTTGACCGGCGGCGATGAGGGGGTATCCTCTTCGCACGGGCGTCGCCAACAACGGAACACACCAAGCGAGGGAAGGAACCAATCATGGGCGGGACAACGGGTCAGGCGTGGAGCTGGGTGCAGGGCGAATGGGTGGAGGGCAATCCCCCCATCGTCGGTCCGCTGTCGCACGCGCTCTGGCTCTCTTCGGTGGTCTTCGACGGCGCGCGGGCCTTCCAGGGCGTCGCCCCTGACCTCGACCTGCATTGCGCGCGGGCGATCCGCTCGGCGCTCGCCATGGGGCTGGCGCCGATGGTGACGGCCGGCGAGATCGAGGAGCTGTGCTGGGACGGCATCCGCCGTTTCGGCAAGAACGCCGAACTCTACATCCGGCCGATGTTCTTCGCCGAGGAGGGCTTCGTCGCCCCCGATCCGGAGACCACCCGTTTCGTCCTCTCGATCTACGAGGACCCGCTGCCGCCGCCGACCGGCTTCACCGCCTGCCTGTCCTCGCGCCGCCGTCCGCCGCCCTCGATGGCGCCGACCGAGGCCAAGGCGGCCTGCCTCTACCCCAACGCCGCCCGCGCCCTGACCGAGGCGCGCAAGCGCGGCTTCCAGAACGCGATCCTGCTGGACGCCATCGGCAACGTCGCGGAGTTCGCGACCTCCAACCTGTTCATCGTCAAGGGCGGGGTGGTGCGGACGCCGGTGCCGAACGGCTGCTTCCTGAACGGCATCACCCGCCAGCGCGTCATCGCCCTGCTGCGGGCCGATGGCGCGGTGGTCGAGGAGTGCACCCTGACCCCGGCCGACCTGCTGGAGGCCGACGAGGTGTTCTCGACCGGCAACCATTCCAAATGCGTGCCGGTGACCAAGGTCGAGGACCGTGCCTTCGCCCCCGGCCCGTTCTTCAAGCGGGCGCGGGCGCTCTATTGGGAATACGCCTTCCGCTGAGAGCGTTGCCGGGGGCGTGGACGCGAAGGGCGACCCTGCCGGCGAAGGGGCTTGTGCCCGACCGGGGCGAGCGGGAACTCTCCGTCAGGCTGCCCTGCTCACGGGCCGCCTTCGGCGATGTCCCGGTCTGCCTTCCGGTATTGGACCGGCCGGGCGGACCGGCCCGGCATCGTGCGGCGGCGCGCACCCTGCGCCGCTGATGCCGGCGACGCCGCGGCCGGAAGGAAACAACACCTAGGACCTTGGACCGGGAGCGGCGGGGGATACATCCAGCGTCATCCGCCGCGCCGCCATCCGCCGCGCGGCCTTCCCGCCCACTGGCCGTCTACTGGCTGGCCCAGATGATCCGCGCGATCCAGGCGATGTCGCTGCGCGGGATGCTGCGGTCGGGATGGGCGCGGTTGATCGACAGGAGGTCGATCTTCGTCGCGGTTTCGCGGAGCAGCTGCTTCGCCATCACCTCGCCGCCGCGCGTGCGGACGACGACCCGGTCGTTGCGGCGGATCTGCGCGCTGGGCGACACGATGATGGTGTCGCCGTCGCGGTACACCGGCTCCATGCTGTCGCCGGCGATCTCCAGCGCGTAGGCGGAGGGATCGCCGAGATCGGGGAACATCAGCTCGTCCCAGCCGCTGCCGACCGGATAGCCGGCGTCGGTGAAATAGCCCGCGTTGCCGGCCTGGGCGTAGCCGATCACCGGCACGCGCTGGAAGCTTCCCGGCCCGCCGCCCTCGCCGATCAGGCTGACGAACTCCGACAGGGAGGCGCCGGTCGCGTCGAGAACCTTGGAGATGCTCTCGGTCGAGGGCCAGCGCAGCTTGCCGTCTCCGGTGGTGCGCTTGCTCTTGTTGAAGGTCGTCGGATCCAGCCCGGCACGCCGCGCCAAGCCCGACGCCGACAGTTCGTGCGTCGCCGCGAGGCGGTCGATGGCCCGCCAGATGTCCGAATGCTTCAGCATGGGACGATAATCTCATAAACGCGGGAGGCGGTCCCTAGGAACTTTTTCATATTCTCGTTGACGGAGGTGCCGGGCGAGAACATAAAGCGAACGAAAGCGCCACCAGACCGCGAAAAACCGTTCGGAGGATCGGTTGAGGCGCGAGTCGCAAGGGGTGGCGAAGCTTCCGCGCGCAAGCGCCCCCGTCCTTCAGGGAGACGATCATGCTGTCTCGACACGCCGTGCGTTCCGCCCCGTCCCGGCATCTTTCCAACCCCTACACCGCCGACGGAACCCCCTTCGACAGCGGGGAGGAGGCGTGGTTCTGGTCGGTGCAGGCGCAGGACGCCAAATCGGCCGGTGCCCGTGTCGTCGCCGGTTGCGGTCTGGTCCAGCGCCCCTGCGAACCGGCCGACGTGCTGCGCGTCGTCGACCGTCTTTTCCGCAACCGCCAGCTCGTCCGCGACCATCTGCATGTGCTGGTCCATTACGGCCGCCGTCTCAGCGCCCCCGACCCCGGCCGCCATCGCGAGCAGCGCGCCCATGCCCTGTGGCGGGAGGCGTTCGAGCGGGTCACCCCGGTGCTGCGCCAGAAGGGCATCGCGCGATGAGCCAGGCGCCGGCCCCCACACCAGTCCCGGCCCCGATTCCGCTCCCGGCCGGGAGCGGGGCGCCGAGGGCCTGGGTGGTGTTCCGCGGCGAGGCGCCGCTGTGGTGGCTGCGGGCCCTGCGGCCGGGCTTCCGCCACTGCCTCGCCCTGCTGAACGACGGGCGGCACTGGCTGGTGGTCGATCCGCTGGCGCCTTTCACCGACGTCGCGGTGCTGGACCTGCCGGCCGATCATGACCTGCCGGGCTGGTACCGCGACCGCGGCCTGACCGTGGTGGCCGCTCCGCTGCGGCGCGGTCTGGTCCGGCCGGCGCCTTGGGGGCCCTTCACCTGCGTCGAGGCGGTCAAGCGGCTGCTCGGCCTGCACGCCCCGCTGGTGCTGACGCCGTGGCAACTGCATCGCCACCTGACCCGCCCGGTTTCCTCCGGGCCTTGAACAAAGGGACCGCCCCGATGCCCGACCACGCCGCCCGATCTGCCGCCCAGCCCGCCGCCCAGCCCACCGCAAGACGCCGGCGCGGAGCCGAACCTTCCGAGCCCGAGGCGCTGCTCGACCGCTACCGCGCCGCGCGCGAGCGGCGCGGCGTCTGGGAAAGCCACTGGCAGGACTGCTACGACCACGCCCTGCCCAACGGCCAGCCCTTCCGGGGCACCGGCACGCCGGGGGAACGGCGGGTCGACCGCCTGTTCGACGGCACCGCCCCCGACGCGGTGGAGCAGCTCGCCGCCAGCCTGCTGTCGGAGCTGACGCCGCCCTGGTCGCGCTGGTTCGGTTTCCAGCCCGGTCCGGCCCTGACCGGGGCCGAGCGCGACCGCGTCGCCCCGATGCTCGACCGTGCCGCCGGGATCGTCCAGGCGCACCTCGACCGTTCCAACTTCGCGGTCGAGGTGCATCAGTCCTTCCTCGACCTCGTCACCGTCGGCACCGCCAGCCTCCTGATGGAGGAGGCCGCCCCCGGTTCGCCCTCCAGCCTGCGCTTCACCGCCGTGCCTTTGGCCGAGGCGGTGCTGGAGGAGGGGCCGGACGGTCGCCTCGACGGCACCTACCGCCGCAGCGAGGCGACGCTCGCCCAGATCGTCCACCGCTTTCCCGCCGCCGAACTGCCGGAGGAGGTGCGCCGCCGCGCCGCCGCCGAGCCCGACGCCCGCTTCCCGCTGGTCGAGGCGGTGCTGCCCGACGGCACCGCCTACCGCTGGGCGGTGGTGCTGGACAGCGGTCTGGCCGACCCGTCCTGGCTGGCGCGTGGGCGCTTCGCCCAGTCGCCCTTCGTCAACTTCCGCTGGCTGAAGGCGCCGGGCGAGACCTACGGCCGCTCGCCGGTGATGAAGGCGCTGCCCGACATCAAGACCGCCAACAAGGTGGTGGAGCTGGTTCTGAAGAACGCCTCGATCGCCGTCACCGGCATCTGGCAGGCCGACGACGACGGCGTGCTGAACCCGGCGACGATCCGGCTGGTGCCGGGGACGATCATTCCGAAGGCGGTCGGCTCGGCCGGGTTGACGCCGCTCGCCAACCCCGGCCGCTTCGACGTGTCGCAGCTGGTGCTCGACGATCTGCGCGGGCGCATCCGCCATGCCTTGATGGTGGACCGGCTGGGGCCGGTCGAGCAGGCGCGCATGACCGCCACCGAGGTGATGGAGCGATCGGCCGAGATGGCCCGGCTGCTCGGCGCCACCTATGGGCGTTTGCAGGCGGAGATGCTGACGCCGCTGCTGCTGCGCGCCGTCGCCATCCTGCGCCGCCGCGGCGAGATCCCCGACATCACGGTGGACGGGCGGCTGGTCGAGCTTCAGCACCGCTCGCCCCTGGCCCAGGCCCAGGCGCAGCGCGATGTGCAGGCGACCCTGCGCTGGCTCGACACCGCCAGGCAGTTGGGGCCGGAGGCCGCCGCGACGGTCGACGCCGCCGCGACCGCCCGCTGGCTGGGCGAAGCCTTCGGCGTGCCCGCCAAGCTGATCCGCGCCGAGGACGCCGTTGCGGCGGCCGCGCCCGCTGCCGCTCCGTCGCCATCGCCCACCCCGCAGCCCACGCCGGTGGAGGCGCCGCATGGCTGATCCCGCCGGCTGGGACTGGCTGGACGGCGCCGCGACGGTGTCGGGCGGCGGTGGCGACGACCCGTCGCCAAGCTTCGCCCGCTGCTTCGCCGGGCCGGATGGCGTGCGGGTGCTGGCCGTGCTGCGGGCGATGACGCTCGACCGCGCGCTCGGCCCCGACGCGCCGGAGGCGGCGCTGCGCCACCTGGAGGGCCAACGCCAGCTGGTCGCCGTGATCCTCGCCCTGACCGCGCGCGGCCGGGCGCGCTGACCCGCCCCTTCCTTAACCCTTCCTGTGTTTCATCCTTCCGGGAGTATCCGATGGCCGACAATCTGCTGACCTCGCCCCTGTCCGGTTCCGAGCCGCCGCCGCCGGTGCCCGGGAAATTCCGTGACCCGAAGACCGGCGCCGTCCGTGTGGACGCTCTGCTGAAATCCTATCTGGAGCTGGAGCGCCGCCTGTCCGCCGCTCCGCCCGAGGTTCCGGGCCCGGCGCCCTTCGATCCGGCCTCCTTCGATCCGGCGGCGCTCGACCCGGTCCAACTCCGCCGCGCGCTGGGGGCGCCGGACGCGCCGGAGGGGTACTGCATCGCCTGCGACCATGGCCTGTTCGAACCCGACGCCGAGATCAACGGCCGCCTGTTCGAGGCCGGTTACACCCCTGCCCAGGCGCAGCTCCTCTACGACCTCGCCGCCGAGCGGATGATGCCGCTGATCCAGCGTCTCGCCGCCGAGTTTCAGGCCGAACGCGAGGTCGAGCGGCTGGTCGCCCGCTTCGGCGGCGAGGAGAAATGGCGCGAGGTGTCGCGCCAGCTCCTGGCCTGGGCGGGCCGGAATCTGCCGCCGGCGGCCGTCGAGGGGCTGTCGACCACCTATGAAGGCGTGATGGCGCTGCACGCGATGATGTCGGGAACCGAGCCGGCGGCCCTGTCGATGCCGGCCGGGCGCGCGCCGGGTGGCGACGGCGAGGCCGACCTGCGGACGCTGATGCGCGACCCCCGCTATTGGCGGGACCGCGACCCGTCGGTGATCGCCCGCGTCACCGACGGCTTCCAGCGCCTCTATCCGGGCCGGGGGTGAGTGACCGGCCGGCGCCCTGTCCCCCGCCACCCGCTGCCGCCAGCACGCGAGGCAAAGCGCCGCACCTCCGCTTCATGGTTGCATTGGACAGCCTGCCGGTGCGTGTGCGAAGAAAAATACGATTGCGCGTTTGAAATGAAAACGCCAACCTGCCGGCCACGCAGGAAACCGTTCGTGAAGCGAACGGTCATGGGGGGCGACGCCGAATTCGCATGACGCTGCGCCGCAAGATACGATGGCTGACCTGGGTCGGCCTGATCGGCTGCCTGATGGCGGCGATCCCCGCGCTGTATCTGCTGCGTCATGGCCTGATCGCCGAGCGCGAGCGGATGACCGGGGCGCTGGTCGAATCCTCGCACACCATGCTGAGCGATCTGGATGCCGCGGTGCGGGCCGGATCGGTCCCGCGCGACGACGCGCAGGCGCAGGCGCGGCTGGCGTTGCGGGCGCTGGCCGGCGACCCCTTCCATGTCGCGGTCTTCACCGACGGGATCGTCCCGCCGGGCTGGCCGCCGATCGAGCACGCGGTCGTCGCCCAGGTCCGTTTCGAGCCCTGGGGCTGGGCGGTGGCGGCGGCGGGCGACACCGACGACCTCGACCGCGCCTTCGCGGTCGAGGCCTTCGCCTTCGTGCTGTTCCTGTCGGTGCTGCTGGCGCTGAGCTGGCCCTTGTCGATGTTTCTCTCGCAGAACGTCGTCGGCCCGATCGAGGCGCTGTCCACCCGCATGCGCCTGCTGACCGAGGGGCGCACCGACATCGACATTCCCGGCCGCAACCGCCGCGACGAATTCGGCTCGATGGCCCGCGCCATGGAGTTCTTCCGGCGGTCCGCCGGCGCGCTGATCGAGCGCGACGCCCGGCTGGCCGGCATCATGAACAACGTCGGCGAGGCGATCCTGCTGACCGACGAGCAGGGCCGCATCGTCGAGCACAACCCGGCCGCCCTCGTTCTGTTCGGCCGGACGGTGGAGGGGCTGCACGGCCAGCCGCTGGACGCCCTGTTCATCGAGGCCGACCGGCCGCGCGTGCGGGCGCTGCTGGCGGCGGACGCGCCCGCCGGTCCGCCGATCCGCGCCGAGGCGCTGGGAATCGAACGCGGGGACGGGCGGGTCGACGCCTCGCTCGGCCTCTCGCCGCTGGTGGTGCAGGGGCGGCACGGCTTCGTCTGCACGCTTGCCGACATGACCCAGCGCCTGCGCCACGAGCGCGAGCTGATGCGGCTGGCCACCCGCGACCGGCTGACCGGCCTGCCCAACCGCGCCATGATCGAGACGCTGCTGGAAACGGCGGTCGGGCGCTGCCGGAGGCCGCGCCTGCTCGGCCAGCCGGAAGGCGGTCATCTCGCCGTGCTTTGTCTCGACCTGTCGCGCTTCAAGCTGGTGACCGACACGCTGGGCCACGAGGCCGGCGACGAGCTGCTGCTGGAGGTGGCGCGGCGCATCGCCGCCGCCGTCCGGCCCGCCGACACGGTCGGCCGCATCGGCACCGACGATTTCGCCATCATCCTGGAGGAGATCGCGGACGCGAAGGAGGCCGCCGCCCTCGCCGACCGCATCCTGGAGGCGTTCGACGTTCCGGTGACGCTGGTCGGCAACGAGCATTACGTCCGCCCCTCCATCGGCATCGCGCTCTACCCCGACCACACCGAGGAGCCGCACGAGTTGATCCGCGCCGCCGACACCGCGCTCTACGCCGCCAAGCGGCAGGGCGGCCGGCGTCACGCCTTCTTCCGCAAGGAGCTGGCCGATCAGGCCCGGCGCCATCTGGCGCTCGACGGCGACCTGCGCTCGGCGCTCGCCAACCAGCAGTTCCGGCTGCATTATCAGCCGAAGGTCTCGCTGGTCGATTTCTCGCTGGAGGGCTTCGAGGCGCTGCTGCGCTGGGACAAGCCGGGGCAGGGCATGATCCCGCCCGGCGAGTTCATCCCGGTGGCCGAGGAGACCGGCTTCATCGTCCCGCTCGGCGACTGGGTGCTGGACGAGGCCTGCCGGCAGCAGCGCGTCTGGCTCGACGCCGGGGTGGAGCCGGTGCCGGTGGCGGTCAACATCTCGCCCCGCCACCTGCGCCACCGCACCGCCGAGGATTTCCGCCGCATCGTCGACCGCCACCGCGTGCCGCCCGAACTGATCGAGCTGGAGATCACCGAAGGGGCGGTGATGCAGGATCTCGACCACGCCCTGGCGGTGCTGGGCGCGCTGAAGGCGATGGGCATCCGGGTGGCGGTGGATGATTTCGGCACCGGCCATTCCTCGCTCAGCTACCTGAAGCGGCTGCCGATCACCACCCTGAAGATCGACCGCTCCTTCATCAACGGCGTGCCGCTGGAGCGCGAGGACACCGGCATCGTCTCCACCATCATCGCCATGGCCGACATGCTCGGGCTCGACGTGGTGGCGGAAGGGGTGGAGAAGACCGAGCAGGCCAATTTCCTGCGCCACAAGAACTGCAATCTGGTCCAGGGCTGGCTGACCGGCCGCCCGATGCCGGCCGACGCGGCGTGCGACCTGCTGGCCAAGCGGCTCAAGGAACCGGCCTGATCAGGGCGCCGGCGTGGCCGCCTGCCTGGCGCGGCGGCGCGGGGCGGCCAGTTCGGCCAGCGTGACCGGCCGGAAGTTCCAGACATCGACGCCGACGTCGATCTGGCGGGGCAGCCCCTTCAATTGGCCGTGGCTGTGGCCGTGCAGGTTCAGCGCCTTCCTGTGCATGCCGTTCCAGGTGCGGAACGGGTAGTGGCACAGCACCAGCGCGGTGCCGTCGAGGGTCAGTTCGGCGTAATGCCGGACGCTGGCCCAGCCGGGCAGGGCCAATGTGGCGGGGCCGTCGTTGTTGCCGGCGACCAGATGCTTGACGCCGTTCAGGCCGCGAAGCCGCTCCGCCATGGCGTCGGCGGCCAGGTGCAGGGCGAAGTCGCCGAGGTGCCAGACCTCGTCATCGGGGCCGACCACGGCGTTCCAGTTGGCCGCCATCGCCGCGTCCATGGCGGCGGTCGTCTCGAAGGGACGTCGGAACCGGCCGCGCGCGCCGCCATGCCCGAAATGCGTGTCGCTGGTGAAGAAGACGGTCATCGGCGGACTTCAACGCCCTGGAGCGGGCAGGGTTCCCGCTCCAGGGCGCCGCGGCCGTCGCTCAATGCTTGTGGTCGCCCGCCGCCGGGTCGAGGAAGCGGTGCATGTGGACGATGTAGTAGCGGGTGTGGGCGTCGTCGATGGTCTGCCCGGTGGCGCCGCGCCACGCCTTGTAGGCTTCGTCGTAGTTCGGGAAGATGCCGACGATGTGCAGCTTGGACGGATCGACGAACTGGTCGGAATCCGGACGCACGAGTTCGCCGCCGAACACGAGGTGGAGAAGCTGTTTGTCGGGCATGGTCAGGGTCCTTCGGACAGGGGTCTCGGGGCGCCCGTTCGGGCTGATGCTTCGCACTCTCATATCCGCCGTCCCTGCGCGTCATCAAGCCTGTTGACAGGACATTCGACCTTTGCCACCACCAAACCGGCGGCTTTTTCAGGACGAGCCTCAAAAAATCCCAGGACCAGCCCCAGATGAGGGGCGCCCAAACACAGCGAGGATCGAGCGATGGCAAGTGGTCATACCGCGACTCGGGAGAAACTCACCCGCGACGTTCGGGTCTGGGACCTGCCGACCCGCCTGTTTCATTGGTCGCTGGTGCTGCTGGTGACGGTCGCGGTGGTGTCCGCGAAGATGGATATGCTGTCGATTCATATGTTGGCGGGGGAAACAATTCTGGCGTTGGTGCTCTTCCGCCTGGTCTGGGGGGTGATCGGCAGCCAGACGGCCCGCTTCGCCGATTTCGTGAAGGGGCCGCGCGCCATCCTCGCCTACCTCGCCGGATCGCGGGGCGGGGCGGCCCCGGCCACGCTGGGGCACAACCCGCTGGGCGCCCTGATGGTGGTGGCGCTGCTGCTGGCGCTGGCGGTGCAGGCCGGCAGCGGCCTGTTCACCAGCGACGACATCCTGGTCGACGGGCCGCTGGTGCCGCTGGCCTCCAGCGGCGCGGTGGCGACGCTCGGCACGCTGCACCGGCTGCTCGCCGACGGCATCCTGATCCTGGTCGGGCTGCATGTGCTGGCGGTCTTGGGCTATCTGCTGGTGAAGAAGGACAACCTGATTCGTCCGATGATCACCGGCTGCAAGCGGGTCGAGGGGGTGGTCGCCGAGCCGCGCCGGGCCTCGCCGGCGCTGGCGCTCGCCATCCTGGCGGCAACGGGTGGCCTGGTCGCGCTGGTCTTGCGGTCGGTGGCCTGAGGGCGCCTGCCAGGGGTCCATCGGCGCGGTTTTTGCCATTACAGATTGTCTGCGACAATGCGCGCCCAGCGGTTGCCGACGGACAAGATTAGAATGGCTCCAGATTGCTCCGCTTCAACAATGACGCAGCGCCGACCCAGGATCAATCGACCCTCGCCCGGTCGAAACGCCGGAGCTTGGGTGCAGGTCGGCCGCGCCGGGGGACATCCGACCATGACACACACTCTCAGGGCTCTGGCCGTAGGCACCGTGTCTGCCATCGGCGCTCTGCTGATCGCGGGGAGCGCGCTCGCCGCCGACCCGCTGATGGAGCGCGCCCGCGAACTGTTCAAGCCGCTTCCCGCCTCGATCCCCGTGGTGAAGGACAACGCCGTCACCCGCGAGAAGATCGAGCTGGGCAAGATGCTGTTCTTCGAACCGCGCCTGTCGGCCAGCGGCATCTTCTCCTGCAATTCCTGCCATAATCTGGGGTTGGGCGGCGTCGACGGGCTCGAGACCTCGGTCGGCCATGGCTGGCAGAAGGGCCCGCGCAACTCCCCGACCGTGCTGAACGCGGTGCTGAACGTCGCCCAGTTCTGGGACGGCCGCGCCGAGGATCTGAAGGCCCAGGCCAAGGGGCCGATCCAGGCCGGCGTCGAGATGAACAGCACGCCCGACCGCGTGATGGCGGTGCTGACCAGCATCCCGGCCTACACCGCCAGGTTCGCCGACGCCTTCCCCAACGAGAAGCAGCCGGTCACCTTCGACAACGTCGCCAAGGCGATCGAGGCGTTCGAGGCGACCCTGACCACCCCGGCCGCCCCCTTCGACCAGTTCCTGGAGGGCAAGGCCGACGCGCTGACCGACGCCCAGAAGGCCGGCCTGACCCTGTTCATGGACAAGGGCTGCTCGGCCTGCCACAACGGCGTCAACGTCGGCGGCCAGGACTACTTCCCGTTCGGCGTCGTCGAGAAGCCGGGCGCCGAGATCCTGCCACCGGGCGACAAGGGCCGCTTCACCGTCACCAAGACGGCGGACGACGAGTATGTGTTCCGCTCGCCGACCCTGCGCAACGTGGCGCTGACCGCGCCCTACTTCCACTCCGGCAAGGTGTGGGATCTGCGTCAGGCGGTGGCGGTGATGGGATCGAGCCAGCTCGGCGCCAAGCTGAGCGAGCAGGAGATCGATCAGATCACCGCCTTCCTGCACTCCCTGACCGGCCAGCAGCCGCGCGTCGAATACCCGCTGCTGCCGGCCAGCCTGCCGGCGACCCCGCAGCCGATGCTGCGCTGAGAAGACGCGCCGGGACGGTCCGCCTTTCTTCGAGCCACGTCATGACCGGGCTTGGCCCGGTCATCCACGGGCGCGCTTGCCCGGGTGCATGGGAGGCTTGCGCGTGGATGCCCGGCTCAAGGCCGGGCATGACGGACGGGGGCAGGGAGCGGGTGTCCAAGGGCGTCTCTCGACATGAAAAAAGCCCCTCTTCCAGTTGGGAGAGGGGCTTTTTCAAAACACCCGTCCGGTTCGGACGGATCCGCCGTCAGTCGGCGCGGTAGCGCTGGTGGCAGGCCTTGCAGGTGTCGGCCAGCGCCGCGAAGGCCTGGCCGGTCGCGGCCTTGTCGCCGGTGGCGGCGGCGGCGGACAGCGCCTTGCCGGCGTTCTCGGCGTCCTTGGCCTTGGCGGTGAAGTCCGGGAAGTTGGCCCAGATGACTTCCTTGGCGCCGGTCTTGCCCTTGTCGGAGCCGGCGGGGAACAGGCTGGGAATGGTGGCGGCGAAGGCCTCGATGCGCTGCCCGACCGGGGCGACGGCGGCGACATCGCCCTTGCCCAGCGCGTCCTTGATCTCGCCCATCGCCTTCTTGTAGTCGCTGAAGCCGGCTTGGCGGGCCTTGATGACATCCTGCTGCGCCAGGGCGGCGCCGCCGGTCAGGACGAGCGCGGCGGTGGCCGCGATCACGATACGGGACAGCATGACGGTTCTTGAACCCCTCTCTCGGTGGAAGTACCCCCCACAGGGACGTTACACATGGGGTTGTGCTTTCTGTCAAGAAAGGGCGGTTTTCACGAATTTTTCCGCTTAAATCCGTTCGCGTGGCAAACAAAGCGACGCGCCGCCACGCTGCGGACCGGCCGCTCGGCCTTGCAACGCCGTTGGAGCGGAAGTAAGGTCCCGCGTCGCGCGCCTCCCGCGCGCGCAGGCCATCCGGCACCTTGTCACCACAGCCCTGAGGGGGCCCATCGCCATGTCGATTCTCGCGTCCCGCCTGTCCCGCATCAAGCCGTCGCCGACCATCGCCGTGACCAACAAAGCCCGCGAGCTGAAAGCGGCCGGTCGCGACGTCATCGGCCTGGGTGCCGGCGAGCCGGACTTCGACACCCCCGACAACATCAAGGCCGCCGCGATCAAGGCGATCGAGAGCGGCGACACCAAATACACCGCCGTCGACGGCACGCCCGCGCTGAAGAAGGCGATCTGCGCCAAGTTCGAGCGCGAGAACGGCCTGACCTACACGCCCGACCAGATCTCGGTCGGCGTCGGCGGCAAGCAGGTGCTGTTCAACGCCCTGATGGCGACGGTGAATCCCGGCGACGAGGTCATCATCCCGGCGCCCTACTGGGTCAGCTATCCGGACATGGTCGAGCTGGCGGAAGGCACCCCGGTGTCGGTCTCCTGCCCGGCCGAGCAGGGCTTCAAGCTCCAGCCCGCCGACCTGGAAGCCGCGATCACGCCGAAGACCAAGTGGCTGATCCTGAACTCGCCGTCGAACCCGTCGGGTGCCGCCTACACGCGCGCGGAGATGAAGGCGCTGACCGACGTGCTGGTGAAGCACCCGCATGTCTGGATCATGACCGACGACATGTATGAGCACCTGCTGTACGACGGCCTGGAGTTCGTCACCCCGGCCCAGGTCGAGCCGAAGCTGTACGACCGCACGCTGACGGTGAACGGCGTGTCGAAGTCCTACTCGATGACCGGCTGGCGCATCGGCTACGCCGGCGGCCCGAAGGAGCTGATCAAGGCGATGGGCGCGATCCAGAGCCAGTCGACCTCCAACCCGACCTCGATCAGCCAGGCCGCCGCCGTCGAGGCGCTGAACGGCCCGCAGGACTTCATCAAGGAGCGCGCGGAGGTGTTCCGCCAGCGCCGCGATCTGGTCGTGTCGATGCTGAACCAGGCGACCGGGCTGCACTGCCCGAAGCCGGAAGGCGCCTTCTACGTCTACCCGTCCTGCGCGGGCACGATCGGCAAGAAGACCCCCGAGGGCAAGGTGATCGAGACCGACGAGGATTTCGTCACCTACCTGCTGGAGGCCGAGGGCGTCGCGGTGGTCCAGGGTTCGGCCTTCGGCCTCGCCCCGCACTTCCGCATCTCCTACGCGACCTCGACGGAAGCGCTGGAGGAGGCGTGCAAGCGCATCCAGCGCGCCTGCGGCAACCTGCGGGACTGAGGTCCGGCGGCATCGCCGACGGACGGTGAAAAGGGGAAGGGCCGGCGCGCAAGCGCCGGCCCTTTTCCATTGCGGGATCCGGCCGGGCCCCCGGTCACTTCGTCGCGGTGCCCGCGCGGGCGGTTGCCTGACGCGGCGGCTTCTCCTAGCGTTGGTTGGTTGGGAAAACGATACGCAAGGGACGCTGCGATGGACGAGGTCAAGACGGCTGGCGGAGCCGAGGCGCAGGACATGCCGAAGAGGAAGCGGAAGGCGCCGAAGCTGAAGGACCTCGGACTCGGCGTGCCGGCCACCGGCGGCGAGGTGCTGCGCGACGCCAAGGAGGCCGCCGCCATCGAGGCCCACTGGCGCGATCTGGGCGACGCCAAGCCGCCGAAGGGCGGCGGGAAGCTCAAATACGTCGACGAGTTGGCCCGGTTGCAGTTCGAGCTGATCAAGCTTCAGGAGTGGGTGCGGGTCAACGGCCTGAAGGTGTGCGTGCTGTTCGAGGGGCGCGACGCCGCCGGCAAGGGCGGCGTCATCAAGCGCATCACCGAAAGCCTCAACCCGCGCGTCTGCCGGATCGTGGCGCTCGGAACGCCGACCGAGAAGGAGCGCGGGCAGTGGTACTTCCAGCGCTACGCGGCGCAGCTTCCCGCCAAGGGCGAGATCGTGCTGTTCGACCGCAGCTGGTACAACCGCGCTGGCGTCGAGCGGGTCATGGGCTTCTGCACCGACGGGGAGTACCAGGAGTTCCTGCGCGCCTGCCCGCAGTTCGAGGAGATGCTGGTCCGCTCCGGCATCATCCTGGTCAAATACTGGTTCTCGGTCAGCGACGAGGAGCAGGAGAAGCGCTTCACCGAGCGGATGCGCAACCCGATCAAGCGCTGGAAGCTCAGCCCGATGGACCTCGAATCCCGCAAGCACTGGGTCGAGTATTCCAAGGCCAAGGACGCCATGCTGGAGCACACCGACAAGAAATTGACGCCCTGGTACATCGTCGACGCCGACGACAAGAAGAAGGCGCGGCTGAACTGCATCCATCACCTGCTTCAGCAAATTCCCTACCAGGACATCGCCCCGGTGGAGCTGGAACTGCCGCCGCGGCAGGGCGACGACGGCTACAAGCGGCCGAAGAAGTCGAAGCAGAACTGGGTGCCGGAGATCTACTGAGGGCGGTTCGGTCATTCCCCTCCGCCCCACCGGTGGAACGGGCGCAGGCGCCAGGAAGCCCTTCTCCCGCAGGGGGAGAGGGGCTTTTCGGTACCTAGGCGCGGAACGGGACCCTCACTGCGCGGCCAGCGTCTCGCGGCGGATTTCGACCGCCCGGTCGGCGGCCTTGCCGGCGACCTCCTGGAGGCGTTCGAAGACCCATTGGTAGGTGCCGACGCCGAGCGACAGCGAGCGCAGCTCGACGATCAGATCCTGCATCTCGGCCTGCGGGATCAGCGCCTTGACCTCGTCCCAGCCGGCCCAGCCCGGCCGGGAATCGAAGCCCAGAAGCTGGCCGCGCCGGCCGGTGACCAGACGCTGGACCTTCGGCGTGAACTCGCTGGGGGCCGCGATGGTGACGGTGAGGATCGGTTCCAGAAGCACCGGCTCGCAGTTCGGCAGGGCCTCGGCCATCGCCTGACGGGCCACCGTCTTGAAGGCCATGTCGGAACTGTCGACCGCGTGGAACTGCCCGCCGGTCAGCGTCACCGCGAAATCGACCACCGGGAAGCCGAGCGGCCCGCGCGCCGCCGCCTCGCGGATGCCGGCCTCGACCGCCGGGATGTACTGGCGGGGGATCGCCCCGCCGACCACGGAATCCTCGAACTGGATGCCCTCGCCGCGCGGCAGCGGGCGGATCGAGACGTGGATGTCGGCGAACTGGCCGTGGCCGCCGGTCTGGCGCTTGTGGCGGGCGTGGTGGGTGGTGGGTTTGCGGATGGTCTCGCGGTAGGGCACCTGCGGCGCGTGGCCCTTGACCGCGACGTTGAACTTGCCGCGCAGCCGGTCCATGGCGATGCGCAGATGGATGTCGCCCTGGCCCCACAGCACCATCTCGCCGGTGTCGGGCGACTGCTCCAGCACCAGCGAGGGATCCTCCTCGATCAGCTTCTGGAGGGCGGCGGACAGCTTGACCTCGTCGTTGCGGTTCTCGGCGTGCAGCGCCAGCCCGTGCACCGGCGCCGGCCGTTCCGGCCAGCCCTCCGGCGCGCCGAGGTTGCCCTTCTCGGTCAGCCGGTCGCCGGTCGCCGCCTTGTCGAGCCGGCCGAGCGCCACCAGATCGCCGGCCGTGGCCTGCGGCACCTTCGTGCTCTCATGCCCGAACAGGCGGAAGATGCCGGACACCCGCTCGCCGCCGAGCGTCATGCCGTCGGTCACGCTGCCCTGCCAGACCCGCGCGACGCTGAGCTTGCCGGCGTGGGAGCCGGTCTGCGTCTTGATCACCTGCACGGCGGTCGCGGCGTTGGCCGGCACGCCGGCGCGGGCGGCGGTGGTCGCGACCTCCGGCCCGTCGTGGCGCAGCGCCTTCAGCAGGCGGCGCACCCCGTTGTCGTTCTCCGCCGAGCCGAAGAAGACCGGGACGATCAGGTCGTCGGCCAGTTCGCGGGCCATCTTGTCGTAGATCTCGCCGCTGTCGGGAACCATGTCCTCCAGCAGCTTCTCCAGCAACGAATCGTCGAAGTCGGCGACCGATTCCAGCAGGGACTGGCGGGCTTCCGCCTCCTGGTCCTTCACGGTGTCGGGCAGCGCCACGAGGTTGGAGGGCTTGTGCGGGTTGAACCTGTAGGCCCGCTCGCTGACCAGATCGACCAGCCCGGTGACGGCGCCCTTCTCGCGGATCGGCACCTCGCGCAGCACCAGCTTGCGGGCCGACACCGCCTGGTAGGCGGTGACGACGTCGCGCACCCGCTGGTCGCCCAGCGCGTCGATCTTGTTGATGAACAGGATGTGGGGGATGCCGCGGTCGTCGAGGAACTTGAACAGCGGCGCGAGCAGCACCGCCTTGTCGGGCGCGGCCTCCGCGACCACGACGGCGACGTCGGCGGCCATCAGCGCGTTCTGGCTCTCGCAGGCCAGCTCGACCGAGCCGGGGCAGTCGAGGATCGACCAGCGCTCGCCGAGATATTCGAAGGAGGCCACGGTCAGCTCGGTGCTCATCGACCGGGCCTTGGCCTCGGGCGCGCTGTCGCCGACGGCGTTGCCGTCGCGGACGCTTCCCTTGCGGGCGATGGCGCCCGCGGCGGACAGCAGGCTTTCCAGCAGCGTCGTCTTGCCGGAGAGATAGGGGCCGACGAGCGCAGCGCAGCGTGCCGTCCGGATTTGGCTGTGGGGCATTCGCACCTCCCGAAAGTGTTTGGTGTTGATTGGTCCGGCCATATGGACGGGCGCGTCGACCGGTCGTGTCGCGCCGGAGCTGGCCGTCGGATGGGGGATGCCGGGCGCCGGCCTCGCGGTGGCCCGCTTCGTTCGAATCCCCTGGGGCGAGTCCTCTGCGTCGAGTCCTCCATGCCTGGCGTGGAGCGCAAAAGATCGGGCGGGCTTCGGGCGGCGGCGAAGGGAGGGGGCCGCCGGGCGGCCGTGTCCCGAGCCGGAGGGAACCCGCATGTCGATGATGTTCTTCCCGAATCGCGTGCCTGTCGATGGGAAAAAAGAGCGTCAAGACGTCACGCGCGGGTGGGGCCGGCCTCCCACGGGTTGTGCGGCCTTGTGTCGCGCGCGATCGCGCGCGGCGATGTCCGGCGGCGCACCATCCGTTAGGATGCGTTGTCCTTACTGATTTTCCCGTGGAAAGCGGCTGGTTGCCTCGGGCGATACCGTTATTGCCGCGCTGCAACGCACTGTGACCGCAACGAAATGCGGGCGACAAAATCCGGAAACCTCTTGATAGTAAATCCCGTGGAACGATGCCCGCCTGGGATGCCGGGGTGGGCGGTCCAAACAACAAGCGCCGGGCTCGCGCCGTTCGGGGCGGGCTGCAAAACTTTGGGGAAAAGCACTCATGCGCATGTGGATTCGTTTGCTGCTCGCCGGCCTGTTCGCCATCGGGATCGCCGGGGCCGCCGCCGCCCAGGACGCCAAACCCAGCCAGGAGGAGGCCAAGGCCGTTACCCTGAAGGCCGCCGACCTGATCGCCGCCAAGGGTCTGGAGGAGGCCGCCAGGAGCTTCAACGCCGAGGGCGAGTTCAAGCGCGGCGAAATCTACGTCAACGTCATCGACTTCACCGGAGTCTGGAAGGTCTACCCGCCGCGCCCGGCCGGGGTCGGGCAGAGCGTCATCAACGTCAAGGACCCGGACGGCCGCTTCATCGTCCAGGACGTGCTGGCCACGGCCAAGGACAAGGGCGAGGGCTGGGTCGAATACCGTTGGCTGAACCCGGCCACCAACAGGATCGAGCCGAAGGTCACCTACGTGAAGCGGGTGCCCGGCCAGGACCTCGTCGCCTACGTCGGCGTCTACAAGTAACGGCGCGACGGGGCGCCGCCGCGAACGGATCAAGCAAGGGGGTGGTGATGGGCGGTGGTGTCTTCGCGCGCCTGACCGGCGCGTCGGTGGCGGCGCGCGTGTTCGTGGCGCCGGTGGTCGGGATCGTGCTGACCGTGGTCGCGCTGGCGTTGGCCGACCGGCAGTCGGAACAGGCGATCACGGCGGTGGACGGCATCCACCGCTCCGCCGCCGAACGGCGCGAGCGGATCGATCGGCTGGTGTCCACCGCCTACGTCATCCACAGCGACGTGTCGCGCCATCTGGCGCTGTCGGGCTCGGGCATCGAGGACGCCAAGCTCCAGACGATGCGCGATGCCATCGCCGCCAACCTGACGGCGGCGCGCGGGCTGATCGGCGACTTGCGGGCGATGCCGCTGACCGACGCCGAGCGCGGCATGCTGGACGAGGTGACGGCGCGCGTCGGCGACTACGCCAAGGCGGTCGACGGGATGAACCAGATGGCGGCCATCGACCGGCTGATCGGCATCCCGATGATGGCCCACACCGACGACCAGTTCAACGCGCTGACCGCGCGCATCGTCGCCGTCCAGCAGGCCATCGCCCAGTCGACCGCCGAGGCGACCCAGGCGACCCGCGACGCGGCGGCCGAGGCGCGACTTCGCTTCGCCGGGGTGATGGCGCTGCTGCTGGCCGGCATGATGGCGGGCGGGCTGGTGCTGGCCCGCTCGATCACCAGCCCGCTGCGGCGCCTGTCGCGCACCACCACCGACCTCGCCGCCGGGGAACTCGAAACGGTGGTCGAGGGCGTCTGGATGAGGAACGAGATCGGCGCCATGGCCCGCGCGCTGGAGGTCTTCCAGACCAACGCCCGCGAGGTCGGGCGGCTGACCGCCGAGCAGGCCCGCCAGAAGGCGGAGGCCGAGGAGGAGAAGCGCCGCGCCATCCACGAGCTGGCCGACCTGTTCGAGGCCCGCGTCGCCGAGGTGGTTCAGCAGGTCGGGGCCGGCGCCCATCAGGTGCGCGGCAACGCCGCCGGCATGCGGGAGCGCGCCGACGGCGCCACCCGGCAGGCGGCCACCGTCGCCGCCGCCAGCCAGCAGGCCGGCATGAGCGTGCAGACCGCCGCCGCCGCGACCGAGCAGATGGCCGGGTCGATCGCCGAGATCGGCGCCCAGGTCCGCCGCTCCTTCGACATGGTGCGCGGCGCCGTGCGGGCGGTGGAGGAAACCAACGGCCATGTCGTCGGCCTGTCGGACGCGGCGGCGCGGATCGGCGAGATCGTCGGCCTCATCAACTCCATCGCGGCGCAGACCAACCTGCTGGCGCTCAACGCCACCATCGAGGCGGCGCGGGCCGGAGAGGCCGGCAAGGGATTCGCCGTGGTCGCCAGCGAGGTGAAGAACCTCGCCAACCAGACGGCGAAGGCGACGGAGGACATCGGCGCCCAGATCGCCGCCATGCAGCAGGTGACCGGGGCGGCGGTGACGGCGATCAAGGGGGTGGGGGACACGGTGGTCGGCATTGACGAGATCGTCGGCTCGATCGCCGGCGCCATGGAGCAGCAGGCCGCCGCGACCCAGGAGATCACCCGCAACGTGCAGGAGGCCGCCGCCGGCACCAGGGAGGTGTCGCAGACCATCGCCGGCGTGTCGGCCAGCGCCGGCGAGACCGGCACCGCCGCCGGCGAGGTGCTGCGCGCCGCCGAGCTGCTGGACGGTCAGGCGGTGGCGCTGAACCGCGAGGTCAAGGGCTTCATCGGGCGTTTGCGCCAGGGTTGATTTGCCTCAAGGCTGATGCGTGTGCGAACTTCGGTCGCAGGCGCTTGAAACCCGCCGCCCGGGACCAAGCTGTTGTCCCGGACAACAAGAAGGATCTCAATCCATGAAGATCGACATCGGGATTTCGGACGGTGACCGCAAGGCCATCGCCGAGGGGCTGAACAAGGTTCTGGCCGACACGTTCGCGCTCTATTTGAAGACCCATTCGTTCCACTGGAACGTGACGGGCCCCATGTTCAACACCCTGCACACCATGTTCATGACGCAGTACACCGAGCTGTGGACCGCGCTGGACGAGATCGCGGAGCGCATCCGCGCGCTCGGCCATCCGGCGCCGGGCAGCTTCTCCCAGTTCGGCGAGCTGGCCTCGATCAAGGAGGAGGCCGGGGTTCCCAAGGCGAACGACATGATCCGCCAGCTCGTCGAAGGCCACGAGGCCGCCGCCCGCACCATCCGCGCCGTCTTCCCGGCCGCCGAGAAGGCGTCCGACGAGCCGACCGCCGACCTGCTGACCCAGCGTCTGCAAATCCACGAGAAGACCGCCTGGATGCTGCGCAGCCTGCTCGAATAGCCCGCGAGGGGCGGGGAGGCTCACGCCGGCCCGTTCCCAAGCGACCGACGCCACAGGGACGCCCTCCGCCGCCGGCCTGACCGGGCGGGTGTGGCGTCCTTGTGGCGTTTTCGCCGTTTCCGGAGGAAGCACCCGTGCTTCATCTCCTTCCTTCCCAACGCCCGTTCCGTGTCACGGAGTGTCCATGCCGCCCCGCCGTCTCGTCCTCGCCGCCGGTCTGGCCGTCCTCGCCCTGTCCGCCTGCCAGAGCACGCCGCCGCGCCCGGCTCCCCGGCCCATCGATTTCTCCAACTTCGGCCCGATCGTGCTGAACGCCGGCAGCGTCGACGTGGTCAACGCCTACCGTCCGCTGGGCGGCAACCATGTCGAGGACCGCTCCGCCGTGCCCCCCGCCGAGGCGGTGCGGCGCTGGGCGTCGGAGCGCCTGCAGGCGGCGGGCGGACCCGGCCGCGTCAGCGTCGTCATCAAGGACGCCGGCATCGTCGAGGTGCCGCTGCCCCGGACGCAGGGGGTGAAGGGCTATTTCACCACCGACCAGGCCCAGCGCTACGACGGCCGCCTGGAGGTCGAGGTGTCGGGCGAGGCCCCGGACGCGACCGGTGCCGTCTTCCGCGGCATGACCAAGGCAACGGTCACCTACTCGACCACCGTGCCGGAGAACATCGCGCTGGCCGACCGCGAGGCGACCTTCCTCGACATCACCCGCCGCATGGTCGAGGATCTGAACGCCCGTCTGGACGCCGGCATCCGCCGCGATCTGGCGCCGATGGTCCGGCGGTAGGGCGCGCGCAGCCCACCCACGCCTCCAAAGAAAAAGGGCCGCCCCATCGGAGCGGCCCTTTCCCCTGACACTGGCTTCGCGGGAAGCCGGCGATCAGTAGCGGTAGTGGTCCGGCTTGTACGGGCCGGCGGTCGGCACGCTGATGTAGGCGGCCTGCTTCTCGGTGAGCGTGGTCAGCTTGGCGCCGATCTTGTCCAGATGCAGGCGGGCGACCTTCTCGTCCAGGTGCTTGGGCAGCACATAGACCTTGCGCTCGTAGGCGGCGGCGTTGGTCCACAGCTCGATCTGGGCCAGCACCTGGTTGGTGAAGCTGGCGCTCATCACGAAGCTGGGATGGCCGGTGGCGCAGCCGAGATTGACCAGACGGCCCTGGGCCAGGACGATCAGGCGCTTGCCGTCGGGGAACACGACCTCGTCGACCTGCGGCTTGACCTCTTCCCACGCGTAGTTGCGCAGGGAGTCGATCTGGATCTCGCTGTCGAAGTGGCCGATGTTGCAGACGATGGCGCGGTCCTTCATCGCGCGCATGTGGTCGAGCGTGATGACGTCGACGTTGCCGGTCGCGGTGACGAAGATGTCGCCGAGCGGCGCCGCCTCGTCCATGGTGACGACCTGGTAGCCTTCCATCGCGGCCTGGAGCGCGTTGATCGGGTCGATCTCCGTCACCATGACGCGGGCGCCCTGCGAGCGCAGCGAGGCGGCGGAGCCCTTGCCCACGTCGCCATAGCCGGCGACCACGGCGACCTTGCCGGCCATCATCACGTCGGTGGCGCGCTTGATGCCGTCGACCAGCGACTCGCGGCAGCCGTAGAGGTTGTCGAACTTCGACTTGGTGACGCTGTCGTTCACGTTGATGGCCGGAACCTTCAGCGTGCCCTTCTTCATCATCTCGTACAGGCGATGGACGCCGGTCGTCGTCTCTTCCGACAGGCCGCGGACCTCGGCCAGCATCTCCGGATACTTGTCGTGCATGATCTGGGTGACGTCGCCGCCATCGTCCAGGATCATGTTCGGGGTCCAGCCGTCAGGACCGCGCAGCGTGGCCTCGATGCACTCCCAGAACTCCTCCTCCGTCTCGCCCTTCCAGGCGAAGACCGGGATGCCGGCGGCGGCGATGGCGGCGGCGGCCTGATCCTGGGTCGAGAAGATGTTGCAGGACGACCAGCGCACGGTGGCGCCGAGCGCGGTCAGCGTCTCGATCAGCACGGCGGTCTGGATGGTCATGTGCAGGCAGCCGACGATGCGGGCGCCGGCCAGCGGCTTGGAATCACCGAACTCCGCGCGCAGAGCCATCAGGCCGGGCATCTCGGTCTCGGCGATGTTGATTTCCTTGCGGCCCCACTGGGCGAGGCTGATGTCCTTGACCTTGTAGTCGGTGAAGTCGGCGGCGGCCATGCAGGCTCTCCTGAGGGTGGGATGGAATTGCCCAGGGTGTAGCAGCGGGCACGCCGCCACGCAAGCATAAAGATATCTTTATGTTTATGGGGTAAAGGGTATCGCCGCCCGGCTCCTCCATCGGGTTTCTCCGCTGGATTCCGCCCATGAAAAAAGCGCCCCCCGAAAGGGAGGCGCCCTCTTTGAACCCGGCTTATGCCCTCACTCGTCCAGCGGACGGTTCGCGGAGTGGTCGCGGAGCTGTTCGGTCTGGACGGTCTTGCTGTCCAGGCCGCGCTCGTCGGAGTGGCGCGACTTGTCGCGGTTGGAGAGCACCATGTTCTCGCCGACCGCGCCCTCGGGAAGTTCGGTGGTCGCCCCCACGCCCGCGCTTTTGCCGTGCGCGCCGACACCGATGTGCTTCTTGCTGGCGTTCGCCATGATGACATCCTTTCTGCTGGGGAAACGGTTTTCTCGCGGCGGCGGGCGTTGCGCCCGCCACCCGTGCCGGACGGAGGCGGCCGTCAGGCCTGCCGGGGCCGCGGCGGGGCGTTGCCCCGGCTGCCCGGCTTGTCGACCCCGCCCTGGGGGTTCGTGTCGTTCTCGACGTCGCCCTCGATGGTGTTGGCGCCTTGCGCCTGCTCCAGCTCGTCCGGGGTGACGCCGGCCATCCGGGCGCCCTTCGATCCGCCGATCAGGGGGTTGTTCTTGAGGTCGGCATCGGTCGGCTGCCGGGTCTTCTCGTGCTTGGTCATGAAGCGTCTCCTTGGCTGGTCCGTCGCGGGCGCGGCATCACCCGGTGTCTCCCGGCGTCACTGCGGGGCGCGCGGTCCGTCCGCCGACGGGGCGCGGGAGCCCTGGCCGAGCGACACGGTGGTGTCCTCGTAGCGGAATTCGGGCATGGCCCTGACCTGCTCCTCGGTGATCTGGCGGGCGATGACGCGGTCCTCGCGCTCGTCGAGCAGCGCGTAGTCGAGGGCGATGTGCTTGGCGCCGATGCCGAGCACACCGCCACGGTCGAGGATGACCGCCGTGGCGCTCCCGGATTGCGCATCGAGAATGACGTCGGCGACGTCGCCGAGCTTGTCGCCGTTCTCGTCGTAGACGTTCGCGCCGATCAGCTTGGCGAGGCTGGCGCCGCTCTGCGTCTGGCGCTCGCCGGCCAGGGCGTCCCCCGGCAGCATGGTGTTGGCCTGCATCCCCTGCGTCGGGCTTGCGGCGGGTTGCTCGTCGGCCGACGCGACCTTCGGCCGCTGCTCCTGGATATGATTCAGATGCTCCTGAAGAGTCGGCAGGGTCTGCTGGGCGAACCGCTTCAGGTCGATGTCCTGGCCCTGCTCGATCTGGCGGTCGAACAGCGCGACGGCCGTGCGGTGCGCCTCGATCTGCCCCTGGACATAGGCGGAATCGAAGGCGGCCCCGGACAGTCCGTTCAGCCGGTCCAGCTTCTGCCGGTGTTCGGCGTCGAGCTGGGTGGGCAGGGTGGCCGCCTTGCGCTGGGCCAGGGCTTTCATGGCTTCGGCGGTCTTGCCGTGGTCTTCGGCCATGCGCCGGCCGAACGCCTTCACGTCGGCGTTCTGCGCCTTGTCGGCGGCCAGCCGCCCCGCCTGGATTTCGAACTGGTCGCTGATGGCGGCCTTTTCGAGGAACTGGCTGTCCTGCTGCGACAGCGGACCGCGCGACGGCGCGGCGTGGTCCTGGGTGGGTTGGCTTTGGGAGGGTTGGCTTTGGGCCAATCGGTCCTGCGCCGGCTTGCCGGCCGGCGCCGTTTGCTGGGCCATGCCGGCGGCCGGCATCGACAGAAGCAGGACCGCTGCGGTGGTGAGGGCAATATGGTGTTTCATGGGTGTCCTCTTGCTTGGCGGTCTGACCCGTTCGGCGCGTGGCGGTGCCGGGGTCTTGCCTCTTCAACCGGCGGGTGGGCATGGCGTTCCGCCGCAAGGCGCGGTGCTTCCCTTGCGGTCGCCTTCCGGCGCGTCGATGAGGATGGGGCGGCGGGTCGGTCATGGCCCGGACATGGAAAAGGCCGGCAACCCGTCGGGGTTCCGGCCTTTGGCGATGGTGGGCGCGACAGGGATCGAACCTGTGACCACTACGATGTCAACGTAGTGCTCTACCGCTGAGCTACGCGCCCATCCTGTTGCCGTCCGGTGCCGCGTCTGACGACGCTCCGTTCGGCGTGGGCGGGGTTGTACCCAGATCGGGACGGGCTGGCAAGCCCTTAAAACGCTGTGGCGTCGCCTTCCGGTCGGCGCGTCGATGAGGATGCGGTGGGACGGGTCGGGCGCGGCCCGGACATGGAAAAGGCCGGCAACCCGTCGGGGTTCCGGCCTTTGGCGATGGTGGGCGCGACAGGGATCGAACCTGTGACCACTACGATGTCAACGTAGTGCTCTACCGCTGAGCTACGCGCCCATCCTGCTGCCGTCCGGTGCCGCGTCTGGCGACGCTCCGTTCGGCGTGGGCGGGGTTGTACCCAGATCGGGACGGGCTGGCAAGCTCTTTGTGTCGTTTTTTTCCGCACAGCTGCTTTTTTCCCGAAGCGCTCTCCGCGGCGCCCGCGCGGCGGTGACAGACGCCCCCCTGTCCATTACATCAGTTGCCAGCATGGACGCGCAGAACGACGCCTTCGCCGGTTCGGTGCCGGCTTTCGAGATCCTGGCTCCCACAAGCCGGGTCCTGCCGCTCGTCCTGGCCTCGCCGCACAGCGGCAGCCACTACCCCCCTGATTTCCTTGCCGCCGCCCGTCTGGACGCGCGGGCTCTGCGCAAGTCGGAGGATTGCTTCGTCGACGAGATTTTCGCCTTCGCCCCGACGCTTGGCGTGCCGATGATCCGTGCGCTGTTTCCGCGCGCCTTCCTCGACGCCAACCGCGAAGCCTACGAGCTCGATCCGGAGATGTTCGCCGACCCGCTGCCGGCCTACGTCAACACCCGCTCGCCGCGCGTCGCCGCCGGGCTCGGCACCATCGCCCGCGTCGTCGCCAACGGCGAGGACATCTACAAAGGGAAGCTGCGCTTCGCCGAGGCGATGGACCGGGTCGAGCGCTATTACACCCCCTACCACACGGCCCTGCGCCGTCTGGTCGAGGAAACGCGCGGCGCCTTCGGTCATGCGCTGCTGATCGACTGCCATTCCATGCCGTCGCCGGGGGCGGGGCAGGGGGGCAGGCAGGGGGCCGGAGGGTCGGGCGGCGATCGTGGCCGCAACCGGCCCGACATCGTGCTGGGCGATTGTTACGGCAACGCCTGCGCCGCCGCCGTCATCAACGCCGCCGAGCAGTTCCTGCGCGGGATGGGCTACAAAGTCAGCCGCAACAACCCCTATGCCGGCGGCTACACCACCCGCCATTACGGGCGCCCGCGCCAGGGCATCCACGCGCTACAGATCGAGATCGCCCGCGACCTGTACATGGACGAGGCGGCCTTGACCCGTCTGCCCTTCCTCGACGTGCTGACGCGGCACATGGGCGAACTGGTCGACACGCTCGGGCGGCTGCCCTCGACCGGCCTCGAGCCGCGCTGACCCTGGCGTATCGCGGGGGCGCGGGGCTGGGGAAGCGCCGGTCTGTTGTCTGCCGGCGCCGCACGAACAAAAACGAGGGCCCAGCCGTTTCCAGCTGGACCCTCGTTTTTATTTGGTGGAGCCAAGGAGGATCGAACTCCTGACCTCTACAATGCCATTGTAGCGCTCTCCCAGCTGAGCTATGGCCCCGGAACTCTGGGAGCCGGTCGTTTCCGCCCGGCGTCGGTGGAGCGGGATATTAGCCAGGAGCCAATGCGATGCAAGCGAAAAATTCGAAGCGTCGCCGTTTTTTCTCCAGCCACCCGCAACCACCGCAAAAAGCGGTGTTACCGCTCCTCCTCGTCCTCGCCCTCGACGTCGACGACCTCGTCCATGTCGTCCTCGCCCAGTTCGGACGTGTCCTCGATCAGGACGTCGTCCTCGTCCTCGGCGTCGTCGGCCTCCTCGATGTCCTCGACCGACACCTCGTCGTCGGAGCCTTCGAGTTCCGCCGCCTCGCTGTCCTCGGTTTCGCTCTCGGCATCCTCGTCCTCGACGACGGCGGCCTTCTTGGTGTCGTCAGCCGGGGCCGGACGGGCCTTGCGGGACTTCAGCAGCGCCTCGGGATCGAACTGCGCGCCGCAGCTTGGGCAGACCGGCGGGTCCTTGCGCATGTCGTAATAGCGAGCGCCACAGCTCGGGCAGATGCGCTTGACGCCCCATTCGGGTTTGGCCACGCCACGTCCTCCGTCACACATTTCAGGGATTCTCAAGTGGCGCCCTTTGCCATGACGGCGAGCGCTTGTCAAAAAAAAGATGATGAGCCCAAGAGCGCCGTTTTCCTTGCCGGTTCCCCGCCGGTTCTCCGATCGCGGGGCGGCGGCAAGGCGGTGGGAAAGCGGGGCGCCGGAAGGTTCCGCCGACGCCGGGGCGGGCGATGGAGCATGCCCTCCGGACAGCGGCCATCTTTATTTATTGTTAACCATAAACCGCTAAAACAGAAGCCGCACACCGTGCAACTCCTCCATTTGGTTTCCTCCTTGAACTCGGGGCCGTCTTCGGACGGCCCTTTTCGTTTCGGCCGCCCTTGGCGCCGCCGAACCGGCCGGGCGCATCCCCTCGCATCGCGCACGCCCCTGTGCTAGGTACCTCCGACCCAGTCCGTTTCCATGTCCGAGGGCCTAATCCCATGTCGCAGGCAAAGCCGCTGCGCTCGTCGTCCACCGGTGCGCTCAAGGGCACCATCCGCGTGCCGGGCGACAAGTCGATCTCGCACCGGTCGCTGATGCTGGGCGCCGTCGCGGTCGGCGAGACCGTGATCCACGGCCTGCTGGAGGGCGAGGACGTGCTGCACACCGCAGCATCGATGCGCCTGCTCGGCGCCCAGGCGGAGCGCGACGCCGACGGCGTCTGGCGGGTGCGCGGCGTCGGGCTCGGCGCGCTGGCGGAGCCGGCGCAGGTGCTCGACATGGGCAACAGCGGCACCGCCGCGCGGCTGCTGATGGGCTTGGTCGCCGCCCACCCGATCACCTGCGTGTTCACCGGCGACGCCTCGCTGAACAAGCGGCCGATGGCCCGCGTCACCACGCCGCTGGAGCAGATGGGCGCGCGCTTCGTCGGGCGCTCCGGCGGGCGGCTGCCGCTGACCGTCGTCGGCAGCGACGCGATGACCCCGATCACCTACCGGCTGCCGGTGGCCTCGGCCCAGGTCAAGTCGGCGATCATCCTCGCCGGCCTCAACACCCCCGGCGCCACCACGGTGATCGAGGCCGAGCCGACCCGCGACCACACCGAGCTGATGCTGCGCCATTTCGGCGCCACCGTCACCACCGAGCGGTTGGAGGACGGCGCGCTCGCCGTCACCGTCGTCGGCCAGCCGGAGCTGACCGGCCGCACCATCCATGTGCCGTCCGACCCCAGCTCCGCCGCCTTCCCGGTGGTCGCCGCCCTGCTGCGGCCGGGCTCGGAGGTGCTGCTGAACGACGTCGGCATGAACCCGCGCCGCACCGGCCTGTTCGACACGCTGGTCGAGATGGGCGCCGACATCGCTTTCGAGAACCGCCGCGACCAGGCCGGCGAGCCGGTGGCCGACCTGCGGGTCCGCCACGGCCGCCTGAAGGGGGTCGTGGTTCCCGCCGACCGCGCGCCCAGCATGATCGACGAGTATCCGGTGCTGGCCGCCGCCGCCGCCTGCGCCGAGGGCACCACGGTGATGCTCGGCCTCAAGGAACTGCGGGTGAAGGAGAGCGACCGCCTCGCCATGGTCGCCGAGGGGCTGACCCGCTGCGGCGTCTCGGTCGAGGTCGGCGCCGACGACAGCCTGACCGTTCACGGGACCGGCGGCGCGCCGAAGGGCGGGGCGACCGTCGCCACCGCCATGGACCACCGCATCGCCATGAGCTTCCTGGTGCTCGGCACGGCGTCCGCCGAACCGATCCAGGTCGATGACGGCGCCTTCATCGAGACCAGCTTCCCCGGCTTCTCGGCGCTGATGAACGGGCTGGGCGCCCGGATCGACGAGGTTTGAGGCGATGAGCAGGACGAACCCGGTGGTCATCGCCATCGACGGCCCGGCCGCCAGCGGCAAGGGCACGCTGTCCCAGCGCATCGCCGACGCCTTCGGGCTGGCGCATCTCGACACCGGGGTGCTGTACCGCGCGGTCGGCGTCTCGGTGCTGCGCGCCGGCGGCGACCCGGCCGACAACGCCGCCGCCGCACGGGCCGCCTACGCGCTCGACCCCGACCACCCGATCCTGCGCGAGGTCGAGCTGCGCACCGACGCGGCGGCCCAGGCCGCCAGCAAGGTCGCCGCGGTGCCGGAGGTGCGCGCCGCGCTGCTCGACTTCCAGCGCCGCTTCACCCAGCACCCGCCGGGCGGCGCGCCGGGCTCCGTGCTCGACGGGCGCGACATCGGCACGGTGGTCTGCCCCGAGGCCGACGCCAAGCTGTTCGTTACCGCTTCGGTGGAGGTCCGGGCCGAGCGCCGACTCAAGGAGTTGCGGAATCGGGGGATTCCCGCTATACCGTCCGACGTCCTGGAGGACATGAAGGCTCGTGACGCGCGCGACAGCCAGAGAGCGGTGGCCCCGCTCCGTCCGGCTGCCGACGCTTTTGTGCTTGATACCTCCGCTCTCGACGCCGACGAGGTGTTCGCACGGGCGGTCGCGCACATCGGCTCCAAGACCGGATTGCGGCCAACGGCGTAACCGCCGGAACGGCTCCGCACCGGTCGGTTGGGCGCGGAGAGGCCGGACATCCTCCACGGAAAACCATCAACCAAGTCGCCGGGCGTGGTGCCCGGCGCGGCGGTTCGGTCGAGGTCCCACCCGTATTGCCGCGGATGGGACCGGAACGGGGCCGCTTTTGCGCCACCTTTAGGAGTTTCAATGGCACAAGCACTGGCTCGCACGGTCGAAAAGGAAAGCTTCGCGGCTCTGTTGGATGAGTCGCTGGGCGCGGCCGAGTCGCTCGAAGGCACGGTCGTCAAGGGACGCGTCGTCGCCGTCGAGAACGACATGGTCACCATCGACGTCGGCCTGAAGTCGGAAGGCCGCGTCGCGCTGAAGGAATTCGCCGTCGCCGGCCAGCCGCCCGAGCTGAAGGCGGGCGACACCGTCGAGGTCTACCTCGAGCGGATGGAAGACAAGAACGGCGAGGCGATGCTGAGCCGTGAGAAGGCGAAGCGCGAGGAAGCCTGGGCGCTGCTGGAGAAGTCCTTCACCGACCAGAGCCGCGTCACCGGCGTGATCTTCGGTCGCGTCAAGGGCGGCTTCACGGTCGACCTGTCGGGCGCCGTCGCCTTCCTGCCGGGTTCGCAGGTCGACATCCGTCCGGTCCGCGACATCTCGCCGCTGCTGGGCACCCCGCAGCCCTTCCAGATCCTGAAGATGGACCGCTCGCGCGGCAACATCGTCGTGTCGCGCCGCGCCGTGCTCGAGGAGAGCCGTGCGGAGGCCCGTTCGGAGCTGGTGGCCAACCTCAAGGAAGGCCAGATCCTCCAGGGTGTCGTCAAGAACATCACCGACTACGGCGCGTTCGTGGATCTGGGTGGCGTCGACGGCCTGCTGCACGTCACCGACATCGCGTGGCGCCGCATCAACCACCCGTCGGAGGCCCTGCAGATCGGCCAGACCGTCACGGTCCAGGTCATCCGCTTCAACCCCGAGACCCAGCGCATCAGCCTCGGCATGAAGCAGCTGGAGGCAGATCCGTGGGAAGGCGTCGAAGCCAAGTACCCGGTCAGCGCCAAGTTCAAGGGCCGCGTCACCAACATCACCGACTACGGCGCCTTCGTGGAGCTGGAGCCGGGGATCGAGGGCCTGGTCCACGTCTCGGAAATGTCCTGGACCAAGAAGAACGTCCATCCGGGCAAGATCGTGTCGACTTCGCAGGAAGTCGAGGTCATGGTCCTGGACGTCGATCCGCAGAAGCGCCGCATCAGCCTCGGCCTGAAGCAGTGCCTGGACAACCCGTGGGAGACCTTCACCGACAAGTTCGGTCCGGGCACCGAGCTGGAAGGCGAAGTCAAGAACATCACCGAGTTCGGTCTGTTCGTCGGCCTGCCGGGCGACATCGACGGCATGGTGCACATGTCCGATCTCGACTGGAACAAGTCGGGTGAAGAGGCGATCGCCGAGTTCAAGAAGGGCGACCGCGTCAAGGTCAAGGTTCTCGACGTCGACGTCGAGAAGGAGCGCATCAGCCTCGGCATCAAGCAGCTGGCCAGCGATCCCTTCGAGTCGGCCACGGCCGGCCTGAAGAAGAACGAGGTCGTGACCTGCACCGTGACGCAGGTGACGGACGGCGGCATCGAAGTCACCGTCGGCGAGGGCTACACCGGCTTCATCCGCAAGTCGGACCTGTCCCGCGACCGCGCCGAACAGCGCCCGGACCGTTTCGCCGTCGGCGAGAAGGTCGACGCCAAGGTCACCCAGATTGACCGCGGCTCCCGCCGCATCTCGCTGTCCATCAAGGCCCGCGAGATGGAGGAGGAGAAGCAGGCGATGGCCGAGTATGGTTCGTCCGACTCGGGTGCTTCGCTGGGCGACATCCTGGGCGCCGCTCTGAAGCGCAAGCAGCAGAACGACGAGTGATCGGACGGCTTCCGGCCCTTCTCCGCCACGGCGGGGGAGGGGCGGGGGCACCGATGACCGGGTGAGAGTAAGGAGAAGGCCGCTTCCCGTCGGGGAGCGGCCTTTTTCGTTGGGGCGGACACGCCCTTCCGCCCACGAAGCCCTTCTCCCTCGGGGAGAGGGGCTCAAGTTGGCGCCCGTGGATGGAGAGGGGCCGGACACGCCCGAAAGAGTGGAGGCTGCGGCGCCGTAACGCGGGCAACGCTTCGTGGGCGAACCGACAACGGTTGAATGAGTGGTCTGGCGCGGGTATTTTTTGTTTTGCGCGCGACCGGCGCGCGCAAAAGCCTCGGAAAATCCATGCTCCACGACGACGCCCGGCCGGAAGAGGCCAATTCCCCCACGCCCGCCAAGGCGCCCTTCAAGATCCTCGTCGTCGACGGCGATCCCGCGTTGCTGGCGATGGCGCGCGAGGCCGTGCGGGGCGTCACCGTCGAGGGGGCCGGCGTCGAGGCGATCGGCGCCGCCACGGCCGCCGAGGCGCGCGAGACGCTGTACGACCACCCCGACATCGCGCTGATCCTGCTGGAGATCGTGTTGGAGACGGAGCGGGCCGGGCTCGATCTCGTCGCCCACATCCGCCAGGATCTCGGCAACCAGCGCACCCGCATCGTCGTCTGCACGGCGCACCCCGACGCGGTCGGCGAGGAGGAGGTGATCGCCGACAACGACGTCGGCGACTACCGCGCCAAGGCGGGGTTGACCGCCCGCGCGCTGCGCACCGCTGTGGTCGGACAACTGCGCACCTTCGCCAGCCTCCAGGCGCTGGCGGCCGGGCGCAAGGGGCTGGCCCGCATGCTGGTGGCGACGACCGGCCTGCTGGAGCTGCGCACGCCGGACACCCTGTTCCCCAACATCCTGCCGCGCGTCGTCGGGCTGCTCGGCATCGGACACCACGCGCTGCTGTGCATCCAGGGCGACACGCTGCCGCGCGACCGCAGGATCCGCGTGCGCGCCTCGACCGGCCGCTTCGCCAAATGGAAGGACGTCGAGGTCGGGGCGCTTGGCGAGGCACGGGTCGAGGCGGCGCTGGAACGGCTGTCGCCGAGCAGTGAAACCATCGTCGAGCCGGACTTTTGCGCGCTGCGCCTGCGCGCCAACGGCGGCATCACCGGCATGATCTACGTCGAGGGCCGCAACGACGGCACGGCGCGCGAGTGGCAGCTGCTGGAGCTGTTCCGCAACAAATGCTCGATCGCCTTCGAGAACGCCCTGCTGTTCGAGGAGCTGAACACCTCGCAGAAGGCGACGGTGCTCGCCATGGGTTCGCTTGCCGAATACAAGGACAACGCGGCGTCGGGCCATCTCCAGCGCATCGAGCGGCTGGTCGGCGAGATTGCCCGCGAGCTGATGCGGCGCGGCCAGTTCGGCAGCGAGCTGGACGCCGACTATGTCGAGAAGGTCGGGCTGGCCGCCCTGCTGCACGACGTCGGCATGCTGAGCGTGTCGGATCAGACGCTGGGCATGCCGGGCGAACTCGCCATCAACGACATGCAGGCGATCCAGCGCCACACCGAGATCGGCCACCGCATCCTGTCGGAGGCGGCGCTCCCCCTGCGCGGACGCTCGCTGCTGTCCATCGCGGCGGAGATCGCGCGCTACCACCACGAGCGCTACGACGGGTCGGGCTATCTGGAGGGGCTGAAGGGCGACGCCATTCCGATCGGCGCCCGGATCATGGCGGTGGCCGACGTGTTCGACGCGCTGATCACCAGCCGGCAGTACCGCGGCGCCTGGACGGTGGAGCAGGCCATCGCCTGGGTCGTCGAACGGTCGGGGCGTGATTTCGACCCGCGCGTGGTCGACGCCTTCGTCATCGTGATCCGGCGCTTCCAGGCCGAGGATCCCGGCTGGTTCCCGAAGGGCGACGGCGGTCCGGGCATGCTGGGCGGCCTGATCGGGCGCAAGCTGCGCGCGCTGTTCGGCGGGCGCGCCCAGGCGCTGTGATCCGGGGGCCGGGCCGGTGGGTTCCGTAAGGCACGGATGAACAGGAATGCGGGTTCCGCCCGTCCACGGATGGGCGGAAGTCGGCGACATCCGTGTTTATCCGCGTCTTTCGCCAGCTCCCCCGCTTCAATCCTCCGGTCCGATCTGTTAGGACAGGCGGCTTCGGGGCGCTCGCATTCACGCGGGGTCTGCTCCGGTCATCGGCGCCCGTATTGCCGCGGGCCGCTTCCGGAGGATCTTGGACATGATCTGGCTCGTCGCCTACATTGGCAGCATTCTTGCCATCAACTACGCCTTCAGCCTGTTCCCGCACCTCGACCTCGTCTGGTCCTGCTGGGCCGGTCTGATCTTCGTCCTGCGCGACATGGTGCAGGTGCGTTTCGGCCACTGGTCGCTCGCCGCCATGCTGGTCGGCACCCTGCTGTCGACCCTGCTGGCCGATCCCTTCGTCGCCACCGCCAGCGTCGCCGCCTTCGCCGTGTCGGAGCTGATCGACTGGGCGGTCTTCACCGTCACCAAGCGCCCCTTGCGCGACCGGCTGTGGCTGAGCGCCGCCCTGTCGGTGCCGGTCGACACCGCGCTGTTCTTCGGCATGCTGGACATCTGGGATCCGGGCGTCTGGGCCGCGAGCCTCGCCTCGAAACTGCTGGGCGTGTCGGTGGTGTGGGCGCTGATGCGCGCCCGCGACGGCCGGTTGCCCGCGACGGCGTGACGGCGTCCCCTTTCCCGCGAAGCAGGGAGGTCGGGGATGGGCAGGGTGGGGCGCGTGAGCGGCCCCACCCGGTCCCGAGTCAGAAATCCATGAAGCGGTTGAGGATGCGCCCGATCGGCCCGGTCAGGCGCAGGCCGCCGATCGTCGCGGACAGGCACAGGCAGCCCTCCGGATCGGCCACCGGCCGGTGCTCGATGGACGGGTCGCCGATGGCGATGTCGCCCGGCTGGAAGGATCCCAACTCGTCGGAGAAGCCGCCTTCCAGCACCACGGTCAGCTCGATGTCGCCATGGGTGTGCTGAGGCACGGCGACGCCGCCCTTCATGCGGACCAGACGGGTGACCGCGCTGGAGCCGGTCCGCAGATCGATGACGGTCATGCCGGGTTGCAGGAAACGCCAGCGCTTGCCCTCCAGACCGCCGCCGAGATAGCCGCGCAGCGGTTCGGGAATGGTTGGCCGCACGGCGGTCGGGTGGTGGGGCGGAGGCTGGAGGGCCGGCCGGCAGGGGGGCGGGCGCTGGGACGTGTCCCGGTCGATGCGGGCGAGCAGCGCGTCCAGGCAGTCGGGCGAGACGGTATCGGGCTCCAGATCGTCGAGCAGGGCGCCGCCCACCGCCTCCATCTCGCCGACCATGCGGCGGCAGCAGGGGCAGAAGGCCATGTGGGTGGCGACGACCAGCGAGGCGCCCTCGCACAGGGCGCCGCCCGCGTAATCGATCAGCAGGGTATCGCCGGGATGGTGGCTGGGCAGGCTCATGCGACATCCCTCAGAGCCTTGCGCAGGCGGTCCATCGCCAGACGCAGGCGTGACTTCACGGTGCCGAGCGGGATGCCGTGCTCGGCGGAGATCACGCTGTGCGGCTTGTCCTCGAAATAGGCCATCCGCAGCAACTCCGCCTGTTCGGGCGGCAAATCCTTCAGGGCGGCGCGCAGCCGGTCGTTGCTTTGGCGCGCCTCCACCCGCCGGTCGGCCGGCTCGTCCGGTTCGGGGACGAGCGCGGGGTCGCTGGGGTCGATCTCCGGCCGCTGCTCGCGGCGCAGCGAATCGACCCGCTTGTTGCGGGCGATGGTGAACACCCAGGTGCTGGCCGACGCCTGGGCCGGATCGTAGGTTTCGGCGCGTCGCCAGACCAACAGCATGACCTCCTGCACAAGCTCCTCGGCTGCGCCGGATTCGCATCCCAGCCGGCGCAGATACGTCTTCAGCCGCGGCGCGAAATGGCCGAACAGCGCCCCGAACGCCAGACGGTCCTGCTCGCGCCCGACGGCGACGAGCAGATCCTCAAGACTCGGGGCCGTGTCGGCCATGGGGGAATGCGTGTCCTGCATTCCTCCATTCAAGGGCAACGGACGCCGCCGCACAAGATGGGGATCTCCATGATCCACCCTCCTATGCCGAATTCGTCCATTCCCCGCCGCGCCGGGCGGTGTCTCGCATCATGCGTTGGTACGCAACCCCCCGCCGTCCGGATCACACAAAAAACCTGAGGACTTGGTTACAGCCGCGACACAATCGCGCGGGCCGGCGGCGGAACCTGCGAGGCGCCCTTGGAAAGCCGCGCCGGTTTGCGGTAGTGTCCGCCCGACCCACGGAACACCAACGAGCTGTCGCAAAACGATGCTGCCTTTCCGCGCCATCCGCCGCACCGCCGGGGCCGCCCTGGTCCTCGCCGCCTCCCTCCTGGTGATCGCCGGCCCGGCGGGCGCCGCCGACCCCCGTCTTCTCGGCACCTTCAAGGATTGGAACGCCTTCGCGTTCGAGGAGAAGGGCAGCAAGGTCTGCTACATCTCCAGCCAGCCCAAGAAGAAGGAGCCGGCGGCGGCCAAGCGCGGCGACGTCTATGTGCTGGTCACCCACCGTCCGACGGAAAAGACGCTGGACGTCGTCAGCTTCATCGCCGGCTATCCCTTCAAGAAGGAGAGCGAGACGGTGCTGGACGTCGCCGGCAAATCCTTCAAGCTGTTCACCGACGGCGAGACCGCCTGGGCGCGCGACTCCGACACCGACAAGGCGGTGACGGCCGCCATGCGCGACGCCAAGGGCAAGCCGATGGTCGTCAAGGGGGTCTCCGGCCGCGGCACCAAGACCACCGACACCTACAGCCTGGACGGCCTCGCCCAGGCCTACGACGCGATCAACCAGGCCTGCAACGTGAAGCGCTGACCGGCGCCTTCCGAGGCTTCGAGGGTGGGGAGCCGCAGTTCCTCACTTGGTCTTTTGACTCTTGCGCCTCATGGCCCTATTTAGGGGGCCATGAGCGCCCTCAATCATGCCACCGCCTTCGCCCTGCCGGCCGCTGACGCCGACGGCCGGAAGAACCTCGTCGGTCTGTCCCGCGAAGAGCTGGAAGCCGAAATGCAGTCCATCGGCCTGGAGAAGTTCCGGGCCCGCCAGCTCTGGCACTGGATCTACCACCGTGGCGCCACCGACTTCGCGGTGATGACCACGCTGGCCAAGCCGGTGCGCGAGAAGCTCGCCGACAGCCACGTCATCGCGCGCCCGACGGTCGTCAAGGATCTGAAGTCGGCCGACGGCACCCGGAAATGGCTGCTGCGCATGCCGGACGGGCAGGAGGTGGAGAGCGTCCATATCCCCGAGGAGGACCGCGGCACGCTCTGCGTCTCCTCGCAGGTCGGCTGCACGCTCACCTGCCGTTTCTGCCACACCGGCACGCAGCGTCTGGTGCGCAACCTCGATTCGTCGGAGATCCTGGCGCAGGTGATGCTGGCCCGCGACATGCTGGGCGAATGGCCGGCGCCGCCGGACGGGCGCATGCTGTCCAACATCGTCATGATGGGCATGGGCGAGCCGCTGTTCAATTACGAGAACGTCGCCAAGGCGCTGAAGATCGTCATGGACGGCGACGGCATCTCGATCTCCAAGCGGCGCATCACGCTCTCGACCTCGGGCGTCGTCCCGGCGATGCGGCGCTGCGGCGAGGAGCTGAACGTCAACCTCGCGGTCAGCCTGCACGCGGTGACCGACGAGCTGCGCGACGTCATCATGCCGATCAACAAGAAGTACCCGTTGAGCGAACTGATGGCGGCCTGCCGCGACTATCCCGGCCTGTCCAACGCCCGGCGCATCACCTTCGAGTATGTGATGCTGAAGGGCATCAACGACAGCCCGGCCGACGCCCGCGCGCTGGTCCGGCTGCTGGAGGGCGTGCCGGCGAAGATCAACCTGATCCCCTTCAACCCCTGGCCGGGCGCCCCCTACGAGCGCTCGACCGACCGGGCGATCCAGGTCTTCGGCGACATCGTGAACAACGCCGGCTACGCCAGCCCGGTGCGCACCCCGCGCGGCGAGGACATCATGGCCGCCTGCGGCCAGTTGAAGAGCGCCAGCCTGCGCATGACCGCCGCCGAGCGCGCGGCGATCGACAAGGTCATCGCCGAGAAGGACGCGGAGCTGGTCTGAGCGGAGCCGGCGCCGTCCTGTTTCCCGCCCGTCGCCGACGGGAAACAGGCTTCTTGGCCGGCTTGACGGGCGGGGAACCGCGCGGGATGCTTTCGGGTGCGCACACTGCCGCGCGCCAACGAAAACCCCGCTCGGGAGACGTCAGGGATGCTCCGCTTCAAACACGGCCTGCTCGGTGCCGCCGCTCTCGTCCTCGCCGCCACGGCGCTCACGACCGCGCTGACGGCGCCGGCCGTTGCCGACACGCCGAAGGACTCGCTGGTGATGGCGTGGCAGTTCGACGACATCGTCGGGCTCGACCCCGCCGAGATCTTCGAGCTGTCGGGCGCCGAGTACAGCGCTCAGGTCTATGACCGGCTGATCCATTTCGACGTCAACGACGTCAGCCGGATCGAGGGCGAGGTCGCCGAGAGCTGGACCGTCTCCCCCGACGGCAAGACCTTCACCTTCAAAATCCGCGACGGCATCACGTTCCATTCCGGCAACCCGCTGACCGCCGAGGACGTCGCCTACTCCTTCCGCCGCGCCGTCAAGATGAACAAGGGGCCGGCCTTCATCCTCGGCCAATTCGGCCTGACGCCCGACAACGTCGACGCGATGGTCAGCGCGACCGACCCGCGCACGCTGGTCTTCACCACCGACCAGACCTACGCCCCGACCTTCGTCCTCTACTGCCTGACCGCCGACGTCGCCTCGGTGGTCGATTCCAAGCTGCTGCGGAGCAAGGAGAAGGACGGCGATTTCGGCTCTGCCTGGCTGAGGAACAACTCGGCCGGTTCCGGCCCCTTCTCGCTGCGGCAGTGGAAGGCGAGCGAACTGCTGATGCTCGACGCCAACCCGAAATACTGGCGCGGCGCCCCGGCGCTGAAGCGCGTGCTGATCCGCCAGATCGCCGAGCCGGCGACCCAGCGCCTGCTGCTGGAAAAGGGCGACATCGACATCGCCCGCAACCTGAAGCCGGAGCAGTTCGAGCCGCTGAAGGGAAACAGCGCCGTCCGGCTGGTGCAGTCGCCCAAGGGCACGCTGTGGTACCTCAGCCTGAACCAGAAGAACCCGGTGCTGGCCAAGCCCGAGGTGCGCGAGGCGATGAAGCACCTCGTGGACTATGAGGGGATGGGCAGGACCATCATGAACGGCCAGGGCACCATCCACCAGACCTTCCTGCCCAAGGGCTTCCTCGGCGCGCTCGACGAGAACCCCTACCGTTACGACCCGGCCAAGGCGAAGGAGCTGCTGGCCAAGGCGGGGCTGCCGGACGGCTTCACGGTGACGCTGGACATGCGCAACACCACGCCCACCCAGGACATGGCCCAGGCGATCCAGGCGAGCGCCGCCGCCGCCGGGGTCAGGATCGACATCATCCCCGGCGACGGCAAACAGGTGCTGACCAAGTACCGGGCGCGCAACCACGACCTGATGATCCAGCAATGGGGCGCCGACTACCAGGATCCGCACACCAACGCCGAGACCTTCGCCTCCAACCCCGACAACGGCGACAACGCCAAGTCCAAGCCGCTGGCCTGGCGCAACGCCTGGGACATTCCGGAGCTGACGAAGATCACCGCCTCGGCGGTGATCGAGAGCGACGCGGCCAAGCGCGCGGCGATCTACCAGGATCTCCAGCGCAGGGTGCTGGCCGAATCGCCCTTCGTCATCATGTTCCAGCAGACCGAGGTCATCGCCGAGCGGACCAACGTCTCCGGCATGGTGTGGGGGCCGAGCTTCGACACCAACACCTATTGGAAGGCCGTGAAGAAGTAGGCGTTCGGCCTCGCCTCAGCTCCAGGCGGCGGTGGTCTCGACGATCACCGCCATCCGGTCGCCCAGCCCCGCCAGCTCGGCGCGGTTGAGGACCGCCGCCGGGACCACGCCGCCGACGCCGTCCGGCAGGTCGCGGGTTCCGGTGGCCGCCGCCACCACCGTGTTGCGCCAGCCGAGATCGACGGCCGCCCGCACGGTGCTGCCGACGCAGTTGTGAGTCATGAAGCCGGCGACGATCAGCTCCGTCCGCCCGGTCTCCCGCAGCCTGTCCTGCAACGCGGTGCCGGCGAAGGCGTTGGCCGCCTTCTTCACCACCACCGCCTCGCCGTCCAGCGGAGCCAGCGCCGGGACGATGGCCGAGAGGGGGCCTTCCGGGTTGAACAGCGCGCCGCCCGCCGCTCCGTGATGGACGACATGGACCACCGGCACGCCCTTCGCGCGGGCCAGCGCCAGCAGCGACGCCGCCTCGGCGATGGCGGTTTCGGCGCCGGGCAGCGGCAGGGCGCCGTCGGTGTACTCGCGCTGGAAGTCGATCAGCAGCAGCGCCGCCTTGTCGAGCGGGGCGGGGTGCAACGGCGCGCCGGACAGTTGCAGCAGGGTCTTCGGGGTGGACATGGGCGGCTCCGTCGCTTGGGTTGCCGGTTGGGTCGGATGCGATCCTGCCCGGTTCATCGATGGACCGGAATCCGCTATTCTCGTGCGATGGCTGATCAAAAACGAACAGCGCCCCCCGATTGGGCCCTGGATTGGGACGATCTGCGGGTCTTCCTCGAACTGGCCCGCGCCGGCAGCCTGTCGGCGGCGGCGCGGAGCCTGCGGCTCAGCCACGCGACGGTGGGGCGTCGGCTGGCCGCGCTGGAGGCGGCGCTCGGTCGCACGCTGATGGAACGCCGTCCCGACGGCTACGTCCTGACCGGCGACGGCGAGGCGGCGCGGGCGCTGGCCGAGGCGATGGACGAGGCGGCGCTGGCCATCCGGCGGCGGGAAGGGCAGGGGGAGGGGAGCGGCGGCGGGCTGAGCGGGCTGGTGCGCCTGACCATGACCCAGGCGCTGGCCGACCGTTTCCTGATCCCCCGGCTGGGGCCGCTGCGCGCGGCGCATCCCGGCCTCGACCTGGAGATCATCACCGACAACCGGGTGCTCAGCCTCGCCCGGCGCGAGGCCGATCTGGCGATCCGGCTGGCCCGCCCGCAGCAGGGCGAGCTGATCGGCCGGCGGCTCGCCACGCTGGGCTATGGACTCTACGCCGCTCCCGATGCGCCCGACGCGCTGATCGCCTATGACGAGACGCTGGCCGACCTGCCGGAGGCGCGGTGGCTCGCCCGTCATGGCGGCGGCCGGCGGGTGGCGCTGCGCACCAACAGCGTCCAGGGGCAGCTGGCGGCGGCGGTCGCCGGCTTCGGCATGGCCTTCCTGCCCTGCCTGCTGGCCGAGGGCGTGGCGGGGCTGGAGCGCCGGCCCCTGCCGGGGCCGCCGTTGACCCGCGAGGCGTGGCTGCTGGTCCACCGTGACCGCAAGGATGTTCCGCGCGTCCGCGCGGTGATGGAGCCGATCGTGGCGGTGTTCGAGGCCGAGCGGGAGCGGCTGGAGGGGTGAGGCCATGTGTCCCACCCCGACCGATCCGTTGCGAAAACACCCTCCGTCCCGCAAGTTTCTTGTCAAAACCGTTGAGCCGGCGCGCCGCATCGTCCATTCTCCGGCCTTTCCCAGGGGCGGAACGCTCCCCCAAGGCATCGGGTCAGGCGGTTATGACGGGCGAACGCATCTATCTGTACGACACCACCCTGCGCGACGGCGCGCAGACCCAGGACGTGGATTTCTCGGTCGCCGACAAGATCGCGATTGCCCAGGAGCTGGACCGTCTCGGCATCGACTACATCGAGGGCGGCTGGCCCGGCGCCAACCCGACCGACGACCAGTTCTTCGCCGTGGCGCCGGACCTCGGCCGCGCCACCTTCACCGCCTTCGGCATGACCCGCCGTCCCGGCCGCAGCGCCGCCAACGACCCGCAGCTGACGGCGCTGGCGCAGTCGCGCGCCAAGGCGGTCTGCATGGTCGGCAAGACCTGGGACTTCCACGTCGACGTGGCGCTCGGCATCCCGCGCGAGGAAAACCTCGAGCTGATCCGCGACAGCATCGCCGCGCTGCACGCCGCCAAGGGCGAGGCGCTGTTCGACGCCGAGCATTTCTTCGACGGCTACAAGCGCAACCCGGCCTACGCCGTCCAATGCGTCAAGGCCGCCTTCCAGGCCGGCGCCCGCTGGATCGTGCTGTGCGACACCAACGGCGGCACGCTGCCGCACGAGGTTGAGGCCATCGTCCGCGCGGTGATCGCCGAGCACGGCATTCCCGGCGACCGTCTCGGCATCCACTGCCACAACGACACCGAGAACGCGGTCGCCAACTCGCTGGCGGCGGTGCGGGCCGGGGCGCGCATGGTGCAGGGCACCATCAACGGGCTGGGCGAGCGCTGCGGCAACGCCAACCTCGTCTCGCTGATCCCGTCGCTGATGCTGAAGATGGGGTATGAGACCGGCATCCGCCCCGGGGATCTGCCGCTGCTGACCCAGCTCAGCCGCTCCTTCGACGAGCGGCTGAACCGCGCGCCCAACCGCCACGCACCCTATGTCGGTTCCAGCGCCTTCGCCCACAAGGGCGGGCTGCACGTCTCGGCGGTGGAGAAGGATCCGGCCTCCTACGAGCATGTCGCGCCCGAGGCGGTGGGCAACCGCCGGCAGATCGTCATGTCGGACCAGGCCGGACGCTCGAACATCATCGCGCGGCTGCGCGACATCGGGCTCGACATCGACCCGAGGGACGAGCGGCTGACCCGCCTGCTCGATCTGGTGAAGCAGCGCGACAGCGACGGCTACGCCTACGACACCGCCGAGGCCAGCTTCGAGCTGCTGGTCCGCCGCGAGCTGGGTGCCGGGGAAACGGGCGGGGTGTCGCGCTATTTCGAGCTGCTGCGCTTCCACGTCACCGACGAGCGCCGCTACAACGCGGTCGGCAAGCTGGTGGTGGAATCGGAGGCGGTGGTCCGCGTCAGGGTCGGCAACGAGATCCGGCTGGAGGTGGCGGAGGGCAACGGTCCGGTCCACGCGCTCGACATGGCCATGCGCAAGGCGCTGGAGCCGGCCTATCCGGTGCTGAGGAAGGTCAGCCTGTCCGACTACCGGGTCCGCATCCTGGCGGCCAAGGACGGCACCGGGGCGATGCCGCGCGTGCTGATCCGTTCGGCCGGGCTGGACGGGGCGGAATGGTCGACGCTGGGCGTCTCCACCAACATCATCGAGGCGTCCACCGAGGCGCTGGTCGACAGCTACGCCTACACCCTGATGAAGAGCGGCACGGCGCCGGTCTGACCGGCTCTGGCCAACTCGGGTCCCTCTACAGCAACCCGTCGGCGAAGTCGGTGATCGTCGCCGACAGGAACAGGTCGACCATCACCAGCGCGGCGGCGGCGAGACCGGAGAGGTCCAGCGCCGTCCGCAGCACGAACCACTGGTAGGTCAGCATCGCCATCATCACGCCGAAGACCAGCCCCTCGGCCAGGAAGGCCGGCAGCAGGCCGGTGGCGGACAGCACCATCACCGGCAGATAGACCGTCATCTGGATGACCGACGACCAGTTGTAGGCGGCGACCGCGCCCGGATAGCGCTCGGCCTTGCCCATCAGAAGCGCGATCCGGTGCAGCGCCAGCGGGAAGGCGGTCCAGCTCACCACATAGGCGATGGATTCGACCGTCAGCACCTGAAGCAGCGGCGTGTCCCCGACCTGATCCCACAGCCGGATCGCCAGCAGCAGCGCGTAGCCGGGCAGCACCACCACCGCCGCGTAGAAGGAGGCGAGCGCCCCTTCCGGCGTGCGGTCGATGAGGTCCATACCGCTGCGGTCGAAGCGGGCGAGCCGGTAGGCGCCGGTCAGCGCCGTGAGGATGGCGGCGGCGGTCAGCGGCATCGGCCGGCTCAACCGGCCGGGGGCCGGGAGGTCGGCAGCCGGCTGAACACGTCCTTGAGGATCGCCTCGTAGACCGCGGTCAGGCCGGTCAGGTCGGCGACGGCGGTGTGCTCGTCCACCTTGTGCATGGTCTGGCCGACCAGCCCGAACTCCACCACCGGGCAGAAATTCTTGATGAAGCGCGCGTCCGACGTGCCGCCGGTGGTCGAATATTCCGGGCGGCGGCCGGTGGCGCCCTCGATGGCGTCGGCGACCAGTTCGGTCAGCGGGCCGGGCGCGGTCAGGAAGGATTCGCCGGAGCAATGGATGTCCAGCTCGTAGGCGCCGCCCACCGCGTCGAAGCAGCCGCGCAGCCACGCCTCGATGCTGGCGGGGGTGTGGGCGTCGTTGAAGCGGATGTTGAAGGTCGCCCGCCCTTGCGCCGGGATGACGTTGTTGGCCGGGTTGCCGACGTCGATGGTGGTCAGCGCCAGCGTGGAGGGCTGGAAATGCTCCGTCCCCTCGTCCATCGGCTTCTCGGTGATGGCGGCCAGCATCCGCACCAGACGCGGCAGCGGGTTGTCGGCCAGATGCGGGTAGGCGGTGTGGCCCTGGGCGCCGAGCACGGTCAGGTAGCCGGTCAGGCTGCCGCGCCGGCCGATCTTGATCATGTCGCCGAGCGCCCTGGGGTTGGTCGGCTCGCCGACCACGCAGGCGTCGAGCGTCTCGCCGCGCGCCGCCAGCCAGTCCAGCACCTTCTTCGTGCCGTTGATGGCGACCCCCTCCTCGTCGCCGGTGATCAGCAGGCTGATCGAGCCGGCGGGACGGCCCTCCGTCTCCAGATGGCGGGAGACGGCGGCGACGAAGGCGGCGATGGCGCCCTTCATGTCCACGGCGCCACGGCCGTAGAGCCTGCCGTCGTGGATCTCGGCGGCGAAGGGATCGATCGACCAGCCCTTCAGCTCGCCCGGCGGCACCACGTCGGTGTGGCCGGCGAAACAGAAGTTCGGCCCCTCGGTGCCGAGCCGGGCGTAGAGGTTTTCGACCGGCGCCGTGCCCTCCTGCTCGAAGCGCAGGCGGTGGCAGGTGAAGCCCAGCGGTGTCAGCGCCGCCTCCAGCACGCCCAGCGCGCCGTCGTCGCGCGGGGTGACGCTGGGGCAGCGGATCAGGTCCTGGGCGAGGGCGACGGCGTCGATGGTCATGGGATGGTCCGGTGGTGTGAGGCTTCGCCCGGATCCCCCTCCCCCGGATCGGGAGAGGGAGGGGAGGGCGGACGTCAGTCGCGCAGCAGGTCGTTGATCGCGGTCTTGGCGCGGGTCTTCTCGTCGACGCGCTTGATGATGACGCAGCAGTACAGGCTCGGGCCGGGGGTGCCGTCGGGCAGCGGCTTGCCGGGCAGGTTGCCGGGGACCACCACCGAATAGGCCGGGACGCGGCCGACGAAGACCTCGCCGGTGTGGCGGTCGATGATCTTGGTCGAGGCGCCGATGTAGCAGCCCATCGACACCACCGCGCCGGTCTCGACGATCACGCCCTCGACGATCTCCGACCGGGCGCCGATGAAGCAGTTGTCCTCGATGATGACCGGATCGGCCTGCAACGGCTCCAGCACGCCGCCGATGCCGACGCCGCCCGACAGGTGGACGTTCTTGCCGATCTGGGCGCAGGAGCCGACGGTGACCCAGGTGTCGACCATGGTGCCGCTGTCGACGTAGGCGCCGACGTTGACGAAGCTCGGCATCAGGATGACGCCGGGTGCCACGTAGGAGGACTTGCGGGCGATGGCGCCCGGCAGCGCGCGGAAGCCGGCGGCCTGGAACTGCCCCTCGGTCCAGCCGTCGAACTTCGGCGGCACCTTGTCGTACCAGGAGGAACCGCCGGGGCCGCCGGGGATCATCTCGTTGGCGTTCAGGCGGAAGGACAGCAGCACCGCCTTCTTCAGCCACTGGTTGACCTTCCAGCCGGCATCCGTCTTCTCGGCGACGCGCAGATCGCCGGAATCGAGGGCGGACAGCGCCGCGTCCACCGCCTCGCGGACGGCGCCGGTGGTGGCGGTGCTCAGGCCGTCCCGGTTGTCCCAGGCGGCGTCGATGGTGGCTTGCAGGCTGGCGTGGCTCATGGCGCGGTCGTTCGGCTGTCGAAAATGGCAGGGGACCGCACCATGGAGCCGGCCCGCCCGCCTGTCAACCGGAGGCGCCGCCCGTCAATCCACCGCGTCGGCGACGGCGGCGAGCCAACCCGGCAGGTCGTCGACGCTGTGGTCGATGTGGGTGCCGGTTCCGACCCCGGCCTTCTCGTACTCCAGCTCCCCGCGCACCCAGACGGTGGTCATCCCCAGCGCGTGGGCGGGCACGAGGTTGCGGGCGATGTCCTCGACCATGCAGGCGCGGGTGGGATCGATGCCGTGCCGTTCGACCAGCGTCGCGTAGGGGCGGGGGTCGGGCTTGGGCACATAGTCGGCGGCGGCGATGTCGAACACGGCCTCGAAGCGGTCGAGGATGCCGAGCCGGCCGGCGACGTTCTCGGCGTGGCGGACCGAGCCGTTGGTGTAGATGATCTTGCGGCCGGGCAACCGGTCGAGCGCGCCGGTCAGCACCGCCGACGGCTCGACGCCGGCCACGTCGATGTCATGGACATAATCCATATAGGCGACAGGATCGACGTCGTGCTCGCTCATCAGGCCGCGCAGCGTGGTGCCGTAGTCGCGGAAGAACCGCTTCTGGCGGTCGCGCGCCTCGGCGAAGGGGATGCCGAAATGCTCGGCGATGAATTCGCTGATGCGGCGGTCCACCTGGGCGAACAGGTTGCAGGAGGCGGGGTAGAGCGTGTTGTCGAGGTCGAAAATCCAAACCCCGGTGTCACGCAGCGCTGTCAGCTTGGCGGGAGCGGTCATGCGGCTTAGAATGGGGCGCCCGCGCTCCCGCGGCAAGCCGCTTCGCTGGGGTTTTCCCCGCGCCCCGTCACGTCTGATGCTTGATTGAAGATTAACCGCCGAGGCGGTAGCATGGATCCGGCCGGCGCCTGGGCCGCATCCGTAAGTATAGACTGCGATCCATTTTTCGCCTGACACGTTTTTCAGAGATCTCCGTGGACCATCCCTTGGCCGCAGCGTCGCTTCCCTTCACCGATCCCGCCGGCGCCGATCCCGCCGGGCCGGCCGCCCTGGTCGCCGCCTATCCGGGACCGGCCCTGCGGCTGGCCGACGGCCTGTCGATCGCCGAGGCCAACGCCGAGGCGGAGGAGATGCTGGAGAACGACCCGCGCTGGTTTTCCGACCTCCAGTCCTGGCTGTCGGCCTCCAGCGTGGCGCCGGGCCTGCGGTCGGTCCCCATCGAGTCGGCGCGCGGCATCATGATCGTCGAATGGGCCGGCGTGCCGCTGGCCGACGGCGGCTTTTTGCTGCTTGGCCGCGACGACACGCTGGAACGGCAGCTCCGCCACACGCTGACCGAGTCGCGGCGGCGCTACAAGGATCTGGTCGAGGTGTCCTCCGACTTCGCCTGGGAAACCGGCCCGGACGGCACCTTCGTCTTCGTCACCCACAAGGGGGCGCTCGGCTACGACACGGATTCGCTGATCGGACTCGACCCGCGCCGGCTCGCGTTGGAGGAGTGGGGCGATTTGCCGCTGCCCTTCGACACGCACCGCCCGGTCGACCAGAGCGAGCTGTGGCTGAAGAGCGCCGACGGCACGCCGGCCTGCGTCGTCGCGTCGGCCCTGCCGCTGTTCGGGGCGCAGGGCGAGTGGCTGGGCGCCCGCGGCGTCTGCCGCGACGTCACCGACCAGGTGCTGCGCTCGGCCGAGCTGGCGCGGGTGCGCAACCGGGAGCGGCTGCTCGCCCACATCGTCCACACGCTGCGCGACCGGCTCGACGCGGCGGAGGCGCTGACCGTCGCCGCCGCCGAGACCGCCCGCGCGCTCAGCGCCGACGGCTGCCGCATCTACCGCGCCGGCGAGGAGGGCGGGCTGGTGCTGGTCGCCGAGTTCGGGGCGGCTCTGCCCGACAGCGAATGCGCGGGCGGGGCGCAGCTGGCCCCCATGCTCGACCGCATCGCCGCGGCCGACGGGGTCGTCATGGACCAGATCGGCGAGCTGCTGCTGGTCGGCGCGCGCACCGAGCACCGGCAGGCGCTGAACGGCACCGTCCTGGTCTGGCGCGCCGACGATTCCGAGCCGTGGGACGAGGAGGACCGCCACCTGCTGTCCGGCGTCGCCGACCACATCGGCATCGCCCACGCCCATCTCGCCTACCAGGAGCGGCTGCGCCGCCTGTCGGAACGCGACGGGCTGACCGGCCTGTTCAACCGCCGCACCTTCTTCGAGCGGCTGGAGGAGGCGCTGGAGCGCACCGACAGCGGCCCGTCGGCGCTGCTCTACGTCGATCTCGACAATTTCAAGGCGGTCAACGACCTGCACGGCCACCAGCAGGGCGACACCGTGCTGAAGGCGATCGGCACGCTGCTGTCCTCCGGGGTGCGGCCGGGCGACCTGCCGGGGCGCCTGGGCGGCGACGAGTTCGTCCTGTGGCTCGGCCGCGCCGACGAGGCGCAGGCGCGCCGGGTCGCCGAACGGCTGCTGAAGGGGATGGCCGGGCTCGTCCACCTGTCGGCCAGTCCGGAGAAGCCGCTCGGCCTGTCGATCGGCATCGCCGTCCATGTGCCGGGGCGCGGCGAGACGGTGCGCGAGCTGACCGACCGCAGCGACGCCGCCATGTACGCCGCCAAGAAGAGCGGCAAGGGGCATTACGCGCTGGCCCCCGCCCATCAGCCGGCCACCCAGCCGACCGCCACCCAGCCGATTACCCTGGTGGAGACCGCGCCGTGAGCACGCGCACCGACCAGCAGCTCGACCCGGCCGATTACGAATCCGCCAAGCGCATGGTGCAGAGCGACGATCCGGCGGTGCGCCGCAAGGTCGCCGAGCACCCGAAGACCCGGCCGGAGCTGCTGTACTTCCTCGCCGCCGACGCCGCGGCCGAGGTGCGCCGCGCCATCGCCACCAACGCCGGCACGCCGCGCCAGGCCGACCTGATGCTCGCCAAGGACCGCGAGGTCATGGTGCGCCGCGCGGTGGCGAAGAAGATCGCCCGCCTGCTGCCGGAGCTGACCGCCAACCAGGCGGCGCAGATCGAGAAGCTGACGGTGGAGTGCCTGGAGACGCTGGCGCGCGACCAGGCGTCGGAGGTGCGCGGCATCCTGGCCGAGGCGCTGAAGGATTTGCCCAACGCCCCGCAGGGCCTGATCAACACGCTGGCCCGCGACGTCGAGCTGTCGGTCTGCGCCCCGATCCTCCAGCATTCGCCGATCCTCACCGACGAGGATCTGGCCGACCTCATCCTCAAGGGGCCGGTCAGCGGGGCGATGACCGCCATCGCCAGCCGGCGCAACGTCTCGGCCCCGGTCGCCGACGCCATCGCGCGGTCCAACGACGAGGCGGCGGTGACGGCGCTGCTCGGCAACCCGTCGGCGCAGGTGCGCGAGGACACGCTCGACCGCATCCTCGACCAGGCGCCCCAGCATGAACCCTGGCACGCCCCGCTGGTGCGGCGCCCGCGCCTGCCGGCCCGCGCGGTGGCGCGGCTGGCCAGCTTCGTCGCCGACAATCTGCTGAAGGTCCTCCAGAGCCGCGACGACCTCGACCCGGCGGCGGCGCGCGATCTGGCGGAGGCGGTGCGCCAGCGTGTCGGCAAGGCGGCGGCCGGGAACGGGCTGGGGCGCAACGACTTCGCCGCCGATGCGCATGGCGGCGCGTCGGCCGGGCCGGAGAAGACGGCCGAGAAGCCGGAGGACCGCGCCAAGCGCCTGAACAAGGAAGGCAAGCTCACCGAGAAGGTGGTGGAGGGCGCTCTTCTGGAGGGCGACCGTGCCTTCGTCCTCGCCGGTCTGGCGGAGCTGTCGCAGATTCCCGTTCCCATCGTCGACCGCATCGTCGGCACCCACGCCGCGCGCGCGGTGACGGCGCTGGTGTGGCGCGCCGGACTGACCATGCGCTTCGCCCGGCAGGTGCAACTCAGGCTCGCCCAGATTCCGCCAAAAACAGCGCTTAATGCTCGGGACGGCACGCAGTACCCGATGACCGACGACGAGATGCGCTGGCAGCTCGAATTCTTCGGGGTCACGGAGAAGGCGTAAGGCCGTTCCCTCCAGCCTGTCATCCCCCGCGGGTTCCCGTCATGCGTTCGCTGTTCCTCGCCTTCTTCATCGTCCTGATGACCGCGTCGGCCTTCGCCGCCGCCCCGCCGCGCGCCACCGTGGAGGAGCGCGAGGTCGCCGCCGCCTTCGAGGCGGCGCAGGCGGCGCTCTCCCAGCGGCGCGGCGCCGCCGTGGTGCCGCTGCTCTCCCGCGCCTCGGTGCGGGCGCTGGAGTCGGTGCGCACGGCCGCGCGCGCGCCGGGCGACGCGGCGGTCGAGCGTCTGGAGCCGGCGGAACGCTTCGCCGCCATGGGGCTGCGCCGCTATCTCGGGCCGGCGGAGCTGCGGCGGATGTCGGTCGGCGACATCGCCGACCACGCGCTGAAGCAGGGCTGGCTCGGCCCCAACATCATCGCGCGCAGCTCGCTGGGTTCGGTGCGGGTCAAGGGCGACCACGCGTCCGGTCTGCTGATGGTCGACAACCGGCCGGCCATGGTGCCCGCCGACTTCGTCCGCGAGGGCGGCGCCTGGCGCATCGACCTCGCCGGCGTCTTCGCTTTCGGCGGCCAGATGCTGAAGGGGCTGGCCGTCATGTCGGGCAAGGACGAGACGGCCTACATCAACGACCTGCTCGACAAGCTGCCGCCGGCCAAGCCGGGGGTGATGAGGCGGTAGAGTCGCCGCCGCCGAACGCCGACAAAGCTCCTGCGTCGGTTCCTCCGCCTGACGGGGAGGGCCGGGGTGGGGCGGGGATGCCGGTGGGCGCGCATCTGGCGACGGACGCAATCCCCTCGATGCCGCGCTGCAACCCAGCCGCGTTACGCCGACGGCGCCGTACAGCGCGGTTGCGGAGAATCCGGCCCCCGCGTAGACTCCCGGCGCCCACCCAAGCCGCTGGTGTCGACGATGACCGTTCCGGATGGCCTTTCCTGCGACGCCCCGGATGAGCCGGACACGGTGTTGCCGTCCGGCCGCGGCCTTCCCTGCGGCGCCCGCCTCGCCGGGGCGGTGCGCGCGCTGGCCGCCGCGAAGCGGACCGATCCCTCGGCCCTCGCCCTGGCGGCGCTGCTGCTGGTGCCGGACGGCGCCTGCGATCCGGGGGAGTGCGACGTGGACGGCCGTGTGACCCTGCCTCTGCGCCCGGTCGTCACCGCCACCGATTCCGCCGTCCGCCGGGCGTTGGCCGCCGCGGTGGCGCTCGCCGACCCGGCCTTCCGCATCGTTCCCGCCGCCGACGTCGGGCGGCTGGAGGCGGCGGTCGAGACGCTGGGCTACCGCAACAAGACTCTGGCCCACGCGCTGAAGCGGCTGTCCTTCCAGCCGCTCGATGGGCGCGTCACCGAGTTGCGCGACGCGGTGCAGATGTTTGGCTTCGTCAACGAATGGTGCTTCGACGAGGAGCAGGTGCGCCGCCGCTTCCGCGAACTGGCGCCGGTCTACCACCCGGACACCGGCGTCGTCGCCTGCCGCGAGCGGATGGCGCAGCTGATCGATGCCCGGAACCTGCTGGTCCGGCACGTCCGCACCGTTTATGGCTCCGGCGCCTGGATGGAGCGCGAGCCGGCCCGGTGATCCCCCGGGCGGAGTTCAGATGGCCGCCGCGAAGCCGATGGCGTCGATGGTGTTGGCCTTGTCCAGCGTGGCGCCGTCCAGCACCGCCCCGGTCAGGTCGGCCCCGGTCAGGTCGGCCTCGCTGAGGTTGGCGCCGCGCAGGTCGGCGCCGGCCAGATTGGCGCCGGCCAGGTTCGCCTTGCGCAGGTCGGCGTTCTGGAGGATCGCCATGCCGAGCCGGGCGCGCTGGAGGTTGGCGCGCCAGACATGGCCGCTCATCGTCTGGATGTGGACCGGGCCGAGTTGCGCCCCGGTCAGGTTGGCGCCGGTCAGGGTCGCCCGCTCCAGGTTGGCGCCGCGCAGGTCGGCGCCGGTGAAGTCGACCTTGCGCAGGTCGGCCAGCGACAGGTCGGCGATCGCCATCGCCACGCCGCTCAGGTTGGCGCCGCGCAGCGCGATGCATTGCAGGATGGCGGCGGACAGGTTGATGCCGTCCAGCTTGCGTCCAGACAGGTCGAGCGCCGACAGGTCGGCGCGCTTGCCGGCCTTGCCGCCGCTGTCGATCCAGGACAGATGCTCGGTCAGGATCTCGCGCAGGTCGTCATCGGGATTCTCCAGCGCCTTGGCCAGCACCGCCGCCTGGAGGTTGGGCGAGCGCAGCTGCGCGGCGTCGAGGATCGCGCCGATCAGGGTGGCGCCGGTGAAGTTGGTGCGGTTGATGGCGCAGCCGGTCATCACCGCGCCCGACAGCTTGGCGCCCGACAGGTTGGCCTCGGTCAGGTCGGCGTCGGTCAGGTCGCAGCCGGTCATGTTGGAGCCGGTCAGGTTGGCCCGCATGAACTTGGTGCCGCGCAGGATGGCGTCGGTCAGGTCGGTCTGCATGACGAAGGCGTTGGCGATCTTGGCCCGCGACAGGTCGGCGCCGCGGATGGTCGCCGCCGTCAGCTCGGATGTCAGCACCGAATCGTCGTACTGGTGGGCGATCATCTCGCCGCCGCTGTAATGCAGGAGCGTGCCGTCGCGCAGATCGACCTCGACCAGCGTCGCCTCGCTCAGCACGGCGCCGCGCAGGCAGGCGCCGCGCAGGTCGGCGCGCCGCAGGTCGGCCTTCTCCAGGTTGGCGAGCCGCAGGTCGGCGGCGTAGAGGTTGGCGTTGGACAGGTTGGCGGCGGTCAGCCGGGCGCTGAACAGCTTGGCGCCGGACAGGTCGGCGTCGGACAGGTCGATGCCCGACAAGTCGAGGTGCGACAGGTCGCGCATCTTCAGGTTGGCGCGCACGCCGCCGGGCTGGCTCTTGCGGAAGGCCTGGTGCCGCAACAGGATCGCGTTGAGCTGGCTCTGCGTCAGCTTGGTGCGCGGCGTGTTGGAACCGAAGCCCTGGGCGGACGACATCGCCGGAAAACCTTCTCAGTGTGGGTGCCCACTGTGCGGTCAAGAGCCAAAAGAATCGTTAAGGGTCGAAAAGATGTGACAAAATTTTTCCACCGATAACGGGTGTTCGGCAAGCCCGATCTTGGAGGTGTTGACTCGGCCTTTCGGCTTCTCTATGGTCCGCCGACCTGTCTTCCGCCAAGCCGATAGACCGGGTACCCCGGCCCGACGCCGGGTATCTCCGCCAGTCCGCGAGTTGTCGCGCACTGGCGCTTTTGTGCTTGTGCGGACGACGGACCCGAGACCGATAGGAACCGCAACCCCATGTTCGAAGGCCTGACCGGACGTCTGGGCGACATCTTCGACAAGCTGCGCCGCCGCGGCGCGCTGAGCGAGGAGGATGTCTCCGCCGCGCTGCGCGAAGTGCGCGTGGCCCTGCTCGAAGCCGACGTCGCCCTGCCGGTCGTCAAGCAGTTCGTGACCCAGGTCAAGGAACGCGCCGTCGGGCAGGAGGTCCTGCGCTCCGTCTCCCCCGGCCAGCAGGTCATCAAGATCGTCCACGACAACCTCGTGGAGATGCTGGGCGAGGGCGTCGACATCAACCTGAACGCCGCCGCCCCGGTGCCGATCCTGATGGTCGGCCTCCAGGGCTCGGGCAAGACCACCAGCACCGCCAAGATCGCGCTGCGCCTGAAGACCAGGGACCGCAAGAAGGTCCTGATGGCCTCGCTGGACGTCCGCCGTCCGGCCGCGCAGGAACAGCTGAAGGTGCTGGGCGAGCAGGTCGGCGTCGCCACCTTGGCCATCGTCCCCGGCCAGGACCCCATCGCCATCGCCAAGCGCGCCCTGGAGACGGGTCGCCTGGAAGGCTACGACGTCGTCATGCTCGACACCGCCGGCCGGCTGTCGATCGACGAGGAGCTGATGGCCGAGGTCGCGGCGGTCCGCGACGCGACGAAGCCGGCGGAGACGCTGCTGGTCGCCGACGCGATGACCGGCCAGGACGCCGTCACCGTCGCCACCAACTTCAACGACAAGGTCGGCATCACCGGCATCATGCTGACGCGCATCGACGGCGACGCGCGCGGCGGCGCCGCCCTGTCGATGCGGCAGATCACCGGCAAGCCGATCAAGCTGCTGGGCGTCGGTGAGAAGATCGACGCGCTGGAGCCCTTCCATCCCGACCGCATCGCCGGCCGCATCCTCGGCATGGGCGACGTCGTGTCGCTGGTCGAGAAGGCCGTCGAGACCATCGACAAGGACGAGGCCGAGAAGCTCGCCCGCAAGATGGAGAAGGGCCAGGGCTTCGACCTCGACGACATGGCGATGCAGCTCAAGCAGCTCCGCAAGATGGGCGGCATGTCCGGCCTGATGGGGATGCTGCCCGGCATCGGCAAGATCAAGAACCAGATGAAGGACGCCAACATCGACGACGGGATGATCAAGCGCCAGGAGGCGATCATCTCCTCGATGACCAAGGCGGAGCGGAAGAACCCCGACATCATCAAGGCGTCGCGCCGCAAGCGCATCGCCGCCGGCTCCGGCACTTCCGTGCAGGAGGTCAACAAGCTGCTCAAGCAGTTCGAGACCATGCGCGGGATGATGAAGCAGGTCCAGAAGCTGGGCAAGAAGGGCCTGATGCGCCAAGGGCTGCAAGGGCTTCTGCCGAAGAATTTCCGGGGGCCGATGTAGGCCCCCGCGAAGGGAAGGCGCGCGTTTCGCGCGGTTGTTTTTCAACGTTCCAACAGGAAAGTGTTTCGACCCATGGCTCTCAAGATTCGTCTGGCCCGCGGTGGCGCCAAGAAGCGTCCGTTCTACGCGATCGTCGTCGCCGACGCCCGCAGCCCGCGCGACGGCCGCTTCATCGAGAAGATCGGCACCTACAACCCGATGCTGCCGCGCGAGCACGAGCAGCGCATCGTGCTGGACGCCGAGCGCGCCAAGCATTGGCTGTCGGTCGGCGGCCAGCCGACGGACCGCGTCGCCCTGTTCTTCGCCAACGCCGGCCTGATCGAGAAGCGCGCCGTCAGCGAGACCCCGAAGAAGTCCGCCCCGAAGGCCAAGGCCCAGGAGCGTCTGAAGGCCGAAGCCGCCGCCCGCGCCGCGGCCGAAGGCTGAGATCGGGGCTGAGGTTCGGTGTCGGGCGCTCCCACGATGACCAGCAAGCTCTGCGTCGGCCAGTTCGCGGGATCGCACGGCGTGCGGGGGCTGGTGAAGCTGCGCAGCTTCACCCAGGACCCCGCCGACGTGGTGGCCTACGGCGCGCTGTCCGACGAGACGGGCGGCCGGACTTTCCGGCTGGCGCTCCAGGGCAAGGCCAAGGATCTGTTCCTGGCCAAGGTCGAGGGCGTCGCCACCCGTGAACAGGCCCAGGCTCTGGCCGGGGTGCGGCTCTACGTGGACCGCGCCGCCCTGCCGGAGACGGAGGACGAGGACGAGTTCTACCACGCCGACCTGATCGGTCTGCGGGCGGAACTCGCCGACGGCGGCCTCTACGGCACGGTGAAGGCGATCTATGATTTCGGGGGCGGCGACGTCCTGGAGATCCGGGTCGCGTCCGGTGCCCTGGAGATGCTGCCCTTCTCCAAGGCCTGCGTGCCGGTGGTGGACGTGCGCGGCGGCCGAATCGTCGTCGACCTGCCCGCCGTGATCGAGGCCCGCGAGGGTCAGGATGACGATGCGGAAGGGGAAGGCGGGGAGAAGGAGCCGTGAATCACGGCGCCGACGGCCCGCTGGTCTGGACCGCCAAGGTTCTGACGCTGTTCCCGGAGATGTTTCCGGGTCCGCTCGGCCAGAGTCTGGCCGGCAAGGCGCTGGAAAATGGAGTCTGGGCGCTGGAATCGGTGGACATTCGCTCGTTCGCGCGCGATAAACACCGCTCCGTCGACGACACCCCCTTCGGCGGAGGGGCCGGCATGGTCATGCGGCCCGACGTGCTGGACGCGGCCTTGACGGCGACGGCCGGGCCTGTGGGGGCGCCGGGACGCGGCAGGGCGATCTACTTGTCGCCGCGCGGCCGGGTGCTGGACCAGGCGCTGGTCAAGGAGTTGGCCGCCACCCCGGTGGTGACGCTGCTCTGCGGCCGGTACGAGGGGGTGGACGAGCGGGTCCTGGACGCGCACGGCCTCGAGGAGGTCAGCCTCGGGGATTTCGTGCTGTCCGGCGGCGAACCCGCCGCTCTGTGTTTGATCGACGCGGTGGTGCGCTTGCTCCCCGGCGTCATGGGCAACACGGAGACGGCGGGGGAGGAGAGTTTCGAGCGGGGGCTGCTGGAATACCCCCACTACACCCGCCCGGCGGTCTGGACCGACGGGCAGGGGGTGGAGCGCGCGGTGCCGGAGGTTCTGCTTTCCGGGCACCATGAAAAGGTACGGGCCTGGCGGCTCGCCGAGGCGGAGAGGATCACGGAGGCCCGACGGCCCGACCTGTGGTCCCCCTACGCGGCGGAACGCCAAGCCAGGAACGCGATGATGAACAAGGGTCGACGGCAGGTTCGCCGGCGCGATCCGAAACCGGAGTGACGGTCCGCCGCGAGGCGCGCCGAATGAAAGAGGGATAGTGCTATGAACCTGTTGCAGCAGCTCGAGCAGGAGCAGATCGAGAAGGCCCTCGGCGGCAAGACGATTCCCGCTTTCTCGTCGGGCGACACCGTCCGCGTGAACGTGAAGGTCGTCGAAGGCACGCGCGAGCGCGTCCAGGCCTATGAGGGCGTCGTGATCGCCCGCAAGAACGCCGGTGTGAATTCGTCCTTCACCGTCCGCAAGATCAGCTACGGCGAAGGCGTGGAGCGCGTGTTCCCGCTCTACTCGCCGCGCATCGACTCGATCGAGCTGGTCCGCAAGGGCGCCGTCCGCCGCGCCAAGCTGTACTACCTGCGCGACCGTCGCGGCAAGTCGGCCCGCATCACCGAGCGCACGACCGGCCACGGCATCGTCAAGAAGGCCGCCGCCGAGTAAGGCTGCGTTCCGTCCGCAGGTTCATGAGTTCAGTGCCCGGCTCCGGCCGGGCGCTGTTGTCCCGAAATCAACCAATCTTCTGAGGAGTAGGCGCCATGAAGCGCACGTTCCAGCCCAGCAACATCGTGCGTAAGCATCGCCACGGCTTCCGCGCCCGCATGGCCACCGTCGGCGGCCGCAAGGTCATCGCCCGCCGCCGCGCCCGCGGCCGCAAGGTCCTGAGCGCCTGAGTCCGGACATGGCGCCGGACCGCGCGGTCGGGCGCCTGATGCGGCGGCCGGAGTTTCTGGCCGTGGCCGGGACACGGCGCAAGCATGTGGCGCCCGGCCTGATCCTCCAGGTGCGTCGGCACGACGACCGGCAGCGCCCCGCCGATGGCGGGGTGACGGTTCGTCTCGGGCTGACGGCGAGCCGCAAGGTCGGCAACGCGGTGGTGCGCAATCGCGCCCGCCGCCGTTTGCGCGAGGCGGCCCGCCAGATCCTTCCCATTCACGCGCTCCCCGGACATGATTTCGTCCTGGTGGCACGCGGCGGTACGGCCGAACGGCCGTGGCTCGACCTTCTCGGCGACCTGACCGCCGGGCTGAAGCGGCTCGGCCTGTGGCGCGACGCGCCGTCCTCCCCTCCCGCCGCCCTGGCAGCCGACGCTTCCGCCGGCACGGGCGAGGGCTAGGAAAGGGGGGATTCGGATGCCCCGCATGAGCCCGCTCGCCCACGCGCTGCGCGCGCTGGTCTATCTCTACCGCTGGACGCTGTCGCCCTTCATCGGCATGCATTGCCGCTTCCAGCCGACCTGCTCCCGCTATTCCATCGAAGCGATTGAGACGCACGGCGCCATCCGCGGCGGCTGGCTGACCCTGCGCCGGATCGCGCGCTGCCACCCCTGGGGCGGATCGGGCTATGACCCGGTTCCCGACCCGGCGCGTCGCGAACACCGTCACAACGATCACCGTCACGGGGCCTGCTGCGGGCAGCCGACTGTTGCCGCGCGCCGCGAAAACCCGTAACTAGTCCGCGCAAACGCCGCCTGATGTTTTTCGAAGGCCCCACGGCAACCGGGACGCCATGACCGACCAACGCAACCTCATCATCGCGATTGCCCTGTCGATCGCCATCCTGCTCGGCTTCCAGTATTTCTACGAGAAGCCGCGGGTGGAACAGCAGAGGCAGATCGCCGCCCAGCAGGCCGCCCAGACGGAGCAGACGGTCAACGCGCCGGCGCCCGGCGTGCCCGGCGCTCAAGTCCCCGGCACGGCCGTCGAGGTCGCCAAGGATCGCGCCACGCTGGTGGCCGAGCAGGTCGCGGCGGGGTCGCGGGTGAAGATCGACACCCCGTCGCTGCACGGCTCGGTCAACCTCGTCGGCGGCCGCATCGACGACCTGACGCTGGCGACCTACCGCGAAACCCCGGACCCCAAGAGCCCGGAGATCGTGCTGCTCGCCCCGGCCGGCACGCCGCAGGCCTACTACGCCGAGTTCGGCTGGGTGCCGGAGGACCGTTCGGTCGCCACGCCCAACGACAAGACCGTCTGGACCGCCGACGCCGCCACCCTGACCCCGGCCAAGCCGCTGGTTCTGACCTGGGACAACGGCCAGGGGCTGGTGTTCGAGCGCAAGGTCGCGATCGACAACGACTTCATGTTCACGGTGACGCAGACGGTGCGCAACACCGGCGGCGCGCCGGTGCGCCTGCTGCCCTACAGCCTCGTCTCGCGCAGCGGCACGCCGCACACCTCGGGCTACTACATCCTGCATGAGGGCCCGCTCGGCGTCTTCGACGGCAAGCTGTCCGAGGAATCCTACGACAGCGTGCGGAAGGCCGGCACCATCGCCAAGGAGACCACCGGCGGCTGGATCGGCATCACCGACAAGTATTGGCTGGTCTCGCTGGTCCCCGACCAGAAGGAGAAGGTCACCGCCCGCTACGTCCACACCACGACGGGCAACGTCGACCGCTACCAGACCGACACCATGGGGGCTCCGGTCGAGGTGGCGCCGGGCGCCACGGTCGAGCAGACCGCGCGGCTGTTCGCCGGCGCCAAGCAGGTGAAGCTGCTGGACGGCTACGCCGATTCGCTGGGCATCAAGAACTTCGACCTCGCGATCGATTTCGGCTGGTTCTACTTCCTGACCAAGCCGTTCTTCTACGCGCTGGACTTCTTCGCGCGGGTGATCGGCAACTTCGGTCTGGCCATCCTGATGCTGACCGTCTGCGTCAAGGCCGTCTTCTTCCCACTCGCCAACAAGTCCTACCAGGCGATGAGCAAGATGAAGGCGCTCCAGCCGAAGATGCAGGAGCTGCGCGAGAAGTTCGGCGACGATCAGGCCCGGATGAACCAGGAACTGATGGCCATGTACAAGCGCGAGAAGGTCTCGCCGGTGTCGGGCTGCCTGCCGATCCTGATCCAGATTCCGGTGTTCTTCGCGCTCTACAAGGTGCTGTTCGTGACCATCGAGATGCGGCACGCGCCCTTCTTCGGCTGGATCCACGACCTGTCCTCGCCCGACCCGACGACCATCTTCAACCTGTTCGGCCTGATCCCCTGGGATCCGCCCGCCATGCTGCATCTTGGCGCCTGGCCGCTGATCATGGGCGTGACGATGTGGCTCCAACAGAAGATGAACCCGGCCCCGCCGGACCCGGTGCAGCAGAAGGTCTTCCAGTTCCTGCCCATCATCTTCACCTTCATGCTCGCCGGCTTCCCGGCCGGCCTGGTGATCTACTGGGCCTGGAACAACCTGCTGTCGGTCGCCCAGCAATGGACGATCATGCGGCGCATGGGTGTGAAGGCCTGACCGCCCCGTTCTCCTGGGCCATCCTCTCCGGATGACACGAGCGCCGGCCGACGTTTCCCTTGACGGGCGTCGGCCGGCGTCGTGCTTTTTCAATGTTCCCATCATCGAGGGTTTCCGACCATGACCGCGCCGCCCAAGCCCAGCATCGTGTCCGGCTTCGACGAGGCCGCGTTGGAGGCCGGGCGGCTGCTGTTCGCCAAGGAGTGCGACTTCGTCTGGGGCGCCGACGCGCTGAACCAGCTTCCCGAGGCCGATTTGCCGGAGGTCGCCTTCGCCGGCCGCTCCAACGTCGGCAAGTCGAGCCTCGTCAACGCGCTGACCGGGCGCAAGACGCTGGCCCGCACCTCCAACACGCCGGGCCGCACGCAGCAGCTCAACTTCTTCAACCTGGGCAACCGGCTGAAGCTGGTCGACATGCCGGGCTACGGCTACGCCAAGGAATCGAAGGAGAAGGTCGAGGCCTGGAACGACATGGTCCGCCGCTTCCTGCGCGGCCGCGTCACGCTGCGCCGCGCCCTGGTGCTGGTCGATTCGCGCCACGGGCTGAAGCCCAACGACGAGGAGATCATGGAGATGCTCGACAAGACCGCCGTGCCCTACGTCGTCGTGCTGACCAAGAGCGACAAGGTCAAGGCGAGCCATCTCGACGCCGTCCGCCGCGCCACCGAGGCGGGGCTGAAGAAGCACCCGGCGGCCTTCCCCGACATCCACGTCACCAGCTCGGAGCTGGGGCTCGGCATCGCCGAACTGCGGGCCAGCCTGGCGCAGCTCGCCGCGGCGTGAGGTCGTGAGCATCGTCCTGACCCCGGCGCTGCTCTTCCTCCTCCAGGCGCTCCTGCTGATCGCCGGGCCCTTTCTGCTCTGGCGGCTGGCCGGGGCGCGCCACGTCGCGCCGATGGTGGTGATCCAGATCCTGTTCGGGATCGCGCTCGGCCCCTCGCTGTTCGGGCGTCTGGCGCCGGAGCTGTGGGGCACGCTGTTCGCCCCGTCCGCCCTGGCCTCGCTGTCCGGCCTGTCGCTGCTGGCGGTCGTCTTCTTCGCGTTCCTCACCGGACTGCACCTCGACCCCGCCGAGTTCCGCGGGCGCGGGCGGGCCTTCGCCACGGTGTCGCTGTCGAGCATGGCGGTGCCGAGCGTGCTCGGCGCCGGGTTGGGCTGGTGGCTGGCCACCGCCTTCCCCGGCATGGCGGGGCCGCGCGCCACCCCCGGCCTGTTCGCCGCCGGCTTCGGCATCTGCATCGGCGTCACCGCCCTGCCGGTGCTCGGCGCCATCCTGCGCGAGATGGGGCTTCTGGGCGACCGGGTGGGGCGGCTGGCGCTCGGCTACGCCGCGGTCAACGATGCGCTTCTTTGGCTGTTCGTCACCGCCGCGCTGGCCTGGGCCTCGGCGGACGGGGCCGGGTCCGTCGTCCGGGTGACGCTGCTCGGCGCCGCCTACATCGGCGTGACCGTACTGGTCGCCCGCCCGCTGCTGGCCCGGCTGTTCGAGCGGGCGGCGCCGAACGGCGAGATCGGCGACACGGCGTTGGTCGTCACCTGCACGGCGCTGATCGCCTCGGCGGCGGTCACCGAGCTGATCGGGCTGCACTACATCCTGGGCGCCTTCGTCGCCGGCACCGCGATGCCCCGGCGTGTCGCCGCCGCGATCCTGGAGCGGCTGGATCCCTTCGCCAACCTGGTGCTGCTGCCCTTCTTCTTCACCCTGACCGGGCTGAAGGTGACGCTCAACCTCGCCGATCCGGCGCAGTGGGCGGTGTTCGGGCTGGCGAGCGTCGCCACCCTGGCCGGCAAGCTGGCGGGCACCGCCATCCCCGCCCGGCTGACCGGCGAGGGCTGGGTCGATTCGCTGCGGCTCGGCGCCCTGATGTCCTGCAAGGGGCTGATGGAGGTCATCGTCCTGACCATCCTCCTGGAGGCCGGGCTGCTGTCGCCCGCCTGCTTCTCGGCGATGGTGCTGATGGCGGTGGTGGTCACCGCGCTGACCCAACCGTCGGTGCGGCTGGTCGAACGGCTGGGCCGGCGCGGCGAGGCCCGTCGGAACGGCTTGCGCATGTTCTGAACGGTCAGCGGGTCCTGGCTGGCCCGCGGCTTTTCGGCGGGGGCGGGCGTGTCGCGCGCCCTCAACCGCCGGTCCATCCGTAAGGTTCCGGATGCGGGACGGCCATGGAAACCCCGCCATGGAAGCCCCGCAAAAGCCCCCTAGGCAACGGCGTCCGCTTTCCGTTAAAGAAGCGCCACAGTCCATCCCGACGAAGGGCACATCCCGTGCAGAACACGACCCGTGACGAGTGGCTCGCCAAGGCCCGCACCCTGTCCGAAGCGCTGCCCTACATGCGCCGCTACGCCGGAAGCACCTTCGTCATCAAATACGGCGGCCACGCCATGGGCGACGCCAGCCTTGCCGCGCTGTTCGCCCAGGACATCGTGCTGATGAAGCAGGTCGGCATCAACCCGGTGGTCGTCCATGGCGGCGGCCCGCAGATCGGCCAGATGCTCGACCGCCTGAAGATCAAGTCGAGCTTCATCGACGGCCTGCGCGTCACCGACAAGGAGACGGTCGAGGTGGTCGAGATGGTGCTGGCCGGCTCGATCAACAAGCAGATCGTCGCCGCCATCAACAGCGCCGGCGGCCGCGCCGTCGGCCTGTCGGGCAAGGACAGCAACCTGATCACCGCCCGCCGGCTGGAGCGCGTGCAGCGCGACCCCGACAGCAACATCGAGAGCGTGCTGGACCTGGGCTTCGTCGGCGAGCCGCACAAGGTCAACCCGGAGATCCTGAACGCGCTGGCCAAGTCGGACATCATCCCGGTGATCGCGCCGGTCGGCTTCGACGAGAAGGGCGACACCTACAACATCAACGCCGACACGGCGGCGGGCGCCGTCGCCGCGGCGGTGAAGGCGACGCGCTTCTTCCTGCTGACCGACGTCGCCGGCGTGCTCGACAAGAACAAGACCCTCATCGAGAGGATGTCGCTGGAGACGGCGCAGGCGGCGATCGCCGACGGCACCGCCTCGGGCGGCATGATCCCGAAGATCGAGACCTGCATCGGCGCCGTCGAGCAGGGCGTCGACGCGGCGGTGATCCTCGACGGCCGGGTGCCGCACGCCCTGCTGCTGGAGATCTTCACCGAGGGCGGCGCCGGCACCCTGATCGGCAAGGCCTGACGCCCCATATAGCGAGGGACGGCGTTCGACGGGAAAGGGAGACGGTCCGCCATGTCCGATCCGCGCAAGGAACTGCTCCGCCAGATCAGGGCCATCCGGGAAAAGATGGACCCCAAGCTGGTGGAGCGCGCCAAGCTGGCGGTGTTCGGCAAGGTCCCCTACGACAGCGACAGCGCCCGGCAGGCGGTCGGTCACTTCCTGGATGGCCGGGACGACGGCGGAGCCTTCCGCCGCAGGCTGGAGCAGGCGCTGAAGGAGGAGGGCGGGGCGCTCGACCTGGATGCGCCCAAGGCGGAGCCCGCTGCGCCTCCGGCAAAGCCCCGGCGTGGCGGGCGGGTGACCTAGAGCCACGTCAGCCCAAAACACCCCGGCCCTTTCATGGGGGCTGGCATAAGCCCCTCTCCCGCAAGGGGAGAAGGGCTCACGTTGGCGCCCCGGCAAGACTCTTCCCACAGCCGCCACGCCAGAAGGAGCCGCCGCATGCTGCACGTCTTCGTCAACGACGGCGGCCTCCTGCGCTGGGCCAAGGAGGCCGACGGCGCCCCCGGCCCCGTGCCGGCCAGCACGGTCTGGCTCGACCTGCTGAATCCGACCCCCGACGAGCTGGTCCGCGCCGAGGCGCTCATCGGCGCGCCGCTGCCGACCCGCGAGCAGATGGCCGAGATCGAGGAGTCGAGCCGCCTGCGCGTGGCGAACGGCATTCTGTCGATGACGGTCACCGCCCTGGTCTGGGCCGACACCGACGAGCCGCGCATCGCCGTCGTCACCTTCGTGCTGGCCGGTCGGCGGCTGGTCACCATCCATCACATCGACCCGCAGCCCTTCCTGGCCTTCCGCCGCCGCGCCAGCCACGCCGAGCTTCCCATCACCAAGGGCGAGGCGGTGCTGGCGGCGCTGGTCGAGGGCATGGTGGACCGCACCGCCGGCGTCCTGCGCCGTACCGGGATCGAGCTGGACGCCATCAACCGCCGCGCCTTCCGTGGGCGCAAGCTGCGCTCGCGCGGCGAGACGCTGGACGACACCCAGACGCTCAAGCGCATCGGCCACGCCGGCCACCTGATCGGCAAGGCCCGCGTCAGCCTCGCCAGCCTGACCCGCATGATGGACTTCCTGGGCCGCGACGAGGGCTGGAACGCCGGCAAGGCGACCCGGCGCTGGGCGCGCACCGCCCGCCAGGACGTCGCCGGGCTGGACGAGTACGCCGGCTTCCTCGCCGGCAAGGTGGCGCTGCTGCTCGACACCGCGCTCGGCCGCATCAACGTCGAGCAGAACGAGATCGTGAAGATCGTCTCGATCATCACCGTGCTGCTGTTCCCGCCGACCCTGGTGGCGAGCATCTGCGGCATGAATTTCGCGGCGATGCCGGACATGGACGAGCCGGCCGCCTACCCGTCGGCCCTGCTGCTGATGCTGCTGTCGGCGCTGCTGCCGATGATCTTCGTCCGGCTGCGCCGCTGGCTGTAGCGCGGGCCGGGGCCTCCGGTCAGCGCACCGGACTCAGCGGACCCTCGCCGACAGCACGATGCCGCCGCCGATCAGCGCCACGCTCAGCAGCACGCCGAGGTTCAGCGGCTCGTTGTAGAAGGCGGCGCTCAGCAGCAGCGCGGTGACCGGCACCAGGCAGACGATCTGTCCGGCCTGGCTGGCCGGCATGACCGACAGCGCCTTGCCCCACCACCAGTAGCAGAGTCCGGTGGCGATCAGGCAGTTGTAGGCGATGACCGCCAGCAGCGAGCCCGACCAGTGGACCGGGTGTCCCGATTCGGCGAACAGCGCCAGCGGCACCATCACCAGCGCGCTGGCGGCGATCTGCCAGAAGGTCTGGGTCCAGAAGGGCGTCCGCCACACCCGGCGGCGGTAGAGCGTGGCGCCGAGCGCCCAGCTGACCGCGCAGCCGATCAGCAGGCCGTTGCCGATCAGCGCGTTGTCGTCGCTCCAATTTACCAGCGCCGGGTTGAAGAAGACGACCACCCCGGCGAAGGTCAGCAGCGCCGCCGCGGCGCGGCGTCGGGTGATCCGCTCGCCCAGCAGCAGCAGGCCGAGCGGCAGCGCCCACATCTGCATGGTGTAGGCCAGCACCGACGCCCGGCCCGGTGAGACGAACTGCAACCCGATGTTGCTCAGCCCCATCATGCCGCCGACCTGCAACAGGCCGATCACCGCGATCATCAGCCGCTCCCCGCGCTGGGGCAGCAGGGGAAAGCGCAGGACCGGCGCCAGCGCCGCGACGCTGAGCGCGGTTCCGATCAGCCGCACGGCGCAGAAGGCGAGCGGGCCGATGTCGACCAGCGCCAGCTTCATCAGCGGCCAGTTGGCGCCCCAGAACAGGACGATCCCGGCAAGCTGCGCGTAGACCGTGGGATTCGGGCCGGTGCGGGCCGCCTCCTGTCGGGAGGCCGTGGGCCGTCCGCCCTTCACCGCTTCATCCGTCATGACCGGTCGCTCTCCCCAGGTTGCGGAGCATGCTAATTCCGCAGGCTGACAATCAGCCCTGCTTTCCTTTGACGGCAGCCGTGCATCCGTGCATCATCGCGCGCATTCCAGGGGGGTCCCGACAGGGGGCTGAGATACCAACGGCCGGGCGCGTCAGCGCATCCGGCAGCGTGGTGACCCTTCGAACCTGATCCGGGTCATGCCGGCGAAGGGAGGGAACACGCGACCGGGCCGTCCAAGGTCCCATCCGGCCGATGCATCGGTCCGTCCGCGATCCATCGCCTCCGTCTTGTCCCGGGTTTGTCCGCCGCCCAACGCCAAGACGGAGAAACCCCGTGCCAAAAGACCTCGACACCCAGACCACCGATTCGAACCGTGCCGCCGGTTCGAAGGCGTTCGACCAGAGCGCCGTCCGCCTCTCGACCGGCCCCTTGCCCGCCTCGCGCAAGCGTTTCGTCGCCGGCAGCCGCTTTCCCGACCTGCGTGTCGCCCTGCGCGAGATTTGCCTGGGCGGCGGCGAGCCGCCGCTGACCGTCTACGACGCGTCCGGCCCCTACACCGACGAGGCGGCGTCCATCGACGTGCGCGACGGGCTGGCCAAGCTGCGCCGCGACTGGATCCTCGCCCGCCGGGACGTCGAGCCGGCCGAGGGCGGGCCCCTGCGCGGCAAGCCCGGCGTCGCGGTGACGCAGATGGCCTACGCCCGCGCCGGCCTCGTCACGCCGGAGATGGAGTACATCGCCATCCGCGAGAATGTCGGCCGCACCCAGGCCATGGATACGGCGCGCGACGGCGAGGATTTCGGCGCGTCGATCCCCGATCTGGTGACGCCGGAGTTCGTGCGCGACGAGGTGGCGCGCGGTCGGGCCATCATCCCGTCCAACATCAACCACCCCGAATCGGAGCCGATGATCATCGGCCGCAACTTCCTGACCAAGATCAACGCCAACATCGGCAACTCGGCGGTGACCTCCTCGATCGAGGAGGAGGTGGAGAAGATGGTCTGGGCGATCCGCTGGGGCGCCGACACCGTGATGGATCTGTCCACCGGCGACGACATCCACCGCACCCGCGAATGGATCCTGCGCAACGCCCCGGTTCCCATCGGCACCGTGCCGATCTATCAGGCGCTGGAGAAGGTGCGCGGCAAGGCCGAGGATCTGACCTGGGAGCTGTTCCGCGACACGCTGATCGAACAGGCGGAGCAGGGGGTGGATTACTTCACCATCCATGCCGGCCTGCGCCTCGCCCACATTCCGCTGACGGCGAAGCGGGTGACGGGGATCGTCTCGCGCGGCGGCTCGATCATCGCCAAATGGTGCCTGTCGCACCACCGCGAGAATTTCCTTTACGAGCGGTTCGCCGACATCGTCGAGATCTGCCGGACCTACGACGTGGCGCTGTCGCTGGGCGACGGCCTGCGGCCGGGCTGCCAGGCGGACGCCAACGACGCCGCCCAGTTCGCCGAGCTGGAGACGCTGGGCGAGCTGACGAAGATCGCCTGGGCGCGCGACGTCCAGGTGATGATCGAGGGGCCGGGCCATGTGCCGCTGCACAAGATCAAGCACAACGTCGACAAGCAGCTGGCACTCTGCGGCGAGGCGCCCTTCTACACGCTGGGGCCGTTGGTGACGGACGTCGCGCCCGGCTACGACCACATCACCAGCGCCATCGGGGCGGCGATGATCGGCTGGTTCGGCACGGCGATGCTCTGCTACGTCACGCCGAAGGAGCATCTGGGCCTGCCCGACCGCGACGACGTGAAGGCCGGGGTGATCGCCTACAAGATCGCCGCCCACGCCGCCGATCTGGCGAAGGGGCATCCGGCGGCCCGGCTGCGCGACGACGCCATGTCGCGGGCGCGCTTCTCCTTCCGCTGGCGCGACCAGTTCGCGCTGGCGCTCGATCCCGACACGGCGATGGCCTACCACGACGAGACCCTGCCGGCGGAGGGGGCGAAGACCGCGCATTTCTGCTCGATGTGCGGGCCGAAATTCTGCTCGATGAAGATCACCCAGGAGATCCGCGACGCGGCGGAGTCGGGCATGACCGAGATGTCGGAGAGGTTCCGCGCCTCGGGCGGGGAGATCTACCAGCCGGCCGGGTGAGGCGCGGCGCCCGTCGGGGAGGGGGGCCGGAGCCCCGCCGGCGTCCGGCGGCGGTCCCCTTTCCTGGTCGAGGCGGGGGCATGGCGGCGCGGGGGCGGGCGTGCCCGCCCGCCGCGCGAGATTTGCCTCGCATCCGCCGCGCCCCGGCGGTAGAAGGTGTGTCCCGGTCCGCAGGATCCATAGGGTTGACGGCGCGACCGGATCGATTTTCCGGAGCGTCCCATGTCCAACGCCGAATTTCATCGCATCAAGCGCCTCCCGCCCTACGTGTTCGCCGAAGTGAACGCCATGAAGGCCCGAGCCCGAGCTAACGGCGCTGATATCATCGACCTCGGCATGGGCAACCCCGACCAGGCGACCCCGCAGCACATCGTCGACAAGCTGGTCGAGGCCGTGCGCGATCCCAAGACGCACCGCTACTCGAACTCGCGCGGCATCCCCGGCCTGCGCAAGGCGCACGCGGCCTACTACAAGCGTCGCTTCAACGTCGACATCGACCCCGAAACCGAGACCATCGTCACCATCGGGTCGAAGGAGGGGCTGGCCAACCTCGCCCAGGCGATCACCAGCCCGGGCGACATCATCCTGGTGCCGAACCCGAGCTACCCGATCCATCCCTTCGGCTTCATCCTGGCCGGCGCCTCGGTGCGCCACCTGCCGGTGGGCATGGAGAACGGCGCCTCGACCGACATCGACAGCTTCATGGTCATGCTGGAGCGCGCCGTGCGCCACAGCGTGCCCAAGCCGCTGGCGCTGGTGCTGAACTACCCGTCGAATCCGACGGCCGAGGTGGTCGGGCTCGACTTCTACCGCCCGATCGTCGAGTTCTGCCGCAAGCACGGCATCTACATCCTGTCCGACCTCGCCTACGCCGAGATCTTCTTCGACGGCAACCCGCCGCCCTCGATCCTGGAGATCCCCGAGGCGCGCGAGATCGCCGTCGAGTTCACCTCGATGTCGAAGACCTACTCGATGGCCGGCTGGCGCATCGGCTTCGCGAGCGGCAACAAGACGCTGATCACCGCGCTGGCCCGCATCAAGTCCTACCTGGACTACGGCGCCTTCACGCCGATCCAGGTCGCCGCGACCGCCGCGCTCAACGGCCCGCAGGACTGCGTGCAGCAGGTGCGCGACATGTACAAGCAGCGCCGCGACGTGATGATCGAGGGGCTGGCCGCCGCCGGCTGGGAGGTGCCGAGCCCGGCCGCCTCGATGTTCGCCTGGGCGCCGATCCCGCCGCAGTTCGCCCATCTCGGTTCGCTGGAATTCTCCAAGCTGCTGCTCCAGCAGGCCGAGGTGGCGGTCGCCCCCGGCATCGGCTTCGGCGAGTACGGCGACGGCCATGTCCGTCTGGCGATGGTGGAGAACGTCCACCGCATCCGCCAGGCGACCCGCAACATCAAGGAGTTCTTCCGCTCCAACGCCGGTGGCGTGGCGGCGAGCAAGGACCCGGCGGCCCGCGCCGCCCTTCTGGAATCCGAGAAAGCGAAAGCCTGATGTCGAAAGCGGCTCCCCTGAAAATCGCGCCCCTGAAAATCGCGGTGGCTGGTCTCGGCACGGTCGGCGCCGGTGTCCTGAAGCTCCTGGAGACCCAGGCCGACCTGATCGAGCAGCGCTGCGGCCGCCGCATCGAGGTGGTCGCGGTCAGCGCCCGCTCGAAGGGCAAGGACCGCGGCGTCGATCTGTCGGCGCTGCGCTGGTACGACGATCCGGTGGCGCTCGCCGCCGATCCCGAGGCCGAGCTGGTCGTCGAGCTGATCGGCGGCTCCGAGGGCCCGGCGCGCGACACCGTCGCCACCGCGCTGGAGACCGGCAAGCACGTCGTCACCGCCAACAAGGCGCTGCTCGCCGTCCACGGCACCGGGATCGCGCTGAAGGCCGAGGGCAAGGGCCTGACCGTCGCCTTCGAGGCGGCGGTCGCCGGCGGCATCCCGATCATCAAGGGGCTGCGCGAGGGGCTGGCCGCCAACCGGGTGACCGAGATCCACGGCATCCTCAACGGCACCTGCAACTACATCCTGACCGAGATGCGCACCACCGGCCGCGATTTCGCGGACGTGCTGGCCGACGCGCAGGCGCTGGGCTACGCCGAGGCCGACCCCAGCTTCGACATCGACGGGGTCGACGCCGCCCACAAGCTGGCGGTGCTGGCCTCGGTCGCCTTCGGCACGCCGGTCGATTTCGCCTCGGTCCACATCGAGGGCATCCGCCACGTCTCGGCGGTCGATTTCGACTACGCCGACCAGCTGGGCTTCCGCATCAAGCTGCTCGGCATCGCCCGGCGCACCGGGAAGGGCGTCGAGCAGCGCGTGCATCCCTGCATGGTGCCGAAGTCGGCGCCGATCGCCTCGGTCGACGGGGTGTTCAACGCCGTGGTGGCGCAGGCCGACTTCGCCGACCGCGTGCTGTTCGTCGGTCGCGGCGCCGGGGCCGGCCCGACGGCCTCGGCCGTCGTCGCCGACCTGATCGACATCGCGCGCGGCCGCTCCACCCCGACCTTCGGCGTTCCGGCCGAAGCGCTGGGGGCCGCCGCGCCGTCGCCGATGGAGGCCCGTCGGGGGTCGTACTACGTCCGCCTGATGGTGGTGGACCGTCCCGGTGTGATAGCGGATATCGCCGCGGCGATGCGCGACCAGAACGTCTCCATGGAGCAGTTCCTGCAGCGCGGCCGCTCGCCGGGCGAAGCCGTCCCGGTGGTCCTGACCACCCACGACACCGACGAGGCGTCCATGCAGAAGGCCCTGGCCACCATCGCCGCGCAGGACAGCGTGGTCGAGCCGCCGCGCATGATCCGCATCGAACAGTTCTGATTAAAAAAGCAGCCGTTCCGAACAACCACACGACCGCCTGAATACGACCGAAGAGTCGGGGGGAGCACACCATGTCCACGCATGTCGATCTGTCCAACATGGACCGGAACCTGGCGCTCGAAGCCGTCCGCGTCACCGAGGCGGCGGCCCTGTCGGCCTCGCTGCTGATGGGCCGGGGCGACGAGAAGCTCGCCGACCAGGCCGCCGTGGACGCGATGCGTCAGGCCTTGAACACGCTCTACATCGACGGCACCGTGGTGATCGGCGAGGGCGAGCGCGACGAGGCCCCGATGCTCTACATCGGCGAGAAGGTCGGCGCCGGCATCGGCCGCGGTCCCAAGGTGGACATCGCGCTCGACCCGCTGGAAGGCACCACCATCTGCGCCACTGGCGGCCCGAACTCGCTGGCCGTCATCGCCATGGCCGAGGAGGGCGGCTTCCTGAACGCCCCCGACGTCTACATGGATAAGATCGCCGTCGGCGCCGGCCTGCCGGAGAACCTCGTCGATCTCGACGAGACGCCGGCCACCAACCTCAAGGCGCTGGCCAAGGCCAAGGGCACCGAGATCGCCGAGCTGCTGGTCTGCATCCTGAACCGTCCGCGCCACGCCGAGCTGATCGCCCGCGTCCGCGAGGCCGGCGCCCGCATCATGCTGATCAACGACGGCGACGTCTCGGGCGTCATCGCCACCAGCCAGGCCGGCACCGGCGTCGACATGTATGTCGGCTCCGGCGGCGCGCCGGAGGGCGTTCTGGCGGCGGCCGCGCTGCGCTGCATCGGCGGCCAGTTCCAGGGCCGTCTGCTGTTCCGCAACGACGACGAGAAGGCCCGCGCCGCCAAGTGGGGTGTGACCGACCTCAACAAGAAGTACAGCCTGAACGAGCTGGCGCGCGGCAACGTGATGTTTGCCGCCACCGGCGTCACCGACGGCGCCATGCTGAAGGGCGTCCGCCGCTTCCCCGGCGGCGCCTACACCCACTCGGTGATCATGCGCTCCAAGTCGGGCACCGTCCGCTACATTGAGGCGCACCACAACCTGCACCGCAAGCCGGGCGTGAACTGACCCTCCGGCGGTCTCCGCCGGGGCGTCGAGTCCATCGGAACAGGGGCGCGTGGCGACAGCCGCGCGCCCCTTTTTCATGCCCGCTTTCCGGCTTGGTAAGCGCCGCGTTGATTTGCCCACGAATGTTCTATCGAATTTCCGCAGGGCTGGAGCCTGAAGCATGCAAAGGCCCTCTCATTGATTTCGCACCCGCAGCATGCAAATATTCACCTGTAACGAGGCACCGCGTACAGGAGACCATCATGAGCTATTCTTCGCTTCCTTCATCGCATGGCGAATTGTTCGGCGCTGAAACAAATCGCTTCTCGCTCTTTCAGCGGGTTGTTCATTGGGTCAAGGAGCGCGCTGATCTTTACCGCGCCGAGTATGAGCTGAACCACATGAGCGACATGGAACTGGCCGACGTCGGTCTGACCCGTGGCGACATCCACAACGCCGTGCGTCAAGGCCGTTCCGCCTGATGACCGGCCGTGACCGCACCGACATCCGGCCCGGAGGCGCCTGCGCCCCGGCCGGATGACCAGCGGTTTCCGCGATTGGCCCACTTGTTCAAGCGGGCACCCGAAAGCCCCGGCGGTCGATCGCCGGGGCTTTCGCGTTTTGGCGCCCTTATTGCTTTGTAGACTGATATTCCGTGATATTTGGCGATGCCTGTCCAACCGGCACAGGCCCGGTTCAAAGGCTTGCACCGGGATGCCGCGTTATGGTTAAAGAACATTAATATTAACGGCGGTTCGGTTTAAGGATTGAAACGGACCGCCGCTGTCATGACCGACGGCCAAGCCGGAGGCCGGCACCGTCGCGAAGGTTCCCAACCCTATGAGCCTGCTTCATCGATTGCTGCTGCTCGTCTTTCTCGCGCTGATCCCGGCGGCGGTGATCGAAATCGACAACGAGCTGCAACTCCGCGCCTCGCGCGAGGACGAGGCACGCCAGACCGTGCTGCGTCTGGCCCATCTCTTCGCCGCCGAGCAGGAGCGGATGATGGCGGGGGTGCGCCAGCTCCTGGTCGCCATCGCCCACACCCCGGTCGTCCGCGACGGCGCTCCGCGCGATTGCCAGAATTACCTGGAGGAGCTGCGGCCCGGCCTTCCCCCCTACCTGCGCCTCCAGATTTCCGGTCCCGAACGGGTCGTGCGCTGCGCCACCGAGGCGGCGGCCGTCGGGCTGCCGGTGGCCGGCCGGTCCGACATCGACGGTGCCATCCGGCACGACCGCTTCAGCATTGGCGAACTGGTGCCGCCGCCGGCCGGCGAGCGCGCTGCGTCGAGTTCGACGGCACCGGGCGCGCTGCCGGTGGCGGAGCCGATCCGCGAGATGGGGGGGACCGTCATCGGGGCGGTCGGCGCCATGATCGATCTCGGCTGGCTGGCCCGCACCTTGGCCGGCCGGCCGCTGGAGCAGAATTTCGCGCTGCTGCTGTTCCACCGCGACGGAACGATCCTCGCCCGCTTCCCGGAGCGTCCGGGGCTGGTCGGCCGCCATCTGCCGCCCAACGGCTACGACTCGCTGCTGAACCTGCGCGCGCCGGCGATCCTGGATCTGCGGGGCTTCGACGGCCATCCGCGCATCGTCGGCGCGGTGCCGCTCGGCGAGGGGCTGGAAGGGTTGGGTGTCGCCGTCTCGGTCGACCGGCAGGCGGTGCTCGCCCCCATCGAGCAGGCGATGCTGCGCGCGCTGGGGGTGATCGGCGGGGTGATGCTGCTGACGCTGCTGGCCGCCTGGTGGAGCGCCGACCGCTTCCTGCGCCGGCCGGCCTACGCCCTGATCGCGGCGGCGCGGCGCTGGAGCGAGGGCGACCTGTCGGCCCGCACCGGCCTGGCCGACGGGCGCTCGGAGGTCGGCATGCTCGGCCGCGCCTTCGATTCGATGGCCGAGGCGCTGGAACGGCAGGCCCGCGACCAGAAGGAGGCCAACGCGCTCGCCCACAAGGCGGCCTCGGTGCTGTCCAGCACGACCGACGGCGTGTTCGAGATCGACCGCGCCTGGCGCATCACCTTCATGAACGACCGTGCCCGCGATCTGGTCGGCGCCGTCGAGGATCTGACCGGGCGGCGCATGCGCGACGCCTTCGCCGATTCGATCCATTCGGTCTTCGCGATGAATTTCCGCCGGGCGCTGGCCGGCACCGAGGTGGTGTCCTTCGAGGCCTTCTACCCGCCCAAGCAGGCGTGGTACGCGGTGCGCGCCTTTCCCTCGCGCAAGGGGCTGGCGGTCTTCTTCCAGGACGTCACCGACCTGCGCCGGGCCGAGGCCGCGCGGCGGCGCAGCGAGGCCCGTTTCCGCGCCGTGTTCGAGCTGGCCGCCGTCGGCATCGAGCGGCTCGACCGCGACGGCCGCTACCTCGACGTCAACGCGACGCTCTGCTCGATCCTCGGCTGCAAGCGCGAGGAGCTTCTGGAGCTGACCGACGCCGCCGTCACCGATCCGGCCGACCGGGCGAGGGAGGAGGTGCTGCTGACCCACCTGACCAGCGGCGTCATCCCCAGCTACGCCATCGAGAAGCGCTATCTCCGCCCCAACGGGGAGCCGGTGTGGGTGCGGGTGACCTCCTCGCTGTCGCCCAACGCCGACGGCGAGGAGCCCGACCGCATCTCCATCGTCGAGGACATTTCCGAGCGCAAGGTGATCGAGGCCGAGCTGCACACCGCCAAGGAGGAGGCCGAGCGCGCCAACCTCGGCAAGTCGAAATTCCTGGCGGCGGCCAGCCACGACCTGCGCCAGCCGCTGCAATCGCTGTTCTTCTTCTCCGCCGCGCTGGCCCGCCACATCGCCGACGACCGGGCGCGCGAGCTGCTGCACCGGATGGACCAGGGGCTCGACGCGCTGAAGGGGCTGCTGGACAGCCTGCTCGACGTGTCGCGGCTCGATTCCGGGGTGATCGTGCCGGAGCTGGAGAGTTTCCCATCGTCGGAGATCATGGACGTCATCGACGCCGCCTACGCACCGCTCGCCGCCGAGAAGGCGCTGGGCTGGCGGGTCGAGGGCTGCGGCGAGCGCGCGGTGCGCAGCGACCGCACCCTGCTGACCCGGCTGGTGCGCAATCTGGTGGACAACGCGCTGCGCTACACCCAGGCCGGCATGATCCGGGTCCGCTGCCGGGTCGAGGGCGACCGTCTCGCCATCGAGGTGCAGGACACCGGCATCGGCATCCCCGACGAGCATCTGGAGCGCATCTTCGAGGAGTTCCACCAGGTCGGCAACCCGGAGCGCGACCGCACCCAGGGGCTCGGGCTCGGGCTCGCCATCGTGCGGCGGCTGTCGCACCTGCTCGACCATCCGGTGGAGGTGCGCTCGGTGCATGGCCGGGGTTCCGCCTTCCGCGTGCTGGTGCCGTTGGCCGAACCGAAGCCGGCGGTCGCCGAGACGCCGGTCGCGGCGCCGGACGGGCGGGGGCGGCTGGCGGTGCTGGTCGATGACGACGCGGTGGTGCTGCTCGGCCTGCGGACGGTGCTGACGGAGTGGGGCTACCGGGTGTTGGCCGCCGACAGCGCCGATCAGGCGATGGAACGGCTGGCGGCGCAGAACGAGCGGCCCGACATCCTCATCGCCGATTACCGTCTGCGCGAGGGGCGGGTGGGGACCGAGGTGGTGCGCCGGGTGCGCGAGCGCTACGGCGCCGACCTGCCGGCGGTGATCCTGACCGGGGAGACCGGGGCGGACGCCCTGCTCGACGCCGCCGCCCATCAGGTGCCGGTGATCCACAAGCCGGTGACGCCGCGCCAGCTCTGGGCCGAGGTCGAGCGCCTGTTCGAGGCGGGGGACGGCGCGCGCGACTCCGCACGGCCGATGGCGGCACGGGCTTAGGGAATGAGGCCCGGCGGCACGGACCTTCGGCGCGTCAGATCAGCGCGCCCTGCCGCGCCTCCTCGTCCCGCTCCACCGCCGCGTCGGCCTTGGCCTCGGTTTCGCCGGCCAGGGCGGTCCGCCCCGCGTCGGTCAGGCGGCAGACCAGCCAGTCGGGCTTCAGCGGGTTGTCGAACCAGCGCTCAGCCCAGCCCGCCTTCAGGCAGGCGTCCACCGTCGGCTTCTTGACGCGCTGGCCGCGCTCGTCGAACAGCGGCAGCTTGCCGCCGGGCTGGGCGAGCCCCCGCCGGAGCCACGCCGCCTGGACGTCGCTGGGGCTGCGGTGGGAACCGGAACGGCGCGGCACGGCCATGATCGCCTCGAAACCTTGTGAGGATGGATGGGCAGGGGTCGTGCCACCGGGGGGCCTGTGGCAAAGTCGGGGCATCCTACGCGAAACGGATAGGGCCAGGGAAGTAAGGACCGGGAAGGGAGCCGTCACACCATGGAGTTCGTTCTCGCCTACGTCACCGCCGGCTCCCGGGAGGAGGCGCTGCGCATCGGCCGCGCCCTGGTCGGGGAGCGCCTGGCCGCCTGCGCCAACGTGCTGGACGGCATGACCTCGGTCTACCGCTGGAACGGTGCCATCGAGGAGGCAGCCGAGGCGGTGCTGATCGCCAAGACCCGCGCCGAGCTGTTCGAGCCCTTGGCCGAGCGGGTGCGCGCCCTGCACAGCTACGACACGCCGTGCGTCGTCGAGGTGAAGCTGGGGCGCGGAAACCCGGCCTTCCTGGCGTGGCTGGGCCAGGAGACGGCCTGACGGGGACGCTGGAACCATGGGCTGCATGTCGGCCATGATTGCCGCGCATTGGACCGGGACCACCGGCGCGTGCGAGCTTTTTCCACGAATAGTTTGCCGACAGAACACTTCCATCCTCGGAGAGATCAATGAGCAACCCATCCCCGAGGCCGTCCATGGACGCCTCCTCCCGGCTGTCCGTCGGCTTCGCCTGGGTGGGCCATTCGCTGATGCACATCGTCGCGGCGCTGTACCTGACCGTGGTGCTGGCGCTGGAGACCGAGTGGAACCTCTCCTACGACGAGCTGATCCGGCTGTGGACGCTGGGCGCCTTCCTGATCGGGGTCGGGGCGCCGCTCGCCGGCTGGCTGGGCGACCGCTGGAGTTCCGCCGGGATGATGGCGGTGTTCTTCCTGATGACCGGCGCCGGCTCGATCGCCTGCGGCCTGTCGGACGGGCCGACCATGCTGCTGTGGTCGCTGGCCCTGCTCGGGCTGGGGGCGTCGATCTACCACCCGGTCGGCATGGCCTGGATCACCTCCAACGCCGAGAATCGCGGCAAGGCGATGGGCTGGCTCGGCCTGTTCGGCACCTTCGGCGTCGCCACCGCGGCGCTGGTCGCCGGCGGCCTGACCCAGGCCTTCGGTTGGCGCGCCGCCTTCCTGGTGCCGGGGGCGGTCTGCGTCGCCTTCGGCGTGGCGCTGGCCGGGCTGATGGCGCTGGGCGTCGTCAAGGACCGCCACGCCGACGTGAAGCCGCAGCCCAAGCCGTCGCGCGGCGACGTGGTGCGAGCCTTCTTCGTGCTGTCGCTGACGATGGTCTGCGCCGGGCTGATCTTCAACGCCATGCAGGTCGTGCTGCCCAAGCTGTTCGAGGCGCGGCTCGGCCACTGGCTGGGCGGCGGCACGCTGGGCGTCGGCGGGCTGGTGACGCTGGTCTATCTGGTGGCGGCGCTGCCCCAGATGGTCGGCGGCGTGCTGGCCGACCGCCATTCGCTGAAATGGGTCTACACCCTGTGCCTGCTGGTCCAGATCCCGATGATGGCGGCGGTGGCGGTGCTGGCCGACCTGCCGCTGGTCGCCGCCGCCGCGCTGACGGTGATCGCCTCGCAGACCCAGATTCCGGCCGAGAACATGCTGCTGGCCCGCTACACGCCGGACAAGCACCGTGGGCTGGCCTTCGGCGCGAAGTACATCCTGTCCTTCGGCGCCGGCCCGCTGGCGGTGCAACTCGTCGCCTATGTCTATGAATGGACGGGCGAGTTCACCATGCTCTACCTGACGCTGTCGCTGCTGGCGGCGCTTGCCTTCGCCGCCGCCCTGCTGCTGCCCGACGATCGCAAGGAGAAGGCCGCCGTCCCGGCCCCGTTGCCGGCGGCGGAGTGACGCCGGTTCCTCATTCGGCCGGCGTCATCAGCGGGGACGGCGCGCGCGCCGGGCCGCCCGACCGGAAGACGAGAACGGCGAAGAGGCCGAAGGCCGCCAGCACCACCAGCGAGGCGAGCGCCGCCACCGGCTCGAACGCCGGATAACCGAGATGCAGGCCCGCCACGGCGGCGACCAGCACCACCGTTCCCAGCGACCACAGCCCGACCTGGGCCAGCGCCAGCCGCCTCGTCTCCAGCGCGGGGTGGAGCCGGTAATAGATCCCGAACAGGAACAGCGAAACCCAGCCCATCAGGTTGATGTGGGCGTGGACGGGCATCAGCGTGTGGTCGTGCGAGGCGGCCATGCCGATGCCCATGCCGATCCCGGCGATGGCGAACAGGCAGGCGGCCCTGAAGCTGGCGGCCGATGCGGTGATGGACGATGCGGTCATGGACGGCGCGGTCATGGGAAGCCCCTCTCTCCGGTCCGGATCCCCCGATCCGGCAGGACGACAGGCTATTCCCGATAATTCCGGAAAACGAAGCCGGAATCCGACTTAGACAGTCGGTTATATGGGCGGTCCCAAAGACCCGGATGGCGAGGCGGCACCACCGTCGCGCGATGGTGCCGCCCCAGCTCCCCGGTCGGGTATCCCGGCCGATTACCCGAGCGTCTTGGTCAGCGCCTGGTCGAGGTCGGCGATGATGTCCTCGACGCTCTCCAGCCCGATCGACAGGCGGATGACGTCCGGGCCGGCGCCGGCCGTCGCCTGCCCCTCGGCCGAGAGCTGGCGGTGGGTGGTCGAGGAGGGGTGGATGATCAGCGACCGGCTGTCGCCGATGTTGGCGAGGTGGCTGAACAGCTCGACGCCCTCGACCAGCTTGACGCCGGCCGCGTAGCCGCCCTTGACCCCGAAGGTCAGCACGGCGCCGGCTCCCTTGGGCAGGTATTTCTTCGCCAGCGCGTGGTACTTGGAGGAGGGCAGCCCGGCGTAGCTGACCCAGCCGACCGCCGGATGGTCCTCCAGGAATTCCGCGACCTTGCGGGCGTTCTCGACGTGGCGCTGCATGCGCAGCGGCAGCGTCTCGATGCCGTTCAGGGTGAGGAAGGCGTTCTGCGGCGCCTGGCTCGGCCCCAGGTCGCGCAGGCCGACGGCGTGGCCGTGGATGGTGAAGGCGAGATGCCCGAAGGTCTCGTGGAAGCGCAGGCCGTGATAGCCGGGATCGGGCTCGCTGAGCGCCGGGTAGCGGCCCGACTTCGACCAGTCGAAGGTGCCGCTGTCGATCACGACGCCGCCGACCGCGGTGCCGTTGCCCGACAGGAACTTGGTGGTCGAATGGACGACCAGGGTGGCGCCCCATTGGATCGGGTTGATCAGGTAGGGGGTGGCCAGCGTGTTGTCGACGATCAGCGGGATGCCGGCCTCGTCGGCGATCTTCGCGATCGCCTCGATGTCGGTGACGACGCCGCCGGGGTTGGCGAGGCTCTCGACGAAGACCGCCTTGGTCTTTTCGGTGATCGCGGCGCGGACGTTGTCGGGGTTGTCGGTGTCGACGAAGGTCGGCTGCCAGCCGAAGGCGCGCGGGAAGCTGGTGCCGATCTGGTTGATCGAGCCGCCGTAGAGCTTCTGCGAGGCGACGACCCCGTCGCCCGGCGCCATCAGCGGGAACAGCGCCAGCAGCTGCGCCGCATGGCCCGACGCGGTGGCGGTCGCGCCGGCGCCGCCCTCCAGGTTGGCCAGGCGCTCCTCCAGCACCGCCACCGTCGGGTTGGTCAGGCGGGAGTAGATGAAGCCGACCTTCTGGAGGTTGAACAGCGAGGCGGCGTCGTCGACGTCCTCGAAGACGAAGCTGGTGGTCTGGTAGATCGGCGTCTGCCGGGCGCCCGTCGCCGGGTCGGGCGCCGCGCCCGCGTGGATGGCGCGGGTCTCGAAGCCGAAGCTCTTGCGTTCGCTCATGGCGGTTTCCTCAGATCAGTTTCTTGAAGGATTTCTTCAGCGGCTGCTTCTTCGTCACCAGCACGCCGGAATTCACGCCGATGCGGCCGATCTCCCCGTACAGGCGCTGGATTTCCATCTTCGGGCAGCGGTTCATCACCACGGTCAGGCCGGCGGCCTCGGCGCGCGCCGCGGCCTCCGCGTTGACGACGCCCAGCTGCATCCACACCACCTTGGCCCCGGCGGCGATGGCCTCGTCGGTGACGCCCCCGGCGGCGGTGGCGTTGCGGAAGATGTCGACCATGTCCGGCGGTTCCGGCAGATCGGCGAGGCTGCCGTGGACGGGCAGGCCAAGGATGCTCTGCCCGGCCATCTTCGGGTTGATCGGGATCACGTGGTAGCCGGCGTCGCGCAGGTACTTCGTCACGAAGTAGCTGGCCTTCACCGGATCGGCGCTGGCCCCGACGATGGCGATGCTCTTCACCCGGTCCAGCACGCCGCGCAGGAAGGCGTCGGAGTAGTGGCCGTGGTCGCCCGTGGGTCCGCTCATCGCCCCGCTCATCGGCCGCACCACACCGGCTCGCGCTTGCCGATGAAGGCGTCGATGCCCTCGGCGGCGTCCTCGGCCATCATGTTCTCGGTCATCACCTTGGCGGCGTAGGCGTAGGCGGCCTCGACGTCGAGGTCGATCTGGCGGTAGAAGGCCTCCTTGCCGACGGCGAGCGTCAGCGGCGACTTCGACGCGATCTTGCCGGCGACGGCGGCCACCACCTCGTCGAGCTGGTGGGCGGGCACGGCCTGGTTGACCAGCCCGATGCGCTCGGCCTCATCGGCGTCGATCAGGTCGCCCAGCAGCAGCATCTCCATCGCCGCCTTGCGGCCGACCGCGCGGGTCAGCGCCACCATCGGGGTCGAGCAGAACAGCCCGATGTTCACCCCCGGCGTCGCGAAGCGCGCGCTGTCGGCGCAATAGGCGAGGTCGCAGGTGGCGACGAGCTGGCAGCCGGCGGCCGTCGCGATGCCGGCGACCTTGGCGATCACCGGCTGGCGGACGCGGTTGACCGTCAGCATCAGCTTGGCGCACTGGGCGAACAGCGCCTCGTAGGAATCGCGCGTCGGCGTCGCCCGCATCTCCTTCAGGTCGTGTCCGGCGCAGAAGGCCGGCCCGGCCCCGGTCAGGATCACGGCGCGGACGGAACGGTCGTCGTGGATCGCCTCCAGCGCGTCCTGGAGCGCCGCCATCAGCCCGACCGAGAGCGCGTTGCGTGCCTTCGGCCGGTTCAGCGTCAGCGTGGCGACCCCCTCGCGGTCGTCGCGCAGCACCAGGGGCGCGCCGGCGTCGTGGGGTGTGGAAATCGCGCTCATGCTGGGCATCCTCCCGTATTGATTGGCTCTATTGATTGGTTTTGCGGCCCGGCAGCTTAACGCGCCGCTCCCGCCGGCGAATACGGGAACCTGCGGGAGGCAGCCATGAGACGCCAGGAGACGGTGGATTTCAACGGGAAAACCCGTCCTTGGAAAGGAGAAGACTATTTTGGAAATAGTCTTCTTCCGGCTTTTTCCAGTCTGCAATTTCGGTGGAGTTGCCGTCGGATTGGGCACATCATTGGGGTGGGACGGCCCACCGATCCGCACCAGGAGGGCGTCGTGCAAGGGAGACGGGGGTGGTGCATCCCGAAACCATCGATTGGCGCGCGGTGTTCGCCGCCAGCCCCGCCCCGGCCTGCGTCGTCGGCGCTGGTGGTGTCATTCTGGCCGCCAATCCGGCGTTCGCTGCCCTGGCCGGTGCCGAGGCCGCCGTGCTGTCCGGCCAGCCCCTGGACGCGTGGCTGACCCTGGACGGCAGCCGTTGGGCCGTCGGAGCCCCGGAGCCCCCCATGGGCGGTCCGGCGGAGGAGCGGCGCGGCGTCGCCTTTCTCGCGGCGGGGGAGGGGCGGGCGATCCCCTACAGCCTGACCGCGCTGCCGGCCGGCGGCGGCCTTTTGTCGTTGAGCGACGCCGCCGACGAGCATTGCTTCATCTGCAAGGTCTTCTCCAGCCGCGACAAGTTCCGCACCGCCATCGACGACCAGTCGGAGGTGATCGTCCGCGTCGCTCCCGACCTGTCGGTGACGCTGGTGAACCGCGAGTTCGCCGCCCTGTTCGGGGTGCCGCCGCGCGCCCTGATCGGTCGTGGGCTGCACGACCTGATGCCTCCGGATTCGGCGGCGGCGACGGCGGCGCTGGCCGCCCGCGCCACCCCCGACGAGCCGGCCTCGGCCGCCGAGGAATCCTGGCCCTGCCGCGACGGGCGTGAGCGCTGGTTCAGCTGGCGCCGCTACGCGGTGTTCGACGGCGCCGGGCGGCTGACCGCGGTGCAGGCGGTCGGCCGCGACACCACCCGCCGCCGTCTGGCCGAGCAGGAGCGGCGGCGGCTGGAGGCGATGATCGCGCGCAGCCCGGTGATCGGGCTCGGCTGGCGCAGTGGCGGGCGGATGGCGATCGACCATGCGACCGAGAACATCTCCCGGCTGGGGCTCGACCGCCGGGCCTTGCTGGACAGCGGCGCCGGGCTGCTCGACCTCGTCCACCCCGAGGACGCGGCGGCCCTGCGCACCTGGGCCGCCGCCTGCCCGCCGGCGCAGACCGGCGACGCCGCGCCGTTCCCGTCGCTGAGCTTCCGCCTGCCGGGCGCCGGGGGCGAGCGCTGGCTGACGCTGAACGGCTGGTGCGCCGGCCCCGGCCGGATGGAGGGCGTGCTTCTCGACATCACCGAACGGCGCGACGCGGCGCTGGCGCTGCGCGAGCGCGAGCGGCGCTTCCAGGCCATCATCAACAGCGCCGCGGATTTCGTCGGGCTCCTGACCCCCGACGGCGTTCTGATCGAGGCCAACGAAGCGGCCCTCCGCTTCATCCAGGCCGATGCCACGGCGGTCTGCGGCCGGCCTTTCTGGGAAACCCCCTGGTGGACCGGCTGCCCCGAGCAGCCGCTGCTGCGCGCGGGCATCGCGCGGGCGGCGTCCGGCGACAGCCTGCGGTTCGAAACCACCCACGCCAGCCCGGACGGGGTGGTCATCCATCTCGATTGCAGCCTGCGTCCGATGCGCGACGCGGCGGACGCCATCGCCTTCCTGGTCATCGAGGGGCGGGAGATCACCCGCTTCAAGATGACGGAGGCGGAGCTGGTCGCCGCCCGCCGGCTCGCCGAGGCCGCGAACCGCTCCAAGACCCAGTTCCTGGCGGTGATGAGCCACGAGCTGCGCACCCCGCTGAACGCCGTCCTGGGCTATTCGGAGGTGATGCAGCGCGGCCTGTTCGGGCCGGTCGGCAACGAGCGCTACGCCGGCTATGTCGACGCCATCCACAGCGCGGGCCGGCATCTTCTCGACATCATCGACGATATCCTGGAGATCTCGCGGATCGAGCTGGGCGTCGTCGATCTGGTGGAGGAGATCATCCCGGTTGCCGATCTGCTCGACCGCTCCGTCCGGCTGCTGGCGACCCGCGCGGCCGAGGCCGGGGTCGAGCTGACGCCGGAGGCGGCGCCCGGCCTGCCGCCGCTGCGCTGCGACGCGCGGCGGGTGGTGCAGATCCTGGTGAATCTGGGCGTCAACGCGATCAAGTTCACCCCGCCGGGCGGCTGCGTCCGGCTGGAGGCCCGCCCCGCCGGCGCGGAGGAGGAGGCGGAGGGCGGTCTGCTCCTTGCCGTCCGCGACACTGGAAGCGGCATCGCGTCGTCTGACCTTCAGAAGGTGTGGGAACCGTTCGGTCAGGCCGGGAACGCCCATGTCAGCGGGGCCGGCGGCGTCGGGCTGGGGCTTGCCATCACCAAGGCGCTGGTCGAGGCCCATGGCGGCACCGCGTGGCTGGACAGCGCGCTCGGACGCGGCACCACCGTCACCCTGCGCTTCCCGGCGGAGCGCTGCGCGGCGGGGTAGGGAAGCCGAACCCGCCGGTCCGCTCCGGCGTCAGGGGAGCCGCCATCCGCGAAGGCCCGCCGGCTGCGGGCTGCCCATCCCCCGTCCGCCCATCCCCCGGCTGTCCATCCCCCGGTTCCGGCGTCGTCGCCGGGCCGCCGGGGCTGTCGGACGGCGGGAGCCGGTTCAGCTCCGCGACCAGGGTGGCGACGCCCTGGACGACCGCGCCCTCGTCGCCGGTCCGGCAGGCCTCGCACAGGGCGCGGGCGGCGCTGACGATGGCGGAATAGCCGAGCATGCCGGCCGCGCCGATCAGCCGGTGCGCGGTTTCGCACAGGGCGTCGCGGTCGGCGCGGGCGAAGATCAGTTCCGTGCGGGCGGCGGCGGCGCGTTTGAGGAAAGCGTCCTGCAAGGCCACCAGATGCGTCTCGCCGATCGCCGAGGCCATGGCGTCCCGCATCGCCGATTCCGGCCTGGGGGGTTTGGGCATGGACGGTTTGGGCCTGGGCGGCCTGGGCGGGGCCGGCCTGGGCGGGGGCGACGCGGCGGGGGCCGGCGTGTCCGCCGGTCCGGCCGGCCGGCCGCGGCGAAGCGCCTCGTCCACCGCCGCCAGCAGGTCGTTGGGAAAGAAGGGCTTGGCTACATGCCCGTCCATGCCGGCCTCGCGGCAGGCGGCGACGGTGCTGTGGAAGGCGTCCGCGGTCAGCGCCAGGATCGGCACGCCGCCCGTCGGCCCGTCGAGCGCCCGGATGGCGCGGGTCGCCCCGGCGCCGTCGAGGACCGGCAGATGGAGATCCATCAGCACGAGGTCGACGGGAGCCCGGCGCACCGCCGCGACCGCTTCGGCGCCGTCTCCGGCGACCATCACGTCGTAGCCGGCCCGTTCCAGCACCGTCCTGGCCAGGATCTGGTTGATCCGGTTGTCCTCCACCAGCAGGATTCGGGCGCCCGCCTGCCCGCGCGCCGGTTCGGCCGGCGCGGCGTCCGCCGCCGGGGCGGCAGCCAGGGGCAGCGACACCTCGAACCAGAAGGAGCTGCCGCGGCCCTCGATGCTGTCGACGCCGATGCGGCCGCCCATCAACTCGACCAGCGACTTGCAGATGGCCAGCCCCAGACCGGTGCCGCCATACTCCCGCGTGGTCGATGAGTTCGCCTGGCTGAAGCGCTGGAACAGCCGGTCGCAGCGGTCGGCCGGGATGCCGATGCCGGTGTCCTGCACGGCGACCCGCAGCCGCGAGCGCCCCTCCTCTTCCGGGACCTGGCCGACGAACAGCCGGATTTCGCCATGTTCGGTGAACTTGACGGCGTTGTTCAGCAGGTTGCCGATCACCTGTTGCAGGCGGGTCGGGTCGCCGCGCAGCCAGCGCGGCATGTCGGGCGCCACCTCGACCCGGATCGACAGGGCCTTGATCGCCGCCATCGGTTTGACCAGCGCGATGCATTGCCGGAGCATGCGGCGGAGGTCGAAGTCGATGATCTCCAACTCCACGCGGCCGGCCTCGATCTTCGAATAATCCAGGATGTCGTTGATGATCGACATCAGCGTCTGGCCGGTGGCGCGCTGGAAGGTCACCCATTCCCTCTGCTGGTCGTCGAGGGGCGATTTGGCGAGCAGATCCGAGAAGCCGAGGATGCCGGTCAGCGGGGTGCGCAGCTCGTGGCTCATCATGGCGAGGAAGGCGGACATCTCGTCGCTCTGCCGGTGGGCGTCGTCGAGGTCGGTGGACAGCGTCCGGGTCTGGCTCTCCAGCCGGCCGACCCGGCTCCAGACGGCGGACAGGGCGAGCGCGATGGCCGCCAGCAGCGCCAGCCCGCCGCCGGCGACCAGCAGCAGGCGAACCGGCCGATAGCTCCGTTCGGCCACGCTGTCCGGGATGGACATCATCAGATACCAGCCGGTTCCCGGAATGGGAACGACGGCGCCATAGGCCGGGGCGCCGCTCTTCATCGTGGTGCGCCCCAGCTCGGTGCGTCCGTTCTGGATCGCCGCGATGGTGGAGGGGGTTGGGGAGGCGCCGACGAATGCCTCGCCCTGCTCGCTGCGGGCGAGGATGGTCATGCTGCCGTCGATCAGCGCCGCGATCCAGCCCTTGGCGGCGACGTTCCTGCTCAGCAGTTCGTCGAACGTCTGGTGGGTGATGATTTCCGACAGCACGTAGCGGACCTGGCCCTGCCGCAGCACCGGGACGCGCAGGGCGATCTTGCCGTTCACCAGATTGCCGATGACCGGCTGCCTGGTGATCCAGACCGCGCTCAGGCTTTCCGGGTCCAGCAGGGAGGGGCGCGGCTGGTCCGGCGTGAGCCGGAGGTTGAAGATCTGGCGGCGCTCGTCGTTCAGGATGATGTTGGAAACGGTCGGCCGCATGCGGCGGGCAAGCTCGGCCTCGGCGCGGAAGTCGTCGAGATTGTCGGAGTCCAGCGTCTTGGAAATGGCGACTCCCGACAGATAGGCGATCTCCTGGGACAGGGTTCTCTGCACCGATTGGGACAGCGCCTCCATCTCGCCCTGAAGCTGTTCGCGAAGCATTGACCGATGCATCTGCGAAACAATCACCAAGAGCAACGCCGCAAAAATTACCAATGGCAACAATGCCGCCACGATCCACTGCCGCCGCATACACAGAGCCTCCCGACGATGCGGAAAGAGTACCTCAGCGCTGGATTGGGATATAGGCAATGAAATTGGCGCAAATTTCGCCGCTTCGCCATAAAGTGGCGCGGAATCGCTGATTTTCCTGATTGGATATACTGAATCGTAAACCCCGATGTTGAAACACAACGTCAGGTTCTTGGAAATATTTTCTCTTTCAAGAGAAGCAATCGTTCCGGAACGGCTTCGCGAAACGGAAGCCGGCATCGTCGCCACCGGACGCCTTGCGGAAGCGGGATGCGGCGGGGATGGCGGGAGGATTTTCTTGGCGGGATCATCCGCCGTTGGGCGGGACCGCCGTCATCCAGGGCGTGCCGGCCGCCGCACGGATCTCTTCGCTGCGCTCCAGCGCCGCCTTGAAGCCGGCCAGCGGGAAACGAACCTCGGCCTTGGCGCCGGATGGCGACTGGCCGACCACCGACACCTCCTGGGCGGCGGACAGGCGGTCCACCAGCTTGCGGTTGGTGTCCGGATCGGCGACGGCGCAGGTGTTGGTCTCGAAGGGGAAGGGCTTGCAGGGAAATTCGGGGCGGAACAGCCCCCGGTCCACCCAGACGCGCACCGGCTTGCCAAGCTCCAGCGCCTCGGCATCGACGCGGAAGCGCAGGCCGTCCAACCAGCGCTCGGTCGAGCGCAGCCAGACCAGCCGGGCGGTCCGGTCGTTGACCCCGCGCGCCGACAGCTCGCATTCCACGCGGCGGGTGGCGGTCCAGGTCCGGCAATAGAGCTTCCAGCCCTTGACGCTTTCCTCATGCTCCAGGAAGGCGCGGCCGTCCGGCGGGGAGGGCAGGAGGGCAGGCGGGGGCTCGGCGGCCCAACCCGGCGGGGCGAGACCCGCCACCGCCAGCGCCACCAGCCCCAGAAGCGTTCCGCGCCACCACCGTGCCGTTCCCGTCATCGCCCCCGGCTCCGTTTCCGTTCCGCAAACCCCGGCAGGTTATGGAATTTTCCCGAACGGGGCAATCCGATGGGGCGGCCGGAGCCCCCTCCGGGTCGCGTCCCTCCGCGCGCTTCAATCGTGCCTTTCGGCGACCCTTCAATCGCGCCGTTCGGCGCGGCGGCGCAGCAGATGGTCGGCCAGCACGCAGGCCATCATCGCCTCGCCGACCGGGACGGCGCGAATGCCGACGCAGGGGTCGTGGCGGCCCTTGGTCAGGATGTCCGTCTCCTGGCCGTGGACGTCCACCGTCTGGCGCGGCGTCAGGATCGAGCTGGTCGGCTTCACCGCGAAGCGCACCACCACGTCCTGGCCCGTGGAAATCCCGCCCAGGATGCCGCCGGCGTTGTTGGACTGGAAGACCGGCTTGCCGTCGGGCCCCATGCGCATCTCGTCGGCGTTGGTTTCGCCGGTCAACTCGGCCGCCTCGAAGCCGTTGCCGATCTCGACGCCCTTCACCGCGTTGATGGTCATCATCGCGCGGGCGAGGTCGCTGTCGAGCTTGTCGTAGAGCGGGTCGCCCAGACCGACCGGTACGCCGGACGCCACCAGCTCCACCACCGCGCCGACCGACGAGCCGCTCTTGCGGATGCCGTCGAGATACTCCGCCCACTGCGCGGCGGCCACCGGGTCGGGGCAGAAGAAGGGGTTGTTGTCGATCTCCGCCCAGTCCCAGCGGCTGCGGTCGACCTTGTGCGGGCCGATCTGCACCAGCGCGCCGCGCACCGTGATGCCGGTCCCCAGCACCTTGCGCGCCACGGCTCCCGCCGCGACCCGGCAGGCGGTCTCGCGCGCCGAGGAGCGGCCGCCGCCGCGATAGTCACGGATGCCGTATTTTTCCCAATAGGTGAAGTCGGCGTGGCCGGGGCGGAACTTGCCGGCGATCTCGCTGTAGTCCTTGGAGCGCTGGTCGGTGTTCTCGATCATCAGCGAGATCGGCGTGCCAGTGGTCCTGCCCTCGAAGACGCCGGACAGGATCTTGACCTGATCGGGTTCCTGGCGCTGGGTGGTGTAGCGCGACTGGCCGGGGCGGCGCTTGTCCATCCAGGGCTGGATGTCGGCCTCGCTCAGATCGAGGAGCGACGGGCAGCCGTCCACCACCACGCCGATGGCCGGGCCGTGGCTCTCGCCCCAGGTGGTGAAGCGGAAAAGCGTGCCGAAGCTGTTGCCGGCCATGTTTGGATCCTCCCCGAAACGGACGCCGCGTTTTGCGGCCTTTCGCGCGCGCCGTCAAGGCGGCGATGCGTCAGCGAAGCGGGATTGGGGAGGCGATGTGAAGAGGGGGAATGGTGCTGCCAGAGAGGATTGAACTCTCGACCTCTCCCTTACCAAGGGAGTGCTCTACCACTGAGCTACGGCAGCGCCGGGCGATGCGCATCGCCTTCGAAGGCCGGGGGAATGGTGCTGCCAGAGAGGATTGAACTCTCGACCTCTCCCTTACCAAGGGAGTGCTCTACCACTGAGCTACGGCAGCCCCGAGAACCGGATCATCCGAAGATGCACTCGCGAGGGGCGTCCAGGCTGTCCGCCCCCTGAGGTGGCGCGGGTTATGCCACAGCCCTCCGGGGGATGCAAGCGCGGAAGACCACTTGCATCCCGCTTTTTTTCAGGCTCCCGTCAAGCCTGGGTTCCGGTGGGTGGAAGCACCGCTTCGGCGCGGAAATCCGGCACGATGTTGCCGAGGATGGTCAGCACCCGCTCGCCGTCGCCGGCCTTCGCCGCCGCCTCCAGCTCGTTCAGCGCGCGGTTGACCAGCGCGTAGTCGATCAGCCGGGGCGAGGCCAGGAACACCCCGTCGGCCTCGGTGCGCGACGGCGCCTCGGCGGCGGTCAGGATCTCCTCGAACAGCTTCTCGCCGGGGCGCAGGCCGGTGTAGGCGATCTCGATGTCGATTCCGGGCCGGTAGCCGGCCAGCCGGATCATCTGGCGGGCGAGGTCGGCGATCTTCACCGGCTCGCCCATGTCGAGCACCAGCACCTTGCCGCGGTCCTCGCCGCGCGCCACCCCGTGGGCCGATGCCTGGAGCACCAGCTCCACCGCCTCGCGCACCGTCATGAAGTAGCGGCGCATGTCGGGGTGGGTGACGGTCAGCGGCCCGCCCTTGGCGAGCTGTCGGGTGAACAGCGGCACCACCGAGCCGGACGAGCCCAGCACGTTGCCGAAGCGCACGGTCATGTAGCGGGTGGCGTGGTCCGTCCCGTCGCGCGGCGGCAGCACGTCCAGCGCCTGGCAGTAGGTTTCGGCGAAGCGCTTGGCCGCCCCCATGATGCTGGTCGGGCGGATCGCCTTGTCGGTGGAGATCAGCACCATGGCGAGGCAGCCGGCGGCCCGCGCCGCGTCGGCGACGTTGCGGGTGCCGACCACGTTGGTCAGCGCGCCCTCGCACGGGTTGGCCTCGACCAGCGGCACATGCTTCAGCGCGGCGGCGTGGAAGACCATCGCCGGGCGTTCCTCCTGGAACAGCCGCATGACGCGGTCGCGGTCGCGCACGTCGGCGATGACGGCGCGGGTGTCGAGGGCGGGGAAGCGCTCCCGCACCTCCATCTCGATGCTGTAGAGGTTGAACTCGCCGGCATCGACCAGGATCAGCCGCTCCGGCGCCAGTGCTGCGATCTGGCGCACCAGCTCGCTGCCGATGGTGCCTCCGGCCCCGGTCACCACGACGCGCCGGCCGCCGACCAGCCCGGCGATGGCGCCGCGGTCGAGCACCGCCTGGGGGCGGCCCAGCAAATCCTCCAGCGCGATCGGGCGGACCTCGATGCTCTTGCCCTCGCCGAGCGCCGACTTGAACTCGGTCAGGCTGGGCAGGCGCGACAGGATCAGGCCGAGCGCCTCGGCCTGGTCGAGCAGGCCGCGCAGCAGGGCACCGGGAATTTCGTTGGATCCCTTGGCGATGATCAGCCGCTGCGGGCGGTCGCCCTTGCGGTCGAGGCTCTCGACGACGCGGGCGAGGTCGTCGGGGCCGCCCAGCACCTTGACGCCGCGCACGGCGTGGCCGACGCGGCGGCCCTTCTCGTCGAGGATGCCGACGACGCGGTAGGCGGCCTGCCCCGACTGGTCGAGCGAGCGGATGAACAGCTCCGCCGCGTCGCCGACGCCGAGCAGCAGCACGGGGATGCGCGGCACCCCGGCGGCCTCCTCGCCGAAGCTCAGCCGGCGGTCCTTGAACAGGCGGTAGGCGAAGCGCGGGCCGCCGAGCAGCACGATCTGCACCAGCCAGAGGATCGGCGGCAGCGAGCGGGGCAGTGATTCCAGCCGGGTCAGCAGGAACATCGCCAGCACGAAGCACAGCACCGCCACCGTGACGGCGCGGATCACCTGCACCAGGTCGGGGACCGACGCGTAGCGCCAGATGCCGCGGTAAAGCCCGAACAGAACGAAGACCACGGCCGAGATGCCGACCAGCATCGGCAGCGCGGTGGCCAGCGCGTCGGCGTAGTACGGGAAGGCGAAGCCGCCGACCCGCAGATAGAGCGCGACCGCCAGCGCCACGCCGGTCATGGTCAGGTCGTGAAGAAAGACGAGAAACGCCCGCGTGGACGGGATGCGCATGCCGCTTGCCCTGCTGTCGTTCGGCCGTGGCCGGGGCTTCTGCCCGGTCAGCCGCGTGAAGCTTTGAACCATTCCGCCGTGGCGCGCAACCCGGACGCGGGGTCGTGGGGCGGACGCCAGCCGAGCCGGTCGCGGATGGCGCGGTCGTCGATTGTCAGCGATCCGGCGATGCGGTCGTACACCGCCTGCTTGCCGGCCAGCCGGGCGCCAAGCGCCAGCAATCCGGCGGGAAGCGGCACCAGCCGGGCCGGCCGGCCGATCGCCGTGCCGATCGCCCGCACCAGCTCCGCCGTGGAGAGCGGCTGTCCGTCATGCACCAGAAAATGACCGCCGGAGGCCCCTGGGTGGGTCAGGCAGAGCGCCGCCGCGTCGGCGAGATTGCCGACGAAGATCAGGCTGCGCCGGTTGTCGAGCCCGCCCAGCGGCAGCGGCAGGCCGGACGCCACGAGTTTCAGAAGGCTGCGGAAATTGCCGGCGACACCGGGACCGTAGACCAGCGGCGGGCGGATCACCGCGACCTCCAGGCCACTGTCGGCGGCGATTCCGGCCAGCGCTTGCTCGGCCTCCAGCTTGGAGACGCCGTAAGGGGAGTGCGGGTCGGCGGGTGTGGCCTCGTCGAGCGGCCGGGGCTGGCTCTCGTCGACCAGCGCCTTGATGCTGCTGAGATAGACGAAGCGCCGGACGCCGGACGCCGCCGCCTGTTCGGCCAGCCGCCGGGTGCCGTCCGTGTTCACCGCGCGGAAGGCGGCGAGCGGGTCGGCGGCGGTGTCCTTCATGACATGGACGCGGGCGGCCAGATGCGCCACCGCGTCGATGCCGTCGAGCGCACGGTGCCAGTCGGTGTCCGGGCCGATGTCGCCGATGGCCACCGTCTCGGCGGCGTCGGGGACCACGGTGCCGGCCTTGCGGACGGCTGCGCGCACGTGATGGCCGCGTTCGGCCAGCAGCGGCACCAGCGCGCGGCCGACGAAGCCGTTGGCCCCGGTGACGAGGACGCGCATCACGCGGCGACCCGTGCCGGACGGGCCAGCGTGGCCAGCAGCAGAATCACCGCCACGGCGCCCGGAAGCACCACCACCCAGCCCAGCGACAGCGAGGCCGCGGCCAGCGCGACCAGCACGCCGTTCAGCGCCAGCACCAGCCGGACGACCTGCGCGTGGCTGCGTCCCCGCTGGGTGGCCTTCTGATAGAAATGCTCGCGGTGGGCCTGCCAGACCTTCTTGCCCTCGGCCAGCCGGCGCAGCAGGGTGAGGGTGGCGTCGGTCAGGAAATAGGCGGGGATCAGCAGGGCCGCCGGCCAGAATCCGGCCGCCGCCGTGCCCAGCAGCAGCCAGCCCAGCGCGAAGCCCAGCGGCACGCTGCCGACGTCGCCCATGAACAGCTTGGCCGGGTGCCAGTTCCACATCAGGAACCCCAGCGCCGCCCCCGCCGCCGCCAGACCGTAGAGCCCCAGCGCCGGATTCAGCGCCGCCGGCCCGGTCAGAGCGGCGACCAGCGCCAGCCCGCCGCCGATGGTCGCGGTCTCGCCGCCGGCCAGCCCGTCGATGCCGTCCATGAAGTTGAACAGATTGACGAACCACAGCCAGCCGACGGCGGCGACCAGCCGGTCGGCCCAGGCGGGCAGCAATCCCTGGAAGACCAGCCCGTCTCCCGGCAGCGCGGCGAGTCCGCCGGCGACGGCGGCAATCTGGATCAGGAAGCGCGGCGCCGAGCCGAGGCCGCGCCGGTCGTCCATCCAGGACACCGCCATCAGTGCCGCGATCCCGGCCAGGACCGGCAGGGCGCGCCGGAGGTCGCCGGTGGCGGCCCCGACCGCCACCCAGGCCGGAAGCAGGGTCAGCATGACGCCCCAGCCGCCGCCGCGTGGTGTCGGGATGGAGTGGCTCGACCGGTCGTTCGGGTGGTCGAGGATCGCCTTGCGCCGCAGATAGGCGAGAACCCGGCCGGTCAGCGCCCAGGACAGCAGCCAGGACAGCCCCAGCACGGCGAATGCGGCGATCGGACTCATGGTCATGACGCTCCCGACGCTTCCGCCGGCACGGTGGAGAGGGCGGCGCGGTCCAGCAGGCCGCGATACAGCTCGACGGTCTTCGCGCCGACATGCTCGGCGGACATGTCGGACTCGACCAGACGGCGGCTCGCCTCGCCGAAGCGGGCGCGCAGGCCGGGATCCCGCGCCAGGCGCTCAAGGGCCTCCGCCAGCGCTCCTGGATCGTTCCTCGGCACCAGCAGGGCGTTGACGTCCGCCTGGGCGACCTCCCGGCAACCCGGCACGTCGGTCGCCACGATGGCCCGGCCGCAGGCGGCGGCTTCCAGCAGACTTTTCGGCAACCCCTCGCCGCCGCGCGAGGGCAGCACGGCGACGTGGCAGCGCGCCCACAGCTTGCGGACATCCTCCACCTGCCCCAGCAGGGTCACGCCTGGCAGGGCAGCCCAACGGTCCAGCAGGGATTGCGGGATCGAGGTCGGGCTGGCCGGGTCGGGCTGGCCGGCCAGCAGAAGCTCGACGTCCAGCCCCTTGGCGCGCAGCCGCCCGTGAGCCTCCACCAGTTCGGCAATGCCCTTGTTGGCGAGCAGGCGGGCGGCGCAGCCGATCACCAGCGGCGGGGCCGGCGGGGCGGGAAGCGCCCGATAATGGTTGGTGTCGATCCCCGACCCCCGGATGATGCGGACCTGCGCGCCGTCGATCAGGCCGTGCCGCTCCAGCGTCCTGCGGTCGTCCGGATTTTGCAGGAGAAGAACGCTGTTCCGCCGGTTCAGCAGCCGGCGCAGCAGCGGATGCACGGCCAGCGCCACCAGCCGCGGCTTCAGCTTTCCGGCAGGGGTGAAGACCGTTCCCAGCCCGGCCAGCGCGTTGACCACCGCCGGCACGCCCGCCGCCAACGCCGCCAGCCCGCCGAGCAGCACCGGCTTCATGGCGACATGATGGACGACGTCGGGTTTCTCCCGCCGGTACAGCGCGGCGATCTCGCGGACGGCGGCCAGGGCGCCCAGCGGGTTGACGCTGCGCCGCTGCCAGGACAGCGGCAGAACCCGGAACCCTTCCGCCGCGATGCGCTCCCCGTGCCGGTCCACCCGCGTGGCGACCGTCACGTCGAAGCCGGCGTCGCGCGCGGCGCGCGCCATGGGCAGGCGGTGGGACCAGAAATACCAGTCCTCCGTCACGAGATAGAGCAGCTTCGGGCGGGGCGGCGGGGCCATCGGCGCAGTTGTGGGCAGGGTCATGATCGGGTCGGGCAATCTCGGGATGGTCCTTGCACCACGCTCGTCGACGCGAAGACCAGGAGACACCGCATGGTTCCTTGAAATCGTCATGCGCCGCGCCTGCCGGAGCGCGGCGAAGGTTTATATCATGCCGCCCGCCCTGACAACGGATCGCGGGCGGCGGGTTCCCCGGCTGTCGCCCGCCCGGCCCGGTCAGCCCGGCGCGTCGAAGGTCAGGGTGACGGCGTCGGCGGAGCGCTCGGCGGGGCCGTGATGCACCGCCTCGATGTTGTTGCCGTCGGGGTCGAGCAGGAAGGCGGCGAAGTAGCCGGGATGATAGGCCCGCTCGCCCGGACCGCCGTTGTCCCGCCCCCCGGCGGCGAGGCCCGCCTCGTGAAAGCGGCGGACCGCGTCGCGGTCCCGCGCCTGGAACGCCAGATGGACGTGGCTCGCCTGCTCGCCGGCGTCGATCCACAGCTCGTCCGCCCACAGGTGGGTGTCGGCCTCGACCACGGGGATCTCCAGCGTCGCCAGCACCGCCTTGTAGAACCGCTTGGTCGCCGGGAGATCCCTGGCGCGCAGATGGATATGGTCGATCAGGCGTCCGCGCTTCAGCTCCATGGTCTTTCCTCCGCTGGATGCAGCCCGTGCGACAACAGCACGGACCGTGCCGGATTGTGATCCTCCATTCGTCGGTTGTCGACTTGCGCCGATTGCGTGGTCATGATCCCGCCTCGCGGGTCCAGCGAGGACGCGCGGTTTTGGAGGGACGGGACTATGTCGAAGGCCGGGATGATCGCCGCTGTCCTGGGAGTCTGCGTGGCGACGGCATCGTCCGCCCATGCGGAGTCCAGAAATCTGTCGATCACCTACACGAACTGCATGGACAACGCCGGCGGCGTCACGGCCGAGATGCACGGCTGCATCGGGGCGGAGCACGAGAAGCAGGACAAGCGGCTGAACGCCGCCTACAAGGCCGCCATGAAGACCGTCGAGGGCAAGCGGGCGCAGGATTTCAAGGAGGTTCAACGCGCCTGGCTGAAGTTTCGGGATCTCAACTGCGGTTTCGCGGGCGGCGGCGAGGGGACGATCGCCGGCATTCTCGGCGCCTCCTGCGTTCTCAACATGACGGCGGAGCGGGCGGACGAACTCCAGGCGATCGCCGAAGCGCCGTAGGCGAGGGCGCGGAGCCGCCCGTTCATCGTCAACGATAAGGGCGGCTTTCCGGTCTCGCTGCTTGCCAAGAGTTGCCGCTAGCGCGCTTCTGATCGGCGTAATTGAGACAATTTCCGTTGTTGCAGCTCCCATGTTTGGGAGTGTGGCGAATTAGGGGGTGGCGTCATTTGGGCCGTGATTTTCTTGAGAGCGCCGTAGTTAAAAATATATATCTATATAGTCAGTGGCGTCGTCGCACGGGTTTTTCATATATGGCTCTCTCATTCTCCAGTATTTTCTATTTTCCGTTATGGCAAATCTCACTTTATTACTTCTTGTGCATATATTTCCTCCATTAATATGGTAAATTTTCATATTTATTTCTCCATCGAAGAAAAATTCCTTATCATTTATTTCCGTAATAACTCCATCCAAGGAAACGAAATCGTCTTCGTGCCTCTTGTATCCTCCCTGGCGTCCTTTTAACGTGATGATGCCGTTTTTTTCCGTTACAGCCACTCGGCCGATGGGGCCTTTGTCGAGCCATTGCAGTGTCAGGCCATGATTGCCCATGATCTTCGCCTTCGAAGCCCTGTCCGTCACAATCGTTGATACGATTGGTTTTTCAGGCTCCCCAGGCCGATCCTGGCGGTTTGGCGCCGGCGGCGAAGTCAACACCAGCGTCACCCGTGCGTTCGAGACGCCGCCGCCGTCCTCCTGGGCGCTGTATTCGAACGACACCTCACCGCCCCCGCCGTCCAGGGGAGCCGTATAGGTGAGGCTTTGACCGCCTTCGCTGATCTCCGCCCGGCCGCGCTGCACCCCGTCCAGGGAAACCACCCGCAGCCGGCCGCCGTTCGTCCCGCTGTCATTGTCCAGCACGGGCAGGCGGTAGGATTCTCCAGGCTCCAGCGCCACCCAGCGATCGTTGGCCAGGCGAGGGTTGGAGATTTTTTGCGTCGCCGTTGCCGTTGCCGTCGCTGGAGGCGGCAAGAGGAAAACGTCGCGCGACGGCAGCCGGTCGACCACTTCGGGCCTCTGCTTGCCGTCCGTGGTCCTCTCCACCTCCTCCCGCACCGCCGCGAACAGCTTGCGCAGATCGAGTTGCGGGTTTTCGGTCGGCGGGTGGTCGAGCACGTCGATCAACGCCGCGGCATAGGGGCTGTTTCTGCCGGTGCCGTCGAACGCGACTTCCCCCGGCATCGCCGCCAGCGCAACCACCGATCCTCCCGAAAGAACACGGCTGTCGATCCGCGCCATGCCGCGCGAGGCGCCCAGGGAGCGGCCCAGCTGCCCGGCGGAACGCGCCAGCCTGTCGCCGAACGGATTGTTGCGGCAGGCGTCGAGGATCACCGCGTTGACGGTGCCGCGCATCTGCGACAGCGCCGCCTCGAGTCGCACGGTTTCGAGATCGGCGTCGCTCACATCCTCCAGCCGCGCATCCACCGGGACCAGCAGGTTGATGCCATCGATCTGGACCCCATGGCCCGAATAGTAGATCACCGCCAGCCGCGCCCCCTGGGAACGGATGCGGAAATTCCTCAAGGCCCGTTCCAGCGCGCCCTTGTCGGTGTCCAGCACCAGGCCCTCGTCGCCCGGACCAAGGTCGAAACCGCGCCTCTGCAAGGCCGCCGCGACGGCGCGGGCGTCGTTGATCGGGTTGGCCAACGCTCCGCCATGGCGATAGGCGTTGTTGCCGATTACCAGCGCCACCTTGTCGGTGGCCCGCGCCGGCGACGCGACGGTGAAAAGCGCAATGGCGAGGATACAGGCGACAAGCCGACCGCACATGCCCGGGCATCTCCGCATTGGTTCGCTTTAACCGATGGGAGGACTTTCTATCATCGAGAGCGGTCGGCGTCACGCGAACTCAAAAAGCGATCGTGCTGGGCGCCGGTTCGTCTTGCGCCCCATGGCTCCCGTGCGTCACCCGACGGTCTTGACGCCGTGATACCCCTTGTACCACTCGACGAAGCGGGGCAGCCCGACCTCGATCGGGGTCCTGGGCTCGAAGCCGAGGTCGCGGCGGCTGGCCTCGATGTCGGCGGCGGTCTCCGGCACGTCGCCGGCCTGGAGCGGCTCCATGATCTTCACCGCCTCGCGCCCCAGCGACTCCTCCAGGATGCCGATGAAGCGCATCAGATCCTCGCAGCGGTTGTTGCCGAGGTTGTAGACCCGGTGTGGCGCGCCGGTCTCCGCATCCGGCGGCGCCGGGCGGTCGAGCGCCGCCAGCACGCCGGCGGCGATGTCCTCGACGAAGGTGAAGTCGCGCTTCATCCTGCCGCCGTTGAAGACACGGATCGGCCGCCCGGCGACGATCGCGTCGGCGAACAGGTAGGCCGCCATGTCCGGGCGCCCCCAGGGGCCGTAGACGGTGAAGAAGCGCAGCCCCGTCGCCGGGATCCGGTAGAGGTGGCTGTAGGAGAAGGCCATCATCTCCGCCGCCTTCTTGGTCGCGGCGTAGATCGACATCGGGCTGTCGACCCGGTCCTCGACCGAGAAGGGCATCTTCTTGTTGGCGCCGTACACCGAGGAGGTCGAGGCGTAGACGAGATGCTCGAGCTTCGGCATCCGCCGCGCCGCCTCCAGCAGGGCGACCTGCCCGGTGACGTTGGCGTCGACGTAGGCGTAGGGGTTTTCCAGCGAATAGCGCACCCCGGCCTGGGCCGCCAGATGCACCACCCCGGTCACGTCCTGGAACTGCGGCCACAGCCCCTCGACCGTCGCGCGGTCGGCGACGTCGGCCTTGACGAAGCGGAAGCCGGGCCGGGCCTGGAGCCGGGCCAGCCGCGCCTCCTTCAGCGCCACCGAATAATAGTCGTTGAGGTTGTCGAGGCCGAGCACGCTCTGCCCACGGTCCAGCAGGGCCGCCGCGACGTGCGAACCGATGAAGCCGGCGGCGCCGGTGACGAGGATGGTCATGGTCTGCTGGCCTCTTGCGGCAACCGAAGCTGTGGGTGCGCCTTCGCGTCCCGCACGCGTCTTATGCCCGACCGTCTTCCGCCGCGCCAGCCTTCAGAGGCTGGTCGCACGGCTTGACAGCGCCTTTGCCATCCCGGTCTACTGCGCCGACACCCGATACCAAGGACCGATGGGACGCGACCATGCCCCCCAAGAAGAACCCGCTGAACCTGAACCCGCTGCAACTCCGCACCCTGACCCTGTTGCAGGAGATCGCCCGGCTGGAGGACAAGCCCGCCGAGGGTGAGGAGGGCGCCTTCCTCATCACCGGCCTGCCGCACGCGCACGGCAACCACTTCCACCTCGGCCACGCCGTCGTCGCCGCCAAGGATGCCACCGGCCTCCAGAACGACGCCGTCTGGACCATCCTGGAGCGCAAGGGCATCGTGAAGCGCGAGCCGGGCCGCGCCGTGCTGACCGCCGTCGGCGTCGGCTACGACACCGGCCTGCGCGACGAGATCCTGCACCACTCCGACCACTGACAAGGCGGGGGTAGCGTCCGTGTGCGGCTTCTGCGGCTTCCTGCTCGACGCGGACGGGCGCGCGGCCTCCGCCGTGGCCACCGCCGGCGGCTTCGCGGCGGTGGTCGGCCGCATGAACGATCGCATCGCCCATCGCGGCCCCGACGGGGACGGCCTGTGGGCCGACGAGCCCGCCGGGATGGCGCTGGGCCATCGGCGCCTCGCCATCGTCGAGCTGTCGCCGCTCGGGCGGCAGCCGATGGAGTCGGCCGACGGGCGCCTCGTCATCGCCTACAACGGCGAGATCTACAATTTTCCGGAGCTGCGCGCCGAGCTGGAGGCCGCCGGCCACCGCTTCCGCGGCCAGTCCGACACCGAGGTGCTGGTCGAGGCCTGCGCCGCCTGGGGCATCGGGCGGGCGGTGCGCCGGTTGGTCGGCATCTTCGCCTTCGCCCTGTGGGACCGCCATGAGCGCGCGCTGACGCTGGTCCGCGACCCGCTCGGGGTGAAGCCGCTCTATTGGACGCGGCAGAACGGCGCGCTGCTGTTCGGCTCGCAGCCCAAGGCGCTGCGCGCCCATCCGGCCTTCACCGCCGGACTCGACCGCGACGCGCTGGCCGCCTATCTGCGCTTCAGCTACGTCCCGGCGCCGCACAGCATCTTCGAGGGCGTGCGCAAGCTGGAGCCCGGCCGCATCCTCACCGTCCGTCCCGGCCGCGAGCCGGAGGAGACGGTCTATTGGGACGTTGCCACGGCGGCGTGCGACGGTCTGGCGAACCCGCTGGCCCTGTCCGACGCCGAGGCGACCGACGCGCTGGAGGAGCTGCTGTCCGACGCGGTCGGGCGGCAGATGATGGCCGACGTGCCGCTCGGCGCCTTTCTGTCGGGCGGGGTGGACAGCTCCGCCGTGGTGGCGCTGATGGCCCGGCGCAGCGACCGGCCGGTGCGCAGCTTCACCATCGGCTTCCGCGAGGGCGGCTACGACGAGGCCGAGGCGGCGCGCGCCGTCGCCCGCCATCTCGGCACCGACCACACCGAGTTGGTGGTCGAGCCGCGCCACGCGCTCGACACCATCCCGAACCTGCCGGAGTGGTACGACGAGCCTTTCGCCGACAGCTCGCAGATCCCGACCGTTCTGGTGTCGCAACTGACGCGGAAATCCGTCACCGTCGCCTTGTCCGGCGATGGGGGGGACGAGCTGTTCGCCGGCTACAACCGTTATCTCTGGGGCGATTCGGTGTGGCGCCGCATGGCGCCGCTGCCGCCGGGGCTGCGTCGGACCGCGGCCGGAATGATCCAGGCGGTGCGGCCCGGTGGCTGGGATGCCCTGTTCGGGCTGCTGCCGGAGGGCCGCCGCCCGCGCCAGCCCGGCGACAAGCTGCACAAGCTGGCCGGCGTCCTGGCCTCTCCGGAACCGGACGCGCTCTACCGCCGATTGGTGTCGCAGTGGGACGATCCCGACGCGGTGGTGCGCGGCGGGCGCGAGCCGAAGGGGCTGGTCTGGGACGCGGAGCTTGCCCGGCGGATTCCCGGCTTCGTTCCGCGCATGCAACTGCTCGACAGCGCCACCTATCTGCCGGACGACATCCTTGCCAAGGTGGACCGCGCCAGCATGGGCGTCGGGCTGGAGGCGCGGGTGCCGCTGCTCGACCACCGGGTGGTGGAGTTCGCGTGGCGGGTGCCTCTGTCCCAGAAGATCCGGGACGGGCAGGGCAAGTGGCTGCTGCGGCAAGTGCTGTACCGCCATGTTCCGAAGGAACTGATCGAACGGCCGAAATCCGGCTTCGCCGTGCCGATCGACGCGTGGCTGCGCGGCCCCCTGCGGGACTGGGCGGAGGATTTGCTGAGCGAGTCCGCTCTGCGCTCGGAGGGTTGGTTCGATCCCGCAACGATCCGCGCTTGCTGGACCGAACATCTGTCCGGAACCCGGAACAACCAGCACAGGCTCTGGAACGTGCTGATGTTCCAGGCCTGGACCCGCCATTGGGCGCGCTCCGCCGCCGCCGCCCCGCTCGCCGCCTGATGCCCTGACGATCCTCCGATGACCGACGAGACCGAAACCCCCGCCCCGCCGAAGGGCAAGCCCGCCGCCAACAGCCGCGACGACCGTCTGGCCGCGCGGCTGCGCGAGAATTTGCGCAAGCGCAAGGAGCAGGCACGGCAAAGGGACAAGGCGGAGTAGCCGTCACCCCAGCGTCTTGCGGAACCAGATCTGTTTGTGCCCCTCGGGGTAGCCGTCCAGTTCGGCCCAGACCTCGTAGCCGTGCCTGGGGTAGAAGTCCGGCGCCTGGAAATCGTAGGTGTAGAGTCGCGACCAGCGGCAGCCGCGCGCCAGCCCCTCGGCCTCGGCCGCCGCCAGCAGGCGGGAGCCGACGCCGCCGCGCCGTCCCCCCTCGGCGATCCACAACTGATCGACGTAGAGCCAGTCCCACTGGGTGTAGCCGGCCAGCCCGCCGAGCAGCGTCCCGTCGGCGTCGCGGGCGACGATGGTCACGTCGCGCCGGTCGGGCGCACGCCCGGAGGCGGCTTCGTTGTAGCGCTTCAGCCCATTGAGGATGCTTGCGGCATCGGCGGAATCGGAGGCGTCCGTGAGGGACAGCGTGATGGAATCGTCGGTCATGGACGCGATCCTAGCGGCCCGCCGGCCAAGGGCAAAGACCCTTGCCCCCGGCCCCCGCGATATCCCGCCATGCGCGCCTGCCCCATTTCCTGTCCTTGAGCGGCCGGGCCGGCTCCGCTACAAACGGCCCTCGACCCCACACTTTCGATACGTCAAGGAGTTCCCCGATGGGCATCATGCCGGACAGCTGGATCCGCGAGATGGCCGAGACCAAGGGCATGATCGAGCCCTTCGTCGAGACGCAGAAGCGCGAGGGCGTCATCTCCTACGGCGTGTCGTCCTACGGCTACGACGCGCGGGTGGCCGACGAGTTCAAGATCTTCACCAACGTCGACAACGCCCTGGTCGATCCCAAGCGCTTCGACGACAGCAGCTTCGTCGACCGCAAGACCGACGTCTGCATCATCCCGCCCAACAGCTTCGCGCTGGCCCGCACGGTGGAGTATTTCCGCATTCCGCGCGACGTGCTGGTGATCTGCCTCGGCAAGAGCACCTACGCCCGCTGCGGCCTGATCGTCAACGTGACCCCGCTGGAGCCGGAGTGGGAGGGCCACGTCACGCTGGAGATCTCCAACACCACGCCGCTGCCCGCCAAGGTCTACGCCAACGAGGGGCTCTGCCAGTTCCTGTTCCTCAAGGGGGACAGCGTCTGCGAGGTGTCCTACGCCGACAAGGCCGGCAAATACATGGGCCAGAAGGGCGTGACGCTGCCGCGTCTCTGACCCTCCGCGTCCGGTTTCCCCATCTCCCGCAAGGCACAGGTCCCCATGGACAAGATCCGCATTCGCGGCGGTCGCCCGCTCAACGGCTCCATCACCGTCGGCGGCGCCAAGAACGCGGCGCTGCCGCTGATGACCGCCTCGCTGCTGAGCGACGAGACGCTGACGCTCACCAACCTGCCGATCCTCGCCGACATCAACACGCTGTGCAACCTGCTGCTCCAGCACGGCGTGGCGATCCACATGGCGGGGGCGGGCGGCGACTGCGCGGGCCGTGCGGTGGACTTCACCGCGCGCGACGTCACCAACACCACGGCGCCCTACGATCTGGTACGCAAGATGCGCGCCAGCGTGCTGGTGCTGGGGCCGCTGCTCGCCCGCTGCGGCGAGGCCAAGGTGTCGCTGCCCGGCGGCTGCGCCATCGGCGCGCGGCCCGTCGACCTGCACATCAAGGGCCTGGAGGCGATGGGCGCCGACATCCGGATCGAGGGCGGCTACATCGTGGCCAAGGCCCCGGCCGGCGGCCTGCGCGGCGCGGAATACGTCTTCCCCAAGGTGTCGGTCGGCGCCACCGAGAACCTGCTGATGGCGGCGACCCTGGCGAAGGGGACCACCATCCTGGTCAACGCGGCGCGCGAGCCGGAGGTGACCGACCTCGCCGAATGCCTGGTCAAGATGGGCGCGCGGATCACCGGCATCGGCACCGACCGGCTGGTGATCGAGGGCGTCGACCGGCTGCACGGCGCCCGCCACATGGTGGTGGCCGACCGCATCGAGACCGGCACCTACGCGATGGCGGCGGCGATGACCGGCGGGCGTCTTGACATCATGAACACGCGTCTCGATCTGATCAAGGCGGCGGTCAAGGCTCTGGCCCCCGCCGGTGTCGCCTTCGAGGAGATCGAGAACGGAATCCGCGTGTCCCGCGCCAACGGCGAGTTGCACGGCGTCGACGTGATGACCGAGCCCTATCCCGGCTTCCCCACCGACCTCCAGGCCCAGATGATGGCCCTGATGTGCGTGGCGTCGGGGGCGGCGATGATCACGGAGACCATCTTCGAGAACCGCTTCATGCACGCGCCGGAACTGACCCGCATGGGCGCGCGGATCACCGTGCACGGCTCGTCGGCGCTGGTGCGCGGGGTGGAGCGGCTGACCGGCGCGCCCGTCATGGCGACGGACCTGCGCGCCTCGGTCTCGCTGGTGCTCGCCGGCCTGGCGGCGGAGGGGGAGACGGTGGTCAACCGCGTCTACCACCTCGACCGCGGCTACGAGCGGGTGGAGGAGAAGCTCGCCGCCTGCGGGGCCGACATCGAACGCATTCACGGCGGCGAGGACTGAGCCCTCCCGCCCAAACGAGAGGTGCCATGAGCGTCCACCCGACCGCCGCCCCGATCCGCCTGCGCGCGGAGGACGACGAGGATTTGAAGGTCGTCTCCGCCTGCCTCCAGGACGCCATCCTGCCCATCGGCGACATGGGTTTCCTGCCGGACGAGAAGCGTTTCGTCATGGTGGTGAACCGTTTCCGCTGGGAGAGCGCCGACCGGCCGCGTCCCGGCCCGACGGCCGACGACGACGATCTGGCGCCGTTCGAGCGCGTCCATTGCGGGGTGCGCGTGGAGGGGGTGACCGGGGTCAAGCTGCGCGGCATCGACGTGAAGGACCGCGGGCAGATCCTGGAGCTGCTGTCGCTGGAGACGGTGGAGGGCGGGGTCGCCCTGCATTTCGCCGGCGGCGGCTGCGTCCGGCTCGACGGCAGCGGCTGGCGCCTGCTGGTCGAGGATTTGGGCGAGCCTTGGCCGACCGGCTGCAAGCCGAGCCACACGCTGGAGGGATGAGGGGCGGCGCTGCGCCCCCACCCCGACCCCTCTCCCCCTCGGGGAGAGGGGCGCTTGCGTTGCCGCCGATGTGGTCCCCTACCGCTCGGCCACCTGGGTGTCGTCGCGCATCCGGCGCAGCACGTCCGCGGCGGTCACCCTGACCGTCACCGTGTCCTCGTCCTCGCCGGGGCTGAGCTGCGAGCGGCGCAGCGTGAAATAGCGGTGGCCGACGTCCAGCATGCCGCTGGCCTCGACCAGAACGACGGCGTCCTTGTGGTTCGGCGTGTCGGACACCGAGGCGATCTGCCCCAACTCCTCGCCCAGCAGGCCGGTGACCTCCAGGCCGGTCAGGTCGCGCGTGCGCAGCGACTCTTCGGCATGGGCCGACTCGGGCAGAGCGAATGGCAGGGTTGCGACCAGGGCAACGGTCGCAAAAGCGTGACGGAGTCGCATGATTCGGCGCTCCCGGCTGTGAGTGTGATCCTTATGCAACGATCAACATGGGAATTGCCGGGCGGTTCCAAGGGAACGATGCGGGGGTAATCCGGTTGCTGCGGTTGTGAGGCCAACAGCAAGGAGGTTCCCCATGGCTCAGAACTTGACCGGCAAGACCGTGGCCGTGCTCGCCACCGACGGCTTCGAACAGGTGGAACTGACCGAACCGGTGAAGGCCCTGCGCGACGCGGGCGCCACGGTTCATGTCGTCGCCCCGAAATCCGGCCGGATCCAGGGCTGGAACCATCACGACAAGGGCGACATGGTTGCGGTCGACACGGTGCTCGACCAAGCCGACGCGGGCCGCTACGACGCGCTGATGCTGCCGGGCGGCGTCATCAACCCCGACGCCCTGCGGCTGGAGCCGAAGGCCATCGACTTCATCAGGAGCTTCGCCCAGGCGGGCAAACCCATCGCCGCGATTTGTCACGGCCCCTGGACGCTGATCGATGCCGGTGCCGTGAAGGGCCGGCGGGTGACGTCCTGGCCGTCGCTGAAGACCGACCTGACCAACGCCGGGGCGACCTGGGTCGACGAGACGGTGGTCACCGACCGCGGCCTCGTCACCTCGCGCAAGCCGGACGATCTGGCGGCCTTCTGCCCCAAGATGATCGAGGAGTTCGCCGAGGGCCGGCACGACCGCCAGCGCCACGCGGCGGAATGATCGCGGAACGGGGAGGGCGCCGGCGATCCCGGCGCCCTCTCCCCTCGCATCGGAGCGCCGCGCTCAGGCGGTGATGAGCGGCGACAACCCGTTCTGGATCGCCCACACCGCCGCCTGGGTGCGGTTCTGGGCGTTGATCTTCCGCATCACGTTCTTGAAATGCATCTTCACCGTCGATTCGGTGATGTGCAGGTTGCGGGCGATGGCCTTGTTCGACTGGCCGGCCAGCAGACAGCGCAGGATCTGCACCTCGCGCTTCGACAGGTCGCCGTTGGAGACGGCCGCCGCGACCGGCTGCGGGGTGGGGCGCTCGTTGCTGGCGGCCATCAGCAGGCTCGCCACATGGGTCGGGTAGACCACCTCGCCCAGCATGACCAGTTGCAGGGACCGCAGCAGCGACTCGCTGGACATGCTCTTGTTCAGATAGGCGTCCGCCCCGGCCTTCAGCGACAGCGACAGGGAGCGGTCGGCGATGGTGTCGGCCAGCACGACGATGCGGGCCTGGGTGGCGGCGCGCAGGCGCTTGATGCCGGCGATCTCCTCCGCCAGCCCGTCCTGGAGGGCCAGCACGATCACGTCCGGGGCGGCGCCGGCCGCGATGTCCTCCAACGCGTCGTCGGCGCTCAACGCGTGGGTGCCCACATGGAATGGGCCGCCGGCGATCAGCGTCGCGAGCGCCGCCGAGAACAGCCGGTCGTGATCCACCAGCATGACGTTCCACGTCTTCATAGACTCTCCTCCGCCGCGCCGTCCCCAGTCCCGTACCCGGTCCGGCGCTTCGTGAACGCCCGCCCCGCGTTCGAATTCCCGGAAAGGAAAAATACAAACAATATTGTCCGGAAAAAGCGGGCTTTACGCTTGATGACCCGATGATTTATACGGATGTCCGTTGACAGACGCAAGGCGCGACGGCGAAATCGACGATAATGATTTCGATTTTGTCGGAAATTCGTGCCAGTTGAACTGTCCAATCTTTCGGAGTAGTCGGGGTTCTTGACGCTTCGAAAGAAGGTCTTCCGGTTTTCGGCCAATCGTTGTCTTTGGCCGGTCTGGAGAACGACCGGATGCCATGTGGGGATACAATGGAGATAACGCTGCAAACCCGCGGCTTTGAGCGTGTCGCGACCGAAGCGGCACCGACCTTCCTGGTGGTCGACGATCATCCTCTCGTGCGGCATGGCTTCGCGCTCTCCGTTGGCGAAATCCATCCCGACGCCCGTGTCCTGGAGGCGGGATCGCTCGACGAGGCGATCGCGCTGGCCCGGCGCACGCCGGACCTGACCCTTGTGCTGTTCGACCTCGGTCTGGGCGGGGCGGGGGGCGGGGCAGGGGGTGGGGAGGACGATCGTCTGGAAACGGCCGGGACTGGAATCCATCCCGGCGTCCGCCGGATGATCGACGCGCTGGGCAGCGTGCCTCTGCTGGTGATCTCCGGATCCGACGAGGTGTCGGACATCGTCGACAGCGTCCGGCTGGGCGCGCGCGGCTACATCCTGAAGACCAGTTCGGCCGAGGTGTTGGAGCACGCCATCTCGCTGGCGCTGAGCGGGGACATCTTCCTTCCCCTGCCGCGCGCGGTGCTGAGCGGCACCGTGGTGAGCGATCCGGTGCGGCCGGCCTCCGGCATCCTCGACCGCCTGACCGACCGCCAGCGCGACGTCTTCCAGCTCCTGCTGGCCGGCCACTCCAACAAGGAGATCGCCCGCGGGCTCGGCGTGCTGGAGGGCACGGTGAAGGTGCATGTCCGCGCCATCATGCAGAAGCTCGGCGTGCGCAACCGCACCCAGGTCGCGGTGGTGGCCGCTCGCAGCGGCTGCTTCTCCGGCGAGGCGTAGGACGGCCACAGGACGTTTCGCATATTGTCCGTCACGCCACCAAAAGGTAACTTTCGGAGCAGGGAAGAGGAAGGTTCGCAACAAGAATCCATTCGGCTGCCGACCCTCGGCGCCATCATCGCCACGCAACCCAGAGGAGGTTCCGCGCATGCCCACCCGGCCCGTCCGCGCCGTCACGCGCAACCAGCGCATCCACACGGTTCCGGCCTCCGCGACGGTGCGCACCGCCGCGCATGTGATGAAGGAACACCGCATCGGCGCCCTGATGGTGGTGGAGGGAGAGCGGCTGATCGGCATCTTCACCGAACGCGACGCCCTGTTCCGCGTGCTGGCCGGTGGGCTCGATCCCGACCGGACCCGGGTCGGCGAGGTGATGACCGCCGAGCCGACCACGGTGTCGCCCGACCAGTCCGTGATGCACGCGCTGCATCTGATGCATGAAGGCGGTTTCCGCCACCTGCCGGTCGCCGAGCGGGGGATGCCCGCCGGGATGGTGTCGATCCGCGACGCGCTGGGCGTCGAGCTGTCGCGCTTCGAGCGGGAGGTCCACGACCGCGAGGCCATCGCCGAGATCCTCGGCTGATCCCGTGCCGACACCGCGGGTTGCGCCGCCCCGCTCCCTTCCGGCAGACTGCGGCCGCCACACGGGAGGGGAGCGGAACAGCGTGCTTCAGACGATCGAGGAGGCGGCCGGCGGGGTGACGACCACGAGCCGGGCCGCTCCGTCCGGCGAGGAGAAGAAGGTCGCGGTGCATGGCGCCGCGACCGTGCGTTTCGAACACCGGCACGGCGAGACCCGGCTGGCGACCCTCTACCACCACGACCCGCTGCGGGTGCTGCTGCCGACGCCGCGCCGCGGCGACGTTCCCATCGCGGTGCTGGCGACGACCTCCGGCGGGATGGTCGGCGGCGACCGCATGGACATCGACCTCTCGGTGGGCCCGTGCGCGCGGGCGCTCGTGACCACCCAGGCGGCGGAGAAGGTCTACCGCTCCACCGGCCCGGACTGCCGCATCGACACCCGCGTGGCGGTCGCGGACGGGGCGTGGCTGGAATGGATGCCGCAGGAGGCCATCGTCTTCGAGGGCTCGCGCCTGCGCCGGCTGACCCGGCTGGAACTGGCGGGCGACGCGCGGCTGATCGCCGGCGAGATGCTGGTCTTCGGCCGCGCCGCCTTCGGGGAGACGGTCACGCGCGGCCTGATCCGCGACGCCTGGGAGGTGGTCCGCGACGGCCGGGCGCTGTGGGCCGACGCGCTGCATCTGGATGGCGACATCGCCGAAACCCTGAACCATACCGCCGGCTTCGGCGGGGCCGGCGCCTGCGCGACCCTGCTGCACGCCGCGCCCGACGCGGCGGACCGGCTGGACGCGGTGCGCGCGCTGGCGGACGGAGCCGCCCAGCAGGACGGGCGGGCGCGGGTCGGGGCGACGGCTTTCGACGGGTTTCTGGTGGTCCGCATCCTGGGCGGCGACGCCCGCGCGGTGCGCCGGGCCTACATGACCTTGTGGTCGGGCCTGCGCGCCGAGGCGGCCGGCCTGCCGACGCGGCTGCCGCGCCTCTGGGAGGTGTGAGCGGTTATCGGCGCATGGATCGGGTCGCACGCCCGATAGCCCCTCACCCTCCCCACCGCTTCGCGGCGGGTCCCACGGTCGCTCGCAAGTCTCGCGATCGCGCGCCACCTACGATCGCCTTCGGCGCTTGTCCGGCCTGCGGCCGTCGGTTCTGCGCCCTCTCCCGGGGCGGGAGAGGGCTCAATCCGCCGCCATGGCGACCGGCGCCGGGCTGTCCGCCCGGTCCGCCCCCTCGCGGAGCAGCAGGGCGTAGCGGCGGGTCAGCCAGACGATGCGCTCGAACAGCGCGGTCTGGGCGACCAGAGCCTGCTGGACCGCCGGGGCCGGCGGGTCGTCGCCGCGCAGCAGCGCGCGGCGGATGCGCCCCATCAGCTCCCCGCGGTCGCCGGTCAACCCGACCAGAAGGGACACGCCGTCATGGTCCGGGTCGGCGGCGGTGTCGGCGAGGCTGGCGAGCAGCGCGTGCAGGCTCTCGGCCATCTGGCCGGGCAACGGATGGCGGCGCAGCGTTTCGGGCGCGTCGTGGATCTGGCGTACCAGCTCGTGCACGCTGTCGTGGAGCGACACCAGGATTTCCAGCCGGTTCTGCTGGGCAATGGCGCGCACCAGCGTGCCGCGCGGCAGGTCGCCGCCGATCAGCTCGGTCTGGAAGGCTTCGACGGCGCGGGCGACGGCGGTCATGCTCTCGTGCAGCGCGCCGAAGGGGATCGGGTCGGGGGTGTCCGGCTCGGCCCGCACGCAGTCCAGATAGTCGGGCAGATGGCGCAGCAGGCGGAGCTGCTCCTTCCCGGCCAGCGGCAGGGCGCTTTCGGGATCGATCAGCGCCTCGTCGGACAGGTAGCGCGGGCGCGACAGCTCCTCCGTCTCGGTCGGCGGCGACCAGCGAGCGAGCAGCCGCTCCGCCACGCCGAAGACGGGCAGCAGGACCAGCGCCGGCACCACCTGGCACAGCACGAAGACCCAGGCGATGCGCTCCGGCAGGCCGTCGGCCACCGAATCGATGGCGTGGCGCAGCAACGGCAGGCCGATGCCGTCCTCCAGCAGGAACAGCGGCAGCAGGATCGCGACCCCCAGCGCCTTGAACAGCGCCTGGAAGATGGCGAGCTGCCCGGCACGTCCGTCGAGGTTGCCGCCGAGCAGCAGGGTGGTCAGGCCGGAGCCGAGGCTCGACCCCAGCACCAGCAGGATGGTCTCGCGCTCCCCGAACAGACCGGCGCCGGCCATGGTGACGGCCAGCACGGCCACCGTCGCCGAGGATTGCGCGATCAGCGTGATCGCCGCCCCGATCAGCAGCAGCAGGAAATCGGACGAGGCGGCGAACAGCAGGGCGGCGCGCATCGCCGGCACGTCGCGCAACGGCCCGGCCCCGGCCTTCATCAGTTGCAACCCCAGGAACAGGATCCCCAGCCCGAGCAGGGCGCCGACCAGATGGCGGTAGCGCGCCGAGCGGTCGAGGTCGAAGTAGAAGCACAGTCCGGTGACGCCCAGCACATAGAGCACCGCCAGCCGCAGATCGACCGCCGTCAGCGCCACCAGCACGGCGGTGCCGAGGTTGGCCCAGCCGACCAGCGGCATCGCCTGCCGCATGGTGACGGCGCCCGCCGTGATCAGGTTGATGACGATGAAGGTGGCGGCGTTGGTGCTCTGGGTCAGCACGCCGAGCAGCGTGCCGGCGACGGTGGCGCTCAGCGGGTTGGCGGTCGCCCTGGCCAGCACGGCGCGGAAGCGGCGCCCGGCCATGTGCTGGAGGTTGCGGCCGATCAGCTTCACCCCGGTGAAGAACAGCCCGAGCCCGCCGAACAGCGTGGCGACGATGTCCATGATCGCTCCGCCCCCGCCGCTCAGCCGCGCCGCCCGACCGCGCGGCCCAGCGCCACGGCGATCAGCAGCAGGCCGAGCAGCATGCTGGCGACGGCGACCACCCGCGTGCCGGTGTAGCGCTCGGCCGCCGCCGCCGCGAGGTCGCCTTGCCGGGCCTTGGCGTGGGCGCGGGTCGATTCGGCGATGGCGTCGATGGCGCTGTCCAGCGGCCGGTCGATGCCGCGCACCGCGCGGTCGACCGCCGCCGCGTCGCCGCCGGGCGACGTCGGGTCGAAGCGGGTCAGCGCCTGCCGGTAGCGCTCGCCGAGCGTCGCGTGGTCGCGAATCGCCGCTTCCACGGCGCCGTGGTCGAGGCCGAGCGCCGGGGCGGTGGCCCGGAGCCGGGTCAGCGCCTCGCCGACCCGGCGCTCCTGCTCGGCGAAACGGTCGAGGTAGCGGCGGCTCTCCTCCGGGTCGCTGCCGCGCAGCAGCAGGTTCTTCCACTCCTGCACCTGGATCTTGAAGGCGATCTGCGCTTCCCGCGCGGTGTCGAGCGCCTCGATCAGGCTGGACTGGGTGGCGTGCCCGGCCTCGTCGGCCTTGCGGGCGTAGTCGATGGCGAAGAGGCCGACGAGGCTGTTGACGATGAACACGGCGATCAGCGCGCCGGCCAGCGCCACCACGGGTCGTCGCCCGCCACCGGCCCTGTAGCGCGGCCGTTCGCCGGTAGACCCTGCCGCCTGCGTCATCTGATAAACCCCATTGCGCGAATGCCTTCGGCCGTTGCTGTACGCGCGGCGGCGCGGAGCGGCAAGTTACGGTCCTGTGACAGCCCCGCTTCCGCTCCCTTCGCCTCCCGACTCCGGCCCATCCCCGGTCCAAGTCCCTGATACGTCATACGACGCACTTGGCGCGACGCGGCAACGTGGCATAATCCCCGGCAACGAACAGGGCGGCAAAAGGCAATTCCCCGATGAACCTGACAGGGCGCGAGAAGGACAAGCTGCTCGTCGCGATGGCCGCGATGGTGGCCCGGCGGCGGCTGGAGCGCGGCGTGAAGCTGAACCACCCCGAGGCGGTCGCCCTCATCACCGACTTCGTGGTCGAGGGGGCCCGCGACGGGCGGACCGTCGCCGAGCTGATGCGCGACGGCGCCACCGTGCTGACGCGCGAGCAGGTGATGGAGGGCATCCCCGAGATGATCCACGACATTCAGGTCGAGGCGACCTTCCCCGACGGGACCAAGCTCGTCACCGTCCACCAGCCGATCCGTTGAAGGGGAGTTCCTGCCCATGAAACCCGGTGAGATCCTCCCGGCGTCCGGCGAGATCGTGCTGAACGCCGGCCGCGCGACCGTCGAGCTCGACGTCGCCAACGCCGGCGACCGGCCGATCCAGGTCGGCTCGCACTACCATTTCCACGAGACCAACGCGGCGCTCAGCTTCGACCGCGAGCAGGCGCGCGGTTTCCGGCTCGATATTCCGGCCGGCACGGCGGTGCGCTTCGAGCCGGGGCAGACCCGCCGGGTGACGCTCGTCGCCTATGACGGCGACCGGGTGGTGATCGGCTTCAACCGCAAGGTCAACGGCGCCCTCTGACGGGCCTGTCCAGCAAGGGGCAAACCAGACATGGCGTACCGCATCGACCGGGCCGAATACGCGGCCCTCTACGGTCCCACCACCGGCGACCGCGTCCGGCTGGCCGACACCGACCTGATCGTCGAGGTCGAGCACGACCACACCGTCTACGGCGAGGAGGTCAAGTTCGGCGGCGGCAAGGTGATCCGCGACGGCATGGGCCAGTCGCAGCGCTCGCGCCACCAGGGCGCGGTGGACACGGTCATCACCAACGCGCTGATCATCGACCATTGGGGCATCGTCAAGGCCGACATCGGCATCACCGGCGGGCGCATCGCCGCCATCGGCAAGGCCGGCAACCCCGACGTCCAGCCCGGCGTGACCATCGTCGTCGGCCCCGGCACCGAGGTGATCGCCGGCGAGGGCAAGATCGTCACCGCCGGCGGCATCGACGCCCACATCCACTTCATCTGCCCGCAGCAGGTCGACGAGGCGCTGAACAGCGGCGTCACCACCATGCTGGGCGGCGGCACCGGCCCGGCGGCCGGCACCTCGGCCACCACCTGCACGCCCGGCCCCTGGCACATGGAGCGCATGCTCCAGGCGGCGGAGGGGCTGCCGATCAACCTCGGCTTCTTCGGCAAGGGCAACGCCAGCCGTCCCGACGCGCTGATCGAGCAGGTCGCCGCCGGCGCCTGCGGCCTCAAGCTGCACGAGGATTGGGGCACCACCCCGGACGCCATCGACACCTGCCTGTCGGTCGCCGACCAGCTCGACGTCCAGGTGGCGATCCACACCGACACGCTGAACGAGTCGGGCTTCGTCGAGGACACCATCGCCGCCTTCGCCGGCCGCACCATCCACGCCTTCCACACGGAAGGGGCGGGCGGCGGCCACGCGCCGGACATCATCAAGGTGGCCGGGCTGCCCAACGTGCTGCCCAGCTCGACCAACCCGACGCGGCCCTTCACCGTCAACACGGTGGACGAGCATCTCGACATGCTGATGGTCTGCCACCATCTCAGCCCGCGCATCCCCGAGGACGTCGCCTTCGCCGAGAGCCGCATCCGCCGCGAGACCATCGCGGCGGAGGACATCCTGCACGACCTCGGCGTCTTCTCGATGATCAGCTCGGACAGCCAGGCGATGGGCCGGCTGGGCGAGGTGGTGCTGCGGACCTGGCAGACCGCGCACAAGATGAAGGTCCAGCGCGGCCGGCTGCCGCAGGAGACCGGCGACAACGACAATGTCCGGGTCAAGCGCTACATCGCCAAATACACCATCAACCCGGCGCTGTCGCACGGCATCGGCCATGTCGTCGGCTCGGTCGAGGTCGGCAAGCTCGCCGATCTGGTGGTGTGGTCGCCGGCCTTCTTCGGGGTGAAGCCGGACATGGTGCTGAAGTGCGGCACCATCGCCGCGGCGCTGATGGGCGACCCCAACGCCTCGATCCCGACGCCGCAGCCGGTGCATTACCGCCGCATGTTCGGCTCCTTCGGACGGTCGTTGCAGGCGAGCAGCGTGACCTTCGTCAGCGGCAAGGCGCTGGAGCTGGAGGTCGGCCGCCAGCTCGGGCTGCACCGCGAGCTGATCGCCGTGCAGGGGACGCGCACCGTCGGCAAGAAGGACATGATCCACAACGCCGAGATGCCGCACATCGAGGTGGATCCGGAAACCTACGAGGTGCGGGCCGACGGGCAATTGCTGACCTGCGAACCGGCGGCGGTCCTGCCGATGGCGCAGCGCTATTTCCTGTTCTGAGGTTAGTCTCCCTCTCCCGCCCCGGGAGAGGGAAGGGGCCCATGCGCAGCATGGGAAGGGTGAGGGGCTGTCGGGCGAGCTACGACATCCATGTTCGGGGAGCCCCTCACCCTTTCCACCGCTTCGCGGCGGGTCCCCTTCCTCTCCCGGGGCGGGAGAGGAAATGGACGACAAGAGGTTTCCATCCGTGATCGGTGTCTTTGATTCGGGCCATGGCGGGTTGACGGTGCTGCGCGCGCTGGTGGATGCGGCTCCCGGACGGCCCTTCGTCTATCTCGGCGACCACGCCGCCGCCCCCTACGGGCCGCGCGACGACGGGGACATCCACCGCCTGACCATTCGCGGGATGGAGCATCTCTTCGCCCAGGGCTGCCGGCTGGTCGTCATCGCCTGCAACACCGCCGCCGCCGTGGCGCTGCGGCGGTTGCAGCAGGAGTGGCTGCCGACGGCCCATCCCGGCCGCAACGTGCTGGGCGTGCTGGTGCCGATGGTCGAGGCGATCACCCGCGTGCCCTGGATGATCGACACCGTGCCGCCCGACCATCTGGGCGAGCCGCGCACCGTCGGCGTCTTCGCGACGCAGGCGACGGTCAACTCCGGCTCCTTCCCGCGCGAGATCGGCAAGCGGGCGCCCTCGGTCCGCGTCGTGCAGCAGGCCTGCCCCGATCTGGTCCCGCTGATCGAGCGCGGGGCGCCCGACGAGGTCCTCGCGCCGGTCGTGGCCGGCTATGTCGCGGCGCTGCTGGAGCGGCTGGGCGGCCAGCCGCTCGACACCGTGGTGCTCGGCTGCACCCATTACCCGCTGGTGGAACGCCTGTTCCTGCGGGCGCTGCCGCCGGGGGTCGAGGTGCTGTGCCAGCCGACGCTGACCGCCCGCTCGCTGGAGCAGTATCTGGAGCGCCACCCCGAATACCGTCCCGCCGCCGGCGAGCATGGCGTGCGTTTCTTCACCACCGGATCGGCGCCGCTGGTCAGCGAACTGGCCGGGCGCTTCTTCGGCCACCCGACTCCTTTCGAACGGCTCTCACCATGAACGATCTTTCCCGCCGCGCCACCCGCGTCCACGCCCGCGCCCACTGGCCGCTGGAGCGCGCGGCCGGCACCGTGACGCTGGCCTTCGACGACCGCCACCGGCGGCGCATGGCGATGACCGATGATGCCGGCGTCGGCTTCCTGCTCGACCTGCCGCGCGCGGTGGCGCTGGACGACGGCGACGGGCTGGAGCTTGGCGACGGCGGTATCCTGCGCGTCGTCGCGGCGCCCGAGGAGCTGATGGAGGTCCGCGTTTCCGGCCCGGCCGAGGCCTTCGCGCGGATCGCCTGGCATCTCGGCAACCGGCATCTGCCGGTGCAGATCGTCGGCGACACCATCCGCCTGCGCCGCGACCATGTGATCGCGGACATGCTGCGCGGGCTCGGCGCCGAGGTGCGCGACGTGCATCTGCCCTTCATGCCGGAGGGCGGGGCCTATGGCGGGCAGGCGCATGGCGGCGGGCATGGGCATTCGCACGGGCATGATCACCATGGGCACGATCATGACCATGGACACGATCACGGGCATCCGCATGAGCATTGACGATGCCGGCGCTTCTCTCCTTCTCCCCCCTGGGGAGAAGGTGGGGATGAGCGGTTTCGGCGAAGCCGAAAATCTCCATGCGGCGCATCCCCCTCACCCCGACCCTCTCTCCGGGGGGGAGAGGGGGATGGATGCGGGGGTAGGTATCCACGCGCTGACCCGCCTGCTGGCGTGGCTGTCGCCGTCCTTTCCAGTGGGCGGCTTCTCCTACAGCCACGGCATCGAGGCGGCGGTCGAGCAGGGGCTGGTGCGCGACCGCGCCTCGCTGACCGTCTGGCTCGACGGCATCCTGCGCCACGGCGCCGGGCGCACCGACGGGATGCTGTTCGCCGCCGTCCACCGCGCGGTGCGGACCGGCGACGAGGCCGCCTTCGCCTGGGCGGTCGAGCGCGCCGACATCCTGCGCGCCTCGTCCGAGACCGCGCTGGAATCGCGCGCCCAGGGGCAGGCCTTCCTGGTCGCCATCCGCGCCGCCTGGTCGCTCGACGGGCTCGCCCGCTGGGACGCGGCGCTGGCCGCCACCGGGCGTCCACCGGCCTACGCCGTCGCCGTCGCGCTGGTGTCGGCCCTGATCGGCGTCGCCGAGGGGCCGGCGCTCGCCGCCTACCTGCACGCCTTCGCCGCCAACCTCGTCTCCGCCGGGGTGCGGCTGGTGCCGCTCGGCCAGACCGACGGGCAGCGGGCGCTGGCGGCGCTCGACCCGATCACCCACGCGGCGGCCGAGGCCGCCCTCGCAGCGCCGCTCGAGGATCTCGGTGGCCGGGCGATGGCCGTCGATTGGACCTCGATGATCCACGAAACCCAATACACGAGGCTTTTCCGCTCATGAGCACGCTTCCCGCTATCGAGAAGAGCCACGCCGGCCCCTTGCGCGTCGGCATCGGCGGCCCGGTCGGCTCCGGCAAGACGGCGCTGACCGACGCGCTGTGCAAGCGCATGCGCGACGATTGGGAAGTCGCCGCCATCACCAACGACATCTACACCAAGGAGGACGCCGAATTCCTCACCCGCTCCGGCGCGCTGAAGCCCGAGCGCATCATGGGGGTGGAGACCGGCGGCTGCCCGCACACGGCGATCCGCGAGGACGCCTCCATCAACCTCGCCGCCGTCGACACGATGAACGCGAAATTCCCCAACCTCGACCTGATCTTCATCGAATCGGGCGGCGACAACCTCGCGGCGACCTTCTCGCCGGAGCTGGCCGACATCACCATCTACGTCATCGACGTGTCGGCCGGCGACAAGATCCCGCGCAAGGGCGGGCCGGGCATCACCCGCTCCGACCTGCTGGTCATCAACAAGATCGACCTCGCCCCGCTGGTCGGCGCCAGCCTGGAGGTGATGGACCGCGACGCCCGCAAGATGCGCGGCGACCGTCCCTTCGTCTTCACCAACATCAAGACCGGCCAGGGGCTGGACGCGGTGCAGTCCTTCATCGTCCAGCGCGGCGGCCTGCCGCTTCCCGGCTGACGGGAGCCCGGCCGCCCGGCCGACAAAACCGGGCGGCCTCCGGGTAAACACGGAACCTCCGGCTTGACCGTGCTGTTCATTCAGCACGCGATGTTCCGAGCCGGAGGAGTCCCTTGATGAAACGCCCGCTGCTTGGCGCTGCCCTGACGATGGCCGCGCTGGGGGTATTGTCCGCCGCGACGCCGGCGCTGGCCGCCGATGGCTGCACCGAGGGACTCGACCGGCTCGGCCAGCGGGTCGCCGCGCTGGAGGCCGCCGGACCGGGAACCCCCGCCCCCGTCACCCCGCAGGAAACCGCCCAGCTCCGCGCGCTCCAGCAGACCGCGCAGCGCGTGGCGCAGACCGGCAACGCGCCGGCCTGCCTCGCCATCCTCGGCGAGGCCGACGCCCTGCAAAGCTCCATCGCGCACCCACGCGCGGTCGCCGCCGACGATCTGGCGAAGGCCAGGCTGCACGGCGCCGACGGCGCCGAACTGGGCAAGATTTCCGAGCTGGTGATCGATCCCAACAGCGGCCGCGTCGCCTACGCCGTCGTCGAGATGGGCGGCTTCCTCGGCATCGGCGACGCCCATGTGCCGGTGCCGTGGGCGCTGTTCCAGCCGGCCGCCAGCAATGGCGGCCCCGACAGCGGCGGTTATGCCCTGAACGTGCCGAAGGACCGGCTGGCCGGGGCGCCGCGCTTCAGCGGCTCCAGCCGGCCGGACATGGGCGACCGGCAATGGGCGATGGCCGTCCACACCTACTATGGCGTGCCGCCCTACTGGATGCGCGATTCCGCCACGCTGGCGGCGGCCGGCGGGCCGATGGCGCAGCCGGCGCCGCTCCAGCAGGAGGTGCAGCGGCTGTCGCAGGAGGTCGCGCGCCTGAACGCCGAACTGACCCAGGCGCGCGCCGCCTCCGGGGGAAGCGCCGCGTCCGACACGGCGGGCGGGCGGAGCGGCGCCGCGCAGCCGTCATCCCCGCAGCCGCCGACCGCCAACCAGTGACCCGACGAGCTTGAGCAAAGCAGGAGGACCAGCCATGGCACTCTCGACCATCACGGACAATTTCGACCACGGCGTCAACAGCGGCCACAGCATCAACGTCGGCCACACCGAACGGCTGGTGTCCCTGGTCGGCGGCGGGCTTTTGGCGGTGCTGGGGCTGCGCCGCGCCGACACGGCGGGGGCGGCGCTGGCGCTGGCCGGCGGCGCCCTGGTGGCGCGCGGCCTCACCGGCTACTGCCCGGTCAAGGGCATGATGGCCGGCTGGGGGCACGACCACCGCGCCTTTCCCGCCCAGGACGTCGAGGAGGGGCGCAACCAGTTCTCGCGCCATCCCGGCGACATCTACGACACCGATCCCGAATGCGAGACGGTGGATGAAGCGTCGCAGCAATCCTTCCCGGCCAGCGATCCGCCCTCCTTCAATCCGGGCGTCGCCCGCTGATCCTGGGAAATTCCAAGAAACGGCCTCCCGGCATCCGATCGGGGGGCCGTTTCTTTGATATGGATCAATGAAGGCGGACGCCGCATCTGGCCTGTTTTATTGTTCGAATGCGAAGGGTTTTCTCCCATTATTTCGAATGTCGTTTTTGTTTCAACACGAATGACTTGATCGCCTTTGGATCCTGGTTTATGGTGCGCTGCACAAGGGACGGGACGCGAAAGTCCGGCACCGGTCACGACCCGCGGGGGCGACGGGGTCGAGGCCTCGCGGTTCCCTTGTTCCTCCCACCCTGACTCCAGGACTGCTCGCATGACCACGATCATTCCCGCCGCCGCCACGCTCGAAGGCAAGAAGGGACTCGTCCTCGGCATCGCCAACGACCAGTCGATCGCGTGGGGCTGCGCCCGCGCCTTCCGCGCGCTGGGCGCCGATCTGGCGATCAGCTACCTGAACGAGAAGGCCAAGAAGCACGTCGAGCCGCTGGCCGAGCAGGTCGAGGCCGAGATCTTCGAGCCGGTCGACGTCACCAGCGAAGGCCAGCTCAAGGCCATCTTCGACAAGGTCGCCGACAAGTGGGGCCGTCTCGACTTCGCGCTGCACAGCATCGCCTTCGCCCCGAAGGACGACCTGCACGGCCGCGTCACCGACTGCTCGCGCGAGGGGTTCCAGCAGGCGATGGACGTCTCCTGCCACTCCTTCATCCGCATGGCCAAATACGCCGAGCCGCTGATGACCAACGGCGGTTCGCTGTTCACCATGTCCTATTTCGGCGCCAACCGCGTCATCGACAATTACGGCGTGATGGGGCCGGTCAAGGCGGCGCTGGAGGCCAGCGTGCGCTACGTCGCCGCCGAGCTGGGCCCCAAGGGCATCCGCGTCCACGCCATCTCGCCGGGCCCGATCAAGACCCGCGCCGCGTCCGGCATCGCCCATTTCGACGAGCTGATGGACAAGGCGGCGGAGCGCACGCCGGAACACCGTCTGGTGACCATCGAGGAGGTCGGCTACACCACCGCCTTCCTCGCCACCGACGGCGCCAAGGGCATCACCGGCAGCACGACCTATGTCGATTGCGGCTACTCGATCATCGGCTGACGCGTCTTCCATCGTGACGGCGGGCGGGGGCGGCGACGCTCCCGCCCGTTTCGCGTTCCGGTCTTCCAACCGTCATCCGGCTGTCACGGGTGCGTCAAATTGACGTGTGACTCCGCCAACCGTTTGGTTCCTCCGGCCGGACCACCATAATCGCCGGACGAGCGGGCCGGAAGCCGCCGCGGAGAACCCGGCGGGACCCGGCAGGGAGGAGGCTGAGAGAGCATGAGCGTCATTCTGTGGCGTCGGCAATTGAGCGTCGGCCAGCCGACCATCGACGACGACCACAAGCACTTGATCGCGTATCTGAACGAACTCGACGCCGCCCTGAACGCCGAACGCTTCCAGCCGGTCCGCGTCGCCAAGATCCTGGTCAAGCTGCTGGAATACACCAAGGAGCATTTCGCCCGCGAGGAGCGGATGATGCAGGCCGTGCGCTACCCGCACTTCAGGGAGCACGCCGAGCAGCACCGCGAGGCGGTCCGCGCCGTGAGCGAGCTGTCGCACAGCTTCTCCGTCGAGCCGACGCACGAGAACGCCGCGAAGCTGTACAAATTCACCGCCGACTGGCTGGTCCGCCACATCATCCTTCAGGATACCCAGCTGACGCCCTATGTGAAGGGCGTCTGGACCTGAGGCGCCGGCCGTCCGGCCGGCGGGATCATCGCCGCCCTCACCCGACGAACTGGTCGATCCGGTAGCCCTGGGCGAACAGCAGCGCCGTCAGATCGCCGTGGTCGACGCGGGCCCGTGCCTCGGCGGCGACCGCCGGCTTGGCGTGGTAGGCGATGCCGAGCCCGGCGGCCAGCAGCATCGGCAGGTCGTTGGCGCCGTCGCCGACCGCCATCGTCTCGGCCACCGGCACCCGGTGCTCGCCGGCGTAGGCCAGCAGGGCCTCCAGCTTGCTGTCCTTGTCGAGGATCGGCTCGATCACCCGTCCGGTCAGAACGCCGTCGGCGATCTCCAGCCCGTTGCCCTGGTCGTCATCGAAGCCGATCCAGGCGCGCACCCGGCTGGTGAAGCAGCGGAAGCCGCCCGACACCAGCGCGCAGACCGCGCCGTTCGCCCGCATGGTGGCGACGAGCTGGGCGGCGCCCGGCATCAGGGTGGCGCGCTTCCACACCGTGTCGATGACGCTCTCCTCCAGCCCCTTCAGCAGGGCGACGCGCTCGCGCACCGCGTCCTTGAAGTCGATCTCGCCGTTCATGGCGCGGGCGGTGATCGCCGCGATGTGGTCCTTCAGTCCGACGCAGTCGCCCAGCTCGTCGAGCAGCTCCTGCTCGATGATGGTGGATTCCATGTCGGCGACCAGCAGCCGCTTGCGCCGGGTGGCGGCGGGCTGGGCGATGACGTCGAACGGCAGGGAGAGGGGCAGTGTACGGCGGATCGCCGCCTCGGCCTGCTCGGGGGCCAGATTGCCGAAGGGCAGGTCGCAGGCGGTGCCGGGGGCCAGCCAGTCGGGCTGGCCGGCGTCGGCGCCGAGCGCCAGCAGCGCCGCGCGGGCGGGCATGACGACGCTCTCGTCGAGGGCGACAAATCGGGGGGCGATCAGCGTGGCGACGGCGTTCATGGCGTGTGTTCCGGCAGAGCAAAGGGCCTTCGGGCCGCTGCCTACCACAGTGGGGGAGGCGGGTCCAACGAAGCTTCGGCGAAACGGGCGCGTGCGGGGCGGGGATCGCGGCCGGGCCGGGGGATTTTTGACACGGATGGACACGGATGCGGGCTGCGCCCGCCCATGGATGAGGTTCGGCAAGGCCCATGCGTCCCATATCCGTGTCAAAGGCAACCTTTCACCCGCTTCGATTTTTCTTGGTCTTCCGGCGTCTCGGTGGTGAATCTCCGCCATGGAAACGAGGGCCGGGGACATGAGCGAGCTTACGGACGTCGTCGTCATCGGCGGGCCGACCGCATCGGGGAAATCGGGGCTGGCGCTGGACGTCGCCGAGCAATTCGGCGGCACCGTCATCAACGCCGACAGCATGCAGCTTTACGCCGAGCTGGACGTCGTCACCGCCCGCCCGCCCGCCGGGGATCTCGCCCGCGCGCCGCACCGGCTCTACGGCGTGCTGCCCGCCGCCGAGCGGGGGTCGGCGGCGCGCTGGCGCACCCTGGCGCTGGAGGAGATTGCCGTCGCCAAGGCCGCCGGCCGCCTGCCCGTCGTCGTCGGGGGCACCGGCCTCTATCTGCGCGCCCTGATGCAGGGCTTGAGCGAGGTTCCGCCCATCCCCGACGCGGTGCGCGCCGCCGCCCACGCCCGCTTGGCCGAGCTGGGCGGCGAGGCCTTCCGCGCGGATCTCGTCGCCCGCGACCCGGACTCGGCCAGGCTCAACCCCGGCGACACCACCCGCCTGACCCGCGCCTGGGAGGTGCTGGAGGCCACCGGCCACAGCCTGACCCATTGGCAGACGCGGAGCGGACAGGGCGCGCCCGAGGGGCTGCGCTTCGCCGTCGCCGTGCTCGACCCGCCGCGCGAGGAGCTGTACGCGCTGTGCGACCGCCGCTTCCTCCTTATGATGGAGCAGGGCGCCCTGGAGGAGGTCCGCAACCTCGACCGCATCGCGCGGGAGCGGGATCTGCCACCCGACCTGCCGGTGCTGAAGGCGCTCGGCGTGCCCGAGCTGCGCCGCCACCTGCACGGCGACGTCACGCTGGACGACGCCATCGCGCTTGCCCAGCAATCGACCCGGCGCTATGCCAAGCGGCAGGTGACGTGGTTCCGCCACCAGCTTGTCGAGCGTCCGCCGCATACGGCACCGCATGGCTGCCATCATGCGACGGATTCGCTCTGTTCATTGGCCCAGCGGAATGCAATTCTCGCTCACCTAAGCACCATGTTGGGCCGTTAAATCTTTGCCTTGGGAGAATCGACGTGTCGGTTGATTGGGGTCATGTGTTCGCGGGCCGCGTGGGCGGCATGACGGCGTCCGAAATCCGGGAGCTGCTGAAGCTGATCGACCGTCCGGAGATCATCTCCTTCGCCGGCGGCATCCCCGACCCGGACTTCTTCCCCACCGCCGCCATCGCGCGGGCCTACGAGAAGATCTTCCAGTCCAACGGCGGCGCTGGCGGCGCCCTGCAATACACCATCACCGAGGGCTACACGCCGCTGCGCGAGTGGATCGCCTCCTACATGGGCCGCAACGGCGTCAATGTCGGGCTGGACGGCGTGCTGGTCACCAACGGCTCGCAGCAGGTGCTGGAGTTCGTCGGCAAGCTGCTGATCGGCGCCGGCGACAAGATCGTGGTGACGCGGCCGACCTATCTCGGCGCGCTCCAGGCCTTCTCGCCCTACGAGCCCGTCTACATCTCCATCCCGATGGATGAGGAAGGGCCGGAACTGGCGGCGCTTGAGGCGGCGCTGGCCGAGAAGCCGAAGTTCTTCTACCTCGTCCCCGACTTCCAGAACCCGAACGGCACCACCGTGTCGCTCGCCCGCCGCGAGGCCATCCTCGACCTCTGCGCCGCCGCCGGCGTGCCGGTGATCGAGGACACCGCCTATTGCGAGCTGCGCTACGACGGCGAGCCGCTGCCGCTGATGGCGGCGCTCGACTGCGCCCGCAACGGCGGCAAGCTGACCAACGTCATCTATTGCGGCACCTTTTCCAAGACGATGGTGCCGGCGCTGCGCGTCGGCTGGGTCAACGCGGCGCCCGAGGTCATCAACCGTCTGGTGCTGATGAAGCAGGCGGCCGACCTGCACACCAGCACGATCAACCAGATCATCATGCACGATGTGGTGTCGCAGCTCTTCGACAGCCACATCAAGCATCTGCGCGTCCAGTACAAGGAGCGCCGCGACGCCATGCTGTCGGCGCTCGACGAGTTCGCCCCGCCCGGCGTCACCTGGACCAAGCCCGAGGGCGGCCTGTTCGTCTGGATCGAGGCCCAGGAGGGCGTCGACGGCACCGCGCTGCTGGCCCGCGCCATCAAGGAGGCCAACGTCGCCTTCGTTCCCGGCTCGGCCTTCCACGCCGACCGTTCGGGGAAGAACACGCTGCGTCTGGCCTTCTCGGTCACCAAGCCGGAGCGCATCCGCGAGGGCATCCGCCGCCTGTGCAACCTGCTGAAGGACGCGGCGTAATCCGCGCTCCATCGACCCTTGATCCCGTTCATGCACATGCGCATAGTCGACGCGCATGTGCATGGAGGGATCGATGCCCGATACGCGCCTTCCGTTCGACCCTTCCGCCCCGAAGCGGGCGACCAACGTCAGCCTCAACAGCGATCTTCTGGAGCAGGCCAAGGCTCTCGGCATCAATGTGTCGCGGGCCTGCGAGCGCGGACTGGCGGACCAGATCGCCGAATTGCGTGAAAAGCGCTGGCTGGAGGAGAACCGCGAGGCTCTGGCATCCTCCAACGCCTATGTCGAGACGCACGGCCTTCCGCTGGCCAAGCATCGCCCTTACTGATGGCGCGCTTCGACGTCCACCGCCGCCTCGACGGTCCCGGCTATCTCCTCGACCTTCAGGCCAACATCCTGCGCGACCTCAACACCCGTTTCGTGGCCCCGCTCCTGCCACCGCATGGGGCACCGCAGCCCGCCGTCCGGCTCAACCCGGTTTTCACCATCGAGGACAGTCCGCACGTCATGGTCACGCAGTTCGCCGGTGCGGTGCATGTCTCCGAACTCGGTCCTTGCGTCGGCAGCCTCCTGTCGGAGGACACCATCATCATGGCGGCTCTCGACCTGTTGACCGGCGCCTGACGCCCTTTGCACGCCCGACCGACGGCGGCCGCCTTCCGAGCGGCCGCCGCTTTCGTTTAGATCGGATCGCGTGAAATCTGAATCGATTTGAAGCGTGAATCCGATCGCCAAACATAGAGCTATAGCAGCGGCCCGACTTTCCATCCGCGACGGGCAGTGCGCAACAATCGGAAAAATCGCGACAAAAAAACTTCTCGATCATTCGCAAAATGGGTTGACCTGTGATGCCCCCTTTGGCTAGTTTGCGGCTCCCGCCCCAAATCCACGGGGCTAAGCCGTTGTTTTGACGGCAAGGCTTCATCCGGGGGGCGTGGCAGTTCCGAGGAAACGGGCGCCCGAAGGAGAGGCGCCCCTACGAGAAGGTCGCGAGCGATGTCCGAACAGAAGCTGACCGGCGCCCAGATCATCATCAAGGCTCTGAAGGATCAGGGCGTTGACACCATCTTCGGCTATCCCGGCGGCGCCGTACTTCCCATCTACGACGCGCTGTTCCAGCAGAACGACCTTCGCCACATCCTCGTACGCCACGAGCAGGCCGCGGTCCATGCGGCGGAAGGCTACGCGCGCTCGACCGGCAAGGTCGGCTGCGTGCTGGTGACCTCCGGCCCCGGCGCGACCAACGCGGTGACCGGCCTGCTGGACGCGCTGTGCGACAGCATTCCGATCGTCTGCCTGTCGGGGCAGGTGCCGACCCACCTGATCGGCAACGACGCCTTCCAGGAGGCCGACACCACCGGCATCACCCGTCCCTGCACCAAGCACAATTACCTGGTGAAGGACGTCAACAGCCTGGCCCGCACCCTGCACGAGGCCTTCTATGTCGCGCGCAGCGGCCGTCCGGGTCCCGTGCTGATCGACGTGCCGAAGGACGTGCAGTTCGCCGACGGAATCTACGTCCCGCCGGCCGAGGTCAAGCACAAGACCTACCGTCCGCAGGTCAAGCCGGAGATCGCGCGCATCGAGGAGGCGGTCGAGCTGATCGCCAACGCCAAGCGGCCGATCTTCTACACCGGCGGCGGCGTCATCAACGCCGGCCCCTTCGCCGCCAAGCTGCTGACCCAGTTCGTCAAGGCCACCGGCTTTCCGATCACCTCGACCCTGATGGGTCTGGGCGCCTTCCCGGCGTCGGACAGCCAGTGGCTCGGCATGCTCGGCATGCACGGCACGTACGAGGCGAATCTCGCCATGTACAATTGCGACGTCATGATCAACATCGGCGCCCGCTTCGACGACCGCGTGACCGGCAAGCTGTCGGAATTCGCGCCGGGTTCCAAGAAGATCCACGTCGACATCGACCCCAGCTCGATCAACAAGACGGTCGAGGTCGACATCCCGATCGTCGGCGACTGCGGCGCGGTGCTGGAGGACATGCTGCGCATCTGGAAGGCGCGGGCCAAGCGCCCCGACCAGGCGGCGTTGAAGAGCTGGTGGGGGCAGATCGAGGGCTGGCGCGCCCGCAACTGCCTGAACTACAACCGCACGGAATCGGTCATCAAGCCGCAATACGCGCTGGAGCGGCTGCGCGAGGCGCTGCGCGGCAAGGACCATTACGTCACCACCGAGGTCGGCCAGCACCAGATGTGGGCCGCCCAGTTCCTGCCCTTCGACCAGCCGAACCGCTGGATGACCTCGGGCGGGCTGGGGACCATGGGCTACGGCCTGCCGGCCGCCATCGGCGCGCAGATCGCCCATCCCGACGCCATCGTCGTCGACGTGTCGGGCGAGGCCAGCTTCCTGATGAACATGCAGGAGATCGGCACCGCCGTGCAGTACCGCGCCCCGGTGAAGATCTTCATCCTGAACAACCAGTACATGGGCATGGTCCGCCAGTGGCAGGAGCTGCTGCACGGCTCGCGCTTCTCGCAGAGCTATTCGGAGGCGCTGCCCGACTTCGTCAAGCTGGCCGAGGCCTGGGGCTGCGTCGGCCTGCGCGCCACGACGGTGGCCGAGGTGGACGACGTCATCGCCAAGATGCTGGCCGTCACCGACCGCCCCTGCATCGTCGACATCGCGGTCGATCCCAAGGAGAACTGCTTCCCGATGATCCCCGGCGGCAAGGCCCACAACGAGATCCTGCTCGGCCCGGAGGACAGGCCGTCGGACGCCACGCCGGAAGACGGCATGGTTCTGGTCTGAGACCAGGTCTGATCGGCTGCTGACGGAACGCTCCTCGGGGGAATGGGAATCATGGACGAGCACAAGATCGAGAAGCACACCATCGCGGTGCTGGTGGACAACGAGCCGGGCGTGCTGGCGCGCGTCATCGGGCTGTTCTCCGGCCGCGGCTACAACATCGAGAGCCTGACGGTGGCGGAGGTCAACAACGCCGACCACCTGTCGCGCATCACGCTGGTGACGTCGGGCACCCGGATGATCATCGAGCAGATCAAGGCCCAGCTCAGCCGGCTGGTCCCGGTCCACCGGGTCCACGACCTGACCGACGAAGGTCCGTCGGTCGAGCGCGAGCTGGCTCTGGTCAAGGTCGCCGGCACCGGCGACAAGCGCATCGAGGCGCTGCGGCTGGCCGACATCTTCAAGGCCACCGTGCTCGACGCGACGCTGACCTCCTTCGTCTTCGAACTGACCGGCACCACCGCGCAGGTCGACGATTTCGTCGGGCTGATGGGCCAGCTCGGTCTGGTCGAGGCCAGCCGCACCGGCGTCGTCGCCATGTCGAAGGGCGCCACCGGCTTCTGAGGCCGCTTCCGGCCCCGATTTCCGGGGTTGGGTTCTTATCCGATGGTCAGGGTGGCGAAAAACGCAAGGAAGCTCCGCGTTTCGCCGCCCGATCATGCGATTGTTTCGCTTGACGCGCAGCTTTGCTCAATGGAGTAATCCGCCGGCAAGGGAACGCACTTCATCTCTCTGGTTTGCGAATTCAAGGAACCATCACCATGCGCGTCTATTACGATCGTGATGCCGACGTCAACCTGATCAAGGGCAAGAAGGTCGTCATCGTCGGCTACGGCAGCCAGGGCCACGCTCACGCCCACAACCTGCGTGACAGCGGCGTCAAGGACGTGCGGATCGCCCTTCGTCCCGGCTCGGCCACCACGAAGAAGGCCGAGGCCGCCGGCTTCCAGGTGATGGCGCCGGGCGAGGCCGCCGCCTGGGCCGACGTCGTGATGGTTCTGACCCCCGACGAACTCCAGGCCGACCTGTACAAGGACGATCTGGCCAAGAACATGAAGCAGGGCGCCGCGCTCGCCTTCGCCCACGGCCTGAACGTCCACTTCAACCTGATCGAGCCGCGCGCCGACCTCGACGTGTTCATGATCGCGCCGAAGGGCCCCGGCCACACCGTGCGCAGCGAATACCAGCGTGGCGGCGGCGTGCCGTCGCTGGTCGCCGTGCACCAGAACGCCTCGGGCAACGCGCTGGACATCGCGCTCTCCTACGCCTCGGCCAACGGCGGCGGCCGCGCCGGCATCATCGAGACCACCTTCAAGGAAGAGTGCGAGACCGACCTGTTCGGCGAGCAGGTCGTCCTCTGCGGCGGTCTGACCGAACTGATCAAGTGCGGCTACGAGACCCTGGTCGAGGCCGGCTACGCCCCGGAGATGGCCTATTTCGAGTGCTTGCACGAGGTCAAGCTGATCGTCGACCTGATGTACGAGGGCGGCATGGCCAACATGCGCTACTCGATCTCCAACACGGCCGAGTACGGCGACTACCGCACCGGCCCGCGCATCATCACCGCCGAGACCAAGGCCGAGATGAAGCGCGTGCTGACCGACATCCAGGAAGGCCGCTTCGTGCGCGACTGGATGCAGGAGTGCAAGGTCGGCCAGCCCTCCTTCAAGGCGATCCGCCGCCGCAACGCCGAGCACGAGATCGAGAAGGTCGGCGAGAAGCTGCGCGCCATGATGCCGTGGATCGCCGAGCGCCGTCTGGTCGACAAGTCGAAGAACTAATCTGGCCTCTGCTGCCGGTTCGGTTTGGAAAGCGCGTCCCTCGGGGCGCGCTTTTCTTTTGTGCACCCTTTCCCGCGGCGGGAGGGGGGCGTCACCCCCGCGGGCCGTCCTTCATCGACGAGGGCGGATTCTCCGCCACCGCCGCCCGGCCCGGATCGCGCTTCTGGCATTCCAGCAGGATGTCGCGGGCGATCGGCGCCGCCGCCGTCGAGCCGCCGCCGCCATGCTCGACGAAGACCGAGCAGGCGTAGCGCGGCGCGTGGACCGGCGCGAAGGCGACGAACAGCGCGTGGTCGCGCTCGCGCCACGGGATGTCCTCGTTCTTCTTCACGCCGGTGCTGCGCTCGGCCATGGTGATGCGGCGGACCTGGGCCGAGCCGGTCTTGCCGGCCAGCTCGAAACCGGGCTGGGTGATGCGCGACTTGTAGGCGGTGCCGTTGGGCGCGTTGGAGACCTCGTACATGCCGCGCAGCACGACGTCGAGATTCTCCTTCTTCACCCCCAGGCTGGGCCAGGTCACCTGCTCGCCGCTGACCGACTTGATCTGCTTGGTCAGGTGCGGCTTGACCGCGTAGCCGCCGTTGGCCAGCCGGCAGGTCATCACCGCCAGCTGGAGCGGCGTCGCCAGCACATAGCCCTGGCCGATCGACGCCACCAGCGTCTCGCCCATGTCCCAGCCCTTGCCGAGCGTCGCCTTCTTCCAGGCGATCGAGGGGATCAGCCCGCCGCGCTCGTGCGGCAGGTCGAGCCCGGTGCGTTCGCCCAGCCCGAAGCGCCGCGACATCTCGGCGATGCGGTCGACGCCGACCCGCCGCGACACGTCGTAGAAGAACACGTCGCAGGAATGGCGCAGCGCCCCCACCATGTCCACGGTGCCGTGGCCGCCCCGCTTCCAGCAGTGGAAGCGGTGGTCGCCCAGCTCCATGTGGCCGGGGCAGAACACCGTGTGGCGGCTGTTGATGATGCCGGATTCCAGCCCGGCCAGCGCCACCACCATCTTGTAGGTCGAGCCTGGCGGGTACTGGCCGGCCACCGCCTTGTTGCTCAGCGGGGTCGCCGGGTTGGCCAGCAGCTCCTCCCACAGCTCGGCGCTGATGCCCATGGTGAACTGGTTGGGGTCGTAGCTGGGGTGGGAGGACAGCGCGTAGATGCCGCCGGTGTGGATGTCCATCACCACCGCCGACGCGCTCTGCTCCTGCGACAGCCGTTCCTGGACGTAGCGCTGGAGCCCCATGTCGATGGTGAGCTGGACCTCGCGGCCCGACTGGCCCTCGTCGCGCGACAGCTCGCGGATGACGCGGCCGACCGCGTTGACCTCCAGCTGGCTGGTGCCGGCGGTGCCGCGCAGCACCTTCTCGTGGTGCTTCTCGATGCCGGCCTTGCCGATGCGGAAGCCGGGCAGCGAGAGCACCGGGTCGCTGTTGCCGCTCAGCTCGGCCTCGGAGACGGCCCCGACATAACCCATGATATGGGCGGTCGCCTCGGCCTGCGGGTAGTTGCGGATCTCGCCCACCTCGATCGACACGCCGGGCAGGTCGGGCGTGTTCATCTCGATGGTGGCGACCTGCTCCCAGCTCAGGTTCTCGCGCACGGTGACGGGGACGAAGCGGCGCTTGCGGTGCAGCTCGCGCATCACCCGCCGCCGGTCGCTGTCGGTCAGCGGCACGATGCGGGAAATCTTGTCGAGCGTCTCCTGGATGTTGCGGGTGCGCTCCGACACGACGACGACGCGGTAGTTCTGCTGGTTGATCGCCAGCGGCGTGCCGAAGCGGTCGACGATGGTGCCGCGCGACGGCGCGATCAGCCGCAGGCTGATGCGGTTCTCCTCGGCCAGCATGGTGTAGCGCGCCGATTCCACGACCTGGAGATAATAGAGCCGCCCGACCAGCGTCGACAGCCCGGCCAGCTTGATCCCGCCCAGCACCAGCGCGCGGCGGGTCAGCAGGCGGGAGCGGTCGGTGTCGCGGTCGATGGAACTCATGAAAACCGTTACCCGTTCAGGAAGGCGCGGTGCATCCGGATCAGCAGCCAGCCGACCGCCGGGAACATCGCCACCGTCAGCAGGCCCTGGAACAGAGCCGGCTTGACCGGCAGGATGCCGGCGTTCAGCACCGAGAAGGCCAGCCATTGCAGGAAGGCCGCGCCGGTCATCACCATGGCGAAGCCGATCCACAGCAGCGCGAAGGTGCTGGCCAGGAACACCCGGCGCTGGTTCAGAACCGCCCATTGGGCGACGACCAGCATCAGCGCGTTGACGCCCAGCGGCCCGCCGGTCAGCAGATCCTGCAACAGCCCGATCAGAAAGGCCACCCCCGGCCGCATCAGGTCAGGCCTGTGGATCGTCCAGTAATAGACCGAGATCAGCGTCAGATGCGGCGCGACCCAGCTGTAGGACGGGATCGGGATGGGGATCATGCCGACCAGCACCAGCATCACCGTGACGGCGAAGGGCGCCAGATTCCGCCCGGCCTTGTCCAGCCGTTGCCAGAAGGTCGCGGTCATCGTGCCACGCCTACTTCAACTCGGCCGTCAGATCCAGCTCGGTGCCGGCCAAACCGAAATCGACCAGCCGCAGATGCTCGACCCGCGACAGGTCGGCGTTGGGCAGCACGCGCACGCCGCGCTCGCTGGCCGAGGTCACGACGCCGACCGGCAGGCCCGGCGGGAACAGCCCGCCATGGCCCGAGGTGACGACCCGCTCGCCGACCTGCACCGGCGATTCCGGCGGCAGGTAGAGCAGCCGGGCCTGGTCGGAGTTGTCGCCGGCCAGCACCGCGCGCTGGCGCGAGCCTTCCAGCACCACGGGCACGCGGGCGTTGATGTCGGTCAGCAGCAGCACGCGCGACGACCATTCGCCGACTTCGATCACCCGGCCGACCAGGCCGGCGCCGGCCAGCGCCGCCTGCCCCTTGCGCACCCCGTCGCGCCGGCCGGCGGTGACCACCAGCGTGCGGACGAAGGAGCTGCCGGGCGTGGCGATGACGCGGGCGGTGATGAAGGAGACCGACGGCTCGGCGGTGGCGTGCAGCAGGGTGCGCAGGCTGGCGTTCTCGGTCTCCAGCCGCAGGGCCGCCTGCTTCCATTGCAGCAGGCGCGCGTTCTCGGCCTTCAGCCGCCGGTTCTCGTCGAAGGCGTTCTCAAGCTCGACCGCGGATTCGATGACGCGGGCGGCGGTCGCGGCGGGGCGCGAGATGGCGTCGAGGATCGGCGCGAAGGCGTCGGTGACACGCGCCCGCGCGGCATCGACCGACACGGACTCGACCTTGCCGACCATCATCAGGGCGATGGAGGCCAGCACCAGCAAAAGAAAGGAGAAGCGATGCGCAAGAGCCCGCAAGGGAGCGGCAAGGCGTATGACGGAGCCGGATGAGCGTGGCTTCACAGGAAATTCCCGTCCAGATACGCGGTCCGTCTTCGATTTTCACGCTGCGGAGAGCGTGAAAATCGAAGGCCTTCCACCCGAGAGATACACCAGTCAGTAGGCGCTGACCAAGACGTTTCGCAGCGTCTTCATCTCTTCCAGGGCGCGCCCTGTGCCCAGCGCGACACAGGAGAGCGGGTCGTCGGCGATCGACACCGGCAGGCCGGTGGCGTGGCGCAGGACGAAGTCCAGGTTCCCCAGCAGCGCGCCGCCGCCGGTGAGCACGATGCCCTTGTCGACGATGTCGGCGGCCAGTTCCGGCGCGGTGTGCTCCAGCGCCACCTTGACCGCCTCGACGATGGCGGACACCGGCTCGGCCAGGGACTCGGCGATCTGCCGCTCGGAGATGATCAGCTCCTTGGGCACGCCGTTCATCAGGTCGCGGCCCTTGATCTCCAGGATGCGGCCCTCGCCGTCTTCCGGCGGGCAGGCCGACCCGATTTCCTTCTTGATGCGCTCCGCGGAGCCTTCGCCGACCAGCAGATTGTGGGTGCGGCGGATGTAGCCGATGATCGCCTCGTCCATCTTGTCGCCGCCGACGCGGACCGAGCGCGAATAGACGATGCCGCCGAGCGACAGGACCGCCACCTCGGTGGTGCCGCCGCCGATGTCGACGACCATCGAGCCGGTCGGCTCGGTCACCGGGAGCCCGGCGCCGATCGCGGCGGCCATCGGCTCCTCGATCAGGAAGACCCGGCGGGCGCCGGCGGCCTCGGCCGATTCCTGGATGGCGCGGCGTTCCACGGCGGTCGAGCCCGACGGCACGCAGATGATGACCTGCGGGCTGGCGAAGCTGCGGCGGTTGTGAACCTTGCGGATGAAATGCTTGATCATTTCCTCCGCGACCTCGAAGTCGGCGATCACGCCGTCGCGCAGCGGCCGGATGGCCTGGATGTTGCCGGGCGTGCGGCCCAGCATCATCTTGGCCTCGTCGCCCACGGCGAGAACCTGCTTCTTGCCGCGCACGTTGGCGATGGCGACGACGGACGGTTCGTTCAGGACGATCCCGCGGCCCTTGACATAGACCAGGGTATTGGCCGTCCCAAGATCGATCGCCATGTCGGCGGACAGAACGCCAAGCAGTTTGGAAAGCATGGAGCTGACGGACTCTTCGAAAGCGGTTGCGACGGCCGATCCGGCGGAATGGCATAGCACGTCCGCCAGCGGTTCCATAGACGAATGCTGATGCACCCTCAAGCGGAGAGTGCGCCCCGGCGGAAACGAACGCCGGATCGTCGAAATCCCAACCGTTCGGAAGGGCTCCGGTGCCGGCCACACTGGCGGATCAGGGTTAATTTTCCGTCAACGGAACCGGCCGGTCTTCCGGATCGCCGGGCCGCTCGGCCGCCTGCGAATCCGGCGGCCGGCGGCCCCGTTTCCGTTGCCCTGTCTAGGCCGATTCATGCTGCGCCGCAACGGCCTTGTGACGGAAGGAAACGGGGGCGGTCAGTGTTCCGCGGGAACGGATTTGGCGGTTCTGCCGGGGGCGGGCTTGGCGGCGTGGTGGCCCTCCAGCCGGTCCATGCAGGCCAGCAGCACGCCGGACACCACGAAGGTCATGTGGATGATGACCAGCCACATCAGCTCGTCGCGCGAGATGTTCTGGAGATTCATGAAGGCCTTGAGCAGATGAATGCCGGATATGGCGACGATCGAGGCGATCAGCTTCAGCTTCAGCCCGCCGAAATCGACCTTGCCCATCCAGTCGGGCCGGTCCTCGTGGTTGGCGACGTCGATCTTCGAGACGAAATTCTCGTAGCCGGAGAAGATCACCATCACCAGCAGGTTGCCGGCCAGCGACAGGTCGATCAGCGTCAGGATCGCCAGCAGCACGTCCTTTTCCGGCATGTCCAGCACATGCGGGATGATGTGGAAGACCTCCTGGCCGAACTTCACCATCAGGGCGGCGAGCGCGATCACCAGACCGAGATAGAAGGGGGCGAGCAGCCAGCGGCTGGCGAAGATGACCTGTTCAAAGCGGCGTTCGATCATGGCGGGCATCGTGGCTGTTGTCGTCGGGGGGAGGGCGGAGAGCCGGCGGGGGAGGCCCCGCGCGCCCCGCATGTGACAGTGTTGCACTGCAAAATCAACCGTCCGGCGTTGCGGCGCGGCGCAAAAATCGACGGGCGATGCGACGTCTGGCCGCGACCGTCATGCATCGGTAACGTGGGCGCGCTATTGTGCCGCCGTACCAATGATGCCGTGTCGAAAGGGCCCCCGCGATGACCAACTCCGCCCCGCACATCGTGTCTGCGTTCGAGGACGCGCTGAAGCGGCTGAAGTCCGCCATCGTCCAGATGGCCGGCGCCGCGGAGACGCAGCTCGACCAGGCGATGACCTGCCTCGCCCAGCGTAACCCGGAGCTGGCGCTCGAGATCGTGCAGTCCGACGCCCGGCTCGACAGCTTCGAGCAGGACATCGAGGCGCATTGCCTCAGCCTGCTGGTGCTGCGCCAGCCGGTCGCCGACGACCTGCGCGAGGTGATCGCCGCCCTGAAGATCGCCGGCAACCTGGAGCGCATCGGCGACTACGCCGCCAATTCGGCCAAGCGCACCGCCGCCATCGCCAGCTTCCCGGAGACGGCGCCCTTCGCCGGCCTGCCCAAGCTCGGCCGTCTGGTGCGCGAGCGGCTGACCAGCGTCATCGACGCCTACGTCGACACCGACGGCGAGGCGGCCCTGCGCATCTGGCGCACCGACGACGAGGTCGACGCGCTCTACACCAGCCTGTGCGGCGAGATCGAGCGTTCGGCGGTGGAGCATCCCGGCGGCTTCATGCCCCACATGCACCTGATGATGATCGCCAAGAACCTGGAGCGGATCGGCGACCACGCCACCAACATCGCCGAGGTGGTGTATTTCGTCAGCACCGGCCGTCCGCTGCTGGAGGAGCGCCCCAAGGCCGACCGCTCCTGCGACCCGGCCCAGTGACCGCCCGGTGCGGGGGGGCTGACGGGACTATCCGCTTCGGAGCGGGGCTGAATATCGGGCGATAACCGAGAGTTGGATGGAAAGTTCGGCGCGAAGGGTTCACGCTGTCGGTGCGATCAACGCCGAATCCCGCAATGACCGAGACCATGACCAGCTCCGACCAGCCTCCACCAGCCCCGGCACCCGTTCCGGCCGCCCCGGCCGCCGCCCCGGCCGCCGATGACCTGCTCCGCCTGTACGAGGCCATCCTCGCCCGGCGGGGCATGAATCCGGCCGAGTCGAAGACCGCCCGCCTGTTCGCCGCCGGTCCGAAGAAGATCGCCAAGAAGGTCGGGGAGGAGGCGGTCGAGGTGGCGCTCGACGCCATGAACGAGGACCGCCAGGGCGTCGTCAACGAAAGCGCCGACCTGCTCTACAACCTGTCGGTCCTGTGGGCGACGCTGAGCATCCATCCCGACGACGTGTTCGCCGAGATCCGGCGCCGCGAGGCGCTGTACGGCATCGCCGAGAAGCTGCCGAAACCGTCGGGGGGCGGCTCGTCGGGGCGGTAGAGCGCCCCATGTGCCCCCGTCAGCGCACCCCCAGCCGAGCCAGCAGCGGCTGCCGCCGCGCGGTGAAGGCCGCGTGACGGCTCGCCAGTTCGGCGATGCTTTCCTCCGCGCTCTCGAATCGGCGGCCGTCCCGCCCCAGCGCGATGCCGTCCGCCGACAGGTGGCGCCACGCCAGGTCCGCCGGATCCTCGGCCAGCCGGGCGGCCAGCAGGAACAACCCCTCGATCCGCGACAGCGCGACCCCCGATCCGAGAAGCGGTGAGGCGAGATGCCCCGGCGTGTCGCCGCTGCGGTGGCGCTCCAGCACCGCGCCGTTGAAGCGGTCGGCCTGGGCCTGCCGCTCCGCCAATCCGTCCTCCTCCGGCAACGGGGCGGCGAAGCCGAGGCTGGTCAGCAGGACGAGGGCGCGCACCACCGCCGCTTCCCCCTGTGCGGCGAGCGCGGGAAGGGCGAGCAGTTCGCCCAGCCGGCGCGGACCGGCGCCCAGCGCCTCGCCCAGCGGCCCATGCACGGCGCGGGGGAAGGGCAGGCGGCCGAGCGGGGTGGAGGCGACCTCGGGGAGATCGTCGGGCGGCACCAGCAGGGCGAAGCGGGTGGCCCGCAGCAGGAGGGAGCGTTCGGCCGGCGTCAGCCGCTCGCCGCCCTTGACGAACAGGTCGCGGCGGAAGCTGCGGTTGGTCAGCACGTCGCGCAGGGTCTCGGCCACCGCCGGGTCGGCGGCCTCGGCCGCCATCGCCTGGGCGGCGGGGGAGAGGGTCAGGTCGTCGAGCTGCTCCATCGGCACGGCGGCGCCGGCGAACTCCAGCTTGGCGGCGGCCAGTTCGCGCGCGACGTCGGCGTGGTAGAAGGCGGTCCAGTCGCCGTTCAGATACTCGTGCGCGATGTAGTTGGGCGATTTGTGGCGCAAGGATTCGATGCGCTCCGTCACCCCGTCCGCCCCGGCGAACCAGCCGCCGCCCAACGCCGCGAGGCGGGCGGCGAACTCCACCGCCCGCTCGATGCGGTCGGGCAGGGGGCCGGTTCCGGCGGCGCACTGCTCGACCAGGAGGCGGCGCAGCGGCATGTGGGCGAGCGTGCCGGGCAGCGCGTTGTAGCTGACGAAGACGACCCCGCCGGGGGCCAGCCGGCGACGCAGCACCTCCACCAGGATGGCCCGGTTTTCGGCGCTGACCCAGGACCAGACGCCGTGCAGCGCCACCGCGTCGAGCGGCGGCCCATCGCGCCGGGCGTGCTCGGCGAAGCTCTCCTCCAGGAAGGCGGCGTTGGCAAGGCCGCCCTCCGCCGCCAGCCGGCGTGCCCCGGCGATGTGGGAGGGGTTGAAGTCCATTGCCTCGAAGCGCGCGCGCGGGTTGGCGCCGGCCAGCACGGCGCTGGTCAGGCCGTGGCCGCAGCCCAGCTCCGCCAGGGTGAAGGCGCCGTCGCGCAGCGCCGTGGGCGGACGCCAGCCGCGCAGCGTCAGTGCGAAGGACAGCAGCGCCGGCGACCAGTCGCGGTAGAAGGCGCGGATGTAGTCGATTCCGCCGACATACCCTTCCGTCCAGCCGTTCATGCCGTGTCCTCCCCTGCGATCATCCGTTGCGCGGTGGTGTAGCGGGCGGGTGGCCGGCACCGCTTCAAAAAAATGCACGCATTCGGGTATTTTGCTATCGACAGCTCCGAGGGGCTTCGCTATAAACCGCGCCACACCGGCCGGGCCCACGGCAAGGCCGGAACGATGGACAGTCGGTTGCGCGAGCATCGGCTGGTCATCGATCGAGAGATGGGCGCATAGCTCAGTTGGTAGAGCAGCTGACTCTTAATCAGCGGGTCCAAGGTTCGAGTCCTTGTGCGCCCACCATCTCTTGAAGCGAACGACGTTGCGGATGGGCGCATAGCTCAGTTGGTAGAGCAGCTGACTCTTAATCAGCGGGTCCAAGGTTCGAGTCCTTGTGCGCCCACCATCCCAGCGGACGACGACACGACGACCCACGAAAAGCCGGCCTCCCCATGGAGCCGGCTTTCGTCGTTTTTGGGCCGGTTCCAGGCGGCCTGGTCCGGCGATCCGGATGCCTGAAACCGCCCGGTCCGGTCATGATCAGGGCGCGTTCGCCAGGAAGGCCGCCGTCACCCGGTCCATCGTCGCCAGATGATTGTGGAACCAGTCCGGGAACTGGTGACGCAGATAGCGCCGGGCGCGCTCCTCCCCGCCGCCGGCCAGTTCGGCCTCGACCGACGCGATGCCCTCCAGCACGCGGGCGTGCTCGCCGCTGTGGCAATGCAGGGCGAAGAAGCCCTTTTCGGTCATCAGCGCCTCCTCCCGCGCGAAATGCTCGCGCAGATGATTGGCGAAGGCGGCGAAGGGAGCGACCAGCGCGCCGGCCGGCGCCGCCTTGGCGGCCTCCCACAGTTCCAGGGAATCGGCGTGGTCGCGGTCCATGACCGCGTAACCCAGGGCGATGTCGTCGAACGCGATCATGGCGGGTGCTGTCCTTGGAAAAGAACGTGGGGGAAAAGAAAATGGCCTCCGGAACCGAAGCTCCGGAGGCCATCATACCCACACACGAATCAGGGATGATTGACCGCGGTCAAGCCGCCTCCAGCTCGTCGACGAATCCGCGGATGACGTTCAGCCCCTTCTGCCAGAAGGCCGGGTCGGAGGCGTCCAGCCCGAAGGGGGCCAGCAGCTCCTGGTGGCGCAGCGTGCCGCCGGCCGTCAGCATCGCCAGATACTTCTCGGCGAAGCCCTGCTCGGCGTCCTGGTAGACCGCGTAGAGCGAGTTCACCAGACAGTCGCCGAAGGCGTAGGCGTAGACGTAGAAGGGCGAATGGATGAAGTGCGGGATGTAGGACCAGTAGTTGCGGTAGCCCTCGTCGAAACGCAGCGCCGGGCCGAGGCTCTCGGTCTGCACGGCCATCCAGATCTCGCCGATGCGCTCGGCGGTCAGCTCGCCCTCGCGGCGCTCGGTGTGGACCCGGCGCTCGAAATCGAAGAAGGCGATCTGGCGGACCACCGTGTTCAGCATGTCCTCGACCTTGCTCGCCAGCATGATGCGGCGGCGCTTCGGGTCGGTCTCGGCGGCGAGCAGGGCGCGGAAGGTCAGCATCTCGCCGAAGACCGACGCGGTTTCGGCCAGCGTCAGAGGCGTGTCGGACAGGAAATGCCCCTGCTTGCCGGCGAGGATCTGGTGGACGCCGTGCCCAAGCTCATGGGCGAGCGTCATCACGTCGCGTGTCTTGCCCTGGTAGTTGACCAGCAGGTAGGGGTGGACGCTGGGCACCGTCGGGTGGGCGAAGGCGCCCGGCGCCTTGCCGGGGCGGACCGGGGCGTCGATCCACGGGTTGTCGAAGAAGCGCTTGCCGATGCTCGCCAGCTCCGGCGAGAAACGGCCGTAGGCGCCGAGCACGATGTCGCGCGCCTCGTCCCAGCGGATGCTGCGGTCGCTGTCGTCGGGCAGGGGGGCGTTGCGGTCCCAGTAGTCGAGATGCTCCTGGCCGAACCATTTGGCCTTCAGCTTGTAATAACGGTGCGACAGGTCGGGGTAGGCGCCCTTGACGGCGGAGGCCAGCGCGTCGACCACCTCGTCCTCGACCCGGTTGGACAGGTTGCGGGCGGCGGTCGGCGTCGGGTAGTTGCGCCAGTTGTCCTCGATCTCCTTGTCCTTGGCGAGCGTGTTGGTGATCAGCGCGAACAGGCGGGAGTTGTCGCCCATGACCCGGCCGACCACCTCGCCGGCCTCGCGGCGGGCGGCCGGGTCGCGGTCGGACAGGCGGTTCAGCGCCTCGGCGCAGGTCAGATCCTTGCCGCCGATGGGGAAGCGCAGGCTGGCGATGGTCTCGTCGAACAGGCGGTTCCAGGCGGCGCGGCCGACGACGTACTTGTCGTGCAGCAGCCGTTCGGCCTCGTCGGAGAGCTGGTGGTCGCGGTAGAGCCGGGTGTCGCGCAGCCAGGGGGCGTAGCGCGCCAGCGCCTTCGACTGCTTCAGCCTGGCGGCGAGCGCCTGTTCCTCCAGCCGGTTGATCTCCAGCGTGAAGAAGATCAGGTGGGCGGAGATGGCGTTCACCCGCTCCTGCGCCGACTGGTAGAATTTGGCGATGTCGGGATCGACCATGTTGCCGTTGTAGACGAGCCCGGCGTAGGACATGGCGCGCGACAGCGTCTCGTCGATGTCCTCGTAGGCGCGGATGGCCGCCGCCAGCCCGTCGCCGTCGAGATCGGCAAGCTTGCCGGCGTAGCGGTCGCGGAAGCCCTTGGACTCCGTCTCCATCCGGTCGAGGTCGGCCTTCAGCTCGGGCGAGTCCATGCCGGGATACAGGTCGTCGAGGTTCCAGGCGGGAAGAGCGCCCAGATCCGGGCTGTCGGTTGCGGCCGTGGCGGCGCTGCTGGTCATCGAACCCTCCTGACGATTGGTCCGATGGATATAAGCGCCCCCGTGTTCGGCTCAAAGCCTTGCGTGAGCGATGAAAGCCCTGCGTGAGCGACGAACAGGGGGTCAGGCCGGATCGGCGTCCTGCGCGCGGCGGATCGCCGCCTCGACGCATTGCAGGTGCAGCTTCTTGCGGGCCAGCAGGCGGGCGCGGCGCTCCTCCGGGTCGGTGCTCGCCATCGCCTCGATCCGGCAGCCGCGCCAGCCGTTGGCGTCGAGCGCGCGGGCGACCTCGGCGTAACCGAAATAGCCCTTGTCCGGCTGCGGCCAGGGCGGGCGGAAATCCGGCTGGCGCAGCACGAAGCGGTTCGACTGGCTGCCGCCGCCGAGGTTGGTCAGCCGGGCCACGATCAGCCGTTCGCCGTTGCCATGCACGACGGTCAGGATGGGGCGGATCCCGGTGATGGGCGGATCGGACGACATGCTCCATCCATAGCCGTCCGGCGACCGTCTGACCAGAGACTAGGGCGGGCGGGATGGCCGGCGATCCGGTGCAACCGCTTCACCGGAAACGGAAAATCGCCTATCATCGCCCGATCCGTTCCACGGAAGCCCGTTCCACGGAGGCGACCCTCATGATCCGCGCGGCCCTGCTGTCCCTCGCCCTGCTGTGTCCGGCCGGCGCCTTCGCCCAGTTCGCGCCGGCACCGGCACCGGCGCCGCTGCCGGTCATGGACTGCGCCGCGCTGGCCGGCAGCCCGATGGTCGAGGCGACGCTCTACTTCGGCCGCAACGTCGGCGACGCGGTGGGCGTCAGCGAGAAGGATTGGACGCAGTTCCTCGACCGCGAGATCACGCCCCGCTTTCCCGACGGGCTGACGATCCATGACGCCTTGGGCCATTGGCGCGACAGCGGGACCGGCCGGCTGATCCGCGAGCCGAGCAAGATCCTCACTCTGCTGACGCCGCAGGACGCCGCCTCGCTCACGCTGATCCGCGAGATCGTCGACCTCTACAAGGAGCAGTTCCACCAGCAGTCGGTCGGCACCGTGCTGCGCCCCGCCTGCGTCGGGTTCTGAGACGGATTGGGAGATAACCCGAAAGTAGGGGGTGTGACGGTCCGTCGCACCCCCGACTTTCTGACATTTGCACAAGCTTATGGACTCGGCGCAGATTGGGGTGGGGGAGCGTGGCGATTCGTTGCGCGCCCGTGAGGAAATGCTGGCCAAATATAACAAAGGGGACGCCCCGATGAGCCCGAGCACAGCCGAACGCTTCAACGAGATGCACGCCCGCTCCCTGTCCGATCCCACCGGATTCTGGGGCGACGCCGCCAAGGACATCGACTGGTACAAGCCGGCCGACACGATCCTGGACGACAGCAACGCGCCCTTCTACCGCTGGTTCGTCGGCGGCGAACTGAACACCTGCCACAACGCCGTGGACCGCCACGTCGCGGCCGGGCGCGGCGCGCAGGCGGCGATCATCTACGACAGCCCGGTGACGCAGACCGTCCAGACCATCAGCTACGCCGAGCTTCAGGACCAGGTCGCCCGATTCGCCGGCGCGCTGCGCGCCCAGGGCGTCGGGAAGGGCGACCGCGTCCTGCTCTACATGCCGATGATCCCGCAGTCGGTCGTCGCCATGCTGGCCTGCGCGCGGCTGGGGGCGGTGCATTCGGTGGTGTTCGGTGGCTTCGCCCCCAACGAGCTGGCGACGCGGATCGACGACTGCACGCCCAAGGCCATCGTCTCGGCCTCCTGCGGCATCGAGCCGAACCGGGTCGTCAAGTACAAGCCGATGCTCGACGCCGCCATCGAGCAGTCGTCGCACAAGCCGTCGCGCGTCATCGTCTTCCAGCGCCCGCAGGAGACCGCCACCCTGGTCGAGGGCCGCGACGTCGACTGGGCCGAGGCGGTGGCGGCGGCCGAGCCGGCGGACTGCGTGCCCGTCGCGGCGACCGACCCGCTTTACATCCTCTACACCTCGGGCACGACCGGTCAGCCCAAGGGCGTGGTGCGCGACAACGGCGGCCACGCGGTGGCGCTGCGCTGGACCATGACCAACATCTACAACGTCCAGCCCGGCGAGGTGTATTGGGCGGCCTCGGACGTCGGCTGGGTGGTCGGCCATTCCTACATCGTCTACGCGCCGCTGCTGACTGGGGCGACGACGCTGGTGTTCGAGGGCAAGCCGGTCGGCACCCCCGATCCGGGCACCTTCTGGCGGGTGATCGAGCAGCACAAGGTCGGCACGCTGTTCACCGCCCCCACCGCCTTCCGCGCCATCAAGCGCGAGGATCCCGACGCCAACTATCTCAAGAAGTACGACCTGTCGCATTTCCGCGCCCTGTTCCTGGCCGGCGAGCGCTCCGACCCCGACACGCTGCATTGGGCCGAGGACAATCTGAAGGTTCCGGTGATCGACCATTGGTGGCAGACCGAGACCGGCTGGGCGATCTCCGGCAACCCGCTGGGCGTCCATCTCTTCCCGATCAAGTACGGTTCGGCGACTCGGCCGATGCCGGGCTGGGACGTGCGGGTGCTGAACGCCGAGCTTCAGGAGGTGCCGCGCGGGGACATCGGCGCCATCTGCGTCAAGCTGCCGCTGCCGCCGGGCACGCTGCCGACCCTGTGGAAGGCCGACGAGCGCTTCAAGAAATCCTACCTCGCCGACTATCCCGGCTATTACCAGACCGGCGACGCTGGCTTCATCGATGACGACGGCTACGTCTATGTGATGGCGCGCACCGACGACATCATCAACGTCGCCGGCCACCGCCTGTCGACCGGCGCGATGGAGGAGGTGCTGGCCAGCCACCGCGACGTGGCGGAGTGCGCGGTGATCGGCGTCGCCGACGACCTCAAGGGGCAGGTGCCGCTCGGCTTCGTTTGCCTCAAGGCGGGGGTGAGCCGTCCGCACGCCGACATCGTCAAGGAGATCGTCGCTCTGGTGCGCGAGCGAATCGGCCCGGTCGCCGACTTCAAGCGCGCCCTGGTGGTGGAGCGGCTGCCGAAGACCCGCTCGGGCAAGATCCTGCGCGGCACCATGCAGAAGATCGCCGACAGCCAGGACTACAAGATGCCGGCGACCATCGACGACCCCGGCATCCTGCCGGAGATCGCCGAGGCGTTGCAGTCGCTCGGCTACGCCAAGTCCGGCGGCGCGGCGTAGGAATCGCGGCATAGAAATCGCGGCGTAAGAATCGCGATGGTGGCGGAGGGGGCGTTTTCCCGCCTTTTCCCTCTCCGCCACACGCACCGCATGGTTGTTCCGACTGCGTTCCGATGCTAGGATTTCCCTCCGTTTTCCGTGCCACGGCAGACGCGGAGACCGTGGAGGGGAACCGAGGGTGCGGGCATCGGGGGAGGGCGGCGCGGAATGATGGCGTCCTCGCACATCATCGTCGGTGCCGCGACCTGGACATGGCTGTCGGCGCGCTTCGGCCTGCCCGCGCTCGACCCGCTGGCGCTGGGCATGGCGGTGCTCGGCTCGCTGGCGCCCGACATCGACCACCCGAAATCGGCGCTGGGCAGCCGGCTGAAGCCGATCTCGATTCCCATCTCCGTCGTCTTCGGCCATCGCGGCATCACCCATTCGCTGCTGGCGGTCGGGGCCTGCACGTGGCTGTTCCTGGAAAGCGGCGCCTACGCCCGCTTCACCGCGCCCTTCCTGGTCGGCTACATGATGCATCTGGCGGGCGACCTGCTGTCGCCGGCCGGGCTTCCGTTGCTCTATCCGCTGAAGCGGCGGCGCACCTTCGCTCTGCCGATCATCAAGACCGGCGGCTTTTCCGAGCAGATCGTCGTCGTCCTGCTGTGCGGCTGGCTGATCTCCGGCCTGTTCGGCTGCGACTGGCGCGGCATCCTCGACACCGGGCCGTGGCGCAGCGTCGTCGCCGTCCTCGACGAGACCGAACGCGCGCTGTCGCGGCTGCGGCCGGTGGTGGAAACCCATGTCCCGTCCCACACCCCCTCCCACGCCTCGCCTGTTCCGCCCAAGCCGGTTCCGAAGCCGGTGCCCAAGCCGCCGCAGCGGGTGGCGGCGGTGGCCTGCGGCGGTTGCGGCTGAAGCCTTTCCGCGTCATCGCCACCTTTTCGCCGGAATTTTGCTGCACGCCGACAAAAGTCTGGAATAAAGGATGCGGGACGCGCGTTCGCACCCATATGCATCGGGTCCTTGTTCATAAGGCCCGGCCCTGGATTGCGGCGCCGCGTTCCTCGTCTCGACCCCTCCGTCGAGAGGGGGCCATGGCGCGAGCCATGGCGTGACCGAAACGATCGGGTGCGCGGTTGAGCAAATTCGGGGTCGATCTGGAAGTCCACATTGCGTCCTTGCGGCGCTACGCGCGGGCTTTGCTGCGCAACAACCGCGCGGACGCCGAGGATCTGGTGCAGGAAGCGCTGACGCGCGCGGTGGCGCGCGCCGACAGCTTCCAGGCGGGGACGAACCTGCGGGCGTGGCTGTTCACCATCCTGCACAACGTCCACGTCAATCAGGTCCGGTCCAAGGCCTCCCGTCCGGTCGAGGTCGACGTCGAGGACGTCGAATCGAAGCTGGTCACGCCGGCACGGCAGGAGGAGCGTGTTGAACTGCGCGAGATGATGCGCGCGGTCGACGAACTGCCCGAGGAGCAGCGCAAGGTGCTGCTCCTGGTGGCGCTGGAGGGCCTGAAATACGACGAGGTCGCCGAGATGCTCGGCGTGCCGATCGGGACCGTCATGTCGCGCCTCTCGCGGGCGCGCGAGGCGGTCAGGGCGAAACTGGCGAACGAGGGCGGCGTTGCCCTCCGGCGGGTGAAGTGATGAGCGCGCAACGGGTGAGCGAGGCCGAACTCCACGCCTATGTGGACGGCCAATTGGACGGCAACCGCCGTCTTGCGGTGGAACGCTGGCTGGCCGACGATCCGGAGGCCGCCCGGCGGGCCGAGGATTACCGGACGCAGACGGCGCTGCTGCACGACCTGTTCGACACCGTGCTGCGCGAGCCGCCGACCGACGAGGAGCAGGAACTGGCCGACCGGCTGAAGGGCCGGCTGGCCTTCAACGACAACCGGCCGCCCTGGCACGCCCGGCCGCTGGTGCGATTCGCCGCCGCCGTCATGCTGGTGGTGGCGGGGGCCGGCGGCGGCTGGTTCGGGCGCGGCGCCCAGGGTCCGTCGCCGGTGGTCCAGCAGCAACAGCAGCAGCGCCAGACGCTGGCCACTTTCGCCGAGGAGGCGACCCAGGCCCACCGCTTCTACACCGCCGACGAGCGCTTCCAGGTCGAGCTTGGCGCCGACAACCAGGACGAGCTGAACGGCTGGCTGTCCAAGCGGATGGGACGCGACGTGTTCGGGCCCGATCTGGGTCGCGTCGGCTTCCGGCTGATCGGCGGGCGGTCGCTGCCGACCGATCTCGGCGCCGGCGCCCAGTACATGTACGTCAACGACGGCAACAAGCGGATCACGCTGTTCGTCGGCGCGCCGCGTTCCGGCAACGCCTCGGAGTTCAGCTTCACCCAGAACGGCGACGTCCTGACCTTCTACTGGGTCGAGGGACCGCTTGCCTATGCGCTGGCCGGGCGTCTGTCGAAGGAGGAGCTGCTCCAGATCGCCAAGGCGGTCTACAGCGACGTCAAGGCCGGCCCGCCGCGCCGCGAGGAACCGCCACCGCAGGATCAGCGCCCGCAGGACCAGCAGCAGCAACAGCAGCAGCAGGACCAGCCGGCCGGCGTTCAGCCGATCAGCGACACGCAGAAGCCGAAGGACAGCTGAGAAGAGGGGCCGCCGTTTCCTTGCGTCATGCCCGTGCTCGGCACGGGCATCCACGGGCAGGCTTTAGGGTTCCGCGTGGATGACCGGGACAAGCCCGGTCATGACGGGAGGCGCCGCTGCCGAAGCGTCACTGCGCCTTGCGGGCGTGCTGAACGGCGCGCCGCACGATGGAGCGGGCTTCGACCGTCACGTCGCCGTTGCCGAACAGGCGCAGGAACATCGCGTTCAGCGAGGCGCGGCCGCTGACCGTCAGCGTGCCGGCCGCCGCATCCTCGGCGATGGTGAGCGGGGCGGCGTGGGCGCCCAGGAAGCCGTTCGGGAAGGCCTTGTCGAAGAAGCTGCGAATGTGTCCGTCGCGCTGGGTGTCGAACATCACCCGTCCGCCGGCCAGCGCCGCCGAATCGACGGCCTGGGCCAGCCGGGCCCGCACCGCGTAGCCGCGCAGCGCGTCCACCGTGCAGCCGGCCCCGAGAATCGCCGGCGCGGTGAGGACCAGCGCCAGGACGAGCGCGAAACGTCGACCCGTCCGCCGGCCCTCATGCCCGCCGTAGGGCAGGGGACGATAGACCAAGGTCATGCCGGCCTCCCAAGCAATCGCCAATGTGAAATGCAGTGATGAAGATATGCGGCCCTCTCTTAACATGGGTTTAAGGCTGCGAGAACCTGGATTTTACCAAAAAGTTCACAACGAGTTTCGGTGTATTTTATATGTTAACCATTCCCGGTCCGCGCGATGGGGCGCGGCGCCGGAAAAACCCCTGTCGAGGCCATGCCATGATGAGGTCGGGGTGGGCGGTTCGACTTGCCGGATGCCTTTGGTCCGCAAGGGAATGAGGCAAGTTTGCGACAAATCTTAACAATGCCGGCCCCGTTCAGACATTGTTTCCCGACCCGGCGCCAGAATCTTGCGGATCCTGTCACTGTTCCTCCTCCGCGAGCGCGCATGCCCGACCTCTCCTCCCTCTTCCGCAACCGGGCCGGTCTGCCGGTCCGCGACCATGCGCTCCTGGTGGCGGTGGTCGCCCTTCTCCTCCTGGGCCTGTCGGGGGAGGTGCGCGGGTCGCTCGCCGTGCTGATGGCCGGCTTGCCCGGCCCGCTCCTCTGAGCCGCCCTTTCGGAGCGCGGAACGGCGGGCCGCTTCACCGTTTCCGCCGCTGTGGGTAATGTCGGGTCATGATGGTGACGCAACGGGAGGCGGCCCGATGATGGGCGGTGCATGGCGGGTGGCAATGGCGGGGCTGGTGACCGCCGCCGCGGCCCTGGTCTTTCTCGGCATGGACATCGCCGGGACGGCCGGCATCGATCCGGGCGTGCCGATGCGGGAGGTCCAAATCCGCGACATGGCGGCGGCCGGGATCGGTCTGATCGCCGTGTGGATCGTCTTCGCCAAGCTCAACCGCCATTTCCGCGATCTCGGGCGCCTGCGCGACCGGCTGGCCGGGGGAGGGGGGCGGAGCCGTGACGACGACTGGGCGTCCGGCCGCAGCGACGAGGTCGGCCGGCTGGCCCAGGCCGCCGCCCAGTTGGCGCGTCCCGACCGGATGGCCGAGCGGACGCTCCCCGGCCGTCCGGAACGGAGCCTGTCGGCCCTGCTGGGCCTGGCGGATTCGCCGCTTCTGCTGCTCGACGACCATGGGCGGGTCGAGCGGCTCAACGCCGCCGCCGTCCGCCTGCTGGGCATCGGGGAGGGCGACGACATCGGCCAGGCGCTGGTCCGCGCCGATCTCGCACGGGCGATCGAGCGCGCGCGGGGCAGCGGCGAGGCGACGCCGGCCGTGCTGCGCCGTTCCGACGAGAGCGAGCTGTCGGCGCGGGTCGTCGATCTCGGGCTGAACGCCGGGGTGGCCCTGTCCTTCGTGCGCGGCGGGGCCGGGTTGAGCGGCACCCGCACCCTGTCCCTGCGTCCGGCCGCTCCGGCCGAGCCGCTGGGCGACGAGCAGCCGCTGGCCTCCCTGCCGTTCGTCGCGCTGTGGGTGGCCACCGCCGGGCCGGGGCCGGAGGAAGGGCCGGTCGTCGCCGTCGGCACGGTGCGTCTGGCCGGGGCGCGGGTGTTCCGCACCGTGTCGCTGTCGCTGCTGGTCGATCCCGCCACCCCGATCGCGGCGGAGGCCACCGCCCGCCACGGCATCGCCACCGGCACCGTTGCCGGCGAGCGTCCCTTCGCCGAGGTCTGGCCGTCGGTCGCCGAGGCGATGCACCATTGCCTCGCGGTCGGCGTCGGGGTGGATATGGCGCTGGCGGCGCTGGCGCGGACCTGCGCGCAGGTGGGGCTGCCGCTGCCGCCCCTGCCGCCGTCGCTCGATCTCGGCGCCCTGGCGGTGGCGCTGGAGCCGTCGCTGGCCGGTGCGGCGCTCGACCGGCTGGCGGATGCCTTCGGCGTGGCGCCGGCCGCCGCCGGGCCCTTCGCTCCGGCGCTGCGGCAAGCCGAGCTGGCGGCGGTCCTGCTGCGCCGTCTGGACGCGCGCGGCATCGCCACCCACGGGCAGGTTCGGGCGCTGCTGGCCGGTGGGTCCGGTTCCGCGCCCGCTTGACCCGGAATCCGACTCGGGAACCGCCGCCACCGCCGGAGCGTTGCTTGTCCCATGGCGGCGTTCCAACCAGCGGCAATCGACCGGTGTCCATGGCCGGCGGCAGGCGGTGACCGATGAGCGGTGGATTGACGGACTGGCTGGTGCAGGTGATGCACCAGCTCGATTATTTGGGGATTTTCCTGCTGCTGGTGCTGGCGCGCGTCGTGCCGCCGGTGCCCGCCGAGTCGGTGATCCCTCTGGCCGGCATCGGCGCGGCGACCGGCGAATACAGCCTGCTCGGCATCGCCATCGCCGGCGGGCTCGGCTCGCTGGCCGGGCAGCTGGTCTGGTTCCTGCCGAGCCGCCTGATGGGGCGCGACCGGCTGGAGGCTTTCCTGAAGAGGTATGGTCCCTGGCTGACCATCCACCCCAGGAAGGTGCGGCGCAGCACCGACTGGTTCGAGAAGCGCGGCGGCCTCGCCGTCCTGTTCTCGCAGCCGGTGCCGGGCGTGCGCACGCTCATCTCGATTCCGGCGGGGGCCTGCCGGATGCCGATCCTCAACTATTGCCTGGCCGCCGGCGCCGGGTCGGTCCTGTGGACGCTGGTGCTGGCCTGGACCGGCTACACGCTGTCCTCCTGGCCCTTCGCCCACCGGCTGGTCGGGTATGCCACGGTCGGGCTGCTGGTGGTCCTGGTCGGTCTCTACCTGTTCCGGCTGGTCGGCCATCTGCGCCTGCTGCGCAAGGGGACCGCCGGCCCGCAGCCCTACACCCCGTCGCCCAACTGCTGAGGGTCAGCCGGCGTTGGCGGCGATGCCGGTGGCGGCCATGCCCAGCGCCCACAGGCCGAATGCGGCCAGGGCCACCCCGGTGCAATGGTTCAGCATGACCAGTCCGCGGTCGGAGATGCGGTGCCGGACGGCCGCCACCCCCATCGACAGGGTGAACCACCAGAGCGACGCGCCCAGGAACACCCCGAGAACCAGCGTCGACGCCTCGACCCGGTCCAGCGTGCCGCCCAGCCCGAATCCGGCGAAGATGGCGATGAAGGCCATGATCGTCGCCGGGTTGGTCAGGGTCAGCGACAGGCCGGTCATGAAGCCGCCGATCCAGGTTTTGCTGTCGGGGGCCGAGGCCGCCTCGCGTTCCTCCGCGTCGGGTTTCTGGCGGAAGGTGCGGACGGCGACGACCAGCAGGAAGATGCCGCCGACGAGCTGGAAGGCGACCTCGTGCCCGCGCAGGAAGCTGAGCGCCGCCGACACGCCGAAGGCGGCGATGGCGCCGTAGATGGTGTCGGCGATGGCGGCGCCGAAGCCGGTGAAGAAGCCCATCAGCGGGCCGTGCTGAAGCGTGCGGCGGATGCACAGCAGGCCGATCGGCCCGACGGGCGCGGCGATGGCGAACCCGAGGACGATTCCCTGAATCAGCACCCACAAGCCTGCCACCGCGCGTCGCCCCCATTCCAGGAATTCATCGCGGTGTCGATTCGTCGCACCGGCGCGTCGGCGGGTGATAAACGGCCCGGCCGCATCCGTCAATCTTCCATCCTTCAACCGGGGGAACCCGGATTCGCTGCTGTTCGAGCCGAGTGTTTCTTTGTTGTGTGGAATGATGGGACGGATATCCTTTGGGTCAAGTTTCGACGTCCGGGAGAGGGTGGGACATGAAGACGCGTTTTCTTGCCGCGCTGTTGACGGGTTCGGCCCTGGCTCTGCCGATGGTCGCCGCCACCGCCCCGGCCGTGGCGCAGGAGTTCGTGCCGGCCGTGGTGTTCGACCAGGGCGGCAAGTTCGACAAGTCCTTCAACGAGGCCGCCTACAACGGCGCCGAAAAGTTCAAGAAGGACACCGGCACCGCCTATCGCGAGTTCGAGATCACCAACGAGGGCCAGCGCGAGCAGGCGATGCGCACGCTGGTGCGGCGCGGCGCCTCGGTGATCGTCGCCGTCGGCTTCTCGCAGACCGCCGCCGTCGAGAAGGTCGCCAAGGATTCGCCCAACACCAAATTCTGCCTGATCGACGACAAGCTCGACGCGCCCAACGTCCAGTCGGTGACCTTCAAGGAGCATGAGGGCTCCTTCCTGGTCGGCATGGCGGCGGCGCTGGTGTCGAAGACCGGCAAGGTCGGCTTCGTCGGCGGCATGGACATCCCGCTGATCCGCAACTTCCTGACCGGCTACGAGCAGGGCGTGAAGCACGTCGCGGCCGGCAACGAGGTGTTCGTCAACATGACCGGCACCACGCCGGCCGCCTGGAACGACCCGACGCGCGGCGCCGAACTCGCGAAGAGCCAGTTCGGGCGCGGCGCCGACGTGGTGTTCGCGGCGGCCGGCGCCACCGGCCTCGGCGTGCTCCAGGCGGCGGCGGACGCCGGCAAGCTCGGCATCGGCGTCGACAGCAACCAGAACCATGTCCATCCCGGCAAGGTGCTGACCTCGATGGTCAAGCGGGTCGACGTCGTCGTCCACGACTGCATGAAGTCCGCCAAGGAGGGGAGCTGGAAGCCCGGTCACCGCGTCGTCGGGCTGAAGGAGGAGGGCGTCGGCTACGCGCTGGACGCCAACAACCGGGCGCTGATCTCCCCGGAGGTCGAGGCGAAGCTGGAGGCCGCCAGGAAGGACATCATCGACGGCAAGCTGGCGGTGAAGCCCTACCAGCCCTGACGCCACGGCCCCGCCATGGATGGCGCCCTCCCGCCCCCGAATCCCGCCCCCGGCTCCGCCCCGGCCTCGCCTCCGGCCGCGCTGGAGGCGGTGGCGATCAACAAATGGTTCGGCGCCAACCACGCCAACCGCGACGTCTCGCTGGCCATCCCCGCCGGGACCATCCACGGGGTGATCGGCGAGAACGGCGCCGGCAAGTCGACGATCATGAGCATCGTCTACGGCTATCTGCGCGCCGACAGCGGAGAGATCCGGGTGAACGGCCGGCCGGTCGCCATCCGCAGCCCGCGTCACGCGCTGGCCGCCGGCATCGGCATGGTCCACCAGCACTTCATGCTGGTCGATCCCTTCAGCGTGCTGGAGAACGTGCTGCTGGGGGCGGAGGGCGGCGTCACGCTGTCGGTCGGGCTGGCCCGCGCCCGCGCCGAGCTGACCCGGCTGGCCCGCGACTACGGGCTGGAGGTGGATCTGGATTGTCCGGTCGGCGATCTGCCGGTCGGGGCCCAGCAGCGGGTGGAGATCCTGAAGGCGCTCTACCGCGGCGCCGACATCCTGATCCTCGATGAGCCGACCGGGGTGCTGACCCCGCAGGAGGCCGACCATCTCTTCCGCATCCTGCGCGCGCTGCGGGCGCAGGGGAAGACGGTGGTCATCATCACCCACAAGCTGCGCGAGATCATGGAGCTGACCGACAACGTGACGGTCATGCGGCGCGGCCAGGTGGTCGCCGACGTCGCCACCCGCGACACCAGCCGCGAGCAGCTCGCCGAGCTGATGGTCGGCCGCAAGGTTCTGCTGCGGGTCGACAAGCCGCCGGCCCGGCCGGGTGCGGAGGTGCTGCGGGTGGAGGGGCTGCGGGTGCGCGACCCGTCCGGGGTGGAGCGGGTCAAGGGCGTCGGCCTGTCGGTGCGGGCGGGGGAGATCGTCGGCATCGCCGGCGTCTCCGGCAACGGCCAGTCGGAACTGCTGGAGGCGCTGGCCGGGATGCGGCCCATCGCCGGCGGGTCGGTGCGGCTGCGCGGCGAGGAGCTGGCCGGGCATCCCGAGCGCTTCAACGCGCGGGCGCTGCGCCGGCTCGGCGTCGGCCATATCCCGGAAGACCGCCAGCGGGTCGGCCTGGTCACCAGCTTCTCGGCGGAGGAATGCTCGATCCTCGGTTTCCAGGACGACCCGGCCTGGAACGGCGGCCTGCTGCTGGACCGTGGCGCGGTGGCCGAGCGTTGCGCCCGCCAGATGGAGGATTACGACACCCGTCCGCGCGATGGCGGCCTGAGCGCCGCCAACTTTTCCGGCGGCAACCAGCAGAAGATCGTGCTGGCGCGCGAGATCGAGCGGAATCCCGACCTGCTGCTGGTCGGCCAGCCGACGCGCGGCGTCGACATCGGCGCCATCGAGTTCATCCACCGCCGTCTGGTGGCCCTGCGCGACCAGGGCAAGGCGATCCTGCTGGTGTCGGTCGAGCTGGACGAGATCCGCGCGCTGTCCGACCGCATCCTGGTGATGTTCGACGGCCATCTGGTGGGGGAGGTCGCTCCCGACGAGGCCGACGAGAAGCGGCTGGGCCTGATGATGGCCGGCGCGGCGGATTGAGGTCCCTCTCCCGCATCGGGAGAGGGACGATCCTTATTTCGCGAACAGCTGCCCCATGTCGGCGAACGCCTTGAACTCCAGCGCGTTGCCGGCCGGGTCGAGGAAGAACATGGTCGACTGCTCGCCGACCTGCCCCTTGAAGCGGGTGTAGGGCTCGATCACGAATTTGACGCCGGCCGCCTTCAGGCGCTCGGCCAGGGCATCCCAGTCGGCGGGGTGCAGCACGACGCCGAAATGCGGCACCGGCACGTCGTGGCCGTCCACCGGGTTGTGGTGGGCGCCGGGAGTCGCCTCGTCGCGCGGCTTCAGGTGGGCGACGATCTGGTGGCCGAACAGGTCGAAGTCGATCCACTGGTCGCTGCTCCGCCCTTCCGGGCAACCGAGCACATGGCCGTAGAAGCGGCGGGCCTCGGCCAGATCGTCGACCGGGAAGGCGATGTGGAAGGGCGTCAGTGTGCTCATGGGTGAGGTCTCTTTCCCGCTGGCGGATGGCTGTTGCGGTTCCCAGCAGACCGTATCGTCGCGGGGTTGACAAACGAGTTCTTGGTCGGATTTGTATGAGTTGAACTCATAGATCGGCCCAACCCCATGTCCGACCGCTCCCTGCCGTCCCTGAACGCCGTCCGCAGCTTCGTCGCGGTGGCCCGCCATCTCAGCTTCACCAAGGCGGCGGCCGACCTGTCGGTGACCCAGGGGGCGGTGAGCCGCATGATGCAGACCCTGCACGCCGACCTCGGCGTCGAGCTGTTCCGTCGCGTCGGGCGCGGCATCGAGCTGACGCCGACCGGCGAGGCGTTCTACGCCGAGGCGTCCCAGGCGCTCGACCGCATCGCGGCGGCGGCGCGCGCGGCGCGGTTGCAGGAGGGCGGCGTGCTGCGGGTCAGCGCGTTGCCGACGCTGGCCCAGCGCTGGCTGGTGCCGCGGCTGAAGCGTTTCCAGGCCGAGAATCCCGACATCCTGGTGGACGTCAGCGTCGGCGAGCACAACGTCGATTTCGCCAAGGAGCCGCTGGACGTCGCCATCCGTTTCGGGGTGGCCGGCTGGCCGGGCACCGTCACCACGCCGATGATGGCCGAGACGATCGGCGTCTTCTGCGCGCCGTCGCTGTTGGAGCAGGGGCCGCCGCTGCGCCACCCCTCCGACCTGCCCAAGCACCGGCTGTTGCAGCACACGACGCGGCCCGATTCCTGGCGCGGCTATCTCGGCGCCTTCGGTCTGACCCTGCCGGAATCGTCCCTGTCGCTCGGCTTCGAGCATTTCTTCATGATCATCGAGGCGGCGTCGGCCGGCATGGGGGTGGCGTTGCTGCCGGTCTTCCTGGTGCAGGACGATCTCGCCTCGGGCCGGCTGGTGCAGCCTTTCGCCGAGACCCTGCGCCAGCGCGGCAGCTACTTCATCGCCCACGCGCCGGGGGCCGAGCGGGCCCGCCGGGTCCGCCAGTTCAAGGCGTGGCTGCTGACCGAGATCGGCTGAAACAGCGCGTCATGCCCGGACTTGGTCCGGGCATCCATCGCCGCAAATCACGATGGAAAGGTTGCGCGTGGATGGCCGGGTCAAGCCCGGCCATGATGAATGGGGAAGGCGGTTGTCAAAAAGAGATGGAGCTGTTTGGGATCGGCCCAAAAACGAAAAGGCCGCCCATTGGGCGGCCTTTCGTAGAACGGTCGATTGGGAGCCTTACTTGATCTTGGCTTCCTTGAACTCGACATGCTTGCGAGCCACCGGGTCGTACTTGCGGAACGACAGCTTCTCGGTGGTCTTCTTCGGGTTCTTCTTCTTCACGTAGAAGAAACCGGTGTCAGCCGTGCTCAGCAGCTTGATGAGGACGGTGTTCTGCTTGGCCATGATCTCGATCCCGACAAAAAATCCGTGCCCGCCGGCCCGGCGGGGGCGGCGTCGTAGCGGCGGAAGATACCGTCTGCCACCACGATGTCAAGAGTTAAGGGAGGCGGCTTCCAAGAAGAAAATCATCCCCCGACCAAGTCGCCGAGTCTAACGCTCCGCCACGGTGTTGACCACGGCAAGAGCCGCCGCGCGCTGGTAAAGCGCCGGTTCGGACAGCAGGCGCGTCGCGACTTTCAGGTCCAGTTCCGGTTCGTGCTCCTTCCAGGGGCAGGACTCGCGGAGCCGGGCCAGCGCCTGCTCGTCGTCGGCCGCCTTGGCGCGCCAGCCGGCGATCTGGGTCGGGCGCAGCCGCCCGTCGCGCAGGTCGCCCAGCAGGGCGTCGGGGTCGTCCTGGCCGGCCCGGCTGGTGCAGACGGTGGGTTGGACGCCCTGGCGGTGCAGCGTGTAGCCGGCCGGGGTGTAGATGCGGCTCCAGGTCAGGAAGAGCTCGCCGTCGTTGGGCAGGCGGGTCACCGTCTGGACGCTGCCCTTGCCGTAGGAGGAGGCGCCGACCACCACCGCGCGGCCCGAATCCTGGAGCGCCGCCGCCACCACCTCCGCCGAGGAGGCCGAGCGGCCGTCGACCAGCACCACCAGCGGCAGCCCGTCGGCGATGTCGTCGGGGGCGGCGTCGAAGCGCTGGCGGCTGTCGGGATGGCGGCCCTCGGTGGCGATGATGCGGCCGCGCCGGATGAACAGGTCGGCGACCGACACCGCCTGGTCGAGCAGCCCGCCGGGGTTGCCGCGCAGGTCGAGCACGAGGCCGCGCAGGTTCCGCCCGGCGCTCTGGCGGATGGTCGCCACCGTCTCGCGCAGGTTGGCGGCGGTCGTCGCGTTGAAGCGTTCCAGCTTCATCACGCCGACCTGATCGGTGATGGAGTAGCTGACGGTGTTGGGCACCACCCGTTCGCGGCGCAGCGGCAGGCGGCGCGGCGTGCCGCCGTCGCGGGCCAGCGTCACCATGACGATGGTGCCGGTCGGGCCGCGCAGCCGGTCGCGCATGTCGGCCTCGCTCATGCGGCCGGTCAGGTCGCCGTCGATGGCGAGCATCTGGTCGCCGTCGCGCATGCCGGACCGGTCGGCCGGGCTGCGCGGCAGCACGTCGCGCACCGTCACCCGTCCGTTGGCGAGGTCGAGCGAGACGCCGATGCCGCCGTAGCCCTCGCGCTGCGCCCGTTCGTTGGTCGCGCGCTGGACGCCGGTGTAGCGGGAATAGCCGTCGAGGTCGGCGGTCACGCCATCGAACACCACCTGATAGATGCGCTCGGGCGTCGCCTGGGCGATCGGCGGCGAATAGAGGCGGGCGCGGTCGATGACGCGCGTGGTCAAGGTCGCCCAGCCGGCGGCGTCGGCCGCCCCGGCGGCGCCGTACTCGCCGGCCAGGCCGCCGGACACGTACAGGCGTACGGTGCTGTTGGCGCGCTCGACCTTCACGGTCGGGTCGATGACGGTCAGGCCCTTCAGCCCGTCGACGCCGAGCTGGTCGAAGCTGACCGGCTTCAGATAGACCTCGGCGATCTTGCCGAAGCCGACGGCGAAGACCTGTTCGCTGACCGTCGCCGGATCGGCGTTCGGCACGGCGTGGACCGGGTTGCCATGGGCGTTGAGGGCAAGGAAGGCGGCGGCGGCGGGAGCGGCGATGCGTCGGGCTCCGCGCAGGCGATGCGACAGAACCCGGAACGGCGAAACGCGAGACGGAGCGTTGCGATCGCGACTGGCCATGGGGCGAACCCGGCCTCCCTTTCCAGCAAATCCGGACCGGAGGGGGGATGATCCCGATCCCGGATGGGTAAGAGATAGCACCATCGTTCGTGGCCGAAGCGGGACAAAATTGAGAGTCCCAACACAATCTTGCGAATTCCATGCCAGTGTGGCGTCAAGGCCACGCTTGCCTGACCGACTCGCTGAAACGCCACGCTTTCGCTGGTGAGCGGAAGCGTGGCTTGACGGTCACACCTGGGGATCGGCCCCGGAGTCGGCGAGCCGGAAGAGGGTGCTGCCGGTCAGCGGATCGGCCTCGGTCAGCACCACCGCCACCGGCGCGCCGAGGCGGTAGGCGCGGCCGCCGCGCTCGCCGACCAGCGCGTGCCTCGCCTCGTCATGCTCGTAGCGGTCGTCGGGCAGGGTGCTGGCCGGGACCAACCCGTCGGCGCCGCTCTCGTCGAGCCGCACGAACAGGCCGAAGCGCGTCACCCCGGCGATGCGGCCGGTGAAGCGATCGCCCACCCGGTCGGCGAGATGGGCGGCGGTGAAGCGGTCCACCGCGTCGCGTTCCGCCGCCGCCGCCCGCCGTTCGGTGGTGGAGATGTGGTCGCCGATCTCCTCCAGCCGTCCCAGCGTCCCGTCGTCGAGCCCACCGACGCCGAGGTTGAGGCTGCGGATCAGCGCGCGGTGGACGATCAGATCGGCGTAGCGGCGGATCGGCGAGGTGAAATGCGCGTAGCGCCGCAGGGCGAGGCCGAAATGCCCGATGTTCTCCGGGCTGTAGACGGCCTGTGCCTGGGCGCGCAGCACGACCTCGCTGACCAGCGGGGCCTCGGGCGTGCCCTCCACCTTGCGCAGGATGCGGGTGAAATGGTCGGGCGTCAGCTCCTGCCGCTTGGGCAGCGCGAGGCCGAGGCTGGTCAGGAACCCGCGCAGGGATTCCATCTTCTCCATCGCCGGCTGGTCGTGGACGCGGTAGAGGCCGGGCATGGTCCGCGTCTCCAGCGTCTCGGCGGCGGCGACGTTGGCGGCGATCATGAACTCCTCGATCAGCCGGTGGCTGTCGAGCCGCTCGCGCACGGCGATGCCGAGGACCCGGCCGCGCTCGTCGACCCGTACGCGCCGTTCCGGCAGATCGAGCTCCAGCGTGCCGCGCCGCGCGCGCGCCTGCCACAGCCGGGCGTACGCGCCGTAGAGCGGGGCGATCACCGGTTCGGCGAGCGGGCCGGTGTCGTCGTCCGGCCGCCCGTCCCGGCAGGCCTGGACCTGTTCGTAGGTCAGCCGGGCGGCGGAGCGCATCAGCCCGCGCACCAGCCGGTGCCGGATCAGCGCACCGTTGCGGTCGAGCCACAGATGGAAGGCGAGGCAGGCGCGGTCCTCGCCCGGCCGCAGGGAGCACAGCCCGTTCGACAGCGCCTCCGGCAGCATCGGCACGACGCGGTCGGGGAAATAGACCGAGTTGCCGCGCTCATAGGCGGCGCGGTCGAGCGCCGAGCCGGGGCGGACGTAGTAGGAAACGTCGGCGATGGCGACCAGCAGGTGCCAGCCGCCGGCATTGGCCGGGTCGGGGTCGGCCTCCGCCCACACCGCGTCGTCGAAATCGCGGGCGTCGGAGCCGTCGATGGTGACCAGCGGGATGGCGCGCAGATCCTCGCGCTGCCCGAGCGGCGGCACGGCGGCCAGTTCGGCCTCGCGCAGGGCGGCGTGGGGGAAGCCGGTCGGCAGGCCGTGGCTGTGGATGGCGATCAGGCTGAAGGCGCGCGGCTCGGCGGTGGAGCCGAAACGCTCGGTGACGCGGGCCTGCGGCAGGCCGAGCCGTCCGGCCGGCAGGATGTCGGCGAGCACGAGGTCGCCGTCCTCGGCCTCGCCCCGGTTGGGCGGCAGGACGACGAACTCGGTGCGGTTGCGGCGGTCGGTCGGCAGGATGCGCCCGCCGTCGGGCGCCGGCCGGTAGACGCCGAGGATGCGGCCGTCGGTTCCGGCGTCCACCCGGCGGACGATGCGGCCCTCGTAGAGCCGGTCGTTGATGCGGGCCAGCTTGGCGAGCAGCCTGTCGCCGACGGCCAGGGCGGGAAGGCCGGGGCGGTCGCCCTTGCGCCCACCCTTGGACTCCGGCAGCAGGAAGATGCGCGGCGGCGCGCCCTCGCCGGTCCAGGTCAGCGGGCGGGCCTGGAGCTCGCCGTCGGGGTCGATGCCGGACACCTCCAGGACGGCGATCTCGGGCAGCGACTGGGGTGGGGCCATGCGCTTGTTGCGGCCGCGCTCGACGGTGCCGCCGGCCTCCAGGTCGCGCAGCAGCTCCTTCAGCCGCTCGCGGTCGGCGGAGCCGGACAGTTTGAAGGCGCGGGCGATTTCCCGCTTGCCGACCGGCACCGTGCTGGAGCGGATGAAGGCGAGGACGGCGTCCTTGGTGGGAAAGCGGGAGTCGGTCAAGGGAGGGCGCCGTTCGGGAAGGGGAGGGCGGATAGGTAAGCCCTGGCTCGGGGAAATCCAACCATTCCCCGCGCGATCGCCCGCTCGTCCAGCGTCACGTCTTCCGCGCCCGTGGATGGGCGGAGCGGTAGACGCTCATCAGCTGCTCGCTCTCGACGTCGGTGTAGCGCTGGGTCGTGGAGAGCGAGGCGTGGCCCAGCAGATCCTGGATCGCCCGGAGGTCGCCGCCGCCGGCCAGCAGATGAGTGGCGAAGCTGTGGCGCAGGGCGTGCGGGGTGGCGCTGTCCGGCAGGTCCATCAGCCCGCGCAGGCGCTGCATCTGGTGTTGGGCGATGCCGGGGCTCAGCCGTTTGCCGCGCACGCCGACGAACAGCGGCCCGTCCGGCGCCAGCGTGAAGGGGCAGAGGTCGAGATAGGCGCGCACCGCCTCGTTGACCGCCGGCAGCACCGGGATCATGCGCTCCTTGCGGCCCTTGCCGGTGACGCGCAGCGTGTCGCCCAGCGGCGCCTCCTTGCGCGCCAGCCCCAGCGCCTCCGAGATGCGCAGGCCGCAGCCGTAGAGCAGGGTGAACAGGGCGCGGTCGCGCTTGCCGACCCATGGCTCCTCGCGGTCCTGCTCGGCCTCGCCCAGGAAACGGTCGGCGTCGATCTCGGTCAGCGGGCGGGGGGCCGGACGCAGCACCTTGGGCGTCGTGAGGGTGCCGACGGCCGGGTTGTGCAGGCGCCCGCTGCGGTCCAGCCAGCGGAACAGGTTGCGCACGGCGGCGAGCTTGCGCGCCCGGCTCGCCCCGACCAGCCCGGCCATGGCGAGGCGCGACAGCCACGCGCGGAAGTCGCCGGCCTTCAGGTCGCCGAGATCGTTGAGCGAGGGCGTGGCGCCGCCGCGGTATTCGGTGAGGAACTGGAGAAACTCGGCGACGTCGCCGATGTAGGCCGACAGGGTGTGGCGCGAGACGATGCGCTCGCTCTCCATCCAGCGGCGCCAGTGCTCCAGCGCCTCCTGCGCGTCGGGCTTCGCGGCGAAGCCGAGGCTTGGTCCGGTCATCGGGGTGTGGTCATCCGCGTTCGCTCACGCCGGCAGTTCCAGCCAGCCGCGGATGACCCGCTCGACCACGCGGGCGAGGAAGCCGACCAGCTCGGTGCCCTGGCCGCCGTGGAAGGTGTCGGGCTCGCGGCTGCCGAAGGCCAGCATCCCCTCGGGCGTCTCGCTCGACACATGGATGCGGATCAGCGCCTCCGAGCGCACCAGACCGGCACCGGGGCCGTAGAGTTCGGGATCGCCCTGGATGTCCTTGTTGAGCACCACGTCGGCGCGGCCCAGCCGCTCGGCGATGGCGCCCGGCTCGACCACGCGCACGCCGGACGTGTGGACGTGCGGGATGTCGGCCCCGTTCGATTCGACGACCAGACAGGCGACGTCGAGGTCGAGCAGGACCGCCAGATCGGTGGTGATGGTCTGAATCAGCTGCTCGAAGCTCTGGGCGTCGAGCAGGAACAGCACGGCGGCGTGGATGCGGTTCTGGCTGTTCAGGTTGGCGCGGCTGGTGGCGATCAGCTCGCGCTGCTCGGCCTTCAGGCGCCGCACCTCGCCGCGCAGCCGCTCGACCATGAAGGCCTGGAGGTCCACCACCCCGCGCCCGCGGTCGAGCGACGGCGGGGTCAGGTGGTGGACCAGATCGGCGTTCTGGACCAGGAAATCCGGGTGGTCCCGCAGATAGGCGCAGACATCCTCGGCGGAGAGGGTGTGCGTCGGTCGTTGGGTGTGGCCCGGCTCCCGGCCCATGGCGCGTCGGCCCGCCCTTAGAGGATCGACTGGCCGGTCTTCTTCCAGTCGTCGACGAACTGGGCGAGGCCCTTGTCGGTCAGCGGGTGGTTGAAGAGCTGCTTGAGCACCGACGCCGGGGCGGTCACCACATGGGCGCCCAGGCGGGCGGCCTTGACGATGTGCATCGGGTTGCGGATCGAGGCAACCAGCACCTCGGTCTTGAACTGTTCGTAGTTGCTGTAGATCTCGCAGATGTCGGTGATGATGCCCATGCCGTCCTGGCCGATGTCGTCCAGCCGGCCGACGAAGGGCGACACGAAGGTGGCGCCGGCCTTGGCGGCGAGGATGGCCTGCGCCGGGGAGAAGCACAGCGTGACGTTGACCATCGTCCCTTCCGACGACAGGATCTTGCAGACCTTGAGCCCGGCCGGGGTCAGCGGCACCTTCACCGCGACGCGGTGCGAGATCTTGGCGATCTTGTGGCCTTCGGCCAGCATGGTCTCGAAATCGGTCGAGGCCACCTCGGCGCTGACCGGGCCGTTCACCACCTCGCAGATCTCGGCGACGAGGTCGAGGAACTTGCGGCCGCTCTTGGCGATCAGGGTGGGGTTGGTGGTAACACCGTCCAGCAGACCGGAATCGGCCAGATCGCGGATTTCGGCGATGTCGGCGGTGTCGACGAAGAACTTCATGACGAAGGGTCCATGCTTGCAGAAGATGACCGGGACCGGCCGCACCGGCACCTTACCGACGCGCCGCCCCGCCCGGTGTCCGGGACATGAGGTCACTGTAGCCGATGCGTGAGCCTTCCGCCAGTTCCGGCCCCAGCGGCCAGGGTGATCTTCTGGGGCCGGTGCCGCGCGTCGCCGTGCTGCTGCCGCTGCCGCTGCGCGAGCCCTATGACTACCGCGTGCCCGACGGCATGATTCTCAACCCCGGCGACGTGGTCGAGGTGCCGCTGGGACCCCGCCGCGTCGTCGGCGTCGTCTGGGGACCGGGGAGCGGGCAGGTCGAGAGCGGGCGCTTAAAGGCCGTCGTCCGCCGCTTCGACGTGCCGGCGATGACGGATGTCGCCCGCCGCTTCGTCGAGTGGGTTGCCGCCTACACCATGACGCTGCCCGGCTTCGTGCTGCGCATGGCGATGAGCGTGCCCTCGGCGCTGGAGCCGCCCAGGCCGATGCTGGCCTACACCCGCAAGCCCGGCGCCGAGCCGCCGCCCGGCTTCAAGATGACCGACCCGCGCAGGCGCGTGCTGGCCCTGCTGGAAGACACATCGGTGGGCGACACGCTGGCCGGCGGTCCGCCGCGCACGCCGGCCGAACTGGCCGAGGAAGCCGGTTGCGGCGTCACCGTGGTGCGCGGGCTGGCCGAGGCCGGGCTGCTGGAGCCGGTGATGCTGAACCCGACGACCATCGGCCGCCAGCCCGACTGGCTGCGCCCCGGCCCGGCTTTGTCGGCCACCCAGCAGGCCGCCGCCGACGATCTGCGGACCCGCGTCGAGGCCGGCGGCTATTCGACCGTGCTGCTCGACGGCGTCACCGGGTCGGGCAAGACCGAGGTCTATTACGAGGCGATCGCCGCCGCGCTGAAGCAGGGCAGGCAGGCGCTGGTCCTGCTGCCGGAGATCGCGCTGTCGGCCCAATGGCTCGACCGCTTCGCCCGCCGTTTCGGCGCGCCGCCGGCCGAATGGCACTCCGAGCTGACCGGCGCCCAGCGCCGCGACACCTGGCGCGCCGTCGCCAAGGGCGAGGTGCCGGTGGTGGTCGGCGCCCGCTCCGCCCTGTTCCTGCCCTACCCCGACCTCGGCGTCATCGTCGTCGACGAGGAACACGACTCGGCCTACAAGCAGGAGGAGGGGGCCATCTACCACGCCCGCGACATGGCGGTGGCGCGGGCCCATCTCGGCGGGTTGCCGATCGTGCTGGTCTCGGCCACCCCGTCGCTGGAGACCAAGGTCAACGCCGACAGCCGGCGCTACGCCCGCATCGAGCTGCCGGGCCGTCACGGCGGCGCCGTGCTCCCGGACATCGAGCTGGTCGACCTGCGGCGCGACCGCCCGCCGGCCCGCCACTGGCTGGCGCCGAGCCTGACCAGGGCGCTGACCGAGACGCTGGCCGGCGGCGAGCAGGCGATGCTGTTCCTGAACCGGCGCGGCTACGCCCCGCTGACGCTGTGCCGCGCCTGCGGCCACCGCATGCAGTGTCCGAACTGCACGGCCTGGCTGGTCGAGCACCGGCTCGCGCGCAAGCTCCAGTGCCACCATTGCGGCTTGCAGCAGCCGCTGCCGCACGCCTGCCCGGAATGCGGCGAGGAGGGCACCATGGCGGCCTGCGGGCCGGGGGTGGAGCGCATCGCCGAGGAGGTGGCCGAACTCTTTCCCGAGGCCCGCGCCGCCATCATGGCGTCGGACACGCTGTTCGGCCCGCGCGCCATCCAGGAGATGGTGCGCAAGGTCGGGGATCATGAACTCGACATCATCATCGGCACCCAGGTGATGGCCAAGGGCCACCATTTCCCGATGCTGACCCTGGTGGGCGTGGTGGATGCCGACCTGGGCCTGAACGGCGGCGACCTGCGGGCGGCCGAGCGGACCTACCAGCTCCTGCATCAGGTGGCGGGCCGGGCCGGGCGCGGCGAGCGGCCGGGGCGGGTCATGCTGCAAACCTTCATGCCCGAGCATCCGGTGATGCAGGCGTTGGCCGCCGGCGACCGCGACGGCTTCTACCAACTGGAGGCGGAGATGCGGCTGGAGGCCGGGATGCCGCCCTTCGGCCGGCTGGCGGCGCTGATCGTGTCCGGCGAGGATCCGACGCTGGTCGAGCGGGTGGCGATGGCGCTCGGCCGCGCCGCGCCGCGCAGCGAGACGGTGCATGTGCTGGGGCCGGCCCCGGCACCGCTGGCGCTGCTGCGCGGCCGCCACCGCCGCCGTCTGCTGCTGAAGGCGCCGCGCAGCACCCCGGTGCAGCCCCTGATTGCGGAATGGCTGGAGCGCGTTGAAATTCCACCCGCGGTCCGCGTACAGATCGATGTCGATCCCTACAGCTTCCTGTAAGACCCGAAACAAAACAGGGAGAAGACCCGCGGCGGGCAGCGTCGGCGTCACGGCATGGCACCTGTGACGATTGGTCCATTGCCATGGGCCTCGTCATGGTATTACCACGGTCCGGTCCTTTTTCGGCTCCGTCCTCTACCCGAGATCACTCATGCACAGGCTGAGCGGCCGCCTCCACCGCCACACCCTGCTGACGGTTCTTCCGGTTCTTCTTCTGCTGCTGGTCATCGCGCTGGCCGCCGGGGCGCCCGCCCGCACGCGCGGCACCGACGCCGAGGCCGGGGCGATGATGGACCGGGCGGAGCAGTTCCTGCGCCGCCATGGCGCGGCCGCCGCCGTCGGCGCCTTCGCCGATCGCGAGGGGGTCTTCATCGACCGCGACCTCTACCCGATGTTGCTGGACCGCGAGGGGGTGATGGTGGCGCACGGCTGGACGCCGGCGCTGATCGGGTCGAGCCTGCTCGACCTGCGCGACGTGGACGGCAAGCTGTTCATGAAGGAGGCGCTGGAGGGTGTCGAGCGGCAGGGCAGGGCCGACGTCACCTATCAATGGCTCGATCCGCTGTCGGGCCAGATCACCCGCAAGACGCTGCACGCGCGCCGCCTGGAGCTGGGCGGCGAACCCTACGCGCTGGCGGTCGGCGTCTACCGCTGAGCCGCCGGTCCCCAACGGGCCCCGGAGATTGGGGGCGCCGAAACAGGGGCCGCAAAACAGAGTCGGCGAAACAGGGGCAGCAAAACAGGGTCAGCGCGCCGCCGGCTTGTCGGACGGGCGGGGGCGCCAGATCGCCAGGCACTCGGCGGCGCTGCCGCCGGCGCCGATGCCGTACCAGCCGGAACGGTCGTGGAAGGACAGGCTGTAGCGCCCCTCGCCGTCGCGCTCGAACCGGAACACCGGCTTGTCGACCTCCGGCAGCAGCACCAGCAGCCGGTCGTGCCCGCGCCCCGACTCGCGGACGACGCCGACCCAGCGGCCGTCCCGCAGCTTGGGTTCGGCGATGGATTCGAAGGTGGCGAGATCGTCCGGCGTGAAGCGGGCCCGCGAGAAGGCGATGACGGTGGCGGTGCTGGCGGCGGCGGTGGCGGTCATGGTGGAGGGCCTTTCGTTTCGGTGTCCCGAAATGAGGCGAACCGAAGAAGCGGCTCTGAAACAAGCGGTGCGGCGACCTTGCGCCCGAATGGTTAATTGCCGCTTAAGTTGAGTCCGCGTGACCTCGGAGGTCACAGCCGGTCCGACCACTGGACCGGATTCACCGGTGGCCCGACCGAAGATTCCGCAACCGCTCAAAACGCCGCAGTCAAATTGTCCAGACTCCGTTGCGCGGTGGCGGATCCTGTGATATTGGACCGCTCGCTTTCGCGGCCGGGGTGTTTGTGCCTCGGGTTGACACCCTCTAGGGCCGCCGAATTCACCGTCTACCGAACTCAATTCGAGGGATCAGGTGGCATCCGAAGGAACAGGCGTTTCCGAACTCGCCGCGCGCTACTCCACCGCGCTGTTCGAGCTTGCGGACGAAAACCAGGCGTTGGACACGGTCGCGAGCGATCTGTCCACGCTGAAGCAGATCCTGGCCGAGAGCGCTGACCTGCGTCGCCTCGTCCGCAGCCCCGTGATCAGCCGTGCCGACCAGGCCCGCGCGATGGCCGCTGTCCTGGACAGCGCCGGCCTGTCCGATCTGACCAAGCGCTTCATCGGGCTGGTGGCGGCGAACCGCCGCCTCTTCGCGATCGACGGCATGATCGAGGGCTTCCTGGCCGAGCTGGCCCGGCGCCGCGGCGAGGTGACCGCCCAGGTCACCTCGGCCCAGCCGCTGAGCGACGCCCAGCACGCGGCCGTGGTCGACGCGCTGAAGGCGTCCATCGGTTCCAAGGTGCTGGTGAACACCTCCGTCGATCCCGAGCTGATCGGCGGCATGATCGTCAAGTTCGGCTCGCGCATGGTCGATACCTCGGTGCGCACGAAGCTGAACAAGTTGCAACTCGCCATGAAGGCCTCAGGGGGGTCAGTCTGATGGATATCCGCGCCGCAGAAATCTCTGCGATCCTCAAGCAGCAGATCGCGAATTTCGGTACCGAGGCGGATGTCGCCGAAGTCGGTCAGGTTCTGTCGGTGGGCGACGGCGTCGCCCGCGTGCACGGCCTGGACAACGTGCGCGCCGGCGAGATGGTCGAGTTCCCCGGTGGCCTGCAGGGCATGGCGCTGAACCTCGAGACCGACAATGTCGGCATCGTGATCTTCGGCGACGACCGCGGCATCAAGGAAGGCGACACCGTCAAGCGCACCGGCACCATCGTCGACGTCCCCGTCGGCAAGGGCCTGCTGGGCCGCGTCGTGGACGGTCTGGGCAACCCGATCGACGGCAAGGGCCCGCTGGTCGACGTGACCCGCACCCGCGTGGAAGTGAAGGCCCCCGGCATCATCCCGCGCAAGTCGGTGCACGAGCCGATGCAGACCGGCCTGAAGGCCGTCGACAGCCTGGTTCCGATCGGGCGCGGCCAGCGCGAGCTGATCATCGGTGACCGCCAGACCGGCAAGACCGCCGTCGTCATCGACACCTTCCTGAACCAGAAGCCGATCAACCAGGGCGACGACGAGAGCAAGAAGCTCTACTGCATCTACGTCGCCATCGGCCAGAAGCGCTCCACCGTCGCCCAGATCGTCAAGACCCTGGAAGACGCCGGCGCCATGGAATACTCCATCGTCGTCGCCGCCACGGCCTCGGAACCGGCCCCGCTCCAGTTCCTGGCGCCCTACACCGGCTGCACGATGGGCGAGTATTTCCGCGACAACGGCATGCACGCCCTGATCGTGTACGATGACCTGTCCAAGCAGGCCGTCGCCTACCGCCAGATGTCGCTGCTGCTCCGCCGTCCGCCCGGCCGCGAAGCCTACCCCGGTGACGTGTTCTACCTCCACTCGCGCCTGCTCGAGCGCGCCGCCAAGATGGGCGACGCCCACGGCAACGGCTCGCTGACCGCCCTGCCGGTCATCGAGACGCAGGCCGGCGACGTGTCGGCCTACATCCCGACCAACGTGATCTCGATCACCGACGGCCAGATCTTCCTGGAAACCGGCCTGTTCTACCGCGGCATCCGTCCGGCCATCAACGTCGGCCTGTCGGTGTCCCGCGTCGGCTCCGCCGCCCAGATCAAGGCGATGAAGCAGGTCGCCGGCACCATCAAGATGGAACTCGCGCAGTACCGCGAGATGGCCGCCTTCGCGCAGTTCGCGTCCGACCTCGACGCCTCGACCCAGCGCCTGCTGGCCCGTGGCGCCCGTCTGACCGAGCTGCTGAAGCAGGGCCAGTTCCAGCCGCTGCCCGTCGAGGAGCAGGTCGTCTCGATCTTCTCCGGCGTGAAGGGCTACCTGGACGCGATCAAGGTCGAGGACGTCAACCGCTTCGAGGCGAAGTTCCTGTCGGAAATCCGCGCCAAGGGCGCTGACATCCTGGCGGCGATCCGCACCGACAAGCAGATCACGTCGGCGACCGAGGAAAAGCTGAAGGCCTTCCTCGACAGCTTCTCCAAGGTCTTCGTCTGATCCGACGAGCAACAGGGGGCGGGCAACCGCCCCCCGCTGTCACGAACGGTCACGGAACGACCCCGAGCGGAATTGAAGGGCCGGCATGCCTAACCTCAAGGACCTAAAAAACCGGATCGCGAGCGTCCAGTCGACGCGCAAGATCACCTCGGCCATGAAGATGGTCGCGGCCTCCAAGCTGCGCCGCGCGCAGGAGCAGGCGGAAGCCGGCGGTCCCTACGCGGAGCGTATGGGCCGGATGCTGGCCTCGCTGGCCTCCAACGTGCAGGACAGCGGCAACGGGCCGAAGCTGATGACCGGAACGGGCGCCGACAAGGTGCACCTGCTGGTCGTCGTCAGCTCCGATCGCGGTCTGTGCGGCGCCTTCAACGGCTCCATCGTCCGCGAGGCCAAGCGCCAGATCGCCCGCCTCCAGGGCGAGGGCAAGACCGTGAAGCTGCTGACCGTCGGCCGCAAGGGCCGCGACCAGCTGCGCCGCGAGTACGCCTCGCTGATCGTCGAGAGCTACGAGGATGTCGGCCGCCGCCGGCTGTCCTTCAGCGACGCCGACATGGTGGCGAAGAAGGTGCTGGCGATGTTCGACGCCGGCGAGTTCGACGTCTGCTCGGTCGTCTTCAACAAGTTCAAGTCGGCGATCTCGCAGATCGTGACCGTCCAGCAGCTGATCCCCTTCGCGGTTCCGGTCGCGGCCGACGCCGCTCCCGCCGCGACGGAGGAAGCCAAGCCGGTCTACGAGTTCGAGCCGGACGAGGAGCAGATCCTCGCCGAACTGCTGCCGCGCAACCTGTCGATCCAGATCTACCGCGCGCTCCTGGAGAGCGCGGCGTCCGAACAGGGCGCCCGGATGACTGCGATGGACAACGCGACGCGCAACGCCGGCGACATGATCAACAAGCTGACGATCACCTACAACCGGACGCGCCAGGCCTACATCACCAAGGAGCTGATCGAGATCATCTCCGGTGCCGAGGCCCTGTAAAGGCAGCGACGAGAACGCAATCGGCCGGCGACGGCACACCGACACTTACCGAGTTCCTAGGGAGCTTTACTCCATGGCCACCACCAATTCCGTCGGCAAGATCACGCAGGTTACGGGCGCCGTCGTCGACGTGCAGTTCGACGGCGACCTGCCGTCGATCCTGAACGCGCTGCACACCCAGAACGACGGCAAGACCCTCGTCCTGGAAGTGGCGCAGCACCTGGGCGAGAGCACGGTCCGCACCATCGCCATGGACAGCACCGACGGGCTGGTGCGCGGCTCGGAAGTCGTGGACACCGGCAACCCGATCGCCGTGCCGGTCGGCCCTGAGACGCTCGGCCGCATCATCAACGTCATCGGCGAGCCGATCGACGAGCGTGGCGCCGTCAACGCCGCCCGCACCCTGCCGATCCACCGCTCGGCCCCGGACTTCGTCGACCAGTCGACCGACGCCGAAGTGCTGATCACCGGCATCAAGGTCATCGACCTGCTCGCTCCCTACGCCAAGGGCGGCAAGATCGGCCTGTTCGGCGGCGCCGGCGTCGGCAAGACCGTGACCATCATGGAGCTGATCAACAACGTCGCGAAGGCGCACGGCGGCGTGTCGGTGTTCGCCGGCGTCGGTGAGCGCACCCGTGAGGGCAACGATCTCTACCACGAGATGATCGAGTCGGGCGTCATCAAGCTCGACGGTCCGGGTTCCAAGGTGGCGCTGGTGTACGGCCAGATGAACGAGCCGCCGGGCGCCCGCGCCCGCGTCGCGCTGAGCGGCCTGACCCTGGCGGAGTATTTCCGCGACGAGGAAGGCCAGGACGTGCTGTTCTTCGTGGACAACATCTTCCGCTTCACGCAGGCCGGTTCGGAAGTGTCGGCTCTGCTCGGCCGCATCCCGTCGGCGGTGGGCTACCAGCCGACGCTGGGCACCGACATGGGCGCGCTCCAGGAGCGCATCACCTCGACGAAGAAGGGTTCGATCACCTCGGTGCAGGCCATCTACGTGCCCGCCGACGATCTGACCGACCCGGCCCCGGCCGCCTCCTTCGCCCACCTCGACGCCACCACGGTGCTGTCGCGCTCGATCGCCGAAATGGCCATCTTCCCGGCCGTGGACCCGCTCGACTCGACCAGCCGCATCCTCGACCCGCGCGTCGTCGGTGACGAGCACTATTCGGTCGCCCGTTCGGTCCAGAAGGTTCTGCAGACCTACAAGTCGCTGCAGGACATCATCGCCATCCTGGGCATGGACGAGCTGTCGGAAGAGGACAAGCTGGTCGTCGCCCGCGCCCGCAAGATCCAGCGCTTCCTGTCGCAGCCCTTCCACGTCGCCGAGGTGTTCACCGGCACGCCGGGCGTGCTGGTCAGCCTGGAAGACACCATCAAGGGCTTCAAGGGCATCGTGAACGGCGACTACGACCATCTGCCGGAAGCCGCCTTCTACATGGTCGGCACCATCGACGAGGCGATCGCCAAGGCCAAGAAGCTGGCGGCCTGATCGGCCTCCGACCTTCGCTGACGCATGGTTCACCCTCTCCCCTCGCAAGAGGGGAGAGGGTTCTTACGAAGAGGCACCAGGAAACCCATGGCCGATAAAGTCGAATTCGAGCTGGTCTCGCCGGAAAAGCTGCTGAAGTCGCTGCCGGTGGACATGGTCGTGGTGCCGGGTACGGAAGGCGATTTCGGCGTGCTCGCCGGGCATGCGCCGCTGATCTCGACCGTGCGTCCGGGCGTCATCGACGTCTATGAGGGCGAGCGGATCGTGGACCGTGTCTTCGTCGCCGGCGGTTTCGCCGAGGTGACCGAGACGCGCTGCACCGTCCTGGCCGAGGAGGCGGTGGCGCTCTCCGATCTCGACCGCGTGTCGGTCGAGAAGACGATCAAGGATCTTTCCGAGGATCTGGACGACTCCAAGTCCGACGCCGAGCGGGCCGCGGTCGAGGCGAAGCTCGCCGTCGCGCGCGCCAAGCTGGAGGCGCTGGGGGCGTCGGCCGCCGCTCACTGAGCGTACGGCACACATCTCGTTGGTTCGACGGGCGGTTCGGTCATCCGAACCGCCCGTTTCCGTTGCAACGCGGTGAACATTCCTTACATTCAGACGTTGGGCGCGGGCGGCGACGTCGGCGCTTCGACGAGGCTTTCGCCGCGACGGCGCGGCACAACAGAGGCGGACCATGGCCCGAACCCACTGGCGGATCGACGACCTTCCCTGGGACCAGTTCGATCGCAGCAAGATCGATCCGGACATCATCCCGCTGATCAAGGCCGCGGCGCTGGTGGAGTTCAACGCCCACGACTACACCGCCTATCTCTGCAACGTGTTCCACGATGACGCCGAGTTCAAGGCCGTCGCCCAGGATTGGGCGGTGGAGGAGGTCCAGCACGGCCAGGCGCTCGGCCGCTGGGCGGAGCTGGTCGATCCGGAGTTCCAATTCGAGGAGGCGGTCGCCCGCTTCCGCGCCGGCTACAAGGTGCCGATCGACCTGGAGGACTCCGTGCGCGGCTCGCGCAGCGGCGAGATGATCGCCCGCTGCATCGTCGAGACCGGCACCAGTTCCTACTACACCGCCATCGGCGATTCCACCGACGAGCCGGTGCTGAAGGAGATCTGCCGGCGCATCGCCGCCGACGAGCTGCGTCATTTCAAGCTCTTCTACACCTACACCAAGAAGTATCTGGAGCTGGAAGGGCTCAACAGGTTCCAGCGCCTGAAGGTGGCGCTGTCGCGCATCGGCGAATCCGAGGACGACGAGCTGGCCTACGCCTACTACGCGGCCAACGCGCCGGCCGACAGCGTCTACGACCACAAGCGCTACAACGCCGCCTATTCGCGGCGCGCCTACGGCCGCTTCCGGCCCAAGCACATCGACCGCGCCGTCGCCATGGTGTTCAAGGCCTGCGGGCTGACTCCGCACAGCCGCCTGTGCAGCGTCGCCTCGCGCGGCGCCTGGTGGCTGATGGACCGCCGCACCAAGCGGCTGATCGCGCAAGGCGCCTGATCGGGCGCGCCGCCGGCCGGGGCGTCAGCCCCGGCGCCCGCGGCGGACCAGCGACTCCGGGGTGAATTCCTCCGGTTTCAGCGGCTTGTCGAAGATAGGCGGGCGTTGCAGATTGTCGATGCCGCGCGCGACGTAGCGGTCCGTCGTCAAGTCATGGACGAACTCGACCGCCGGCAGGAAGGCCGGCGCCTGCCAATGGGCGACGTTGTGCGCCTCGGCGTAGCGCAGCAGCTCGCCCTTGCCGTTGTAATGCTCGGCCATGACGATCTGCCAGGAATCCTCGTCCAGGTAATAGGTGCGGTCGGGCAGGGCGTGCTGGAAGTTCGGCTTCAGCCGGGCGTCGACGATCCACACCCGGTGCAGCTCGTAACGCAGGAACTGCGGGTTCGGGTGGCCGTACCATACGAATTCCGACGGGGCGAGGCCGGCCGTGTTCAGGCGGTAGGCGTTGTAGGGAACGTACATCTCGCGCCGCGACACCAGCGTGAAGTCGAAGCGGTCGAGCGGACCGCTGAACATGTCGAGCATGTCGGCGGTGGCGATGCCGTCGGTCGCCGGATCCGGCGTGTCGTAGAGGAAATCGGGCGCCGGCACGACGCGTCCCCGCTCCCCCTGGCGGAACCAGGCACGAAAGCCCGACTGGATCGGGTTCAGGGTCGCCTGGGCCAGCAGCACGCTGCCTTCCTGCTCCTTGGGCAGCAGGGTGGTGCGGCGGTAGAGCAGGGGACGGCCGCTCTCCTCGCCGGCCGCGTAGGGAAAGGCGACATCCTCGCGGTACAGGCGGCTGTCCAGAGCGCCGGTGGCGCTGGGCAGGATCGTCTGGCCGGTGCGGGTGAGCGACGTGCCGCGCCAGCGCAGAAGATGGTTCCACATCGCCTGCACGCCGTTGGCCGGGATGGGGAAGGGCACGCCGACACGGGCGCCGGTCAGCACCAGCCCGTTGTTGCCGAGCGCGGCGCGGCCGGCGTTCTCCAGGCTGGCGTCGTAGACCGCCTGCGGGGCTGCGGCGCTGCGGCGGCAGGGGAAGACCGGCACCTCGAAGCTGTCGGGATGCTTCGCCAGCAGGGTCTGGAGCCCGGCCGACAGACGGATCTTGTAGCGTTCGACGTCGTTGGGGCCGACGGTGAACCAGCGCCCGTCCTCGATGTAGGGGTTGGGCGAAGGGCGGCCGGGGACATAGCCCCTCGGGGCCCTGGTCAGCCCGCCGGTCCAGGCGGGGATGGCGCGGGTGCGGTTGCCGGCGCGGATGGCGCCGAAGGGGGTCAGCTCCTCGCCGAGCTTCGGCAGGGGGCGCGCCTCGGTCGGTGCCGTCACCGCCTCCTGCGCGCCCGCCACGGTGGCGGCGGTGGTGGTGGCGGCGGTCGTGGCGATCGTTCCCAGCGCCAGGGCCAGCGCCTCGCGGCGGGTGAGGGGGTGGCGGCCGCTCATGCGCCCGCCACGAAGCGTTCGACGGCGGCGAAGGCCGCCCGCAGCGCGGTCGCCCGCTCGGCGAGGTGAAGCCAGGAGGTATCGTCCGCCGCCGCGCGTTCCAGCGCCAGCGCGGCGGCGGCGAGCGGCTCGGCCCCGGCGTTGCGCGCGGAGCCGCGCAGATTGTGGGCGCAGGCCCGCACGGCCTCCCGGTCGCCGGCCGACACGGCATGGTCGAGATCGGTGAGGATTTTCCGGCTGATCGACACGAAATCGTTCAGCAGTTCGGCGACCATCCCGTCGTCTCCGCCGCACAGGGCGCGCAGACCGGCGCGTTCGACAGGCGGCGTCTGGACCTCCACCGGAGCGGTCGGAGTCGGCGTGGGGGGGAGCCAGCGCGCCAGGGCCGCCGCCAGTTGCGGAAGGTCGAGGGGTTTGCTCAGCACGTCGTCCATCCCGGCGGCGTGGTAGCCGGCGATGTCGTCCGGCCCGGCGTTGGCGGTGACGGCGACGATCGGCAGCCGGGCCAGGCCCTCCGCCAATTCGCCGGCCCGGATGCGGCGGGTCAGCTCGACCCCGTCGGTTTCCGGCATCTGCACGTCGGTCAGCAGCAGGCCGTAACGGCGCGGCCCCCGCCACGCGGCCAGCGCGGCGGCACCGCCGTTCGCCATCTCCGCCGCGTAGCCCAGCGCGTGCAGCTGCATCAGCAGCACCTTGCGGTTCACCGCGTTGTCCTCGGCCACCAGGATCAGGCGGCCCTGCGCCAGGGCGTCCTCCGGATCCGGCGCTTCGGGAGCGGGCGGGACGCCCGGCCGCGCCGCCTCCGGGGCGGGCACGGGCTGGGGGAGGAGCGGGGAGGATTCGTCCGCGGCGGCGAGGCGCCCGGCGGCGGCGGCCACGGCGCGCAGCAGGGGCAGGCGCCGCAGCGGCCGGCCGAGCGGTATCACGCCGTGCGCGCACCGCTCGCCGCCGGACCCTTGCAGCAGCAGGATGACGGGCGGTCGCCGTTCGCCGCTGCGGCGGCCCAGCTCCTCGGGCGCGCAGGCGGCGGCGGGGACGTGCAGCGCCTCGTCCACCGCCACGACGTCGGCGGCGTGGCCGGCCTCGCGGGCGAGGCGGGCCTGGGCGGCCAGATCGGACGGCGAGGCGGCGCCCAGCACGCGGGCGCCGGCGGCCTCCAGATAGCAGGACAGGAAGCTGCGTTCCGTGTCGTCGGGCACCCCCAGCAGCACGGTCAGACCGTCCAGCCCGACGGCGGAACCGGCCTCGGCCTGGGGCTGGGCGTCGCCGTCCGGCGTGCCGGCGGAATCGGCGCGGTCGAGCGACAGGCCGAGCCAGAAGGTCGAGCCGACGCCGGGGACGCTCTCCACCCCGATCTCGCCGCCCATCAGCGCGGCCAGCCGCCGGCTGATCGACAGGCCGAGCCCGGTCCCGCCGAAGCGCCGGGCGGTCGAGCTTTCCGCCTGGGTGAAGGGCTGGAACAGCCGGCGCCGCACCGACTCCGGAATGCCAATGCCGGTGTCGGTCACCTCGATCCGCAACGCCGTCGCCGGCCCGCTTCCGGACCCGGCGGCCAGGGAGGCGCGCATGACGATGCGGCCCGTCTCGGTGAACTTGATGGCGTTGCCGCCGAGATTGAACAGGATCTGCCGCAGCCGCACCGGATCGCCCAGCAGGGTCGGCGGAATCGCCGGGTCGATGTAGGTCAGAAGCGGCAGCCCCTTGGCGCGGGCCGACGGCGCCAGCGTCTCCGCGACCCCCTCGATCAGGGCGGGGATGGAGACGGGCACCCGCTCGACGTCCATCTTGCCGGCCTCGATCTTCGAGAAGTCGAGGATGTCGTCGATGATCCGCAGCAGCGAGATCGCCGATTCCCGCATCGTCGCCACGGTGTCGCGCTGGTGGGCGTCCAGCCCGCTGCGCTCCAGCATGCCCAGCATGCCCAGCACCCCGTTCATCGGCGTGCGGATCTCGTGGCTCATGGTGGCGAGGAAGGCGGACTTGGCCTTGGTCGCCTGCTCGGCCTGTTCCCTCGCCTCCTCCATCCGCTGTTCGGCCAGCTTGCGGCCGGTGATGTCGTAGATCCAGGCGAGATAAACCCCGCGCCCCTCGACCATGGCCGGATCGACCGACAGCAGGGCCCAGAAGGTCGAGCCGTCGGCGCGCCGCAAGGTCACCTCGGCGTCGCGGATCGGACGGTGCTGGAGCAGCGCGCGCAGCTCCGGACGGTTGTCCGCCGGGGCGAACAGCGCGCCGATGGGCGAACCGGCGAGCCGCTCCCTGGGAATGCCGAGCAGCGTGACCAGCCGCTGGTTGGCCAGCACGACGGTGCCGTCCTCGTCATAGGCGCAGACGCCGACGGGGCTCGCCTCCAGCATGGCGTTGACCTGCTCGCGGCTCTCGCGCAGCTCGCGGGTGCGCTGGGCGACGCGGGTCTCGATCGACTGGATCTGGTCGAAGGCGCGCAGCGCGGCGATGACGGCGGTGAACAGGCTTTCCGCCGACAGGTCGGCCTTGGGCTTGTAGTCGTTGATGTCGTACTCGACGATCACGTCGCGCTGCGGCGCCTGCCCCGGCTGGCCGGTGCGCAGGATGATGCGGACGTCGCGGTTGCCGAGTTCGTTGCGGATCCAGCGCACCAGCCGCAGGCCGGCCTCGTCGTCCCCCATCACCACGTCGAGCAGGATCACCGCGACGTCGCGCCGGCTTTGCAGGGCGCGCCGGGCGTCGGCCGCGCTGAAACAGCCGACGAGGTCGAGCCGCCGCCCCTGGAAGACGACGTCGGCGAGCAGCAGCCCGGTCATCGCGTGGACGTCGGCCTCGTCGTCCACCACCAGGATGGTCCAGGGGGGAGGTTCGGCGTCGGCCGGAAGGGCCCCGCCGGTTCCCGAATCCTCCGCAGCGAACAGGATGTCGTCGTCGTCGCAGGGGGGTTCAGCGAGCGCACCCGTGCTCATGCCGCCTCGGTCTCCACGCGTCTGGCTCCCCCGCCGGGGCCGGGGCTGGCGCCCGCCGTCTTGGGAATGCGAAGCGTGAACGTAGTGCCGTCGCCGGGCGCGCTGTCAACCGAGATCCGTCCGCCCAGCGTCTGCGTCACCAGATTGAAGACGATGTGCAGGCCGAGCCCGCTGCCGCCGGCCCCCCGCCGCGTGGTGAAGAAGGGTTCGAAGATCCGGGGCTGGTGATCGGCCGGGATGCCGGCGCCGTCGTCGGTGAAGCGGATGACCACCTCGCCCTCCGGCCGCTCCTCGGCGTCGATCACCATGTGGCCGGCCGCCACCAGACCGGTGGCGTCGGGGGGGAAGGCGTGGGTCAGCGCGTTCATCACCAGATTGGTGACAACCTGGCTCAGCGCGCCGGGAAAGCTGTCCAGCACGATGCCGGGGGAGCAGGCGATGGCGATGCGGTGCGGCCCCCTGCGCAGGGCGGGGCCGAGGGAGGTCACCACCTCCTCCAGATAGGCCAGCAGTTCGAAGCGGCGGCGCTCCTGGCTGGTCTGGTCGATGGCGACGCGCTTGAAGCTCTGGATCAGCTCGGCCGCGCGGGTCAGGTTCTGCTGGATCAGGCGGGTGGATTCGCCGGCGGTCGCCACATAGGCGGCGAGGTCGGACTTCTTCATCGTTCCGCCGGCGAAGGCGTCGGACAGCGCGCGGGTCCGGGCGGACAGGTGGGTGGAGCAGCCGAAGGCGATGCCGACCGGGGTGTTGATCTCGTGGGCGACGCCGGCCACCAGCAGCGCCAGCGAGGCCATCTTCTCCGCCTGCACCAGGCTGGCCTGGGTTTCCTTCAGGTCGGCGTAGGCGGCCTCCAGCGCCTGCATGGCGTGGAAGATCTCCTCGGCGGAGCGCGCCTCGACCGTCACGTCGGTGAAGGTGCGGACGAAGCCGCCCTCCGGCAGCGGGTTGGTGCGCACCTCGACGATGCGGCCGTCGGGGCGGCGGCGCTTGAAGGTGAAGGGCTGGTCCAGAAGGCCGCGCAGGCCGGCGCCATCCTCGGAGACGAGGTGGAGATCGGGGTCGTCGCCCATCGCGTCGAACGCGCCGCGGGTGCGTTGGAGGGCGACGATGTCGGGAAAGGCGGGGCCGGGAAGGCCGGGACCGCCGGCCAGCGCTTCCGGCGGGACGTCGAGGAGTTCGGCGGCGCGGCGGTTGGACATCACCACCCGCAGGTCGTGGTCGACCTTGATGATCCCCTGGTCGGTGTTGTCCAGCGTGACCTGGAGGATGTTGCGCTCGCGCGCCAGATCCAGCTCGGCCTGGATCCGCTCGGTCACGTCGGACATGGTGCCGGTCAGGCGCAGGGCGGCCCCGCCCGCGTCGCGCTGGGCGGTGGCGCGGTCCTCGATCCAGGCCCATCGGCCGTCGCGCCGCCGCATCCGGTAGATGGCGGTGTAGGCCATCGCCTTGTCGCGCACGCGGCGCCGGGATTCGGCGACGATGCCGGCCGCCTCGTCCGGGTGCAGCAGCGATTCCCAGGTCGCGGCGGTCATCGCCAGCTCGTCGGGGCCGTAGCCGAGCAGGGCGGGGAACTCCTTCGACCACCAGTATTGCGTGCTGCGCAGATCGTAGTCCCAGACCGACGAGCGGGTCGCGGTGATCGCCAGGGCGAGCCGCTGCTCGCTCTGGCGCAGGGCCGCCGCCTCCGCGTCGAGCCGGGCCAGCATGCCGTTGTAGGCCAGGATCACCCGGCCCATCTCGTCCGCTGCCGCCCAGTCGACCGGCCGGCGGCCGTGCCCGCGCTCGGAATCGAGGATCGAATCGACCAGCCGGCGCAGCGGCAGGCCGATGGTCAGGCGCAGGGCGGCCAGCGCCGCCGCGATGGTCCCGGCCAGCATCAGCAGCAGCAGGAAGGCGGTGTTCGCCACCTCCTGCCGCAGCTGCTCGCGGATGGGGGCCTGCGTGTAGTGCAAGGCCAGCGTGCCGACCGGGGAGCCCAGCGCCATGACGGTCCGGCGCTCGACCTCGCCGGTCCGCCCGGCGTCGGAGCAGGCGGGGCCGGACCAGGCGAACAGGCCGTCGGGCTGGTTGTCGCCGACCTCGACGCAGACCAGCTCGCGGTTGGCGGCGATGGACTGCATGACGTTGTGGATGGCGGTGACATCGTATGACCAGAGGTTGTGCGACAGCGCCGCCGCGTTGACGTCGGCGATGGTGGCGACCTTATCGCGCAGCGCGTCGCGCAGATCCTGGTAGCGGTTGTGGAAGAAGATCGCCGAGAAGCCCGAGACCGCGAGGACCAGGCTGGGGACCAGGATCATCAGGAACTTGGCCGACACCGTCGGCACCCGGCGCCACGCGCGCGCCACACTGTCGATGCCTTGGCTGCTCATGCCCTGCCGGTCCGGACGCTGGCTTGGAGAATGCCGTCGCCGGCACGGAGAGCGGGTGCCTCCGGGGGGAAGTTCTACCCTGTTCCGGCCGGCATCGTCCATCCCGCCGGGGGAAACCCGCCGGCCGGCGGCGACGGCGCTTGAGAAGCCCGCGCCGCTTGCACTACTGTGCATAGGCGAAGACGGTGGGATACGCGCGCGCCCGTAGGGCTGGGCGCGCCAGCGGTCCCGAAGATGTGGGGGTATGATGCAGTTCCAAACGCGCAGCACGTCGGACGAGGTCGAGGTGCGGCTGAACGGTCGGCTGGAGTTCACCGACCACGACCGGCTGTCCGACATCGTCGGGCTGCTGGACGGCCAGCGGGCGCGCCGCTTCACCATCGACCTGTCGGGGCTGGAGTTCCTCGATTCCGCCGGGCTCGGCATGCTGCTGATCCTCCAGGAGGAGGCCGAGCAGCGCAACATCAAGCTGACCGTGCGCGGCGCCCAGGGTGACGTGAAGCGGTCGATCGATCTCGCCCGGATCGGCGAGATCATCACCATCGAACCGTAAGCGGCGCGCCGTGGAGCCGGCCTCCCCGCATCTGCGCCCCTTCTGCGTGATGTGGACCCGCGTTCCCGACGAGACGCGGGCGCGGATCGCCGCCCGCTTCGCCATGCCCGGCTTCGAGCTGCCCGGCTTCGAGCCGGCCGACCCGGCGGCCCTGCCCTCCTGGGCCGACGCCCTGCTGCTGGAGCAGGCCGACCGCGACCGGCTGCGCGAGGCGTTCGACCGCAACCCCTTCCTGACGGTCGAGCTGGGGAAGGGCGGCGACGAGCCCGCCGCCCTGCTCGAGGACTGGACCGGCGCCCCGGCGGTCGAGCCGGGCTTCTACCTGTCGCTGACCACCGGCACCGCCTACGGCCTGCAATGCGCGGTGCTGGTCTGCGACGAGCTGGCGCGGCGCGGCGGCCTGCGGGCCGACCAGCGCTCCAACGTCGAGCTGTGCCTGCACGAGGCCATCGCCAACGCCATCGTCCACGGCAACCTCGGCCTGTCGAGCGCGACCAAGAACCAGCCGGACGGCTACCGGCTGTTCGGGCAGATGCTGCGCGACCGTCTGGAGGATCCGGCGATCAAGCGGCGCCGCATCGACATCTTCTGCCGCTGGAACGCCGCGACCGTCGCCATCGCGGTGGTCGACCAGGGCGGCGGCTTCGACAGCGGCGCGGCTCCGGCCGCGGTGGGCGGCAAGGCGCGCTCGGGGCGCGGCTTCGTCTTCATGCGGGCGCTCGCCAGCCGCGTCGCGGTGACCGACGGCGGCCGCTGCACCGTCCTGCATTTCGACCTCTGACGGGCTTCCACGCCATGGCGATGTCGCTGTCCGACAGTCGGGTCCTCATCGTCGACGACAACGAGTTCAACCGGAAATCGCTGGCTCTGGTCATCCGCCGCGCGGGCATCAGCGAGATCGCCTTCGCCGGGGACGGGGAGGAGGGGCTGCGGGCGGTGGACCGCTTCCGCCCCGACCTCGTTCTGCTCGACGTCGACATGCCGGTGATGAACGGGCTGGAGATGTGCCGGGCCCTGCGGCGCAACGCGACGCACGAGGAACTGCCGGTGCTGTTCCAGACCGCGCTGGACAGCGACGAGGAGCAGGTCCGCTGCTTCGACGCCGGGGGCAGCGACTTCATCTCCAAGCCGATCCGGCCCGGCGAATGCGTGGCGCGGGTCCGCCACCAGCTCGAGAAGCGCAAGCTGTTCAACGACCTCGCCGCCTACCGCGAGCGTGTGCAGCGGGAGCTGTCGCACGCCCGCGCGATGCAGCATTCGCTGCTGCCGGAAAGCCGCCGGATCGCGGCGGTCGCCGAGCGCTACGGCCTGATCCTCGACGCGCATTTCGAGACGTCGTCGGAGCTTGGCGGCGATTTCTGGGGGGTCTATCCGCTCGACGACCGGCGCGTCGGCTTCCTGCTGATCGACTTCGCCGGGCACGGCATCACGGCGGCGATCAACACCTTCCGCCTGCACACGCTGATCGACCGTTTTCCAATGGAGGACGCGGCGCCGTCGCAATGGCTGTCGCGGCTCAACGGCGCCCTGAAGGACGTGCTGCCGACCGGGCAGTTCGCCACCGCCTTCTTCGGGATCCTCGATCTGGCGACCGACACGCTGACCTTCGCGGGCGCCGGGGCGCCGAACCCGGTGCTGGGGGTGGGCGCCGACTTGCGGCTGCTCGATTCGGCGGGGCTGGTGCTGGGAGCATCGCGACGGGCCCGCTACGCCGACCAGAGCCACCGCCTGCCGCGCGGCGGTTTCCTGTTCCTCTACAGCGACGCGCTGATCGAATGCGGCGGGGAGGAGCATGGTCCGCTTGGCCAGGAGGCGGTTCCCGCCTTCGTGCGCGACGCCCTGGCGGTCAACCGGCTGCACCCGTTGCGGCCGATGCTGGATCGTTTCTACGCCCGCACCCGCCAGCCGCTGCGCGACGACCTGACGGCGGTGTGGATCGCCCGCCGGGCTTGAGCCGTCCGGCGGGTTGTCCGGCGATCGGTTCGGGTCACGCCGCCGTGGCGGTCACACCTGCGACGTGGCCCGGCGGCGGACCCAGCGGATGCTCTTGAAGGCGATCCACAGCACGGCGATGGCGGCGGCGATCAGCAGCAGGATCTTCGTGCCGTTCTCGCCGACCGACGCGGCGGCCTCGCCGAACAGGTAGCCGGCGCCGGCGAAGCTCCAGGCCCAGATGCCGGCGGCGACGAAATTCCACACCATGAAGCGGCGCCATGGCATGCGGGACGTGCCGACGGCGACCGACGCGATGTTGCGGACGCCGTAAAGGAAGCGGAACACCAGGATGAAGCCGACCCCGTACACCTCGAGCCAGCGCAGCACACGGGCGCTGTGGACCTCGGCCGCCGGAAAGCGGGCCAGCGCCTTGGCGCCCCAGCGGCGCCCCATCCAGAACCAGAGCTGGTCGCCGAGGAAGCTGCCGATCCACACCGAGGCGACCAACCAATATAGATTGATGACACCGAGCTGGGCACCCATCCCGCCGAAGATGACAAATGTTTCACCTTCAAAAAAAGCCCAGAAGAATGCCAGTGGGTAGAAGGCATTGCCCCATTCCTGCAACCAGGTGATCCAGTCCAAAGCTCCCTCCGGGAGGCGGTGCGCGGTTCAGTTCCTGCCATTCGCTGCCGATGCGCCGCTCTATTGTGCGATGCGAAAGAAAACGACGGCCGAGCCATGATGATGGCACAGGTCTGCACTGCTTGTCCCGTAAACTTTCCCTGGAATCCGGGATCACCCGTAATCTTCCTGCGACCGCCGGCCGGTGGCGGACGGGATCAGGCGTCGTCGCCCGCCAGCTCGCCCACCACCTGCCGGGCGGCGCGCAGAAGCATAGGGTTGGGTTCCGTCGCCTCGCCGGACTCGTCGTCGTCCGCGCGGTCGGGCAGGGCGCGCCGCTTCAACTCGCGCGCCGCCTCGATCAGCAGATAACTCAACCGGGCATCGGGAATGGCCTGGACGACGGCGCGCAGTTCGGGATTCGACAGCGCGCCCGGGTCGAAGGGCGGCGGCGGTGCCGGTGGAGCGGGCGGGCTGAGCGGCAGCGTCGCGGCACAGGACGCGGCGAGGGCGGCGGACGCCGGCATGGGCACCGCCTCCCGCACCATGTCGACGGCGACGGGGGCGGCGATGCTGGTCGCGCGGGACCGGCGGGCCGGCTTGCGCACGCGCTCCGTCTCGGGCAGATCGTCGAAGAGAAGATGCTGGGCGCTCATCCGTTCACCCGCGGTTTGCGAAGTGTTCCCTTTTTATTCTATGAAGGGGCCCGTTTGTCGAGGGGAATCTGTGGTTGCGGCGCGGTGCTTCGGATCCGTGTCCGCTCAGGCCACGGCTTCCAGGAAGCGCTCCGGGCGGCGGATCGGGGTCCGGCCGATCGACCGCACCGACAGAAGCTGGCGGTCCACCGTGACCAGCCAGTCGGCGTCGCCGGCCAGGGCTGCGGCGAGGAACATATCATCCTCGGGATCGCGGCACAGCCGGCCGATGGGGGCGGGAACGACCAGGGTGGTCTCCGCGGTGATGGCGTCGACGAAGCGCTGGCGTGCCGCCGCCGGGCTGTAGCGTTCGAAACCGGGGCGCATCAGCACGGCGCGCAGCTCGGCCAGGGTTGCCGTGCTGCCGAGCAGGCCGCGGTCGGCGCGCACCCGTTCCACGCAGCGGCGCAGGGCGTCGTGGCGGCGGGGAGCCGGTGTTTCGTCCAGAAGGGCGAAGGCCACCAGTATGTTGGTATCCAGCACGGCGCGGACAGGCTTGACCGAATGAAGCCCGGCCCCTTCGTTCCGGGTATCATGATTCTCCCCGATGGTCATTTCGTCAAATCCGGTCTTTCTTCCAAGAAACCTTCTTCCGGGAGGCTTTCTTGTGGGGCCTCGCGCTTTGCGGTATGAACGCTGCACGGCGTCAACGAATCATTAAGAGCGGAATCCCCGGCATGACCACGATCCTCATCGTCGACGACAGTCGGCTGGCGCGCAACATGGTCGCCAGCGTCATCGCGTCGTTGCGGCCGGACTGGACCATCCTGTCCGCCGCCAGCGGCGAGGAGGCGCTTGGGGTCGTCGCCGACGCCACGCCGGTGGCCGCCATCGTGGACTACAACATGCCGGGCATGGACGGGATTGCGCTGGCCGAGCAGCTGAAGGCGCGCTTCGACAGCCTGCCGATCGGCCTGCTGACCGCCAACGTCCAGGATTCGTTGAAGAGCAAGGCGGCGGCGATCGACATCCGCTTCATCGCCAAGCCGATCACCTCGGACAAGATCCGGGACTTCCTCGCCGCCGCCGGGCAGTGACGCCGATGGCCGGCGACGAACCGCTGCTTCCGCAAGGCGACGAGGCCGACGCCATCGCCGAGCTGTTCAACATCGGCATGGGGGAACCCGCAGCCGCCTTGAGTTCCATGCTGGGGGAGGAGGTCCGTCTGTCGGTGCCGTCCTTCGCGGTGTCGACCCGCTCGGCCGTCGCCCGCGACCTCGCCCCGGCCATTGTCCCGCCGGTCTGCGCGGTGCGCGGCGCCTTCGCCGGTCCTTTCACCGGCGAGGCGATGCTGCTGTTTCCCGAACAGGGGACGCTCGCCCTGGTCGGCCGTCTGGTCCCGGTCGATCCCGCCGCCGAGGGGCCGGGGGAGATGGAGCAGGACGCGCTGACGGAAATCGGCAACATCATCCTGAACGGCTGTCTGGCCAGCCTGTCCAACCTGATCGGCGGCGAAATCGCCGGGGCGGTTCCCGGCTATGGGACCGGCGACCCGGAGGCGGTGATCGGGGCGGCCGAGGATCCCGTCCTGGCCGTGCGCATCGACATGGCGCTGGCCGCCGGCGACGCGCAGGGGCACGCGCTGTTCCTGCTGGACATCGCCTCCCTCGAGGCTTTCCGCGAGGCGATCCGGCGCACCCTGGCGAATCTCGGTTCCTGACCGTCCGGCTTTGATCTGGGCGTGCCCGCCTTGGCGCGGGCCGTTTGGAGCCTGCCGGTTTGAAATGGAAAAGGCCGGTCAACCTTGCGGTTCGACCGGCCTTTTCTTGATGGTAGCAGCGGAGGGATTTGAACCCCCGACCAAGGGATTATGATTCCCCTGCTCTACCACTGAGCTACGCTGCCATCGTGTCTACCATCCTGCCCGGTCGTTTCCGCCGGGGCCGCTTCTATAGGATAGGGGGGTGTGGGGTGTCAAGCGGCGAAAACATCCCCTCCCGTTATTTTTTCTAGGACGCCGTCGCGGCGATCCAGCCCCCCCCCAGAACCCGGTCGCCCTGGTACACGACGCAGGCCTGGCCGGGCGCGATGCCGTGCTGCGGCTCGTGCAGGTCCACCCGCGCGGTGCCGTCCGCGGCGAAGCGCCAGGTCGCGGCGGCCGGCGCCTGGGCGGAGCGCAGCTTGACCGACACCTCCAGCCCGTCGCCCTCGGGAAGGGCGGAACCGAGCCAGTTGATCTCGCGCACCGTCACGACGGAGCGCGCCAGATCGCGGCGCGGGCCGACGACGACGCGGCGCTGCGCCGGCTCCAGCCGGACGACGTAGAGCGCCTCCTCCTCGCCGCCGCGGATGCCGCCGATGCCCAGCCCCTTGCGCTGGCCGACCGTGTAATGCACGACGCCGCGGTGCCGGCCCAGCACGCGGCCGTCGATGTGGACGATCTCGCCCGGTTCGACCGAGCCGGGGCGCAGCTTCGCCACCACCTCGGCGTAGTCGCCGTTGGGCACGAAGCAGATGTCCTGGCTGTCGGGCTTGGCCGCGACCTCCAGCCCGTGGCGCTCGGCCAGGGCGCGGGTCTCCGGCTTGGTCAGGCCGCCCAGCGGAAAGCGCAGGAAGCCGAGCTGGTCGCGCGTGGTGGCGAACAGGAAATAGCTCTGGTCCTTGCCTGGGTCGACGGCGCGGTGCAGTTCGGCGCCGTGCGTGCCCTCGACGCGGCGCACGTAATGGCCGGTGGCCAGCGCCTCGGCGCCGAGGTCGCGGGCGGTGTTCAGCAGGTCGCGGAACTTGACGCGCTGGTTGCAGCGCACGCAGGGGATCGGGGTCTCGCCGCGCAGGTAGCTGTCGGCGAAATCGTCCATCACGTCCTGGGAGAAGCGGCCCTCGTAATCCAGCACGTAATGCGGGATGCCGATGCGCTCGGCGACCTGGCGGGCGTCGTAGATGTCCTGCCCGGCGCAGCAGGCCCCGGCCTTCTGCAAGGCCAGCCCGTGGTCGTAGAGCTGGAGGGTGATGCCGACGACGTCGTAGCCCTCCTCCCGCAGCATGGCCGCGGTGACGGAGGAATCCACCCCGCCGGACATCGCGACGACGACGCGGGTGTCCTGGGGGCGCTTGGAAAGACCGAGGGAGTTCATGGCGCCCAATATGGGAGAAACGGCGGGCAAGGAAAGGGGCGGTCCTTCGACGGGGTTCTGACCCCCGGAAGGGCCGCCGACCCGCGCCCCGTCCCGTCCTTACGACATCGCGTTGTTGCTGCCGCCCGGCAGGCGGACCGTCAGACCGTCGAGTTCCTCGGTCATGATGATCTGGCAGCCCAGGCGCGAGGTCTTGGTCAGGCCGAAGGCCAGATCCAGCATGTCCTCCTCGTCCTCCGCCGCTTCCGGCAGGACGTCGTACCATTCCGGCTCGATCACGACGTGGCAGGTCGAGCAGGCCAGCGACCCCTCGCAGGCGCCTTCCAGATCCAGGCTGTTCTTGTGCGCGATCTCCAGCACGGACAGGCCGAGCGGGGCGTCGACCTCGCGGCGGGTGCCGTCGGTCTCGATGAAGGTCATCTTGGGCATGAAGGTCCTCTTTCCGTTGGTGAGGGTGCGCGGGTCGGGATTCAGGAGGACGCCGGAGGCGGGCTCAGCGCCGCGCGGCGGGCCGCGGCTTCGGCGGCCAGGGACTCCAGCCGTTCCAGCCGGGCCAGGATGCGCGCGGCGGCATCCGTCTTTGACGGATCGGCCTGGGCCTTGCGGAAGGCCGGCGTCAGATACTTGATGCAGGCTTCGATCCGGTGGTCGACGTCCAGCGCGGCGCGGTCGAGCGCCGCCGGGTCGGTGGCGGCGGCGACGGCCGTCACCAGCGCCGTGGTTTCCTCGTCGGTGTCATCGGTGGCGGCGGCGCCTGCCGGGAGGTCCAGCAGCGCCAGCAGGGCGTGGGCGCGGCGGACCGGGGCGCGCAGCGCCTCGTGCGCGGCGTCGAGCGCCTGGAGCTGCGCCTTCGCGTCGGCCTGCTCGCGCGGGCTGCGGGCGGCGAAGCGCTCCGGGGCCAGGGCGCGGCCGAAGCCGGCGTGCTGGCGCGCCAGCTGGGCGGGGTCGAGGTCGAAACGGCGCTCCAGCCCCAGCCGGGCGAAGGGATCGAGCGGGCGGGGCGGCTGGACCGCGCCGCAGGCGTGGCAGAACAGGGCGCGCGGCGCCACCGGGCCGCCGCACAGCGCGCAGGGTTCCAGGTCGCCGGCGAGGCTGCCGGAAATGCCGCCGGTGCGGGAGCCGGGCGGGCCGGAGTCGGAACGTGTCATGCGTGCTGTCCATCGAAACGCCAAGACGGTCGGCCACACGACAGGCCGCTCGTCGGTGCTCCAGCCGCGTCATACCCAGAACCGCGGCCCGGCGCAATGCGCGAATTCGGCAGGGCGCGGCCGGAAACGTCGCGGGTCACGCCCGGGCGCTTCGCCGGGCCATGGCGATCCAGGCGGCCAGGAAGCGGTCCACCGTCTCGTCGTCGCTGGTCCAGCCCAGGCTGACGCGGATGGCCGAGGCCGCCGCCGCCGCGTCCTCCCCCATCGCCGCCAGCACATGCGACGGTTTGACCTTGCCGCTGGAGCAGGCCGACCCGGCGCTGACCGCGACGCCGGCCAGATCCAGCCCCATGACCTGCGTCTCGCCGGGGACGCCGGGCAGGACGAGGCAGCTCGTGTTGGGCACCCGCGCCGCGAGGCCTCCCATCACGCGGGCCTGGGGGACGGCGGCCAGGGCCTCGCACTCCAGCCGGTCGCGCAGGGGGGCGAGGGCGGCGGCGTCGGGAAGCGTGTCGAGCGCCTGCCGGGCCGCCGCGCCGAAGCCGACGATGCCGAGCAGGTTCTCGGTGCCGGCGCGCTTGCGCCGTTCCTGCCCGCCGCCGCGGATCAACGCCTCGGGCTCCAGCCCCTCGGCGAGGATCAGGGCGCCGACGCCCGCCGGCCCGCCCAGCTTGTGGGCCGACAGGGTCATCAGATCGGCCCCGAGAGCCGGGAAGGAGAGGGGAATCCGTCCGGCGGCCTGGACCGCGTCGCAATGGAGCAGCGCGCCATGCGCGTGGGCGATGCGGGTGGCCTCGGCGACCGGCTGGATCACGCCGGTCTCGTTGTTGGCGAGCATCAGCGAGACGAGAGGGGCGGAGGCGGCGGCGGCCAGCGCACGCTCCAGCGCCGCGAGGTCGATCGTGCCGTCGCGACAGGCCGGAAGGCGGGGTGCGTCGGGCGCCGCCGCCAGCACGGACTCATGCTCGATGGCCGAGACCAGGACCGTCCGCGTGGTGAAACCGCGCAGGGCGAGGTTGTTGGCCTCGGTCCCGCTGCCGGTGAACAGCACCTGCGCCGGCCTGACGCCGGCCAGCGCGGCCACGGCCGCCCGCGCCTCGTCCACGGCGCGCCGCGCGCTCCGCCCGAAGGCGTGCACGGACGACGGGTTGCCGACCAGATCCATCGCCTGGACCATCGCCGCCTTCACCGCCGGCTTCAGCGGGGTGGTGGCGTTGTGGTCCAGATAGAGGTGGCCGCCGGGGGCCGGGCCGTTTCCGGACAAGGCACTCACTCGGCGGCGACGGCCGCGCTGTCGGCCTCGGCCAGGACCGGGCGGCCGAGGATCAGGCCGCTGGTGCCGATGATCCGCCGCTCCACCACGTCGGCGACGGTGACCGAGCTGAGATACATATGGATCTGGTTGCCCAGTTCCTCCCACAGATCGTGGGTCAGGCAGCGCGAGCGGTTGGTGCGGCAGCCCTGCGGCGTGCCGTTGGCGCAGCGGGTGGTGCGGATCGGCTCGTCCACCGCCAGGATGATGTCCGACACGCGGGTGGCGTCGGCCGGATGGGCCAGCAGATAGCCGCCGCCGGGGCCGCGCACGCTCTTGACCAGACCGCCCTTGCGCAGCTTGGCGAAGAGCTGTTCCAGATAGGACAGGGAGATCTCCTGCCGTTCGGCGATGTCGGCGAGCGCGACCGGGCTGCCCTGGCTGGTCGCGGCCAGATCGACCATCGCCATTACGGCGTAGCGGCCCTTGGTGCTCAGTCTCATCGCGTGTCTCCTTGCGCTTCCCGAATCCCGCCGTTGCGGGTCATGACGATGTCTGGTGAAGAGGGGGGTGGTTGGGAAAGCCGTCCGGCCTCCAGATCCCCGACGCGGGCCTGCAACGCGGTCATCCGGTCGAGCAGACCGGACAGCGCGCGGGCCACGGGGTCGGGGGTGTCGCCGCAGGGCGTGCCGTAGGGCAGGAAAGCTCCGTTGTCGGTGCGGTCGCGCGGCGTCACCGGCCGGGCCGGGATGCCGACCATGGCGGTGCCGGGCGCCACGTCGGCGACCACCACCGCGTTGGCGCCGATGCGCGCACCCTCGCCGACGGTGATGGCGCCCAGGATCTTGGCGCCGGCCCCGACGATGACGCCGTCGCCCAGCGTCGGGTGGCGCTTGCCGGGGGCGAGCGAGGTGCCGCCCAGCGTGACGCCGTGGTAGAGCATCACGTCGTCGCCGATCTCCGCCGTCTCGCCGATGACGACGCCCATGCCGTGGTCGATGAAGAAGCGGCGGCCGATGGTGGCGCCGGGGTGGATCTCGATGCCGGTCAGCGCTCGGGCGGTCTGCGAGACCAGCCGCGCGGCGAGATGCCAGCCGGCGTCGCGGCAGCGCCGCGCCACCCGGTGCAGCAGCAGCGCGTGGAGACCGGGGTAGCACAGCGCCACCTCCAGCCGGGACCGCGCGGCAGGGTCGCGCGCCATGATCCCGTCGATCTCTTCGCGAAGATGCTTGAACACGCCATCACCCGCCGTGGTATAGTCCGCCGCTCTTGTTGGAGGAGCGATCTTTCGCAAGTCCCATCGAGGCGCACCCGTTGTCCGGCCGCAGCGGACGGGCCATGGGTGCGGACTGGCGGGTTGCCCCGGAGGACGTACCGACGCATATATGATGACCAAGCAAAATGGTCAAGAATTGTGTGCGAAAACCCCACTCCATGACGGGAGACCCCGTCAGCACGCCGGGGCGTCCGGTCTCCGGCGCCGTGGTGGTTCCGACAACCCTTTGTTCGCGTCAGGATCGTCGCTCCCATGCCCGAAGTGCTCATCAACGGCCCCGCCGGTCGCCTGGAAGGCCGTTACACCCACGGCAAGCAGCCGAACGCGCCGGTCGCGCTGCTGCTGCACCCGCATCCGCAGCACAACGGGACGATGAACAACAAGGTGGTCTTCACCCTGTTCCAGTCCTTCACCAAGCGCGGCTATTCGGCCCTGCGCTTCAACTTCCGCGGGGTCGGGCGCAGCCAGGGCACCTACGACAAGGGGGAGGGCGAGCTGGCCGATGCGGCGGCGGCGCTGGACTGGTTGCAGACCTACAACCCCAACGCTCCGGTCTGCTGGATCGGCGGTGTGTCGTTCGGGGCCTGGATCGGCATGCAGCTGCTGATGCGGCGGCCGGAGATCGACGGCTTCGTGTCGGTGTCGCCGCCGGCCAACCTGTTCGACTTCTCCTTCCTGGCGCCGTGCCCGTCCTCGGGCCTGATCGTCCATGGCGACAAGGACGAGCTGGTTCCCCAGGCGGCGGTGAACAAGCTGGTGACCAAGCTGTCGCATCAGAAGGACATCCGCATCGACCACCGGGTCGTTCCGGGCGCGAACCATTTCTTCCTGAATCGCACCGACGATCTGGCGGTGCAGGTCGACGACTATCTCGACAAGGCGCTCGGCAACCCGCTCGCCGCCATCGCGGAATAAGGGGCGCTCCGGCGCCCCTTCGCCGTTTGGCGCCCCCCCCTCACCGTTTGACGCCGTTGCCGGCGGCGATCGCCTTCCGCGGGGTGTTCAGCGGGCCTGGGCCGTGAACTGGTCGAACGCCTCCAGGGCCTGGGCGGCGTACATCACCGACGGTCCGGCGCCCATATAGACCGCCATTCCCATCGTTTCCAGCACCTCCGCCCGGCTGGCGCCCTGCCGGACCGCCGCCTCCGCGTGGAAGGCGACGCAACCGTCGCAGCGTATGGCGACGGCGATGCCGAGCGCGATCAGCTCCTTGGTCCTTGTGTCCAGCGCGTCGGCCTTCAGCGCGGCCTGGGCGATTCCCGAAAAGGCCTTCATCACCTCCGGTGCGCCGCCGCGCAGGTCGCGCAGCGCTCCCGACAGCTCGTCCGCCATGCGCGGCCAGTCCTTGTGCATGGTGTGCTCCTTCCGGTTCGGGGGGGGTCAGTGGGCGCGCAGGCCGAGGCGGGCGCCGAAACGATTCAACGCCATCGCCAGTGGACACAGGTTGGTGAAGGCGGCCTGAAGCAGGTTCGCGCCGACGAAGGCGGTCAGCCACAGCCAGGCGGGGTCATGCCATTGCGACAGGGCGAGGCTGACGAGGACGACGATGCCGGCGAAGGCGAAGACGATGCGGTCGATGGTCATGCGGGGTCTCCGGGATGGATGTGGGACGCGGGCGGGGCGGCAAAAGCCGAACCGGCGTTGACTGAACATTAGATTTTTCTTATTTAATGGTCAAGGCCAGGGACGGGGGCGCGGCAATGGCCGCCGGGGTCCGGGCCCTGCCGTCGAGCGATCAGAATGATCCGAACATTCCCAAGGAGTTGACCGTCATGTCTCTATGCGCGCTGTTCCGCCGCCTCCTGTCATCCGCCCCGGCCGGCCGGAGCGGGACCGACGAGCGAATCCGGCAGGTCGACCCGGCGACCGCCATCGGCTGGCTGGCGGAGGGCAAGCTGGTCGTCGTCGATGTGCGTGAGCCGCAGGAGCATCGGGCCGGGCGCATTCCGGGCGCCATCCTGAATCCGCTGTCGTCCTTCGACCCGGCGGCGGTCCCGTATGATCCGGACAGGCGGCTGCTGTTCCATTGCCAAAGCGGGCGGCGCTGCGGCCCGGCGGCGGAACGGCTGATGGCGACGGATTTTCAGGGTACGGTGCACCGCCTGCAAGGCGGATTGGCCGCCTGGGCCGGCGCTGGCGGCCCGGTCGAGCGCTGAAGCGCCAGGTCTGGCGCTGTACTGTCAGGAGAAGGTGGTGCGGGCGGTCGGAATCGAACCGACACTCCTTTCGGAACCGGATTTTGAGTCCGGCGCGTCTACCAGTTCCACCACGCCCGCAACGCGCCCCTTCTAGCGCAATCGCCGTGAAACGGAAAGGCCAAATTCGCCGCCGCCGCCCGGCGTGGGGGCCGGGGCGGCGACGACGGCGATGCGCCTTCTATTCCATGGGGTTGCGCCGACGGCAGCCATGCCTCTCCGGCGTTGGGCGACGCACGGGGCGGCTGGTCGAACGGCGCCGTCCGCGCTACTCTCCCTGGCATGACGACGCTCTCCCATCCGCTCGACGATCCGCGGCTTCCCGCCATCCTGCTCGCCCTGGCCAGCGCCGGGGTTCTGGGGGCGGCGCTGTTCTTCCAGTTCGTGCTGGGCTACCAGCCCTGCGTGCTCTGCCTCATGCAGCGCTGGCCCTATGTGGCGGTGCTGGTCTTCTCCGGCGTGACCCTGCTGTTCCGCCAGTGGAAGGGGGTGGGGGACGCGATGCTGGTGGCCAGCGGGCTGGCCCTGCTGGCCTGCGCCGGCATCGCCGCCTACCATGTCGGGGTGGAGCAGCATTGGTGGGCGGGAACCTCGTCCTGCGGCGGGTCGGCCCCGGCCAACTCGCTGGAGGCGTTGCGCGCCCAGGTGATGGCGGCTCCCGTCACGCGTTGCGACGAAGTGGCATGGTCCCTGTTCGGGGTTTCCATGGCGGGGTACAACGTGCTGATCTCGCTGGGGCTGGCCGTCTTCGCCTTCGTCGCGGCCCGCGCCGCCTACACCCGCACCCCGGTGTCGAGGACCGCATTGTGACCGCAACGCCCCAGCCGAATCCGGCCGCCGCTCCGAAGCGTGGTTTCCTGCCCGGCGATCCGACGCCGCGCGAGCGGCTGGCCCGCATCGTCCGTGTCGACCACGCCGGGGAGTATGGCGCCAAACGCATCTACGAGGGCCAGATCGCCGTCATGGGCAAGGGCCGGCACGGCAAGACGCTGCGCCACATGGCCGAGCAGGAGCTTGAGCACCTGCGATATTTCGAGACGCAGCTCAACAGGCGCCAGGTGCGTCCCACCCTGCTGCAACCGCTGTGGCACGTCACCGGCTTCCTGCTGGGCGCCGGCACGGCGCTGATCGGCGAGCGCGCGGCGATGGCCTGCACGGTGGCGGTCGAGGAGGTCATCGAAGGCCATTACGAGGAGCAGCTCAAGCATCTCGGCCCGGAGGAGGGGGAACTGAAGGACAGCATCCTCCGCTTCCAGGCGGAGGAGGTCGCGCACCGCGACATCGGTCTCGCCAACGAGGCGGAGCAGGCGCCCGCCTATCCCGTCCTGTCCGCAGCGATCAAGGCCGGCACCCGGGCGGTGATCTGGGTGGCCGAGCGGGTGTGAGCGCCGGCCGCGCGCCCCTCACATCGGATCGAGTTCGGTGTCCCAATAAAGAAAATCCCGCCAACTTTCGTGAAGGAAGTTTGGCGGGAAGGCGCGTCCGTTCTCCTGAAGCTCGTAGGCACTCGGCTGGAAAGGCGGACTGAGCGGGATCATGCCGCAGACATGCGGCATCCGGTTGCCCTTTTCCAGGTTGCAGGCCGAGCAGGAGGTGATGACGTTCTCCCACGTCGTCCGACCGCCGCGCGAGCGCGGGATCACATGGTCGAAGGTCAGTTCGTGGGTGGGGAAGGGGCGTCCGCAATATTGGCAGGTGAAGCGGTCGCGCAGGAAGACGTTGAAGCGTGTGAAGGCCGGGCGGCGTGTGGCCGGGATGAACTCTTTGAGGGAAATCACGCTGGGAAGCTGGACTTCGAAACTGGGCGACCGGACGATGCGGTCATAGTGCGATACGATGTTGACCCGCTCCAGAAACACCGCCTTGACCGCTTCCTGCCAGGACCACAGGGACAAGGGGAAGTAGCTGAGCGGACGGAAATCCGCGTTCAGCACCAGAGCCGGACAGTGATCGGGTGGTGGAGCCAAAGGCCACTCCCTTGTCTGGATTGTCTGGGCCCCGCTTGCGGGGGCGTGTCTGCGCCGCCCCGGCCGGCCGGATCGCCGATCCGAGACACCATAGACATAGTGGATCAAGGGCTGTGACTCAACATCCCGGGGACGGGCGGCCCAAAAACTTCACGAACGTGTAACCTTTTTATCTCCATGGGCATTGCCGGAATCGCCTCTTGGTAGGGGGTGTGACAATCGCCGGCTCCTCCAGCTTGGTTACGGACCATTAACCATGATCGGCGATGGTGGGGTCGTTCGATCAAGCCAGCGACCGGGGAGACACCTCATGAGCGCCATCGTCATCGACCTTGCCGACAAGCGCCGCGAACGCGAGGAGCGTGAGCGTCAACGCCGCATCGACGCCTTCGACCGCGAGCTGCGCCGCCGGCTGGCGCTCTATCTCGACGGCGACGACCTGCCGGTCGAGCCGATCCGCGACAACCCCTACATCTGATCGGCCCGGCCGCCGATCTTTCCGGTCCAGGGGCGGCCGTCCCAGGGTATAAGACGGGTCATGAGCGACCTCGTCACCCGCTTCGCGCCCAGCCCGACCGGGCATCTGCATCTCGGCCACGCCCATTCCGCCCTGTTCGGCTGGCGCGAGGCGCGCCGGGGCGGCGGACGCTTCCTGCTGCGCATCGAGGACATCGACCCGAACCGCTGCCGCCCGGAGTTCGAGCGGGACCTGATCGAGGATCTGTCCTGGCTTGGCCTGGAGTGGGATGGATCGGTGCGCCGCCAGTCGGAGCATCTCGACGAGTACCGCGCGGCGCTGGCCCGGCTGGCCGGGATGGGCGTCGCCTATCCGTGCTTCTGCACCCGCAAGGACATCGCCGCCGAGATCGCGCGGGCGGGGGCGGCCCCGCACGGGCCGGACGGCCCGCTCTACCCCGGCACCTGCCGTCATCTTTCCGAGAGCGTCCGTGCCGAACGGATCGCCGCGGGCGACGCCTGGGCGATGCGGCTCGACGTCGGCGCCGCGCTGCGGCTGACCGGGCCGCTGCGCTGGCACGACCGGGCGCAAGGCTGGCAGACGGCGACTCCGGAGCTGCTCGGCGACGTGGTGCTGGCGCGCAAGGACACGCCGACCAGCTATCATCTCAGCGTCACGCTGGACGACCATCTCCAGGGGGTGACGCTGGTGACGCGCGGCGAGGATCTGTTCGTCGCCACCCACACCCACCGGCTGCTCCAGGCGCTGTCCGGCTTCGAGCCGCCGGATTATCACCACCATGGCCTGCTGCGGAACGCGGCCGGCGAGCGGCTCGCCAAGCGCGACCGCGCGCAGTCGTTGCGCTCGCTGCGCGCAGAGGGGGCCAGCGCGGCGGCGGTGCGGGCGCTGGCCGGCTTCCCGGATGAATCCAAGGATTGACGGGCTATTGCCGCAGGCCGCAGGCGATCTCCAGATAGTCGGGCTCGTTCTCCGGGGTCAGGTGGCCGTGGCGGATCAGGAAGTCGGCGATCACCAGATTGACGTTGAACTTCCAGTCGCCGGTCGTCCGCACCGAGTGCGCGACGCGGTCGAGCGTCCACAGCGCGAACTCCTCGACCTCGCCGTCGGTGTTGACCGGGGTGATGTCCGCCGGAAGCTCCAGGTCGTAGACGAACAGGCGGTCGCGCTTCAGCCCGGCCTCCGTCTCCATGGTGTAGCGGATGGCACCGACCGGAACGGCCCGCCGCGCGGTGGCGGCGTCGAGACCGGCCTCCTCCTGGGCTTCCTTGACCAGATTCTCGCCCAGGCTCAGGCCGATGGGCTGACCGCCGGCGATCATGTTGTCGAGTTGGCCGGGGGCGATCTCGCGGTCGCGGGCGCGCCGGCCGATCCACAGGGACAGGGTGCCGTCGGCCCCGCGCTGGAAGCCGTTGACGTGCAGCCCGTAGGATTCGATGCCGAAGGCGGCCACCGCCGCGCGGTCCAGCCGCATCAGCGGCTCCGCCCCCCAGCGTGGCATCACCGCGTAATGCTCGCCGCGCAGGGCCTTCACCGTGCCGCGCTCGACCAGATAATGGGCGGCGTGGTCGAGCAGGGCGGAGCGCGCTTCGAAGTCGCGGATCTCCGGCGCGATGGTGACGCGGTCCGTGGTGGTGACGAAGCCGGGATCGACGCCCGGCAACTCCTGCGCCAGCGCGTGACGGATCCAGCCGAGATGGTGACCGTCCAGTTCGAAGGGCCGGAAGCCGGACAGGTCGTGCGCGTTGCAGGCGCGGATGTGGTCGAGGAAGCTCATGCCGTCCATCCAAGCAGTGTCCGGGCCGTCCCGCAACCGCGTCGTGCGGCGTTTCCGGGCGCGGCGCCGTCGTGGCGAGAGGCTTGCGCCGCGTCGAGTGCCATCCTACACAGCAGAACTTGGATGAGGTGCGGATGTTCCGCGGCGGAAAGGGGGCGGCCATGGCGGTGGATGACGGGTTCCGCGACCGTTCGGTGCTGGTCGTCGAGGACGAGGCCTTCACCCGCATGGTGCTCGTCCGCATGCTGTCCGGGATGGGGTTCGCCGCCGTCCACCAGGCGGCCGACGGGGCGGCGGGACTGGCCGCCGTTGCCGAACACAGGCCGGACCTGATCCTCTGCGACGTCGAGATGCAGCCGATGGACGGCTTCGCCTTCGTCCGCTCGCTGCGCGCCAAGGGGGACCGCGCGCTTGCCGTCCTGCCGGTCCTGTTCATGAGCGGACGCGCCGACGCCGAGCGTCTGGCCGAGGCGCGGGCGAGCGGCGCCGACGCGATCCTTCCCAAGCCGGCGACCCCCGACGCGCTGCGCCGGGCGCTGGCGGAGCGTCTGGCGGTGCGCGCCGCCGGCTGACCCCCGACCCCGCGTGGAGCGGGTGTCCACCGTTGCGCTTCTGTTACAATTTTTCACAGCCCTGTGGCAACGCTGCCAAGTCCCTGATTCGGCGGGAGCTTTGCCGTTTTTCCCGATTCCATGCGGCGTCTTTGCCTGGAAAAGGTCCAATTTCCGCCTTGTTGACCCGGTCCAATGCGCCGCAACATTCGTTTTGGGAATGGCAGGAGCGTGCGTGTCCCGATCGGGAGGCGCCGTGACGAACCACCCCGCCGGCGTCCGTAATGGGAGCCGGTCGGGGAGACGCCGCAACGCTCCTGCGAGGTTTTGTTAAGGTTTGGAGAGCAGCATCGAGGTGTAACCGCAACGTCGGGGCGATCCTGACGTTCCGTTGGTCACTGGAGGGCGATGGCGTGACAATGGGCACCCAGTCGATCCATACCGGGCGACTTTTCCCGACTGGACGGGCATCCCGCCGCGCCGCCGGGCTCCGGCTGGTTTCGGGCCCGACCCCACGCCTCTTCCTTGTGTCCGGGCAGCACCCGCAATCAAACGCTGAAACCGCAGGCGTCATCCCGCGCCAGCCCTTCCCTCTTCTTCCGTGGGACCTAGTTCCTACGGCCGAGGCCATCCCCCCCACGGGCTTTCCGGCTATCAAACCTGAACGCCTGGAAAGCTCTAGGTCGAGCATTACATTCACATACGATGTGTTCAAACGCCGCCGCGTCGACGGTGCGGCGGCAGGCGACTCCCCCAGGAGAATTTCAGGATCCGTCCCCAGGATCCCTGTGCTGGCTTGTTTCGGTGAGCGGGGGCAGGGCGGCTCCACGGAAGCCGCGTTGTCCCTTGGACTGTCCCATGATCGCGGCGTGCGCCGCCCCCGCCGTCCGGGTTCCCCGGCGGCGCCCCCGACGCATCGGACCCGATAAGACGGAGCGACGAATGTTCCCGGCCGACGAACTGTTCACGCGCTACACGCAATCGTACGAAGGTCGCCGCGAGACCGAGATGTCCCTGACGGACTATCTCCAGCTCTGCCGCGACGATCCCATGACCTACGCCTCGGCGGCCGAGCGCCTCCTGGCCGCCATCGGCGAGCCCGAGGTCGTCGACACCGCCCGCGACCCGCGGCAGGGCCGCATCTTCATGAACCGGACCATCAAGGTCTATCCCGCCTTCTCCGAATTCTACGGCATGGAGGAGACGATCGAGCGGATCGTCGGCTTCTTCCGCCACGCCGCGCAGGGTCTGGAGGAGCGCAAGCAGATCCTCTATCTGCTGGGTCCGGTCGGCGGCGGCAAATCCTCGCTCGCCGAGCGCCTGAAGGCGCTGGTCGAGAAATGCCCGATCTACGTCCTGAAGGCCGGCAAGGAGATCAGCCCGATCTTCGAGAGCCCGCTCGGCCTGTTCAACCCGGACGAGATGGGCGACGTGCTGGAGGAGCGCTACAACATCCCCAAGCGCCGCCTGACCGGGCTGATGAGCCCGTGGGCGGTCAAGCGGCTCGACGAGTTCGGCGGCGACATCTCCCGCTTCAAGGTCGTCAAGCTGCACCCCAGCAAGCTGCGCCAGATCGGCGTCACCAAGACCGAGCCGGGCGACGAGAACAACCAGGACATCTCCTCGCTGGTCGGCAAGGTCGACATCCGCAAGCTGGAGATCTACAGCCAGAACGACCCCGACGCCTACAGCTTCTCCGGCGGCCTCAACCGCTCGACCCAGGGCCTGCTCGAATTCGTCGAGATGTTCAAGGCCCCGATCAAGATGCTGCACCCCCTGCTGACCGCGACGCAGGAGGGCAACTATGTCGGGTCCGAGAACATCGGCGCCATCCCCTTCCAGGGCATGATCCTCGCCCACTCCAACGAGGCGGAGTGGCAGACCTTCAAGAACAACAAGAACAACGAAGCCTTCATCGACCGCATCTGCGTCATCAAGGTCCCCTACTGCCTGCGGGTCCAGGAAGAGCAGAAGATCTACGACAAGCTGGTCAAGGGCTCCGACCTGGCGACGGCGCCCTGCGCGCCCTCGACGCTGGAGATGCTGGCCCGCTTCTCGGTGCTGTCGCGGCTGCGCGAGCACCCGAACTCCAGCTACTACTCGAAGATGCGGGTCTATGACGGCGAGAGCGTCAAGGAGACCGACCCCAAGGCCAAGTCCATGCAGGAGTACAAGGACCAGGCCGGCGTCGACGAGGGCATGGGCGGCATCTCCACCCGCTTCGCCTTCAAGGTCCTCGCCTCGACCTTCAACTACGACTCGACCGAGATTTCCGCCGATCCGGTCCATCTGATGTATGTGCTGGAACAGGCGATCAAGCGCGAGCAGTTCCACGAGGAGACCGAGAAGAAGTACATCGAGTTCATCAAGGCCGAGCTGGCCCCGCGCTACGCCGAGTTCATCGGCAACGAGATCCAGAAGGCCTATCTGGAATCCTACTCGGATTACGGCCAGAACCTGTTCGACCGCTACGTCGACTACGCCGACGCGTGGATCGAGGACCAGGACTTCAAGGATCCCGACACCGGCCAGCTGATGAACCGGGAGCTTCTGAACCAGGAGCTGACCAAGATCGAGAAGCCGGCGGGCATCGCCAACCCGAAGGACTTCCGCAACGAGGTCGTCAAGTTCGCGCTGCGGGCGCGCGCCGCCAACGCCGGCCGCAACCCGTCCTGGACCAGCTACGAGAAGATCCGCGAAGTGATCGAGAAGCGGATGTTCTCCCAGGTCGAGGATCTGCTGCCGGTCATCAGCTTCGGCTCGAAGAAGGACGGCGAGACCGAGAAGAAGCACACCGAGTTCGTCTCGCGCATGATGACGCGCGGCTACACCGAGCGGCAGGTCCGCCGGCTGGTCGAATGGTACATGCGCGTCAAGCAGGCGGGCTGATCAAAAGGGGTGGTGCTGCGGCGGGCTGTTGCAACGCCCCGCCGCATCCCACTTCAATAGGGTGTGCGTGACGAACGAGCTGTGCGTGAAGCAACGGGGGGGAGGGCCAGCCTCTTGATGAACATCATCGACCGTCGCCTGAATCCGCAGGGCAAGAGCCTGGCCAACCGCCAGCGCTTCCTGCGGCGCGCCAAGGAACAGGTGGTCAAGGCGGTGCGCGACGCCTCGGGCAAGCGGGGCATCCAGGACATCGAGAACGGCGAGAAGGTGACGATCTCGGCCGGCGGCGTGCGGGAACCCTCCTTCCACCGCGCCAGCTCCGGCGGCGTGCGCGACTACGTCGTGCCCGGCAACAAGGAGTATGTCGAGGGCGACACCATCCAGCGCCCCGACGGCGGCGGCGGCGGTCGCGGCAGCGAGGGCAGCGCGGACGGCGACGGCGAGGACGATTTCCGCTTCGTCCTGTCGCGCGAGGAGTTCCTCGACATCTTCCTGGAGGATCTGGAGCTTCCCGATCTGGTGAAGCAGAAGGTCAAGCAGTCGGAATCGCATTCGCTGACGCGCGCCGGCTATTCGGTGTCGGGCTCGCCGGCCAACCTCAACCTGGTCCGCACCATGCGGAACAGCCTGTCGCGCCGCATGGCGCTGCGGCGCCCCAAGCCCGCCGAGATCCAGGAGCTGGAGGAGATGCTGCGCGAGGCCGAGGAGGCCGGCGAGGACGCGACGCAGATTCAGGCGCTGCGCGAGCAGCTGGAGCACATCGTCCTGCGTTCCAAGCGCATCCCCTTCATCGACCCGATCGACGTCCGCTACAACCGCTTCGAATCGGTGCCCAAGCCGATCGCCCAGGCGGTGATGTTCTGCCTGATGGACGTGTCCGGCTCGATGACCGAGCACATGAAGGACCTCGCCAAGCGTTTCTTCATGCTGCTGTTCCTGTTCCTCAAGCGGCGCTACCGCTCGGTCGACATCGTCTTCATCCGCCACACCCACGAGGCCAAGGAGGTCGACGAGGAAACCTTCTTCTACTCGGCCGAGACTGGCGGCACCGTGGTGTCGACGGCGCTGGAGGAGATGCAGAAGGTGGTGCGCGAGCGCTACCCGGCCGAGGAATGGAACATCTACGCCGCCCAGGCGTCGGACGGCGACAACATGTCGTCGGACAACGCCAAGTCGGTGACGCTGCTGCGCGACGCGATCCTGCCGCTGTGCCAGTATTTCGCCTACATCGAGGTGGCGGCGGAGCACAACATGGGGCTGTCGGCGCTCGGCCGCGAGACCGAGCTGTGGCGGACCTACAAGCAGGTGCAGAGCCCGGAACGCCCGCTGGCGATGCGCCGGGTGCGGTCGCGCCGCGAGATCTTCCCGGTGTTCCGCGAACTCTTCGCCCGCGAAAAGGCGACCGCGTAACCGACATCCATCACGGGGACGGTGCCGCGCCAAGAGCGGCGGTGCCGGTTTGACGCCTTCCGTGCGCGGAAGGCCGGGGGAGGCCGACGATGAGCGTTGTGATCACCAAGCCCGACACGCTGCTGTACGACGGCGTCGATTGGGACTACGACAAGGTCAAGCGCGTCTACGACGCCATCGAGCGCATCGCGCTGAAGGAGATGGGCCTCGACGTCTATCCCAACCAGATCGAGGTCATCACCGCCGAGCAGATGCTCGACGCCTATTCCTCGATCGGCATGCCGCTGATGTACAAGCACTGGTCCTTCGGCAAGCATTTCGCCCGCGACGAGATGCTCTACCGCAAGGGCTACCGTGGCTTGGCCTACGAGATCGTCATCAACTCCAGCCCCTGCATCAGCTACATCATGGAAGAGAACACCATGACGATGCAGACGCTGGTGATCGCCCACGCGGCCTTCGGCCACAACCATTTCTTCAAGAACAACCAGCTCTTCCAGCAATGGACGGACGCCGAGGGCATCCTCGACTATCTGGAGTTCGCCAAGACCTTCATCAGCCAGTGCGAGGAGCGCTACGGCCACGCCGCGGTGGAGCGGGTGCTCGACGCCGCCCACGCGCTGATGAACCAGGGCGTCCACAAATACCCGAAGAAGCGCTCGCTCGATCTGCGGCTCGAGCAGAAGCGCGAGCGCGAGCGGCAGGAATACCAGGACCAGACCTTCAACGACCTGTGGCGCACGGTGCCCAAGCCGGCCGCCGGCACCCGCCCGCCCAAGTCGGTGTCGGAGCGCAAGAAGCTGCTCGGCCTGCCGGAGGAGAACATCCTCTATTTCCTGGAGAAGAAGGCTCCCCGGCTGGAGCATTGGCAGCGCGAGCTGCTGCGCATCGTCCGCCACATCGCGCAGTATTTCTACCCGCAGAAACAGACCAAGGTGATGAACGAGGGCTGCGCGACCTATGTGCATTACCAGATCATGAGCCGGCTGCACGAGACCGGGCAGATCAGCGAGGGCGCCTTCCTGGAGTTCCTGCACTCGCACACCTCGGTGGTCTTCCAGCCGGAGTTCGACGACAAGCGCTTCTCGGGCATCAACCCCTACGCGCTGGGCTTCGCGATGATGCAGGACATCGTCCGCATCGCCGAGAAACCGACCGACGAGGACCGCCAGTGGTTTCCCGATCTGGCCGGGCGGGGCGACGGCATGGCGGCGGTGCGCGACGCCTGGGCGAACTACCGCGACGAGAGCTTCATCCTGCAATATCTCAGCCCGCACCTGATGCGGAAGCTGAAGATGTTCAGCGTGCGCGACGACGCCGAGGATCCCTATCTGCTGGTGGACCACATCCACAACGAGCGCGGCTACCGCTCGATCCGCAAGATGCTGGCGCGGCAGTACGACCTGGGTTTCCTGGAACCGGACATCCAGATCGTCGACGTCGACCTCGCCGGCGACCGCAAGCTGATCCTGCACCACCGCGTCACCAACGGCGTGCTGCTGGACGAGAGCGACGCCAAGGCCGTGCTGCGCCACATCGCCAACCTGTGGGGCTACGAGGTGCAGCTGGTCGAGGTGTCGTCGATCTCCGAGGCGATCCTCAAGGAGCACGCGGTGACCGCCCCGAGCGGGGGCGGGGCGTAACGGAGGCTGGCTGATCTCCCTCTCCCGTCCCGGGAGAGGGAAGGGACCCGCCGCGAAGCGGTGGGAAGGGTGAGGGGTGATTGGGACATGGATCAATCACACGCCCGATAGCCCCTCACCCTCCCCATGCTGCCGCATGGGTCCCCTCCCTCTCCCGGGGCGGGAGAGGGAAAGCATCACTCGGTGTAGTAACCGCTGCCGACGAGGTAGTCGCCCTCGCGCACGATGTAGGAGTGCTTGTGCTCCACCTTGTTGCTGGAGCGGTTCAGCCAGACATACTCGACCACGCCGGCCGGGTTGGCGGCTGTGGCCTTCTGCATTTCCTGGACGATCGGCTTGCCCTCGGCATCCGTCAATCCGGCCGCATCCTGACCGGTCAGGGACGGGTTGCCGCCGGAGGCGACGTAGCGGCCGCTCTTGTCGAACACGAAGACGTAGAGATCCTGCCGGACGAAGCCGCCCTTGGGGTCGTTGAAGGCCTTGGCGGCCTCCGCCGGCCCCTTGGCCTTCAGATAGGCGACGGCGTCCTGCACCAGGGCCTTGGCCTGGTCGGGCGTCGAGGGGGCGGCCAGCGCCGGAACGGCGGCGGTCGAAAGCAGCGCCGCCGCCAGAAGGGCGGCGCGGGTGAAGCGGCTATGCTCCATGATGCTGGTGTCCTTGTTTTTGACGAGTGGACCTATCGGGCAGCATCAGTTCTGGGTGGGCCGGTGGTCCGGCCTCGCCCGCGCTCTTCGGTTGGAGCGGGAACATCCTAGCGCATGACAGTGGTGGAGGAAGAGGCGCGATGCCGCACCTCCTCCCAAAGTCTTACAGCGCCCTCACAGGGCCTTGACCGCCTTCAGCACGGCGGCGACATGGCCGGTGACCTTCACCTTGCGCCACACCTGCCGCACCACCCCATCCTTGTCGATCAGGAAGGTGGCGCGCTCCAGCCCCATGTATTTGCGGCCGTACATGCTCTTCTCGACCCAGACGCCGTAGGCGTCCGACACGCTGCCGTCGGTGTCCGACGCCAGCGTGAAGGTCAGCGCGTGCTTGGCCTTGAACTTGTCGTGGCTGGCGACGCTGTCCTTCGAGACGCCGATGACGGTGGCGTCGACGGCGGAGAAGTCCGGCAACTGGTCGCGGAAGCCGCAGGCCTGCGACGTGCAGCCCGACGTGTCGTCCTTCGGGTAGAAATACAGCACCACCGGCTTGCCGCGCAGGGCCGACAGCGTGACGCTGCCGCCGCCGTCGGTCGGCATGGTGAAGTCGGGGGCGGTGGTTCCGATCTCGATCGGGGCGGGGGCGGTCATGGCAGCTTCGGATCCTGCTGGGAAGCGGGCGGGGTGAGGCGGGACGCCGGTTCCTCGACCAGCGCCCGGTAACGGGCGTGGGCGCGGGCGGCGATGGCGCGGATTCTGCTGTCCAGCGCGGCGAAGTCAACCGGCGCTTCCTCGTCCGGGAAGGCGGCGCGGGCGAGGCCGGCGAACAGGGTGGGCGACACCTGCTCGGGATCGAGCACGCCGGCGGTGGTCAGCCGCAGGAATCCCTGCACCCGCCGCCACAGCCGCAGGGTCGCTTCCAGCTCCGCCGCCACCTCCAGTTCCAGCGCGCCGGTGCGCGCCGCGCTCTGGAGCGCCTTGGCGGTGCCGATGTGGAGGATCTCGGGCCGCTCATGGGCGAATCGGAGCTGGAGATACTGGGCGATGAACTCGATGTCGATCAGCCCGCCGCGCGCGTACTTGACGTTCCACGGGTTGGGCGTGCCGAACTCCTTGTCGATCCGGCGGCGCATGTCGGCGACGTCCCACAGCAGCTTGTCCGGGTCGCGCGGCGCGGTCAGCGCGTCGCACACGGCTTTTGACACGCGCTCCGCCAGGGCCGGGTCGCCGCCGATGACGCGGGCGCGGGTCAGCGCCATCTGCTCCCAGGTCCAGGCGTCGCCGGCCTGGTACTTGACGAAGGCGTCGAGCGAGGTCGCCAGCGGCCCGGCGTTGCCCGATGGGCGCAGCCGCATGTCGACCTCGTAGAGCCGGCCGTCGGCCATCGGCGCGGTGATGGCGTTGGTCAGCCGCTGAGTCAGCTTGATGTAGTACTCGTTGGGCGACAGCGGCTTGGCGCCGTCCGACATGCGGGCGCCGCCCTGGATGTCGTAGATGACGATCAGGTCGATGTCCGACGTGACGGTGAGCTGCCGGCTGCCCAGCTTGCCCATCGCCACCACCACCCAGGCGCCGCCGGGGATGCGGCCATGGCGGGCGGCGAACTCCTCCTCCACCCGGCGGGCGAGGTCGGGAACCACGATGTCGGCGAGGTCGGACAGGAACAGGCCGCAGCGGTCGCCGTCGGTGATGCCGCGCAGGATGTGAGCGCCGGCGCGGAAGCGCTGGTCGTTGGTCCAGCGCCGCGACAGGGTCAGCGCGTCCTCGAAGTCGCGGGCGGCGGCGATGACGCGGGCGTGGTCCTCGGCCAGCCCCGCGTCCTTGGTCGGCAGCGGGTCGAAGAAGTCGGGGGAGATCACCGCGTCGAGCAGCGACGGGTTGCGCGACAGGGTGGCGGCGAGCTGCGGCGCGGTGCCGAGAATCTCGGCGACCAGCGCCAGCAGCCACGGGTTGGCGACGAACAGCGAGAACAGCCCGACCCCGGCCGGCAGCCGGGCGAGGAAGCCGTCGAAATTCATCAGCGCGGTGTCGGGGGCCGGCGTCTTCGCCAGATCGGCGAGCAGGGCGGGTGTCAGCTCGGTCAGCAGCTCGCGCGCGCGGGCCGAGCGGGTGGCGCGGTAGCGGCCCCGGTGCCAGGAGGACACCACCGCGATCACCCGGCTGGGGTCGGCGTAGCCCATGCCGCGCAGCGTCTCCACCGTGCCGGGGTCGTCGTCGGTGCCGGTGAAGACGAGGTTGCCGGGGCCGGACAGCGACGGCGCCTCCTCGAACAGCTCGGCGTAGCGGTCCTCGACGCGGCCGAGCCGGGCCAGCAGGTCGGCGCGGAAGTCGGCCGGGTCGTCGTAGCCGAGGAAGGTCGCCAGATGCGCCACGCCCTCGTCGTCGGCGGGGATGCGGTGGGTCTGCTGGTCGTTGGTCATCTGGATGCGGTGCTCGACCCGACGCAGGAAGCGGTAGGCCTCGGCCAGCTCCTCCACCGTCTGCGGCGGCACGCGGCCGATGCCGCACAGCGCCTCGTTGGCCAGCAGGGTCGGGGCGATGCGCACGCGGGTGTCGCGCCCGCCGAAGATGAGCTGCTGGGTCTGGGCGAAGAACTCGATCTCGCGGATGCCGCCGCGCCCGACCTTGATGTCGTGGCCGTTGACCGTCACCTCGCGGTGGCCCTTGTGGGCGTTGATCTGGCGCTTGATCGAGTGGATGTCCTGGATCGCCGCAAAATCCAGGTTGCGGCGCCAGATGAAGGGCTCCAGGAAGCGCAGGAAGCTGGCCCCGGCCTCCGGGTCGCCGGCGATGGCGCGGGCCTTGATCATGGCCGCGCGCTCCCAGTTCTGACCGACGCTGCCGTAATAAATTTCGGCCGCCGACACGGAAACCGCCAAGGGCGTGGCTCCGGGGTCGGGACGCAGCCGCAGGTCGGTGCGGAAGACGTAGCCGTCCTTGGTGTGTTCATCCATAATGCGCACAAGATCGCGCGCGATACGGATGAACGTACGGGCGAGGTTGTCCGGCTGGGGCGTCCGCACAACGGCGTCGTCGTATAGGACGATCAGGTCGATGTCGCTGGAGTAATTGAGTTCGCGCCCGCCAAGCTTGCCCATGCCGAGAACGATCAGGCCCGACCCCACCCACGGACGCTGCGGATCCGGCAGCGTCAGCGTCCCCGCCTCGCCGGCCCGCCGCAGCAGATGCGCCGCGGCCAGCCGCACGGCCGTCTCCGCCAGCTCGGACAGGGCGCCGGTGACCTGTTCCAGCGTCCAGGCCCCGGTGATGTCGGCCAGCGCGATCAGCAGCGCCGCCCGCCGCTTGGCCAGCCGCAGCCCGGTCATCAGCCGGTCCATGGCGCGCTCCCCGGCGTACTCCGCCGCCAGCGTCGCCAGCAGGGCGTCGAAGGTCGCCTCGAAGCCATCCTCGACGATGCGCCGGACGAAGGGCAGCTCGCGCGTCAGGCTGTGGCCGAGATACGGGCTGTTGCCGCACACCGCGTCGATCAGGGTCCGTCCGGGGCTTGTGGCGGCGAAGCCCTCGGCCCATGTCCGCAGTTCGGGGTCGGCGCTGGCGGCGGCCTGTTGCAGCCAGCGTTCCACCCCGAGCGCGGCCTGGGCGGCGTCGAAGGCTTTGGGAAGGGCGGCGGACAAGACGATGGGCATGGGACCGGGCTTTCCTGCTCAAATCATGGGCAAAAACCTGCACGGCTTGGGGGATTGCGTCAATCGGGCGATTGAGCGCCCCGCCTGCGGCGTGATGGTCCGGCGGACTCTCCCTTGATCCGCCGGACCGCGAAGATTCTCGCCGTGACGCTGGGCGGTGTCGCGGTGGTGGCGGTCGCCAGCGCCGGCCTGTTCGCGTGGCGGCTGTCGGAAGGCCCGATCGCGCTCGACCCGCTGACCCCCTACGTCGAACGCGCGCTCAGCGATCCGGAGGGGCGCTTCGGCGTGCAGGTCGGCGAGCTGGTGCTGTCGCTGGAGGCCGAGGAGGCGGTGGGCGACGTTGGCGCCGGACCGCGCCGGCTCGACCTGCGGGCGCGGCGGGTGCGGGCGGTGAACGCCGACGGCGAGGAGCTGGCGGCGGTGCCGGAGATGGGCATCGGCTTCTCCGTCCCGGCGCTGTTCCTGGGCAAGCTGTCGCCGACCCGGCTCGATCTGGTGCGGCCGCGCGTGCAGGTGCTGCGGCGCGCCGACGGCAGCCTCGCCTTCGACGTGCGCACCGACAGCGCGGGCGTCGCCGAATCCGCCGCGAAGGACGGCCGGCCGGATTTGTTGCAGGAGCTGGTGGCGAGCCTGCGCAGCCCGCCCGACGTCAACCGGCCGATGGGGTTGCTGCGCCGCCTGTCGGTGACCGGGGCCGACCTGACGGTGGTCAACCGCATGCTGGATCTGTCCTGGCACGCCAAGCGGGCCGACATCCTGCTGACCCGCGACGACCAGGGCACCCAGGCACGGGCGCGGGTGGCGCTCGACGCCTCGCGGCGCGACGACATCCGGCCGGTCACGGTGGAGGCCAGCGGCAGCTACCACAACGCCGACTCCACCACCGACCTGACGCTGGCCTTCGACCGGCTGCTGCCGGCGGAGCTGGCCGACATCGGGCCGGCGCTGGCGCCGCTGGCGGCGGTGTCGGTGCCGCTGGGCGGGCGGCTGGAGGCGCGGCTCGACGAGCGGTTCGAGCCGCTGCGCATCGGCTTCGATCTGAAGGGCGGGGCGGGGAGCGTGAGCCTGCCGGAGTTGCGGCCCGAGCCGGTCGCGGTCCTCGGCCTGTCGGCGCGCGGCAGCCTGGACGTCGCCGCCCGGCGCGGCGTGCTCGACGCGCTGGCCCTGCGGGTCGCCGCCCCCGACGGCGGGGAGCCGGTCGCCCTGACCGCGCGCGGCACGCTGACCGAACGCGACGACGGCCGTTCGGGGACCGCCACCCTGTCGCTGACGGCGGGAGGACACACGGCCGGGCTCGACATCGACGGCACGCAAGGGCCGGACGGGAGCGCGCGGGCGCGGCTGCGCCTGACCGGCGTGCAGCCCTCCGCCCTGGCGCCGCTCGCCCCGGCGCTGGCGCCGCTGGCCGCCGCCGCCGTGCCGCTGTCCGGCGAGGTGGAACTGGCGGTCGATTCCGCCCTGCACCCCACCGCGCTGCGCGCGGCGCTGACCGCCGGGGCGGGGCGGATCTCGCATCCCAAAATGTTCGACGAACCCGTGCCGCTGGCCTCGGCCGAGTTGCGGGTGCGGGGCGACCGCGCCAGCGGCCGGCTGGAGGTGGAGCGGTTCGCCCTGGCGCTTGGCGACGGCCCCGCCGGCCCGCGCATCGAGGGCAAGGCGACGGCGACCGAGCAGGCCGGGCAGGTGTCGGCCGAGGCGTCGGTCGTCGCGCGCGGCGTGCCGCTGGACGATCTGCGCCGCTACTGGCCGAAGACGCTCAGCCACAATTCACGGGCCTGGGTGACGGCCAACATCTCCCACGGCACGGTGACGGAGGCGACGGCGAACGCCGCGCTGTCCCTGCCGCTCGACAATCCCGCCGCGGCGAAGCTCGGCCAGTTCCACGCCCGCATCCAGGGCGAGAACGCCACCGTCCGTTACTTCCACGACCTGTCCCCCGTCACCGGCGCCGGGATGGACGCGACGAGCGACGGCAAGACCTTCACCATCCTGACCAAGGGCGGCCGCATCGGCGACATCGAGGTCGGCGACGGCAAGGCGGTGATCGGTGGACTCGACGTCGGCAAGGAGACGATGGACATCCGCGTCCCGGTGCAGGGGCCGGTGCGCTCGATCCTGACGCTGCTCGACACGCCGCCGCTGGGCTACCCGACCAAGCTGGAGCTGGACCCCAAGCGCACCCAGGGCACGGCCGAGGCGCAGCTCCACTTCGCCTTTCCGCTGCTGGCCGACCTGAAGGTCGAGGACCTGAATCTCGACGTCACCGGCAAGCTGCGCGGCGTCGGAGTGGAGAAGGTCGCGGCCGGCCTGAACGCCACCGACGGCGACCTGTCGCTGGCGCTCGACCTCAAGGCGATGTCGATCAAGGGCAACACCAGGCTGGACGGCATTCCGGTGTCGGTCGACTGGAAGGAGTCCTTCGATTCGGCCGCCAAGGGGCCGCGCACCCGCATCGCCGTGAAGGGCGACGTGACCGCCGACGACCTGCGCGCCCACGGCATCGACCTGGAGGAACGGGTGACCGGGCCGATGGGCGCCGACATCCTGTTCACGGTGGACCGCCGCCACAAGCTGGCGCTCGCCGCGACGATGAACCTGGAGAAGACCCGCCTGTCGATCGCCGAGCTGGGCTGGGAGAAGCCGCCCGGCCAGCCGGGAAGCGGCAAGCTGACCCTGGAGTTCGACAAGGACCGCCCGACCCGGATCAGCGGGCTGACGGTCGATGCGGGCGGGCTGAAGGCGCAGGCCAACCTGGAGCTGGCCGACGGCGGGCGGCGGGTGGCGCGCGTTGTCGTGCCGTCGCTGAAGCTCGGGCAGACCGACCTGCGCGCCGACCTGCTGGTGCGGCCGAAGACCGCGTCGGGCGCGCCCGGCGGCTACGCCGGCAGCATCACCGGCGAGAGCCTCGACGCCCGCCATCTGGCCGGCAAGCCCGACCCCGCGAAAGCGGCGGCCCCGCCCTCCGATCCGGCCAAGCCGGACCCCGGCGATGGCCGCAAGACCCCGCTGGATCTGGATCTGAAGCTGAATTCGGTGGTGTTCGGCGACGGGCGGCGGCTGCGTCAGGTCGCCGGCACCATGCGCCGCGATCCCATCGCCTGGACTTGGCTGGACGTCACCGGGCGCAGCGGGCCGGGTGGAGGCGTGGCCATCACCTACAAGCCGGGGCCGCGCGGGGTCTACGACCTCGCCATCCGCGCCGACGACCTCGGCGAGGCGTTGAAGGCGATGGATCTCAACGACCGGATGCAGGGCGGCCGGCTGCGTCTGACCGGCCGGACGGTGGAGCCGCGCGCCGATGCCGCCATCGAGGGCAAGACCGAGATCCTCGACTACACGCTGATCGACGTGCCGGTGCTGGCGCGCATCCTCAACGCCATCTCCCCCTCGGGCGTCGCCGAACTGCTGGGCGGCGGCAAGGGCGTCAATTTCGGGCGGATGTCGGCGGATTTCCGCAAGGAGGGGCGCCTGTTGACCCTGAAGGACCTGCGCACCTCCGGCTCGGCGCTCGGCCTGACGCTGGAGGGCGAGGTCGACATCGAGACCGACACCGCCAACCTGCGCGGCACCATCGTGCCCATCTATGGCCTGAACCGGCTGATCGGCCAGATTCCGCTGCTCGGCGACATCCTGAGCGGCGGCGAGGGGCAGGGCATCTTCTCCGCGACGTGGCATGTGCGCGGCCCGCTGTCCGATCCGGACGTGACCGTCAACCCGCTGGCCGTGCTGGCGCCCGGCTTCCTGCGCAACCTGTTCTTCCTGGGGGATGGGAAGTCCGCGCCACCCGTCCCGCCGGACAGCAGGCCGCCGCCGGACTCGCACATGCGGTAGAACACGTGCCCCCCCTCCAGTACGCGCCGACATAAGCCCCTCTCCCTGAGGGAGAGGGGTTGGGGTGAGGGGGCAGGCAAAGCAAGCTCTTCCGCCTCCGGCGGATCCCCCTCATCCCACCCCGCGAACCCATCGGACGCCTCTGGCGTCCTCCGGGATTCGCCCCGCAAGGGGAGAAGGGCTTGGCTGGCGCCTGTAGGAAAGCCGGGGCGGGGGTACGTGCTTGAGAGTTACACCACCTTGACCAGCACGTGCCGCTTCTTGCCGGCGCTCAGCTTCACCACGCTGTCGGCGTTCAGGTCTCCGGCGGTGGCCTTGGCGGTTTCGTCGGCGATGGCGCCGTCGTTCAGCTTGGCGCCGCCGCCCTTGATCAGGCGGCGCGCCTCGCCCTTCGACGCGGCCAGCCCGGCCGACACCAGCAGGTCGACCACGGCGATGCCGGCCTCCAGGTCGGCGCGGGCGACGTCGATGGTCGGCAGGCCCTCGGCGGCGGCACCTTCCTCGAAAGCGCGGCGGGCGGTCTCGGCGGCCTCCTTGGCGGCCTCCTCGCCATGGGCCAGGCGCGTCACCTCGTTGGCGAGGATCTTCTTGGCCTCGTTGATGCCGGCGCCCTCCAGCCTCTCCAGCCGGGCGACCTCGTCGAGCGGCAGCTCGGTGTAGAGGCGCAGGAAGCGGCCGACGTCGGCGTCCTCGGTGTTGCGCCAGTATTGCCAGAAATCATAGGCGCCGAGCTTGTCGGCGGTTAGCCAGACAGCACCCGCCGCCGTCTTGCCCATCTTGGCGCCCGACGAGGTGGTCAGCAGCGGCGTGGTCAGGCCGAACAGCTCCGCCCCGTCGGTGCGGCGGCCCAGCTCGACGCCGTTGATGATGTTGCCCCACTGGTCCGACCCGCCCATCTGGAGCGTGCAGCCGAGCCGCCGCTTCAGCTCGACGAAATCGTAGGCCTGGAGGATCATGTAGTTGAACTCCAGGAAGGTCAGCGGCTGCTCGCGCTCCAGCCGCAGCTTGACCGACTCGAAGCTCATCATGCGGTTGATGGTGAAGTGGCGGCCGATGTCGCGCAGCAGCGGGATGTATTTCAGCTCGTCCAGCCAGTCGCCGTTGTTGACCATCACCGCGTCGGTCGGCCCGTCCCCGAAGGTCAGGTAGCGGCCGAAGATGCGCTTGATGCCGGCCATGTTGGCGGCGATGACCTCGTCGGTCAGAAGCTGGCGCGCCTCGTCCTTGCCCGACGGGTCGCCGATCTTGGTGGTGCCGCCGCCCATCAGGACGATCGGCTTGTGCCCGGTCTTCTGGAGCCAGCGCAGCATCATGATGGGCAGCAGGCTGCCGACATGCAGGCTGTCCGCCGTGCAGTCGAAGCCGATGTAGGCGACGATCGGCCCCTTGGTCGCGCGCTCGTCGAGCGCCGCGAGGTCGGTGCACTGGTGGATGAAGCCGCGCTCCTGAAGGGTGCGCAGGAAATCCGAGGAGGGAGTCGTCGTCATGGGGCCGCAATCCGGCTGTCGTTGGGGACCAGAAGTCGGCGTCTGTTACCATGGAACGGCGGGAGCCTCAATCCGCGCGGCCGGCCCGCGTCAAAGGGCTCGTATCAAAGGGTCCGCGTCAAAGGGGTGGCGTCAAAGGGGTGACGGGACGCATCGCCTGTCGTAGGTTGAGCGCCCACGCCTTACGGCAACGACGAGCGGTCACGAGGACACCATGTGCGAACTCCTGGGCATGAGCGCCAACGTGCCCACGGACATCTGCTTCAGCTTCGCCGGGCTGATGCGGCGCGGCGGCCAGACCGGCCCGCACCGCGACGGCTGGGGCATCGCCTTCTACGAGGGCAAGGGCTGCCGCAGCTTCCACGACCCGGCCCCGAGCAGCGAATCGGAGATCGCGGCGCTGGTCAGTCGCTACTCCATCAAGTCCTGCACCGTGATCTCGCACATCCGCCGCGCCAACCGGGGCCGCGTGTCGCTGGAGAACACCCACCCCTTCACGCGCGAGCTGTGGGGGCGGCTGTGGACCTTCGCCCACAACGGCCAGCTCAAGGGCGTCAAGGACCGGCTGCTGACCTTCTACGAGCCGGTCGGCACCACCGACAGCGAGCACGCCTTCTGCTGGCTGCTCGACCAGATCCGCATGCAGTACCCGGAGCCGCCGCGCTCCACGGCCGGGCTGATGAAGCTGATCCGCCACCTGGCCGCCGACCTCGGCACGCTCGGCGTCTTCAACATGCTGCTCAGCGACGGCAAGAACCTGTGGTGCCACTGCTCGACCAATCTGGCGTGGCTGACCCGCAGGGCCCCCTTCGGCGCCGCCACCCTGCTGGACGCCGACATGAGCGTCGATTTCTCCAAGGAGACGACGCCGGACGACGTCGTCACCGTCGTCGCCACCCGGCCGCTGACCCGCGACGAGGCCTGGACCGTGATGAAGCCCGGCGAAATGGTGGTGTTCCGGTCGGGCTTGGTGGTAGGGCGCTGACGTCATTGTTGCGGATTCCGTGACGATCTTTCGTCAACCCGTTGGCTTCCCCTTGCATTGTCCATGGAGCATGTTCGTCGGCAGAGATTGACCGGCGCCGAGCGCCGGCCGCACCAACGAAAAGGCTTCGCGTCATGACCAGGATTTTGCAGATCGACTCCAGCCCGCTCGGCGCCGCGTCGGTCACCCGCCAGCTCACCGCCTCCATCGTCGAGGCCCTGCGCAAGGCCGATCCGGCCGCCGAGCTGGCCTATCGCGATGTCGCCGCCAACCCGCCGGACCACCTGTCGGGCGAGCTGTTGCAGGTCGTGAAATTCCGCAACCTGGACGGCCTGAACGACCGCCAGAAGGCCGAGCTGGCCCTGACCGACGAGCTGGTCGAGGAGTTCCTGGCCGCCGACGTCGTGGTCATCGGCGCGCCGATGTACAACTTCTCGATCCCGACTCAGCTCAAGGCGTGGATCGACCGTCTGGCCCAGGTCGGTCGCACCTTCCGCTACACCGAGAAGGGCCCCGAGGGTCTGGCCGGCGGTAAGCGCGTCATCGTCGCCTCGGGCCGCGGCGGCGTCTATTCGAGCAACCCGGCGCTGGCCGGCCTGGACCACCAGGAGGCCTACCTGCGCACGGTGCTCGGCTTCTTCGGCATCACCGACGTGAGCTTCGTCCGCGCCGAGGGCGTCGGCATGGGCCCGGACGCCAAGGCCGCCGCCTTCGCCAAGGCCGACGAGACGATCGAGAGCCTGTTCGCCGCCGCGTGAGGTTGAACTCCCTCTCCCGTGGCGGGAGAGGGACGTCTGGCCGTTACCCCAGCGCCTCCTGGATCATCTCCACCGCCACGTCGAGCGGCAGGTCGAGGCGCTGGATGCCGTGCTGGGCGAGGAAGCGCTCCTCGTTGCGCGACAGTTCGCCCTGGATCACCGCCCAGTGGCGGTCCGACGAGCGCTTGGCGATCTGGCGCGCGTAGGTGCGCTGGATCTCGTGGTCGAAGCGGCAGCCGAGATAGAGGAAGTGCCGCCCGGCGCGGCGCTCCTGCACCGACGGCGGGATCGGCGTCTGGATGTCGATCTCGGTCAGCAGCTCGACGAAGTCGCTGTCGGACACCAGATAGTTCCCGGCCGGAGCCACGGCGCCCGACGGCTTGTAGAGCAGGGTGTCCCAGCCGGCCGCCGCCTCGGCCGTCGTCTCGGCCCCGTCCAGTCCGTAATACTTCACCCATTCCCCGGTCGATTGCGGGTGTGACAGCCCCTGGATCTGTCCCCAGTTGCGGTCGCCGAGGCCGGTCAGCAGCGCGTCCAGCACGTTGTCGTACCAGACGTCGACGATCAGCGGCGGCGCCGGAATGGCGGCGACCAGTCGGTGGACCGGCGTCGGCGGCACCGTCTGGCGGAACAGCTCGTTGAGAATCGCGTCCAGCGTCTTGCGGTGGCGCCGCGTCTCGATGAACTGGGCGACCGCCGTCAGGTTGGTGCGGAAGCGCCCCGGCGCCGTCACCCTGGCGTTCAGCCGCTGGGTCAGCTCGGCCGAGTTGCGCGGGATCGGGCACTCCTCCGGCGGCAGCAGCGCGAAGGCCCCCGATCCAAGATAGGGCACCGCCTGCCGGGCCTTCAGCGCCGCGACGATGTCGGCGATGGCGGCGGCGGTGTCGGCCACCGTGACGGAATCGGCTTCGGTTCCGGAAGCGAGAGCGGTGTCGGTCATGGGAATTCCCCTTCAGAACCTGCGTCAGAGATAGATCGCGGCACCCGCCCCGGTGTTGACCGAGGCGTCCTTCAGCGTGTCGACGATGAAGCGGACCTGATCCTCGGTGATCCCGTGGTGCAGCGGCAATGCCAGCACCCGGTCGGCCGTCTTGGTGCAGACCGGGCAGTCGGAGCGGCCGGCGCCGCGCTCCAGGTAATATTGCTGGGTGTGCAGCGGCTGGCCGTAGTCGGAGGCGTCGATGCCCTGGCCGTCGAGATCCTCGATGATCGCCCGGCGGCCCGAGGCGGTGAAGCGCGTGCCGAGATGGACGCTGTAGACCATCGGATTGACGATCTCCGCTCCGGCGCCGCGGTAGGGCGGCTTGATGCCCTCGAAGCTCGCCATCGCCGCGTCGTACCAGCCGATCACCCGGTTGCGGCGGGCGACGATCTCCGGCAGCCGCTTCAACTGGACGAGGCCGAGCGCGGCGTTGAGGTCGCTCATCCCGGCGTTCCACGGAACGGTGCGGGTGATGACCACGGTGTTGCGGTGCTCCGGCTCGCGGCGGCGCAGGTAGCGCAGGCGGTGCGCCAGATCCTTGTCGTCGGTGACGATCATCCCGCCCTGGCCGGCCAGCAGGATGCCCGGTTCCGAGAAGTCGAAGACGGCGGCCTCGCCGAAGCTTCCCACCATCCGGCCCTTGTAGGTCGAGCCGATCGCCTCGGTCGAATCCTCCAGCAGGATCAGGCCGCGCGCCTTGGCCAGCGCGGTCAGCTCGTCCCAATGGGCGGGGTGGCCGTTGACGTTGCCGGCCAGGATGGCGCGGGTCGCCGGGGTGACCAGCGCCGCCGCCTTCTCCGGGTTGATGGTGTGCTGCCAATAGTCGATGTCGACCAGCACCGGCGTCGCGCCGCTGAGCGCCACCGCCTGCTGCGCCTGGTGCCAGCCGAAGGGGCTGCACAGCACCTCGTCGCCCGGCCCGATGCCGTAGGCCTTCAACAGCAGCAGCGTGGCGATCGAGCCGCCCGACACCGCCACCGCGTGGGCGCGGCCGACATAGGCCGCGAAGGCGGCCTCGAAGGCCCGCGTCATCCGCCCGTCGCTCAGCCCCCCCGAGCCGAGGACGCGGCCGAGGACCTCGATCTCGGCGCCCGAGATGTCGGGATCGGTCAGCGCGATGAAATCGTCGAGGTCGTCGTCGCCTTGGTCGCCGCCGTTCGGAGCCGTTTCCACTCCCGCCCGTGAGCCGTCCATTCAGTCGTCCTCGTCGCGTTGGGCGATCACGACGCCGGTGGCAAGCTCCGGCTTGTCGGTGATGAGCCAGCAGTGGTTGTTGCCGTCCACCAGATGCAGGTCGAACCCGCTCCCCTCGCGGAACGGATCCTCGGCCATCACCGCCGCGTGGGCGCCGGTGACGGTCTTCAGGTCGGGGTGTGCGTCGCGCACGGCGCGCACCACCGCGTCCAGCCGGCCGCCCTCGGCGAACAGCCGGCCGGCCAGCGTGGCGATGCTCTCGATCCGCTCGGGGGACAGGGCCATGACGATCACTCCGCGCCGCGTTTCTTGGCTTCGACGGTGATGGGAAGGCGGGTGTCGGCCGGCAACTCCGGCAGGTCGAGCGTCCAGCCGTTGGCGACCTTGACCCAGCCGCCCCACAGCTCCGGCTTCTCCATTTCGACGATCGGCTCCTCGAGATCCTTCTTGGCGACGTAAATCGTGTACTGCTCGGCGACCTTGCGGATCATCACTTTCATCAACTCGACTCCAGAGCGTTGTTGTCGTTGTCGTTGTCGTGTCTCTCACGCGGCGACGAGGCGGGCGTGCAGCGCCGGCAGCTCGCCCAGCACCGCGTCGATCTCCGCCGCCGTGCTGTAGCGGCTGAGCGAGAAGCGCAGGCTCGCCGACGCCTCCGCCCCGCTCAGCCCCATGGCGGTCAGCACATGGCTCGGCTCGTTGCCGCCCGACGAGCAGGCGGCGCCCATCGACACAGCGATGCCGGCGCGGTCGAGCCGGGTCAGCAGCTCCTCGGCGTCGACTGGGCGGCCCCGGCCGTCGGCGAAGCGGATGTTGGTGGTGTTGGGCAGGCGCGCGACACGCCCGCCGTTGACCTGGGCGCCGGGCCAGCGGGCGAGGATTCCCGCCTCCAGCCGGTCGCGCAGGAAGGCGACCAGTTCGCCCCCCGGATCGCCCTCGTCCATCCACAGGGCGGCCAGCGAGGCGGCGGCGCCGAAGCCGACGATGCCCGGCACATTCTCGGTGCCGCCGCGCCGACGCCGCTCCTGGTGGCCGTGGACCAGCGGGCGGAAGGGCGCGCCCTTGCGGACGTAGAGCGCGCCGACCCCCTTGGGCCCGTGCATCTTGTGGGCTGACAGCGTCAGATAGTCGGCGATGCCGCAATCGACCGGCACCCTGCCGGCCGCCTGCGCCGCGTCGGTGTGGAACAGCGCGCCATGGGCGTGGGCGATGGCCGAGGCGCCGGCCACCGGCATCAGCACGCCCGTCTCGTTGTTGGCCCACATCATCGAGACCAGCGCCGTCCGCTCCGTCACCACCGCAGCGAGGTCGCTCAGCGAGGGCAGGCCGTCGGCGTTCACCGGCAGGATGGTGACGCGCCAGCCCTGCTGGCGCAGATCCTCGAACAGGGCCAGCGTCGAGGGGTGCTCGACCGCCGTGGCGACGATGTGGCTGCTGTGGTCGGTCTCCTCCAGCGTGCGCAGCGCGCCGAGGATGGCGGCATGGGTCGCCTCGGCGGCGCTGCCGGTCATCACGAGGTCGGCCGGCTTGGCGCCGATCAGGGCGGCGATCTGGGCGCGCGCCTCGCCGACCGCCAGCCGGGCGGCCATGCCGGGGCCGTGCGGGCTGGACGGGTTGGCGGCCGGGCCGAACAGGTGGGGCAGCATCGCCTCGCGCACCTCGGGGGCCAGCGCGGTGGTGGCGTTGTTGTCGAGGTAGATCGTCATGCCAGCACCCCCGGCGTGCCGCGCCGCGACCCGTCCGACGGGGCAATCTCCTCCTCCAGGCAGCCGACCACGGTGCCGCCGGGGAATTCGACCAGATAGACCGGGAGGTTGCCCTCCTCCGAGCGGCCGATCCGGATGATGATTCCGGGCGTGCCCTTGGGGGCCAGGATGGCGCCGGGGGCGGCGTGCGGGTGGCTGCCGTCGTTGAACAGATCCTCCTGCGCGCTGACCGGCAGGCCCCAGTCGTACAGCGGTTCGCGCGGCGGGATGAAGCCGGGCTTGGCGGGGGTGGCGGCTTCGGTCATCGCGAGGCTCCTTCCGGGTGGGTGTGGCCGGTGCGTGTCAGTCGGTCCGGTCGGCAGTCCGATCGGGGGTCCGGTCGGCGGTCATTGCGGGTCGTTGCAGCGGGCGTCGACGATCTCCAGTTCCTTGGCCCGCATGCCGACGACCACGCGCTTCTCGTAAAAATCGACGGCGTAGATGTAGTACATCTGGAGGTAGGTCCCGATCGAGATGACGTAGCCGACGTCGCCCTCGCGGATCAGGAAGTCGCCGATGGGGCGCCCCGGATAGGTGCCGTCGTTGCGGACATCCTTGAGGGCGCGGACCTTGTGGCCCTGCTCGAAGGCGGCGGGGCCTTCCAGCTCGATGCTGTCGTTGGGATCGCGGGCGCGCTCGCGGCGGACGGGCTGGGACATGCGGGCGGCTCCGTTGGCTGGGGAGTGGGGCGTCATAGCGGCGGCAGGTCGTTGGCGATGGCGCGGCCCTGGCGGCGCTGGCGGGCGATGGCGCGCACCTCGTCCTCCGGGTCGTCGAGCAGGGGATCGAGCTGGTCGATGTCGATGCGCCCGGCGACGGCGAGCCGGACCATCCAGTCGGCGTCGCGCAGCAGGACGTGCAGCTTGGCGGGGGGCAGGCGCTGCGCCACCACCAGCCGGACGCGCGGGCTGTCGTCCCAGGCGAGGCTGGGCAGCCAGTCCATGGCGACGCGGCGGGCGACCTCGACGCGGACCTCGGGATCCTCGTCGTGCATCATCGCCGGCAGCATGCCCTCGGGGATGCGGCGAACGACGCGCATCCGCACCGAGCAGTCGGGGTCGCGCATCAGCGGGGCGAGGTCGGCGTCCTCCAGCCGGGCGGCGACGGCGATCCGCACCTCGCGGTCGGGGTCGTCGCGCAGCTTCAGCAGCAGCCGGCGCGGCAGCCGGCGGGCCAGGGTGGCGCGCACCGTCTCGTCGGGATCCTCGATCAGCCGGGGAAGCTGGAAGATCGGGGCGAAGCGCGCGGCGTTGGCCCGCACCTCGAAATAGGGGTGGCCGAGATGCTCGGCGGCCAGATCCGCGTTCCACTCGAAGAAGCGCTGGATGCGCTTGGCGTAGCGGTCGTGGACACAGGCCCGGCGCGGCTGGCAGCGGCCGGCCGGTTTGCCGTCGGGATTGGAAACCGTCTCCGGCGGCGTCTCGGGATCGATCCGGCGGTCGCGGTGGGCGCAGGCGGCGCAGTCCACCATGTTGCCGCGCCAGTCGAGCGTTTCGAGGAGATCGTCGTCGCTCATGCGCCGGCCTCCTCGCGGAGGGGCTCGCGGCCGGGTTCGTACTCGTCGTCCTGCTCGTCGTCCTGCCCGGCGGCCCGCTCGCGGCGGTCGGCGACGGCCAGCAGGCGGGAGGCGCCGAAGCGGTCGCCGGGGTCGAGCGCGCGGACCAGGGTCAGGGCCTCGCGCCCCTCGGCGATGCGGCCCCGGCGCAGTTGCAGGTAGCCGATGGCGACGAGCGCGAAGAGGAACAGGCGGGGGGCGGGCTCCAGCCCGGCGAAGTCGGCGCTGGCCGGGGTGACGGCACGCCAGTCGGCGTGATTCAGGCCGATGGCGGCCATCGCGTGGCCGATCATCCGCTCGCCATAGGCCAGCGCCTCGTCGAGGTTGGCCTTGTAGAAATGGAACTTGTAGTGGCCGAGATCGACCAGCCGGTGGCCGGGGGCCGCCTCGGCGGCGCGGGCGAGGTGGTGGAGCGCCGTCGCGGAGTCGGCGTGGCTGGCGGCGGCCAGATGCAGGCACCGTTCCGCCTCGGGCGGCAGATCCCCGCCATAGTAGCGGCGGGCGAGCCAGTCTTCATCCACCTCGTCCAGCATGGCGGCGCTCCGGTTGATTCCTTTGCCCGTCGGATCGCCCCTCCGTCACGGCCCTTCTCCCACAAGGGAGGAAGGGCTCGTGGGGGCTGTTTCATCAGGCCGGGACGCAGCAGTCGGCCGGACAGACCGAGGCGCATTGCGGGCTGTCGAACTGGCCTTCGCACTCGCTGCACTTGGTCGGATCGATGATGTAGGTGCCCTTCTTGAAGCTGATGGCGATGTTCGGGCACTCGGCCTCGCAGGCGCCGCAGACGGTGCATTCGGCGGACTTGATCTTGTAGGCCATGGCTCTCTCCTTGCTGAAACGGGGATGGCTGTGGGGAAGGGGAAACGGGAAAGGGGTCAAGCGCGCCGGGCGGTCAGCGCCCCGGTGCGGATCACCGCGTCCTGGCCGGCGCGGCTTTGCACCGCGCCCCGGCCGAGACGCTCGGCGTGGTCCTTGAAGTAGGCGAGCGCCGATTCCTCGATGTACTCGAAGGCGAAGCGGTCGACCGGCTCGATGCCGGCGGCCTCCAGCGACTTGGACGGGCAGCCGCCGATCTTGGCGACCAGCACCGCCGCGCAGTCGTTGATGGCGGCCAGCACGCCGTCCAGCGTGTCGGCGTCGCCCGAGCCGCCCTCGCAATACTGGTCGACGCGGCGGTGGCCGACGAACGTGGCGCCGCTCGGGCCGACCTCGTAGATCTGGAATTCCTTGGCGTGGCCGAAATGCTCGTTGATGCGCTCGCCGCCCTTGGTGGCGACGGCGATCAGGATGGGGGCGGCCTCGGCGCCGACGGTTTCCTGCACCTCGGCCTTCGCCGCCTCCTTCGAGGCGTGGCGGCCGGCGCGCTCGGCCTCGACATGATCGCGGTAGGTGCGGCGGGCTTCCTCGTCGTAGCCGATCTCGCCCATCGCCTCGATCTTGTCGGTGGTGAACTCCTCGCCGCGGTCCTCGCCGAGCAGCCCGACCGCGTCGGCGCGGCACTGGCGGCAGTGGCGCATCAGCTTGGCGCCGCCCTCGCAGGCGTCCTGCACCACCTTCAACTCCTGCGCGGTGGGGCCGCGCTGGCCGGTCAGGCCGAAATGGGTGCCGTGCGCCGGGTCGGAGATCAGCGGCATGATGTTGTGCAGGAAGGCGCCGCGCGCCTTCACCGCCTTGTTCACGTCGAGCAGGTGCGCGTCGTTGACGCCGGGGATCATCACCGAGTTGATCTTCACCAGGATGCCGCGCGCCGTCAGCATCTCCAGCCCGAGCATCTGCTGCTCGTGCAGGATCTTCGCGGCGTCGAGCCCGGTCCAGCGCTTGTGCTTGAAGAAGATCCACGGGTAGATGTGCCGGCCGATCTCGGGATCGATCATGTTGATGGTGATCGTCACATGGTCGATGTTGTACTGGGCGATCCGCTCGACATTCTCCGGCAGCGCCAGCCCGTTGGTGGACAGGCAGAGCTTGAGGTCGGGCGCCTTCTTCTGGAGATGCTCGAAGGTCGCGAAGGTGTTCCTGGCGCCGGCCGCGAGGCTGTCGCCGGGGCCGGCGATGCCGATGACCGAGAGCTGCGGGATCTCCTGCGCCACCGCGAGGATCTTCCTGATCGCCTGGTCGGGGGTCAGCTTCTCGGAGACCACGCCCGGCCGGCTCTCGTTCGAGCAATCGTATTTGCGGTTGCAGTAGTTGCACTGGATGTTGCAGGCCGGCGCCACGGCGACGTGCATGCGGGCGAAGTAGTGGTGCGCCTCTTCCGAATAGCAGGGATGGTTCTTCACCTTCTCCCACACCGCCGGATCCATGTCGGCCGGCCCGTCGGACGAGCCGCAGGACGACGACGAGCAGCCGGACGCCGCCACGGGCGTCGATTCGGCGGGAGCCTTCAGCTCTCCCAGCCCGAGAATGCTGTCGAGCGAAATCACGTTGCCCATCATCCACTCCTTCCCTGCCGCGCCGGTTCCCGCTGCGCGGGATGGCGTTTGGCCTGCTTCGCCGGACGACACCGTTGGTCGCTTGGCTAAAAGCAAGTTCGGGGCCAACGAAGGAGTCGCAGGCTTTTCAAAGGGTTGCTTGAGGTTGTCGGGTTTCCCGGCCCTGTCGGCATTGCGACAAAGGCGGGGCGCTGTCGGGGAAGCGACACGCGGTGCCCGTGGGGTGCGGCCGCGCCGCCGGCCGCAAAGGGCGAGGGGATCAGGTCAGCTCGCCGCGGAAGGCGACGACGTGGTCCTGGCGCGCGTCGAGCGCCTCGGCGCCGAAGCCGATCAGGCCGTGACCGACCAGCCTGGTCGAATCGCGGCGCAGCACCAGCGGCGGCGAGCCGCCGCTGCGGATGAAGGTGCCGTTGCTCGAATGGTCGGTCAGCAGGAAGCTTTCGCGGCTGAAGTCGATCACCGCGTGCTGGCGCGACGCCTGGCGCGAGGCGATGCGCAGGCCGCTGCCCGCCTCGCGGCCGATGGCGACGCGGGGCAGCGTCGGGCTCATCAGGATGGTTTGGCCGCCGTAGGACAGGTGCAGCGTCGGCATGGCGGTGCCGGGAACCATGGAAAAGCCCAGCGTCGTGCTGTCCGGCGCTTCATCCGGTTCCCCGGCGGGACGGATGCGGTGGACGCGGACCGGCGCCGCCTTGCCCTTGATCGCGACGTTGCCGAGAAGCCGGGTCCGCGCCATGAGGGCGGGGGAGAGCAGGGCGGCCAGCGCCTCGGTCGCCAGGATCTCGCCGGGGCGGGCGATCTGCTGGACCCGCGCGGCGACGTTGCAGGCGTCGCCGTAGAGGTCGCCGGTCCCCGCGATCACCGGGCCGAAATGCAGGCCGGCGCGCAGCCGCAGCCCATACTCGTCCTGGACCGCCATCATCGCCAGCGCGGCCCGCACGCCGTCATCGGCCGCCGGAAAGGCGCCGAGCAGCCCGTCGCCGGAACTCTTGATCACGCCGCCGCCGTTGCCGTCGACCAGCCGGCGCAGACGGGCCAGGATCCTCTGGGTCAGACTGGCGGCGGTGGCGTCGCCGATCCGCTCGTACAGCATCACGCTGTCGGCGATGTCGACGAAGAGCAGGGCGAGGGGCTTTTCCAGGGGGGACAAGGCCGGATCCGTTCAGGCGGGCGGGGCGGCGGTCGCCACCCCCTATAGCACAAACCCCGCCAGACGCGCGCCTTCCGCCTGTCCCCGCGCTGTCAGAACTTCTTGATCTCGATGTTGTACTTGCGCAGGGCGTAGCTCACCTGTCGGGTCGTCATGCCGAGCAGGCGGGCGGCCTTGGCCTGGACCCAGCCGGTGCGTTCCATCGCCCACAGCAGGCGGTCGCGCAGCGGACCCGATTCCGGCTCGTCGGCCGGCAGGTCGGGAACGGACGCGGCGGCGGGCTGGGGCGGCGGGACCGGACGGGCCATCGCAGGCGCGGCCGCCGGTTCCGGCGTCGGCAGCGGCAGGATCGCGCTGGCGGGCATCGGCTTGCCGGCGGCACCGGCGGCGCAGACCGGCGCCGGGCCGGCCGAACAGCCGGTGGCGCAGGCCGGCCAGGAGGCGCCGTTGCCCGAAGCGTTGGCGCCGGCCGGTGCCGGAACCGCGCTGGGCATGCCGGCCGGCGGCTGCGGCAGGCGGGCGTTGGCGGGGCTGGTCGCCACGCTGCTGGTCGAAGGCGCCAGCCCGCCGACCGCCGCGCCCATCGTGCGGTACTGGAAGAGCACCGACGAGTTGCAGAGATTCATGCTGCAGGACAGGTCCGGCAGGCGGATGGTGCCGTTGCGGCACTGGGTGGCGGCGCGCTCGATGCAGTTTTCCAGCTCGCGCACGTTGCCGGGCCAGGTGCAGCGGTTCAGCACCTCCAGCGCCTCGCCGTCGATGTCGAGGTTCAGGCCGTTGTCCTTGCCGAACTTGGCGACGAAATGGCGGGCCAGCAGCGCGATGTCGCCGCGCCGCTCGCGCAGCGCCGGCAGATGGATCGTCACCACGTTGATGCGGAAATAGAGGTCGGCGCGGAACTTGCCGTGGCCGACCGCCTCCTCGAGGTTCAGGTTGGTGGCGCAGATCAGCCGCACGTCGGTCTTGATCGTCTTCGACCCGCCGACCCGCTCGAACTCCTGCTCCTGCAACACGCGCAGCAGCTTGGCCTGGAAGTTGGAGGAGATGTCGCCGATCTCGTCGAGGAACAGGGTGCCGCCGGACGCCATCTCGAAGCGGCCCTTGTGGTCCTTCTGGGCGCCGGTGAAGGAGCCCTTCTCGTGGCCGAACAGCTCCGATTCCAGAAGGGATTCCGGCAGCGCCGCGCAGTTCACCCGGATGAAGGGCGCGTCCTTGCGCGGCGACATGTTGTGGATGGCCCGCGCGATCAGCTCCTTGCCGGTGCCGCTCTCGCCGCGGATCAGCACGGTCGACTTGAAGGGCGCCACCCGGTGCACCTGGGCCAGCACGTCGACCATGTTGGGGCTGGTGCAGACCACGTCGTTGACCGGCGCCACCACCGGCCGCAGCTCCTTCTGGACGCGGAAGGTCTCGCGCATCATGAAACGGCGTTCCTCGGCGACGGTGCGGTGCAGCCGCACGGTCTGGCCGATCAGGTTGGCGACCATGGTCAGGAACCGCACATCGGCGCCGAAATGGCCGCCCGTCCCCTCGTCGGAGATGCGGTCGATGGTCAGCACGCCGACCACCGTTCCGGCCGCCTTGATCGGCACGCCGACCAGCGAGGCGACCTGCTCGTCGAGGTCGTCGCGCCCGCCGGAGCGGTTGAGGAACAGCGGCTCCTCGGCGAGGTTGGGGATGACCACCGGCATGGCGGTCTTCAGGATGCGGCCGGTGACGCCCTCGCCGGCCTCGAAATCGATCTCCTGCGCCAGCGCCTCCTTCGAGAGGCCGTGCGCGGCGACCAGCCGCAGCCTGTTGTCCTCGCCCTGGAGATAGACGCGGCCGCGCTGCATCTGGAGCTGGTAGGACAGCGCCCGCAGCACCTCGCGCAGCGTCTGTTCGAGGTCGAGCGACGAGCCGAGGATCTTGCTGACCTCGTAGATCGTCAGCAACTCCAGGCTGGAGGAGGACGCGGACTGGGATGAACGCGCGGCACTCGGCATGGGTCGATCCCCTCGCTTGGCTGAGGGCCTTGTCGGCGGGTGCCGGGTTGTGGACACCGCGTCGCAGGCCCTGGCGACAGCGCCTTGAACCTTTCCTCCCGGCGGAGCGGCAACCGTTGATCCGGCTGCCCTTTTCCCGATTGGCACGGCCGCCCGCACAGCCTTGTGTGCGAACGGCCGGTGGAAAGTTTCTGTGAGTGCTCGCGGAAAGGCAAGCCTTTTCGCATAGGATCTGCTGCGCCGCACAATGACTTTCGTGGGCTTTCGCGCCTGGCCGCAAGGCCGATGACGGAATGTCGCGCCTTTGATCCCGCTCCGCCGCGCAGGCGCCGCCGCAAGGGGAACGGCCTCGGAAGATCATCGCCGCCGCTATGGGCGTCCTCGCGCAGCGCGGCCTTGCCGCCGCCCGCCCGCCCGTGGCGGCGTCGCTGATGGATGCGGTGTCGCGGAATGCCTCGGACAGCGCGCCGGCGCCGGTCGCCGTCCGCCGGGACCATCGGCGCCGGATCCCGTGTCCGGATGGGAGCGAATCTTGAACGGATGGACCGCGAGTCCGGGCGGCGGAGGCGGGGGCGAATCCCCGGAAGGGGACGGGCGGGCCGCGGGTCGGGCCGCCGCGGCCGACTCCTGGAGATGGTCTTCATCCACCGTGTGTGCCACGGCACGGGCGCCGTCCCTCGAGGCGTCCCGGAAAAGCGGGGGGGGCGCCGGACCGCGGCGCCCCGCCGGCCTCACTCCTTCAGGGCGCTCACTCCTTCAGGGCGGAGGTGACGCCGGTGTTCTTGTTCCACTTCAGGGTCAGCTTGGAGATCTGGCAGAGGTCCAGGGCCTGCCACGTCGCGGTCTCGCCGTCGTCGTAGGCCACCTTCATGTCCCACTTGCAGGTCTTCTCGGCCTTGGCGAAGGAAACGTCGAAGGACTCGCCGTCTTCAAGAAGGTCACGGCCGAGGATGTCCTCGTCCCAATTGTTGTTGTTCGATTCGGAGACGTAGATGTGCTTCAGGGCATAGCCCGTCTTGTTGACGATGGTGAAATCCTGCTGCCCGGCCAGAGCGGCGCCGTGCATCAGGAACAGAGCGGCGGCGAAAGCGGTGCTCTTGGCGACGAAAGCCTTCACGGTGTATCTCCGGTGATAAGGAAAACGAGGTACCTCAATTTTCTCATCAAGAAATCAGTTCGTGTCAATGAACAAAGAAGAAAAATATAATAAGCGGAATGCGGATTTTTATTTCTTAATTTCCTGGGAGCGTTAACCATTGTTCCTTTGGAGGCGCGAGCGATGAGCCGCCCTGCGCCTTACGGCAGGCATGGTTAGGAAATCCATCCGGATGAGCCCCGACCGATCTTCGCCCTGAAGCGGTATCGCCGGACGCCCGGTTGAAGGGACGGCGTGGCCTCCACCATTCCTTAACCGTCCGCCCGGTATAAACCATAGCCCGGTGCGCCAGGGGCCGGCTGCGGTTGGGGGAAACCATGAAGCGTTTGGCCGTTGGGATGCTCGCGTGCGTCGTCGCGGTGGCGGCCCTGGCCGGCGGCGCCGACGCCAAGACCCGCAAGAAGCCGGTCCGCAAGGTCCCCGCCTACGCCACCAGCGTCGCCTGGGCGGCCGTCTCCAGCCCCTCGCTCGGCCTGCCGCAGTCCATCGGCGGCTACGCCGCCGGCTGCATCGCCGGGGCTCGGGCGCTGGCCGGGGAGGGCGCCGGCTATCAGGTGATCCGCCTGTCGCGCCAGCGCAACTACGGCCATCCGGTCCTGCTCGACACGCTGAGGGACATCGGCCGCAAGGTCGCCGCCGCCGGGCTCGGCACCGCGCTGATCGGCGACATGGGGCAGGCGCGCGGCGGGCCGATGCCGATGGGCCACGCCAGCCACCAGATCGGGCTCGACGCCGACATCTGGCTGCGGCTCGACCTGCCGCCGATGGGACGCGCGGCGCGCGAGCGGCTGGAGGAGATCAAGTATGTCGATTACGACCGCATGCGGGTGACGGCCGGCTGGTCGGACAAGCAGGCGCGGATGGTGCAGATCGCCGCCAGCGACCCGCGCGTCGCCCGCATCTTCGTCAACCCGGCGATCAAGCAGGCGATGTGTGAGCGCTCCTGGCCCGATCGCGGCTTTCTGAACAAGCTGCGCCCCTGGCACGGTCATGATGGCCACATGCACGTCCGCCTGAGCTGCCCGCCCGGCAGCCCGCGCTGCGAGGAGCAGGCGGCCCAGCCCGAGGGCGACGGCTGCGGCGAGGAGCTGGCCTCCTGGCTCGACCGCGCGTCGCCGGCCATCGAGCGGCCGCCGGGAGTCCGCCCGCCCCCGCGCACCGCCAACGTGCCGGCGGCCTGCGAGCCGGTGCTGCGCGCCGCCGGCACGCGCGTGGCCTCGCTGCCTGGCAACCCGTTCCCGTCCAGCCCGCAGGGCGACACGGTGACGCCGGTGCCGCGGTGACTTTCCGCTTGCGCGGCAAGAACACCCAGTTAACCTGTTGATGCAAAACTTTCTTGCGGCTGGTGTGTCCGAACGGGACGGATCAACCGCGACGGGGGAGCGCCGCCCCCGGCCGGGCGGCGTGTGATCGGCCGGCGAGGCGGCTGGCGGAGCGGGGCCGACGGGTAGGCCAACGGGGCGGGCGGTGGCGATGACGGACAAGAACGGAACTTCCTCCGGCCAGGGGCCGACCCTCAAGACACGGCTGCACGCCTGGTGGGAGGGGTACGACCTTCCCGGCCGCAAGGGCGGCAAGGCGGAGGCGCCCCCGCCTTCGCCTCCGGACGCTCCCATGGGGCACGGGCCGGGCATCAACCGCTGGGGCAAGCCCCTGTGGACGGCGACCCGCATCGAGGTGGCGGAGAAGCTGTGGGGCGAGGGCTTCAACACGCCGGGCGGGGCGGAGCACATCCCCTATCTGGTGAAGCCGCTCGGCCTGAACCCGGCGATGAGCGTGCTCGATCTGGCGGCCGGGCTGGGCGGCACCAGCCGCACCATGGCCGGCAAGTTCGGCTGCTGGGTCACCGGGCTGGAAGCGTCGGAGCTGCTGGCCAAGGAGGGCATGGTCCGCTCCTTCAAGGCGGGGCTGGAGAAGAAGGCGCCGATCGAGACCTTCAATCCCGAGCATTTCGGCTATCCCAAGCGGGTCGACGCCATCGTCTACAAGGAGGGCCTGTTCGCCGTCCGCGACAAGGAGCAGATGTTCGACGGGATCGAGGTCGTGCTCAAACCGCGCGGCCACATCCTGATGACCGACTACATCGCCGAGCCCGACAAGATCGGCGCCAAGGCGATCCAGCTCTGGTGCGACAAGGAGCCGATGCAGCCGCACCTGTGGGACAAGGACCGGATGGCCAACGCCTTCGCCCAGCGGAACCTCGACCTGCGCATCGCCGAGGACATCTCCGACACCCACCGCAACCTCATCCTGGTCGCCATCCAGGGGCTCGTCGAGCATCTGGAGAAGCATCACATGGACGTCGCCACCAAGCTGGCGGTGATGGAGGAGGTCGAGATGTGGGTGCGCCGCGTCGCCGCCATCGAGGCCGGGATGCGTGTCTTCCGCTTCTACGCGATCAAGCCGGCGGAGTGAGCGTTTCCGCCGTCCGGGGCCGCCTCCGCCCCCTTCGGGAAAAATCTTTCGGGGGATGCGTTTTTCCCTTGTGCCCGGCGTCTCCGCTGGGTACATAGAGCGCCCCGCGTGACCCCAAGTAACGCGGGATGCGCTTGTGGCGGAACTGGTAGACGCGCTAGGTTCAGGTCCTAGTGGCTGAAAGGCCGTGGGGGTTCGACTCCCTCCAAGCGCACCAAAAGGGGCCGTAGCTCAGCTGGGAGAGCGTCGCAATGGCATTGCGAAGGTCAGGAGTTCGATCCTCCTCGGCTCCACCATTTCTTCCCGCCTGGCGGGTTGGGGTGGTGTTTGGTTAGGGCAGTGTTTGTTTTTGCTTCTGCGCGGCTTTGCCGTGTCGGGGAGTTGATACCGAAGCGTTACCCCCAGGTAACGCGGATGCGCTTGTGGCGGAACTGGTAGACGCGCTAGGTTCAGGTCCTAGTGGCTGAAAGGCCGTGGGGGTTCGACTCCCTCCAAGCGCACCAAAAGGGGCCGTAGCTCAGCTGGGAGAGCGTCGCAATGGCATTGCGAAGGTCAGGGGTTCGATCCCCCTCGGCTCCACCATTTCTTCCCGCCGACCAGGGCGGGACTTCCCCGAAGTGAAAAGATTACGTCCTCAGGCTATCCTGTGGCATTGCGGCATCAGGTGGTGGCGCCCAAGGTGTTACCCCCTTGGCAACCATGGCCGGAAGAGGGGCGCGCACGGATAATCGGGGCGCAACTTCACCCCCTGTATTTTCCGGAGCCGCGCCCATGTCCACACGGATGGAGGCCGGGTTGAGGACGCTTGTTCTCGCCCTTTATGACGAAGCCGCCCTGACGGCGACGAGCAAGGGGCTCACCGGCGCCCTGGGCCAGATGGCCGCCCTGCGCGAAACCGCCTGCCTCGCTTCCGGCCCGGCCCGCCGCTCGGTGTCGGAGGAGGAGGTGATGCGCGTCCTCCTGTCGGCCCGCCGCACCCGCCGCTCCATCCTGCTGCCGCCCGATGCCTTGCTCTCCGATCCCGCTCTGCCGGGGGAGCCTGCCTCCCCGCTGCGGCTGCGGCGCGGGCGCTTGGCGGCGCGGGCCATGCGGTCGCTGGCCCGCTACGGGACGGCCGCCCTGGTGTGAGCCGGGTGTGGGCCGTCTGTGGGCCGGGCGCCGGCCCGGCGGGCCGGATCCGTGGGGCTGTGCGGATGCGGTATGGCGCGGGGCGCGCGTGCAGGGTACATACGGGCATGATGATGCGCCCGTGACCGGCGTGCGAAGCCGGAGCGTTGCGCGACCGGGCCCCCGCCCGGGTGCCGAAGCCGTTCGGAGAGGACCGTTGACCAGCCCGCAGCCCGTCGCCTTCCCGCCGCTGTCCCCAGCCTTTGGGGCGGCCCTTGGAGCGGCCTTCCGTCCCGCCTCCGTCCGAACCGCTGGCGCCCTGGCGCCGTCGCCGTTTTCCCGCTGATACGGACGGGCCGGGCCTTCGATGCGCAGAACGACGATGAAGCCGCGGGCCGACTGGCGCCCGGGGCTCCGCAAATACCCCTATGGCGTCCGCGCGATGTCGGCCGGCGCCGGCTGGCGCGAGGATGTCTGCTACGAGTTCACCGCCTCGCAGATCGACCTGATCGAGAGCGTCGCCGACGAACTCCACACCATGATCGGCGCCGCCGTCCGCCATGTCGTCGACAACAAGCTGTTCGGGGCGCTCGGCATCCGCGGCGAGGCCGTGCGGATGCTGGAGGCGTCCTGGTCCGACTACTGGTCGGCGGGCCGATGCAACGAGCGGGCCGGCGGGCTGGCCGGGCGGCTGACCCTGTCCTACGACGGGCGCGACACGGTCAAGCTGCTGGGCTGCAACTACGACACGACGGAGGGGCTGTTCGCCGCCTCGCTGATCCAGCGCAACTGGCGCGAGGCGATGGCCGCCGACGCCAACCAGTTCAACGGTCTGCACGAGGCCCTGGTCGAACGCTGGGAGGAGCTGGCGGCCGGCCAGCCGGGCCGGGGGCATGTCCACCTGACCTGCGCCACTCCCGACCCGGTGCGCGAGGGCGAACTCGTCTATCTGGCCGCGACGGCGGCCGAGGCGGGGATCGGAACGCGGCTGCTGCCCTTGCAGACGGTCGGCTGGGACGGGCGCCGCTTCCTCGACGACGAGGGGCAGGCGATCTCCTGGCTCGCCAAGCTCTATCCGTGGGACGGGCTGAGCGAGGACGTCTTCCTCCAGCGGCTGCGCAGCGGCGGCATGAGCGTGCTGTCGCCGCTGTGGTGCTGGCTGTGGTCGAACCACGGGCTGCTGGCGGTGCTGTCGCACCTCTACCCGCGCCACCCCAACCTGTGCCGCGCGGCGTTGGACGGGGCGGCGCTCGGGCCGTGCGACGCGGTGACCGCGCGCGCGCTGTTCGGGCTGGACGCCGCTCCCCAGCGGATCGTCGAGCAGGGCGTGATGGTCGCCGACGACGGCGAGGACGTGACGTCGCACGGGACGGTGTGGCTGGAAACCCCGCACGGCTTCCGCGAGGACGACACCCGCGCGGTGCTCCACGCCTGGGTCGTCGGCGACAAGTGCCTGGGCATGGCGGTGCGGGAGGCGGCGGCCCCGTGGGTCGGGCCGGAGTCGGCAATGGTGCCGCACCTGTTCCGGGGGTGAGGGGCGCGGCCCTTCCCCGCGAAGGAAAGGGCCGCCGGGGCCGCCTTACGGCGCGAAGGGGTTGCGCAGGCTGGGGCCGAAAGTGGCCTTGCGGGCGGCGCGCCAGACATGCTCGTTGGCGATGTCGTTGCCCTGGTCGGCAATGGCCATGCCGGTCACGCCCGGCTGCTGCTCCAGCCAGCCGCGCAGGCTGTCCTCGAAGCGGGTGACGGTGTGCGGGTCGTCGGAATTCAGGGTGATGGAAACGGTCAGTTCGGCGCTCATGGTCGGTTCCTCCTTGTGCCGGCGGCTGTGCCGGCCTGTCGAACCGACAACAGCGCGTGGAAGAAAACGCTGCCCCTCACCCGGCTGACGGTGCGCCGATGCCCCCGCCGGCGCAACAAAAAAGGCGGGGTATGCCCCCGCCTTCCGGTCCGCGTCCGCCCTGATGTCCGTTCACTTCGGGTCGGATTTCCCCGGTTGGGCGATGCTGGCGATCTGCTTCTGAAGGGCGTCGATCTGCTTCTGCAACTCGTCGAGGCCGCCGGCGGCCGGCGCCGGCGCGGGACGGGGCGGAGTGCCGGGGGCGGCCGGAGGCTCCTCCGACCCGGCGACGCCGAAGGGCGTGAACATGCGCATGGCCCGCTCGAACATCGCCATGTTCTGCTTGTTCACCTCGTCCAGCCGGCCGAAGGGGAACATGCCGCCCAGCGTGTTCTGGAAATAATCGCGCATCTGCTCCTGGTTGCGCGAAAAGGCCTGCATCGAATATTCCAGGTAGCGCGGCACCACCGATTGCATGTTGTCGCCGTAGAATCCGATCAACTGGCGCAGGAAGCTGATCGGCAGCAGGTTCTGGCCCTTGCTCTCTTCCTCGACGATGATCTGGGTGAGCACCGAGCGGGTGATGTCCTCGCCCGTCTTGGCGTCATAGACCACGAAATCCAGCCCGTCCTTCACCATCTGGCAGAGATGGTCGAGCGTGACGTAGCTGCTGGTCGCCGTGTTGTAAAGCCGCCGGTTGGCGTACTTCTTGATCGTGATCGGAGCGGACTTCTGGTCTTCCTTGTCGGCCATCGCGGAATCTTTCAAGAAGGGACGTTCGGCGGAAATCGTTCCGTGCTTAGGACTACTCGAAGGCGTAGCAATTTGTCCAGTGCCGCGCCGCCGCATGGCGGCTGCCGCGGACCCGGATCCAGGCCCGGTCCGGGAGCCGGCCGGCCCCTTCGTATGACGATTGCGTGGCGGCCCGATGCGGCGCTGGTCAAGCGGATGCCGCATTGCCTATACTGATGGTCATGGCCGACCCGCTCGACTCCGACCCTCCGTCCCTGGACACGCTGGCGCGCCGCTATCTCGACCTCTGGCAGGATCAATGGTCGGCGACCGTCGCCGATCCCGAGACGGCGGACATGATGGCGCGGCTGTTCCAGATGATGGGGCAGGGGGCGGCGGCGCTGGCGCCTTTCGCCTTCGGGCCGGCGGGTTTCACCGCGTCCGGGATGCCCGGAACCGGTTGGGATCCGAATCCGCCCGTCAACCCAGCGCCGTACCACGCATGGCCGCAGACCGCCTCCCGCCCCGCCTCGCCGGGCCAGACCGCTTCCGAGGGAACCGCCGCCTCCAGGGAACCCGCCGATGACGGCGCTCCGGGGGGACGGGACACCGCTGCGGCGCGGCCCGCGGCCGCTCGGGCTGCACCTGAACCTGGTGATGGCGACGCTGCTCAGCTCCTCCGCCGGATTGCCGCTCTTGAGGAGCGGCTTGCTGCCATGGAAGCCGCCGCTGGGTCCGCGGGCGGAGGATCTGCGCCGCCAGATCGCCCTGGCCGAGCGCCGGCCCGGCAACGGCCCCAACGGCGCTGAGGACCTGCGGCGGGCGGTCGACCGCGAGACGCGGCGGCGGATCGACGCCTTCCTGACCGGGGTGGAGCGCTACCGCCACCACCCCTACCGCCGCGACCTCGCCGACCCGCCGGTCCTGTGGACGGAGGGAGCCACCCGGTTGCTCGACTATGGCCACGGCGCCGGCCGTCCGGTGCTGTTCGTGCCCTCGCTGGTCAACCGCCACTACATCCTCGACCTGTCGCCGGGCAAGAGCCTGATGCGCTGGATGGCCGGGCAGGGCTTCCGGCCGCTGCTGGTCGATTGGGGAACGCCGGGGCCGCTGGAGCGCCGCTACAGCCTGACCGACTACATCGCCGGGCGGCTGGAGCGCGCGCTCGACGCCGTGGTCGAGGAGAGCGGGCGGCCGGTCCCCGTCGTCGGCTACTGCATGGGCGGGCTGCTGACCACCGCGCTGGCCCTGCGCCGGCCGAAATCGGTCGCCGGGCTGGTGCTGCTCGCCACCCCCTGGGACTTCCACGCCGAGGACGCCGCGACCGCGCGCCGCGCCGCCGCCTTCTTCCAGCCCTACGGCCCGCTGCTGGAGCGCTGGGGGGAACTGCCGACCGACGCGCTCCAGGCGCTGTTCGCCCAGCTCGACCCGCTGCTGGCCCTGAAGAAGTTCACCCAGTTCGCCCGCATGGCCCCGGACAGCCGCGCCGCCGAGGCCTTCGTCGCGCTGGAGGACTGGCTGAACGACGGCGTGCCGCTGGTCGCCGCGGTGGCGCGCGACGCGCTGGCCGGCTGGTACGGGCGCAACGACACCGCGGCGGGCAACTGGCTGGTCGGCGGGCTGCCGGTCGACCCGGCCCGCATCCGGGTGCCGACGCTGGCGCTGATTCCGGAGAAGGATCGGATCGTCCCGCCGGCGTCGGCGATGGCTCTGCCAAAAGTCATACCCAACGCGCAAATGATTGTTCCGCCCCTCGGACATATCGGCATGGTGGTCAGCGCCGGAGCGCAGACGGGAGTATGGAAACCGCTGGCCGAATGGCTCGCTGCGACAGGATAGCCGCTCTCCTTCGGGCGCCTTGCATTGGACGGGTTGTACGTCCTAAGCTGTCTTCACTCCAAGCGTCCCTCAAACGCCATAATAAAACCGTCTCATTTCGAGGAGCGTTGTCATGACCGAGGTTGTCATTGCCGGTGCCGCGCGCACGCCCATCGGCAGCTTCAACGGCGCGCTGAGCGCCGTTCCCGCCCATGTCCTGGGCGAGGTCGCGATCCGTGAGGCGCTTGCCCGCGCCAAGACCGACGCGGCGGAGGTGGATGAGGTCATCCTGGGTCAGATCCTGACGGCTGGCCAGGGCCAGAACCCGGCCCGCCAGGCCGCCGTCAACGCCGGCATCCCGGTGGAGGCGACCGCCTTCGGCATCAACCAGCTCTGCGGCTCCGGCCTGCGCGCCGTGGCGCTCGGCTACCAGGCGATCAAGAACGGCGACGCCGAGGTCATGGTCGTCGGCGGCCAGGAGAGCATGAGCCAGGCCCCGCACGTCATGCACCTGCGCAACGGCACCAAGATGGGCCCGGCGGAGATGCTGGACAGCATGCTGAAGGACGGTCTGACCGACGCCTTCAAGGGCTACCACATGGGCACCACGGCCGAGAACATCGCCCAGAAGTGGCAGCTGACCCGCGAGGAGCAGGACGCCTTCGCGGCCTCCTCGCAGCAGAAGGCCGAGGCCGCTCAGAAGTCCGGCCGCTTCAAGGACGAGATCGTTCCGGTCACCATCAAGGGCCGCAAGGGCGACGTCGTCGTCGCCGACGACGAGTACCCGAAGCACGGCACGACGGCGGAATCGCTGGGCAAGCTGCGCCCGGCCTTCTCGAAGGAGGGCACCGTCACCGCCGGCAACGCCTCGGGCATCAACGACGGCGCCGCCGCGCTGGTGCTGATGAGCGCCGAGAACGCCGCCAAGCGCGGCGTCAAGCCGCTCGCCCGCATCGTCTCCTGGGCGACCGCCGGCGTCGATCCGTCGGTCATGGGCACCGGCCCGATCCCGGCCTCGCGCAAGGCTCTGGAGAAGGCCGGCTGGACCGTCGCCGACCTCGACCTGATCGAGGCGAACGAGGCCTTCGCCGCGCAGGCCCTGTCGGTCAACAAGGATCTCGGCTGGGACGTCAGCAAGGTCAACGTCAACGGCGGTGCCATCGCCCTCGGCCACCCGGTCGGCGCCTCGGGCGCCCGCGTGCTGACCACGCTGCTCTATGAGATGGAGAAGCGCGACGCCAAGAAGGGCCTCGCCACCCTGTGCATCGGCGGCGGCATGGGCGTCGCCCTCTGCGTCCAGCGCGACTGACGGGTACGGGCCGCCTTCCCGAGGGGGCCTTCGGGCGTCTTCGGGGGCGGCGGCCCGCGCCGCGCCGGTTTTCGGGGCGTGACGAAGCGCCCGTGACGAGCCGCCGGTGCGACCTGAAGCCAAAGACCAAGAACAAAAAAGACAACCAACCAAAGCACAATTTCAACTGGGGAGAACAACAATGGCTCGTGTTGCAGTCGTCACGGGTGGCACCCGCGGCATTGGCGAAGCCGTCGCCGTCGCTCTGAAGAACGCCGGTTACTCGGTGGCCGCCAACTACGCCGGCAACGATGACGCGGCGAAGGAATTCACCGCGCGCACCGGCATTCCGGCCTACAAGTTCGACGTCTCGAACTTCGACGCCTGCAAGGAGGGCATCGCCAAGATCTCGGCCGACCTCGGTCCGGTCGAGGTGCTGATCAACAACGCCGGCATCACCCGCGACGGCGTGATGCACCGCATGACCTACGAGCAGTGGGAGGCGGTGATCCACACCAATCTGTCCTCCTGCTTCAACATGTGCCGCAACGTCATCGACGGGATGCGGGAGCGCGGCTTCGGCCGCATCGTCAACATCGGCTCGATCAACGGGCAGGCCGGCCAGTACGGCCAGGTCAACTACGCCGCCGCCAAGTCCGGCATCCACGGTTTCACCAAGGCCCTTGCGCAGGAAAGCGCCGCCAAGGGCATCACGGTGAACGCCATCGCCCCGGGCTACATCGACACCGACATGGTGCGGGCGGTTCCGGCCAACGTGCTGGAGAAGATCGTCGCCCGCATTCCGGTCGGCCGCCTCGGCCGCGCCACGGAGATCGCCAACGCGGTGCTCTTCCTGGTCAATGACGAGAACGGCTTCATGACCGGTTCGACTCTGTCGATCAACGGCGGCCAGCACATGTACTGATCCCGTCCGGCGGTTCCCGCGGAACCGTTGCGGCACGCGATCCGGAAGCCCCTCTCCGCCACGGCGGGGAGGGGCTTTTTTCTTTGCGGCGGGCGATGAGGGAAGGGTGCTGGGCTGGCGCGGAAATATCCGCATTTTCTCTAAGGATTATATTGCGAATAACTCTTATTTTCATTATGGTTTTTGTGCTGGCGCCGCTCCGAAGCCCGGCCGTCCCGCCGGTGCGGCGCATCCGCCGACAACCTCTGTCCATCGAGAGCAAGGCATGAGCATCACCATCATCTACGGATCCGATTCCGGTGCCACCAAACAGGTGGCCTCCCGCATCGCCAGGAAGATCCAGGGCAGGGCGCTGGACATCAAGGAGGCGACGACCGCCGATTTCGAGGGGTGCGACCTGCTGATCCTCGGCGCCCCGACCTACGGCAACGGCGACCTGCAATCCGACTGGGAGGCGAACATCGACACGCTGAAGTCGGCCGATCTGACCGACAAGAAGGTCGCGCTGTTCGGCACCGGCGATCAGGTGAACTACCCGGAGTCCTTCGTCGACGCCATGGGCATCCTCTACGACCACGTCGTCGCGCAGGGCGCCGTGGTCGTCGGCTTCACCGATACGGACGGCTACGACTATTCGGCCTCGGCGGCCGAACGCGACGGGCGTTTCGTCGGCCTCGCCCTCGACCAGGACAGCCAGTCCTCCAAATCCGACAAGCGGATCACCGCCTGGATTGGCGGTCTGACATAAACCCGGCGACGACGCGGCTCTTCGCGAACCGGCCGTCAAGCCGTCATTGCAGCTTGGTCGCCGCGATCTTCGCCGTGTCGACCGGCATCGCCGCGCAGCCGCCCAGCGTCGGGCCGACCGGCAGTTCCCCGAAGGCGGCGAGCGCTCCCTCGGCCTTCAGACGGCCGACATAGCCCGGCTCCAGCCCGCGCGCCACATAGGCGAAACCGAGCCATGTGGTGCGCACCGGCTGGCCTCCGGCGCGCACCATGGCGGTGAAGGCGTCGGCCTCGCTGGTGCCGGGATGGAAGACCGCCAGCATCAGCCCGTCGGTCTCCTCCGGCAGAGCCGCCTGTCGCAGCGACAGCCCCATCGCCGCCGCCCACACCGCCAGCACCACCGCGAAGAAGGCGGCGGCCAGCCCATGTCCGAAACCGCTTGGGTCGAAGCCGGGCTGGGAAGGGGGGGGAGGGGTGCCGGTCATGGAAGGAAGCTTACGCCTTCGCCTCGCTGGCCGCCAGCGACGGGGCGGGCTTTTCCGTGATCGGCCAATGGACGATGGTGGCGAACATCGCCAGCGCCACGCCCAGCCACCACACCACGTCGTAGGAGCCGGTCCGCTCGTACAGCACGCCGCCCAGCCAGACGCCGAGGAAGCCGCCGACCTGATGGCTGAAGAAGGCGAAGCCGTACAGCGTGCCCATGTAGCGGGTGCCGAACATCAGCGCGACCAGCCCGGAGGTCGGCGGCACGGTGGACAGCCACAGCAGCCCCATCACGGCGGAATAGGCGACGACCGTCACCGGGGTGACCGGCAGCAGCACGAAGACCGCCGTGGCGATGCCGCGCGAGAAGTAGTTCGCGCACAGCAGGTAGCGCTTGCTGACCTTGCCGGCGAGCACGCCGGAGCTGTAGGAGCCAATGACGTTGAACAGGCCGATCAGCGCCAGCGCCCAGGCGGCCAGCGTCGGGCTGATGCCGGCGGCGGTCAGGTAGGGCGGCAGGTGGGTGGTGATGAAGGCGAGCTGGAAGCCGCAGACGAAGAAGCCGGAGACCAGCAGCACGTAGCTGCGGTGCTGGAACGCCTGCCGCACCGCCGCGACGAAGCCGATGTCGGCGCCGGTCACCGCGGGCGCGCTGGCCGCGGAGGCGCGCGGTCCGGGGAAGACGCTGGCCAGCCCGACCGCCAGCAGCATCGAGGCGGCGAGCAGCAGCAGCGCCGTCTGCCAGCCGAAGCCGGCGATGAAGGCCTGGCTCAGCGGCGCGAACAGGAACTGGCCGAGCGATCCGGCGGCGGTGGCGAGGCCGACCGACCAGCTCCGCTTCTCGGGCGGCAGCAGCCGGGTGAAGCCGGCGATGATGATGCCGAAGGACGCTCCCGACAGCCCGAGCCCGATCAGCACGCCGGCCGTCAGGTAAAGTTCGATGTGGGTGGTGGCGTAGGGCATCAGCGCCAGCCCGGCGGCGTAGAGCACCGCGCCGCTGGCCAGCACCGGGGCGGGGCCGTAGCGGTCGGTCAGCGCCCCGGCGAAGGGCCCGCCGGCCCCCCACAGGAGATTCTGGATGGCGATGGCCAGCGCGAAGACATCGCGGCCCCAGCCGCGCGTCTCCGACAGCGGACCGATGAACAGGCCGACGCTCGACCGCGGACCGAAGGCCAGCATCGAGATCAGGCAGCCGCAGACGACGATGAGGGCCGGCGTGCGCCAGGATGGCGCCGGCTGCGTCGGGGTGGTGGTGGTCAAGGGTCCCTCCTTGGGGAGCGGCGGGATGGGGCCGCCCCGCTGGTCAGGGATGGACGATAGGTGAGTGGCAACAATCCGACAAATTCATAATCGGCAAGCGGGTCATTCCGCAGCGGAATGCACCCCGGCCGGCGGCGCCGCGAGCTGCCGCATCAAACTGTCCTCCAGCCGGTCGAACACCGGGCCGATGCGGCCGGTGACGCGCGCCCGAACCAGCCACACCGCGACGCCGAAGCGGAAGTCGGGCACCGTGACCGGCCGGATCCGCAGCGTGGCGGCGGCGTCGACCGGAGCGATCAGCCGCAGCGGCGCCAGCCCGAAGCCGACCCCGCGCGCCACCAGCGACACCAGCAGCGTCTGGTCGAAGGCCTCGACCATCACGTTCGGCCGGGCGCCCAGCGGCGCCAGCGCCAGCCCCAGGGCGTTGCGGTACTTGCAGCCGTCCGGTTGCAGCACCCAGCCGGCGGCGTTCATGTCCGACAGGCTCCAGGGGCCGGCGGCGGCCTGCTCGGCGGAGGCGATGACGCTGACCTCCTCGCGGCTCAGGCGGCGGGCCGGCAGATCCTCGGGCGGCGCCTGCCCGTCGCCCAGCAGCATCACCGCGCCGTCGAGCGCGCCGGTCCGCACCTGCTCGGTCAGCGGGGCGCTCCAGTCGGAATGGATGCGCACGGTCAGGCCGGGGAAGGCGGCGCGCAATTCGTCGAGCGGCCGTCCGGCGGCCAGCGGCACCAGCACGTGCGACACGCCGAGCCGCAGCAGCCCGCGCGGCTCGGCCGATCCGGCGAAGGCGTCGGAGAAGTCGGTGGCGGCTCCCAGGATGCGCCGGGCGTGGGCCAGCGCCACCTCGCCGTCGCGGGTCAGGGCCAGCGGTTTGGTCTGGCGGTCGAACAGGGTGACTCCCAGCTCGGCCTCCAGCCGTTGGATCAGCCGCGACACCGCCGACTGGGTCAATCCCAGCCGGTTGCCGGCCTCCTGCACCGACTGGGCCTCGGCCACCGTGACGAAGGTGCGGATCTCGTTGAGCTTCATGGCGGGCGATCGGACCGGGGTTGGCGGCTGGTGTCCAAGTGTCGGACTGCGGTAGCCTGCCGGTCAAGCAACACGAAGGAGTCGCAGCATGACCAATTTCCCCGCCGAGCGCTCCAGCCGCGAATACCCCGACCGTCCGTGGGTGGGGGTGGGGGTCGTGGTGTGGCGGGGCGACCGGGTGCTGCTGATCCGGCGCGGCAGGGCGCCCCGGCTTGGCCAGTGGGCTTTGCCGGGCGGCGCCCAGTCGCTCGGCGAGACCGTGTTCGAGGCCGCCGCCCGCGAGGTGCTGGAGGAAACCGGGTTGGTGGTCACCCCGACGGAGGTCATCACCGTGGTGGACGCCATCACCCCCGACGCCGAGGGCCGGGTCCACTACCACTACACCCTGGTCGAGGTGTCGGCGGAAAGCGCCGAGGGCGAGCCGGTCTGCGCCGACGACGCGCTGGAGGCCCGCTGGGCGACCCCCGACGAGGCCGGGGCGCTGACCGAGTGGGACGAGACCCGCCGGGTCATCCTTCTGGCGGCGGCCCGGCGTTCCGCCGGATGAAGTCCGGCACGTCATCCACCGCCAGCGGGCGCGACAGCCAGTAGCCCTGCATGCGGTCGCAGCGGTAGGCCTGGAGGAACAGCCTCTGCTCGGGCGTCTCGACCCCCTCGGCGACGACGGTCATCCCCAGGGCGTGTGCCATGGCGATCACCGCCTGGACGATGGCGGCGGCGTCGCGGTCCTCGACCATCGGCTGGATGAACTGCTTGTCGATCTTCAACGTCTCCACCGGCACCCGGCGCAGCAGCGCCAGCGAGGAATAGCCGGTCCCGAAATCGTCGAGCACCAGCCGGATGCCGGCCCCGCGCACCTGCATCAGCGTCTCGCGCGCCTGGACGCTCTGGTCGAACAGGGCGGTCTCGGTCAGCTCCAGCTTCAGGTTGGCGGCGGGCAGTCCGGTCTCGGCCAGGACGCGCAGCGCGTGGCGGGCGAAGGAGGGGTCGTCGAGCTGGCGGGCCGACAGGTTCACCGCCACCGGCACGTCGGCGAGGCCGGCGTCCATCCAGCCGGCCGCCGTTTCGCAGGCGCTGCGCAGCGCCCATTCGCCCAGCACATGGATGGCGTCGCCCGCCTCGGCCATCGGCACGAAGACGTCGGGCGGGATCATCGTGCCGTCGGCCAGACGCCAGCGCGCCAGCGCCTCGAAGCCGGTCAGCCGCCCGGTCTCGACGTCGGCCTGGGGCTGGTAGGCCAGCGACAGCTCACCATGGGCGATGGCGTCGCGGATGCGGTCGGCGAAGCCGTCGTCGGGGAGGATCGCCGTTCCGCCTTGTTGCTCGCCGCCTTGGGCCGCCTTGTTGCTTGCCGCCATGTGCCCCTCTCGAACAGGCCGGCGAACGTTGCCGGTCTCCGCCATAACACCAGAAAAGCGGGATCGTTAACCATGTCGCGAAAGAGCTTGGCGGATTTGATTTAGTTGCGAAAGGATTAACGATGCCGAAGACGGTGACAAGAAAAAGGCCGGCGCCCCCTCTGGAGGCGCCGGCCTTTTGCCGATCATTACCCGTTCGATCGGGTCAGACGTTGAAGCGGAAGTGGAAGATGTCGCCGTCCTGCACGACGTACTCCTTGCCTTCCTGGCGCATCTTGCCGGCGTCCTTCGCGCCCTGCTCGCCGCCCAGCGTGACGTAGCTGTCGTAGTCGATGGTCTCGGCGCGGATGAAGCCGCGCTCGAAGTCGGTGTGGATGACGCCGGCGGCCTCGGGGGCCTTGGCGTGGCGGCGCACGGTCCAGGCGCGCGCCTCCTTCGGGCCGACGGTGAAGAAGGTGATGAGGTCGAGCAGCTTGAAGCCGGCGCGGATCAGCCGGTTCAGGCCGGTTTCCTCCAGCCCCATCGATTCCAGGAACTCGGCCTTCTCGGCCGGGTCGGAAAGCTGGGCGACCTCGGACTCGATGGCGGCGGAGATGACGACGAATTCGGCGTTCTCGGCCTTGGCCTTCTCGGCGACCTTGGCGGTGAAGGCGTTGCCGGTGGCGGCCGACGCCTCCTCGACGTTGCAGACGTAGAGCACCGGCTTGTCGGTCAGCAGCATGAACTGCTTGAAGACGAACCTCTCGTCCTCGGCCAGCTCGACCACGCGGGCCGGCTTGCCGTCCTGGAGGACCTTCAGCGCGCGCTCCATCAGGTCGGCCTTGACCTTGCTGTCCTTGTCGCCGCCCTTGGCCTTCTTCTGGAGGCTGTTGAGCTGGCGCTCCAGGCTCTCCATGTCGGCGAGCATCAGCTCGGTCTCGACCACCTCGGCGTCGCGCAGCGGGTTGACGTCGCCCTCGACGTGGGTGATGTCGTCGTCCTCGAAGCAGCGCAGCACATGGATGATGGCGTCGACCTCGCGGATGTTGGCGAGGAACTGGTTGCCCAGGCCCTCACCCTTCGAGGCGCCGCGGATCAGGCCGGCGATGTCGACGAACTCCAACTGGGTCGGCACGGTCTTCTGCGACTTGGCGATGACGGCCAGCTTGTCGAGCCGCGGATCAGGGACGCCGACGCGGCCGACGTTCGGCTCCTTGGTGCAGAAGGGAAAATTCGCCGCCTCGGCCGCCTGGGTGGCGGTCAGCGCGTTGAACAGGGTCGACTTGCCGACGTTCGGCAGGCCGACGATGCCGCAATTGAAGCCCATGGGTTGGGTGCTCGCCGTCGGAAAATTCTGGAATCGAGCCGCTTTATCCTACGGGAGCCGGCAAAGCGCAAACGCGAAGTGGGGGAGGGCACCCCGGCGCGCCTCACCGCCCTGGCTTAGCGGCCCTGGGTCGCCACCGTCACCTTGTTCATGAACAGCTCGGGCTGGCCCTCGACCATCAGCGGCAGATGGTCGGCGACGGCGTCGACCAGCGGCTCGACCCAGCTTTGGTCGGCCTTGGCGAAGTCGTGCAGCACATAGCCGCTGACCAGGTCCTTGTTGCCGGGATGGCCGATGCCCAGCCGGATGCGCCAATACTCCTTGCCGATGTGGCTGTCGATGGAGCGCAGGCCGTTGTGGCCGCCATGGCCGCCGCCCTTCTTCACCCGGATCCTGCCGGGCGGCAGGTCCAGCTCGTCGTGGATGACGACGACGTTCTCGGGCTTCAGCTTGAAGAATTGCAGCGCCGCGACCACGGATTGGCCGGACAGGTTCATGAAGGTGCCCGGCTCCAGCGCCAGCACCTTGTCGCCGGCGACGGTGCCCTCGGCGGTCACGCCCTGGAAGCGTTTCCTCCAGGGGGAGAAGTTGTAGCGGCGGGCGATCGCCTCGGCCGCCATGAAGCCGATGTTGTGGCGGTTGCGCGCGTATTCGGACCCCGGGTTGCCCAAGCCGACCAGCAGCAGCATCGCGTCACCCTCTCGACCACAAAATCCCTTTGCACAAACGAAGCGGGGGGCCGAAGCCCCCCGCCGAACACGTCATCGAAGCGCGACCGCTCAGGCGGTGGCCTCGGCCTCCTCGGACTTCAGGCCCGACGGGGCGACGATCGTCGCGATGGTGAAATCGCGGTCGGTGATCGCCGAGACGACACCCTCCGGCAGGGTCACCGCCGAGATGTGGATCGAGGCGCCGACGTCGAAGCCCTCGCACGACACCTGGATGCTCTCCGGGATGTTGTCGGCCGGGCATTCCAGGTCCAGCTCATGGCGGACGATGTTCAGCACGCCGCCGCGCTTCAGGCCGGGCGACTTGTCCTGGGCGACGAACTCGACCGGGACATGCACGACGATGCGGGTGTCGCTGGTGACGCGCAGGAAGTCGACATGCAGGGGCACGTCGGTCACCGGGTGGAACTGCACGTCGCGCGGCAGCACGCGGTGGGCGGCGCCGTCGACGGTCACGTCGAACAGGTGCGTGAAGAAGCCCGGCTGGTGCAGAACGCGGGTGAACTCGAACTTCTCGAGCGAGATGGTGACGGGAGCCTGCTTGCCACCGTAGATGACGGCCGGAATGCGGCCGTCACGACGGGTTTGGCGGGCGGTCCCCTTGCCGGCCCGTTCGCGCCCTTCGGCGCCGAGCGGAATGATCTTGGTCATGACGATGCTCCAAAACGAAAAGGGCGCCGGCCTCCAGGGGTGCCGACGCTGTGGGGCGGGTCATAGCCGCAAGGGGCCGTGGCGTCAAGCGGGGAGTGGTCCGGCGGGCGTGAAGCCTATTTCCGCCCGTCGCCGTAGCGGCGGCAGTCGCGTTCGTCGGTGCCGCGCTCCGCCCGTCCGCCGTTGGAGGTGCGGTAACCCGGGTCGTCGCAGCGCCCGTTGTTGGCGTAGCGCCGGTCCTGGTAGGAGTTGCGGCCACCATAGGAGTCGTGGTGGTGGCGGCCCGACGACGCGTAGCGGCGGCGGTCGTAATCGTTGTCGTTGTCGTCCGACGCGGTGGCGGCCAGCACGCCAAGCCCGACCACGGCGGCGCCGATCAGCAGCGCCGTCCCCGTGTCGTCCGATCCGTTGTTGCCGGCGCAACCCGACAGCGCGATCGAGCCGGCGAGCGCCGTGACGGCGAGAAACCTGAAGCGCATGACGACCCCTCCCGCTGTACCGTTCAACCGATGAACAGCCCCGGAGCCGATTGTCATCCACACAATCGCAGTTTTGCGACCGATTTCACGGCATGAAACAAAACGACCCTTTCCGTCCGGAGATGGAAAGGGTCGAACTCTTGCGAGCCTTAGGTGCTGCCTTACGAGAACAGGCTCGACACCGAGCGCTCCTCGCTGATGCGGGCGATGGCCTCGGCGATCAGCGGGGCGATGGTGAGCTGGCGGGTGTTGCGCGAGACGCGCACCGCCTCGGTCGCCTGGATGCTGTCGGTGGTGACCAGCTTTTCCAGCGGCGACACGGCGACGCGGGCGACGGCCCCGCCGGACAGGACGCCGTGGGTGCAGTAGGCGTGCACCGACTTGGCCCCGGCCTCCATCAGCGCCACGGCGGCGTTGCACAGCGTGCCGCCCGAATCGACGATGTCGTCGATCAGGATGCAGTGGCGCCCCTGGGCGTCGCCGATGATGTTCATCACCTCCGACACGCCGGCGCGCTCGCGCCGCTTGTCGATGATGGCGAGGTCGGCGTCGAGCCGCTTGGCCAGCGCGCGGGCGCGCACCACGCCGCCGACGTCCGGCGACACGATGGTGACCTCGCCGACATGCTCGGCGAAGGACTGGCGGATGTCCTTCTCGAACACCGGCGCGGCCATCAGGTTGTCGGTCGGGATGTCGAAGAAGCCCTGGATCTGGCCGGCGTGCAGGTCCATCGTCAGCACGCGGTTGGCGCCGGCCTGGGTGATCAGGTTGGCGACCAGCTTGGCCGAGATCGGCGTGCGCGGGCCGGTCTTGCGATCCTGGCGGGCGTAGCCGTAGTAGGGGATGACCGCCGTGATGCGCCGGGCCGACCCGCGACGCAGGGCGTCGATCGTCACCAGCAGTTCCATCAGGTTGTCGTTGGCCGGGAACGAGGTCGACTGGACGACGAACACGTCCTCGCCGCGCACGTTCTCCAGGATCTCGACGAACACCTCCATGTCGGAGAAGCGACGCACGCTGGCCTTGGTCAGCGGGACGCCCAGACAGGTGGAGATCGCCTCGGCCAGCGGACGGTTGCTGTTGCCGGCAAGCACCTTCATCGGAGTCGGCTCTCTTTGCAGGGAAACGGCTCAAGTGCGCCCGCCGCTGCCGCGCCGTCGCCCCTTGAAAACGGGGCGGACCATAACAAAGGGGCGTGCCTATGTAAACGTTCCATGACGCCGGGGCCGACCCGGATGGGGAAACCCGACCTGCGCCGGTGGCATGGCCGTCGGAGCCCGCCGGTTGTCGCCGCGGATCACCGGACGGGCGCGCAGACGAGTCCCGGAATCTTCGCGAGATGGGTCTTCAGCGGCAGGTCGCCGCGGGTGAAATGGTCGAGGAACCAGAAGGGCAGCAAGTGGTCGGCCTTTTCCTTGGCGTAGCCGAAGGCGAAGGCCGATTCCCGCTCGTCGACCTGGGCGATGATGTCGTCGAGCAGCAGGACCAGCCGGCGGTGCTGCGACCGGTGGTCGGCGAGCAGCGGGTAGCGGATCGCCGCCTGCACCCGCTCTTCCTGCTCGAAATGGCGGAAGGCGAGGGCGCGCAGCCGTTCCAACAGGGCGATGGCGCGGGGGCGCTGCTCCTCTTCGCCGGGCAGGGCGACGAAATGGCGGATCAGTTCGTTCAGCCGGTGATGGTCGTCGTCGAGCGCGCCCCGGTCGATGCTCATCGTGTCGCGCCATTCCAGCATGCCACGGCCTCCCGGTTTTCGCCCTTTTGCCGCCGAATCATCGCTCGAACGTCGTCCGGCCGCAATCGCGTCAAAGGCCGAAGACTTTCGTCATAAACGATCGGGAGCCTGAAGCACCCACCGGTCGGCGGGCGGCCGGCGGCGGCAAGATCAACCCTTGGGGGAGGGTTCAGCCCTGGAGGACGATGGAGGACAGGCCGCGCCCGTAATCCGCCTCGCCCTTCAGGCAGGAACGGCGGTAGCTGAAGAAACGGTCCTCTTCGGCCACCGTGTCGTTGGGGCAGCGCTGGATCACCGCGACCCCGGCGTCGCCCAGCCGGCGGGTGACGTAGGCCGGCAGGTCGAACAGGAAATGGCCGTCGCGGCGGGCCGGGGCGAAATAGTCGCGGTTGCGCTCGTCCTCCTCCAGGAAGGGGGCAGGGAATTCCGGCCCGACCTCGTAGGAACGCTGGGCGATGCAGGGGCCGATGCAGGCGACGATGCGGTTGGGCTTGGCCCCCAGCTCGATCATGCGGGCGACGGTCGCCTCCAGCACGCCGCCCTTGGCGCCCTTCCAGCCGGCGTGCGCCGCGCCGATGACGCGGGCCTTGGTGTCGGCCAGCAGCACCGGGGCGCAGTCGGCGGTCAGGATGCCGAGCGCGATCCCCGTCTGGCGGGTCGCCATGGCGTCGGCCTTGGGCGCGGTCTCCGGAGTCCACGGCTCCTCGACCACGACGCAGGTCGGGCTGTGGATCTGGTGGCAGGTGATGAGGTGGCTGGACGGCACCTCCATCCGCGCGGCGGCGCGGGCACGGTTCTCATGCACGGCGGCCGGTGCGTCGGAGGAGCCGAGCCCGCAGTTCAGCGAGGCGTAGAGGCCGGTGGAGACGCCGCCGCTGCGGGTGAAAAAGGCGTGGCGGATGTGGGTGATGTCGTTCAGCGCGCCGAGTGTGATCACGAACGCCGTCCTTCCCTGTCTCTTGTCCCGGATCCGATTGGTTCGGACCCCTATTCGGGTTGTGCCTGCGCGGGCTCGAAGCCGGCGGGGGCGTTGCCCCCGGTGAAGGCTCCGGGTGTGGCGAGCGCAAGCGCCTTGAACAGCGTGCCCATTTGCTCCGGTCCGATCAAGCGGCCGAGCGCGGAGCGGATGTCGGCGGCCTGCGCGGGGGTGGCCTTGGCGGAGAGCATGGCGGCGCGCTGGCGGATGCCGAGCCGCTCCAGCCATTCCCCCTGGTCCACCGTGCCGAAGGCGTCGGCCCCGGCGGCCCTGGCGTCGGCGGCGAGCGCGGCGAAATCGACATGCGCGGTCAGGTCGGCCTCGCCGGGGTCGTCGAGCGCCGGGGCGTAGGCGTGGCGGCGCAGCGCCTGGAGCGTGTCGCCCACCGCCGGCCCGTGGGCGTAGCCGTAATCGACGATCAGCGCCGCGCCGGGGTGGGCGGCCAGCCGCGCCCCGATGGCCCCGGCGACGGAGAGCGAGGCGGGGGAGACCTCGACGACGCTGCCCTCCGGGGCGGTGTCGCGCAGGGACTCGGGCACTAGGCGGCTGCCGGAGCTGCCGAAGGCTTCCAGCACGAAGCGGAAGCGCGGCGCCTCCTCGGTTCCTTCAGGGGCGAGGTCGATCAGGCGCTCGAACCAGCCGTGGCTGGTCTTCTGCACCTGACGGATCGGCAGGGCGTCGAAGAACTCGTTGGCGATCAGCAGGGTGGGGCCCTCGGGAACCTCCTCCAGCCGGTCGTGCCACTGGACGGCGACGGAGTCGCCCAGCGTCTCGCGCTGGCGGGCGCGCAGCGTCGGACTGGTCTCCACCAGATGGATGGTGGCGCCGGCTGTGAAGGCCGGGACCATGGCGGCGGCGCGCAGCGCGTCGCGCATCAGGGTGCCGCGTCCGGGGCCGAGCTCCACCAGACGGAAGGGGGTGGGGCCGCCGAGCCGCGCCCATGTGTCCACGCACCACAGCCCGACCAGCTCGCCGAACATCTGGCTGATTTCCGGCGCGGTGGTGAAATCGCCGCCGGCGCCGAACGGGTCCTGGCGCATGTAGTAGCCGAAGCGGGGGTGGCCCAGCGCCTCGGCCATGAAGGCGCCGACGCTGAGCGGCCCGTCCATCACGATGCGGCGGGCCAGCAGCCGGGCGAGCGTGTCGCCGCCCCTCTCTTCGATTTCGCCTCCGCTCATGCCGGCAGCGCCGTCCGCCGCCCGCCGCGCAGCACCAGCCACAGCCCGATGGCGACCATCGGCAGCGACAGCAGCTGGCCCATGGTGGCCCCGGCGAACAGGAAGCCCAACTGCGGGTCGGGCTCGCGGAAGAATTCGACGATGATGCGCGACAGGCCGTAGCCGATGAAGAACAGCCCGCCCACCGTGCCGGGACGGCGGCGGACGGCCGGCGTGTGCATGGCGATGGCGAGGATGATGAAGAGGACCAGCCCTTCCAGCGCCGCCTCGTAGAGCTGGCTGGGGTGGCGCGGCACCTGGAGCGGGTCGCGCGGGAACACCATTGCCCAGGCGAAGTCCGGCGCCGGGCGGCCGTACAGCTCGCCGTTGATGAAGTTGGCGATCCGGCCGAAGAACAGGCCGATCGGCGCGCAGGCGGCGACGATGTCGCCGAAGACGAAGGCGGAAATCTTCCGCCGCCAGCAGAACAGCGCGATGGCCAGCAGCACGCCGATCATGCCGCCGTGGAACGACATGCCGCCGTGCCAGACCTGGAGCGCGTCCAGCGGGTTCGCCGCGTAGTAGGGCAGGTTGTAGAACAGCACGTAGCCCAGCCGGCCGCCCAGGATGGTGCCGATCACCGCCCAGGTCAGGAAGTCGTCGAAATCCTCCGGCGTCGGCCGGCTGTCGGCGTCGAGCCGTGCCAGCCGCAGGCAGTAGCGCCAGCCCAGCACGAAGCCGGCCAGATAGGCCAGCGCGTACCAGCGGATGACGACCGGCCCGACCGCGAGGGCGACCGGGTCGATGGCGGGAAACGGGATGGCCAGCATGAAATCTCCGCTCAGCGGTACGGGTCGGGGCGGGACAGGAAATCCTGCACGTAGCGCCGGACCCCCTCTTCCAGCTCGGTGAAGGGCTGGTCGAACCCGGCGGCGCGCAGACGCTCCGTCTTCGCTTGCGTGAAATATTGGTATTTGCCGCGCAGATGCTCAGGCATGTCGAAGTACTCCACTCGGGGAGCCTGCCCGAGCGCGGCGAAGGTCGCCAGCGCCAGATCCTTGAAGCTGCGGGCCTTTCCGGTGCCGACGTTGAACAGGCCGCTGACCTCAGGGTGGTCGTGCAGCCACAGCATGACCGCCACGCAATCGTCGACGAAGATGAAGTCGCGCAGCTGGCCGCCGTCCTCGAAGCCGTCCTTGTGCGCCTTGAACAGGCGCGCCGGCTGGCCGGCGGCAAGCTGGGGATGCAGCTTGGCGACGACGCTCATCATGTCGCCCTTGTGGGCCTCGTTGGGGCCATAGACGTTGAAGAACTTCAGCCCGGCCCATTGCGGCGGCGTCAGGTCGGCGCTGGCCACGGCGCGGGCGACGCGCCGGTCGATCAGATGCTTGGACCAGCCATAGGCGTTGAGCGGGCGGAGCTTGGCGAGCGCCTCGCTGGAGCCGTCGTCGTCGAAGCCGGCCGAGCCGTCGCCGTAGGTCGCGGCAGAGGAGGCGTAGATCAGCCGGCAGCCGCGCCACGCGCACCAGCGCCAGAGGTCGAGCGTCAGGGCGACGTTGTTGGCGACGATCTTGTCGACGTCGCGCTCGGTGGTGGCGGAGATGGCGCCGAGGTGGAAGATCATGTCGATCTCGGCGGCGTGCTGGTCGAGGAAGGCCAGCGTGTTCTCGGGGGCGACCAGGGTGGCGACCTCGCGCTTGGCGAGATTCTGCCATTTTTCGCCGTCGCGGAAGCGGTCGACCACCGCGACGTCGACGATGCCGCGCGCCGCCAGCGCCGCGACGAGGTTGGAGCCGATGAAGCCGGCCCCGCCGGTGACCACGATCATGCCGCTGCCCGCTGTTGCTTGACGCTGCCGGACTTATAGGCGGGGCGTGGCGTGGGGGCAAGGGCAGGCCCTCTCCCGCCCCGGGAGAGGGAAGGGGCCCATGCGAAGCATGGGAAGGGTGAGGGGCTGTCGGGACATGGATTGCGTACCACGACCGATCGCCCCTCACCCGGCCCTGCGGGTCACCCTCTCCCGGGGTGGGAGAGGGGAAAAGTTACCGAACCGCCCGGTTGGCCGCGCTGACCAGCGCCCGCAGCGAGGCCGTCACGATGTCGGCGTCGATGCCGACGCCGAACAGGGTGCGGTCGTCGCCGGTCTTGACCTCGACATAGGCACAGGCCTGGGCGTCCTCGCCCTCGCCGATGGCGTGCTCGCGGTAGTCCAGAACGTGCAGGTCCAGCCCGCAGCCCTGGCGCAGCGCGTCGACGAAGGCGTCGATCGGACCCTTGCCCGAGCCCTTGATGGTCGAGACCCTGCCGTCGCGCTCCACCACCACGTTCAGCACGCGCGGGCCGGAATTGGGGCCGCGCGGCTCGGTCGAATGCTCGATCAGGGCCAGCGGCTTGTCGGCGTCCAGATACTCGGCCTTGAAGGCGGCGTGGATGTTGGTCGGCGACAGCTCCTTGCCGGTCTCGTCGGCGACGCGCTGGACGATCTTGGAGAACTCGATTTGCAGGCGGCGCGGGATTTGCAGCCCGTAATCCTTCTCCAGCACATAGGCGATGCCGCCCTTGCCCGACTGGCTGTTGATGCGGATCACCGCCTCGTAGCTGCGGCCCAGATCCTGCGGGTCGATCGGCAGGTAGGGGACTTCCCACTTGCCGGTGTTCGACTTGGACAGCGCCTTCAGCCCCTTGTTGATCGCGTCCTGGTGCGAGCCGGAGAAGGCGGTGAAGACCAGCTCGCCGGCGTAGGGGTGGCGCGGGTGGACCGGCAGCTGCGTGCAGTATTCCGAGACGCGGACGATCTCGTTGATGTCGTCGATCGCCAGACCCGGATCGACGCCCTGGGTGAACATGTTCAGCGCCAGCGTCACCACGTCGACGTTGCCGGTGCGCTCGCCGTTGCCGAACAGCGTGCCCTCGACGCGGTCGGCGCCGGCCAGCAGGCCCAGCTCGGCCGCCGCGACGCCGGTGCCGCGGTCGTTGTGCGGGTGCAGCGAGATGATGGCGCTCTCGCGGTTCTTCATCGTCTTGCAGAACCACTCGATCTGGTCGGCGTGGACGTTCGGCATCGACATTTCGACGGTCGAGGGCAGGTTCAGGATGATCCGGCGCTCCGGCGTCGGCTGCCAGACCTCCATCACCGCCTCGCAGATCTCGACCGCGAAGTCCAGCTCGGTGCCGGTGAAGCTTTCCGGCGAGTATTGCAGGACGATCTCGGTCTCCGGCGTCTCGTCGGCCAGCTGCTTGATCAGCCGGGCGCCCTGGACGGCGATGTCGACGATGCCCTGGCGGTCCATGCCGAAGACGACGCGGCGTTGCAGCTCGGAGGTCGAGTTGTACAGGTGGACGATGGCGCGCTTGGATCCCTTGATGCCCTCGAAGGTGCGGCGGATCAGCTCCTCGCGGGCCTGGGTCAGCACCTGGATGGTCACGCCGTCGGGGATCTTGTTGCCGTCGATGATCTCGCGGCAGAAGTCGAAATCGGTCTGCGAGGCGGCCGGGAAACCGACCTCGATCTCCTTGAAGCCCATGCGCAGCAGCGTGTCGAACATGGCGCGCTTGCGGTCCGGGCCCATCGGCTCGATCAGCGCCTGGTTGCCGTCGCGCAGGTCGACCGAGCACCACATCGGCGCCTTGTCCAGCACGCGCGACGGCCATTGGCGGTCGGTCAGCTGCACGGGCGGGAAGGGGGTGTACTTGTCGGCGGACTTGGCCTGAATGGAGGGGGCGGCAACGAAGGCGGTGGTGGCGGTCATGATGGCGTCTGGCTCCTGTGGTGCCCCGGATCGCTGTCTTGCGGTTCGGATCGACGGGGCGTCTTCGCGGAAAAGGTGGGGGCCGGCGATGGTACGGCCGTCGAGCCGCCGGGTGTGGCTCAACGACCGTTGCTAAGTCGCAGCCCCGGCCTCGGCCGGGCGGAGCGGGTGCGATGATCGCTCATGATGTGGTGGAACTTCGACCAGTGACGACAGGAGGACGAACGCGCTTACCCGGACGCTTCAGAGCGCCGGGCCGGTAAGAAGGAGAGCGGTCGTGCGGTCGATGCAGGTCATGGCGCGCACTGTGCGCAGGTGCGGCATCGCTGTCAAGCGTCGGATTGCAGGTGCCGTCAACCATCACCGGAAAAGATGATACAGCGCCGGCAGCAGCAGCGCCGTCGCCAGCCCGTTCAGCCCCATGCCCAACCCGGCGAAGGCGCCGGCCACCTCGTTGACCTGGAGCGCGCGGGCCGTGCCGATGCCGTGGGCCGCCACCCCCATGCCGAAGCCGCGCGCCCGCCAGTCCTTCACCCGCACGAGGTTCAGCACCCAGGTGCCGAAGGTGGCGGCGATGATGCCTGTGATGATGACGAAGACGGCGGTCAGCGAGGGCAGGCCGCCGATCTGTTCCGACACGCCCATGGCGATGGGGGAGGTCACCGACTTCGGCGCCATCGACAGCATCGTCGCTGCCGAGCCGCCGAAGGCCCAGGCCAACGCCACCGCGCTCAGCGCCGAGGCGGCGGACCCGACCAGCAGCGCCACCAGCAGCGCCAGGGCGGAGCGGCGGACCTGGTTGAACTGGTTGTAGAGCGGCACCGCCAGCGCCACCGTCGCCGGCCCCAGCAGGAAATGCACGAACTGCGCGCCGTCGAAATAGGTGCGGTAATCGACGCCCGACAGGGTCAGCGCCGCCGCGATCAGCAGCACGGCGATCAGCACCGGATTCAGCACCGGCCGCCGGCCGAAGCGCTCGAACGCCCACAGCCCCGCCTGGTAGGCGACCAGCGTCAGCGTCAGCCCGGCGAGCGGGCTGGCCGACAGATAGACCCAGATCTCGCGCAGGTCGGCGTTCAGCCCGGCGTTCACGGCCGCGTCTCCCCATCGGTGCCACGGCGCAGCATGGCGGCCATCACCTTGGCGGTGACGGCGACGCCGAACAGGGTGCTGCCGAACAGGGCGACGGCGATGGGCAGCGCCTCGGAACCCAGCCGCTCCATGTGGGTCATGACGCCGACCCCGGCCGGGATGAACAGCAGCGAGAGGTGGCGCAGGATGCCGCCCGCCGTGTCCTGCACCGCGCGCGGCACGCCGCCGCGCAGCAGCAGCCCGGCGAAGAGCAACAGCATGCCGAGGACCGGACCCGGAACCGGCAGATGCAGGAGGCGGGCGATCAGCTCCCCCGCCAACTGGCAGAGCAGCAGGATGGTGAGGGTTCCAAGCATGGGCGGGCTCCGGAAGGGCTGTCGGTCGGGCTGTGCGTGAAGGCGGGACTATTGCACCGCGGCACGGCGCGTTGCACCGCTCGTCGTCCCGGTCTGCCATGCGGCTTGCGGCGGGCAGCCTCGGGCGTTCCGTCGGACGCGGCCGGAACCGGGAAACGAAGCCTCGGCCCGGCTGTTCTCGTTTCCGGATGCACAAGCGCGGACGCCCCTGGGGGTGTCCTTGACGAGGGAGAGGGGAATGGCGTCGAACAGTCTGGAGGCATGGAGCCGCTCGGCCAGCCGGCCGGTGTCGCCCGGACCCGGCCAAGCCGGGATGGCGGGGCGCTGGGCCGCGATGATGGGTGGAACGGCGCTGGGGCTGCTGGGCGTGCGGCGCGGCGGCTGGGGCGGCGTGGCGCTCGGCGCGGTCGGCGCCGGGCTGTTCCTGGCCGGCGCCGTTGGGGCCGGCGCCGTCGGGCGGCCGCTGGAGGCGGGGCTCGCGGCGGTGCGGCGGGGCGGCGCCCCGGCCCGCCGGCGCCCGCACCGCACGCCGGAGCGCACCCAGGCCGTCGTCACCATCGCCGCCCCGGCGGAGACCGTGTACCGCTTCTGGCGCAACTTCGCGAACCTGCCGAAGCTGATGCCGTGGCTCGACCGCGTCGAGGTGCTGTCGGCGACGGAAAGCCACTGGATCGCCAAGGGGGTGGATGGCGAGCCGGTGCGCTGGCGCGCCGTGCTCGACCGCGACGACGAGAACGCGCTGCTGACCTGGCACACGGCGGGCGAGACCCCGCTGCCGCACCGCGCCTCGCTGATGCTGAAGCCGGCGCCGGGCGGCCGCGGAACCGAGGTGCGGCTGACCCTGGTCCACCGACACCCGCCGAGCGACGTCGCCCAGTTGCTGGGGCTCGCCCCCGACCGCCAGGGCGAGGAGGCCCTGCGCCGCCTGAAGCAGCGCATCGAGACCGGCGAGCTGTCCACCCTGGAGCGCCAGCCGCACGGCGAACGCGGGCTCGGTTTCGGCTCGGGATCGGCCGGCCGGGAGGAGGGCACGCGATGAGGGCGCTCTGCTGGAACGGCGCGAACGACCTGCGGGTGGAGCGCGTGCCCGATCCCGTGCTGGTCAACCCGCACGACGTGATCGTCAAGGTGTCGCTGTCGTCGGTCTGCGGCTCCGACCTGCATCTGCTGGGCGGCTATGTGCCGACCATGCAGCCGGGCGACATCATCGGCCATGAGTTCCTCGGCGAGGTCGTCGAGAAGGGGCCGGAGGTCCGCCACCTCAACCGGGGCGACCGCATCGTCACCGTGTCGATCATCGGCTGCGGCCAGTGCGGCCATTGCCGGCACGGCGACTCCTCGTTGTGCGACAACTCCAACCCCAAGCCGGATTACGCCCGCGCCGCCTATGGCCATTGCGGCGCCGGCATCTTCGGCTACAGCCACGCCTTCGGTGGCTACGCCGGCAGCCACGCCGAATACATCCGCGTCCCCTACGCCGACTTCAACGGCTTCCGCGTGCCGGAGGGGGTGCGCGACGAGCAGGCGGTTTTCGTCTCCGACGCGGCGCCGACCGGCTACATGGCCGCCGACATGGCCGGCATCAGGCCGGGCGACGTGGTGGCGGTGTGGGGCTGCGGCGGGGTCGGCCAGATGGCGATGCGCAGCGCCTTCCTGCTGGGGGCCGAGCGGGTGATCGGCATCGACCGCGTTCCCGACCGGCTGCGCGCCGCCCAGATGAAGGCCGGGGCCGAGACGTTGGACTACACGCGGACCGACGTCTTCGACGCGCTCCAGGCGATGACCGGCGGGCGCGGCCCCGACGTCTGCATCGACGCGGTGGGCATGGAGGCCGACAGCGCGTCGAACGCGCTGGAGGATCTGTACGACCGCGCCAAGCAGGCGGTGGGCTTGCAGACCGACCGTCCGGCGGTGCTGCGCCAGATGATCGAGAGCTGCCGCAAGGGCGGCACCCTGTCGATCGTCGGGGTCTATGGCGGCGTCATCGACAAGTTCCCGATGGGGGCGGCGATGAACAAGGGGCTGACCTTCCGCATGGGCCAGCAGAACGGCCAGCGCTACGCCGAGCGGCTGTTCGGGCACATCGCCAGGGGCGAGCTCGACCCGTCCTACCTGATGACTCACCGCTGGTCGCTCGACGACGGGCCGCAGGGCTACCGCATGTTCAAGGAGAAGGCCGACGACTGCCTGCGCGTGGTCTTCGCGCCGCATTCGTGAGGGAGGGCAGCAGCATGGATCTGATCTACGCCTACCCGGCCGAGAAGGGCCGGGGCGTCGAGGCCGAGATCGTCGGCAGCCTGCGCGACCGTTTCGGGGCCGTCGCCCAGACCGGCCGGGAGGAACGAGACGCCGAACGCGGCGGGCGCACCGACGTGTTCGTCACGCTGGAGGTGCGCGACGACCGCGCCGAGGCGGCGCTCGACGCGCTGCGGGCGCACCCGCTGGTGATCGACGCCGCCGCCCGCAGCTTCGGCGAGCGGGTGTAGCGCACGGGGCCCGTCCCGCCCGGTCTCCTCGTCGTGGCCCGTCATAGTGGCCGGCATCCTTCCGCGTCCTGACCGGGCTCGTCCCGGTCATCCGCGCGGGGGCTCGATGCCCGGCCGTCGCCGCGAGTCGCCGCCCGTGCCGGGCACGGGCATGGGCGCGGCACGGGCGGCGGGGAAAAGGCGCATCGTCCAAAGGTTGTAGGGGTTTTCCCTAGGGGGTGGAGGCGCGTCGGTTCCGGTTGTGTCTCTCCTTTGAATATCTTTGAAAATATGTGGATTGTTCGAAACCGCTTCCTGTTTCGCGGCAATTTTTCGCAACGCGTCGAGAAGCTTTCCGAACATGCAACGAAAGAGGGTAACTCTTTCGAAAGAATTGGTGGGAATGATTGCGTCGTCACTACCCATTTCCGACGCGCCCCGCCGTACACCCGAAGAAATTCGGCAGGACGCGCCTGCATACGCTGGCATTCAGCGGAGGACGTCATGACGATCACCAACTGGTCCATTGCGCAGAAATTGTATCTTCTTGTTGGTGTTTTCACGGCGGTGATCGCTTTGGTCAGCGCGGTCGGGCTGAATGGCGTGGAACGGCTCGGCGACGCGACCGAGGAGATCAACTCGGCCGGGGGCGAGGCATTCCTGGGCGCCCGAATCAGCCAGAACATCCTCTCCCTCAGCCGCAACGAGTTCCGCCTCGCCCTCGACCCGACGCCCGAGCAGGTCGCCGAGGTGCAGAAGGTGATCGACGACCAGCGCAAGCAGGCGACCGACCGCATCGCCGAGCTGAAGGCGACCGCCGACTCGGCGAAGCTCGCGCAGATCGCCGCGCTGGAGACGGCATACGGCGCCTACATGCCGGCGCTGGAGGAAACGCTGCGGGTCAGCCGCCAGCTCGGCGGGCAGGTGGTGAGCAATGAGGCGCAGAAGACGATCCGCGAGGCGGCGATGCGCAGCCGGCTGCTCGCCAACGAGCTGGTGAAGGCGATGCGGGCCTACACCGACATGGCCGACAAGGCCAGCGACGCCGCCGCCGCCGCCGCCCAGACCACCGCCCGGAGCACCTTCCGCCTGATGGTGATGGTCGCCGCGCTGGGCGTGCTGGGCGGCGCCGTGATGGGCTGGCTGATCGCCCGCTTCGCCATCGCCAAGCCGATGGCCGCCTCGGTCGACTGCCTGCGCCGGCTGGTGTCGGGGGACGGCTCGGTGGCGGTCTACGGGGCCGGGCGCCGGGACGAGGTCGGCGCCATCGCCGGCGCCATGCTCATCTTCAAGGAGAATCTGGAGCGCAACCGCCAGCTCGAGGCCGAGGCCGCCGAGACCGCCCGCCGCAACGAGGCCGACCGGCGCCACCTGATGACGACGCTGGCCGACGAGTTCGAGGCGAGCATCAAGAGCATCGCCGGCACCGTCTCGGCGGCGGCGACCCAGCTCCAGGCCAACGCGGAATCGCTGTCGGCGACCGCCGAGGAAACCGCCCGCCAGTCCTCCGCCGTCGCCAGCGCGACCGAGCAGGCCTCGGCCAGCGTGCAGACCGTCGCCGCCGCGTCGGAGCAGATGAGCTGCTCGATCACCGAGATCAGCCGTCAGGTTTCCGAATCCTCGCGCATCTCGCAGGGCGCGGTGCAGGAGGTCGAGCAGACCAACAGCACGGTGGAGGGGCTGGCCGCCGCGGCCCAGCGCATTGGCGACGTGGTCAGCCTGATCCAGAACATCGCCGCGCAGACCAATCTGCTGGCGCTCAACGCCACCATCGAGGCGGCCCGCGCCGGGGACGCCGGCAAGGGCTTCGCGGTGGTCGCCAACGAGGTCAAGGCGCTGGCCGGCCAGACCGCCAAGGCCACCGAGGAGATCGCCAGCCAGGTGTCGGGCATCCAAGCGGCCACCGGCGGGGCGGTCGGGGCGATCCGCGGCATCGGCCAGACCATCGTCCGCGTCAACGGCATCGCCAACTCGATCGCGACGGCGGTCGAGCAGCAGGCCGGCGCAACGCGGGAGATCGGCCGCAGCGTCCAGCAGGCGGCGCAGGGCACCCAGGAGGTGGCCAACAACATCACCGGGGTCAGCCGCGCGGCGGAGGACGCCGGCTCCGCCTCCTCGGACGTGCTGACCGCCGCCGACAGCCTGAGCCGCGACGCCGAGCGGTTGAGCGCCGAACTGGACGGCTTCGTCGCCCGCATCCGCGCCGCCTGACCGGGCGGGGAGCGGCTCTGCCGATGTTCGCTATCGGACGGATGTTGCAAGGAAATTCGGGAGGGAGGAGGGACCGGCGCGGGTGACGCCTGTTGTCCGGGGGCCGAGGCCGAGCGGTTTGGCCGCAGCCGATTCCCCCCGAACGCAAGGTCGCATCCCGTGGCGCTTTCCCCCGCATCACCCTCCCTTTCCGGCATGCCCCGGCCGGCGGCCCGTCGCCGGCCCATCGGCGTCGAAATCCTTCCTTGTGGAACCGTGCACGCGCGGGTCTGGGCGCCGAAGGCCGGCCGCGTCGATCTGGTGGTCGAGCCGGACGGGCACGCCGTCGCGCTGACGGGCGAGGGGGACGGCTATTTTTCCGGTGCGGTCGCCGGCCTGGCGGTGGGCGGGCTGTACCGTTTCCGTCTCGACGGCGGGGAGCAGAACGGGGACCGGCGGCATCCCGATCCGGCCTCCCGCTTCCAGCCGGACGGGCCGCATGGCCCCTCGCGGCTGGTCGATCCGGAAGCCTTCGCCTGGAGCGACGGCGGCTGGCCGGGCCGCTCCATCGCCGGGCAGGTCATTTACGAAATGCACATCGGCACCTTCACGCCGGAGGGGACATGGGACGCCGCCCGGCGCGAGCTGCCGGCGCTGGCCGAACTGGGCGTGACGGTGCTGGAACTGATGCCGGTGGCCGATTTCCCCGGCCGCTTCGGCTGGGGCTACGACGGGGTCAACCTGTTCGCGCCGACGCGGCTCTACGGCGATCCCGACGCGATGCGCCGCTTCGTCGACACGGCGCACGGGCTTGGGTTGGCCGTCATCCTGGACGTCGTCTACAACCATGTCGGACCGGACGGCAATTATCTGACCTGCTTCGCCGACGGCTACTTCTCCGACCGCTACAAGAACGAGTGGGGCGAGGCGATCAACTTCGACGGTCCCGACTCCGGCCCGGTGCGCGAGTTCTTCCTCGCCAACGCCGCCTTCTGGATCGACGAGTATCACCTCGACGGGCTGCGGCTGGACGCGACGCAGCAGATCTTCGACAGCGGCACCCCGCACATCCTGACCGGGATCGCCCGCGCCGTGCGGGAGGCGGCCGGCGGCCGCGCGACCATCCTGGTCGCCGAAAACGAACCGCAGCACGCCACCATGGTCCGGCCGGCGGATCGGGGCGGCCATGGCCTCGACGCCCTGTGGAACGACGATTTCCATCATTCCGCGATGGTCGCCCTGACCGGGCGGAGCGAGGCCTACTATTCGGATTACCGGGGCACGCCGCAGGAGATCGTGTCGGCCGTGAAGCACGGCTTCCTCTACCAGGGGCAATGGTACTCCTGGCAGAGGCAGCGGCGCGGCATGCCGGCCCTCGGGCTGCCCCGGCCGGTCTTCGTCACCTTCCTCCAGAACCATGACCAGATCGCCAACTCGGGCCGGGGCCTGCGCCTGCACGCGCTCACCGGGCCCGGCCGGCTGCGGGCGATGACGGCGCTGCTGCTGCTCGGTCCGGGCACGCCGATGCTGTTCCAGGGGCAGGAGTTCGCGGCGAGCGCCCCCTTCCTCTATTTCGCCGACCACAAGGCGGAGCTGGCGGTCCTGGTCGCGAAAGGGCGGGCGGAATTTCTCTCCCAGTTTCCCAGCCTCGCCGATCCGGCGATGCGGGCGGAACTGGCCCTGCCGCACGCCGAGGACAGCTTCCGCCGCTGCACGCTCGACCATGGCGAGCGCGCCGCCCATGCCGAGGTCTGGGCGCTGCACCGGGATCTTCTGCGTCTGCGGCGCGAGGATGCGGTCTTCGCCGCGCAGGGGGCGGGCGGGATCGACGGCGCCGTGCTGGGCGAGGAGGCCTTCGTCCTGCGCTTTTTCGGGAATGAAGGGGACGATCGGCTGTTGCTGGTCAATCTCGGTCGCGATCTGACCTTGCGGGTTCTGCCCGAACCGCTGCTTGCGCCGCCGCTTGGGCGGCGCTGGTCCCCGCTGTGGTCCAGCGAGGACCCGCGCTATGGCGGGTGCGGCGTCGCCCCGCTGGCGGACGCGGCCGGGCCAGGGGCGGAACCGGGGGCGGGACCGGGGGCAGGGCCGGGGGCTGGATCGGGAGAGGGGGGCTGGCGCCTTCCCGGCCACGCCGCCCTGGTGCTGGCGCCCGGCGCCGCTTCCGATGACCGCGCCGCCACGCCGTCCACCAATCCGCAGGACCATCATGGCTGATTTCGTTCGTACCCTGACGCGCACCGTCCTGACATCCGATGCCGACGCGGCGCAGAGCCGCGAATGGCTGGTCGCCAACGGTCTGGGCGGCTACGCCTCCGGCGCCGTGTCGGGGGCGGTGACGCGGCGCTACCACGGGCTGCTCGTCGCGGCGCTGCCGGCACCGCTCGGCCGCGTGCTGATGCTCAGCCAGCTGAGCGAGATCGTGGTCGAGGCCGACGGCAGCGAATACTGGCTGAGCGGGCAGGATTCCAGCCCCGACCCGCGCGCCCAGGAGAAGCCGGCGGCGCTGCTGGAGTTCCGCATGGAATCGGGCCTGCCGGTCTGGCGGTTCCGCGCCGACGGGGCGGTGATCGAGAAGCAGGTCGTGCTGCCGCACGGCCAGAACATCGTCCACGTCACCTACCGGGTGATCGAGGCGGCCAGGCCGGTCCAACTGCGGCTGCGCCCGGTGCTGGCCTTCCGCACGCTGGAGGCGGCGGTCGACCATCCGCTCGCCCGCGACTACCGCGTCAGCGCCGCCGGCCAGCGCTACGAGGTGTCCGCCGGTCCCGACCTGCCGGTGCTGCGCATGATCATCGAGGGGGCGGATTTCCCGATGACGCTGGATGGCGGCATCCGGCGCGAGGTGTATTACAGCGTCGAGGCCGAGCGCGGCTACGCCTCGCACGGGTCGCTGTGGACCCCCGGCTATTTCAGCGGCGAGCTGGCCGCCGGCCAGAGCATCACCTTCGCCGCCGCGACCGAGGAGTGGTGGCGGCTGGAGGCGCTGCCGCCCGCCGACGTGCTGGGCTTCGAGACGGAGCGCCGCCGCCGCATCGCCCGCAACGCCCATCCCGCGCTGCGCCATGGGCCGATGGCCGAGCTGGTGCTGTCCGCCGACAGCTTCCTGTTCGTGCCCGCCGGCCGCGTCGCCGACCAGATGCGCGCGCGGGCGGAAGGCGACGAGGTGCGCACCGTCATCGCCGGCTACCATTGGTTCACCGACTGGGGGCGCGACACGATGATCGCGCTGGAGGGGCTGACGCTGTCGACCGGCCGCCACGACGAGGCCGGCTGGATCCTGCGGACCTTCGCCCATTACATCCGCGACGGCCTGATCCCCAACATGTTCCCCGACGGCAAGGACAAGGGGCTCTACCACACCGCCGACGCGACGCTGTGGTTCTTCCACGCGCTGAACCGCTACCTGCGCGTCACCAACGACCGCGACACCCTGCGGCTGCTGCTGCCCCGGCTGATGGAGGTGGTCGAGCATCACCGGCGCGGCACCCGCTTCGGCATCGGCGTCGATCCGAAGGACGGGCTGCTGCGCCAGGGGCAGGAGGGCTACCAGCTCACCTGGATGGACGCCAAGGTGGACGACTGGGTGGTCACCCCGCGCCGGGGCAAGGCGGTGGAGATCAACGCCCTCTGGTACAACGCCCTGCGGCTGATGGCCGGCTGGCTGCGGGTGGAGGACGGCGAGGCCGCCGCCCGTCCGCTCGACCAGATGGCCGATCAGGCGGAGGCCTCCTTCAACGCCCGCTTCTGGTGCGGGTCCGCCGGCCATCTCTTCGACGTGGTCGACGGCGAGCACGGCAACGACATCGCCTGCCGCCCCAACCAGATCTTCTCGGTGTCGCTCGACAACCCGGTGCTGATGCGTGAACGCTGGGAACCGGTGGTCGAGACGGTGCGCTCGCGCCTGCTGACGCCGCTCGGCCTGCGGTCGCTGGCGCCCGGCTGCCGGGACTACAAGGCGAAGTATTTCGGCGATCTCAGGGCGCGCGACGCGGCCTATCACCAGGGAACGGTGTGGGCCTGGCTGATCGGTCCCTTCGTCGATTCCTGGCTGAAGCTGCACCCGGAGGACAAGGCGGGGGCACGGCGCTTCCTGGAAGGCTTCCTGCCCCATCTCGACGAGGCCGGCATCGGCACCATCAGCGAGATCTTCGACGCCGAAGCGCCGTTCCAGCCGCGCGGCTGCATCTCCCAGGCCTGGAGCGTGGCGGAGGTTCTGCGCGGCTGGGTGGCGACCGAGCCCGGCTGATCCGGCGGCCTATGGCCGAACGGCATAGCTGGGCTCGGCGGACCCCGCGAATCCGCGCCGTTGGTGGCATGCCGTTCGCCCACAGTTGTCAACAGGGCACAGCCTGTCGCCGAATCGTCACGAACCGTCCCGTGTCACAGATTCCAATTGACACGTCTGGATGGGCCGGGGCAGGCGAAAAACGCCTTTCTCAAGTAATATCAGTGGTTTGCAATATTTGCCCATAAAATAGGCAAACCTTCCGCGACCGTTGAATCGCCTGTGTCGAATCGGACATGGCCGGGTCTTTTCAACACACTTATCCACAGACTCTGTGGAGAGTGTTCCGCTGCGACGCGTCATGCCGATGGTGGCAGGCCCTTGGGCCTAGGGCTGTGCCCATCGGGGTAAACGGTTTGGATTTTGGATCAACGCGGAAAAGCATCCTATAATTTGCCAGGGTCGACGGGGGTGGCCGCAGGGTGGACGCCGCAGGGCGTTCCGTCCCGCCCTCTCCCGAGGTCGCCGCAACGGAGGTGCCCGCATGGAGGTGCCGATGCAGAACGTCGCAGGCATGGGATGCGCGCCGGGCCGTGGCCGCCAGCCGCGTGCTGGCGCGGCCGGCGGCCGCCACGTGACGGGGGCCGTGGCGTTCGCCGGGCCGGCCCTGGCGGCGGTCGTGGCAGCCGCCCTGACGCTTCATCTGATGGCCGAGCTGGTCTTCCGCCTTCCGGACGCCGATCCGCTCGGGGTGCTGTCGCTTCTGGCCGGCATGGCGGCGGTTCTGGTCACGCTGATGCCCTTCACCCTGCTGTGGGCCTGCCGCGCGCAGCGGGCGTGGTCCGCCGTCTGGCATGCTGCGCCGCCGCCACGGGCGCCCGCCCGGATTCCATAGGCGAAATCCTAAGGCGAAATCCTACGGGCGAAACGGGCGGGGCGGCGGATCGAAACGGTTGCTCCCCACGGTGGCTTGCGGGTTTAATCCGCGGGCCGGCCGGCGCCTTGCCGACGGCGATGGCGCAGCGCTGGAGCGGACGAATGGGCCTTTTCGATTTCCTGAAGATCACGGTGCCGGCCAAGAAGCCGGCCAAGGCCCCCTCACGCCTTTCCGTCAGCATCGTCGAATTCGACGGCCGCAGCTTTCCGCTCGCCGCGCTGACGACCAAGGGCTTCGTCACCAAGAGCTTCGACGGCTCCCTGATCCCGGGCCAGAACGCCCGAGTCACCGTGCGGGTGGACGACACCGCCGGCAAGTTCACCTTTTCCGCGACGATCACCGTGGCCGACACGGCCGGCTCAAAGCTGGTCGGCACCTGGACCATGCTGCCGACCGAGGTCGATGAGGTGATTCGGAAATACGCCCAGATCCGCGGCAAGCAGGCCGGGGGGAAATAAGGCCGCCCCGCCCCGGCCTGCGGTTCAGTTCCGCGTGACGGCGACCGGTGTGGCCGGCGGCGGTGCCGCGGGCGGTGTCGGCATGCCGGCGTTGACGATCTTCGGCAGCGCCAGGGTGCGCATGCGCTCCAGCCATTCCGACAGGGTGACGAACTCGCAGCCCTTGGCGCGCAACTCGGCGATCACGCGGGGCAGCGCCTGCGCGGTGGTCGGGTAGGTCGAGTGCATCAGGAAGACGTTGCCGGTGCCGCCCGCCGTCTTGATGTGCTGGACGATCTTGTCGGCGTTGCGCACCTTCCAGTCGCGTGTGTCGACCGTCCACAGGACCGACCCCATCCGCTCGTCGCGGGCGATCGCCAGCAGCTCGTCGGAGTAGCGGCCGTAGGGCGGGCGGAACAGCACCGGGTTGGCGCCGAACTCGCGCAGGATGCGGTTGGTCTCGGCGATCTCGTAGCGCTGGCCTTCGGCATCCATGGCGCGCAGGTCGGAATGGGTCAGGCTGTGGTTGCCGATCTCATGCCCGCCGGCGATGAAGTCGCGGATCAGGTCGCCCTGGTTCTGGGCGATCTTGCCGACCGGGAAATAGGTGGCGCGCACGCCCTCGCGGTTCAGCACATCCAGCACCTGCCGGGTGACGGTGCGGTGCGGGCCGTCGTCGAAGGTCAGGGCGCAGAGGTTCCAGGCCTCCAGCTTCAGCGTCGCCGGCATCACGTCCAGCCGCGAATCGGGCATCACCGAGCGCAGGCGGCCCTTGCGGCGGCTGTGCTGCTCGATGTCGGCCATCGTGCGGGCGTCCTCCTCGGTGTAGATCACCGTGCCCTCGGTCGGCGCCACCGCCCTGGCGACCGACGCGGGCGGCACCAGCGGCGCGGCCGCCGCCGACGCGATGGGGGTCAGGACGGAGGAGGGTGCCGGATCCGCAGCGGGAGCGGCGGCGACGGCCGGAGCCGGCGGCGGGGCGACGGGAACGGTGACCGTGGTCAGGGGCGCCGCGGCGGGCGTGGCCGGGGCGGCCGTGACGACCGGCGGCTTGGCTTGAACGCCGTCCTGGGCGATGGAGGCGGCGATGGAGGCGGTGGCCGCAGCGGTGGCGGCCGGAGCGCTGGCCGTGGCGGGCGGCTGATCGATGAGCAGGCAACCGAAACCGGCGCCGACGATGCGCCGGCACAGGCGCTGCGCGTCGCTTCCGTCGGTGACGGTGGCGCGCAGCACGGCGCCGCCGGCCTCGGTCTTGCCGTCCAGGAAGGAGACGGTGGCGCTCAGGCCCTTGGTCAGCTCCGGCTGGCGGCGTTGCAGGGTTTCCCAGGCCCAGCGCGCGTCGCTCTCGCGCGGGAACAGGCCGAGTTGAAGGGCCGGTCCCTTCACGTCGCCGGCCGGGGGCTTGGCGGCGGCCGTCTTCGCGTCGGCGGCCTTCCGGTCGGCGGTCTTGGTGGCCGCCGGCTTCGCGGACGGCTGGACCTGGGCCTGCTTCCTGTCGGTTTCGCGCGTCTGCGCGGCGGCGGGCGGGAGGGGGAGGGCGATCAAGCTTCCCAGCACCGTGGCCGCGACCGTGCGCCACAGGGCGGCCCGGCCGGAGAGGGGCCGGCGCATCGGGGCGGGCAGGATGGGAATACTCAACATATCGTGTCCCGTTTGCTCGCCCAGCCACTAGCCGCAGGGCCGCTCGTAAGGTTTCGCTGCAATACCACCCCGTTGGTACTAATTCAAATGACAAGGGGCAAAAGAAGGCGCGGGCGGCGATTTCCCGGACGGGCGTTGCCTTTGTGAAACGCTGCCGGTGCATTGTGATCGGGGGAACCAAGCGTCACGCCGCCGGTTGAGCGGACGAGGCCGGACGGGCACTGCCCGCCGCCGCAACCGAGGAGACGAACCGGATGGCCGATGATTTGGAAAGCCGCATCCGCGCGCGCGCCCACGCGATCTGGGAGCGGGAAGGCCGTCCCGAGGGCCGCGAGGCGGCCCACTGGGAACTGGCCAGTGAGGAGATTGCGATCGAGGACAATTATCGCGACACGCTGAAGCCCAATCCGTCGCGCGGTCCCGACGACACGGTCGACCGGACGGAGCCGGTCGAGCCGGCGCTCAGCGTGGCGAATCAGGGGGAGCAGCCGGGCCTGACCGATCAGGGCGATGATTTCCGCATCCCCGGCGCCGCCGACCAGGATCCCTGGCCGGAGCCGGCCGAGGCGACCGCCGCCGCGACCCCGCCGCCGGCCCGCGCCCGGCGTGCCCGGCGTTGAGTCCGCCTGTCAATCGGATCCGCCTGCCGGTGAGCCTGTCCGTCCCCGAGGGCGGATCACCCAGGAACGGCCGGGCGCCCGACGAAGTGGCCGCGCCTCAGGCGCGCGACCCGCTGGTCGCGGCGACGGTCTCGTCGCCGCGGTCATACACGTCCGGGTGCAGGCGGACGGCGCCGTCCTCCTCGACCGTCGCCGTCCAGTAGACGAACTGGACAGGCACCGGCCGCGCCAGCTTGACCCATTGCGGTTCCGGCCTGTCGAGCATGCGGGTGATGCGTTCCGGCGTGACGTGGGCATCCGCCAGCAGCACCTCCGCCATCTGGCGGGCATCCTGCAACCGCACGCAGCCGGAGCTGATCGTCCGCACCTCGCGGTCGAACAGGCGCGGCTCGTTGGTGCCGTGCAGATAGATGTTGTAGGGGTTGGTCAGGTTGAAACGGAAGCGCCCCAGCGCGTTGTGGTCGCCAGGCTGCTGGACGATGCGCACCCGGCCGGGCGTCACGCCGTTCCAATCGACGGTTTCCGGCGCCACCTCCGCCCCGTCGAGATAGACCACCGCGTTCTGGATGCCGGGCGTGCCCTTGGTCCGCAGCAGCGGGAGCTTGTCCTCCTTCAGGATGGTCGGCGGCACGGTCCAGGTCGGATTGACGATCACATGGGTGATCTGGTCCTGGAGGAGCGGCGTCTCGCGCGACGGACGGCCGACGATGGCGCGCATGGTCAGCGCCTCCTCGCCCGAGCGCACCAGGGTGGTGGTCTGGTTCGGCAGATTGACCAGCAGCACGGTGTCGGGGGCGGTGTCGCGGAATCCGCGCATCGCGGCGGCGCTGTGGCGCATCTGCGCCGCGGCTTCCGCCGGGGTGCGGTCGAGCGCCGCGCGGGTGCCGCCGCCGACCAGCCCGTCTGGCTTCATCCGCTGGCTGATCTGGAAGGCGCGCACGGCGGTGTCCACCGCCTCGGTGAACTGGTCGGTCGCCTGCTCCGGCGCCAGCAGGCCCAACTCGATCAGCCGCTGGGCCAGCCGCCCGACGCGTTCGCCCGAACCGCCCCGTTTCAGCAGCGCCCCCTCGCCGATCCGCGGCGACAGGGGAGGAGCGATCGTGTCCAGTTGCGCCGCCGTCGCGTCGAGCCGCTCGGCCCATTGGGTCAGGGTGTCGCGGTAGGGGGCGGCCTCCGCCGGGTCGGCCAGGGCGTGGGCCGTTCCCGCAAAGGCGGCTGCCGCGAGCAGAAGGGCGGCGAGGCGGGAGCGGTTGGCGGGGGCACTGGCGGTCATGCGGATGGTCCTCATCGTCAGGGCTTTCGGTTGCGAAAACCCGGATAACTTTTCCGTTCACACAATTTATGCATCGAACCTCGCGATAGCGAGACGCGCAACGCGAAAGGGCGGCAAACATTCGTCTTGTGTGACCTTCCTGCCAGTCCGCCTATGCGCGCCTATGCAATTCGAACACAGTCAGAAAATTTTTCGATTGCCTAGGGCCTAACCCTTCCCTATACGGTTATCCGTCCGGCGAAGATTCGCAAAATCGGAACGCTCCGGACCAACGTTTGGCGGTTGGCCTCCACGGCCGGCACGAACGCCATACAGCTCGCCAAAACGCAGAACAAGAGGTTCGGGGATGCTTTTGGGGGATGATGAGCGTGCCGCTCCGGCGATGGGGCGGCGCGGGTTCCTGGGTTTTGCCGCGGCGGCTCTTTCGGCGGCGGTGCCCGTGGTTACGGGGGCGGTGACGGCGGCTCCGGTCCTGCTGGGATCGTCAGCGGCGGAAGCGGCGCCTCTCGCCGGTCCGATTCGCCGGATCGCGCTCCACAACATCAACACCAACGATCGGTTCGACGGCGTCTATTGGGCGGACGGCAACTACAAGGCCGACGCGCTGCGCAAGCTGGACGTCCTGTTGCGCGACCATCGCGCCAAGCAGGTCTGCCGTTACGACCCGCGCCTGTTCGATCTGCTGGCGAGGGTCCACCAGAGCGTCGGCTCCGACGATCCGTTCGAGGTGATCTGCGGTTTCCGTTCCCGCCGCACCAACGCGATGGCGCGCCGCCGGTCGCGCGGCGTGGCCAAGGAGAGCTATCACACCCGCGGTATGGCCATCGACATCCGGCTGCCCGACGCCCAACTGCGCGGCATCGCGGAGACGGCCAAGGCAATGCATGTCGGCGGGGTCGGCTACTACCCGCGCAGCGGCTTCGTCCATCTTGACGTCGGACCGGTGCGGAGCTGGTGACGCGGAACGGGTGATCGCGCACCCGTTGGCGGTTGGCCCGCGCCGGTCGGGCCGGCGCGGACGGTCCCGTTGAATTCACCCCTCGCGCGACGGAGTCTTCGTGGCGCGCGCGATGTCGGTCGGATCCCAGACCGCGCCATGCCGACGCCGGGGCTTGGAGCCGCCACCGCCGTCCTTCAGCGGCTTGAGGCGCGGCATTGTCTCGCTGCGGCTTTGACGGGGAACGACGCGGGGGGCGCTTTCGCCGACGGCCTGGCCGTTGCTTTCCGATGCCGGCTCCTCTCCGTTCCAGTGCCCATCCAGTCCATCGTCGGGCTGCTCGTCCAATCCGTCAGCCGATCCGTCGAGCGTTTCGTGCAGGGCGGGGGACAGCGACGACAGCAGGGACAGCAATTCATCCGAAACATGGGGTGGCGCGGCGCGCCACAGGCGCAGCAGGCGGGCTTCGCGCCGGCTGATCTGGCTGCCGGCCGTCGCCGATGCGTCGTCGGCCCGCGCGCCTTGGGCTGGTGCGTTCGGATCCCCGTAGCAATCGAAGAAGAAGCTGACCGGAACGTCGAGAACCTGTCCAAGCCGGTACAGCGTGCCGGCGGAAATCCGGTTGGAGCCCCGTTCGTATTTCTGGACTTGCTGAAAGGTCAGGCCGATCGCTTCACCCAGCTTCTCCTGGCTCATGCCCAGCAGGGTGCGCCGCATGCGCACGCGCTGGCCCACATGGGCGTCCACAGACCAGGATTCCGGCGATCCGCGTCGCCCTCTCTTGCGCGCCGTCGGGCCACTCATTTTCCGGGGTCTCCAATGCTTTGAAACCAAACGCCTTCTCTTTACGAGAGTCAAATGATTGTTTGCACGTCCTTTGTTGCCTTTCAAGAGGAAACTTTTAAATATTGGCGACGAAAGGTCATATTCCGATAGGGTGTCGGCAGGACGGCAACATTCGGTGGTCGCTCGTCTGTTACAGAATTGAATTATTCTGCCCGCATCCGGCCGGCTGCCAAGTCCGGAATGTTGGCCGTATCCTTTGTAAGGAAAGTTTTTTTGCGACGACTTGTGACATCATTCGTTACCGCTTTGAAGTTTAACCTTTGTGAAAAAATATGAGAGCACTGTTCGATTCGGTCGCCGGGTGTCTGCGGGTCGTTAAAATTCATTTCGCGAGAAACAAATATTCGATCTGCCCGTAAGTAATTTTCATTGGCGAGCGAGGGCGATATATGGCGTCACGCGTCGGGTGTCCCGCCATCGACGGATGGATTCGTTCGTCCGATCACCATTAATCAATCATTAACCATGATTCCCGCCCTTCGCGGCGGGGGTTGCCGGGGCGTCGCGGCGGGATTCGGCAGGGATGCGTGACGGTCTGTATCGGCCTTTCATGACCCGCCGCGCTCCCCGGCGGTCAGCCGGGGGAACGATCGTGCCAAGGACCGCCGGGGGCCGCGAACCCCTCGACATGGTCGCGCAGTTTCTGAACCTGCGGCGGGGTCAGTGTCCGGCCGAAGCGCGACCGCAGCATCGCCGCCATGGCGCCCCGCGTCGGCCGCGCGCCATCCTCCGCCAGCGTCCGGTAGACCGCGAAGGCTTCGGCGTAGGCGCGGATGCGTTCGGGCCGCCGCCGCAGCTGGACGGCCTGGGGCGAGGTCGTCCGGACGAGGTGGTCGGCCAGCCGCTGCGCCGCCTCATCGACGGTCAGGTCGGGCAGGGCGGCGGCGGGGGCGTCGGGCGGCTCGGCGCGGCCGATGGCGGCACGGGCCCGCCGCCGCCGCTGGCGCTCGCGGTCGGCCCGCCGCAGCCGCTCGGCGTAGGCGGGGTCGCTGCGGCGCCGTTCGGTCCGGGCGAGGTTGGCGCGCTCGGCGCGCTCGGCCTGCCGGGCCCGCTCGGCCGGATCGCGCAGAAGGAAGGCCAGCTCGTCGGCGGTCAGCCGCGACGCGTCGTCGGGCTCCTTCCCGATCGCGGGATCGTCGATGTCGGGGGCGGGGGGCGGCTTGCGGGTCATGGCGCGGAAACGCTCCTTCTTGCGCTTTGCTCCCCGGCCCCGTGGCGGCTCCGCGGAATCCGGCCTGGCGAATTCCTGCCCGAAGGACGGGCGGCTCGTGCTAGAGAGGGCGCGACCTTCAGCCGAACCTTTTCCCGAACCATGTGGGACGACCGCCGGCCATGACCCCCAGGCAAGCCCTTCAGCAGCGCCTCGCGGCTTTGGACGCGCATCTGCGCGCGGAAAACCCGAACCTGCTGCCGGTCCTTCCGACCTTCCGCGCCTTCGACCGGCTGCTGGCCGGGCTCGGCCTGATCGGCCGCTACGATTCGCTGACCACCCGCATTCCCTGGTGGCCGATGGTCGCGGTGCTCGGCACCTTCTCGGCCGGCAAATCGACCTTTCTCAACGGCTATCTCGGCGAGCCGCTCCAGAACACCGGCAACCAGGCGGTCGACGACAAGTTCACGGTGATCTGCCACGGCCCGCAGTCCCGCCGCGAGGCGCTGCCGGGCACCGCGCTCAACGCCGACCCGCGTTTTCCCTTCTACCGCATCTCCGACGAGATCGAGAAGGTGGCGGCCGGCGAGGGCAAGCGCATCGACAACTACCTCCAGCTCAAGACGCTGAGCGGCCCGCGCGCCAAGGGCAAGATCTTCATCGACTCGCCTGGCTTCGACGCCGACGACCAGCGGCGCTCGGTGCTGCGGCTGGTCGACCACATCGTCGAGCTGTCCGATCTGGTGCTGGTCTTCTTCGACGGCCGCCACCCGGAGCCGGGGGCGATGCAGGACACGCTGCGTCATCTGGTCGCCAAGACGGTGAACCGGGCCGACGCCCGCAAGGTCTGCTACATCCTGAACCAGGTCGACACCACCGCCAAGGAGGACAATCTGGAGGCGGTGTTCGGCGCCTGGCAGCGCGCCATCGCCCAGGCCGGGCTGGTGTCGGGCCGCTTCTACGCGATCTACGATTCCAAATCGGCCGTCGCCATCGAGGACGACGCCCGCCGCGCCCGCTACGAGGCGCGGCGCGACCACGACCTCGCCGAGATCCACGCCCGCATCGCCGAGGTCGAGGTCGCCCGCGCCTACCGCATCGTCGGCTCGATCGACAGCCTCGTGAAGGAGTTGGAGGGCGAGGTGGTGCCGACGCTGCGCGCCGCGATCGCCCGCTGGCGCCGCCGCGTGCTGATCGGCGACGGGGTGCTGGCGGCATTGCTGGCCGTGCTGTTCGTCGGGGCGGGCGTGTCGCTGTTCGACGGGGTGGGCGGCTTCGCCGACTGGCTGACCGCCTCGCGGCCGCTGTGGTTCGGCGAGCAGCCGGTGCGGCTGGCGGGGGCGGCGGTGCTGTTCGGCGGGCTGTTCCTGGCCGGGCATTTCTGGCTGCGCGCGCTGTTGGCCCGCCGGGTCGCGGCCGGGCTGCCCGAACGCTTCGGCGACGTCGAGCTGAACCTGCGCCACGCCTTCCTGAAGAACACCCGCTTCTTCCGCAGCATCTTCGCCAAGCGTCCCGCCGGCTGGAGCTCACGGGCCAAGAAAAGGATCTTCGGCATCCGCGAGGCGTTGGCCGAGCATGTGCAGCGCATCAACGACCTCTACACCGACCCCGCCGGGCGCCGCGCGAGGACGGGCGCCCCGGCCGATCCGGTGTCGTAGGACGACGCTTCGTGGGGCGGAACAGGGACTGGTCCGGCAGCGGGCGCGCCGCGCTCAACGCCGGGCTGAACATCCCGCCCCATGGCGGCGTTTCCGGCGAGGCGCCGGCCTCCAATGCGGCTGTTGCGCCGCAACAGGCGGTTTTCCGTGGCCGGCGCCCCCCGTCGCCATGGACAGCGCGTGGGGTCGTGCTATAAACGCGCGGTTTCGATCTTGGAAAGGGGCGCGGGGCTTGGCCATCGACGCGTCGATTCTGGTCCTCAACGGGCCGAACCTGAACATGCTGGGCGTGCGCGAGCCACAAATCTACGGCTCGACGACGATCGACGAGCTGGAGGCCGCCTGCCACGAGCGGGCGGAGCAGATCGGCCTGACCGTCGATTTCCGGCAGTCGAACCACGAGGGCGAGCTGGTGTCCTGGATCCAGCAGGCGCGGACGGAGAATGACGGCATCATCATCAACGCCGGCGCCTACACCCACACCTCGGTCGCCATCATGGACGCCCTGATCCTGTCGGAGCTGCCGGTGGTCGAGGTTCACCTGTCCAACATCTTCAAGCGCGAGCCGGTCCGCCATCATTCCCACATCTCGCCGGTGGCGAGTGGCATGATCTGCGGGTTCGGGCCGCACGGCTATCTTCTGGCGCTCGACGCCATCGCGAACATCATCGACCGCGACTAAGGAAACGGGAACGACTGACATCATGGCGAGCTTCGACATCGACGGCGATCTGGTCCGCAAGCTGGCGGAACTCCTGCGTGAGACGGGCTTGAGCGAGATCGAATTCGCCGAGGGCGAGAAGCGCATCCGCGTCACCCGCCCCACGGCCCCGCAGGCGGTCGCGGTCCACGCCGCTCCGGCCGTCGCGGCGGTCCCGGCGCCGGCCGCCGCCGCCGCTCCGGCGGCGCGCCCCGGCAACCATCCGGGCGCGGTGACCTCGCCGATGGTCGGCACCGCCTACACCGCGCCGGAACCGGGTGCGGCTCCCTTCGCGCGTCCCGGCGACGTGGTCAAGGCCGGCCAGACCGTGCTGATCATCGAGGCGATGAAGGTCATGAACCCGATCAAGGCGCCGCGCGGCGGCACCGTGACCGAGGTGCTGGTTTCCGACGCCCAGCCGGTCGAGTTCGGCGAAGTCCTTCTCATCATCGAGTAACGGGGCAACCTTGGCGATGTTCGAAAAGGTCCTGATCGCGAACCGTGGTGAGATCGCGCTGCGCATCCACCGCGCCTGCCGCGAAATGGGGATCCAGACCGTTGCGGTGCATTCCACCGCCGACGCCGACGCCATGCATGTCCGCCTCGCGGACGAGAGCGTGTGCATCGGACCCGCGTCGGCCCGTGAAAGCTACCTCAACATCCCGGCGATCCTCTCGGCGGCGTCGATCACCAACGCCGACGCCATCCATCCCGGCATCGGCTTCCTGTCCGAGAACGCCACCTTCGCCGAGATGGTGGAGGAGCATGGCTTCACCTTCATCGGCCCCACCCCGGAGCACATCCGGGTCATGGGCGACAAGGTGACGGCCAAGAAGACGGTGATGGAGCAGGGGCTGCCGGTGGTGCCCGGCTCCGACGGCCCGGTGACGACGCTGGAGGAGGCCGAGCAGGTCGCCCACGAGGTCGGCTATCCGGTGCTGATCAAGGCGGCGGCGGGCGGCGGCGGCAAGGGCATGAAGGTCGCCCGCAACCCCGACCAGCTCAAGGAGGCCTACCAGTTCGCCCGCGCCGAGGCGCGCGCCGCCTTCGGCAACGACGAGGTCTATCTGGAGAAGTATCTCGGGCGGCCCCGCCACATCGAGATCCAGCTGCTCGCCGACACCCACGGCCACTGCGTGCATTTCGGCGAGCGCGACTGCTCGGTCCAGCGCCGCCACCAGAAGGTCATCGAGGAGGCGCCGAGCCCGGCGCTGAACGCCGAGCAGCGCCGCTTCATCGGCGAGCTGGCGGCCAAGACCACGGCGGCCATCGGCTACCGCGGCGTCGGCACGATGGAGTTCCTCTACGAGGACGGGCAGTTCTACTTCATCGAGATGAACACCCGCCTCCAGGTCGAGCACACGATCAGCGAGATGATCACCGGCATCGATCTGGTGCGCGAGCAGATCCGCGTCGCCGCCGGCGCGCCGCTGGGCTACGGGCAGGACGCCATCCGCTTCGAGGGCCATGCCATCGAATGCCGGGTGAACGCCGAGCATCCGGAGACCTTCATCCCGTCGCCGGGCAAGATCGACGGCTACCACGCGCCGGGCGGCCTCGGCGTGCGGGTGGACTCGGCGCTCTACGACGGCTACCGGGTGCCGCCGCACTACGACAGCCTGATCGCCAAGCTGGTCGTCCACGGCACCACCCGCAACGAGTGCCTGATGCGTCTGCGCCGCTCCATCGAGGAGTATGTCATCGGCGGCATCCAGACGACGCTGCCGCTGCACGAGCGCATCATCGCCGAGCAGGCCTTCATCGACGGCAACTATGACATCCACTGGCTGGAACAACTGATGGCGAAGTCCTGAGCGGGGCCGTCCGGCCACGCCCGATCGGAAACCCTCCGCCCCCTCGGGGCGGAGGGTTTTTCTTTGCGCCGGAAAAGAACCCCGCCCTTACCGGCCGGGTTCCGCCGGGAACACCAGCGCCACCCGCAGGCCCGGCCCGTTGTCGGACAGCTCCAGCCGGGCGCCATGCAGCGTCGCCACCGCGTCCACCAGGCTGAGCCCCAGCCCGTTGCCTGGCGAGGCCCGCGACGCGTCGAGCCGGACGAAGCGTTGCAGCACCTTCTCGCGCTCCCCGGCCGGAATGCCGGGGCCGTCGTCGGCCACGACGATGCGCCCCGCCTGACCCGGTCCGGCGCCGTCGAGGGTCAGCGTGATGCGGCCGCCCTCCGGGGTGTACTTGATCGCGTTGTCGAGCAGGTTCGACACCGCCTGCGCCAGCAGCTGCCCGTTGCCGCGCACCGTCGCCGGCTTGTGGATCTCCATGGTCAGGCTCTGGCCGCGCTCCTCGGCCACCGGCTCGTAGAGATCGGCGGCGAGCTGCACCACCTCGGCCAGATCGACCGGCACGAAGTCGCGCCGCTTGGCGCCGGATTCGGCCTCGGCGATGGAGAGCAGCGCGGTGAAGGTGGCGAGCAGCCGGTCGGCCTCGGCGATGGTGTCCTGCAACACGCCGCGATAGACCTCGGGATCCTCGGTGTCGTGGATCAGGGCCAGCTCGATGCGCGAGCGCAGGCGGGTCAGCGGCGTGCGCAGGTCGTGGGCGACGCTGTCGGTGACCTGCCGCATCCCGGTCATCAGCCGCTCGATGCGGTCGAGCATGGCGTTGAGGTTGCCGGCCAGCCGGTCCATCTCGTCGCCGCCGCCGAAGCGCGGCACGCGGTCGCTGAGATCGCCGGCCATGATCTGGCGGGTGGTGCGGTTGATCGCCTCGATCCGCCGCATGGCCCCCCGGCTGAGCAGCAGCCCGCCGCCCAGCCCCAGCATGGCGGTGACGCCGAGGATCCAGCCGAGCGAATGCACCATGCGGTCGCGGAGCTGGTCGATCTCGCTCATGTCGCGGCCGACCAGCAGGCGGAACTGCCCCGGCAGCGTGAAGGTGACGGCCTGCGCGGTGGAGGGGCGGTCGGTGACGCCGCCGTAGTCGGCGACCTTGAAATGGGTCCAGCCGCTGGCGCTCGGCACGGCCCCCGGCCAGCCCGAGAGGTTGCCGGCCAGGATGACCCCCTGCGGCGTCGTCAGCAGATAGATGGAGTTGTTGCCGGCCACGGCGCTGCGACCGCGCACCACATCGATCAGCCCCGACAGGCCGTAGCCGCGGTAGTGGTCCTGGAGGCTGGACACCTCCAGCGCGATGGTCTCGCCGATCTCCTGCTCCAGGAAGCCGGCGGTGGTGCGGTAGACCACCAGCAGGATGACCCCGACCGACAGCACGAACATGCCGAGATAGAGCACCGCGAGCCGGAAAGCCGTGGTCCGCAGCAGCCGCGTCCCCACGGCGACGCAGGCTTCCAGGCGGGTCTGCTGGTGGGGCTCGGCGGGAGGGGCGGCTGCGTCCCCCGCGCTCATCCGGGCGCCCTCACTCGGGCGCCCGCAGGCTGTAGCCGGCGCCGCGCACGGTGTGGATCAGCGGCGTCGGAAAATCCTTGTCGATCTTCTGGCGCAGCCGCGCGATGTGGACGTCGATGACGTTGGTCTGCGGGTCGAAATGATAGTCCCAGACATTCTCCAGCATCATGGTGCGGGTCACCACGCTGCCGGCGTTGCGCATCAGGTATTCCAGCAGGGCGAACTCGCGGGGCAGCAGTTCGATCGGCTTGCCCGCCCGCTTCACCCCGCGCGTCAGCAGGTCCAGCTCCAGGTCGGCGACGGCCAGCTTGGTCTGCGGCTGCGCGGCGCCCCGGCGGCGGACCAGCACCTCGATGCGGGCCAGAAGCTCGGAGAAGGCGAAGGGCTTGGTCAGGTAGTCGTCGCCACCGGCCTTCAGCCCCTTCACCCGGTCGTCGACGCTGCCGAGCGCCGAGAGGAACAGCACCGGCGTGTCGTTGCCGGCGGCGCGCAGCACCTGGACCAGCGACAGCCCGTCGCGCCCCGGCAGCATGCGGTCGACCACCATGACGTCGTAATGCTCCCCACCGGCGAGGTAGAGGCCTTCCTTCCCGTCGTTGGCGACGTCCACGACGTGGCCGGCCTCCTTCAGCCCCTTGGCGAGGTAGCTGGCGGCCTGGCGGTCGTCTTCGATGACAAGAACTTTCATGTCCATGAGTGTAGCCTCCCGGAACGGCCCGGCCAAGCGCGGGGGCTCATGCCTGGCCGGGCCCGCCCGTCCGTTCAGGCGTGACCCAGCTTCAGGGCGACGAAGGTCTCGTTGCCCTGGCGGCTGATCAGCACCAGAACGGCTTTCTGCCCCGCCTTTTCGGCCTCCGCCACCTTGCGGGAGACGTCGGCGGGGGTCTTCACCGTCTCGTCGCCGACGCGCAGGATGACGTCGCCGGGACGGATCGGGGTTTCCGCCTTGGGCGACAGGCCGGTGACGACCACGCCCTTGACCGACTCGTCGACCCCCAGCCGCTTGCGCGCGGCCTGGTCGAGCGGCGCCAGCTTCAGCCCCTTGACCGCCTCGCCCGACGCGGCCCCGTCCTTGCCGGTGTCGGCGGCGGCGACCTGGGTGGTGTCGGCGAGGCGGTCGATGTGGACCGCCACCGTCTTCTCGCGGCCCTGGTGCAGGATCTTCAGGTCGATGCTGTCGCCGGCCTTGGTCTCGGCGACGCGGCGGGTCAGGTCGCGCAGCGTCTCGACCGGCTGGCCGCCGTAGGAGAGCACGACGTCGCCCTGGCGCAGGCCGGCGCGGGCGGCCGGGCTGTCGGGCGTCACCTCGGCGACCAGCGCGCCCTTGGCGGCCGGCAGGCCGACGCTGTCGGCGATCTCCGGCGTCACCTCCTGGATCTTCACGCCGAGCCAGCCGCGCTCGACCTTGCCGTTCTCCTTGAGCTGGGCCACCACGTCCTTGGCGAGGTTGGACGGGATGGCGAAGCCGATGCCGACCGAGCCGCCGTTGGGCGAATAGATGGCGGTGTTGATGCCGATCACCCGGCCGGACAGGTCGAAGGTCGGACCGCCGGAGTTGCCGCGGTTGATGGCGGCGTCGAGCTGGAAGTAATCGTCGTAGGGGCCGCTGTGGATGTCGCGCCCGCGCGCCGAGACGATGCCCTTGGTGACGGTGCCGCCGAGGCCGAACGGGTTGCCGACCGCCATCACCCAGTCGCCGACGCGGGTCTTGGCGCTGTCGGCCCAGTCGACCGCCGGCAGCGGCTTCTCCGATTTGACCTTCAGCAGCGCGATGTCGGTCTTGGCGTCGCGGCCGACCAGGGTCGCCGGCAGGGCGGTGCCGTCCTGCAAGGTGACGGTGATCTCGCTGGCGCCGTCGATGACGTGGTTGTTGGTCACCACGAAGCCGGCCGGGTCGATGATGAAGCCGGAGCCGAGCGCCCCGCTCTTGCCGCGCGGACCGCCGCGCGGCGCGCCGTCCTCGTCGTCGTCCGGCGCGTTCTGGCCCCCCTGCTGGCCCCCCTGCTGGCCCCCTTGCAGGCCCTGATCCTGGAAGCGGCGGAAGAACTCCTCGAAGGGCGAGCCGGGCGGGAAGGCCGGCAGGCCGGGCATGCGCTGGACGCGCTCGGGCTTGGCCTCCTGGGTCGCGGCGATGTTGACGACGGCCGGGCTGACCCTGGCGGCGAGGTCGGCGAAGGTCGAGGGCGTGTCCTGCACCATGGTGACGGCCGGCGGGGCGGCGGACGCTTGCGCGTTGGACGCGGCGAGCCCCGTCAGAGCCGGTCCCGTCAGCACCGTCGTGCCGAGCAGCACGGCGGCGATCGTCCGGCGCAGACGGCGCCCGCGGGACGGGCGGACGGTGGAGAGAGCGGTGGTCATGCGAAGGCACTCCATAGCGGACGTTCCGGAAAGGACGGGCCGGGAGGCGTTGTGTGGATGCCTCCCGGCGACGCTGCCCACTCTAGGGAACGGCCGCTCACCGGCGCCTTGCGGATGGATGAAAAGTTTGTAGGGATAGGGGCACCGGCGGGAGGGGCGGGGGCGCCGTCATTCCCCCAGCAGGTGCAGGGCCAGCGCGCGGCGGTGCGGCCGGGCGCGGTGCTCGAACAGATAGATGCCCTGCCAGGTGCCGAGCGCCGGCTCCCCCTCCATCACCGGGATCGACAGGCTGACGCCGGTCAGGGCCGAGCGGATGTGCGCCGGCATGTCGTCCGGCCCCTCGGCGCCATGGTCGTAGAGCGCGGGATCCTCGGCGACCAGCCGGCGGAAGAAGCGGACCAGATCGGCTTGCACGTCGGGATCGGCGTTCTCCTGGATGGTCAGGGAGGCCGAGGTGTGCCGGCAGAAGACCGTCAGCAGGCCGGTCTCCATGCCCTGTTCCGCGACCCAGCGGCGGACCGGCGCGGTCACCTCGACCAGCCCGGTTCCTTGCGTCGCCACGCTCAGCGTCGTCGCGGCCTGTCTCATCGGCGTCTCCCTCCGGGCTTCGTGGTTGCTTGGCGGCGCCGGTCCGGCATACCAGATGTGGAGCGGAGAGGGAGGACAATCCATGGAGCTGACCGGCACCCACAGCGTTCCCGGACCGCGCGACCGCGTGTTCGCCGCCCTGTGCGACCCGGAGATCCTGCTGCGCTGCATCCCGGTGCTTGAGGAGATCGACCGGGTTTCGCCCACCGACTATGTGGCGCGGGTGCGGGCCACGGTCGGCCCGCTCAAGGCGCGCTTCTCCGGCCGGCTGACGCTGGAGCCGGACGACGCCCCCCGCCGATACCGGCTGCACGCCCAGGGCAACGGCGGGCTGGCCGGCGCCGTCAAGGGCGTCGCCCTGGTCACGCTGGACGAGGCGGACGGGCGCACCGAGCTGACCTACCGCCTGTCGGTGGCGCTCGGCGGCGCGGTCGGGCGGCTGGCGGCGCCGCTGGTGCAGGGCAAGGCCGACCGGGTGCTCGCCGCCTTCTTCGAGCGCTTCGCCGCCGAGATCGCCGAAACCTGCGGCGACATGCCGCAGTCCGGGTGAGGGTCGCGTCCCTTCGCAGACGCAGCATCGTGAGTCACCATACGGCCACACCGATCCCCTCCCGTCGGAGCGCGCCATGACCGAGCCTCCCACGCCCTCCCGTCCGGTGCTGCTCGACCGGGTCGGCGCGGCCATCGACCGGATCATTTTCGACCGCATCCTGGATTGCGCCGCGTCCGATCCGCAGCGCGCCCTGCCGCAGGCCCTGGCCCTGGCGAAAGCCGATCTCGGTGCCCTGACCGCCCGCCACGCCCCCGCCCACGCCCCCGCCGTGTCCGCCCTGACCGGGGAGGGCACCGGCGAGGAGGCCATCGAGGAGCCGGACCTGCGCGATTTCCTGGTCGAGCACGGCGCCCGGCGGACCGAGGAAGAGCGCTGGCTGGCCGCCATCCTGGCGCGGCGCTCGCTGGAGCCCAACCATCTCTGGCAGGACATGGGCTTTCACGACCGCCGCGAGCTGAACGTCATGTTCCGCCGGCATTTCCCGGCGCTGGTGGCGTTGAACGCCAACGACATGAAATGGAAGAAGTTCTTCTACCGCCAGCTTTGCGAGCGCGAGGGGATGATGCTGTGCAAGTCCCCCAACTGCGAGGTGTGCGACGACGTGGCGACCTGCTTCGAGGCGGAGGACGGCGACCCGTTGAGCCGGCTGTCCCGGATGGCGCGCAGCGAGGCGGCGTAGGCGGGGCGCGCGTGAAGGCGGGGCCGCGTCAACGTGGCTGAGCTCCGAGATCCTCGAAGACGAGCCCCTTGTCGCCCGTCTCGCTCTTGCCGAAGCGGCCCTTGCCGTTGACCGTCAGCGGCGGCTGGCCGGGCTGCGGCACGAAGGTCGCGGCGTAGTAGCAGTCGTACTGGCCGGGCTTGCCGCCGGACTTGCTCTTCGCGGCGACGCAGCCCTGCTTGCGGAAGACGTCGAAGGCGCGGAAACCGCCCTGTCCCTGACGCTCAAGAGCGCGGCGGGTGTGCGCCTCGACCAGACGGCGCATGTCGGCCTCCGACGGCTCGCCGGAGCAGCCGGCGAGAAACGGCAGCAGCGCCGCCAACGCCAGGACGTGCCTGTTCGTCACCGGCGTCACCGGCCGCCGAGCAGGCGGTCGACCCGCTCCTTCAGCGCGGCGAAGGAGGGCGGCTTGACGACGAAGCCGTTCACGCCCAGCGCCATCGCCTGCTTCACGATTTCCGACTCGGTGTGGTTGGTCAGGAAGACCACCGGCGCCCGCGGGTTGGCCGCCTCGGCGCTGGTGCGCAGCCGCTCCAGGAATTGCAGGCCGGACACCGGCTTCATGTCGATGTCGCAGACGATCAGGTCGGGGTTGGTGCGGATGCATTCCTGCATGCCGCTCTCGCCGTTGTCGGCCTCGGCGACGCCCTGGAACCCGATCTGCGCCATGATCTGGACGATGGTGCGGCGGACGAAGGGCTGGTCCTCGATCACGAGGATGCGGTACCGCGCGTAATCGACCGGCTGCTTGTCCATCCCCGTTCCCCGCCCGGCCGAAGCCTTGCCATCCCGCCCACGCCGGCCGCAAGATTCCCGCGACCGTTCCCCGCGACCACAGATACCGTCTGGCGGTGCCAGCGGCAACCGCAACCGGGTTACAGCCGGCGGGAATGTGGTTTGCCGGCTGTAAGCCGCGCGTCAGCGAGGCAACGGAGCGGTCTCGGGAAGCGGTCTCAGGCGGCGACGTCCAGCGGCCGCAGCCCCTTGGTGACGGACTGGATGGCGTGCGCGAAGTCCGCCGACAGCCCGCCATCCTGGTCGAAGGCGAGATGGAGGCGGTTGTGCTCCATCGCCTTGATGACGACCGCAGCCTCGGCGCCGAGACGGTCGAGCCGCAGCACGCCGGGCGAACTCGCCGGCAGGCCGCCCTTCAGCGCCGGCACCGGGTCGATCAGCGCGCCGCCGAGTGACAGGTTGCGCACGGTCACCGAGTAACGGCCACCGCCGACCAGCAGGGTCCCGGCCTCATCGACCTGGAAGCGCGGCTTGCGGCGGCGGTCGGCGTCGCTGGTCGAGGTGCGGACGACCCGCACCAGCACCTGCCGCAGATTCTCGATGGCGCGGGCGACGTCGCCGGAGCCCTGCTTGACGTGGACGGCCTGCTCGCCGGTGTGGTCGGCCTCCTCGGACACGGCGGCGATGCGGCGCGACACCTCCAGCGCGGCGGTCGAGGTTTCGACGACGTTGCGGCTGATCTCCTGGGTGGCGGCGGTCTGCTCCTCCATCGCGGCGGCGATGGAGCCGGAGATGTGGTCGATCTCGGCGATGGTGCGCCCGATCTCCTCGACCGCCGCGACGGCCTGGCCCGTCACCTCCTGGATGGCGGCGATCTGGCGGGTGATCTCCTCGGTCGAGGCTGCGGTCTGGTTGGCGAGGTTCTTCACCTCGCTGGCCACCACGGCGAAGCCCTTGCCGGCCTCGCCGGCGCGCGCCGCCTCGATGGTGGCGTTGAGCGCCAGCAGGTTGGTCTGGCCGGCGATGTTCTGGATCAGGTTGACCACTTCGCCGACCTTGGCGACGGTTTCCGACAGCGAGCGGATGGTGACCTGGGTGTGGGCGCCGCTCTCCACCGCGCGGCGGGTGACGGCGCTGGAATGGGCGACCTGCGACGAGATCTCGCGGATCGAGGCCGCCAGCTCCTCGCTCGCCGCCGCCACGGTCTGGGCGTTGGCCAGCGCGATCTCCGCCGCCGAGGACACGGTCTGGGCGTTGGCGCTGACGCGCTCGGCCGCCCCCGCCATGCCTTCGGCGTCGCTTGCCATGCCGCCGGTCCGGGTGGCGACCTCCTCGACGGCGCGGCCGGCCTCGCGCTCCACGGTGGAGGCCATGGCTTCCAGCGCGCGGCGGCGGTCCTCGTCGGCCTGGCGGGCGCGCTCGACGCGCTCCTGCACCGCGTAGCCGAGCCGGGCCTTGAGGCCACGGAGCTGCGCCGTCAGCGCATGGAATTCGGTGGCCACCGGCAGCGCGATGATGTGGCTCTGATCGTTGCGGGCGATGGCGTCGAAATCGAGGGTGAAGCGGTCGAGCGGCTTGCGCACCGTCCGCAGAAGCAGGACTCCGAAGGCCGCCGCCATCAGCAGCACGGCGAGTCCGGCGGCCAGCGCAAAGCCGAGATGCCAGCGGAAGTCGGCCGCCGCGCCCTCATACTCCGTGCGGGCGACCGTGACCTGGAGCGTCAGGAGTTCCCGGTTGGTGGCGTGGGCGGCGTCGAACAGCGGCGTCGCCTTGTCGCGGATCAGCGTTTCCAGCCGCAGCGAATCGCCGGCCTTCGCCAGTTCCAGGGCCGGGGCGAGGGCGTCGCGCTGGAAGGCCGTGCGCTGGGCGGCGAAGCGGTCGGCGAGCGTCTTCTCCTCCGGTGTCATGGCGGAGGCGAGATACTGCGTCCACTGGCTGTCCATGGTCGCGCTGTTGGCGGCGATGCGGGCTTCGCGCGCCTCCATCGCCTTGCGGTCGGTGCCGTCGCGGGCGTCGATCACCAGCCGCTGGAGGGTCTGCACCTGATCGCGCATGTGGTCGAGGATGTCGCCGACCTGCACCGCCGGAATCGTCCGGTTCTCGTAGACCGTCTTCAGCGAGGCGTTGGAATCGGCCATGCCCTTCAAGGTCACGCCGCCGACCGCCGCCATCGCCACGATCATCACGGCGAAGACGCCGGTCAGCCGCCCGGCGACGCTGACCGACCAGCGCCCCAGCCGGGCCGGCATGCCCTTGCGCACCGCCTGTCCGTCGCGGACGCTGAGATGCGGGGCGCGGCCCTCGCGGATGTCGGCGTAGAGCCGCTCCGCCGCGGCGATCTGGTCGCGGCACGGCTTGGTGCGGATGGAGATGTAGCCGGTGACCTTGCCGTCCTCGATCACCGGCGTGACGTTGGCGCGCACCCAGTAGAAGTCGCCCGTCTTGGTGCGGTTCTTCACCAGCCCTTCCCAGGGCCGCCCGTCCTTCACCGTCGCCCACAGATCGGCGAAGGCCGCCTTCGGCATGTGGGGGTGGCGGATCAGGTTGTGGGGGGAACCGATCAGCTCCGACTCCGCGAAGCCGCTGATGTCGACGAAGGCCTTGTTCACGAAGGTGATGCGGCCGCCGGTGTCGGTGCGCGACACCAGCAGGACCCCGTCCTCCATCTCGATTTCACGGTTGGTGATCGGTTCGTTGAGGCGCATGGCGAGTCTCGCAGATCGATGGAGGGCGAACGGCGCATGCCGGACGGAAGCGGGCTTTCGTCAGGATTGGCGCCTTGCCTAGGACAGACGAGATCGTCATGCACTGATGCAAATCAAATTTTAGCAAAAATCGTTCAGACTCAATCCGAAGGACTGGTTGCCCGGATTCCCTCCGAGGGATTGAACAGAAACCGGCCGGCAGCGGGCGCCGATGAGGCGCCTGCCGTCGGTGATGCCGATTTCCTTGGCGGCTCCTGCTCCGGACAATGACGGCCAGGCCGAACCCGAGCCGGAATCCGCACGCGACCAGGCTGGTTCTTGAACCATTGAAGTTCTCAAGCGCTCCGGCGCGCCAAGAACGCCGGATGCCCGCCACAATGCTCGGGCGCGGACGCCCGAGCGCTCGGCGCGACAGGATCGGCCGACGCGGTTACTCGACGGTGACGGATTTCGCCAGGTTGCGCGGCTGGTCGACGTCGGTGCCCTTCAGCACCGCCGTGTGGTAGGCGAGGAGCTGAACCGGGATGGCGTAGAGCAGCGGGGCGATCAGCGGGTCGCAGCTCGGCAGCTCCACCGACCAGCGGACCTTGTCGCCCAGCTTGTCGATGCCCTTCTTGTCGGCGAGCAGCAGCACCTTGCCGGACCGCGCGCAGACCTCCTGCACGTTCGACACCACCTTCTCGAACAGCGCGTCGGACGGCACCAGCACGATCACCGGCACGTTGTCGTCGATCAGCGCGATGGGCCCGTGCTTCAGCTCGCCGGCGGCGTAGCCTTCGGCGTGGATGTAGCTGATCTCCTTCAGCTTCAGCGCGCCCTCCAGGGCCAGCGGGTACATGGCGCCGCGGCCGAGATACAGCACGTCGCGCGCCTCCGCCACCTCCTGGGCCAGCTCCTTCAGGCGCTCGTCGTGGGCCAGCACGTCGGCGGCGCGGGCCGGAACCTCGCGCAGCGCGTGGGCGATCTGCTGCATGCGCTCCGGCCCGATGGCGCCGCGGGCACGGGCGACCGTCACCGCCAGGCAGGCCAGCGTGGTGAGCTGCGTGGTGAAGGCCTTGGTCGAGGCGACGCCGATCTCCGGCCCGGCCATCGTGTAGAGCACGGCGTCGGATTCCCGCGCGATGGTGCTTTCCGGCGCGTTGACGATGGACAGGATCTTCTGGCCCTGGCGCTTGCAGTAGCGCAGCGCCTCCAGCGTGTCCAGGGTCTCGCCCGACTGCGAGATGAAGATGGCGACGCCACCCTCCGGCAGCGGGGCCTCGCGGTAGCGGAACTCCGAGGCGATGTCGACCTCGACCGGGATGCGGGCCAGCGTCTCGAACCAGTATTTGGCGACGAAGCCGGCGTAATAGGCGGTGCCGCAGGCGACGATGGTCACCTTGGTCGCCTTCGCCACGTCGAAGGGGAACTCCGGCAGCGCGATGAAGTTGGTCTCGGGGTTGATGTAGGCGTTCAGCGTGTCGCCGATGACCTGCGGCTGCTCGTAGATCTCCTTGAGCATGTAGTGGCGGTAGCCGTCCTTGCCGATCAGGGCGCCGGACACGGCGGTCGTCCGCACCGCGCGCTCGACCACCGCGTCGCTGGCGTCGTGGACGACGGCGGCCGAGCGGCTGACCTCGACCCAGTCGCCGTCCTCCAGATAGCAGATGCGGTTGGTCAGCGGCGCCAGCGCGAAGGCGTCCGACGCCAGATACATCTCGCCGTCGCCGTAGCCGAGCGCCAGCGGCGTGCCGTGGCGGGCGCCGATCATCAGCTCATGCTCGCCGGAGAAGATCAGGACCAGCGCGAAGGCGCCGGTGAAGCGCTTGAAGGACGCGGCCGACGCCTCGACCGGCGTCATCCCCTGTTCCATGTAGTGGGTGACGAGATGGACGATCACCTCGGTGTCGGTCGCGCTTTCGAAGGCGTGGCCGTGGCCGATCAGCTCGTCCTTCAGCTCCTGGTAGTTCTCGATAATGCCGTTGTGGACGACGGCAACGCGCGGCGTGGCGTGCGGGTGGGCGTTGGCCTCGGTCGGGCCGCCGTGGGTCGCCCAGCGGGTGTGGCCGATGCCGACGGTGCCCGACAGCGGGGTGTCGCGCAGCTTCATGTCCAGGTTCAGCAGCTTGCCCTCGGCGCGGCGGCGCTCGATGCCGCCATTCACCAGGGTGGCCACGCCGGCGCTGTCATAGCCGCGGTATTCGAGCCGGCGCAGGCCCTCCACCAGCCGGGGGGCCGCGTCATGGATGCCGATGATGCCGATGATGCCGCACATGGGCCGATACTCCTGAAAAGATCCCGCCGACCGATAGAGAAGGGCGGAGGAAGACGCAAGGCCGGAAAAGGAGAGCCGGGAATATGGGCTATCTTAAGCCTTTTTCGCCTTCTCGCTCCGCTTCCGCTCGCGGAAGCGGGCGGCCCAGCCGGCGTACGCCTTCTGGGGACCGCGCGCGACGACCAGCGCGTCGGCCTCGACGTCGGTGGTCACCACGCTGCCGGCCCCGACGATGGCGCCGTCGCCGATGCGAACCGGGGCGACCAGCGCGCTGTTGGAGCCGATGAAGGCCCCGGCCCCGATGTCCGTGTGGTGCTTGCCGAAGCCGTCGTAGTTGCAGGTGATGGTGCCGGCCCCGACGTTGGCCTTGGCGCCGACCCGCGCGTCGCCGATGTAGGTCAGGTGGTTGACCTTGGCGCCGGCCTCGATCACCGCGTTCTTGATCTCGACGAAGTTGCCGATGTGGGCATCGGGGCCGATCTCCGCGCCCGGACGCAGGCGGGCGTAGGGGCCGATGCTGGCGCCGGACTCGACGCGGGTCTGCTCCAGGTGGCAGAAGGGCTTGATCTCGACGTTGTCGCCGACGGTGACGCCGGGGCCGAACACCACATGGGCGCCGACGATCACGTCGCGGCCGAGCCGGGTGTCGACGCTGAAGATCGTGCTGTCGGGATCGCTGAGCGTGGCGCCGTTGTCCATCGCCGCCTTGCGCAGGCGGCGCTGCATCAGCCGCTCGACCTCCGACAGCTCGGCGCGGGAATTGACGCCGACCACCTCGGCCGGGGCGGCCTCGACCACGGCGCAGGCCATGCCGGCGCGCCGGGCGATCTGCACGACGTCGGTCAGGTAGAACTCGTTCTTGGCGTTGTCGTTGCCGACGCGGCCGATCAGGTCGAACATGCGGGCGCCGTCGAAGGCCATCAGCCCGGCGTTGCACAGGCCGACCGCGCGCTCCTCCGCGCTGGCGTCGAGATATTCGACGATCTTCTCCAGGCCGCCGCGCGCGTTCAGGATCAGCCGGCCGTAGGCGCCGGGGTCGTCGGGCCGCATGCCGAGCACGACCACCGCCGGGTCGGCGGCCTGTCGCCGCGCCGCCACCATGGCGCGCAGCGTGTCGGGCGTGACCAGCGGCGTGTCGCCGTACAGCACCACCACGTCGCCGGTGAAGCCCTCCAGCAGGCCGAAGGCGGCGCGGACGGCGTCGGCGGTGCCGCGCTGCTCGTGCTGGACGGTGGTGGGGTAGGGGGCGACGGCGGCGGCCACGCTCTCCATGCCGGGGCCGACGACGACGACGACATGGTCGGGGTCGAGCGCCTTCACGGCGGCCAGCACATGGCCGACCATCGGCCGGCCGGCGACGCGGTGCAGGACCTTCGGCAGATCGGACTTCATGCGGGTGCCCTTGCCGGCGGCGAGGATCACGCAGGCGAGTGGACGATGGGCCATGGGGGTCTTCCTGGTCGTGCCTGTGGCGGGTCGGCGGGATATGGCGTGGTGACGATGGGAACCGGAGGGCCGCCGCACGTGACGGTGGCGCCTGCCAACGCTGATGTGCCACAGGCGGAGGGGGAAGCCCAAGTCAACTTTTGTGTCACGGTGTCATAGATGCCACGGCCTAAAACCGCCGGCCGGGGCGGGGTGCCGAAAGGTGGGGAGGGGCTGGCATGATGGGGTGGGCGTGGTGGGGGGGGCGGTCCCATGCTATCGAGGCTGCCGTCTCCCTTCGCCTTCGATCCAGGATATGGGGCTTCCGATGACCTTTCCCTTCGCCGCGCTCGTGTTCGACCTCGACGGCACGCTGATCGACAGCGCGCCCGACATGACCCGCGTGCTGAACCGCACGCTCTCGCGCTTCGGCCGCCCGTCCCTGACCGAGGCGCAGGTGCGGACGATGGTCGGCGACGGTTCGGCCATGCTGGTGCGGCAGGCCTTCGCCGCGACCGGGGAGCCGCTGGCGGACGAGGCGGCGGTGCAGCCGGTCCTGCGCGACTACCTCGACCGCTATTTCGACGACGAGGAGCCCTCGGCCCTCTACCCCGGTGTGGTCGGGACGCTGGCGGGGCTGGCGGAGCGCGGGGTCCGGCTCGGCCTCTGCACCAACAAGCCGGAGCGCATCAGCCGCAAGCTGCTCGACCGGCTGGGGCTGGCGCCCTTCTTCGCGGCGGTGGCCGGCGGCGACACGCTGCCGGTGAAGAAGCCGGACGGCCGCCACCTGACCTGGGTGCTGGAGCGGCTGGGCGAGCCGGCGTCGGGCGCCCGCGCCGCGATGATCGGCGACAACGGCAACGACGTGAAGGCGGCGCGCGCCGCCGGGGTGCCGGTGGTGGCGATGAGCTACGGCTATCCCCGCATGCCGGTGGCGGAACTGGGCGCCGATCTGGTGCTGGATCATTTCTCCGAGCTTCCCGAAGCGCTGGAGCGGCTGGCGCGGACCTGCCCGGTGGCATAGCGGACCACCTGTCTTTCGGATGGGACGGACTATCCCCCGATATCCCTTTGACGAGCTCCCTTATCCGTCCGGACGGAGGACGGCGCGCCGCATTGCCCCTACTATGCGTGGGTCGATGCGGCGCTTCACCGTCGCGACGCCCGGCTGAGGGGGAACGCGATGATGCAGAGCGGCGAGACGGCGGTGGAACTGTCGGTGGTCACCGTTCTCGCCCTGCTTCTGGCGCGGGCCGCATCCGACGGTATGACCCACCAACGAAAAGCCTGTCGGGTGCGGACCCGGCGGCGGCGCCCGCCGTCGCCCGGCGATCCGCGCGACGGCGGCCAGCCGGAAGGAAACACGCCATGGCCGTTCGCATCGCTCGAATCATTCACATGGGAAAAGTGGGCGGCTACGCCGCGCGGATTGATGGCGCGCTGCTGGAGGTGGATGGCCGCATGCTGTGGCCGTCGTCGGCTGCCCTGATCATGGACGCGCGCCGGATCGGCGTGGAGGTGTCCACCCACGTCATCGACACCAGTTCGATCATCGGGGACGAGGCGCGGCCGGATTTCCAGCCGATGGGGACCCCGCGGGCGGAGTCCCAGTGGACGGAGTTCCGTCGGGCGGCGTGACGCCGGTCAGGTGGATGACGACGGCGCCGAGGTCGCTGTCGGTTTCCAGCCGCACCGGCAGCGGCGGCTGGCCGGGGACGACCGGCGCCAGCCACAGGTCGGCCGGCGGGCGTTCGGCGGCAGCGCCATTGCGCTGCCAGAAGCCGTTGCCGGGCGCGGTGCGGGCGTAGCCGGCGACCGGCCGGTAGGACACCCGGCACTGCCGCGCCGTTCCGGAGAAGATCGAATAGCGCGACGCCCCCACCAGCCGCGGCCCGACGTCCTGGAACTGCATGTCGTAGCGCCGCCGGCCATCGAAGACGGGCAGGCTGCGGGTGCAGGCCTCCCCCCGCGCCGACGCCGCCAGCACGGTCAGGAAGGCGCTGAGCGGGTCGTAGGTGGCCTGCCGCTCGGCATCCGGCACCGGCTCGCGCCCGTCCTCCTGCGGTGTCGGCAGGACGGTGGCCGCGACGTTTCCCTGGCCGTCATACTCCAGCGTCACGCTGCGCGGCTTTTCGCGGAACACGCTGCTCTGGCTGTGATGGGCGGGGACGAGCCGGCCGCCGCGCACCGCACCGTCGCTGCGCGAGACGGTCTGCCAGGGGAACAGCCGGTTCAGGAATCCCTCGGTCTGCGCCTTCACCTCCATCCGGTAGCTCTGGTCGCCCATCTCCAGCGTTGCGACGATGTCCAGTACGGCGAGGCCGCCGATGTGGAGCCGGTAGGTGGCGGCCAGCGGCTCGGCGGCGCGGGCCGGAGCGGAGGCGCCGAGCAGCCCGGCGGAGGGCAGGGCGAGCAGCGCGACGGCGAGGGCCGCGGCGCGGGGCCGTCGGACGGGGAGCGGACTGGTCACGGCGGGGTGTGCTCCGTCGGTTGGCGGCGGTCGGACGATTTCTTTCATATTGGGATGAAACTCATGCTTGACACCCATCCGCCGAGGGCTTAGAAACCCGCCCACCGCAGCGGCGGGGCCGACGAAAGACGGCGACGACGCATCCACCGGGGGAGAGCCCGGACCGGTTTTCAAGGATCGGGCGCGTAGCTCAGCGGTAGAGCATTCGCTTCACACGCGAAGGGTCACAGGTTCAATCCCTGTCGCGCCCACCATCACGAAAGGCTCCGAGGTCCTCCTCGGAGCCTTTTGCTTTTCCGGCCCGGCCCGGCTCGGGCCGGTGTCTTTGCCGGCCGCGAAGAATATTTTCAGGAGAAACCACATCTTTGGCGAGCATTCCTGCGGCTGTTGCCCGCCGCCAGGAATCAACGGTTGCTAATGTGGTGCTTCCGTGTGGTTGATTGACGCAGATCAGCCCCAAACCGGGTTGCGATGGTCTAGGAAGGGGCATCCTTCTCCATCGATCCGGATGACATTCCATGGAAGACACCCGCATTTCCCTGATGGCCGTCGGCGCCCTGCTCGTCGCGCTGGCCATCATCATCGGCTCGGCCGTTCTGGCGCCGTCGTTCCTGGTGGTGCTCGCCACCCTGGGCGCCTGGGCGAACCTGACCTATCTGGTTGCCGTCACGCTGCTGCGCTGACCGCCAGCTCCCGCCCGGTGGAGAAGGGGGCGGCCTTCTCCGTCGCGCGCCCGCCCTGCGGCCCGCCTCCGGGATGACCGGAGTCACCGCGGGAAACACTCTGTCGTCTGGAAAGCATCTCTGGACAGGAACGGTCTGGCGGTTTATCCAGCGCGCGGTTTTCGACGCGCGCGAGGGACGACGCCATGACGACGCCGACGGTTGCTCCGACCGACCATTCCAGCGCCGGGCAGGACGACGCCCTGCCGGTTCTGCGCACGGTCGCCGATCTGCGGGCCCAGGTCGCCGCGTGGCGCGCCGAAGGCCGGACGGTGGCCCTGGTGCCGACCATGGGCGCCCTGCATGACGGGCATCTGGCGCTGGTCCGCCGCGCCCGCGAGCTGGCCGACCGCGTGGTCGCCAGCGTCTTCGTCAACCCGACCCAGTTCGCCCCCCACGAGGACTTCGACCGCTACCCGCGCGACGAGGCCGGCGATTCCGCCAAGCTGCTGTCGGCGGGCTGCGACGCGCTCTACGCCCCCACGGCGCGGGGGATGTACCCGGAGGGCTTCGCCACCGCCATCTCCGTCGGCGGCCCGTCCGAGGGGCTGTGCGGCACCTTCCGTCCGCAGATGTTCGGCGGCGTCGCCCTGGTGGTGACCAAGCTGTTCCTCCAGGCGCTGCCCGACGTGGCGGTGTTCGGCGAGAAGGATTACCAGCAGCTCATGGTCATCCGCCGCTTCACCCGCGACCTCGACATCCCGGTGCGGGTCGAGGGGCTGCCGACGGTGCGCGAGGCCGACGGGCTGGCGCTGTCCTCGCGCAACGCCTATCTCGGCGCCGACGAGCGGGCGCGGGCGCCGGAGCTGAACCGTGCCCTGACGGCCGCCGCCGCCGCGCTGGCGGGCGGGGCCGATCCCGACGCCACCCTGACGCGGGTGCGCGGCCGGATCGCCGAGGCCGGTTTCGGCGACATCGACTATGTCGAACTGCGCGATGCGGAAACCCTGGCTCCCGTCACCCGTGTCGAACGCCCGGCCCGCCTGCTGGCCGCCGCGTGGCTGGGCAAGGCCCGCCTGATCGACAATGTTCCGGTCCTGCCCGCCTGATTCGCTCCCGCCGGCTCGCCGAAGGTGCGTTTGACCAATTTGTCGGGCTTGTCTAAAATGTTGGCAGGTTGAACGGTTTCAGAGCCCGGCACCGGGGTCGGAAAGGCGGTCTTGCGACTGGTCCATCGAAACCGCAACGGCGAGACGGTGTCCCTGATGCCGTTCGTCCTCACCGGCCTCATCCTGGCGCTGGGCGGGCTCGGCGCGGCCGGCGCCGTCCTCGCCTCCAAGAATCGGTCGCCGGTGCCGGCGGCCTCCGAAAAGGCGAAACCGGCGAAGCACTATGCCGCCCTGCCGCAGATGACCTTCACGCTCGGTGGCGGCGACGCCCGGCTGATCGACGTGAAGGTGCTGCTGGAGATCGACCCGTCGGTCGATGGCAAGGTCGCCGACCCCTATGTGCCGCGCATCGCCGACCAGCTTTCGGACAGGCTGCGCCAGATCGATCCGCAGCAGCTGTCCGGGGCCGAGGGCGCCAGGCTGATGAAAAGCACCATCGGCAGCGTGCTCGACCGTGAACTGCGCGGGGTGCGCATCCGCGAGGTTCTGCTGGACCGGATGGTCGTGCGCTGAAAAAACCGGGCTGTGCCGATTTCGTCCCCCACGTCATGACCGGGCCTGTCCCGGTCATCCACGAGCGCGCTTGAGATTTGCGCGTGGATGCCCGGCTCAAGGCCGGGCATGACGGAAGGCCGAACGAAGGTGGCTGCCCGCGCGATCCCTTACTCCGCCGCGACCGAGGCGCGGCGCCGGGCGTCGCGCTCGCCGCGGCCGCGCTTCAACTCGCCGGCCAGCAGGAAGGCCAGCTCCAGCGATTGGCTGGCGTTGAGGCGCGGATCGCAGGCGGTGTGGTAGCGCTGCGCCAGCTTGTGGTCGGTGATCGCCTGGGCGCCGCCGGTGCATTCCGTGACGTCCTGGCCGGTCAGCTCGAAATGCACGCCGCCGGCGTGGGTGCCCTCGGCCTGGTGCACGTCGAAGAAGCCGCGCGCCTCGGCCAGCACTTTCTCGACCGGGCGGGTCTTGTAGCCGGTGGTCGATTTGATGGTGTTGCCGTGCATCGGGTCGCAGGACCACACCACCGTGCGGCCCTCGCGCTGGACGCGCCGCAGCAGGGGCGGGAACTTCTCCGCCACCTTCTCCGCGCCCATGCGGACGATCAGGGTCAGCCGGCCGGCCTCGTTGGCCGGGTTCAGGATGTCGATCAGGCGGATCAGCTCGTCCGGATCGGTGGTCGGGCCGCATTTCAGGCCGATCGGGTTCTTCACGCCGCGCAGGAACTCGACATGGGCGCCGTCGGGCTGGCGGGTGCGGTCGCCGATCCACAGCATGTGGGCCGACACGTCGTACCAGTCGCCGGTGGTGCTGTCGATGCGGGTCAGCGCCTGCTCGAAGGGCAGCAGCAGCGCCTCGTGGCTGGTGAAGAAGTCGGTCTCGCGGATCTGCGGGGTGGTCTCCGCCGTGATGCCGCAGGCGGCCATGAAGGCCAGCGTCTCGTCCAGCCGGTTGGCCAGCTCCTGGAAATGCTCGCCGGCCGGCGAGCGCTCGACGAAGCCGAGCGTCCACTGGTGGACCTTGTGCAGGTCGGCGTAGCCGCCCTGGGCGAAGGCGCGCAGCAGGTTCAGCGTCGCCGCCGCCTGGGTGTAGGCCTGCATCATGCGTTCCGGATCGGGAACGCGGGCGTCGGCGGTGAAGTCGAAGCCGTTGATGATGTCGCCCCGGTAGGAGGGCAGCTCGACCCCCTCCAGCGTCTCCATGTCGGCCGAACGCGGCTTGGCGAACTGGCCGGCCATGCGGCCGACCTTGACCACCGGGATGGCGGCGCCGAAGGTCAGCACGACCGCCATCTGCAACAGCACGCGGAAGGTGTCGCGGATGTTGTTCGGGTGGAACTCGGCGAAGCTCTCGGCGCAGTCGCCGCCCTGCAACAGGAAGGCGTTGCCGGCGGCGGCGTCGGCCAGCTTGGCCTTCAGCCGGCGGGCCTCGCCGGCGAAGACCAAGGGCGGGTAGGCGGCGAGGCGCTGTTCGACCGACTCGACCTTGGTCTGGTCGGGATAGACCGGCATCTGCTTGACCGGTTTCGACCTCCAACTGGCGGGTGTCCAACGCTCGACCATGACGCGCCTGCTCTTCCTTAGACGTACGGGATCCCCTCTATGCCCGATTCGCCGCAACTTTTCCACAGTTTCGGGGGGCGCTTCCGCAACGCTGCGCCGCCCGAGCCCGGCATGGAGCGCGCCGGCCGGGCCGGAAACGTTCTTTTCGCGCCGGCGGCCCGGCCTGCGGCGTAGGGATGCATTGACGGAGATAGGTTGCAAACGTACGAATCGGTCATCTTGCGGGGGTGTAGACCGTCAACGGTTCTGACCTTTTTAGAGTGTGAACGAAACCATTCAATTCTGGAGGACCGATGTTCGGTCGTATGTTCAAGGGCGCGATGGTGTGCGGCGCGGTGATGACTCTGGCGGGCTGCGTGTCCTCCGGCGGCGGCACGGGGGGAATGAGCGGTTCGGCGGCCGGGTCGACCAGCGTGAACGCGGCCTCCAACCTGCCGCGCTGCGACCAGCCGCTCGGCACGCTGGCCGTGGACGACGGCCGCTCGGCGGATTGGTGGGGCCCCTTCTCCCGCGCGACGCAGATCACCACCGTCGAGCCGATGATCCGCCTGATCGTCGCCCAGTCGAACTGCTTCGTCATCACCTCGGTCGGCAACAGCCGCCTTGATTCGCGCATGCAGGGCATCACCGACCAGCAGCGCAACGGCGAGTACCGGGCGGGCTCGAAGCAGCAGAAGGGGCAGCGCGTCGCCGCCGACTACTTCATGGAGCCGGCGATCCTGTTCGCCTCGGCCAACACCGGCGGCCTCGGCGCCGCGGTCGGCGGGGCCCTGCTGGGGCCGGTCGGCGGCGCCCTCGGCGGCATGATGAACCAGAAGAGCACGGCGGTGACGCTGTCGCTGTTCGACATCCGCTCGTCGGTGCAGATCGGCATCTCCACCGGCAACGCGACGGCCACCGATTTCGGCGCGGCGCTCGGCGCGCTGGGCGGCAGCGCCGGCGGCGTGCTCGGCGGCTACAAGAAGACGCCGGAAGGCGAGGCGACGGTGGTTGCCTTCGTCGACGCCTACAGCGAAATGGTCGCCGGGCTGAAGAACTACAAGGCGCAGACCGTCAAGGGCGGCCTCGGCACCGGCGGCACGCTGAAGGTCCAGTAACGGGCCCGGGCGGTTTCCGGCATGAACTCTCGCCGGAAGCCGCCCGCCCGTCCCCCTTCGCGACCGGCGCGCCCGTCCCGGCGCCCGCACCCCCATCGACCGGGAGCCTCCATGCGCACGCATCGCATCACCCGCGTACTGGCGTTGCTGGCTGTGCTCGCCAGCGCCGCCGGCTGCAACGCCACCCGGACCGGCGAGGTTTCGCCGACCATCCGGATATGCGACACCAGCGGTTGCTCCGAACGGGATCGGGCGACCGCCAGCTTCGTGCCGGGCGACTCCGGCAAAAGTCCCCTGCTTCAGGATCCCGACCGCTACGCCGGGGAGAGCGCACAGGAGTTGCGGGCGGCGGCGGAGACCGGATCGGCGGCCGCGGCCGAAAAGCTGGGCCAGATGCATCTCTACGGCCTGGGCGGCACGCCCAAGTCTGCGGCGCGGGCGGCCGGCTGGTTCCGGAGCGCCGCCGACGCCGGCCATCCCTGGGCCCAGTACCGGCTGGGCCAGATGCTCGCCGACGGCAAGGGGGTGACGGCGGACCGCCGGCGTTCCCTGGAGCTCATGGAGGCCGCCGCCGCCCAGGGGCACCCGCTGGCGGCCCATCATCTCGGCCTGCGCGCGCAGGGAGGGAAGGGCGTTCCCGCCGATGCGGCGACCGCCGCGCGCTGGTTCGCCGTGGCCGCCGAGGGCGGGGTCGCCGACGCGCAATACAACCTCGGCCTGCTGATGCACCGCGGACAGGGCGTCGAACGCGACCTGTACCAGGGCCTGCAATGGATGCGGCGGGCGGCGGAGAACGGGAACCTCCAGGCGCAGACGGCGGTGGGGCGGCTCTACCTGACCGGCCTCGACACCATGGGGCAGGACGTGGCGGAGGCCGAGACCTGGCTGGGCATCGCGGCCGGACGGGGCGACGCGGCCGCCAAGTCGCTGCTGGCGCAACTGCGCAAGCAACGCGAGAAGGACGAGGATTTCCGCCGCAAGCTGATGCTGCTCCAGGCCGAAACCGAACGGGCCTGGGCCAACGCGGTGCTGGCCAGCTGGCTGACCGCCCCCCGGATCGACTATGTCGTTGTCTGGTAGGGCGTCGGGCCGGGCGATTTGATCGCTGGCGGGGACCGGAGGCGCCTTTTATAAGGCAAGCGGTCGAGTCCCATGGAAGGCGTTTCCGGTGATGGCATCCTCCTGGCGCGACGCTGCGTCCGTCTATCTCGATCGCCGGGTGCTGGCGATCCTGTTTCTCGGCTTCTCCGAAGGGCTGCCGCTGGCGCTGACCGGCGCGACGCTGAATGTCTGGCTGCGCGAGGCGGACGTCAGCAAGACCAGCATCGGCCTGTTCGCGCTGGTCACCATGCCCTACGCGCTGAAGTTCCTGTGGGCGCCGCTGATCGACCGTCTGCGCCTGCCGGTGATGACCCGGCTGTTCGGCCGGCGGCGCGGCTGGGCGCTGACGGCGCAGGCGGCGCTGGCGGCGGCGCTGCTCGGTCTGGGGACCACCGATCCGGGGACCGACCTGTGGTGGACGGCGCTGTTCGCGGTGATCGTCGCCTTCTGCTCGGCCAGCCAGGACATCGTCGTCGACGCCTTCCGCGTCGAGGTGCTGGAGGAGAAGCAGCAGGCGGCCGGGGCGGCGGTGCTGGTGCTCGGCTACCGTTTCGGGATGATGGCGGCGGGGGCGGGAGCGCTCTACATCGCCGACTTCCACGGCTGGCGCGCCGCCTACGAGGCGATGGCGGCGCTGGTGCTGGTCGGCATGGTGACGATCCTGCTGAACCGCGAGCCGAAAATCGCGGAGTCCGCGGAATCCGTTGCGCGCGAGCGGCATGTCGCTGACTGGCTGGCGGCGCGCCCGCACCTGTCGGGCCGCATGGCGGAGCTGCTGTCCTGGCTCTACGGCGCGGTGGTGGCGCCCTTCGCGCAGTTCATGGGGCGGCAGGGCTGGATCGTCATCCTGGGATTCATCGCCAGCTACAAGCTGGGCGAGGTGCTGGCCGGCGTAATGTCGGCGCCCTTCTACGTCGATCTCGGCTTCACCAAGAGCGAGATCGCCACGGTGACCAAGCTGTTCGGCCTGTGGGCGACCATCGCCGGGGGCCTGCTCGGCGGGCTGCTGGTCGGACGGGTCGGCACCCTGCGCGGGCTGATGATCGGCGGCATTCTTCAGATGGTGTCGAATCTCGGCTACGTCGCGCTGGCCTGGGCCGGGCACGACGTCACCATGCTGGCGGTGACGGTGGCGGTGGACAATGTTTGCGGCGGCATCGCCACGGCGGCCTTCGTCGCCTACCTGTCGGGCCTGTGCAACGCCGCCTACACGGCGACGCAATACGCGCTGCTGTCGAGCTTCTACAAGCTGGGCGGCGACCTGTTCGGCGCCTCGTCGGGCTGGCTGGCCGACCGGATGGACTGGGTCAGCTTCTTCCTGCTGTCGATGGCCGGGGCGCTGCCGGCGCTCTACCTGCTGACCCGTCTGATGGGCCGGGAGCGGCGGGGTGGGGCCGCCGTCCCGGCCGAGTAGGGACGGCGGCCCGGAGCAGGGATTACGCCTTGCTCTTGGTCTTGGTCGTCGTCTTGCCGGCACCCGGTCCGGCGCCGAGGTCGGCGCCGGTGACCGGATCGGCTGCGGGGTTGGACATGGTGCGGGCGGCGACCGCGTTGACGGCGGCCATCTCCTTGGCGGCCAGCTTCACCGACGGGGTGCCGTCGCCGCCGTTGACCGGGGCGTCGGTCGGCTTGACGTCGACATACTCCCACTGCGCGCCCTGGTTCCAGGGGCCGCGCGTGTCACCCTCGCCCTGGCTCGTGTTGTAGTACTTGTCGGTGTATTCCGGCATGCCCGGCAGCTTGCCCGGCGGGAAGTTGTTCTCGATGGAATAGAGCGCCTTCTCGAAGCTTTTCTGGTGCGCGATCTCACGGGTCATCAGGAAGCCCAGGGCGTCCTTGACGCCGGGATCGGTGGTCAGGTTGATGAGCCGCTCATAGACGATCTTGGCGCGCGATTCGGCGGCGATGTTGGAGCGCAGGTCGCAGGTCGGGTCGCCGATGCTGTCGATGTAGCCGGCCGTCCACAGCTGCCCGGCCGAGTTCACCAGGGCCGGGCCGCCGCCGTAGAGCAGCGACAGGGTGTGGCTGCCCGACCCCTGCGTGATGGTGGCGTAGAGGTCGGCGGTCTCCTCCGACGCCTCGGCCAGCTTGCCCTTCACGCCCTTGGTCAGCATGGCGACGATCGAGCCGATGATCTCCAGATGGCTCAATTCCTCCGTCGCGATGTCGATCAGCATGTCCTTGCGGCCCGGATCCTCGTCGGCCAGCCCCTGCGTGAAGTAGCGCATGGCGGCGGCCAGTTCGCCCTGCGGTCCGCCGAACTGCTCCAGCATCAGGCTGGCCAGCTGCGGGTTGGGCTCCGACACGCGGACCGTGTACATCAAATTCTTGTTGTGCATGAACATACGGAAAATCCCCCCTCTCATGGGCATCGAGGATGCGGAGGATCCGGGACCGGACGGGCCGGCGGGCCAGTGGGCGGGCCGTTCCAGGATGCGCTTCCGGGGCCATCAACACGGCCCCTTTAGAAGCGTTCCAGAAAAGCGGCCCGCCCCGTTGCCTTATACCTTAAGGGGTATTGTCAGAGGCTTTTCGTCTCCGGCGCCTTCTCGCGCATCAGCACGAATTCCTCGGCGGTGGAGGGGTGCAGCGCGATGGTGCGGTCGAAGTCGCGCTTGGTGGCGCCGACGTTCAGCGCGATGCCCAGCGCCTGCATCATCTCCGGCGCGTCCATGCCCATCATGTGGCAGCCAAGCACGCGGTCGCTCTCGCCGTCGACCACCAGCTTCATCAGCACCCGCTCGTCGCGGCCGGACATGGTGTGCTTCATCGGGCGGAAGCCGGCCTTGTAGATGTCGATCTTCGGGAACCTGGCGCGGGCTTCCGCCTCGGTCAGGCCGACGGTGCCGAGCGGCGGGATGGAGAAGACGGCCGTCGGCACGTTGTCGTAGCTGATCCGCGTCGGGTTGTCGTTGTAGAGCGTTTCGGCCAGCGCGCGGCCCTCGGCGATGGCGATCGGGGTGAGCGCCATGCGGTCGGTGACGTCGCCGATGGCGTAGATGTTGTCCACCGACGTGCGCGACTGGTCGTCGACCGGGATGGCGCCCTTCCCGTCGAGCGCGATGCCGACCGATTCGAGGCCGAGGTCCTTGGTGTTGGGCCGGCGGCCGGTGGCGGCCATGACGAGGCCGGCGGAATGCTGGCGTCCCATATGGTCGGTCAGGGTGTAGCCGCCCGGCCCCTGCTCAAGCTTCACCGGCTTGCAGCGGGAAATGATGGTGATGCCGCGCTTGCGCATCTCCTGGGCCAGCGCGATGCGGATGTCGTCGTCGAAGCCGTTCAGCAGTTCGTCGCCGCGGATCATCAGCGTCACCTCGGCGCCCAGCCCGCGGAAGATGCCGGCGAACTCGACCGCGATGTAGCCGCCGCCGAGAATCAGCACGGAATGCGGCAGCGTGGGCAGATGCAGCGCCTCGTTCGAGGTCGCGGCGTGCTCGATCCCCTCGATGGGCGGCAGCGACGGCCAGCCGCCGGTGGCGATCAGGATGTTGCGGGCGGTGTGGCGCCGGCCGGCCACCTCGACCGTGTGCCGGTCGATGATCCGGCCGTTGCCCTCGATCAGGGTGACGCCGGAATTCTTCAGCATGCTGATGTAGATGCCGTTCAGCCGGTCGATCTCGGCGTCCTTGCGGGCGATCAGGGTTTCCCAGTCGAAGGCCGGCGCGTGCGCGTCCCAGCCGTAGCCGCGCGAATCCTCGAAGCCGTCGCGGAACTGGGCGGCGTAGACCAGCAGCTTCTTCGGCACGCAGCCGCGGATCACGCAGGTGCCGCCGACCCGGCTGCCCTCGCAGATCGCCACCTTGGCGCCGTAGGACGCCGCGCGCCGGCTGGCGGCGACGCCGCCGGACCCCGCCCCGATGGTGAAGAGGTCGAAATCGAACTCGGCCACTGCCGTCTCCTTCCGCTCCGCAAAGTCTGGCGCCCCGGCTTGGGCTCTCTGGCGGGGCGGGCGGAGTGTTCCGCATTCCGCCGGGCCTGTCGAGGGGGCGGGGAGGGATATGGGGTGCGGTGCCGTGGATGCGAAGCGGCGGATCAGCGCAGCAGCATGTCCTGGACGAGCACTTGACGCACCTTCAGCGGCCGCATCGCCTTGTCGGCGGCGAAGCGCAGGGCGTCCTTGATGTAGTGCGTGCCGTCCGGACCGCGCAGCTCGTCGGGCGCGACGTCGAGCATCCGCAGATTCATGGCGTCGGCGATGCGCGGCAGGTGGGGCTTGACGCTGTCGAGCGGGATGGAGGGATCCAGTTCCAGCACGGCGCGGACGCGCAGCTCGCGCAGGCGCCTGCCGTCGCTCAGGGTGAAGTTCATCGTCGGCAGGGTGGCGTAGGTGGCGACCGCCGCCTCCGCTCCGGCCGGGGGCCGTGCGGCGGAGCCGGTGCCCGTGTGGGCGGTGGCCGGCTTCAGCATCAGGGCGCCGCCGGCCCCGGCGGCGGCCAGCGTCACCAGCAGACCAAGCAGGACAACGACGATCTTGCTGCCGATCCGGTCGGGTTCCGACGCGGGGTCGGCTGTCGCACCGCTGGCCATGTCACTCGTCGCCGCCTTCGCCATGACGCCCACCACCCTCTTTCGGATGAGGGTAGAGGGCCGAAGGTGGGGCGTCAAATATCGGTATTTTACGCTGTTTCGATGCGCCGGGAGCCTGTCGGCGACCCACGCCGCCGGCGCAACCCTGCCATCCGCCCACGGTCGTTCCGGGTGGAAGCCTCTTCCACAGCGGAGCCCGGCCGTATAATGCTGGCTGTCCATTCAGTTCGGCATTCTCCGTACCTGATCGGGTGCGGGCGGCGCCGGCGTTCACGCGGTGACGGGCAGGGGCGGAAGGCGAGGGCATCGGTATGAGCGACAGCAGCAAGCGGCCAGCGGCCGTCCACCCCTCGACGGCGGCGATCGGCGACTGGACCGATACCTATTTCCGCCGCACCAAGGAGGCCGTCGGCAAGTTCGGCGACAAGCAGGTGACCTACGCCATCTTCATGCGCCGCCCGGTGGTCTGCGCCCCCCGGCTGGCGCTGGAATGGCTGGAGGCGGTGGCGCGCGAGCGCGGCTTCACGGTCGACATCCAGCTCAACTTCCCGGAGGGCAAGTGGGTCGGCGCCGGCGAGCCGATCCTCTACGTCACCGGCTCCTTCTATCATCTGGTCGACACCGAGACGATCCTGCTTCAGAAGCTGGGGCCGGCCTGCGTCGCCGCCTACAACGCCTTCACCATGTGCGCCGACCTGCCCAAGGTCGCCTTCCTCGCCATGGACGCCCGCCATTGCGCCGGCACCGAGATGGCCGAGACGATGGCCTACGCCGCCTCGGTCGGCTCCGACCGCGCCAAGCGCAAGGTCGGCGCCAAGGGCTTCGTCGGCAACGCCACCGACGCCACCGCGCATTTCTTCGGGCAGGCCAAGGGCATGGGCACCATGCCGCACGCGCTGATCGGCTACGCCGGCTCCACCGTGCGCGCGGCCGAGATGTTCCACGAGACCTTCCCCGACCTGCCGCTGACCGTGCTGGTCGATTATTTCGGCCGCGAGATCACCGACGGTCTGGAGGTCTGCCGCCGCTTCCCCGAACTGGCCGCGGCGGGCAAGCTGACCCTGCGGCTCGACACGCCGGGCGGCCGCTTCGTCGAGGGGCTGGATCCGCCGGGTTCCTACGCGGTGCTGGAGCGCCACGCGCCGCATTCGATCCGCGGCTACCGCGACGAGACGCAGCTCCGCTACCTGATCGGCACCGGCGTGTCGGCGGCGGCGATCCATTACGTCCGCGAGCGGCTGGACGAGGCCGGCTTCCCGGCGGTGAAGATCGTCGCCAGCAGCGGCTTCGGCCCGGCGAAATGCCGCCTGATGGCGGAAGCCAATGCCCCCGTGGACATCATCGGCACCGGCAGCTATCTGCCCGAACGCTGGACCGAGACCTACGCCACCGCCGACATCATCGAGTATGACGGCGAGAAGCGCGTGAAGGTCGGCCGCGAGTTCCTGTTCCGGCGGTGATCGAAAGCCCCTCTCCCGCAGGGAGGGGAGAGGGGCTTGAACCGATGCCCATCCCAGGAGGTCGGGCACAGGAGGTGGGGCGTGGCCGGGATTCTACCGGCTCAGCACCATCACCAGCCGCTCCACCGGGGCGTTGTCGACCAGATGCTGATCGACGATCTCGTCGATGTCCTCGGGCGTTTCCGGGCGGTACCAGATGCCTTCCGGATAGACCACCATCAGCGGCCCGGCGGCGCAGAAGCCGAGGCAGCCGGTCATCGCCATGCCGACGTCGACCAGCCCGCGGGCCTGGATCTTCTGGTCGAGCCGCTGCCACAGCGGGTGGGCGTTCTTGGCCCCGCAGCTTCCGCGCGGATGGCCGGGCGGGCGCTGCTGGGCGCAACAGAAGACGTGGTGCCGGAAGGTCGGCGGCAGGTCGAGCGGCATCGGGCATGCTCCATAGCCATAATATTTTTATGGATAATGCCCGATTTGTGCGTTGCGGCAAGCCTTTTGTAATCGTTCCAAATCCGACGGGAGCGCCTCTCAGGCATCCTCGGCGAGCCGGAACCCGGTGAAGGACAGGCGCATGTCCGGCCGCAGGTAATGGCGCGTCCATGGTCCGGCATGGTCGAAGGGCGTGACGCAGCTTCCGCCGCGCAGCACCATGCGGTCGCTCATGAAGCGGCCGTGGACGGCTTCGTCCAACCCCTCGGGCTGGCGGTAGCCGGGGTAGGGCGCGAAGGCGCTGCGCGTCCACTCCCACACGTCGCCGCACATCTGCCACGGCCCCTTGCCGTGGTAGGAGCCGGCGCGCGGGTGGCGGTAGCCGGTGCCGAGCAGATTGCCCATTCCCTCGCAACGGGCGGCGACGGTCTCCCATTCGGCCTCGACCGGGAGGCGCTTGCCGGCCCAGCGGGCGAAGGCGTCGGCCTCGTACCAGCTCACATGGCAGACCGGTTCGTTGGGGTCGAGCGGGCGCTGGCCGTGCAGGGTGAAGATCTGCCACGCGCCCTCGCGCCGCTCCCAATAGAGCGGGGCGCTCCAGCCCTCGGCGCGCAGGGTCTCCCAGCCGTCGGCCATCCACAGCGACCGTTCGCCGTAGCCGCCGGCCTCGACGAAGGCGCGGAACTCACCGCAGGACACCGGGCGGGCGGCCAGCCGGAAAGGCTTGAGGAAGACCTGGTGGCGGGGGCTTTCATGGTCGAAGCCGGGCTGGGGCTCGGCCCGGCCGACCTCGACCAGCCCGCCGGAATGCTCGACCCAGGCGTCGGGCGGGGCGCCGCCGCCGACATGGTCCGGCGCGCTCTCGTAGGCCGGGTGCAGCGGGTTGCACCAGAAGGCGTGCTTGAGGTGGGTCAGCAGCCGCTCCTGGTGGCGCCGCTCGTGGGCGATGGCGATGTTGGTGTGCTCGGCGACGCTGTCGAACAGCCCGTCCTCGGCGGCGTCGATCAGGTGGAGCACGGCGCCGTTCACATGGTCGCGGTAACGCATGATGTCGGCGGCCGACGGCCGCGACAGCAGCCGCAGGGCGGGGGCGTGGACTCGCCCGCCGCCTCCCTCGATGCGCTCGTCGCGGGCCTGGAACAGGTCGAGGAAGTGGGGGTCGTAGGGTCGGTAGCCGGGGCTGAACGGAATGAGGACGGTCGTCTCGAACAGCCATGTGGTGTGGGCGAGATGCCATTTGGCCGGGGCGCCGTCGGCCACCGACTGGATCATCAGATCCTCGGGCGACAGCGGGGCGACGAGTTCGGCGGTGCGGCCGCGCGCCTTCTGGAACCGGCTGGTCAAGGACCGCCGGCGGTCGCTTCCGGCGTCGAGCGAATCGGCGAGATGGGTGTCGGGCACGGGCGGATCCCTCCAGGATCAAGGCGTTTTCCCCAGTGTGACGCAACAGTGCGCCGCAACCGCGCACAGGGGGAATGCACGCTTTGGGGGAGGCCGCTACGCCGCAATTGCGCGGCGTCCTCCCCTCCGCCGGGGCTTTCGCCCTCCGGTCAGACCCGTTCGCGCAACACCGGACCGGCGCCCTCCTCGGTCAGGGCGCGGGGCAGCTTGAAGGTGATGCTCTCGGTCGCCGTGCGCAGCTCCTCCACCGTCACCGAGAAGCGGGCGCGGGCGGCGTCGAGGACCTCCTCGACCAGCACTTCCGGGGCCGAGGCGCCGGCGGTGATCCCCAGCCGGGCGATGCCCTCCAGCGCCGTCCAGTCGATGTCGGCGGCGCGCTGGACGAGTTGCGCCCGCGGGCAGCCGTGGGTCTTCGCCACCTCGACCAGCCGCTTGGAGTTCGACGAGTTCGGCGCGCCCAGCACCAGCAGCGCCTCCACCTTGGGGGCGATCGCCTTGACCGCCGCCTGCCGGTTGGTGGTGGCGTAACAGATGTCCTCCTTCTTCGGCCCGGCGATGGCGGGGAAACGGGCCTGGAGCGCGGCCAGGATCTCGGAGGTCTCATCGACCGACAAGGTGGTCTGGGTGGCGAAGGCGAGGTTGCCGGGGTCGGCGACCTCCAACGTGGCGACGTCGGCGACCGTCTCGACCAGCACGACGGCGCCCTCGGGCAGTTGGCCCATGGTGCCGATGACCTCCGGGTGGCCGGCGTGGCCGATCAGCACGATCTGGCGGCCCTCGTCGTGGTGGCGCTCGGCCTCGCGGTGGACCTTGCTGACCAGCGGGCAGGTGGCGTCGAGGTAGAACAGCCCGCGCGCCTCGGCCGCCTGCGGCACCGATTTCGGCACGCCGTGGGCCGAGAAGACCACCGGCACGCCGTCGGGCACCTGGGTCAGCTCGTCGACGAAGACGGCGCCCTTGGATTCCAGGCTCTGCACGACGAAGCGGTTGTGGACGATCTCGTGCCGCACGTAGACGGGCGGGCCGTAGCGGTCGAGCGCCGTCTCGACGATCTGGATCGCGCGGTCGACGCCGGCGCAGAAGCCGCGCGGCGCGGCGAGGAGGATCGTCAGGGGTGCTGGGTTCGTCATGCCGGTTCAAATCCGCGGTTGCGAAAATCTGTCACAAGAAACAAAGCCGTCGCACGGCCTTGTGCCGGTTAAGCTGGATCTCTAAAGTCGCGGACCAACAATCCGATAACCGATCAGGCCGAACCGATGGACCGCCGCGACCGTAATATAGGAACCCCCGCCTGGAAAGGCCCGCTGTCCGTTGCCGCCCTGGCGCTGGCCGGGCTGACGCTGGCCGGCTGCGGCGGCATGGGGCTGGGACCGAAGGATCCGGCGGAGTCGGCGCTCGCCTGCCCGAAGGTGTCGATCGTCCGCGACCTGTCGGAGGTGACCGCCTTCCGTCCCGGCGGGCGCGACCTGACCGACCTGGAATCGCGCGCGGCGCTGGTCGATTTCACCGGCAACTGCGAGTACGCCAGCGACGGCGTGACGGTGAACGTCAACGTCTATCTGGTGGCCGAGCGCGGCCCGGCGCTGAAGGGCGACACCGCCAAGTACACGTATTTCGTCGCGCTGGCCAAGCCGGACGACACGCTGGTGTCGAAGGTCTATTTCGACACCGACGTGACCTTCCCCGGCGGCCAGCCGCGCGCCGGCACCAAGGAGGAGCTGGCGCCGAAGATCCCGCTCCCCAAGGACGCCAACGCCAAGGACTGGAAGGTCTATCTGGGATTCCAGCTCACCCCGGAGCAGTTGACCTTTAACCGCGCCCAGATGAAGCGGCAGTAAGGCATCCGCCAAAAAAGGCGCCCGCGATGAGCGGGCGCCCTGCCTTCCAGGAATTCCGAACGGGTTTACGACATCAGGACCGCGTTGAAGAAGGTTGCCTCCGTCGAACCGGACAGGGTGCCGGGGGATGCGGTGTTCTGATAGACATACAGCTCCAGATAGTCGGTCGTGCCGTTCAGATAAACGATGTCGTCGGCACGGGAGCTGATGTTGAGCGTTGCCGACGTTTGCGCGGTGCCAAGCGAGTAAAGGACGCCGTTCTTCCTGATCGCAGCAAGAAGATGCCGGTCAATTCCGGTGCTCATGTAAGCCTGGAACGTGACGGCATAATGGCCGGCGACCGTAGGCTGGAAGACGCCGGTCGTTGTGTTGAAGCCGTCGCCGATGTTGATGTGGGCCGTGGTGAGCATGATTTTTGTGCTGTTCTGATTGACCAGCCCCGTCTGGTCCACACCACCGCGCGTCACCCGGCAGATCACGCGATTGGCGGCCGGCGGCGTCTGGTCGAACAATGCCCGCTCATCCACGATCAGATCGTTGCCGATCGCATCGGTCGTCACCTGGAGCATCACGCGCGCCACCGGAAGGGTGCCGACCGGGATCGCCGGCGGGGTCAGGCTGTTGGCCGCACCCGTTACGATGCTCGCGGCGCCGGTCGCACGGTCGATCACCACGCGGTCGATGCGGAAACCCGAAGCCGGCGGGACGAAGGGGCCGACATTCTGCGCGTTGACCTCGGTCAGGGTCGTGCCGCTCAGCAGATGGCCCGGATCCAGCGCCAGCGTCAGGTTGGGCGTCACCTGCGCGTGGGGGGCGAAGGGGCCGACGATGCGCTGGGCCACCGCCCAGTTGGCGGCGGACTCCGACAGGTCGGTGGGGTTGAAGGTCTGGACGGCCATGAACGACTCTCCGCTTCTGCGATGATGAAACAGCACGCGAGGGACGAAGGCCGGCCGGCTCCACGAAACGCGTGAGGGGATGATTGGCCGGTTGTTGGTCGATGAAAAGAAAAAAATCCTAAAAATAGGACTTTCAAACACTTAAGCCTGCTGGCCTTCCTGTGACCGCCCGTCGATCCCCGGATTGACAATCGCCGGCCGCCGCGACAGTGTGGCCCATCACGCCGATGATCCCTCGCGGGAGAGATCGCCACGGACCGCGCCTGGAAAGGCACGCGCCCGATGGCGGCGCCGAAGGAGCAACCGCCCCCGGAAACTCTCAGGCAAAAGGACCGCAAGGGGACAGGCACCTCTGGAAAGCAGCCTCGGCGCTCACCCGTCGCGGCTCACCGAAGGAGTAAACCGACGCGGACGGCTCGGCCGTCGCGCGGTGAATCTCTCAGGTCCAAGACAGAAGGGGGCAGACTCCCGCACCGAATCCGGTGCGGGCGCTGCGACCCATGTCGGAGGACCCGCGTGACCGAGGCCAACGCACCGCTCAAGATCACCCCGCTGCACGCCCTGCACGTCGAACTCGGCGCCCGCATGGTGCCGTTCGCCGGCTATGACATGCCGGTGCAGTACCCGCTGGGCATCCTGAAGGAGCACCAGCACACCCGCGAGAAGGCCGGGCTGTTCGACGTCTCCCACATGGGGCAGGTGCGGCTGACCGGCGATGACCCCGCCGCTGCGCTGGAAACGCTGGTTCCCGGCGACATCAAGGGGTTGGCGCGCGGCCGCATGCGCTACACGCTGTTCCTCAACGAACAGGGCGGCATTCTCGACGACCTGATGGTGACGAACGCCGGCGACCACCTGTTCCTGGTGGTCAACGCCGCCTGCAAGGAGCAGGACGTCGCCCATCTCCGTGACAAGCTCGCCGGCAAGGCCGAGGTGGAACTGCTCGACGATCTGGCGCTGCTCGCCCTGCAAGGGCCGGTCGCCGCCGCAGTGATGGCCCGCTTCGTGCCCGAGGCCGCCACCATGAAATTCATGAGCTACCTGCCCGCCACCTTCAAGGGTGTGCCGGTGGTGCTGACCCGCTCCGGCTACACCGGCGAGGACGGCTACGAGATTTCCTGCGCCAACGCGGATGCCGAGGCCATCGCCCGCGCCCTGCTGGCCGAGCCGGAGGTCGAGGCGATCGGGCTCGGCGCCCGCGACTCGCTGCGGCTGGAGGCGGGGCTGTGCCTCTACGGGCACGACATCGACACGACGACGACCCCGGTCGAGGGCGCCCTGGAATGGACCCTGCCGAAGCGCCGCCGCGCCGAGGGCGGATTCCCCGGCTTCGACATCATCTCCCGGCAACTGGCCGAGGGGGCGCCGCGCCGCCGCGTCGGCGTCCAGCCCGACGGCCGCCAGCCGGCCCGCGAGCACACCGAGATCCAGGATGCCGGCGGCAACCGGATCGGCGAGATCACCAGCGGCGGCTTCGGCCCGACCGCCGGGGCGCCGGTCGCCATGGGCTATGTCGACAGCGCCCACGCGGCGGTCGGCACGCCGCTGACCCTGCTGGTGCGCGGCAAGCCGGTGCCGGCCCGCGTCGCCGCGACTCCCTTCGTGCCGCAGCGTTATTACCGGGGCTGACGCTCCGGACGCCTCTTCCAAGAAACTCCATCATCATCGAACAGGGGACGATCATGACCGTCAAATACACCAAGGACCATGAGTGGGTGCGCGTCGAGGGCGAGGTCGGCACCGTCGGCGTGTCCGACTTCGCGCAGCACCAGCTCGGCGACGTGGTGTTCGTCGAGCTGCCCGACATCGGCCGGACGCTGGAGAAGGGCAAGGAAGCCGCCGTCGTCGAATCGGTCAAGGCCGCCAGCGACGTCTTCGCGCCCGTCTCCGGCGAGGTGATCGAGGTCAACCATGACCTGGAGAACGAGCCCGCCCGCGTCAACACCGGCGCCCAGACCGAGGGCTGGTTCTTCAAGCTGCGCCTGTCCGACCCGTCCGAGCTGGACGGGCTGATGGACGAGGCGGCCTACAAGGCCTTCGTCGAGGAATCGAACTGAGATGCGCTACCTGCCCCTGACCGAGGCCGACCGGCAGTCCATGCTGGCGGCCACCCGCGCGGCGTCGGTGGATGACCTCTTCCGCGACGTTCCCGAGGCGGCCCGCCTGTCCGGCCCGATCGGGGGCCTGCCCGATCACATGGGCGAGCTTGAGGTCGAGCGGCTGCTGGGCGCCATGGCGGCGAAGAGCCTTCCCGCCGGTGCCGTGCCCAGCTTCCTCGGCGCCGGCGCCTACCGCCACCACATCCCGGCGACGGTGGATCATCTGGTCCAGCGCGGCGAGTTCCTGACCGCCTACACCCCCTACCAGCCGGAGGTGAGCCAGGGCACGCTCCAGGTCCTGTTCGAATTCCAGACCCAGGTCGCCCTGCTGACCGGCATGGACGTCGCCAACGCCTCGATGTACGACGGCGCGACCTCCTGCGCGGAGGCCGTGATGATGGCCAACCGCGTCACCCGCCGGAAGAAGGCCATCCTGTCGGGCGGCCTGCACCCGCATTACCGCGACACGACGACGACCGACGCCCGCTTCATCGGTTTCGACGCCGTGGCGCTGCCGGCCGACCCGGAGGGCGTGGAGGAACTGGCGGCGCAAATCGACGACCAGACCTCCTGCGTCGTCGTGCAGAATCCCAGCGTCTTCGGGCAGGTGCGCGATTATTCCGACCTCGCCAAGGCGTGCCAGGCTCGGGGGGCGCTGCTGATCGTCGTGGTGACGGAGGCGCTGTCGCTCGGCCTGCTGCCGCCGCCGGGCGAGATGGGCGCCGACATCGTCGCGGCGGAAGGCCAGTCCTTCGGCGGCGCCCTGAACTTCGGCGGTCCCTATGTCGGGCTGTTCGCGGTGAAGGACAAGTATGTCCGCCAGATGCCGGGCCGCCTGTGCGGCGAGACGGTGGACGCCGACGGGCGGCGCGGCTTCGTGCTGACGCTCTCGACCCGCGAGCAGCACATCCGCCGCGAGAAGGCGACCTCCAACATCTGCACCAACGCCGGCCTGTGCGCGCTGGCCTTCTCGATCCATGTCAGCTTGCTCGGCGAGGAAGGGCTGACGCAGCTCGCCCGCCTCAACCACGCCAAGGCGGTGCAACTCGCCGGCAAGCTGGCGGCGGCGCCCGGCGTGTCGGTGATCAACGACGGCTTCTTCAACGAGTTCACCGTCCGGCTGCCCAAGCCGGCGGCTGAGGTGGTCGAGGCGCTGGCCGAACGCCGCATCCTCGGCGGCGTTCCGGTGTCGCGCCTCTATCCCGGCGAGCTGGACGATCTGTTGCTGGTCGCCGCCACCGAGACCAACACCGAGTCCGACATGGACGAATTCGTCACGGCTCTCGCCGAGGTTCTGTCATGAGCATGAATTCCCAGGGCCGTCCCTCGGCCATCCCGGCGGCCATCCCGGCGGGCGGCACGGACAGCGTGACCGGCACCGTCACCGGCAACCGCGGCCTCCAGATCGAGGAACCGCTGATCTTCGAACAGGACAGCGCCGGCCGCTGCGGCGTCGACCTGCCCGACGCGCCCAAGGTGGCGTCGCGCCTCGGTGGAATCGCGCCGCGCGCCCGCATCGGCCTGCCCGGTCTGGCCGAGCCGCAGGTCGTTCGCCACTACACCCGCTTGTCGCAGAAGAACTACGCCATCGACAGCGGCCTGTATCCGCTGGGTTCCTGCACGATGAAGCACAACCCGCGCCTGAACGAGAAGATGGCGCGGCTGCCGGGCTTCGCCGACGTCCACCCGCTCCAGCCGGTCAGCACCGTGCAGGGCGCCCTGGAGCTGATGGACCAGCTCGCCCACTGGCTGAAGACGCTGACCGGCATGGCCGCCGTGACGCTGGCCCCGGCGGCCGGCGCCCATGGCGAGATGTGCGGCATCATGGCGATCCGCGCCGCCCATGACGCCAGGGGGGACAAGGCCCGCACCAAGATCCTGGTGCCGGAGAGCGCCCACGGCACCAACCCGGCGACCGCCGCCGCCTGCGGCTACGCCGTGGAGTCGATCCCGGCGACGGCCGACGGCCGCGTCGACCTCGACGCGCTGAAGGCCAAGCTCGGCCCCGACGTGGCCGGGCTGATGCTGACCAACCCGAACACCTGCGGCCTGTTCGAACGCGACATCATCGCGATCGCCGAGGCGGTGCATGGGGCGGGCGCCTATTTCTACTGCGACGGCGCCAACTTCAACGCCATCGTCGGGCGGGTGCGTCCGGCCGACCTCGGCATCGACGTCATGCACATCAACCTGCACAAGACCTTCTCGACGCCGCACGGCGGCGGCGGTCCGGGCTCGGGGCCGGTGGTGTTCTCGCAGGCGCTGGCGCCCCACGTGCCGGTTCCCTACGTGACGCACGGGCCCAATGGCTTCGCTCTGGTCGAGGAGGCCGGCGACGGCCCGGCCTTCGGCCGGATGAAGGCGTTCCACGGCCAGATGGGCATGTTCACCCGCGCGCTCTCCTACATGCTGAGCCACGGAGCCGACGGGCTGCGGCAGGCGTCGGGCGACGCGGTGCTCAACGCCAACTACGTGATGGCGCGGCTGGAGGACGTGATGACGGCCTCCTTCGAGGGGCCGTGCATGCACGAGTGCCTGTTCGACGACCGTTTCCTGAAGGGGACGGGCGTCACCACGCTCGACATCGCCAAGGCGCTGATCGACGAGGGCTTCCACCCGATGACCATGTATTTCCCGCTGGTCGTCCACGGTGCCCTGCTGATCGAGCCGACCGAGACGGAGAGCAAGGCCGGGCTCGACCAGTTCATCGACGCCCTGCGGGCGCTGGCCGAGCGCGCCAAGTCCGGCGACGTCGCCTATTTCCAGGGGGCGCCGCGCCTGACCCCGCGCCGCCGCCTGGACGAGACCGCCGCCGCCCGCAAGCCGGTGCTGCGCTGGACTCCGCCGGCTGCGGCGGAGGCGCTGGCGGCGGACTGACGCCGCTCGCTACCATGAAAAAGGCCCGCCTCCCTTCGGAGGCGGGCCTTTTCTTTGGGGGGTGATGCGGTCGCTCAATTCACCTTGCGCAGCACCGTCTCCAGCCGGCCCTTGCCGGCCTTGTCGAGCCAGGTCGCGGCGATGCGGCCGTCGGGGCGCAGGCGGTAGCGCAGGATGTTGCGGCCCTTCTCGTCGAAGATCAGCTCGCCATCCTCGATGCGGCCCTTGCGGCGGACGCGCTCGAAGGGCTGGTCGGGCTCCATGCCGGCGCCCAGCACGTAGTCGGCGTGGACGGCGTCGCCCTCGGCCCTCTCGACGGCCAGCGCCACTTCGCGGCCGTTGATGTAGCTGCCGTACCACATGCCGAGATAGGGCCGCAGCGGCGCCGTGGCGTCGATGCCGCTGGCCGACCCCGACGCCGAGGTCGCGGTCGCCGCCTGCAACAGTTCGGCGCTCGGGTTGCGGCCCCAGGAATCGTCGCAGGGCGGGTCGTTGGGGGAGGGGGGCGCCTCGGCGAAGCGGACGATGCAGCCGGCGAAGCGGCGGACGAACAGGCCGGTGCCGGCGGCGCCATGGCCGGTCAGCAGCGCCGGCTGGTCGATCACCAGGTTGGGAAGCCCGCGCTGGGCGAGCGCGCTGCGCGCCGGCTCGCCGCGCCCGCCCGGATCGAAATCGTCGCCGTGGAAGAAGAACAGCATCACCCGCGACTGGCGCACGTTGCGCAGGATCGGCCAGAGCTGCGTCGCGTTCTCCCGGTAGCTGTCGTAGGCCTCGCTGAAGTTCCCGAAGGCCGCCGGGGCGGTGCCGACCACCGCGTCGATCCGCTCGCTCTGTCCGGCCGCCATCAGCGAGATGAAGGCGCCGAAGGACTGGCCGGTCAGCGTGACCCGGCGGTAGCCCTTGCTCTTCAGGCCGTCGGCGTAGCCGGCCAGCGCGCGCGAGCTGTTGGACAGCGTGTCGCTGACCCGCATGCGGTCGAGCCGGTAGACGTCCCAGCCGGCGTCGCGGAAGGCCTTCATGTAGAGCGGGGTCGGCGATTCCGAATCCTCGGATTCCACCGAGCGGCCGTGGCTCCACACCACGGCGCCGCGCGCCTTCCCGGCCCCCAGCAGCGACGCCTCGCCGTAGGCGGGTTTCAGGACGATCTGCGCGGACACCGGCTGGGCGGCTCCCATCAATCCGACCGTCGCGATCAGTCCAAGGATGGCGTGTCGAAGCGTCCGCATCATTCGTTCCGGCCCCTGTGCTGCGTGCCGGGCCAGAATCCGGCCGGGAGGGTTAACGCCACCTTTCCAGGCCCTTGGTCCCGGTTTTTGTCACAGGGGAGTTTATGCAACTAAGAATGACTCGCATCTATCAGCAAAACGCGATAGGATGCGCCCAACAGCCCAAGCGGAGGAGCGTCGCGGCATGTGCGGAACGGTGGAAGAGGGGCGCCCGTCGCCCTGGACGGTGTCGGACCTGACGGCGGCCGAACGGGCGCTGCTGACCGGCGTGCGTCAATGGTTTCGCGCCGGCACCGCGGGGGCGATGGCCTCCATGCGCATCGGGCTGAACGTGGCCGGGGTGCCGAACACGGCGCTGCTGCCGCTGTTCGCGCTGCTCGGCACCTTTGCGGTCGCCAACGCCCGCAAGCCGGAGATCCGCTGCCCGGCCTGCTCGCGCATCAGCGTCGACGAGGCGGCCCTGCTCGACGCGCTGGCGGCGATCCAGGGCGGTGAGGCCGAGGTGGCCGCCCAGCTTTTCGACCGCTGGCTGCCGCTGGTGGCGCTGTGCATGGCGACCGACGCGATGCGCGAGCTGGCCGGCATTCTCGACACCGCCCGCATCTATCTGCCGCGCCGCCGCCCGGCCCGCCTGATGATGGCGATGGCCGCCGAATGACGTGGAACCGGGCGGGTCGCCCGGTTCGCCGAAACCCTCATCCGGCTGCCTCCAGCGCGGCCTTCGCGAGTTCCAGAAGCTTCGCCTCGACCGCTTCGGCGTCATAGCCGGGATGGTCGGCGAGGCTGTCGCGCAGCCGCATGGCGACGAGTTCGCCGGTGTGGTGCTTGTCGTAGAGCCGGACGTCGCCCAGGGCCTTGGCGATGCGCTTCAACCGCTCCCGATCGGGTTCCTGATCCATCACCTTCTCCGGATTGTCCTGTTCGGAACGGGAACAGGCGTGCCCGCCGATCCTCTCCCGCGGCCGGTCGGGCCAAGCGCGGTAAGGCGGGAGGATGGGGGAACGAACCGGGTTTCCGTGCGTCCTGCTTCCGAGAGCGCGGATGTGCCGCGACCGCCGGGCAGGGAGATGAGCGCATGGATCCGGGACATGATCAACGCCGGGAGCTTCTGGCCCGCGTCCGCCTCGTCGTCGAGCATTACGAACGCAACAGCTCGGCCGGCGTCGCGATCATGCGCGGCGTGCGCTACGACCTCGCGGTGCGGGCGACCGACCTGAACGGCGACGGCTGCCTGTTTCCGGCCTGCGGCTGCGTCAAGGCGGATTGCGCCGGTCGCGCCTCCTGCACGCCGCCCGACACCGGGGCGTGGATCAAGTGACCCCCCGACGCTTCTGAAAACGGAAAAGCCGCCCCGGATCGCTCCTGGGGCGGCTTTCCTTTGGGGGCCCCCCGTTTGCCGGACAGTTCGGCGGCTGGAATAAGCTTGGTTCAACGGTCGTCTTCGGGCGCTGGTAAACCGCCTGCAAGCACGGCCATCACAAACGGCTTTCCGGCCGGATGCAGGAGGTCATTCTCGATTTCGCCCAGCGAAGCGGTCTGACGGTGACGATGCACCACAGGGCAGCGCTGGCACGGGTGTTCGCCCGTACGAAGGAAACGCCGCAGCAACGCGGATTGGGGTGCGCCCCGACCAGACTTCCTGCCGACGACGGCTATTCACCTCCCTCGGACGAGGCCATGGTCCAAGCGCGGCGGAGACGATCGCGGCTGGCCGCGCGCAGCTTCTGGAGACCGGCGTCGCGAGCCATGGTGGTGATGGCATCCTCACCCGAGATGCCCGCTTCCTTCACGACCTTCGCCAGGGCCACCAACTCCGGCAAGGCGATCTCATCGACGGGCCGGGGCTCGTCCCCGGCCGGGCGACGGAAGGACGGCCAACGGGTCTGATCCGTGCCGGCGGGCCAGAAGAAGGCCCCGACCTCCTCCTGCGCCATCGGGAAGCGGGCGCGGGCCAGGGTGACGACGCGGTCGCGGATCTTGGAGCCGGTGCGAAGCCAGCCATGGGCGCGGGCGAGCCGGCGGGCGAGCACGTCGTCGCGGACCGGCCCTTCCACGGCGATGACGTGGGCGATCATCTCCTGGAGCAGCGCGGCGTACTCCCGGTCGAAGAAGGCGTCCGGGTTGACCGTGCTCACGACCGACAGCGGATCGGCCTCGCGGAAGCGGTCGTCCGCGTTGGGTTGCGGTGCGGCGCTGGCGTTGCGGGCATAGGCCATGGATGGCTGCATCAGGTCGGACCCCTGGAACAGGTCGTCGGCGGGACGATGCCCAGTTCCATCGGGGAACTCGTCGTGTTGCCCGACATCATCCAAGGGCGGCGCAACGTCCTCCACGTTCTCCGTGGCGTCGACAGTCATCGTGTCGTCAGCCGCGGCTGCCGCGGCCAGAGCGGCCTCCTCGAGCCGCCGGACCTCTTCCACGCGCCGCGCGCGGCTCGCCTCCAGCAGGGCCGACAGCCGGGCATCGACCTTGTCCAGGGCGCCGTCGTGATCGTGCCACCAGTCGGTGGACCAGATGCGAACGATCTCCCACCCCAGGCCGCGCAGGACGAGTTCACGCAGCTTGTCGCGGTCGCGGGCGGTGGCGGACCGGTGGTAGGTCGCCCCGTCGCATTCGATCCCCGCGAGGAAGCGTCCGGGGGCGTCCGGGTCGACCACGCCCAGATCGATCCGGAAGGACGAGACGCCGATCTGAGGCTGGACCTGCCACCCACGCGCGACGAGCGCACGGGCCACGGCGTGCTCGAAGGGGCTCTCGTGTTCCCCCACGCTGCCGCGGACGGCCTCCGCCAACGCCCGCGGGCCGCGCTCGGCGAACTCGAGGAAGTGCTTGAGATCCCTGACACCGAGCGCCGCCGTGCGCGACAGGTCGAACTGCTCCGGCCGCAGGCTGGAGAAGACGCGCAGTTCATGCCGGGCGCGGGTGACGGCGACGTTCAGGCGCCGCTCGCCGCCGTCCCGGTTCATCGGGCCGAAGTTCATCGAGACCGCGCCGGTCAGGTCGGGGCCATAGGTGATGGAGAAGTACATGACGTCGCGCTCGTCGCCCTGGACGCTCTCCAGGTTCTTGACGAACACCGGCTCGACCGCGTCCTCGGCGAAGTGCGGTTCGATCTCCGGCGCCTTCCGGCGCTCCTCGTCCAGCAGGTCCTCGATCAGCCGCTGCTGTTCGCTGTTGAAGGTCACCACGCCGACGGTCAGGCCGGCGGCCCGGAAGGCGGGGTCCTTCAGTCGCTCAACCAGATGGGCGACAAGCGCCCGCGCTTCCGGCTTGTTGATGCGGGCGCCGCCCTTCTCGTAGGTGCCGTCGGTGACGAGATGCAGGCTGACGGCTCGATCGTCGGTGACCGGCGACGGGAAGGTGACCAGCCCGCCCTCGTAGTAGCGGTGGTTGGAAAAGGCGATCAGGCTCTCGTGGCGGCTGCGGTAGTGCCAGTTCAGGCTGCGGGCCGGAAGGTTGGCGCCCAGGCACTCGTCGAGGATGCTTTCCAGATCACCGTCGACATCGCCGTCATCATCCTCATCAGCCTCCGCGCGGTCGAAGAAGGCGGTGGGCGGGAGCTGCTTCGGATCCCCGACCATGACGACCTGCCGGCCCCGCGCGATGGCGCCGATCGCGTCCCACACCGGGATCTGCGAGGCTTCGTCGAACACCACGACGTCGAACGGCGCGGTCTCGGTGGACAGGAACTGGGCGATCGACAGCGGGCTCATCAGCAGGCAGGGAGCCAGCTTCGTCACCGCCGTCGGCAGCCGTGCGATCAGTTCGCGCAGGGGCATGTGGGCGCGCTTCTTCTGCATCTCGCGCCGGAGGATGCCCCATTCCGAGCTCTTGCCGACCGAGTCCTGGTCCGGCAGGCCGGCGCACAGCCCGGCACGGATGTGGGCGCGGGTCAGGTCGGTGAAGCGCTCGTCGAGGGCGCGGAAGTCGGCGATGCGCTTCTCATGCTCGGCGGAGACGAAGGACCGCAGCACCTCGTCGTCGTCGACCACCCCGTCGAGCCACCAGCGGCAGTAGTCGGTCTCGAAGGCGTCCCTCAGGTCCTCGACGGCGACGCGCCCCTGTTCCATTGCCGAGACCAGCGGAGCCAAGCCCCGGACCATCGCGTCGTCCCGCGTCCGTCGCCACGCGCACCAGCTGTGGAGCTTCGGTTCCAGCGGCGGAATGCCTCGGGACGCCGCGGCGACACGACTTGGCGTCTCCCCGACGGCCGCGTCGATCTGCGCTTCGCTGGAACCGGACAGCTCCGCGAAGGTCCGGAGAGCGGCGTCGTACCGATCCAGCGCGTCGAGGAACGCTTGTCCGGCGGTCTCGACGGGGCCGCCTGCGGCCAGCAGGGCGTTGCCGTCGCCGATCAGGCGGTCCAGCGGCCCCTTCACCGAGGCAAGCTCATCCGGCGTCGCGGCAAGCCGCGCGATGGCCGCGGAGAGCGCGGCCTGGAAGGTCAAGGCCGCTTCCACGTCCGGCGCGCGCGTCCGCAGGCCGTTCCAGAGACCGCCGGTGATCGTGCGGAGGTCGTCGAGATCCTCGACCTCCCGCTCCAGCGTACGAAGGTCGTGCAGGCGCTGGAGATCCCCGGCCGCCGCGCCGCCACAGCGCCCCTCGGCGATCGGGCCGAGGCCGCTCTCGCTCCACGGCGACGCCGACAGTGCAGCCGGCAACACCGTCTGGAAGGCGAGCAGGGACTGCACCGCCTCCACGTCGGTGTTCAGGCCCGCCCAGACCGGGCCGGCCTCGGCGATGGCGGGCGCCAGAGCCTCGACGTCGCGCGTGACGGCCCGCAGCGTGGCGAGGCGCTCCAGGTCCGCGGCGACGTCGGGTTCGCGGCTGCCGTCCGACGCCGCCATCAGAGCCTTGACGACCGCCTTCGAGCGCATGCCGCGCAGTGGCCAGATCGACTGCTGGGCCTTGGTCCACTCCGCCTTCAACCCGTCAACGTCGAGCGTCGCGAAGCCGGCACCGTAGGCGACGGACAGTTGCCCGGCGAGCTCCCGGTGCTTCGCCAGCAGGTCGAGTCCCCGGCGCAGCTCCTGGGTGACGCTCTCGGGGAGCGCGGGCGACAGCGCGTCGAGGAGCGCCCGCCGAGCCTCGAGCCGGCGCATCCCCTCCCGCAGGCGGTCGGCGAGGCGCCCGGCGTCGGGCCGCAGGACGAAGCGCCAATCGCGTCCGGCAGCCTGCGGCAGAACGCGGGCAAGCTCCCCGAGGACGGCTCGCGTCTTGCGGTCCAGGGGACGGCCCGGCAGCCCGGTGGCGCGGAGGACGGCGTCCCCGCGATCCGTCAGCGCGTCGCCGCTCTCCGCCAGCTCCCGCGCGGCGGCGATCAGGCCGTGGCGCCAGTGCGAGGAGAACTCCGCACGGGTCACGAGGCGCAACGGGCTGTCGGTGATCGAGCCGACCTCGCGCGCGTGGAGGCCCAGCCGGTCGGCGAGCTCCCGCAAGGCGTCGAGTGTGGCTTCGTCATGGGCGTCGGCGGACGGCCAGGACAGCCCGAGCGGCGGGCGCTGCCGTCCCGTGACGACGCGGCCGATGGCGGCGTGCACGGTCAGGCCGTTGCGGTGCCGGTGATGCAGCCGTGTGACGAAGCCGTTGAGCTGATCGCGCAGCCCCTTCAGCCGCTGGGCCTCCTTGCGCCACATGTCGGCGTCGGTGTCGCCCTTGGCGTCCCAGGCGCGACGAAGCTGGTCCAGAACGTCGAGCTTGCGCGACTTGCTGGAGTGCAGCTCGAGGCAGAACTCGCCGAGCCCGACCTCGCGCAGGCGCCGGTACACGACGTCGAGCGCCGCGATCTTCTCCGACACGAACAGGACCGACTTCCGCTCCGCCAGGAACTGGGCGATCAGGTTGGCGATGGTCTGGCTCTTGCCCGTGCCCGGCGGGCCGACCAGCACGAAGTTCTTGCCGCGCGCCGCCGCCATCACCGCCGACAGCTGCGAGGAGTCGGCGGGCAGGGGGCAGAAGGTGTGCTCCGGCCCGTGGGTCGCGTCCAGGTCGCGCGGGTTCGGGAAGGCCAGATCGCTGGGGAACGGGTCGCGCGGCGTCTCGATCAGGTGACGGACGACCGGGCTCTGTTTCAGCTGCTCCGTCCGGTCGATCAGATCCTTCCACATCAGGTATTTGGCGAAGGAGAAGGTGGCCAGCACCACGTCCTCCGTCACCTCCCATCCGGGGATGTCCTTCACCGCCTGGCGGACGGCCTTCCAGATGCCGGCGATGTCCAGCCCGCTGTCGTCGCGCGGCAGGTCCCCTTCCGCCACCGGGATGGTCAGGCGGAAGTCCTGGCGCAGCATCTGGAGCAGCGTCGGGTTGAAGCGCGGCTCGTCGTCGTGGAGGACAAGGGTGAAGCCCGACCGCACGCTCTTGCGCTGGAGGGTGACGGGGATGAGGATCAGCGGCGCCCGGTGGCGCTTCGCGTCCTTGGCGTCGCGCGTCCCATCGCGCATCCAGGACAGGAAGCCGAGCGCCAGGAACAGGGTGTTCGCCCCGCCCTCCTGCATCGCCGCGCGGGCGGTGCGGTACAGCTCCGTCAGGCGCGCGTCGAGCTCGTCCCCCTTCAGCCCGACCAGCACCTCGTTGCGGCCGAGCGCCTCCAGCGCGTGCTGGCGGTGCAGATCCTCCAGGGTCCGCCCTTCGTGGATCGCCTGGCTGCGCGGGTCGTTGCCGTCCATCAGCGCCGGCCGGGGGAGCAGGCGCAGCGACCGGCCTTCCGCGAGGAGGTCTTCCAGCAGGCCGGGGGCCGGAGCGTCGCAGACAAGCGCGCGCTTGCCGGTGCGGAAGTTCAGCAGGGCGTTGCGCAGCGACAGGTCCAGCAGCTTGCGCTGCCAACGTTCCAGCCGGTCCTTGGGCGAGGCCGGCCCTGTGTCCGCCGCGGCGTCGTCGAGGTCGTCGGGCAGATCGGCCGGCGGCTCGGCGAACAGCGGCTCGGATGCCTCGGTGTCGGCGTCCGCATGGTCCGTCGTGACCATGGCCTCGGTGTTGGCCAGCGGGCGGATGCGTTGCAGACGGGCGCGGCGGACGTCCACGGCCAGTTCGAACGTGTCCTCGACGCTCTCCTCGATCTGTCGGAGGGCGTGGGCGGCGGCGGCGGCGAAGGACGGGCAGGGGCGCTGGGCGGCCAACGTCGTTTCGAACAGCGCCAGTTCCTTCAGCTTCGCCCGCTTGCGCAACGCGGTCACGTCGTCGACCACCGGGGTGGTGAACTCCTCGCGCCGCAGCCAGACGCCGGCGAAGGCGTGCCCCCGCGTGAAGACGATCAACGGGTTCAGCCCACAGTGCTCCAGCGCCGCCACGAACAGAAGCGCCGAGTCCAGGCAGGTGGCGAGTCCGGAGTCGAGAATCTGCGACGGCCCGCGCACCTTCTGCCCGGCGTGCTCGAAGCTCGGCGGCGGCAGGGCGTAGTCGAGGCCCAGCGCGCCGACCGCACCCCAGACAGCCGCCGCCAGTTCCCAGGCCCGCTTCGGCCCGCCCTCGTAGCCGTTCAGCGCGCCGCTCTTGCCGTTCTGACGCAGGATGTCGGCGGCCTTCTTCAGCACGCGCTCGACGGCCGGGTCGTTGGGCTGGACGAAGGCGGCGATCATCTCAGGCATGTTGCCGACGCCGCCCCACTGGTTGCGCGCCAGCAGCTCGAGCGAACGCTCGGTCCGCGCCAACGGCTCCGGGCTTCCGGTCGCCGTGGCGGTGATGGTGACGGTCGCGCTCTCCGCCTCCGTCAGCCGCCCGAGCATGGCGCCGTCCAGCGTGACGTCGAGCTTCGGCACATGGGTGCGCTGGCCGGCGGGGATGGCGTCGATGCGCCATGTCTTCGGCGCCAGGAAGGCGGGTTCCGACGTCAGGGTCAGTTCGACCGCCTCAAGCGGAGCGTCGCCGTCGTTGACCAGCACCAGCTCCCGCAGGACCGGGACCGCGTTCTGATGGAAGGCGAGGTTGAGGCGCGGCGTCAACACGGCCTCGATGCGGACGGGTGGAGGCTCCTCTGCCGGCGCCCGATCCACCACCGCATCCAGCACTTCTTCGTTGTTGCCGCTCATGATAATCGCTGTCCCGGCTTGAAGGATCGTGTTTGATGTTTCTTTGGCGCGAAGCCAAAGCGTATCACACACGCATTCCGGGACGCGACCGATCGTTGGGCCGGCGCCGTTCTACGCAGGCCAGTAGAGACGCTTCAGCGCCAGCAGCGGCTTTGCATCCACGTCCAGGGCGTCATAATGCTCCAAAGCGAGCGCCACGAGGTCATCGAGGTCGAGCAGCGACAAAGGAATGGTGGAGCGTTCGGCTTCGTACCGCGCCTCGCGGGTGAAGCCGCCGGTCGAGACGTAAAGGCCACGATCGCCCAACCGTCTGCCGCCTAGGAAGGAGCGGACCAGCGGTGCGCCGATGGCGCCGCTGCGGTGCTTGACCTCGACGAAGATGCGGGGCTCCTGCAAGCCCAGCCCGTCCGGCGACGCGAAGATGTCGATGCCGCGGTCGGGGCCGATGGCCGACACGCGCGTCTTGTAGCCCATGGCGCGCAGCAGCCCGGCGACGAACAGTTCCATGTCGCGGGCGCTCAGCTTCGCCAGCCGGTCCTTGATGAACTCCAGAGCCTTGGCCTCCAGATCCTCGAACAGCTCCTGTTCGGCGGCGGCTTCCGCAGCGGAATCGACCAGGGTGGTGGAGGGCGCGGGTCCGACGACGAGGTCCCCGCGCACGTTACCACTCCCCTGGATCGTCGCGGCGAGTTCCACGGGCGCACGGTCTCCCGGAGCGGGAAGCAGCGCGTCGAGTTCCGCCGCGGTGTCGGCCGGCACCTGGAACACGGTGGTGACCGAGCCCAGCGAGTTCTTGGCCGCGACGCTCAGCGCGTCGCGCGGCACCGTGCCGATCCAGGCCACCGGGCGGACGTTCGGGTAGTCGGGGTCGAAGACCGGTTCGAAGGCGTAGCCGCCGCCGACCGAGCCGACATGGTAGACGCGGCCTTCCGGGTCGTAGGAGATCACCCGGTCGCCGGCCTGGATCTCCGACCGGAAGCGGTGAAGCTGGCCGGCGTTGTTCCCGACCTCGTAGGCGTTCCAGTCCGGCCACTGCGCCCGCACCAGCGCGACCATCGCCGGCCGGTCCGCGACCACGGCCAGCGAGCCGAGGTCGGACCAGCCGATCGCCACCCGGCCGGCGTTGCGGAAGCGGTCGATCAGCGCGCCGCGCTTTCCGGCGCGGACCATCCAGGTCTTGGGGGGCATGTCAGTCCTTCGGTCTCACGTTCTCGCCCGACGTCCGCGCCGGGGGGCCGCGCCGGCTGCCGCGCGCTCGGTGTGGATGCGCTCCAGCAGGACGGAGGCCGGTTCGTCGTTCGGGTCCTGCGGCACCAGTTCGCCCCGGAACGCCTTGGCGAGGATGGATTGGTCGAGGGATGGCAGTCGCTCCGACGCGGCAAACCAAGCCGCATGGAACACTTCCACTCGCCGTAAAGCCTCCTGGACGCGGGTATAGAGCTCCACCTGTTCAGCCGGTGGAATGACTGGAACCGGAAACGCCTTCAGCTTGGAAAGACTGATCGACGCGAGATTTACACTTTGTGTGCCGTTTCCGGAAAAGTAACTCTGTCCGAAGGTATTTCCAAAGTGTGAGATCAGGAAAGGGTTTAGTTCTGATGAGCGTAGCCGCGCACGGAAAACGTGGTTTTGGTGAATGCACGTTTCAATTTCACCACTCCAAACCCAGCCGCGCCCCAGTTTATCGCGATCTCCTCCCTCATTGAATAGAATGTCGCCCTCAAGAAGGCGAAGTTGCTCAATTTCATTCTGCGATGCCTCGATTTCTTTTACTTCTGAAATATCAAGGTAACCTCTTTGAACGTTGGCAACGCGGAGATAGGGGACGGGCCGAAGCGCAACGCCGTCGGTGCGCTTCTTTCCTTTTGCCAACCCACCCTTGACGTCTGCGATGTCCACAAGCCGTGCCCATCGCCAAGAGGGTGGAAGCTCTAACGGACGGTCTTCGGGATCGACTTCGGTGACGGCGATCCCGATGCGATGAAGCAAGCCATCGGCGGTCTCGCTCTCTGGATGAGCAGTCCGCCAGTCCGCCGTCAGGTTGCCGCGGAAGGCGGCGGCGAGGATGGATTGGCGGTAGCGGTCGATCAGCGCCGGCAGCGAGTCCAGCGCCTCACGCGCCCGGCGCGACCGGGCCGTCAGCGCCTCGATCTTCTCGACGATGCGGCGTTGTTCGGGGAGGGGAGGAACCGGAACTGGGAGTTTCTGTAGCGATTCCTGATTGATTTTGGGAAGCACTGTGCGCCCTTGGCTTTGTGCGGCAGCGTCGGTAAATTCCTTAGTCAGCATCCAGCGCAAAAGAAACCGAGCATTGATCCTTGATTCAATGGGATACATGTCTGCGCTGCACAGGCCATCAAAATCCGCAAATATTGCTTTGGCCAAGTATGGCCGTATTTTTGAGTAGACGATCTGCCCAGTGCGAAAACGATGCTTCGGGCTGGTGACAGCATCATTTCGAACTGTCGATTTCTCGATCAGTTCGCCAGTCCAAGAGCTGACATGATTCGGTGCGACGTGGGGGGCATCTGGTGTAAGTTGCGGATCCACAAGGTCGCTTGCAACGTTTGCAACGTCTCGGAATTCACACCAAGCCCAAGTAGAAGGCAACTCCCGCCCGCTCATTCCGCAGCCTCTGCCACGGCATCGCCGACCGTCTCATCCGTTCCCAACAGGTCGGACAGCGCCTCCATCTCCTCCAGGGCGGTGCGGAGCGCGTCCATGATCTCGGCGGCGATCACATCCGGTTCGGGCAACTCCGTCTCGGCGCTCTCGTCGCGCAGCCACGCGATGTCCAGATTGTCGTTGCGCGCGGCGATCTGCTCGCGGGTGAAGCGGCGGAAGCGGCCCTGCTCGCCCTCGTCCGTGCGCGGGGCCTTGCCCAGCGGGTCGGGGCCGTAGGCGGCCTCGAAGGCGGCGAAGTTCGCGCGGGTCAGGGGGCGGGTCTTGCCGAACTGCGGCATGTTGGAGCGCAGGTCGTGGATCCAGACCTCCCGCGTGTTGCCCCGGTCGGTCTGGCCGCGCGTGAAGAACAGGACGTTGGTCTTGACGCCCTGGCTGTAGAAGATGCCGGTCGGCAGGCGAAGGATGGTGTGCAGGTCGCACTTGTCCATCAGGTCGCGGCGGATGTCACGGCCGGCGTTGTCCTCGAACAGCACATTGTCCGGCAGTACCACCGCCGCCCGCCCGCCGGGACGCAGGCCCCGGTAGATGTGCTGGAGGAAGGCCAACTGCTTGTTGGAGGTGGGGTAGGTGAAGTCGTCGCGGCTGGGCAGGCCGCCGCCCTTCTTCGTCCCGAAGGGCGGGTTGGTCAGGACGACATGCGCCTTCGGCAGCCGCGTCCCCTGCTCCGACAGCGCGTCGCCGAGCTGGAGGTCGCCGGTGACGTCGTGCAGCATCAGGTTCATGAGGCCCAGCCGGTGGGCGTCCGGCACCAGCTCCATCCCGCAGAAGGCGGTGTGGCGCTGGAAGTACTGCTCGGCCTCCGTCAGGTCCCACAGGTCGTTGGTGTGGGCCTTGATCCAGCGGTCGGCGGCGATCACGAAGCCGCCGGTGCCTGCCGCCGGATCCTGGACGTACTCGCCGGCCTTCGGCTGCATCAGCGCGACCATGCTGTCGATCAGCGGCCGCGGCGTGAAGTACTGGCCGGCGCCCGACTTCTTCTCCGTCGCGTTGCGCTCCAGCAGGCCCTCGTACATGTTGCCGAGGCCCTCTTCCCGCGCCGAGTACCAGTCCAGCCCGTCGATCGCCTCGACCAACGCCTTGAGGATGCGCGGCTGGCGCAGGCTGGTCTGCGCGTTCTGGAAAATCGCCTGAACCTGCGACGACCCGTAGGTGCCCAGGTGGATCAGCATCTCCTTGTAGAAGGTGAGCTGCTCCAGCCCCTGGCGCCGGCTGACGTCGGTCCAGCGGTAGCCGTCCGGCAACTGCTCCTCCGCCCCCGTCTCCGCCGCCATCTTCAGGAAGATCAGGTAGGTCAGCTCCGTGACGTACTGGTGATAGGTGATGCCGTCATCCCGCAGGATGTGGCACAGGCCCCAGAGCTTGGAGACGATGTCGGTGGTCGCGGTCATGTCGTAGTCTTTGTCAAAATTGTATCCATAGCCACAACTGCACCAAGAATAGGCTCAATTTGACCGCAGATGTCGAAACCTAAATAGCTCTGAGTTCCAACTATCGGTGCCCCAAATTCCGTTTGAAGAATGTGGAATCCATTTTTATCACAATGAACAAATTGTGTTGCTCCGCCCACGGTTTTTCTCGATTCTCGCGATATTATTTCCTCCAATGCGATAATTGGTGTATTTCCTCCTGGGCTGCTCCCAGCTTCAACCAAGCTATTCCATTTATTCCTGTGGGTCTCGCTTCCATCACCCATGAATATTGGGTTCATGTCACGGCGAACGTAAGCCTTTCCGCCACCGCCTTGAGTATTTGAAATATAATAAGACTCCAGCCTTTCTGAATTTGGACAGCATCCAAATATCGATATTTCACACTTTGGGAATCCGGCTTTATTTTTCATATAATCTTTTGTATATTTTTCAAGAATATGGGAGGCAAGATTCGCAATTTTGCTTAGTGACGGATCAAATTGTCCATGTAGTCCTATGTTGCTGCAAATCCCCGATAAGGCAGCGTGTGTCATAAAACATACATCCACATTTCCGGACATAGCGAATCCGAATTCAAATTGATATTTAGTTATTGTAAAGCATCCATCACTGTCCGTCGTTTTGAACTTGACCGTTAGAGGGATCAGTTTGGAAGCGCAATCGGTATGAACAGTGCTACTCGATGATACTGAAGTTATCCTCGAGTCAGAAACGGCACAAATATACTCTCTATCTGGCGAAATAAATTTCCAAATACAAACGGATGTCATGCTGCATTTCCCCACATCATGTCTAGTATTTCTGTCAATACTTTTCCCAGACGTCCGTCAAACACCCGGTCCAGCCTTGCGAAACCGCCGCCCTGCTGGCGGAACTCGCCCTGGTCGAGAACCTCGCGGTCGACGATGACTTCCTTCTTCATCTGCCGCCCGATCCGCTCCAGCCAGTCGCGCTGCGCCTTCGTCCAGGGCTGGCTGGATAGCACCCGGCGCATCGCCCGGTCCACCCGCTCGTCGTAGGGAACCAGCGGGTCGCCCAGCGCGGCCTGCCGGATGTAGCCGATGACCGAGGCCGCAATGTCGGCGTTCGTCGCGTCGCGGAAGGCGGCGCGCAGCTCGACCTCGCCGAAGCCGTCACGCTCCAGCAGCAGGCGGACCTCGCGAAGCTGGGCGCGGGTCAACTCGCGGGGGCGGTTGGCGACGGCGTTGAGCGCCGGAACCCGGTTGAGGTTTTCCGCCAGATAGCGGCGGAAGCTGGCGAGGTAGTCCTCGGGCCGGGTGATGTTCGGGCCGTAGCCGGTCTCCTCGTGCCGGAACGCGTCGGCCCCGCCGTAGAGCGGCACATGGATGGGGTCGTCGGCGACGCGGGTGTCCAGCAGCTCCATCAGGGCGCGATGATCGAGAAGGGTGCGAGCCGCTTCCTCCGGCGGCGCATCCTTCACGCGGCGTATGAAGCTGTCCGGGTCGGTGCCGGCCAACTCCCGGAAGCGCCGCTCCCCGGCCTCCGACAGGCGGCGGCGCTTGCGGTGCAGCTTGGCGACGATCTGGCCGACCAGCCAGCGCGCCTGCCGGGCACGGCGCTCCGCGACCTCCGGTGCGGTCCCGTGATGCTCCGGGGGCGGCCCCTCGAACGGCGCCTGTTCCTCTTCGGCGAAGCCGGTCGGCGGCAGCGCCGGCGCGGGGGGCGGAAGGGGCGTGCCGGTGGCCTCGGCCAGTTCCTCCATCAGCGCCGCGAAGGTGATGTTCGGGTTGGCGACGACCGGCCGCATCTCCGTCAAATCCTGCATCGCGGCGTAGAGCCCGACCGCGTCGAAGATGCGGAAAGCGGTCTTGTGCCGGCCAGGGCCGAACAGGTCGTCGCACAGGCGGGTGCCGCGCCCGATCATCTGCTCGTAGAGAATGCGGCTGTTGACCCGGCGGATGAAGACGAGGTTGACGATCTCCGGCACGTCGATGCCGGTGGTCAGCAGGTCCACGGTGACCGCGACCTTGGGCAGGGCCTCGTTCTTGAAGCGGCGGATCTGGCGCATCGGGTCGTCCGACCGCCCGGTGATCTTGGCGACCGTGTCGTTCTCCACGGCGCCGTAGCGGGCGGCGAAGGCGGTGCGCAAGGCGCCGACCACCATGTCGGCGTGCAGGTCGGTGGCGCAGAAGACCAGAGTCTTGCCGGGCAGGCCGGGGTCGATGTGGCCGGCGAGCCATTCCGCGATGACCCGGTTGAAGTCGGGTGTCAGGACCCTGCGGTTGAAGTCCTGCACGTCGAACCGGACCTCATCGTCCAGATGGATGAGGTCGAGTTGCCCGGTCCGCGTGTCGAGAACATCCACCCGCTCCCCGGCGTCCCAGTGGATGCCTTCCTGGCTGAGCGCGGTGTGGGCGCGGATGGGGGGCTCATGGTCCACCAGCCAGCCGTCGATCACCGCCTCCTGGTAGGTGTAGCGGACGACCGGCTCGCCGAAGATCTCCACGGTGTGCAGGGCCGGCGTCGCCGTCAGCCCGACCTTCACCGCGTCGAAGCGGTCGAGCACGCGGCGGTACTTGGAGACGTAGTCGTCCTGGCTGCGGAAGCTCAGCTCCTCGTCACCCATCTCGCGGTCGAGCAGGTAGCCGCGATGGCACTCGTCCACGACGATGCAGTCGTACTGGTCGATCGCCGGCGGCTCCTCGCCGTAGAGGACGCGCTTGACCAGAGCCTGGACGGTGGCGATGTGCAGCTTCGTCTCGGGGTCGGGAAGGATGTCGCCCAGTTCCTTCACCGCGAAGATGTCGGCGAAGACCTGATGGTGCTCCATCCGCGTTTCCTTGAACGCGTTGCCGGCCTGCTCGCCCAGCGCCGTCCGGTCGACCAGAAACAGGATGCGGCGGAACCGCTGCGCCTTCAGGAGGCGATAGACCAGCGCGATGCAGGTCTTGGTCTTGCCGGTGCCGGTCGCCATGGCGACCAGGATTTCGCGCCGGCCAGCGGAGATCGCCTCCTCGACGGCGCGGATGGCGTGCCGCTGGTAGTCGCGCAGGGGGAAGTTGAAGGCGAACGGGTCGCGCGACAGCCGGGCGTCGGCGGCGCGCGGGTCGTTGCGCAGCGCCTCGAGGAGGCCGGCGGGGGTGTACCAGCCGTCCAGCGCCTTGGCGAGGTTCTGCGGGTGACGGCCGTCGCGGAACCAGATGCCCGACAGCGCCTCGAACTGGCGCAGGAAGGGACGTCCGTTCGTCGAGAACAGGAAGGGGACGCGCAGGTCGCCCCATGGCCCTTCGGCCGGCGGCTGCTCGTCGCCGCGCGGGACGTAGCCGCGGCTGTAGCGCTCCGCCCGGTTGATGAACTCCGACACGTTGGCGTTGGCGCGCTTGGCCTCGACCATGCCGACGATGGCCAGTCCGGCGAACAGCGCGTAGTCGGCGACGCCGTCGGCGGTGGGCCACTCGGCGATCGCCAGATCGCGCCCCTTCTGCGGGCGGGCGCCGGCCGCGTGGGTGAGCACCTCGCTGTCGGCCTCCCAGCCGGCGTCGCGAAGCTGGGAGTCGATCAGGCGGCGGGTCTCGCGCTCGTCGAGGTCGATGCCCTGGCCAACGGCGTAGGCCACCTCGACGCGGCCCTGGATGGCCGCGGCCGGCTCGCTTGCCGCCTGGGCTTGGGCGACGGTCAGCTCGGCCTCGAGGCGCGCGCGGTCGGCGTCGGCCTCTTGGGCGAGCCGTTCCCAGGACTGGCGCTCGGCTTCGGCGCGGGCGGCGCGCTCCTCGGCGGACAGCCGGCGATCGGCCTCGGCCTGGGCCGCCGCTTGGGCCTCCGCCGCCATGCGCTCGTGCGCCGACTGCCGCTCGGCGAGTTCCAGGCGCAACCGCTCCAGTTCCGCCTTCAAGGCGGCGCCCTCGGCACGCGGGTCCGCCGGCGGCACGAACGGGCTGGGGGTGAAGGTCCGGTCGCCGGTGACGGTGCGGTGGAACCAGACGCCCAGCGTCCGGGCGTTCTTCAGGCAGGACAGCGCCATCCGGTGATCGCCGTCGAGATCGTGCGCGGCGTCGTTCCTGGCCTTGCGGATGAAGTGGAAGAGGTCGCCGACCTCGCGGGTCAACACGCCGCGGTCGCGCAGGCGGCGCAGCAAGTCGGCCTGCTTCTCCTCCGGGGAGGTCCACATCCCGAGCTTGGCCGCCGTCAACTGCGCGAGAAGCTCGGCGAACTGCCCGGTCTTGATGATGGAGGTGTTCGCGTCCTCGGCGAAGAAACGCTCAGCCAGCGCGCCCAGCCGTTCGAGCTGGACGTCGTGCCGTGCCAGGAATCCGAAATTGGATGAACGCGCCACAAGAATTCTCCCGCCGGTAGAATGTTCTACACGCGGCTGCGGTCGCTGTCAGCAGGTCCGATCACGCTAGAGTTGGGGAGGTCACACCCTTGAGGAAAGCGAAGTGATGACCAAATTGCACCCGCAAAACGAGAAACGGGCCGGCGAGCCGACCCGTTTCCACGTTGGACATCCGAGGATGTGGTTGTCGATTTTCCTTGGGTCTTCTTGCTCCGAACTTGGAACGAAAGTCTGGAGACTCCCAAGGAAATCAACAAATTACATCAGACCGAGTAGTACATCTTGTACTCGATCGGGTGCGGCATGGTCTCGAAGGCCATCATCTCTTCCGTGCGGAGGTCGATGTAGCCGTCGATCATGTCGGCCGAGAAGACGTCGCCCTGGCGCAGGAAGGCGTTGTCCTCGCGCAGCGCGTTGAGCGCCTCGCGCAGCGAGCCGCAAACCGTCGGAACCTTGGCCAGCTCTTCCGGCGGCAGGTCGTACAGGTTCTTGTCCATCGCGTCGCCGGGGTGGATCTTGTTCTTGATGCCGTCCAGGCCGGCCATCAGCATCGCCGCGAAGGCGAGGTACGGGTTGGCCGACGGATCCGGGAAGCGGACCTCGACGCGCTTGCCCTTCGGCGAGGCGACGTACGGGATGCGGCAGGAGGCCGAGCGGTTGCGGGCCGAGTAGGCCAGCAGCACCGGGGCCTCATAGCCCGGGACCAGGCGCTTGTAGCTGTTGGTCGACGGGTTGGTGAAGGCGTTCAGCGCCTTGGCGTGCTTGATGATGCCGCCGATGTAGAACAGCGCCAGCTCCGACAGGTCGGCGTACTGGTTGCCGGCGAACAGCGGCTGGCCGTCCTTCCAGATCGACTGGTGGCAGTGCATGCCCGAGCCGTTGTCGCCGAACACCGGCTTCGGCATGAAGGTCGCCGACTTGCCGTAGGCGTGGGCGACGTTGTGCACCACGTACTTGTAGTACTGCATGTTGTCGCCGGTGCGGACCAGCGTGTCGAACTTGATGCCCAGCTCGTGCTGGGCGGCGGCCACCTCGTGGTGGTGCTTCTCGACCGGGACGCCCATCTCGGCCAGCACGCTCAGCATCTCGGCGCGCAGGTCGTTGGCGCTGTCGATCGGCGCGACCGGGAAATAGCCGCCCTTGGTGCCCGGGCGGTGGCCCAGGTTGCCGTCCTCATACTCCTTGCCCGACGAGTAGGAGCCCTCGTCCGAGGCGAACTCGTAGGACACCTTGTTCATGTCGACGGAGTACTTGACGTCGTCGAAGACGAAGAACTCGGCTTCCGGGCCGAAATAGACGGTGTCGCCGATTCCGGCCGAGGCGGTGTAGCGCTCGGCGGCCTTGGCGATGCCGCGCGGGCAGCGCTCGTAGGCCTGGCCGGTGCCCGGATCGAACACGTCGCAGAGGATGTTCAGCGTCGGCTGGGCGGCGAACGGATCCATCACGGCGGTGGTCGGATCGAGCTGAAGGATCATGTCCGACTCTTCGATGCCCTTCCAGCCGGCGATCGACGAGCCGTCGAACATGATGCCGTCCTCGAACACGTCCTCGTCGATCGTCGAGACGTGCTGGGCGGTGTGGTGCAGCTTGCCGCGCGGGTCGGTGAAGCGCAGGTCCACATACTTGACGTCGTGTTCCTTGATCAGGTCGAAGACCTTGCTGATGTCGGACATATCTCTTTTTCCACGCTTGAGAGGTTTGGATCCCGCAGCGTCAAACCAACCTTCGGATCACGAGGGCGGGAGACGGCGCTCGCGGCGGACGTTATGTCACGCCTGACCCGCCCGCACAACGCGCCAGCCGAAAAACGCGCACGTCCGGCCTAGGGCCATCGGCCGTTCGGCAGGGGGTGCGGCGTAGGTCGTCCGGGCGGGCTGGTAAGTCAGGCGCATGTTGGCAACGGCTTGGGTGACGGGGGCGGGTGGGGACGCCGGTCAGATCGCGTCCGGACCCTTTTCGCCGGTCCGGATGCGGACCACTTCTTCCACGGGCGTGACGAAGATCTTGCCGTCGCCGATGCGGCCGGTGTGGGCGGCCTGCTGGATCGCCTCGATCGCCCGTTCGACCAGGGAGTCCTCCATCACCACCTCGATCTTCACCTTGGGCAGGAAGTCGACGACGTACTCCGCGCCCCGGTACAGCTCGGTGTGGCCCTTCTGGCGGCCGAAGCCCTTGGCTTCGGTGACGGTGATCCCCTTGATCCCGACTTCGTGAAGAGCTTCCTTCACCTCGTCGAGTTTGAACGGCTTGATGATGGCTTCGATCTTCTTCATGGGTCTCTCGTGTACGAGGTGCCAACGCCGGCAGGCACCGTCCACGGCTCTGCCGACACGACGACATTAAGCATGGAGCGTGCCAGAAACGGGTACTCCGATCCGGCAGCATGAAACCACGACGAAAGGCAGCGGGCTGCCGTTGGTTGGGGCATCGCTCTGCCAACGAATGCGGCGAAGTGAACATTATTTGTGCAAAACCTGCAAGAGATCCGCGCAGGCGGCGGCAAACAGGGGGTGAAAGCGGGGGCGTCGCTTTTTTTCGACCCCTCGTGAAAAAGCCCTTGACCGGACGGCTCGGCTGGGGCAAATAAGCGCTCCCAACGGCGGCGGTGGTAGCTCAGTTGGTAGAGCCCTCGGTTGTGGTCCGAGTGGTCGTGGGTTCGAGTCCCATCCATCGCCCCATCCCCCCTTCTGGGGGTTTCCCAGACAACTCGATCTTTTTGACGTCCGCGCGGCTGGTTGGCCGCCCAGCGGGCGTTTATGCTTGCCCGGTTGAAAAATCGCGCTATCCATGGCGTCCGCGTCGGCCATGGCGTTTGCCGGATCGAGAGAGGCCGGATCGAGAAGGGAAGGGGTGATGGACGAACTGCTGTCCGTCGCGGAAATGCATCGTGCCGACGAGATGACCATCGCGGCCGGCGTGCCGGGTGCAGCGTTGATGGAGGCCGCGGGCGCCGCCGTGGTGCGCGCGGTGTGCGAGCGCTGGGCGCCGCACCCGACGGCGGTGCTCTGCGGGCCGGGCAACAACGGCGGCGACGGCTTCGTCGTCGCCCGGCTGCTGCTGGAGGCCGGCTGGCCGGTGCGTCTCGCGTTGCTCGGCACCCGTTCGGCCCTGACCGGCGACGCGGCGGTGGCGGCGGAGCGCTGGCCCGGCCCCATCGAGGCGGCCGACCCCTACATCCTCAAGGGCAACCCCCTGGTCATCGACGCGCTGTTCGGCGCCGGCCTGTCGCGGCCGCTGGAAGGGGTCGCCAAATCCATCGTCGAGGCGATGGCCGGGCGCACCGTCGTCGCCATCGACGTGCCGAGCGGCCTGCATGGCGACAGCGGGCGCGTGCTCGGCGTGGCGCCGCAGGCGGCGCTGACCGTGACCTTCTTCCGCTGCAAGCCGGGCCATGTGCTGCTGCCGGGGCGCGAGCTGTGCGGCGAGGTGGTGGTCGGCGACATCGGCATTCCCGAGCGGGTGCTCGACGGCATCGTGCCGCAGACCGCCGTCAACGGGCCGGAGCTGTGGCGTCACCTCTTTCCCTGGCCGGCGCTGGACGGGCACAAATACGCGCGCGGCCACGCCATGGTGCTGGGCGGCGGGCGGATGACCGGCGCGGCGCGGCTCGCCTCCGTCGCGGCGCTGCGGGCCGGAGCCGGGCTGGTGACCCTCGCCTGCCCGCCGGAGGTCTTCACCGTCTACGCCGCCGGCTCGCCCAGCGTGATCGTCGAGCCGGTGGCCGATGATTCCGAATTTGCCCAATTGTTGAGCGATTCGCGGCGGAACGCGGTGCTGCTCGGTCCGGGGGGCGGCAGGAGCGCCCAGACCCGCGCCCGCGTCCTGGCGGCGCTGGAGGCGCGCAAGGCCTGCGTGCTGGACGCCGACGCGCTGACCAGTTTCGCCGAGGCGCCGGAGGATCTGTTCGACCGTTTGAACAGGCGCTGCGTGCTGACCCCGCACGAGGGCGAGTTCGCACGGCTGTTCGGCGCCTCGGTCGGCATGGACAGCGACAAGCTGTCGCGGACCCGCGCGGCGGCGTCGCGCTCGGGGGCGGTCGTGCTGCTGAAGGGCGCCGACACGGTGATCGCCGCCCCCGACGGCCGGGCGGTCATCAACGTCAACGCGCCGCCCGAACTGGCGACCGCCGGGTCGGGCGACGTGCTGGCCGGCATCGTGCTGGGGCTGATGGCGCAGGGCATGGAGGCGTTCGAGGCGGCCTGCGCGGCGGTCTGGCTGCACGGCGAGGCTGGGCACGCCGTCGGGCCGGGGCTGATCTCGGAGGATCTGTCCGGGGCGCTGCCGGGCGTGTTGCGGGCGCTGAAGGGCTGAGGGCCTGTTTGGCCGACGCAGCCGGGAAAGCGGCTTGCGCTGTTGGCGGCCTCCTCCTCCTTTCGTCATGGCCGGGCATGACGCTCCTGAAAAGGGGAGCCGTGCCGTCTGTCAAACACGGACCCCAAGCCGTCGTCATTGAAATTTCATGGAGGGCCGAAAACCCCGGCGCGCGTCGCGTCGGCGGTACTCACACGGGTGACGCCCGCCGCATCCCCTTGCCGAATCCGGCGGCAAGGGCCAGACTCCAAGCATGAGCGACGCACCGAACACCGCCACTCTGGATCCGGTCCAGCCGCCTGCCGGCCCGCCGGGTCTTCTCGACCGCGCGCTGGACAACCTGCGCACCCGCTGGCGCGAGATCGCCGCCTCGGCGCGCGGCGCCGTCGGCGCCCCGCCGCGCACCCATCTGCCCAAGGAGGACGCCGAGCGTCTGAAGGAACAGATCGAGGCCTGCCTGGAGGCGCGCGGCGGCGAGGTGTCGGCGCGGGCGCGGGCGGCGCAGCTCGGCCGCACCTATCTCGCGCTCGATCCGCAGGGGCGGCGCAATTTCCTCCTGATGCTCGCGCGCGACTTCGACGTCGAGCGGGCTGCCGTGGACGAGGCGATGGCGACCTTCCAGGCCGCCGCCGACCCGGTCGCCCGCGGCCACGCCGAGCGCGCGCTGCGCCGCGCCCTGGAGCCGCCGCGCGTGCGGCTGCTGACCCAGTTCAACGCCCTGCCGGAAGGGGTGAAGTTCCTCGTCGATCTGCGCGCCGAGCTGATGGAGATGGCGCGCGGCGAGCCGCTGCTCCAGGCGCTGGAGGACGACCTCAAGAGTCTGCTGCGCTCCTGGTTCGACGTCGGCTTCTTGGAGATGCGCCGCATCACCTGGGACAGCCCGGCCTCGCTGCTGGAGAAGCTGATCAAGTACGAGGCGGTGCACGAGATCAGCGGCTGGCAGGACCTCAAGGACCGGCTCGATTCGGACCGCCGCTGCTTCGCCTTCTTCCACCCGCGCATGCCGCACGAGCCTCTGATCTTCGTCGAGGTGGCGCTGGTCCAGGGCATGTCGGACAACGTCCAGGCTTTGCTCGACCCCTCGGCGCCGGTCTGCGACCCCAAGAGCGCCGACAGCGCCATCTTCTACTCGATCTCCAACGCGCAGGTCGGGCTGGCCGGCATCAGCTTCGGCAACTTCCTGATCAAGCGGGTGGTCGACGGGCTGACCGGCGAGTTTCCCAACATCAAGTGCTTCGCCACCCTGTCGCCGATCCCCGGCTTCCGCCGCTGGTTCGACCGCACGCTCGACCGCGACGGCGACGCGCTGCTGACCAACGCCGAGGCCGAGCGCATCGCCGAACGGCTGGCCCAGCGCGACTCGGAGGCCGGCGCGATCCTCGATTCGGGCCCCGATTCGGGCGATGAGGCGCCGATTCTCGCCCGCGCGCTGGCCGTTCCCGGCTGGCACGAGGACGAGGAGCTGCAGAAGCAGCTGCGCGGGCCGCTGATGCGGCTGGCCGTGCATTACCTGACGACGGCCCAGACCTCCGAGCGGCGGGTCGAGCGGGCCGACGGCGCGCAGGCCCGCGCGCTCGATCCGGTGGCGCATTTCCACCTGACCAACGGCGCCCGGATGGAGCGGTTGAACTGGCTGGCCGACCGTTCGCGCAAGGGGTTGAAGCAGTCCTGCGGGATGATGATCAACTACCGCTACCGGCTGGGCGAGATCGACGCCAACCACGAGGCCTACAGCGGCGACGGCAAGATCATCACCTCCTCGGCGATCCGCTCGCTGGGCAAGGCGGGCGGGTAGGGCCGTCGGGTGGGGCCATCGGGCCCTCCCTCCCGCGCGATCGCGGCGAATCCCGTCCCATTTTGCCTGTTTGCATCGGGCACGCTGTGCTATAGACCGGACTTCGCCGGCGGTCCGGCGGGTGTGCGGCACCCGCTGCGGCTGCCTTTTGCCATGGAAAAGCGGGCGTGGCGGAATTGGTAGACGCGCTGGATTTAGGTTCCAGTGACTTCGGTCGTATGGGTTCAAGTCCCTTCGCCCGCACCATGGCAACACGCGCACCGCTATGGATAACACGGTTTCGGGCCGCCCCGGACGGGCGCCGCCGGGCCGGAACAACGAGATAGGCTTTCGTTCCGATGAACATCACCGAGACCAGCACCGACGGCCTCAAGCGCGAATTTCAGGTCGTCATCTCCGCCACGGACATCGAAGGGAAGGTGAACGGCAAGCTGGAAGAGCTGCGCCGCACCGTCCAGCTGCCGGGCTTCCGTCCGGGCAAGGTTCCGGTGAGCGTGATCAAGCAGCGCTACCACGGCGGCGTGCTGTCCGAGGTGCTGGAGGACGCCATCTCCGACAGCTCGCGCCAGGCGCTGAGCGAGCGCGGCCTGCGCGTCGCCCTCCAGCCCAAGATCGAGGTGGAGAAGTACGAGGAGAACGGCGACCTCACCTACAAGATGGCCGTCGAGCTGCTGCCCGACGTCGAGCCGGGCGAGTTCGGCGCCATCGAGCTGGAGAAGCCGGTCGCCGAGGTGACCGACGAGTCGGTCGAGGAGGCGCTGGGCAAGCTGGCCGGCGCGCACTCGACCCAGGCCCCGATCACCGAGGACCGCGGCGCCGAGAACGGCGACATCGCGCTCATCGACTTCGCCGGTTCGGTCGACGGCGAGGCCCTGCCGGGCATGGACGGCAAGGACTACCCGCTGGAGCTGGGCGCCGGCCGCTTCGTTCCGGGCTTCGAGGAGCAGCTGATCGGCGCCAAGGCCGGCGAGCACCGCACCATCAACGTCACCTTCCCCGAGGACTACCCGCACGAGCGCCTGAAGGGCGCCGCCACGGTGTTCGAGGTCGACGTCAAGGAACTCCGCAAGAACGTCCCGGCCGAGGTCAACGACGACCTCGCCAAGGAGTTCGGCATGGAGAGCCTGGAGAAGATGCGCGAGGCCGTCCGCGACCGCATCAAGGGCGAGTACGCCAACCTGTCGCGCCTGCGCGTGAAGCGCCAGCTGCTCGACAAGCTGGCCGAGAGCCACTCCTTCGAGGTGCCGGCCGGCATGGTCGACATCGAGTTCGAGGGCATCTGGGCCCGCCTCCAGGAGGAGCTGAAGAACGGCAACGCCGGCGAGGACGCCGACAAGCCCGAGGACGAGCTGAAGTCCGAGTACCGCGCCATCGCCGAGCGCCGCGTCCGCCTGGGCCTGCTGCTGTCCGAGGTGGGCCGCCGCAACAACATCCAGGTCACCCAGGACGAGGTGAACCGCGCCCTGATCAACGAGGCCCGCCGCTTCCCCGGCCAGGAGCGTCAGGTGTTCGAGTTCTTCAAGCAGAACCAGCAGGCGCTGGAAAACCTGCGCGCGCCCATCTTCGAGGACAAGGTCGTCGACCACATCCTGGAGCTGGCCAAGGTCACCGAGAAGACCGTCACCGTCGACGAGCTGACCAAGGACGAGGACGAGGACGCCGCCGAGGCGTAACAAACTCCCAAAAGGAGTGGGGGTGGGCTACCGCCCGCCCCCGGCGGCGCCTATATGTGATTTCGTGCCGGGAACGAACACCGGTCCAGCCAACTGCGGGGGCAGGGAAGAACACATGTACGACTTCGAGCCGAAGATGAATGCTCTGGTCCCGATGGTCATCGAACAGACCAACCGGGGCGAACGCGCGTACGACATCTATTCGCGCCTGCTGAAGGAGCGGATCATCTTCCTGATCGGCGGAGTCAACGACGCCGTCGCCAGCCTGATCTGCTCGCAGCTGCTGTTCCTCGAATCGGAAAACCCGACGAAGGACATTGCGCTCTACATCAATTCTCCGGGCGGCTACGTCTCGGCCGGCCTCGCCATCTACGACACCATGCAGTACATCCGCCCGCAGGTGTCGACGGTGTGTATGGGCCAGGCCGCCTCGATGGGCTCGCTGCTGCTGACCGCCGGCGCGCCGGGCAAGCGCTTCTCGCTGCCGAACAGCCGCATCATGATCCACCAGCCCTCGGGCGGCGCCCAGGGCCAGGCCTCGGACATCGAGATCCAGGCGCAGGAGATCCTGAAGCTGCGCTCGCGCCTGAACGACATCTACGTCAAGCACACCGGCCAGACGCTCGACACCATTGAAGCCGCGATGGAACGCGACAAGTTCATGTCGCCGGAGGAGGCCAAGGCCTTCGGGCTGATCGACGAAGTCGTCGAAAAGCGTCCCGGCGGCGACGCCCGCGCGTCCTGAGGGCCTGAGGGGTAGGCCAACAAAGGGTTGATCGGGCCGTTTCGCTGTTGTTGAATGGTCATGAAGCGGTCCGATCCCGGACTGAATCGAGATGCGACCTTGTCAGGGGCTCCGCCCGTGACAACCTCTGAATGGACCGGCGTCGGGGGGCGCCGCGAACGGGCAAGGCCCTCGAGGGCCTCGTCCCCCGCGAGATGACGGAGTACCGATGAGCAAGTCCAGCAGCGGCGATTCGAAGAATACGCTCTACTGCTCCTTCTGCGGCAAGAGCCAGCACGAGGTCCGCAAGCTGATTGCCGGTCCGACGGTGTTCATCTGCGATGAATGCGTCGAACTGTGCATGGACATCATTCGCGAGGAGAACAAGACGACCCTCGTGAAGTCCCGCGACGGGGTTCCGACTCCGCGCGACATCCATGCGGTGCTCGATGATTACGTGATCGGCCAAGTCTACGCCAAGCGCGTGCTCTCGGTCGCGGTCCACAATCATTACAAGCGGCTGGCGCACGGAACGAAGCACAACGACGTCGAACTCGCCAAGTCGAACATCCTGCTGATCGGCCCGACGGGTTGCGGCAAGACGCTGCTCGCCCAGACGCTGGCGCGGATCATCGACGTGCCCTTCACGATGGCCGACGCCACGACGCTGACCGAGGCCGGTTACGTCGGCGAGGACGTCGAGAACATCATCCTCAAGCTGCTCCAGGCCGCCGACTACAACGTCGAGCGGGCGCAGCGCGGCATCGTCTACATCGACGAGGTCGACAAGATCAGCCGCAAGTCCGACAACCCGTCGATCACCCGCGACGTCTCGGGCGAGGGCGTGCAGCAGGCCCTGCTGAAGATCATGGAGGGCACCGTCGCCTCCGTGCCGCCGCAGGGCGGGCGCAAGCATCCGCAGCAGGAGTTCCTACAGGTCGACACCAGCAACATCCTGTTCATCTGCGGCGGCGCCTTCGCCGGGCTGGACAAGATCATCGCCCAGCGCGGCAAGGGCACCTCGATCGGCTTCGGCGCCGACGTGCGCGCCCCGGACGAGCGGACGACCGGCGACATCCTGCACGAGGTCGAGCCCGAGGATCTGCTGAAGTTCGGCCTGATCCCCGAGTTCATCGGCCGCCTGCCGGTGCTGGCCACCCTGTCCGACCTGGACGAGGCGGCGCTGGTCGAGATCCTGAGCAAGCCGAAGAACGCGCTGGTCAAGCAGTACCAGCGCCTGTTCGAAATGGAGGACGTGCACCTCGAATTCTCCGAGGACGCGCTGAAGGCCATCTCGCACAAGGCGATCCAGCGCAAGACCGGCGCGCGCGGCCTGCGCTCCATCATGGAGGCGATCCTGCTCGACCCGATGTTCGACCTTCCCGGCCTGTCGGGAATCGAGAGCATCCTGGTCAACAAGGAGGTCGTCGAGGGGCGGGCCAAGCCGCTCTACGTCCACGCGGAGCGCCGCAGCGAGGCTCCGGGGGCCTGACGCTGTCCGGTCTTCCGGTTTCGTGTGTTTGGAAAGGGGCGCTTCGGCGCCCCTTTTTATTTCCGACCATTTTTCATTCCAGATGAAAACCCCTACACCTCGATGTGCGCCATTCCTGCGGATTGCTGGTGCGTGATAAGCTTGCCGATAAGAACCGATCGGAAAAATGATCGATGGATTTCGAAGGAAATCCTTCGCTTCATTGTCCGTCGGCACTGGATAACAATACATCGGCGACCAGGACATGAAAATTCGCAATTTTCTCTATGTATGTTTGGCGAGCGTTGGGATTGTTGCGGCGGTTCCTGCCTGCTGGCTGGCGATGCAGGAAACCAGCTCGGCCGGCCGGGCGTCGGACGCGCGGGCCATCGTCGACGTGCTGACCAGCGCGGCCGCGCTGAATGAGACGCTGGCGCTGGAACGCGGCGTCATCAACCTGCCGCTCGCGGCCGGCGTGGCGGCCGATGCAGCGACGCGGGAGTCGCTGACCAAGGCACGCGCCCAGGCGGACGGCGCGCGCGACCGGCTGATGGCCAGCGCCGCCGCCTTCGGCGACGCCAGGACGCTGAACGAACTGTCCGGGCTGTCGGGAAAGCTGGCGGAGGTGCGCCGCACGGTTGATGGATGGCTGCCCCAGGACCGCGCCGGCCGGCCGGCCGACGCGCCCGCCCGCTTCTTCGGGGCGATGGTCGGGGTGACCTCCGTGGTGAGCGCGACGATGAACGGGCTTGAACACCGGCTGACCGGTCTGGATGCGACGGCGGGGGACCGCGCCGACGTCGCCGGGCGGGCGGCGACCCTCCGGGAGATGGCCGGGCAGCAGTCGGTCCTCTTCCTGCGGACGCTGGGCTCCGGCAAGCCCTTCACGCCCGAGGCGGAGCGCGAAGCGCTGCAACTGGAAGGGCGCATCCAGGAACGCTGGGCGACGATCGAGGACGACATCGTTGCCGGCGACATGGGCCCCGGCCTGCGGGCCGCGCTGGAAACCGGGCGCAAGGGCTATGTCGAGGGCTTCGGCGCCTACAAGGCCCGGGTTCTCGACGCCTCGCGCAAGGGCGCGCCCTATGATCTGGACAGCGCCGAGTGGCGGCGCTCCGCCTCGCCGCTGCTCCAGGACCTGCTGGCGATCCGCGACGCCGGCTTTCAGGGCGCCCGCGAACTGGCGGAGGAGCATCAGGCGTCGGCGCTCCGTCATCTGATGCTGGCGCTCGCCGTGCTGGGTCTGGCGGTGGCCGCCCTGGCGGCGGTCGGCGTCGCCATCAACCGCCGGGCCACCCGGCCGATCGTCGAGCTGGCCGGCGTGGTCGGCGCCATCGCCGGTGGGCGGCGCGACCTCGACGTCCCGCATGGTGGACGGCAGGACGAGATCGGTGAAATGGCCGGGGCCATCGGCGTGCTCCAGGATCGAGCCCGCGCCGCCGACCTTGCGGAGGCCCAGCGTGCCGCCGAGCGCGAGCAGCGCGAGGCACGGCGGGGAGAAACCGAACGGGCGACGCGGGAGTTCGTGACCCAGCTCGAATCGGTCGTCCGCCATCTGTCGACGACGGCGGAAAGCGTGCGCGGTAGCTCCGAACGCCTGTCCGACGCCGCGGAAAGCGTGTCGTCGCGCTCCAATGCGGTGGCCTCCGCCTCGGCCGACGCCACCGGCAACATCCAGACCGTGGCCGCCGCCTCCGAGCAGCTCCAGGCGTCGAGCGGCGAGATCGGCCGGCGCATCGACGACGCGGCGCGCATCGCCCAGGACGCGGTGCGCGAGGCCGGCACCACCGCCGGCATCGTGGCGACCCTGGCCGAACGCGCGGCGGGGATCGGGTCGGTGGTGGACATGATCAACTCGATCGCCAGCCAGACCAACCTGCTGGCCTTGAACGCCACCATCGAGGCGGCGCGGGCGGGGGAGGCCGGAAAAGGGTTTGCGGTGGTTGCCAGCGAGGTGAAGAGCCTCGCCGGACAGACAGCGAAGGCGACCGAGGACATCCAGCTCCGCGTCGGCGAGATCCGCGACGTTAGCGGCAGCGCGGTGGAGGCCATCGGCGCGATCAGCCGCACCGTCGCCGCGATCAGCGAGGCCGCCGCCGCCGTGGCCGCCGCGGTGGAGGAGCAGAACGCCGCGACGCGGGAGATCGCCCGCAACATCCAGGCGGCCGCGCAGGGCACCGGCGAGGTGTCCGGCACCATCGGGCAGGTCGCCGCCACCGCCGAATCCACGCGGATCGCGTCGGGCGAGCTGCTGGCGGCGTCGCGCGGGCTCACCGAGGAGGCCGGAACGCTGCGCACGACCGTCGATGGCTACGTCCAACGGCTTTCCGCGGCCTGAAACCCCGACGTTCGGGGGATGAAAGGGGAGGGAAGGGCCGTTTTCCGCCGCGTCGCGGCAAGGAAACGGCCCGCCACCGCCGCCAGCCCCTTGAAGGCCACCAAGGCGTGTGCCACGTTAGTCAGCGTGCCGTTTCCGGTCCCCGCGCTTGATCCCTGAGGCGGGAACCGCGTCAGGCCCATTCCGGGCTGGCGGCGATCCTATCACTGAGGCTCTGCCGATGATCGAACTCTCCCGTGGTGCCCTCTACCCCGTCCTGCCGCTGCGCGACATCGTGGTGTTCCCCCACATGATCGTGCCGCTGTTCGTCGGGCGCGAGAAGTCCGTGCGCGCGCTGGAAGACGTGATGAAGGATGACAAGCAGATCCTGCTCGTCACCCAGAAGAACGCCGCGCAGGACGATCCGACTCCGGCCGACATCTACAGCGTCGGGACCGTCGGCACCGTGTTGCAGCTGCTGAAGCTGCCGGACGGGACCGTCAAGGTGCTGGTTGAGGGCGGCCAGCGCGCCGCCATCACCAAGTTCGCCGACAATGAGGAGTTCTTCCAGGCCCAGGCCGAGCTGGTCGAGGAGAAGACCGGTGAGAACCAGGAGCTCGAGGCTCTGAGCCGCGCCGTCGTGTCGCAGTTCGAGCAGTACATCAAGCTCAACAAGAAGATCCCGCCGGAGGTGCTGGTCTCGATCAACCAGATCGAGGAATCCGGCAAGCTGGCCGACACCGTCGCCTCGCATCTGGCGCTGAAGATTCCGGAGAAGCAGCAGCTGCTGGAATGCGCCACCGTGTCCGAGCGGCTGGAGCGGGTCTACGCCTTCATGGAGGGCGAGATCGGCGTGCTTCAGGTGGAGAAGCGCATCCGCAACCGCGTCAAGCGGCAGATGGAGAAGACCCAGCGCGAGTATTACCTGAACGAGCAGCTCAAGGCGATCCAGAAGGAACTCGGCGAGACCGAGGACGGCCGCGACGAGTCGGCCGAGTTGGAAGAGAAGATCAACAAGACCCGCTTCCCCAAGGAGGCCCGCGAAAAGGCGCTGGCGGAGCTGAAGAAGCTGCGCTCGATGAGCCCGATGTCCGCCGAGGCCACCGTGGTGCGCAACTACCTGGACTGGATGCTGTCCATTCCCTGGAAGAAGCGGACCAAGGTGAAGCGCGACCTGAAGCTGGCGCAGAAGGTGCTCGACGCCGACCATTACGGTCTGGAGAAGGTCAAGGAGCGCATCCTTGAGTATCTCGCCGTCCAGAACCGCATGAACAAGGTGAAGGGGCCGATCCTCTGCCTCGTCGGCCCGCCCGGCGTCGGCAAGACCTCGCTCGGCAAGTCGATCGCCAAGTCCACGGGGCGCAACTTCGTCCGCATGTCGCTGGGCGGCGTGCGCGACGAGGCCGAGGTGCGCGGCCACCGCCGGACCTACATCGGCTCGATGCCCGGCAAGGTCATCCAGGGCATGAAGAAGGCCAAGTCGTCGAACCCGCTGTTCCTTCTCGACGAGATCGACAAGCTGGGCGCCGACTGGCGCGGCGACCCGTCGTCGGCGCTGCTGGAGGTGCTGGATCCGGAACAGAACGGCACCTTCAACGACCATTACCTGGAGGTCGACTACGACCTGTCGGACGTGATGTTCGTCTGCACCGCCAACACCATGCGCATGCCGCAGCCGCTGCTGGACCGCATGGAGATCATCCGCGTCGCCGGCTACACCGAGGACGAGAAGGTCGAGATCTCCAAGCGCCACCTGATCGAGAAGCAGATCGAGGCGAACGGCCTGAAGAAGGGTGAGTTCACGATCTCCGACGACGCGATGCGCGACCTCATCCGCTACTACACGCGGGAGGCCGGCGTCCGCAGCCTGGAGCGCGAGATCGCCAATCTCTGCCGCAAGGCGGTCAAGGAAATCCTGATGAAGGCGTCGGGGGCGGGCAAGGTCGCCGTGACGCGCCGCAACCTCGACAAATACGCCGGCGTCCGCCGCTTCCATTACGGCGAGGCGGAGTTGGAGGATCTGGTCGGCGTGACCACCGGTCTGGCCTGGACCGAGGTCGGCGGCGAGCTGCTGTCGATCGAGGCGGTCGGGCTGCCCGGCAAGGGCCGCGTCACCACCACCGGCAAGCTGGGCGACGTGATGAAGGAATCGGTCCAGGCGGCCGAGAGCTACGTCAAGTCGCGCGCCGTCGCCTTCGGCATCAAGCCGACGCTGTTCGAGAAGAAGGACATCCACGTCCACGTTCCCGAAGGCGCCACGCCGAAGGACGGCCCGTCGGCCGGCGTCGCCATGGCCACCTCCATCGTCTCGGTGCTGACCGGCATTCCGGTGCGCAAGGACGTGGCGATGACCGGCGAGATCACGCTGCGCGGCCGGGTGCTGCCGATCGGCGGCCTGAAGGAGAAGCTGTTGGCGGCCCTGCGCGGCGGCATCAAGCATGTGCTGATCCCGAAGGACAACGAGAAGGATTTGGCGGACATCCCGGACAACGTGAAGCGCGGGCTGGAGATCATCCCGGTCGGCACGGTGGACGAGGTGCTGCGCAACGCTCTGACCCGTCCGGTCGAGCCGATCGAATGGAACGAGGCGGAGGTCGATGCGGCCGCCGCCAAGGCCCAGAGCGAGAAGGCGGCCGGCGACAAGGCGGGCGACAGCCTGCGGCATTGATTCGGCCCACCATTGTTCGGATGGAATGCTAAAGTGTGCATGGCCTCACCCGCTTGTCGCCAATTGACGGGCGGGTGAGGCTGTGATTATGCTTCGCCCCCGAAAAGTCGTGGGGCGGCTTTTTGGAATTGAGTATTTGCTGAATTCGGAAGGGGGATTGCGTGAACAAGAACGATCTCGTGGCGCATGTGGCCGATGCGTCGGGTTTGTCTAAAACTGACGCGACCAAGGCGGTCGATGCGGTGTTCGAGGGCATTGCCGACTCGCTGAAGAAGGGCGACGAGGTCCGCTTGGTCGGTTTCGGCACCTTCGCGGTGGCCGAGCGCGCCGCCAGCGAGGGCCGCAATCCGCGCACGGGCGAGAAGATCGACATTCCGGCGTCCAAGCAGCCGAAGTTCAAGGCCGGCAAGACGCTGAAGGACGCCCTGAACTGATTTGGTGAACCGATCTTGAACTGATCGGCGCCTTCGGGGCATAGTGCGGCCGGCCGGACCCCTGTCCGGCCGGTTTCGTTTCGGGTCGGTTTCCTTTTCGGGCGATTAGCTCAGCGGTAGAGCGCCTCGTTTACACCGAGGTGGCCGGGGGTTCGATCCCCTCATCGCCCACCAATCCTTTCCATGCTGTTGCGCGACAGAACGGCCCTGAGCGGGGCCGTTTCGCATTTCCGTGGCATGCCCGGTGTTGCGCTGCGTGTCTCTTCCTGTTGGAAATGCAACCGGAAAACGATAAAGATGAGGGTGTCGGCCACAGCGCGCGGATCGCGGACCGCTGGGGTTCGCGTCGCGCGCGAGGTCAGGCTCCTGCAATCATGCGGCGGCCCGTCGGCCGCCCCGATCCTTCCGGAGGCTCCATGGCTTTTCCCATCGCCGTCAACAGCCAGATCACCGATTCGGTTACCCAGGCGAACGTCAAGGTGCTGGGCGATTCCCCCGCCATAGCGATGGGCAACCTGCTCGCCGCCGCGTCCGGGCAGGCATTGGCCGACGCCGCCAACAACGCGGCGCAGAGCTTTGCAACCATGGTGGAGTGGCAGCGCACCCTGGCCGCCCAGGCGACGTTCGCCACCGGCATCGGCGTGGCGACCCTCTATTCGCTCGACACGGTTTCTGACGCCGTCGCCACCGCCAGAATTCTCGCTTCCAAATAACGTCGGCGGCTGTTCCGGCGCCCTCAGCCACCCGGACCTTTCTGTTCCTATGGTGGTTGGGGGCATCGGTTTGCGGGGGGCTGGGTCCACCGCTTGGGGGTTGAAGGACGCTTGGCCTTGGCGTAAAGCCACGGCAACCAGGCCGGGCCCCTCTGGCAACCCCCCTCAGGGGTTGCGATGTCGGACTGGATTTCCGATGGAGTGGCCCCGGTTCGTGCGTTTCCTCGCGCGCGTGCGGTGTTCCTGCGACGAAGCGTGCCGTCACTCCTCCCGTGCCCCTACGCGAGGACGCTTCCCGCATGAGCGAGCTTTTCACCGCGGACGCCCTGACGGCGCTTCTGCAAGTCATCATGATCGATCTGGTTCTGGCCGGCGACAACGCCATCGTCATCGGCCTCGCCGCCGCCGGGCTGCCGCGTGACCAGCGCGGCAGGGCCATTCTGGTCGGCATCCTGGCCGCCACGGTTCTGCGCATCGCCTTCGCGGCGGTCACCACCCAGCTTCTTCAGATCATCGGCCTGCTGCTGGCGGGCGGCGTGCTGCTCCTGTGGGTCTGCTGGAAGATGTGGCGCGAGCTGCGCGCCTCCCACGCGAGCGAGGACGAGGCGGTGGAGGCGCTGTCGGACAGCGACCTCGACGGGGATGGCGCCGTCGCCGGCTCGGCGCCGCGCAAGACGCTGCCCCAGGCGATCTGGCAGATCATCGTCGCCGACGTCTCCATGTCGCTCGACAACGTGCTGGCGGTGGCCGGTGCCGCGCGCGAGCACATGACGGTGCTGGTGATCGGCCTGACCTTGTCCATCGCCTTGATGGGCCTCGCCGCCAGCCTTATCGCGCGGGTTCTCCAGAAGCACCGCTGGGTCGCCTATGTCGGCCTGCTGGTCATCCTCTACGTGTCGCTCGACATGATCTATCGTGGCGCGATGGAGGTCTGGCCCCTGGTGAACGGCCACTGACGCGCTTCGCGTCCGGTCTGCGTCCCGGAAAATCCGGGGTGACGCGCGGCACGGGATCGCTTATCAACGGGCTTGGGCTTTCAAGCGGATGGTTGTTCCCGTGTCGCGATTCGCCGTGGTCTGCCTGCTCGCCGCCGTGACCGGCGGCCTTGCCGGCTGTTCTTCCGATTACTCCCCCAACACCTACGCCAGCAACGCCGTCCAGCAGGCCAACAAGGTCGAGCCGGCGATCGTCGTCGGCTTCCGTCAGGTCGCGATCAGCGCCAACGGCACGGTCGGCGCGGTCAGCGGCGGCGCGGCCGGCGGCATCCTCGGCGCGCAGGTCGGGTCCGGCGGCATGAGCGCCGCGCTGGGCACCGTCGGCGGCACCGCCATCGGCACGATCCTCGGCAACACGCTGGAGCACATCAGCGGCGACACCACCGGCTGGGAATACATCGTCCGCAAGCCGAACAACGAGCTGCTGTCCCTCACCCAGCGCGAGCCGAAGCCGCTGCCCATCGGGCAGAAGGTGCTGGTCATCACCGGCAGCCAGGCCCGCATCGTCCCCGACTACTCGACCCCGGCCGAGGCGACGCCGTCCGAACCGGGGAAGGCCGAGGCCAAGCCCGCTCCCGAGCCGGAAGCCCGGACGGACCCCAAGCCGGAAATCCGCGCCGAACCGTTGCCGCCCCCCTCCGCCCAGCCGGAAGGCGGCGCGCCGGAAGCGGCGCCGCTGGTTTCGGGGCCGTCCGCTTCGGGGCCGGTGCGCCTTGCTCCGGCAGCGGAGCCTCCGGCGGCCGTGCCTCCCCCGGTCGCTCCGCTGCCCTTGTCGGGCGACGCGGTGCGGATGGCCGAGTAGCGCGGGCGCGGTTCCGGTCCGTCCTCGCCGGGCTTGCCTGGATCGGCGGTTTCGCACACTGTTCGTGTCGCCAACCGACCGCGCAAGATCCGAGGACCCATGACCGAAGCCGCCACTCCCACCGCTCCCGCCATCGCCAAGGACGAGCTGGACACCCTGATCCGCGAGGGGGTTCCGCTGGTCGGCAGCTTCGGCGTGGCAATCGACAGCCTGGGCGCCGGGACGATCCGGCTGCGGCTGCCCTACAAGGACGATTTCGTGCGGCCGGGCGGCACGGTGACCGGGCCGGCGATGTTCGGGCTGGCCGACGTGGCGCTCTATGGCGCGGTGCTCAGTCTGATCGGGCGGGTCGAACTGGCGGTCACCACCAGCATGACCATCAATTTCCTGCGCCGCCCGCCGCCGGTCGCCATCGTCGCCGAGGCCCGCATCCTCAAGATGGGCAAGCGGCTGGCCTATGGCGAGATCCTGATCTTCTCCGAGGGCGACCCGGAGCCCGTCGCCCACGCCACCGGCACCTATTCGATTCCGCCCCATGATCCGGTGAAGCTTGCGGTATCTGGATACCAGGGATCGGCGTCCGACTGAAAAGTCTTTTAAAATCAATACCGTTCGATAAGAGGTATTGGGATACCGCGAATGCAATTCATTGATTTCGCAGAGAAATTTTTCCATTGACAGCTCGATCCATGAACCGTCATAAACCGTCCGCTTCGGCGCCCCGGATTCGGCGGCCCGCCGATCTGTGGCAGAATTAAGAGTGTGGCGATGAAGACCTTCAATCTGAAGCCGACCGACATCGAGAAGAAGTGGTACGTCGTCGATGCCGACGGCCTCGTTCTCGGACGGCTTGCCAGCATCCTGGCGAACATCCTGCGCGGCAAGAACAAGCCGACCTACACCCCCCACATGGATTGCGGCGATCACATCGTCGTCATCAACGCGGAGAAGGTGAAGCTGACCGGCAACAAGCGCGACGCCGACATCTTCTACTGGCACACCGGCTATCCGGGCGGCATCAAGGGCCGTTCGAAGGGCCAGATCCTGGACGGCAAGTACCCGGAGCGTGTCATCGAGAAGGCCGTGGAGCGCATGGTTCCGCGCGGTCCGCTCGGCCGCAAGCAGATGACCCACCTCAAGGTCTACAAGGGCGCCGCCCACCCGCATGAGGCCCAGCAGCCCGTCGCCATCGACGTCGCCGCCCTGAACCCGAAGAACAAGCGGAGCGCGTAATCCAAATGGCTCAGGTTACCACCACCCTTTCCGGCCTGAAGGATCTGACGGGCGCCGCCACCACCGCGACCGTCACCGAAGAGCTGGCTGCTCCGAAGCTCGATGCCCAGGGCCGCGCCTACGCCACCGGCAAGCGCAAGGACGCCGTCGCCCGCGTGTGGATCAAGCCGGGCTCCGGCAAGGTCACCGTCAACGGCCGCGACCAGAGCGTCTATTTCGCCCGCCCGGTGCTGCGCATGATGATCGCCCAGCCCTTCGGCCTGACCGAGCGCGTCGAGCAGTTCGACGTGGTCGCCACGGTCGCCGGCGGCGGTCTGTCGGGTCAGGCCGGTGCGGTCCGTCACGGCATCTCGAAGGCCCTGACCTACTTCGAGCCGGCCCTGCGCCCGCCGTTGAAGGCCGCCGGCTTCCTGACCCGCGACGCCCGTACGGTCGAGCGTAAGAAGTACGGCCGCGCCAAGGCCCGCCGCAGCTTCCAGTTCTCGAAGCGCTAAGGCCCTACCCGGACCCGCGTCGCTACGGTACAAGCGAGGGGCGTCCCGAAAGGGACGCCCCTTTCTTTTTGTCTCTTCCATGACTTTGAGCGAAGGACACCGGTTTCATGGCCCTGATCAGCACATCCAGCGGCACGAAGATCCGCGTCGGCATCCTGGGCGCGTCCGGTTACACCGGCGCCGAACTGGTGCGCATGCTGCTGCGTCACCCGAACGTCGAGATCGCGGCGCTGACCGCCGAGCGACAGGCAGGAAAGCCGTTGGCCGAGGTGTTCCCGCATCTGGGCGGCTTCGGTCTGCCCGATCTGGTGAAGATCGATCAGGTCAGGTGGGACGGACTGGACTTCGTTTTCTGCGCCCTGCCGCACGGCACCACGCAGGAGGTCATCGCCGGCCTGCCGAGCGGGCTGAAGGTGGTCGACCTGTCCGCCGATTTCCGCCTGACCGACCCGGCCGAATACGCGACCTGGTACGGTCATGAGCACCGCGCCACCGATCTCCAGAAGGAGGTCGCCTACGGTCTGACCGAGTTCAACCGCCAGGGCGTGCGCAAGGCGCGGGTGGTGGCGAATCCGGGCTGCTACCCGACCTGCTCGCTGCTGCCGCTGCTGCCGCTGCTGATGGAGACCCTGATCGAGCCGGGCGGGATCATCATCGACGCCAAGTCCGGCGTGTCGGGCGCCGGCCGCGACGCCAAGCAGGCCAACCTGTTCTGCGAGGTGTCGGAGGGCTTCAACGCCTACGGCGTCGGCCATCACCGCCACATGCCGGAGATCGAGCAGGAGCTGCGGCTGGCCGCCGGCCGGCCGGTGACCGTCTCCTTCACGCCGCATCTGGTGCCGATGAACCGCGGCATGCTGGCGACGATCTATGTCCGCATGGCCGAGGGCGTCACCGCCGACGACCTGCGGGCGACTCTCGCCGCGCGCTACGCCGACGAGCCCTTCGTCGGGGTGACCCCCGCCGGGGTCGTGCCGGCCACCCGCCATGTCCGCGCGTCGAATCACGCGCTGATGGGCGTGGTCGCCGACCGCACCCCGCGCGGCGCCATCATCGTCTCGGTCATCGACAATCTGGTGAAGGGCGCCTCGGGGCAGGCGATCCAGAACATGAACGTCATGCTCGGCCTGGGGGAGACCACCGGCATCGATCAGGCGCCGCTGTTCCCGTGACCTTGTTCCGGAGCGGTCCCGCAAGATCACGACACAAATGAGGGTTGGGACCGGCGTCCGGCGCATGGCAGTGTGACGCCGGACGCCCAGTGTTGCAAAGACGCAGCAATACCGACCCGCTTTGACCGTGCACCACGAATTCGGGTGGTGCCCTTGGGCGCGGGGTGTTTCAATCCCGCGCGTCACGCATGGTTCAGGTAGACGTCATGTCCGGTCTCGTCCGCGCCTTCAACGGCATCCTTCCCACCATCGACCCGACCGCCTTCATCGCGGAAACGGCGGTGGTGATCGGCGATGTCGTCATCGGGCCGGACAGCGGCATCTGGTATGGCTGCACCGTGCGCGGAGACGTGAACGAAATCCGGATCGGTGCCCGCACCAACATCCAGGACGGCACCGTGATCCACGTGGCCTCCGAGGGGCAGGGCACCTACATCGGCGACGACATCACGGTCGGCCACATGGCGCTGCTGCACGCCTGCACGCTTGAGGACGGCTGCTTCATCGGCATGAAGGCCTGCGTCATGGACGGGGCGCATGTCGAGTCGGGGGCGATGGTCGCCGCCGGTGCCCTCGTGACGCCCGGCAAGCGGGTGACACGGGGATTCTTGTGGGCCGGAAGTCCCGCAAGGCCGGTTCGAGAGCTTTCCGAGCGTGATCTCGGCTTTTTTCCGGTGTCCGCCCGCCGCTATGCGGATTTGGCGGAAACCTACCGGAAAAGCTGATATGGAAGAGGAGCATAGGTCCAAGTAACGGGGCAAACAGGCCGTTCGGCAGAGGTTTCGGAACAACGCCGGACACCACATGTTGGACCGCTGGCTGCCGCGCTTGCACGTGGGCGGATGCTTCGATTGAAAGGTTCATCCCCCGCAGGCACTCTGATGGGGAAGGGTTCTGGAAGGGAGTGAAGACATGAAGACTCTTGTTCGCGCTGGTCTGGCGGTCGTGCCGGCCGCTATCGTTGCCATCGGTCTGGCTGGCGCCGCCAACGCCCAGGACGCGAGCCTGGTCGGCATCGGCACCAAGTGGTGCAACCCGGTGATCGGCTGGACCGGTCAGGTTCCGGGCGGTGTCGATGCCCGCACCGCCAATGGCGGTTATGTGATCCACCAGGGCAGCTACCCGTGCCCGCCGGAAGCCGCTGCTCCGGCCGTCGCTCCGGTGGCTCAGGTTCAGAACGAATACCTGGTGTTCTTCGACTGGGACAAGTCGGTCGTCACCCCGGCCGCCGACCGTGTGATCGGCGACGCCGTGGCCGCGATCAGCAAGTCGGGCGGCGCGCGCATCCACGTTGTCGGCCACACCGACAGCTCGGGTTCGCCGGCCTACAACCAGCGCCTGTCGATCCGTCGCGCCGACGCGGTGAAGAAGGCTCTGGTCGCCAAGGGCATCCCGGCCGCCAACGTCACCACCGAAGGCAAGGGCGAGGGCCAGCTGCTGGTCCAGACCGGCCCGAACGTCCGCGAGCCGTCGAACCGTCGCGCGCAGATCCTGCCGCGCGGTGTCAACGCCCCGTCGTCCTAATCGGGCGAACGGGCCGGGGCCGCTCCGGGGGTATCGGGGCGGCTTCGGCTTGCGTGAAGAGAAAAAAGGCCGCGACCGGGTCCTCCGGTCGCGGCCTTTTTTGTTCGGAAATTGTGGCGGGCGCCTCACTCCCCGTCGCGGACCGGCGTGCCGGCGACCAGCGACAACGGCACGAGGCCGGCCCAGACCGGACGATCCATGTCCTCCGGATCGTCACCCGGCGGACCGGAACGGACCTTCGCCGAGGCTTCGGCGATGGGGAAGGCCAGCACCGCGGTGGCCTTCAGTTCCTGCGCGTTGGGCGCGCGGACCTTGGAGGCGCGGCCCGGTTCGATCTTCTCGACCAGCGCGTCGAGCACGGCGCGCTTTTCCGCTTCCTCCTTGACCAGCCGCGGGCGGCCGAACAGCACCACCGAGCGGTAGTTGACGGAGTGGTTGAAGGCCGAGCGGGCCAGGACCCAGGCGTCGATCAGCGAGACGGTGACGCAGGCCTCGTCGCCGGATTGGAGGCGGCGGATCATCCGGCTGGCCGAGGAGCCGTGGATCATCAGCTCGCCGCCGACCCGCCAGGGCACGGTCGGGATGACCACCGGGACGGGCCTGGAGCCCGGAGACGCGCCGCCGTCGATGAAGCCGACATGGCAGACCGGCGCCTCATCGATGATGGCGCGGATGGTGGCGACGTCGTGGGAGCCGCGATCGCCCCGCCGCACCGCGCGGGTGCGCGGGGTCTGGGGCAGGGGCGGGGGCGGATTCTGAGGCTGGGGCTGGGCGGTGTCGGCGGAATGGGCGCTGCTCATGGCCTGGCGGATCCGGCTGGGTTGCGATGCCGGAGCTTTGCGGCGAAAATGGACCGGCTGAAAGGTCCGGTTGGCTCTTTCCGCTGGGTCCAATTTGAAAGGCCGCGCTCATGGGACGCCGCGCCCGTCCGGTTCTCGCCAGCCTGGGGCCGCTGACGCTCGACCGCGCCGGGCCGGAGCCGCTGCACCGCCAGCTTTACCGCGCCCTGCGGCAGGCGGTGGTCGACGGGCGCCTGCGGCCGGGGGAGCGGCTGCCGCCGAGCCGCGCGCTGGCGACCGACCGGGGGCTGTCGCGCAACACGGTGGTGACCGCCTACGACACGCTGCTGGCGGAGGGGTACGTTACCGGCAGGGTTGGGGCCGGCACCTTCGTGGCCACCGCCCTGCCGGACGTTCCGCCGGAGGGAGCGCCGCGCCGTCTCGACACGCGGCGCGGCGTCGGGCTGTCGCGGCGTGGTGCGGCGTTGGCCGAGGCGCCGTCGGTGGCGCGCGATCCGCTCGATCGGCCCTTCTCGCTGGGCACGCCCGATCTGAACGCGTTCCCCTTCGCGCTGTGGGGGCAATTGCTGGGGCGGAGCTGGCGGGTCGGCGGACGCGGCCTGGCGGCCGATCCCGATCCGCTCGGTCACCCGCCGCTGCGCGAGGCGATCGCCGGCTATCTGCGTGCGGTCCGTGCGGTTCGCTGCGACGCCGAACAGGTGGTCATCGTGTCGGGGGCGCAGCAGGGGCTGGCGCTGGTGGCGCAACTGCTGCTCGACCCTGGCGACGTCGCCTGGGTGGAGAATCCCGGCTGGCCGGGGAACCGGGCGGCGCTGTTGGGAGCGGGGGCGCGGCTGGTTCCGGTACCGGTCGACGCGGAAGGCATCGACGTGGCCGAGGGGGTGCGGCGCGGCGCCGGGGCGCGGCTGGCGCTGGTGACGCCGTCGCACCAGTTCCCGCTCGGCGTCACCATGAGCCTGGGGCGCCGGCTGCAACTGCTGGACTGGGCGGCGGCGCACGACGCCTGGATCGTCGAGGACGATTACGACAGCGAGTTCCGCTACGCCGGACCGCCGTTGGCCGCCTTGCAGGGCTTGGACGAGGCCGGGCGGGTGGTCTATGTCGGCAGCTTCAGCAAGGTGATGTTCCCGGCGCTGCGGCTCGGCTATGTCGTGGTGCCGCAGGATCTGGTGGAGTCGGTGCGGGCGGCGCGACGTCATTTCGACGGCGGCACCAGCGTGGTGCCGCAGGCGGCGCTGCACCGTTTCGTGGCCGACGGGCATCTGGCGTCGCATCTGCGGGCGATGCGGGCGCTCTACGCGGGGAAGCGGGCGGCGCTGCTCGACGCGCTCGGCCGGGAATTCGCCGGCCTCGGCAAGCCCGAGGCGGGGGATGCGGGGATGCACGTCCTGCTGCGGCTGCCGGACGGCTGTTCCGACCGCGCGCTGGCGGAGCGGGCGGCGCGCGTCGGGCTGACGGCGCCGCCGCTGTCCGGCTATGGCGTGGACGGTGTGGGAGGCAACGCGCTGGTGCTGGGCTTCGCCGCCCATGGCGTGGAGGCGCTGGAGCGGGCGGCGCGGGAGCTGGCGGGAGTGGCGGAGGGGCTCACAGAGCGGGCGCCCTGGCTGTCGCGTCCGTCACCGCCCCATCCTGCGCCCCATCCTTCGCCCAGGCCGGCTGGCGCAGGCTGAGCTGGTGCTCGCGGTCCTGCATGTCGAGCACGGCGCGGCGCACCGACGGGTCGGCGCGCATCGCGTCCTCGCCGGCCATGTGGACGATGCCGAGCCGGCGGTTGGGCAGGTAGTATTCGACCAGCTCACGCCTGTCCGCGTCGAAGCGCCAGGGGCCGATGTAGTTGCACCATTCCGGCAGCAGCTCGACCGGCAGCCCGTCGAGGTAGACGGCGCCGGCCATGGCGAGCTGGTCGGAGGTGAACAGCCGGCCCTTGACCAGCACCCGCTTCTGCCAGCGCTGGAACGCCTCCCAGTGCGGGGCGTCGGCCTTCAGCGCGTAGGCTCCGGCGTTCAGGGTCGGCCGGGTCGCGAGCGCTCGGCTCTCGGCGGAGGTCAGCCCGGCGCGCAGCGCGTTCTTCAGCAGGATCGAGCGCACCCGCGCGAAGCGGCCGAACAGCCAGTCGAGCCGCAGCTCCGTCTCCGAGAAGCGGCCGAACTGGGCGACGATGGCGAAGCGGTTCAGCGCCGCGCCGCGCCGCAGCATCTCCACCGCCTCCCAATCCTGCACCCAGGCATCGGCGTCGATCCAGATGACCGTGTCGTAGCCGGGGAAATAGGTCGGCAGATGCAGCTTGGCGAGGTTGGCCTTCAGGTGGATGCGGTTGCGCAGCCGGTGCGCCGGGATCTCCACCGGCCAGGGCGGCGTCACCACCGTCAGCCCGTCGGCCTTCATCGCCGCGCGCTGCTCGTCGGTCAGCCCGGCGTCGACGATGCCGATCGGGCAATCCGCCGCCGGCTTCAGCGCGCGCAGCGAGGCGACCAGTTCGAGGATCAGTGGGCAGTAGCGGGAATCGCCGCCGGTGACGATGATGAAGGAACCGAGGGGGGCCATGATCCGCGCTGTCGCCGTCCATTCTTTCGGATAGGCGGGCAGCCTGATGGGGGGGGCGGCGCAAGTCAAGCCGCGCGCGCCCGCGCCGCCGGAAGGTCTGGCCTTTGTCCCAGGCGAAGGATAAGAAAAGCAAGGCTTTGAGGGGCAGGGACAGGTTGGGGGAGCGTCCGCGGGACATGACCTATCGGCTCGACGACGAGGCGGCGCTCTGCTCCATCGAAATCCTGTCCGAGGCGGTGGAGCGCACCTGCGTTCCCGGCGTCCTGGAGCTGCGCATGCTGCGCAACGCGCTGCGCGCGGCGGTGGCGAGCCGGACGACGGAGGCGGTGAAGACCGCCTTCGCCATGTTCGGCCGGGTCGACCCCGACTACCGTCGCCTCATCGCGCACGAGGCCCTTTCCCTGGCCGCCCGCCAGAAGGGGCGCTATGCCCCGCGCGAACGGGTGGTGCGGGGAGCGCGTCTGGGCTAGCGATGGACTCGACCTTCGGGCCGGTTCCTGTCACGATTCTTCCGGCCGGCCGGGTGAAACCTTCACCCGTCTGGCTTGTTTGCCTACGGTGTTCCCGCAACACGTGTCTCCGCAACACGATTCGCGAAAGTGCTGGACCCATGATCGACCGCCAGGACCGGCTTTGGTACAAGGACGCCGTCATCTATCAGCTGCACGTCAAGGCGTTCTTCGACGCCGACAACGACGGCATCGGCGATTTCGCCGGTTTGACCCAGAAGCTCGACTACATCCAGGACCTCGGGGTCACGGCGGTCTGGCTCCTGCCCTTCTACCCCTCGCCGCTGCGCGACGACGGGTACGACATCGCCGACTACACGTCGGTCAACCCGACCTACGGCAACCTCGACGACTTCAAGCGCTTCCTGGACGAGTGCCACGAGCGCGGCCTGCGCGTGATCACCGAGCTGGTCATCAACCACACCTCCGACCAGCATCCGTGGTTCCAGCGCGCCCGCCAGGCGCCTCCCGGTTCGAACCACCGCGACTATTACGTCTGGTCCGACAGCGACCAGAAGTACCAGGGCACCCGCATCATCTTCTGCGACACGGAGAAGTCCAACTGGACCTGGGATCCGGTCGCCAACGCTTATTACTGGCACCGCTTCTACTCGCACCAGCCCGACCTGAACTTCGACAACCCCGAGGTTCTGGCCGAGGTGCTGACGGTGATGCGCTTCTGGCTCGACATGGGGGTCGACGGGCTGCGGCTCGACGCCATCCCCTACCTGAAGGAGCGCGAGGGCACCAACAACGAGAATCTGCCGGAGACCCACGACGTCCTCAAGGCGATCCGCGCCGAGCTGGACAAGCATTACGACGACCGCATGCTGCTGGCCGAGGCCAACCAGTGGCCGGAGGACGTGCTGCCCTATTTCGGCGACCTGGAGAAGGGCGGCGACGAGTGCCACATGTCCTTCCACTTCCCGCTGATGCCGCGCATCTACATGGCGGTGGCGATGGAGGACCGGCACCCGATCGCCGACATCATGCGCCAGACCCCGGACATCCCGGAGGAATGCCAATGGGCCATCTTCCTGCGCAACCATGACGAGCTGACGCTGGAGATGGTGACCGACACCGAGCGGGACTATCTCTGGAACTTCTACGCGTCCGACCGCCGGATGCGCATCAACCTCGGCATCCGGCGCCGGCTGGCCGCGCTGCTGGAGAACGACCGCCGCAAGATCGAGCTGCTGAACAGCCTGCTGCTGTCGATGCCGGGCACGCCGGTGCTCTATTACGGCGACGAGATCGGCATGGGCGACAACATCTATCTCGGCGATCGCGACGGCGTGCGCACGCCGATGCAATGGTCGATCGACCGCAACGGCGGCTTCTCGCGCGCCGACCCGGCGCGGCTCTACCTGCCCGCCGTGCTCGATCCGATCTACGGCTTCATGGCGGTCAACGTCGAGGCGCAGACCCGCAACCCCTCCTCGCTGCTGCACTGGATGAAGCGGCTGGTCGCGGTGCGCAAGCAGCGTCCGGGCTTCGGGCGCGGCAGCTTCAGCCTGCTCTACCCCGGCAACCGCAAGGTGCTCGCCTATCTGCGCTGTTTGGAGACGGAGAACGGCAGCGAGATCGTGCTGTGCGTCGCCAACCTGTCGCGCTCGGCCCAGGCGGTCGAGCTGGACCTGAAGGCGTTCAAGGGCCGCATCCCGGTCGAACTGCTCGGCCGCACCGTCTTCCCGCCGGTCGGCGACCTGCCCTATCTGCTGACGCTGCCAGCCTACGGCTTCTACTGGTTCACGCTGGCCGCCGAAGCCGAGCTGCCGAGCTGGCACGAGACGTTGCCGGAGCCGGTGCCCGACCTGCTGACCGTGGTGATGCGCGAAGGGTGGAAGAGCCTGACCACCGGCAAGGCCGGCGAGGATCTCGCCCGCGACATCCTCCAGGCCTACCTGCCCAAGCAGCGCTGGTTCGCCGCCAAGGACCAGCGCATCGTCGCCTCCCACGTCACGCTGGCCGCCGAGCTGAAGGACACGCTGGGCAGGAGCGGCGACGGCTTCATGCTGCTGAAGGTCCAGGTCGAGCTGGACGGCGGCATCCCGCCGCAGACCTATTTCCTGCCGCTGGCGATGAGCTGGGACGGCGCCGCCGGCAACGCCGGCTGGCCGTTGCTGCCCTTCACGCTGGCCAAGGCGCGGCGGGGCCCGAAGACCGGCGCGCTCTACGACGCGGTGCAGACCGACGGTTTCGTCCTGTCGCTGCTCGACGCGCTCCGCCAGGGCAGGGCGCTTCCCGCCAACGGCAGCGCCGGAACCATCCGCTTCACGCCGACCCGCCAGCTCGAGGCGATCGAACTGGCGGCCGAGCCGGAGGTGCGTCGCCTCGGCGTCGAGCAGAGCAACAACTCGGTGCTGGTCGACAGCCAGATCGTCGTCAAGGTGCTGCGCCGCCTCGTCGCCGGCCAGCATCCGGAGATCGAGATGGGCCGCTTCCTGACCGAGGTGGCCGGCTTCGCCAACACCCCGGCGACGCTGGGCGCCGTCGAGCACATCGCCCCCGACGGCACCCCGACCGCGCTGGCGGTGGTGCAGAGCTTCGTCCGCAACCAGGGCGACGGCTGGGCCAGCACGGTGGAGACGCTGGAGCGCGAGCTGGAGGACATCCGGCTCGGCGTCGCCACCACCACGCCCGACGCGGCGGAGTCCGGCGAGCCCTTCGACATGCATCTGACGATGATGGCCACGCTGGGCCAGCGCACCGCCGAGCTGCACCGCGCGCTGGCGCAGACCACCGGCGACCGGGGCTTCGATCCGGAGCCGGTGACGGCCGAGGACATGCGGGGATGGGCCGACGCCGCCCGCCGGCAGGCCGACGCCGCCTTCGCGGCGCTGCCGGGGGCGCTCGACCGCGTGCCGAACGCGGTGCGCGAGGACGTCGAGCGGCTGCTTGCCCGTCGGGACGAGGTGGGACGGCGCCTGTCGGCGCTGGCCGAACAGCCGGTCCGCAGCCTCAAGACCCGCATCCACGGCGATTATCACCTGGGGCAGGTGGTGCGCGCCCAGAACGACTGGTACATCCTTGATTTCGAGGGCGAGCCGGTGAAGACGCTGGAGGAGCGCCGGGCCAAGCACAGCCCGCTGCGCGACGTGGCCGGCATGATGCGGTCCTTCAACTACGCCGCCTGGGCGGCGCTGTTCCGGCTCGACGGGGGCGCCGAAACCGCAGCCCCGGTGCTCGACGCCGCGCGCGACTGGGAGCGGCGCAGCACCGACTCCTTCCTCACCGGCTACCGCACGGCGATCGAGGGCTGCCCGAGTTGGCCGGCGGAGGATTCGGAGGCGCGCGGCCTGCTGACGCTGTTCCTGCTGGAGAAGGCCTTCTACGAGATCGCCTACGAGGCCGCCCACCGCCCGGGCTGGATCGGCATCCCGGTGAAGGGCGTGCTGGGGCTGCTCGACGCGGAGTGAGGCGGCGGCCGCATGTGACTATGGCGCCAACATGGGCCCTTCTCCCGCAAGGGGAGAGGGGCTCTTGTTGAAGGGCGCGGGTTATCGAACGCGTCCCCCCCTGGCCGATTGGCCGATGCGCCGGGCATGGTGTGACGAAGCCGGCCTCTGTATGTTCACCACGGATCACGAAGACGGTCAGGAGTTCTCCCGATGGCGAGCGATATCAGCACGGACACGCGCATGACCCGCGCCACCGTTTCTCCCGATCCGGCCCTGCTGGCGGCGGCCGACGCCATCGCGCGGGCCGACCATGGCGATCCCTTCGCGGTGCTGGGCATGCAGCAGCCGGCGCCCGGCCGGCCGGTCGAGGTCCGCGCCTTCGTCCCCGGCGCCGACCGCCTGTGGGTGATCGACAGCGCCACCGGCCAGCCGGTGGGCGAGGCGGAGCGCGTTCACAACGACGGCTTCTTCGTCGCGGTGCTGGCCGACCGGACCCAGCGCTTCCGCTACCGGCTGCGCGCCCAATACCCGCTGGCGACCCAGGAGTTCGAGGACGCCTACCGCTTCGGCAACGTGCTGGGCGAGCTGGACGTCCATCTGCTGGCCGAGGGCACCCACCTGCGCGCCTTCGAGCGGCTGGGCGCCCACCCGCGCACGCTCGACGGGGTGGAGGGCGTCGCCTTCGCGGTCTGGGCGCCGAGCGCCAGGAGCGTCAGCGTCGTCGGCGACTTCAACAACTGGGACGGCCGCCGGCTGCTGATGCGCCGCCGCGTCGAGGCCGGGGTGTGGGAGATCTTCGTTCCGCACGCCAGCGCCGGCCAGCGCTACAAGTTCGAGGTGCGCGGGCCGGACGGCAACCTGCTGCCGCAGAAGGCCGACCCCTACGCCTTCCGTGCCGAGATGCGGCCGGCAACGGCGTCGGTCGTGCACGGCCTGCCGGCCTACGAGTGGCGGGATTCCGAGTGGCAGGGCCGCCGCGCCGCCGCCGCCGACCGCGACGCGCCGGTGTCGATCTACGAGGTGCATCTCGGATCCTGGGCGCGGGTGCCGGAGGAGGGGGACCGCTTCCTGACCTACCAGGAGTTGGCGGAGCGGCTGATCCCCTACGTCAAGAACCTCGGCTTCACCCACATCGAGCTGCTGCCGATCACCGAGCACCCCTTCGACGGCTCCTGGGGTTACCAGCCGATCGGTCTGTACGCCCCGACCAGCCGCCACGGCTCGCCGGAGGACTTCAAGGCCTTCGTCGACGCCTGCCATCGGGCGGGGCTGGGCGTGCTGCTCGACTGGGTGCCCGGCCATTTCCCGACCGACCCGCACGGGCTGGGGCTGTTCGACGGCACGCATCTCTACGAGCACGCCGACCCGCGCCAGGGCTTCCATCAGGACTGGAACACCCTGATCTACAATTTCGGCCGGACCGAGGTGCAGAACTTCCTGCTCGGCAACGCGCTGTTCTGGCTCGACCAGTACCGGCTGGACGGGCTGCGGGTCGACGCGGTGGCCTCGATGCTCTACCTCGACTACAGCCGCAAGGAGGGGGAGTGGATCCCCAACCAGTTCGGTGGGCGCGAGAATCTGGAATCCATCGCCTTCCTCAAGCGGATGAACGAGCTGGTCTATGGCCACCACGCCGGCGCCATGACGGTGGCGGAGGAGTCGACCTCCTGGCCGATGGTGTCGAAGCCGACCTATCTGGGCGGTCTTGGATTCGGGTACAAATGGAACATGGGCTGGATGCACGACACCCTGTCCTACATGCAGAACGACCCGATCCACCGGCGCTACCATCACCACAAGATGACCTTCGGGCTGATCTATCAGTTCTCGGAGAATTTCGTCCTGCCGCTCAGCCATGACGAGGTGGTGCACGGCAAGGGCTCGCTGATCAACAAGATGCCCGGCGACACCTGGCAGAAATTCGCCAACCTGCGCGCCTATTACGGCTTCATGTTCGCCCATCCCGGCAAGAAGCTGCTGTTCATGGGCGGCGAGTTCGCCCAGTGGCGGGAGTGGAGCGAGGCGCGCAGCCTCGACTGGCACCTGCTGGAGGAGCCGCAGCATCGCGGCGTCCGCGACCTGATCCGCGACCTGAACGGCCTGTACCGGGAGCTGGAGCCGCTGCACAGGACCGACTGCGACGCGTCCGGCTTCGAGTGGATCGAGTCGAACGACAACGACAACTCGGTCTTCACCTTCCTGCGCAAGGCCGGCGATCCGGGCCATCTGGTGATCGCGGTGAGCAACTTCACGCCGGTCCCGCGCGAGGGCTACCGCGTCGGCGTGCCGCTGCCCGGCCGCTACGTGGAGCGGCTGAACACCGACGCCCCGGAATATGGCGGCAGCGGCGTCGGCAACGGCGGGGCGCTGGAGGCGGAGGAGGTGCCGTGGCACGGCCGCACCCACTCCCTGAACCTGACCATCCCGCCCCTGGCGACGCTGATCCTGGAGCGGCGGGGCGACTGACGCCCCACCGCTTTCAGGCAGCGAGCGGCAGATCGGCCAGCATCGGGATTTCGGCGAGGGCAAGACCGAGCAGGGCGATGTCGATCAGGGCGCGGATCTGCGCCCGGCGCTGCCTATCGCCGTGCAGGCTGTCCCAGCTTTCCAGGAAGCCGTTGCGGTCGGCGTTGCGCGACCAGAAAGGCAACCGCTCGCGCAACTCGTCATGGATGTGGACCAGAGCGGGCAGGGCGGTCTTCGGAGCATCGTCGGCCAGCCAGTAACGCAGATGTTCGGCGGCTTCCTCAGCACCATGGGCTTGCGAGTCGGAGTTCAGCCAGAGCCAGCCGCAAGCAGCGACCGCCTTCTGACCGGGATCGTGGAAATCCTCGAACAGATAGCCCAACGCCTCTTCGTCCTCGTCGCGCAGGGCCAGTTCCAGCCGCAGCCCGAAATCCCCCCCGGCAACCCGCCGCGCCGTGTCGGCGTCGATGGTCCTGGCGATCACATCGGGATAGCGGGCGGCGATCAACCGCACCACGGGGTTGTTCGGCGCCCGCGTGATCGCCTCGCGCAGCATCGTCTTGGCGGTTTCCCGCAGATCAGCGCGCTTCTCCGCCGTTACGAGAAGAAGCTTTGGATCGTTCAGCGCAGGAGACAGCAGGAATTCCGCATGCAGCGCATCGCCCGAGGCGATGAACGCGGACCAGTTGGGATCGGGTTCCGCCATGGAGGATGGCTGCGAAACGAATTGTCTGTGCTTGGGTTGGTCGCTCCGTTGTCTGGGAACGCGCTGGCCGCGTCGTTCCTCGTCCATGTGCCGACGCAGGGTGTCGGCTTGGGATGCGCGCATCCGAAGCAGATCCTCCAGGAGAGGTTGGGCCTCCTCTACCGGGCGTTTTAGATCGAGCAGCAACAGGCCGAGATCGAGTCGACAAACGGGATTGTCTGGAAAGCGCTTGATGGCGTCGCGGTAAAGGGCTTCGGCCTCCTTGGCGCGTCCGTTGTCGGCGAGCAGCTTGGCGAGGGCGTTTAGGGCTACCTCGCTTGTTGGGAAGCGCTTGATGGTGTCGCGGTAGAGGGCTTCGGCCTCCTTGGTGCGTCCGTTGTCGGCGAGCAGCTTGGCGAGGGCGGTCGGGGCTACCTCGTCTGTCGGGAAGCGCTTGATGGTGTCGCGGTAGAGGGCTTCGGCTTCCGCGACTCTCCCTTCATTTTCCATGCTCTCAGCCAGAACGTTGCGGAAGTGAGCATTGTCTGGCATGAACCGGCAGGCGCGCCACAGCACCGCTTCAGCGGCCTTTGTCCGGCCCATCCGCCGCAATGCCTTCGACCACAGCACCCAACTCGGTGCGTCGTTGGCGTCATGTTCCAGCACCTTCATCGCCAACCGCTCGGCCAGTGGTGGTGTCTCTGGACGGTCCTCCATCCCGAGCAGGGCGTTGCCCAGGACATTGAAGGCACGGGATAGGGTGTAGGCCGAGCCGCTGGATTGGGCGTAACGCTCCTGCTTCGCGATAAATTGGTCGATTTTCGCCTTTGCCTTGCCCCAGGGAAGCTTACGGATCTCGTCGATGACCGCAAAGGTGTCGTTCCGTGCCGGTTCCCGTGCCGGTCCGACCTTGGTGGGCGTATGGATGTCCAACTCCTCCCGCAGCCATGCGGCGAAGGGGCGGGTGGCATGGTCGGCGAGGTTGTTTTCCAGCATTGCCGCCCAATCGCTGGACCCGCGGGGGAAAACCTCCGCGAACACGCGCCAGCGGCGCAGGAACCGAGTGTGCGCCTCCTGGGTGTTGGGCAGACGTGCCGCCCAGCGAATTATGCCTTCCGCCTCCTCCACGACCGTGGCGCTGCCATCGGGGGAGGGCAGCAGCCGCAGGCCGAGCAAGCCGATGGTCAGGCGGAAATCAGCCTCCGCCGGCGTTGGCTGGTCAGCCCCGGCGTCACGGCACAGCTGGAGCCATAAAGACAGGAAGCTGCGCGTCTCCCCCTGATTGTGCGCCAGTGCGAGGAGATAGTGGGTGCGGATGTTGCTCGGCCCCTCCTCCGACAGCCCCCGCGTCCAATCCTTGAACTCCATGTGGCGGTCACGCAACAGAGAGCCGGTCATGGGCAGGGACACGGAGGAGGCCAAGCCGAACGCTTCCACCAGGGCGGCGACGTAGCTGTTCCAGCCAACCTCGTCCACTGTCTCCGGTGGTTCGGCCAAGCGGTCGGTCAACCACCCTGCCAATTCACGATCGATCAGCCGGCGATCATCATCGCTTCCCGATTCCGACAGGGCGATCCGGATGGTGTCGAAGACCTCGCCCCGCTGGTATGGGCTGATGCCGTCCCACTGCCGCAGCATCCGGTTCAGCCGGTTGGCGGGGTCGGCGCGCAGCGCCTCGATCCAGGCGGCGCAGGTTGCGTAGGTTGCCATGAGACTCAATCCGCCGCGAAGGCGGCGCAGCCGCTCAAGCAGCGCAGCGGCTCGAGGTGATCCCTGCGGACCGAGGCGAGCGGCGGTGCGATGGGGGTCGTCAGCACCGCCACATCCTGCACGTCGCCAAGCTCGTAGGTGATGCTGCGATGGATGATCTCGCACATCATGGTGCCCTGGCTCCGCAGGTGGACGGCTCGTCCATAATGTATCGGATTTTCCGGACTCGGCAACGGTGACGGAAGAAACCAGCCGTTCGGACGATGGTCGAGCACGGTCGGCGCGGCGAAGCGGTGTTCCTTCGCCACGCGGCCCGGCGCATCGAGCACACGCTTGACCGGATAGCTCATCAAAGCGACCAGACGTGGGTTCTCCGGGGTCGCCGTCAGATGCGCCAATCCCAGCAGGTCGGGCAGGACGGTTGCCCAATCCTCACGCCAGCTGGGGCGCTTGTCCAATTCCTCCTTCAGCGCGGCGAACATCGGGCGGCGCTCGATGAGGCTGGAGAGGTAATTCCTGAAAAACAGATCGAAAGCGCTGGTTCCCGCATCGAAGGACGCCTTCAATGACGCGATTTCCTTGGGCCAACGTTCGGCACGCTTGTCGTTGGGAAGGGCGAGAAGCTTGGACGCGCACCACGTCAAATCCTCGACGCGCACGAGGATTCCAGTTTCGTCGAGCGGTGGAAGCAGGGCGTTGACGTTGGATGCGGTGAAGGAGGCCGGCTCGTCGCGCTTGGAAAAGACGTTCACGGCGTTGGTCAGATAGCTGCCGTGATGCCTGTCCAGATCCTCCGGAGACTCGACGCCGTCGCTTCCCTTTTGGAAGGAGATCAAACGCTCGGTGGATACCCGCTCTTCCCAACGGTAATTTTCGCCCTTGGCAACCGTCTCGTCATCCCCCCGGCGCATCGTGTCCACAACGTTGTCCATGCCGGCGCGCGCGAATCTCATCAACCAACCCCAGCCACCATTTCGCGCACGCAGATGACCACGGAGGAGGGGAAGATTTCAAGAGGCGATCAACCGGTGCGGGCGTTCGTCGGCCGATCGTCGGCGGCCGATCTTTCTTGACGTCTCCGTCCGAGGCTTTCTAATGGGGATCAAGGGATTGCCACCCGTTCCCAGCCGCCGCCCCGGACCCCGCCGATGCCCCCATCCCCCATCCGCTCCACCGTCTGGCCCGGCAAGCCGAACCCGCTGGGGGCCACCTGGGACGGCTTCGGCGTCAACTTCGCGCTCTTCTCCGCCCACGCCGAGCGGGTGGAGCTGTGCCTGTTCGACAAGACCGGCCAGCGCGAGGTCGAGCGCATCACCCTGCCGGAGCACACCGACGAGGTCTGGCACGGCTACCTGCCCGAGGCACGGCCCGGCCAGCTCTACGGCTACCGGGTCCACGGCCCCTACGAGCCGGAGGAGGGGCACCGCTTCAACCCGAACAAGCTGCTGCTCGACCCCTACGCCCGCGCGCTGTTCGGCGGCTTCAAATGGTCCGACGCCCATTACGGCTACCGCGTCGGCTCGACGCGCGAGGATCTGTCCTTCGACCGGCGCGACAACGCGCGCGGCATGCCGAAATGCCGGGTCGTCGACGGCGCCTTCACCTGGGGCCACGACCGCCATCGCTCGATCCCCTGGACCGACACGGTGATCTACGAGACGCATGTCCGCGGCTTCACCATGCGCCATCCCGACGTGCCGGCCCATCTGCGCGGCACCTTCGCCGGCATGTCGGCCCACAGCGTCATCGAGTATCTGCGCGCGCTGGGCATCACCTCGGTGGAGTTCCTGCCGGTCCAGGCCATCGCCGACGAGCAGCATCTGGTGTCGCGCGGCCTGACCAACTACTGGGGCTACAACAGCATCGGCTTCTTCGCGCCCGAACCGCGCTACATGAACACCAACGTCCTGTCGGAGTTCAAGACGATGGTCGCCCGCCTGCACGAGGCGGGGATCGAGGTCATCCTCGACGTCGTCTACAACCACACGGCGGAGGGCAACCATCTGGGGCCGACCCTGTCCTTCAAGGGCATCGACAACCTCAGCTACTACCGGCTGATGCCGGACAGCCCGCGCTTCTACATCAACGACACCGGCACCGGGAACACCCTGAACTTCGCCCACCCGCGCGTGGTGCAGATGGTGATGGATTCCTTGCGCTACTGGGTGACGGAGATGCACGTCGACGGCTTCCGCTTCGACCTCGCCACCGTGCTGGCGCGCGAACCCTACGGCTACGACCCGGGATCGGGCTTCCTCGACGCGGTGCGGCAGGACCCGGTGCTGGCCGACGTCAAGCTGATCGCCGAGCCGTGGGACGTCGGGCCCGGCGGCTATCAGGTCGGCAACTTCCCGCCGGGCTGGGCCGAGTGGAACGACCGCTACCGCGACACCGTCAGGCGCTACTGGCGCGGCGACGACGGCATGCTGCCGGAGCTGGCCGGGCGCATCGCCGGCTCGTCCGACCTGTTCGAGAAGCGCGGGCGGCGGAGCTGGGCCAGCGTGAACTTCATCACCGCGCACGACGGCTTCACCCTGCACGACCTCGTCTCCTACAACGAGAAGCACAATTGGGCGAACGGGGAGGAGAATCGTGACGGCCACTCCTCCAACTGCTCCTGGAACCATGGGGTGGAGGGCGAGACGGCCGATCGCGCGGTCAACGCTCTGCGCGCCCGCCAGACCCGCAACCTGCTGGCCACCCTGTTCCTGTCTCAGGGCACACCGATGATGCTGGCCGGCGACGAGATGAACCACAGCCAAAAGGGCAACAACAACGCCTATTGCCAGGACAACGAGCTGACCTGGCTGGACTGGTCGCGCCAGGACCCGGCCCTGCTGTCCTTCACCCGCCGCGTCATCGCGCTGCGCCGGGCGCACCCGGTGCTGCGCCGGCCGGTCTTCCTGCACGGGCGCGAGGCGGCGTCCAACGGGCTGAAGGACATCGTCTGGTACAACGCGCAAGGCGTGGAGAAGACCGCCGAGAACTGGCGCAACACCCAGGCGCGCTGCATCGTCCTGCTGCTGAACGGCCGCGCCGGCAACCACGTCGCTCCCGACGGCCAGCCGCTCGACGACGGGGTGCTGCTGATCGTGCTGAACGCCCACGCCGACACGCTGGCGGTCACCCTGCCGGACGTGCCGGGCGGACGCGGCTGGCGCTGCGTGCTCGACACCCGCGTCGAGGACGGGGCGGGGGACGAGCGCATCGCGCTGGCCGGGCGTGCGTTGCTGGTGGATGGGCGCACGGTCCTGGTCTTCACCCTGGTCGAGCAGGCCGGGATGTGAGGGCCGGGGCGGGGGAGGCGGTTCCACGCCGCTTCGCCCGCCGGTGCGCGCAGGACGTGCGATGGTAGCGCGACGGACGGGATCGGTCGTGATAACCTCGGACCCGACGACAGGACCGCCGCGAAGCTTCGGATAGGATGATGCCGGACTACGATTTCTCCCAGGTCGACGCCGCGATCATCGACAGCCAGCTCAACACCGCCCGCGTGTTCCGCGACGTGCTGGTGCGGATGAGCTTCCGCCGGATCGAGCTGTTCGATTCGGTCAAGGCCGCCGCCGGGCTGCTCAGCGCCGGGACACCGGACATCATCCTGGTCGACGCCGACGGCGAGGACACCGAGGCGTTCCGCTTCATCCGCGCTCTGCGCAACGAACCGAACGTTCCCAACCCCTTCGCTTGCCTGATCGTGACGACCTGGGCGCCGACCCCGGCCCTGCTGACCCGCGTCACCAACAGCGGGGGCGACGACCTGCTGCTGAAGCCGGTGTCGCCCAAGCAGGTGCAGGACCGCATCGCCACGCTGATCGAGGGGCGCAAGGGCTTTGTGGTGACCGCCGACTACACCGGCCCCGATCGCCGCAAGTCGCCGCGCGAGGGCGCCCAGGTGCCGGTGCTGGAGGCGCCGAACACGCTGCGCCTGAAGGCGACCGGCCAATGGAGCCAGGCCGGGGTCCGCATGCTGCTGAACGAGGCCAACGGCTTCGTCACCGCGCAGAAGCGGATCCGCGCCAGCATCCAGATCGCCTTCCTCGCCGAGTTCGCCATGCCCGGCCTGTCCCGTCCGGTTCCGGACCGGCTGGCGGTGGAGCATGTCGGCCGCATCGGCGGATTCCTCGACGACCTGCTGCGCCGCCTGACCGACGAGGGCGACCACGCCCATGTCGAGGCGGTGGCCCGCGCCGTGAAGTCGCTGGCCGAGGACATCCACCGTCAGGCCGACAAGGGCGCGGTGTCGCCCGACGATGCGGCGGAGTTGCAGACCATGGTGCGCGCGCTGATGCAGGCGACCGATCCGGAGCGCCCGCTGGAGGCGATGACCCGCGAGGTCACCGCCGCCGTCACCGGCTACCGCACCCGACTGGAGCAGATGGCCCAGGCCAAGGCCGCGGCGGCGGCCTCGGCGGCGCAGGCGGCTTCCGCCGCCGCGGGCACGCCGCCGCCGTCCGGCGCCCCGGTGGCCGCCTCCGCCGGGTGAGCGCCCCGGCGCGCCGATTCGCCGGCGCGCCTGTTTCCCATCTTCCGGCGATGCTCCCGCCCGGCGGCGTCGCCCCACGCGAACAATCAGCGCATACGAACAATCAGCGAGGACCCTGCATGAGCGCTCTCGACCGGCTGGCCGATCTGGTTGGGCTCGAACCCTTCTACCATGACATCTGGGGCAACCGGCGCGAGACCGGCGAGGCGACCAAGCGGGCGCTGGTCGCTGCCATGGGGCTTCCGGCCGCCACCGGCGACGAGGCCGCGGCCAGCCTGCGCGCGTTCGAGGGACGGTCCTGGCGCCGCCCGCTGCCGCCGGTGCTGGTGGTCGGGGAAGGGCAGGGGATCGAGCTGGGCCTGTCCCTACCGGCCGGTTTCGACGACGCCACCCTGTCCTGGTCGCTGGCGCTGGAGGACGGTTCGACCCGCAGCGGGACGCTGGTTGTCCATGAGGCGCCGCTGTTCGACGGCATCTTCATCGACGGCCGAGGGTTCGAGCGGCGCGAGCTTGGCCGGCGGTTGCCGGCCGACCTGCCGCTCGGCTACCACCGGCTGAGCGTTTCCGTCCACCCCCAGGGTGTCGGAGATGCCGGCACCGGCGAGATCGGAAGCGGCCTCGTGGAGGGGGCGACGACCATCATCGTCACCCCCGACCGCTGCCTGACGGTGGAGGAGGTGATGCCCGCCGGGCGGACCTGGGGCATCGGCCTGCAACTCTACGCGCTGAGGAGCGCCCGTGACTGGGGGGTGGGCGATTTCGGCGATCTCGGCGCCTTCGCCGAGACGGCCGCCGGTCTGGGGGCCGGTCTGGTCGGCTTGAATCCGCTGCACGCGCTGTTCCCCGCCGACCCGAACCACATCGGCCCCTATTCGCCGTCGAGCCGGACCTTCCTGAACATCCTCTACATCGACGTGGACGCCGTGCCGGAACTGGCCGCGACGCCCGACGCCCAGGCCCGCATCGCCTCCGGCCCGTTCCAGGAGGCGCTGGCCCGCGCGCGCGCCGCCGAGCTGGTCGATTACCCGGCGGTCTCCGGCCTCAAGCTGCCGGTGCTGGAGGCGCTGCACGCCACCTTCCGGGCGCTCGACCCCGCCCATCCCCGCAAGGCCGCCTTCGAGGCGTTCCGCCAAGCGATGGGCGAGGGGCTTGAGCGCCACGCCCTGTTCGAGGCGCTGCACGAGCATTTCTACCGCCGCGACCCGTCGCTGTGGATGTGGCGCAATTGGCCGGCGGCCTTCCAGACCCCCGACAGCCCCGAAGTCCAGGCCTTCGCCGCCGAGCGGGCCGAGCGCGTCGGCTTCTTCGCCTACCTGCAATGGGAGGCCGACCGCCAGTTGGGCGAGGCCGCCGAACGGGGACGCCGTGCCGGCCTTGGCATCGGCTTCTACCGCGACCTCGCCGTCGCCGCCCATCCCGGCGGGGCCGCCGCCTGGGCGGATTCCGCCATCCTGGTGCAGGGCGCCAACGTCGGCGCACCGCCCGACCAGTTCAACCTGAAGGGCCAGAACTGGGGGCTGTCGCCGCTGTCGCCGCTGGGCTTGCGCGAGGCCGCCTACGCCCCCTTCGTGGCTCTCCTGCGCGCCAACATGCGCCACGCGGGCGCTCTGCGCATCGACCATGTAATGGCTTTGCAGCACCTGTTCTGGATTCCGGAGGACGGCAGCGACGGGGCCTACGTCGCCTATCCCTTCCACGACCTGCTGCGCATCGTGGCGCTGGAGAGCCGCCGCAACCGCTGCCTCGTGATCGGCGAGGATCTGGGCACGGTGCCCGAGGGCTTCCGGCCCGCCCTGGAGCGGGCCGGCATCCTCAGCTACCGCGTGCTCTATTTCGAGCGGAGCGCCGAGGGTGGCTTCAAGGCGCCGGGCGAGTACCCGGTGGAGGCGATGGCGACGGTCAGCACCCACGACCTCGCCACCTTCAAGGGCTTCTGGACCGGCCGCGACCTGGAATGGCGCCGCGACCTCGACCTCTATCCCGACGCGGCGAGCCGCGACAAGGACATCTGGGACCGCGGCGTCGACCGCTGGCGCCTGCTCCAGGCGCTGGCGCGGGAAGGGCTGCGCCCGGCCAGCTACCCCAACGACGAGGGCGACCAGCCCTTCCGCCCGGAACTGGCCGCCGCGGTCCACGCCTACATGGCGCGCACGCCTTCGCGGATCGTCATGGCGCAGATCGAGGACGCGCTGGGCGAGACCGAGCAGCCGAACCTGCCGGGAACCGTGGACCAGCATCCGAACTGGCGCCGCCGCCTGACCAAGCCGGTCGAGGAACTGTCCGGCAACGCCGAGGTGGAGCGGATCGTCGCGCCGCTGCGCGACGCTCTGGCTGGCTCCGGTGGGGGAGCTGCCTGATCCGGGAGGGTGTTTTCAGAAAAGTGCGTGGGCGGTGAAAAAAAGGTCTAGGCAAGCCTGCGAGGCACTGCTATAAGCCCGCCCACACCACGGGGCACAGCGGAAACGCACCGCCCCGGTGACGGTCTGGGGGATCGTCTAGCGGTAGGACAGCGGACTCTGACTCCGCCAGCCTAGGTTCGAATCCTAGTCCCCCAACCATCCTATTCCCTTGGATATCAAGGACAAAAGGCCCGCCGATGAGCGGGCCTTTTGCTTTTTGGCCGATGTGCGCTGTCTCTGGACAAGCCAGGCCTTTCACCGGCTTTCACAGATTGACGGGTTTTCCGCGCACCACTGCCGCGCCTGCTTGCGCTGGAAGACCGGGACTGCATCGTTTCCTTTAAATTCAAGCTGCCGCATGCGATTCTGAAACGCGAGCGGGAACGTGTCCGCCAAATCCGATAAGCCGGAACCACCGGAAGGAACACCAAATCATGACCGACGAGGCCGTTCTCGAAGCGACGAACCCGCTGGGCACGCTACGCAGACTGGATGTCACGCGCTTCACCGTCTTCGAGAATCATGCGTTTGAGTTCTCTCCTGGCCTGAACATCATCGTCGGTGAGAACGGTGCCGGAAAGACGCACCTGCTGAAGCTCGCCTACGCGGCCACCAAAGTGCTCTACCCGGAAAAGGTCGGGCGTCCGGTCGGGGATGACGAGCTTCCCATCGCGCTGACCAAGAAGCTGTTGGACGTTTTCCTGCCCGATACCTTGAGCCGCCTGCGTCGTCACGCCGGTCCCGGCAAGCCGGGCACCGCGAAGGTGAAGCTGACCTTCGCCGATGTGGACAAGCCCCTGTCGTTCGAGATACGGGCCAGCGCCGAAAGCGCCAAGGTCGTCTCCGCTCCCAGGAACCGGCCGGCGGAACCGACGGGTGGCCCGGTGTATCTGCCGCCCCGCGAGGTCGTGTCGCTGGTGCCTGCCTTCGTCTCCGATTACGAGCGCACCAGCATCCGGTTCGAGGAAACTTATTACGACTTGACGAAGTTGCTGCTCGCCCGGCCGAAGCGGGGTGTGCGCAGGGCCGGCTTCGGCGCTCTGCTCGAACCGCTGGAAGAGGCCATGGGTGGATGGCTCGAGCCGGACGAACTCGGCCGGCTCTACCTGAAGTTCAAGGACGGCGGCAGGATCGAGGCCCCCCTGGTGTCGGAAGGGTACCGCAAACTCGCCACCTTGGCCTATCTCGTGCAGAACGGTTCGCTGGCGTTGCATGGTTCCGTGTTCTGGGACGAGCCCGAGGCCAACCTGAATCCTCGCCTGATGGGGCCTCTGGCGGACACTCTCGTCCAGCTTGCCGCCGATGGGGTTCAGCTTTTCATCGCTACGCACAGCTTGTTCATGATGCGGGAAATCGCGCTGCGCCTCGACCGCCGCAAGACCCAAGGAAACCCGCTTCCGGTCCAGTATTTCTCCCTTGAGCGGAACGGGGCGGCGTTGTCCGTAGAGCGTGCCGACGACGTGGACGGCTTGGGCATGATTGCCTCCCTCGATGCCGCCCTCAAACAGGACGACGCAATGGAGCGTCTCTACTGGGAGACGCGAGAATGAGAGAGATCGTCGAAGGCAGCTTGCTGTTCCGCTTCCCGGACGGCTGGGAGGCCGAGAAGTATGACGATGAAGGTGGCTTCGTTGCCCGGACTTGCCGGATCGACGGTACCAAGCGCGTGGACATCGTCGCGCTTTCGCCGGACAGGCTGCTGCTGATCGAGGTGAAGGATTTTCGCAGGCACGCCATCGAGAACAAGGACAGGATGGATGTGAAGGGCGAGGATCCGCTGCATGTGGAGGTGGCGAAGAAAGTCCGGGACACCTTCGCCTTCCTGGTCGCGGCCCATCGCGAAGAGGACGAGGCGTTGAAGCCGTTCTATACCCATGCGCTCGGCAGCCGGAAGAAGCCCATCGACGTGATCCTGTTCGTCGAGGAGGACGAGGCGCGCGCAAGCTCGGTACGGGGCAGTCGGCTGCGAACCGACCTTGCTGAGGGCATGAGGACGCTTCTGAGGCCCTTCGGTGTCCGCTGCCACGTTCAGCGGCGGAGGAGCATGCCTGAGGATTCTCCCTGGACGGTGCGTGGTGCGCCGGCGGCGGGTCCCTGATCCCTTCCACGTTCAAGAAAGCCAAAAGCCAAGCTCCCGGCGGTCCGGATGATCCCGGTTGGCCGGGTGGAAATCCACGCATGGTCTTGCTAGACAGGGGCCGCGCCCCGAAACGCACCATAAAAAAGGAAACACCATGACCGAGCGCCGGAAGCTGATCGCTGGAAACTGGAAGATGAACGGGCTGAAGGCCGACGGGCTGGCCCTGGCGTCGGACCTTGCCGGGCGGCTGAAGGGCGCCGGCGCGGTGCCGTTCGACCTGCTCGTCTGCCCGCCCTTTCCGCTGCTGTTCCCGGTCGGCGAGGCGATCGCCGACAGCGCGCTGAAGCTGGGCGGCCAGGATTGCGCGGCGAAGACCTCCGGCGCCCACACCGGCGACGTGGCGCCGACCATGCTGACCGACGCCGGCTGCCGCTACGTCATCCTCGGCCATTCGGAGCGCCGCGCCGACCATGGCGAGAGCGACGCGCTGATCGCCGCCAAGGCCGCCGCCGCCCACGGGCAAGGCCTGATCGCCATCGTCTGCGTCGGCGAGACCGAGGCGCAGCGCGACGCCGGCCAGGCCGACGCCGTGGTGTCAGGCCAGCTCGCCGGCTCGATCCCGGCGGGGGCGACCGCCGCCAACACCGTCATCGCCTACGAGCCGGTCTGGGCCATCGGCACCGGCAAGACCGCCACCGCGGGCGACGTCAAGGCGATGCACGCCCACATCCGCGCCGAGCTGGATGGCAAGATCGCCGATCCGGCCAAGGCGCTGATCCTCTACGGTGGCTCGGTCAAGCCGAGCAACGCGGCCGAGCTGATGGCGGTGGAGAACGTCGACGGAGCGCTGGTCGGCGGGGCCTCGCTGAAGGCCGACGATTTCTGGGCCATCGCGACCAGTTGCCGCTAGCATATCGCGCGACGGCGCGGTACAAACAGTGGGCGCGCGCCACGGGCCCTTGAGACGGCCTGTGGCGCGCTGTTCGATTTTCGGGCCCAGTTGATCGCGTTCGCCACGTCGATCTTGTTCCAGGTGTGGAGATAGGTTTCTTATGGAATCGGTGCTTCTCGTTATTCACCTGTTGATCGCGGTGGCCCTGGTCGGCGTGATCCTGGTTCAGCGGTCGGAAGGCGGCGGCCTGGGCATCGGCGGCGGCACCATGGGCGGCATGATGAGCACCCGTGGCACCGCCAACCTGCTGACCCGCACCACCGGCATCCTCGCCGGCTGCTTCTTCGCCACCAGCATCGTGCTGGCGATCCTGGCCGGCGGTCATTCGCGCCCGGCCTCGATCATCGATTCGATGCCGGCCGGCATCCCGGCCCAGCCGACGGCTCCGGCCCAGCCGGCTCCGCCCGCACAGCCCGCGCCGCCGGTCTCCCAGTAACGGAGCCCCGGTTCTCGACAAGGCAAGGGTGCAGACAGCAGAGGCGGCCTCCCAGAAGCCGCCTCTTTCTTTTGAGGGCCGCGCGTCGCGAAGCATTCTTCCCCGCGCGATCCTTCTGGGGACATGGAACAGCTCTCAAGCTCTTCGGACGGACATGACTCGCTACATCTTCATCACCGGTGGCGTCGTTTCTTCGCTCGGCAAGGGCCTGGCTTCGGCGGCGCTGGGTGCGCTCCTCCAGGCGCGCGGCTACAAGGTGCGGCTCCGCAAGCTCGACCCGTACCTGAACGTCGATCCCGGCACGATGAGCCCCTACCAGCACGGCGAGGTCTTCGTGACCGACGACGGGGCGGAGACGGACCTCGACCTCGGCCATTACGAGCGCTTCACCGGCGTCTCGGCCCGGCGCGGCGACAACATCACCACCGGCCGCATCTATTCGACGGTGATCGCCAAGGAGCGGCGCGGTGACTATCTGGGCGGCACCGTCCAGGTCATCCCGCACATCACCGACGAGATCAAGGAGTTCATCCGCGCCGACGCGACCGACGAGGATTTCATCCTGGTCGAGATCGGCGGCACGGTGGGCGACATCGAATCGCTGCCCTTCCTGGAGGCCATCCGCCAGTTCGGCAACGAGGTCGGCCAGGAGAACGCGCTCTACATCCACCTGACGCTGCTGCCCTACATCCCGACGGCGGGCGAGCTGAAGACCAAGCCGACCCAGCATTCGGTCAAGGAACTGCTGGGCGTCGGCATCCAGGCCGACATCCTGCTGTGCCGCGCCGACCGCGCCATCCCGGAGAACGAGCGCAAGAAGATCGCGCTGTTCTGCAACATCCGTCCGGAGCGGGTGATCGCGGCGCTCGACGTCGATTCGATCTATCAGGTGCCGGTCAGCTACCACGAGGAAGGCTTCGACACCCAGGTCCTGTCCTATTTCGGCATGCCGACCGACAAGGCCCCGGACCTGTCGCGCTGGACCAGCATCGTCGAGCGCGTGCGCAAGCCGCAGGGCGAGGTCACCATCGCGGTGGTCGGCAAGTACATCAGCCTGCTCGACAGCTACAAGTCGCTGGCCGAGGCGCTGACCCACGGCGGCATCGCCAACAACGTCAAGGTCAACCTCGACTGGATCGATTCCGAGATCTTCGAGGACGACGACGCGGCGGTGAAGCGGCTGGAGAACGTCCACGGCATCCTGGTGCCGGGCGGCTTCGGCTCGCGCGGGACGGAAGGCAAGATCCGCGCGGCCCAGTTCGCCCGCGAGCGCAAGGTGCCCTATTTCGGCATCTGCTTCGGCATGCAGATGGCGGTGATCGAGGCGGCGCGCAATCTGGCGAAGATCGAGGACGCCGGCTCGACCGAACTCGGCAAGCCGGGCAACCCGGTCGTCGGTCTGATGACCGAATGGATGCGCGGCAACACGCTGGAGCGCCGCGCCGAGGCGAACGACCTGGGCGGCACCATGCGGCTGGGCGCCTATCCGGCCAAGCTGAAGGACGGCAGCAAGGTCGCCGAGGTCTACGGCACGACCGACATCTCCGAGCGGCACCGCCACCGCTACGAGGTGAACGTCTATTACAAGGAGCGGCTGGAGCGCTGCGGCATGATGTTCTCCGGCCTGTCGCCGGATGGCGAGTTGCCGGAGATCGTCGAACTGCCGGACCATCCCTGGTTCATCGGCGTGCAGTTCCATCCGGAGTTGAAGTCGAAGCCCTTCGAACCGCACCCGCTGTTCACCGCCTTCATCAAGGCGGCGATGGACCAGAGCCGTCTGGTCTGATCCGGTTGGTCTGATCGGGCGCAGCGCGCATCGATGTCAGGAAAAGCCCCGCTTCGAACGAAGCGGGGCTTTTTTTGCGTCCAGGGCATCAGCCTTCTACCAGCCCGCTTCCTGACCTATAGGTCATACGCCTTGAGGGCGAGCGCGGCCTGTGCAACCATCCGATCCACCGTTGGCAAAACGGACGATTACGGATCGGATGGGGGAAACCATGCGTCGCTTTCGTGACATCGCGGCAGCCGGGGTGGCCGCCGCCGCGCTGTGCGCCGGTCAGCCGGCCTCGGCCGCCGATTATTCCGGCACGGTCTTCTTCGGCGACAGCCTGACCGATGCCGGCAGCTTCCGCACGCTGCTGCCCGCCGGGGGAAAATTCACCACCAATCCGGGGCTGGTCTGGTCGGAGACTGTCGCGGCGGCGTATGGCCGGTCGGCGACCCCGGCGATCGACGGCGGCACCGACTACGCGGTCGGCGGGGCGCGGGTGGCCCGGTTTCCCGGCGTGCCGGCCTCGCCGCCGACGGGAAGCGCCACCCCGGTGCGCAACCAGATTTCCGCCTATCTCGCCTCGACCGGCGGGCGGGCCGATCCCGGCGCGCTCTACACGGTGTGGGGCGGAGCCAACGACATCCTGGCGGCGCTGAACAGCCCGGCGACGGCGCAGGCCGCGATCACCCAGGCGGCGGCCGATCTGGTGGGGGAGGTGGCGCGGCTGCGCGCGGCCGGCGCCCGCACCATCCTGGTCCCCACGGTCCCGGACATCGGCCTCACGCCGCTGGGCCGCTCGCAGGGCGCGGCCGCGGCGGCGCAGATCACGCAGCTCGTCAGCGGCTACAACCAGCTCGTCACGCTGGGGCTGGCGGGGGCGGGGGTGTCGGTCGTGCCGATCGACACCTTCGCGCTGCTGCGCGACGCGGCGGCGAACCCGGCCGCCTACGGCTTCGCCAACGTGGTGAGCCCGGCCTGCACCACCAGCAGTTCGCTGCTCTGCACCCCGGCGACGCTGGTGTCGCCGGCCGCGGCGGAGAGTCATCTGTTCGCCGACGGGGTGCACCCGACCACGGCCGGGCACCGGGCGATCGCCGATTTCGTGCTGAACGCGCTGACGGCGCCGGGCAACATCGCGCGGCTCGCCGAAACGCCGGTCCACACCCGCGACCGGCTGATCGCCACCCTCCAGGCCCAGGCGGCGACCAACCTGTGGAGCCGCAAGGCCGGCGGGTCGGGTGCCTGGATCGTCGGCGGCATCGGCCGTCTGACCCTGGACCGCGACGGCGACCGCGCCGGGACGCGCGGCACGCCGCTCAACGTCAGCGTCGGCGTCGACAAGCGATTCGGCGACAATATGCTGCTCGGCGTGGCGGGAACGATCTCGCACTACAAGGGCGCCTTCTCGACCGGCGGCGACTACAGGCAGCGGGAGTACGCGCTGAGCGGCTACGGCACCTACCGGACCGGCGGCCTCCACGTCACCGGCGTCGGGACCTTCGGTTTCATCGATTACGACCTGCGGCGCGGCGTCACCATCAACGGCACCGATCATTCGACCGGCGGCAGCACCGAGGGCACCAACGCCTCGCTGGCGGCGGAGGGCGGCTATGACTTCACCAGCGGCGGGCTGAGCCATGGGCCGGTCGTCGGGCTGCGCTACCAGCATGTCGCGGTGGAGGGGTTCGGCGAGGACAGCGCGCTGTTCGGTTTCTCCTACCGGCAGCAGACCCGCAATTCGCTGATCGGCAGCGTCGGCTACCGGGCGGCCTATGATTTCGGGAGCGTCCGCCCCTACGCCAAGGTCACGCTGAACCGCGAGTTCAACGACGACGACCGCAGCGTGACGGCCGCCAGCCGCAGCGTCTCGACTCTGTCCTACGACACGCCGGTGGGCAGGGGCGACCGGACCTTCGTCGATCTGGCGGCGGGGGCCTCGGTCACGCTGGCCTCGTCGGTGACCGGAACCTTGGGTCTGAACGCCCGGCTGGGCGAGGATCGCACGCGCGATTTCGGCGCCTTCGCCGGGCTCAGCGTCGGATTCTGAACGTTGCCCGATCTTGAACTTTGTCCTTCGGGCGGGTGCCCTTTTGCGGATCGGCACCATATCTTGGCGCGGATCCGCAAAATCAGGGGAGGATGATCCGTCATGCCCGAGGTTAAGATCGACGCCGCCGACGGCGGCCAGTTTTCCGCCTACGTCGCCAAGCCGACGGTGACGCCGGCCGGCGGTCTCGTGGTGATCCAGGAGATCTTCGGCGTCAACGCGGTGATGCGCGAGCTGTGCGACGCGTACGCCGCGCAGGGTTTCCTGGCGGTCTGCCCGGATCTGTTCTGGCGCCAGAAGCCGGGGGTCCAGCTCACCGACAAGACGCAGGAGGAGTGGAACCAGGCCTTCGCCCTGATGAACGGGATGGACCAGGACAAGGCGGTCGAAGATCTGATCGCGGCGCTCGGCTGGCTGCGCCAGCAGGGCGACTGCACCGGCAAGGCAGGCAGCGTCGGCTATTGCCTGGGCGGCCGGCTGGCCTTCCTGATGGCGGCGCGGTCGGACGCCGACGCCAACGTCGGCTTCTACGGCGTCGGGCTGGAGGGGCTTCTGGGCGAGCTTCCCGGCGTCGGCAACCCGCTGCTGCTGCACATCGCCGAGAACGACAAATTCTCCAGCCCGGAGAAGCGCGACGCGGTGGTGGCCGGGGTCGCCGGCAACAGCTGGGTGACGGCGAAGGTTTATCCCGGCATGGACCACGCCTTCGCCCGTCCCGGCGGCGAGCATTACGACGCGGCGGCGGCGGCCGAGGCCAACCGCCTGACCGTCGAGTTCTTCCGCACGCATCTGAGTTGACCCGCCCCCGCATTAGTGGGATGCAAGGGTCGTCCGGCCCTTGCCGGGAGAGTGTGAGCGGCTTTCGGCAAGCCTGTGCTTTGCCTGTCGCCGTTCACGCAAACTGCGTTCGCGTGAGGGGGCAGCGCCCTCTCACGTTTGCTTCGTCCGGAGTTTCCTTGCAATGACCACCCCGCGCACCGTCCGGATCGGCGACCTGTCGATCGCCAACGACCGCCCCTTCGTCCTGATCGCCGGCCCCTGCCAGATGGAGAGCCGCGACCACGCGCTGGAGACCGCGTCGGCGCTGGTGGAGATGACGAGCGCTCTCGGGCTGGGGCTGATCTACAAGTCGAGCTTCGACAAGGCGAACCGCACCTCGATCACCACGGCGCGCGGGCTCGGCATGGACAAGGCGCTGCCGATCTTCGCCGAGATTCGCGAGCGGTTCGGCTGCCCGGTCATCACCGACGTCCATGACGCCGCCCAGTGCGCCCCGGTCGCCGAGGCGGTGGACGTGCTCCAGATCCCGGCCTTCCTGTGCCGGCAGACCGACCTGCTGGTCGCCGCCGCCGAGACCGGCCGGGCGGTGAACGTCAAGAAGGGCCAGTTCCTGGCGCCGTGGGACATGAAGAACGTCGCGGCCAAGCTGACCGCCTCGGGCAACGAGCGGGTGCTGCTGTGCGAGCGCGGCGCCAGCTTCGGTTACAACACGCTGGTGTCGGACATGCGCTCGCTGCCGATCATGGCGGAGACCGGCTTCCCGGTGGTGTTCGACGCCACCCATTCGGTGCAGCAGCCGGGCGGGCAGGGCACCACTTCGGGCGGCCAGCGGGAGTTCGTGCCGGTGCTGGCGCGGGCGGCGATCGCGGTCGGCGTGGCGGCGGTGTTCATGGAGACGCACGAGACTCCGGACAGCGCGCCGAGCGACGGCCCCAACATGGTCCCGCTGGCGGAGATGCCGGCCCTGCTGGCGCGGCTCCAGGCGTTCGACCGTCTGGCCAAGTCCTGAAGCCTCCCACGACAAGAAGGAAACGGGCGCGATGGTCGGTCGGATGGTGCGAGGCGCGGTGGCGCTGGTCCTGCTGGTGATGATGGCGCTGCCGGCGGTGGCGCTGGAGGGGTTCCAGAAATCCTCGCTGACCGTCGAGACCGCCTCGGGCGGCAGGTTCCGCTTCGACGTGGAACTGGCGGAGACCATGGCGCAGCAGGCGCAGGGGCTGATGTTCCGCGAACGGATGGCGGACGACGCCGGCATGCTGTTCATCTACGACAGCGTGCGGCCGGCCAGCTTCTGGATGAAGAACACGCTGATTCCGCTCGACATGCTCTTCATCGGCGCCGACGGGCACATCGTGAACATCCACGAGCGCGCGGTGCCTCAGTCGCTCGACTCGATCAACTCGGCGGGGCCGGTCAAGGCCATCCTGGAGTTGAACGGCGGGATGAGCGCCCGGCTCGGCATCCGCCCCGGCGATCTGGTCCGGCATTCCACCTTCGCAAACAAGTGATTGCCGCCGTTCCGCCCCTGACTTCCCGGTGACTTCCCGCCCCGTTCCGCCCACATTGATGGGCGAGGGTGTGGGGAGCGGCGGATGAGCGGGCGGACGGCGATCTTTCTGGGCGGCGCCCTGGCCGTGGCGGCGGGGCTGTCGGCCTACGTCATGCTGGCGCGGGCGGAGCCGGGGCCGGCCTACCGGCTGGGCCGGGTCGAGCAGGGACCGCTGGTCAGCGCCATCACCGCCACCGGCACCATGAGCGCGCTGGTGACGGTGGAGGTCAGCTCCCAGCTGTCCGGCCAGATCGCCGAGTTGTTCGCCGACTTCAACAGCCGGGTCTCCAAGGATCAGGTGCTGGCCCGCCTGAACGGCGACCAGCTCGCGGCCCGGCTGGCGCAGGCGAGCGCCGACGTGGAATCGGCCCGCGCCTCGCTCGTCCAGCAGCAGGCGCTGCTCGACAAGGCGCGGGCCGACGTCGCCAACGCCAGGGCGAACGTCGCCAACGCCCAAGCCCAGATGATGCGCGCCGAGCTGGCGCAGCGCGACGCCGACCGCGACCTCGCCCGCCGGCAGGAGCTGCGCGGCCGCGGGGTCGTCGCCGCCGCCGATCTGGAGAAGACCGAGACCGCCGCCCGCAGCGCCCGCGCCCAGGTCGTGGCCGTCCAGGCGCAGATCCGGCAGGCGGAGGCCGGGGTCGCCTCGGCCACCGCTTCGGCGGAGGTCGCCGCCGCCCAGGTCGAGGTCGCCCGCGCCCAGGTCGCCCAGCGCGAGGCGGCGCTGCAACTGGTGCGGGTCGATGCCAACCGCTCGGTCATCCGCTCGCCGATCGACGGGGTGGTGGTGAACCGGGCGGTCAGCATCGGCCAGACCGTCGCCGCCAGCCTGTCGGCGCCGACCCTCTTCACCATCGCCCAGGATCTGCGCCAGATGGAGGTGCTGGCCAACATCGACGAGGCCGACATCGGCCGCGTGCGCGAGGGCATGCCGGTGCGCTTCACCGTCAACGCCTTCCCCGGCGACAACTTCACCGGCACGGTGGCGCAGGTGCGGCTGGCCCCCAGGGAGGACCAGACCGTCGTCACCTACATCGTCGTCATCACCGTCGAGAATCCGGAGATGCGGTTGCTGCCCGGCATGACCGCCAACCTGCGCATCACCGTGGACGAACGGCCGGCCGCGCTGAAAATTCCCAACGCCGCCCTGCGCTTCCGCCCGCCGGGGGTGGAGCTTTCCCCGGCCGGAATCGCCGCGGCGGCGCCCACGGTCGGCGGTCCCGACGGCGGTCGCGGCGCCCAGGCGCTGGAGGCCGCCGCCCGGCGCGTCGCCGACGGGCTGAGGCTGGACGAGGGCAGGCGCCGCGACATCGCCGCCCTGGTGGCCGAGGCGCGCGACCGCTTCGCCGCGCTGGACGCCGAGGGCGGCGATCCCGAACGCCGCCGGGTCGAGGCCGCCGCCATCCGCGGCGGCACGCTGGAGCGCATCGCCGCGTTGCTCGACCCGGTGCAGCGCGAGCGTTTCGATGCTCTGGTCGAGCCGCGCCGCTCGGCCGAGGTCACGCGCACCGTCTGGGTGCCGGGCCCGTCCAACGGAGCGCCGGTCGGGGTGCCGGTGCGGCTCGGCATCGGCGACGGCAGCTTCACCGAAGTGGTGGCCGGCGAGCTGCGGCCGGGGCAGGACGTCATCACCGGCATCGCGCCGCCCGACCGCGACGGCCGCCGGGGGCCGCGCCTTGGCTTCTGATCCGGGATTGCCCAAACCGCGAATTTCCCCCTCTCCCCCCCGGGGAGAGGGTTGGGGTGAGGGGGATGCGAGGCATCCCCTTGCCGTTTTGCCGGCCGTCTCCATCGCCCCGGACAGCCACGCGGCGGTTCCCCCTCACCCCGTCCCCATCCTCGTCGCCGTCGAGAACCTGACCCGTTCCTACAGGATGGGGCCGCACCGGGTGCAAGCGCTGGACAACGTGTCGGCGGAGGTCCGGCGCGGCGAGTTCGTTGCGGTGATGGGGCCGTCCGGCTCCGGCAAATCCACCTTCATGAACCTGCTCGGCTGCCTGGACCGCCCCGATTCCGGCCGCTATCGCCTCGACGGCGAGGAGGTCGGCCGCCTGTCGTCGGACGCGCTGGCCGCCGTGCGGAACCGCCGGATCGGTTTCGTCTTCCAATCCTTCAACCTGCTGCCGCGCCAGACGGCCCAGGCCAACGTCGAGTTGCCGATGGTCTATGCCGGCATCCCCCGCGCCGCGCGGGCCGCCACGGCGCTGAAGGCGCTGGCCGCCGTCGGGCTGGACAGCCGGGGGCACCACCGGCCGACGCAGCTTTCCGGCGGGCAGCAGCAGCGCGTCGCCATCGCCCGCGCTCTGGTCAACGACCCGGTCCTGCTGCTGGCCGACGAGCCGACCGGGGCGCTCGACAGCGCCACCAGCCTGGAGATCATGGCGCTGTTCCAGCGTCTGAACCGCGCCGGCCTGACCATCGTGCTGGTCACCCACGAGCCGGATGTGGCGCGCTTCGCCGGTCGGGTCCTGAGCTTCCGCGACGGGCGTCTGGTCGACGACCGCCATCAGGTTCCGGAAGAGGCGCCCGGCCTCCGGGAGGCCGTGCCGTGAACGCGCTGGACGCCGTGCGCTCGGCGCTGGATTCGCTGCGGGCCAGCCCGCTGCGCAGCGCCCTGACCATGCTCGGCATCGTCATCGGCGTGGCGGCGGTGATCGCCATGGTCGCCGTCGGGGCCGGAGCGCGCGATCAGGTGCTGCGGCAGATCGCCAGCCTCGGCACCAATCTGGTGATGGTCGGCCAGGGCAGCGTCGTGCGCTCCGGCGTCAAGCTGGGCGCCGGCACCGCCTCCTCGCTGACCGAGGACGACGCCATTGCCGTGCTGGCCGAGATCCCCGGCGTGACGGTGACGGCGCCGTCGGTGCGCTGGGGCCTCCAGCTCGTCGCCGGCAACCAGAACTGGGGCAGCGTCCTGTTCGGCGTCACCCCCGATTACATGGACGCGCGCGACTGGAGCGTCGTCCAGGGGCGTGGCCTGTCCGACGAGGACGTCGCCCAGGCCAACAAGGTGGTGGTGCTGGGCCAGACGGTGGTGCGCAACCTGTTCGGCGGCGGCGACCCGGTGGGGGAGCAGGTCCGCGTTTTCTCCACCCCGCTGACCGTCGTCGGCGTGCTGGGCGAGAAGGGGCAGAACACGCAGGGGCAGGACCAGGACGACGTGATCTTCGTGCCGCTCTCCACCGCCAAGCGCAACATCCCCGGCATGGCGAAGTCCAACCCGCGCTTCGTCCACACCATGGTGGTGAAGCTCGCCGACGGCGCGGACCAGGAGGAGGCCCAGGCGCAGATCCGCGACCTGCTGCGCCAGCGCCACCGGCTGATCGAGGGGCAGGACGACGATTTCTGGATGCGCAACCTGTCGGAGGTCGCGGCGACGCGCGACGCCTCCTCCCGCGCGCTGTCCTTCCTGCTGGCCGCGGTGGCGGCGGTGTCGCTGCTGGTCGGCGGCATCGGCATCATGAACATCATGCTGGTCTCGGTGACCGAGCGGACGCGGGAGATCGGGCTGCGGCTGGCGATCGGCGCGCGGCGGCGCGACATCCTGATGCAGTTCCTCATCGAATCGACGACGCTGTCGCTGATCGGGGCGGCCGTCGGCGTGCTGGCCGGGGTCGGGACCGCCATGGTGGTGGCCGGGCTGGCCGGCTGGCCGACGCTGATCCGGCTCGATTCCGTGGTGCTGGCGGTGGCGGTCAGCGGGCTGGTCGGCGTGTTCTTCGGCCTCTACCCGGCGCGCCGCGCCTCACGGCTCAACCCGATCGAGGCGTTGCGGCACGAATAGCCGCGAGGGCGGCCTCCACGCCCGTCCCACCCACCGTCACCACCGGGATCCCGCCGCGCGCCAGCCGGACCGCCAGCCGGGCGATCCAGGCGACGGAGGCCGGCACGGCCAGCACGGCGGGACGCCGCTCCGCCAGACAGCGGGCCAGGGCGAGCGGCGACGTCGCGGCGTGCCGCTTCGCGAGATCGATCTGGCCGATGGCCGGATCGAGCGTCGCCCGCAGAGCGCCGCCGCCCATCGGGGCCACGAGATCGACCGGATGACCGTCGCGGTGCAGCGCGTGGGCGATGGCGACGGCGGCGCGGCGGTCCGTCGCATCGCTCAGGTCCGGCACGAAGACGGCGACGCGGGGCAGGGGGGTGGGAGTGTCGGGCACGGCTGCGTCTTGCGAAAAAGGGGAGGGGGCCTGCGCCCCGCGCGGTCAAGAAACCGACACGGATGCGTCAGCCGACTCCTTGCCGTTCGCGCGGCGTTCGTGTATCTCACAACGCGGCGACGGGGTGTAGCGCAGTCTGGTAGCGCGCCAGTTTTGGGTACTGGAGGTCTCCGGTTCGAATCCGGGCTCCCCGACCATCGCCAAACGGGACCATCGCCGCCGCGCGACCGGCGCGGCCAGCCAGGAATCGAGGGAGACGAGGCCAGCATGAACGTCCGGATCTATCAGCCGACCAAGACGGCCATGCAGTCCGGCCGGGCCAAGACCCAGCGCTGGCAGCTCGATTACGAGATCGAGACGCCGCGCCGTCCGGAACCGCTGATGGGCTGGGTCAGCTCGGGCGACACGCTGAACCAGGTGCGCCTGAGCTTCGACAGCAAGGAGGAGGCGATCGCCTTCGCCGAGCGCAAGGGCTGGAGCTATTCCGTTGCCGACGCGCCGATCCGCCGTGTGCGTCCGCGCAATTACGCCGACAATTTCCGCACCGACCGCCCGCGCTTCTGATTCCGGCTTCCGCGCCTCCGGACAAGGCCCCATAGCTCAGTTGGATAGAGCAATCGCCTTCTAAGCGATAGGTCGCTGGTTCGAATCCAGCTGGGGTCGCCACTTGAGATGCCGACGAAATCAACTCTTCAGCCCCGCTTCGGTGGGGCTTTTTGATGCCAGCATGTTGCGGTGGACCCGCCCGCAACCAGGGCGCGTTTCCGGCACGCGAAAGCCCGCGACACAATGGCGCGGGCGACGGGCTTGTCAGGAAGCGGCCGAGGATGAAGGCTCGACAGCCTGGCGCGGTCGTGGGGGAGGCGTGAACGATGGGCAATCCTGATCCGCGCCGGCCTGGATGGCGGTTCGACCGATCGGTCGGTGATCCGTTCGGGTACGGCGTGCACCATCATTGGTTCGTCCGATCCGGCGGCCTGCTGCTGCTGGTGTTCGCGGCCGCCACCTATGTCGGACGGGCTCTGCTTGCCCCTCTGGTCCCGGCGGCATGGGCGATGCCCATGTGGGTGCTCGTCCTGTGGCTGCTGGGCCTGATTGCCGCCTCGATCATGAGCGCGATCAGACGGCGGCCCTTCCGGGGAATGGCTCTGGTCGCCATGACCATGCTGAGCGGGCCTGCCCTGGCCGTCATGGCGAGGCAGTGGTGATGGGTGCCTGCCGGTTGCCCGCCGCCCGATCACGCGTTCACAGATAGGCGGCCCGCCGCCGGCCCGACGCCTTTTCCCACGCCCATTCCACGATGACGCTCATCAACCGTTCCAGCGACGGGCGCACCTGCCCGGCCAGATCGGGCCGGAACGGGTAGGGGGCGTCCTCGTCCATGTAGGTGGACTGCGTCAGTTCGAGCTGGATGGCGTGGATGTTCTCGTCCGGGCAGCCGTAGGTGCGGGTGATGTAGCCGCCCTTGAAACGGCCGTTCAGGACCGCCGAATAGCGCTCCGACGCGGTCAGCACATTCATCAGCCGGCCGACCAGCGGCTGGGCGGTGCTCTGCCCCTCGGCGGTGCCCAGGCTGAAATCGGGCAGCGTGCCCTCGAAGAAGCGGGGAACCTGCCGGCGTACCGAATGGGCGTCGAACAGCACGGCCACCCCGAAACGCTCCTTCAGGGCGCGCAGTTCGGCCTGGAGCTGCGCGTGGTAGGGGCGCCAGTAGGTCCCGAGTCGCCGTTCGATCTCGGCGGCGTCAGGCTCCTGTCCGGGCTGGTAGAGGGGAGCCCGGTCGAAGCTGGTCAGCGGACAGATTTCGGTGTCGCTGGCGCCGGGATAGAGCGGTTTCCCGGACGGATCGCGGTTCAGATCGATCACATAACGCGAAAACAGCGGCGTCAGGAAGCCGATTCCGAGCGCCGGGGCGAAATGGTAGAGCCGGTCGAGATGGCGATCGACGTCCGGCTGGGCCAGCCCAACCTCGGTCATGCCCGACGCGATGTCCGGCGGGATCATCGTTCCGACATGCGGAATGCTGAGCAGGACCGGGGTTTCGCCAGGCTGGAAGCGGAAGGTTTCCATGGCTCGTCTCGTGACCGGAACGGAGTGCGCCACGGGCGGAAATGGGTGCGGCGCAGCATCAGGTGAGGACTATGGTATGCCCGATGCCGCCACGTCAAACAGATTGCGGTTTTGCGCAAGTTTTGCAGGCCGGTTTGGAAATTCCTTTCCGATCAATCCCTTCATGATAGGGTGGCGGCGCGTCGCTTTGCGCATTGACCGCCGCCCGGCCTTGCCGGACACTCGTCGCCAATCAGCGCCGGCCGGAGAGCCGCGTTGTCCGTCCGGATAATGGTTCAAGGATCCGGCGGGCGGCGGGCGCAGCAAGGGAGAAAACCGTGATGACCACACGCCGTCAGGTGCTCGTGCCGCTCGCCTTGGCTCCCGTCGCCGGTTGGGCGATCTGGGCCGCCGGTGCCGCCGATGCGCCGGCCCACGCCGCGGGGCCGTTCCATCTGCCGCTGGATGAAAGCACCGCGCTGTGGCGCGATCTGGCCCAGGTCCGTCTGGGCGGGCCGGCGGGCGACCCGCAATTCCCCATTCGCGTCTCGGCGCTCGACGGACGCCCGGTTGCCGTGCGCGGCTTCATGGTGCCGCTGGCCGGCGGGGCGGCGCACAACCGCTTCATCCTGTCGGCCAACCCGCTGAACTGCCCGGCCTGCCAGAGCCCCAGCCCCTCCAGCATGCTGTACGTCCACAGCCAGTCCGCGCTGGCCGAGACGCGGGAGCCTCTCCTGCTGACCGGCACTTTGCGCCTGAGCCCGCAGGAGGGGCTGTTCTACCGGCTGGACCGGGCTGAGCCGCGCTGGGCCTGAGCCGGTCCGGCCCCAGTTCCCGCCATCAATCGAACAGCAGGCCGTGCTCGCCGGTCGCCAGCGGCGCCGGCCCGGCGATGGAGGCCACCAGCTCGCCGCGGCTGGCGAAGCGCAGATTGTTGCGGGCCATGACGATGCCGCCCCCCGGCGCGACCAGCGTGGTGCGGGCGTTGTCGGGATCGGCGGCGGTGGGATCGACGATGTCGGCGATGGGGTCGCCGGCCTCGACCCGGTCGCCGACCGCGCGGTGGAAGGCGATCACCCCCGAGACGGGGGCAACGACCCGCGCCAGCCCGGACAGCGGGGTCGCCTCGCACAGCAGCGGCGGCAGATCCGGCAAAGGACCCGGCGCGGAACCGGTGACGGCGCCACGGCGGATCAGCATGCCGATCAGCGCCTCGGCGTCGGCCGCCGCCCGGTCGTCGTCGACGTCGGCCTTGCCGCGCAGCTCGACCGTGGTGGCGACGCAGGCCGGCGGGATCGGGCCGTCGGCCGCGAAGCGTTCGGCGAGCGTCCACCAGGGCACCGAGCAGGCCTCGTCGAACGGCTTGCCGCCGGAATCGGCGGAGAGCAGCACCGCCTTGACGCCGAGCAGCGCGCTCAGGTCGGCCAGATCCGGCCACAGCGCGTCGCCGGCGTAGAGGTGCGGCACCGCCTCAAGGTCGCAATGCAGGTCGAGCACGATGTCGGCGTCGAAGGCCATGCCGAGCAGGGCGCGGCGCAGTGCCGGCACCTCGCCTTTGGGCGGCGGAAGGGCGTCGAGCGTGGCGCGCAGCGCCTCGCGCACGGCCGCCACGTTGGCCTCCCTGTCGGCGCCGATGCGGCCCTTCAGCCGTTCGGCGGCGCCGTCGATCAGGTCGGGGAAGTCGCGGTTGAAGTTGCCGGCCCCGTCCAGGGCGTAGCGGCCGATATGGACGCCCTCGACGATCTGGGCGATGCCGGTCGGGTTGGCCATCGGCACGACGATGATCTCGCCGGGGATGTCCAGCCCGCGCAGGCGGCGGATCAGATGGTGCGCCACCAGCAGGCCGGGCGTCTCGTCGGCGTGCAGCGCCGCCTGCACATAGACCTTCGGCCGCGCGCCGGGCGTTCCGAACCGGTGCACGGTCAGCGACCGGCGCGTGCCCAGCCGGTCGGTCGGCAGCGGCAGTTCCTCCACGCGATGCGGCGATGCGGGACGGCTCACGATGCGGGTTCCTCTTCGATGATGCCCCGGCGGGACGCCGGAGTGATGCCCCGGCGGAACGCCGGGGTGACGGTTCGGCGAGACGCCGGGGGGCGATTGTGCCACAAGCGGAGGCGTCGAGGTCAGCGTGCGTCGGAGGGCAGGGGCGCGGTGCGGGACGGAGCGGATGGGTTGCGGGGCGGTGTCGCGGCGCTGGCGCTCGCTGGGGCGCTGGCGCTGTACGGCGCTTTCAGCGCGCCCGCTCCGCCGTCGGTGCGGGTGGCGGAGGCCGTCATCGGCGCGCTGCTGCTGATCGCGGTCGGTTGGCGGCGCCCCCTGTTCGTCGTCACCGGCCACGCCCTGCGCGGCCCCTCCCTTCCGTCCTGGGAGGCGCTGGCGGTGCCGGCGCTCGGCTGGCTGCTGTGGATTCCGCTGCTGCGCGGTGCGGCGCTGGGTTGGGAAACCGCCGACATGCTGCGGGACATGATTCCGCTGCTCTACCTCTTCCTGCCGGTGCTGCTGGTTCCGGTGCTGCGCGGGGCCGGTGGCCGGGCGGTTGTTCTGCTGGGCGGCGGGCTGATCCTGGCCGGGCTGCTGCTGGCCCTGCGCTGGTGGAAGCAGGCGCAATGGGGATTCGGCGCCGTCGGGGTGCGGGCGATGCCGGATGGCGGGGCCTATTTCCTGAACGCCCCGGTGGTGCTGTTCGCCGCGGTCGCCTTGCCGGCCCTGGCCTTGGGCCTTGTCGCCGGTGGCGTGACGGGACGGGGCGGGACGGCCGGGCGCTGGTCGGCGGCCGTGGCCTGCGCCGTCGGGGGAGCTTTGTGTCTGGCGGCGCTGGCCGGTGCCGTGCACCGCACCGCTTTGGGGCTGGCGGTGCTGTCGGGTCTGGTCCTGGCGCTGTGGTGGGGGCGGCGGGCGCCCCGGACGCTGCTTCCGGTGGTGGCCGCCGGGTTGTGCGCCCTTCTGGCTTTCGGCGATCCCCTGTCAGGCGCCTGGGAACAGGTGGCGGAAAAGACCCGCCTGACCGGCGCCAACACCCGCTGGGAGGAAGCGGGGGCTGTGCTGGAGCATGTCGCGCGGTCGCCCTGGTCGCTGCTGTTCGGCGACGGCTGGGGCGCCAAGCTGGCGAATCCGGCGGTCGGCGGCTGGCGGGTGGCCTACACCCACACGCTGGCGACCTATGTCCTGGTCAAGGGAGGGGTGCTGGGAACCCTGGCGCTCGCCGCCTATCTCGGCGGGCTGGCGCCCCTGGCGCTGCGGCTGCTGCGCCAAAATCCGCCGCTGGGCTGGTCGCTGCTGCCGCCGCTGTTGATGGCCCTTGGGTTGCACACGAGCTTCAAGTATCTCGACACGGGGCTTCTCCTGACGCTCATGGTGCTCGGGCTGGAGCGCAGGAAAAAGTTGGTGGAATCGTGACGGTTGTGCATACTTGCGCGTGCAACGCATGCGATGGTGTGCCTTGGAAAAAGCGATGCCCTCGATCCTGCTCGTCAACCGCGTGTTCCCGCCGGACCGCGGCGCGACCGGCCGCTGTCTCGCCGATCTGGCCGGACGGCTGGCGGCTCTGGGCTGGCGCGTCACCGTGGTCGCGGACGGGGCGGCCGGGGCGGACGTGGACACGCCGCCCGGCGTGACGCTCCATCGCGCCGGCCGCGGGGTGCCGGAGGGGAGCGGACCGGATGCGCTCTCCTACCTCGGCGCCCTGCGCCGGCTGGCGTGGCGCGCCTTGCGGCTGCCCCGCCACGATGTGGTGGTCACCATGACCGACCCGCCGCTGTCGGCCTGCCTCGGCCCGCTGCTCGCCGCCCGGCACCGCGCCGCCGCCATACACTGGAGCCAGGACGTCTATCCGGCCCTCCTGCCGCAGGTCGGGGTGCGGCTTCCGCCGCTGCTGTTCGCCCTGCTCGATGGCGTGATGGCGACGGCACTGCGGCGGCACGACGCCGTGGTGGCGATCGGGCGCTGCATGGCCCGGCGCCTTGCCGGGGCCGGGGCCGGGGCCGGCGTCGCCGCGGAGCGGGTGACCGTGCTGCCCAACTGGCCGGATCCGCTGGTGCGGCCGCTCGCGAAGGAGCCGAACCGCGTCCGCGCCGGTCTGGGGTGGGAGGGGCGCTTCGTGGTCGCCTATTCGGGCAATCTCGGCCTCGCGCACCCAATGGGCGGGGTGCTGGAGGCGGCGGCGCTGCTGCGCGACGATCCGTCGGTGCGCTTCCTGGTGGTCGGCGAGGGACGCGGGCACGCCGCCTTCACCGAGGCGGTGCGGAGCCGGGGGCTCGCCAACGTCGCCGTCCTGCCCTGGCAGCCGGCCGACCGTCTCGCGGAGAGCCTGTCCGTTGCCGACCTGCATCTGGCGATCATGGCCGGGCCGGCGGAGGGGCTGATGGTGCCGAGCAAGCTCGCCAGCGCGATGGCGGCCGGGCGGCCTTGCCTGTTCCTGGGACCGGAGGGAAGCGAGGCCGCCCGGCGGCTCGACGGGTGCGGCGGGGTTCTCGCCGCCGGTGACGGGGCCGGGCTGGCGGAGGCGATCCGGGCCTACGCCGCCGATCCCGCCCGCTGCGCGGCGGAGGGAACGAAGGCCGCCGCCGTCGCGGCCTCCTGGACCGCCGACCATGCCGCCCTGCGCTTTTCCGCCTTGGCCGAGGCGCTGCTGGAGCGCCGGAGGGGCAGGGTGGGGGCGCCGGCGTGGCAGCGGCTTCCCTATGCCTGACGGCGTCGTGCCCGAGGGAACCATGCCCGGCGCTGGGGTGACGCTGAGGTCGCGGGTGGCGTCGGGGGCGGATTTCCGCACGCTGCTGCTCACCGCCCTGGCGGGCTGGCGGGTCCTGGCCGCCGGCGCGTTGGGCGGGATGCTCCTGGCGCTGGCCGGCCTGTGGGTCGTGCCGCCCGAGCACACGGTGGTGATGATCGTCGGGCCGACCGCGCGGGTCGGGTCGGCGGCGATGGGCGCCCGCGTTCCGGTGATGGCCGGCCGTGAGATCGCCCTGGGCGCCGCCGAGCCGGGACCGGGGGACGAGGCGCTGTCCGACTACGCCCGCTATCTCGAACTGTTCGGTACCGGCCCGGTTGCGGAGCGGCTGGCGACGGATGCCTCCCTCCTGCGCCTCCTCTTTCCCGAACGCTGGGACGCGGCGGAGGGGCGATGGCGTTCGCCGCCCGGCCTGTTGCCGGGACTCAAGCGCCTGCTGCTGGCGCTCGCCGGGCGGGAGGATTGGGTGGAGCCCGACGCCGAACGGGTGGCGCGGGCCCTGCGCGACCGTCTGGTGATCGACATGGTGCGCAGCGGACCAATGCGGCGGATCGCCCTGCGCCATCGCGACCGCGCCGCCGGGCTGGAGCTGCTGGGCCGTGTCGCGGCGGCGACCGACGCGCATCTGCGGGCCGAGGCGGCCCGGCGCAGCGCCGCCCAGATCGCGCATGTGAAGGCGCGTCTGGCCGGGGTGACGGTGACCGAGCACCGCCGCGCCCTCAGCGACCTGCTGGCCGATCAGGAACGGGTGGCGATGATGATCGAGGTCGATCTGCCCTTCGCCGCCGACCCGGTGCAGGCGCCGACCGTTCCAGCCTTGCCCGACTGGCCGAATCCGGCGGCGGTGGTGCCGCTGGCCGGGCTGGTCGGGCTTCTGGCCGCGGCGTTCGCCCTGTCGGTCCGCGCGGCGTGGCGGGAGGCGGCATGATCCCCGGCGGCATGATCCCCAGTGGCATGATCCCGGTGTCCGTCGTGGTGATGACCCGGAACGAGGCGGCCAACCTGCCGCTGTGCCTGCCCCGTCTCGACCGCTTCGCCGAACGTTTCGTCGTCGACAGCGGCAGCACGGACGGCACCCCGGCCATCGCCGCCGACCGGGGGGCGAAGGTGGTGCCCTTCCAGTGGGACGGGCGCTACCCGAAGAAGAAGCAATGGTGCCTCGACCATCTGCCCTTCGCCGGCGATTGGGTTCTGTTCGTCGATGCCGACGAGCGCCCCACCCCGGCCCTGGTCGGGGAGATCGCGGCGTTGATGGCGGAAGGGCCGGACCGTGCCGGCTATTGGATCGACGGGCGCCCGGTGCTGCACGGGCGGCCGTTGCGCTTCGGCTGCTGGAACCGCAAGCTGGCTCTGTTCGACCGCCGCCGGGCGCGCTTTCCGGAGATTTCCGATCTCGACGTTGCCGCCATGTGGGAGGTCGAGGGGCATTACCAACCCGTCGTCGCCGGCCCGACCGGGCGGTTGCGCCACCCGATGGACCACGCCGATGAAAAGCCGCTTTCGGCTTGGTTCGACCGGCACAACCGCTACTCCGACTGGGAGGCGGCGTTGCGGGGGGACGGGCGGATGGAGCGGCTGATCGACAACGAGGCCGGACGGCGGCGCCTGATGAAGCGGCTCCTCCACAGGGTGCCGTGCCGCCCCCTTCTGGTCTTTCTGCACGCCTACGTCGCAAGGCTCGGCCTGCTCGACGGGCGGGCCGGGTTCGACCATGCGCTGGCCCGCGCCTTCTACTACTGGCAGGTCGCCGTCAAGACACGCGCGGCCGTCGTCCGCAGGGCACCGTGACGGTGCATGCCGAAAGGCCCGTCACTCTTCGACCAGCGCGATCTTGTCGCCGCCCAGCGCCTTCAGCAGATCGAAGGTCCGCTTGCGCACGCCCGGATCCTCGATCCGGTAATAGGCGCGGACCAGCTCCAGCGTCTCGCGGCGGGCCATCGATTCGAACTCGTCGGTTTCCGACGGCAGCGTCACGAAGGCTTCGGGGATGGCGCTCTCCGGCGAAGGCATGTCGTCGAAGAAGTAGCTGACCGGCACGCCGAGCACCTGGGACAGGTTGTAGAGCCGGCTGGCGCTGATGCGGTTCGACCCGCGCTCGTACTTCTGAAGCTGCTGGAAGGTGATGCCGACGGCCTCCCCCAGCTTTTCCTGGCTCAGTCCCAGCAGGGTCCGGCGCAGGCGCAGGCGGGCGCCGACATGGATGTCGATCGGATTGGGGCCTTCGCCGCGGCGCGACAGGGTGTGGGCAGGGGCAAGCTTCGTCTTGGTCGCGCTCATAGGTGGTACCTCGAAGGGTGAAGTCTCAGGGAAGGCGCCGCGGAGGAATGCTTAGTTCAGGAAGTAAATTCTATGCAACCTTTTGTGCGCATCAACCGTTTGATTCGATGAAAATGGTTGGCGCTCTATGAAAGAAATAAAGTTGCTGGCTGTCGGAAACGCCATGTCGCATAGGCCTTTGGGAAAAGCCGGCGCAGGGTCATGATCGCCCATTGGGCGCCGCGCAGCAGCGATTCGTGAGCGCGGCCATGCCCCAACATGTCGCGCCGGATGAGGGATTGTTCCCGCCGTCCCTGCGCCGCGTTGCGCTGCGACAGCCCGCCCGGTGCGAAGACGCAGACCGGAACGGGCAGGCGGACCGCCGCCCCGCGCTCCAGCGCCGCCAGGGTGAAGGCGTAGTCGGCGGCGATGGCGAAACGCTCGTCGAAGCGCGGACTGCCGGGGGTGTCGAGTCGGTAGATCATGGCCTGATGATGGGTGAACATGCCGAGCGCCGCCCGGCGATGGGAGCGCGCGGGCTTCGACAGGATACGGCCGTCCCCCAGCCTCTCCAGCGCATCGCCGTAAAGCAGGGCGGCGTCCCCGTGCCGGCCGATGGCGTCGCGCAGGAGCGCCGCCGTGTCCGCCCCGGCAAGGCGGTCGCCGGCGTTGAGGAACAGGGCGTGGCGGCAGCCCAGCGCCCGCGCGGCGTCGAGCGCCCGGTTCATGCCGCCGTAGGGGCCGCCGTGCGGGCCGCTGTCGGGCGCCGAGCGCCACCATGCCATCTCCCCGGCATGGGCACGCAGCCAGTCGGCCGTGCCGTCGGCCGACCCGCCGTCGGCGATGATCCAGGCGAAGCCTTGCCAGGATTGGGCGCGCAGGCTGTCTCGGGTCGCCATCAGGCCGGCGAGATCGTCGCGCGCCACGGTCAGGACGGCGAAGGAGCCATCGGGCGGCGTCATCGCGAGATCACCGCGATCGAGGCGGCGGTGATCGCCAGCTGGCCGAGGATGCCGCCGACGGATTTGGTGAATTCCAGGGAGTCGAAGGGCTTCGGGTCGCGCGGCACCACCAGGATGGCGCCGGGCGGGACGGCGCTGACCCGATGGTTCCACGACGACAGCGCCAACGGCTGGGCCCGGCCGTCCGGCAGGATCAGGAAGCTGCGGCCCGGATCGGCGTTGCGGGTCGGGCCGCCGGCCTCCTCCAGATACGCCTCGGCGCTCTTGCCGCTGACGAACTGGGCGGCGGTCGGGTGCATGACCTCGCCGGCCACCGCGACCGACAGCGGCCGTTTGGGGATGTGGATGCGGTCGTCGGATTCGAGCAGCGGGTCCAGCTCCGGCCGGGCGCGCAGCACGGCGGGGTCGGCCTCCACCACCACGCGGCCGAGCGGCTCCGCCCCGCGCAACTGCGCGGCGAGCTGGCGGGCGAGCGCCACATTCTCCGCCTTGACCGGATCGCCCTTTTCGATCTCCAGGGTCAGGGCGCGCTCCAGCTCGCGGGCCTGCTGGGTGAATTGTTCCTTCTCCCGGCGGCGCTCGCTTTCGCGGGTGAAGACGGCGCCGGCCGGATAGGCGTCCTCGGTCAGGCCGCCGGCCCGCGCGATCAGCGACGACAACGTCTCGCCGCGCCCGACATCGTAGCTGCCGGGCCGCCGCACGGCGCCCTGGATGGTGACGGCGCGCGCCTCCAGCGCCTGGGCGCGCGGGTTGACCCGGATGGCGTCGCCCGGTCCGGCGGACGGGGCGGCAGTCCCGGTCCGGCCGAGATCGATGGCGGTCCGCGCCCCGCTGGCGGCGGTCAGCTCCACCGAGGTCGGATCGGCGTCGCTCGACAGGCCGCCGGCCACGGCGATCAGCGCGGAAAGCGGCGTCTGGTCGGCGACCGGATAACCGCCGGGCTGCCGCACGGCGCCGCGCACCTGCACGGTGCGCTCGGCGATCAGAGCGGCGATGGCGGGATCGAGCGGTTCGGATTCCGGGGGATCGTCGCGTTTCGGGACGCTCGGGGCGGCGCCGGCCTCCTGGGCGGGGCGGGGCGGGGTGTGCAGGCGGGCGGCCGGGAACAGATGGATGCGGTCGCCGTCGGCCAGCGCCCGGTCGGCCCGGCGGGCGCCGACCTCCTGCGGGGAGAAGGGGATCAGGGAGCGGGTCAGCGTCCGGCGGTCGAAGCGCTCGATCACGCCGAGCAGCGGATAGACGCCGCGCTTCATCGCCTCGCCGCCGCCCAGCGCCGTGCGCAGGGTCGTGCGGCCGGTCAGCGGCCGGGTGCCGGGCCGGCGGACATGGCCGACCAGCTCATAGTGGGGTGCCGTCGATTCCAGGATGGCGCCGCGCCCCTCCTCCTCGCCATCCTCCCCCAGATCGACCCATTCCAGCCCCTCCGGCTCGTCGCCGGCGGCGCGGGCCAGCGCCGAGGCCTCCCCGGCGGACGCGCGGCCGGCGCGCGGGTAGAAGCCCGGGCGCGGCACGCCGCCTAGCAGCAGGACCGAGCGCTCCAGCGCGAAGGTCAGCAGGTCGGGCACCGCCTCGAACAGCGGCGGGCAGGGCCCGCGGGAACCGCTCAGCCCGGCGGCGGCGCGGGCCTGCCGGCCGGTGGCGAGCAGCCCGTCGGGGGAAGCGGCCAGCGCCCGGCCCAGCACCACCAGCCCCTGGCAGGCGTCGGGCGGCAGGGCACGGTCGCCCCGCAGCAGGTCCAGAACCGGCTCCGAGGTCAGGAAGTCGACGTCCCCGGCACCCAGCACGTAGAGCGTGTCGCCTTCGGCGAGGCGGCGGTCGTCGCGGCCCTTCAGCACCGCGGCGAGATCGACCGCGCGCAGGACCCGCGCGCGGGTTGCCGGGTCGGTGGTGGCGAGGGCGGCGAAGGGCAGGTAGGGGTCGGGACGCAGATCGGTCCGGGCGACCAGGGCGGACAGGCGGCCCGACCGCGCCAGGGCGCGCGGGCCGGGGCGATGGACGTGCCCCTCCAGCCGCACCTCGTTGCGGCGGTCCTCGCGCTGCGGGGTCAACAGCAGCAGGTCGCCGTCGCCGAACAGGGGGGCCTGGGGGTCGCCGACCTCCTCGGCCGCCTCCTCGCCGGACGGGCCGATGCCGAACCGCAACGCCCGCTGCGGACCGGGGCGCAGCACACCGCCGGCCAGCTCCCGCAGCTCGCCGGCCGACAGGCGCGGCTGTCCGGGAGCCAGCTCGTAGATGCCGGGGCGCTTGACCGGGCCGGCGACGGCGGCGGTGGGGCCGAGCGGCGGCACGAACAGCCGGTCGCCGTCGCGCAGCCGTTGCCCGGCGCCGCCGGCCGATTCACCGCCGGTCAGATGCAGGTCGTAGAGATCGATGGTCCGTCCGCCCTCCGCGTCGCCGGCGCGGATCAGGCGGATGCGGCGCAGCGACCCGCCGCGGGTGACGCCGCCGGCGGTGGACAGGGCGTCGAGCACGGTGGCGAAGGCGCTGACCTCCTGTCGGCCGGGGCGGCCGACCGACCCGGTGACGACGATCCCGATCCGCCGCACGTCGGCCAGCGAGACGAAGGTGTCGGTGTTGGGCAAGGCGGCGGTGACGGCGGCCGACAGCTCCGCGCGCAGCGCCGCCAGGGTCAGGCCGGCGGCGGTCACCGGCCGAATCTCGTCCACCAGCAGCAGACCGCCGCTGTCGATGGCGAAGCGCTTGCTGAAGGATTTCTGGCCGCGCAGGGTGACCAGCAGCTCGTCGCCGGTGTTCAGCACGTAATCGCCCTGGACGGCGCCCGGCAGGGGGCGGCTGTCCGCCGCCTGCGCGAACAGGTCGTAGCCGAACTGGCGCAACGGCTCGCCGGCGCGGGCGGAAAAGGCGGCTTCGAGAGCGGAGGCCTCCTCCAGGGCCGGGCCGGTCGCCGGGGCCGGTTCCCGCGGCGGGCCGGCGGTCCCCGTGGCGCAGACCCACGGCACCAGCATCAGTCCCAGCACCGAAAGGGCGAATATCCTGCGCATGACGGAGATCATTGGGAGCCGTACGGAAGAATCCACCACCCGGCACGGCGCGAACGCCACGCATGAAGACTATTGCGTGCATTTGATCGAAAGGCAACGATTCTGTCGGGGGGCGCTATGCAAAAGGTCATGGGTCGGCCGGCGGCGCCCGCCGTTATCATGGGGGCCTCAAGTCCCTTGCGAGGAAGAGCGTGGCGTGATCGTCATCTACAGCGAGGAGCATCGGCTCCAGTCCGGCCGGTCCGAACTCAACGACGGGCAGCTCGTCCCCTGCTACGAGAAGCCGGAGCGGGCCGACATCGTGCGCACCCGGCTGGAAACGGTCGGCATCGGCCCGATCCTGGCACCGGAGTCGCATGGGCCGGCCCCGCTGGAGCGGGTGCACGACGCCGGTTATCTGGGTTTCCTCCAGACCGCCTGGACCGAATGGGTGGCGGAACATGGCGACTGGGACGCGCTGCCGCTGAACTGGGTGGCGCCGGGGATGCACCGCCGGGTGGTGCCGCGCTCGATCGACGGGCGGCTCGGCTACTACTCCTTCGACGCCGGGACGCCGATCACCGCCGGCACCTGGCGCGCGGCGACCGCGGCGGCCGACAGCGCGCTGACCGGGGCCGACCGGCTGCGCGCCGGTGACCGCTGCGCCTTCGCGCTGTGCCGTCCGCCGGGGCATCACGCCGGGCGGGCCTTCTACGGCGGCTACTGCTTCCTCAACAACGCGGCCATCGCCGCGCAGTCGCTGCGCGACAACGGCGCGGCGCGGGTCGCGGTGCTCGACGTCGACTACCACCACGGCAACGGCACACAGGAAATCCTGTGGGAGCGCGGCGACGTCCTGTTCGTCTCGCTGCACGCCGATCCCGCCGACGAGTTCCCTTATTTCAGCGGCCACGCCGACGAGACCGGGGCGGGGGCCGGCGAGGGGTTCAACCTGAACCTGCCGCTGCCCTGGGGCACCGACTGGGCGGCCTACGCCGAGGCGCTGGCGGTCGCGGCCGCGCGCATCCGCGCCTTCGCGCCCGACGCGCTGGTCGTCTCGCTGGGGGCGGACACCTACGGCGGCGACCCGATTTCGCGATTCCGCCTGCTGTCGGAGGATTTCCTGCGGATGGGCGCGGCGCTGGCCGGGATCGGGCTGCCCACCCTGTTCGTGATGGAGGGCGGCTACGCGGTCGCGGACCTGGGCGTCAACGTCGCCAACGTGCTGGGCGGCTTCGAGAACGCCTGACGGCGGTGCGGCGACGGGTGGTCCGCCGGAAACCATGCCGTTGCCGGCTGCGGCGAAGTGGCCTAGATTTTCCCTGTGTTCGCGGAGACGGATGAAGGGCGCGAGCCGTGGCTGGCGACGTCTCGTCCATAGGATCGTCCATCGGGACGTACCGCGCGCCGTTCGCGGCCGCGCCGGCCCGCAACGGCGGCGGGCGAACCGCGTCCGGCGACGGCCCGGCGGCGGATGGCGCGGCTCCGCGCGGCTCCCAGGCCGCCGCGTCGGTCGTCACCCTGTCGGCCGAAGCCCAGCAGCAGGTCCAGAAGCTCAAGCAGACCGACGCCAATGTCCGCCAGCACGAGGCGGCGCATCAGGCGGCGGGGGGCGGGCATGCCGGGGCGGCCTCCTTCACCCACGCGCGCGGGCCGGACGGCAAGAGCTACGCCGTCGCCGGCGAGGTGCCGATCGACATCAGCGCCGAATCCGAGCCGTCGGCGACCATCGCCAAGATGGAGCAGGTCAAGGCGGCGGCGCTGGCTCCCAGCGATCCGTCGCCGCAGGATCTGCGGGTCGCCGCCCAGGCCGACGCGCAGAAGCTGAAGGCCCGGTCGGAACTGGGGAGCGCGGGCGGCGAGGCGGGCGGGAACGGCATGGCCGCATCCGCACCGTCCCCCGCGCTGGCCGCTCGCGGGACGGCCGCCTATGGGGCGGCGCAGGCGCTGGGGGCTTCGCCCCGCCGGGCCGCCGGGCTGGTGGCCTGACCCGGCCCGCCCGGCCGGCGATCCGGCGGATCGTCAGCGGCGCGGCGTCGTCTCGCCGTCGAGCGTCAGCAGGGCGCCGTACAGTTCCGGCCGGCGGTCGCGGAAGACGCCCCAGGAGGCGCGCTGCGCGGCGATGCGGTCGAGGTCGAAGGTCGCGGTCAGCACGCCGCGGCTGTCGCGGTCGGCCTGGGCGACGATCTCCCCCTGCGGGCCGGCGATGAAGGACGAGCCGTAGAAGGTGATGCCGCAGCTCTCCCCCTCCTCGCGGCCGATCCGGTTGGAGGCGACCAGCGGCATCAGGTTGGCGCCGGCGTGGCCCTGCATCACGCGGGTCCAGTGGCCCTGGCTGTCGATGCCGGAATCCTGCGGCTCCGACCCGATGGCGGTGGGGTAGAGCAGGATCTCCGCCCCCTTCAACGCCATGATGCGGGCGGTTTCCGGGAACCACTGGTCCCAGCAGATGGCGCAGCCGACCGTGGCGTAACGGGTCTTGAACACCGGAATCCCGGTGTCGCCGGGGCTGAAATAGAACTTCTCCTGATAGCCGGGGCCGTCGGGAATGTGCGACTTGCGGTAGACGCCCAGCACCGACCCGTCGGCGTCGACCATGGCGACCGAATTGTAATAGGCGTTGTGCGCCTTCTCGAAGAAACTGACGGGAATCACCACCGACAGTTCGCGGGCGAGCGCGCTCATCCGCGCGATGACCGGGTGGCCTTCGGCGGGGGCGGCCAGTTCGAACAGGCTCTGCTTTTGGTCCTTGCAGAAATAGGGGGTCTCGAAGAGTTCCTGCGGCAGGATGATCTGGGCGCCGCGTCCCGCCGCCTCGCGGATCAGGGATTCGACTCCGGCCAGATTGGCGGCGCGGTCCCAGCCGCAGGCCAACTGCGTGGCCGCGACGGTGACGGTGCGGGGCGGGGGGGTGGTGTTCATGGCGGATCCTGGTTCCTGTCGAGGCGTTGGTGGGACGGTTGCGGGGGCACGTCGGACTCTGCCTGTGCCCGGAGCGGCGTCCGGCGCAAGCGTTCCTGGCCGGTGGGATGGCGTATTAGCAAATTCTTCACATTTCACGCTTCTTCTGCCGCCCCGTCGTGAAGTAAAAAGCGGGGCGTGAGCAATTCAATCCAGGGACTCATACTCGGATATGAGGCTTCCTGTCCTGTGCGTCAGAAAATATTTGGTTCGATTCAATTGGGGGAAGGATTCCCGGCGATGGAATTGTTTCGTTTGCGTGCGAATCCGGCGGGCGGTCCAGGCATATCATTGCATGCCGGCACGGAAGGCTCGCGTATTTGATTGGCGCTTTGACGGCGGCACGCTATGATTGGAAGGATCCGCATTGTCCACTCATTTCCTGGTGGCGATGTGGAACGTGGTGTCCCCGGACGTCTGAAGGACGGGCGGAGCGACGCGATGCGCGCGAACGACGGGCAGAGAGATTGTCGGGATGGTGGCGTGTTTCAAGGGGTGGGAGCCGGTGACGGTCAACGAGGCTGAGGACGCGGTGCAGGCGTCCGACGGCGTCCTGTCCTTCGTGGTGCGCGACGTGAACCGTGCCTTCGCCCGCGCGTTGCAGGCGCGCATCACCCGGTCGGGCGTCAGCATGGGGCAGTGGTTCTTCCTGCGCGCCCTGTGGGACGAGGACGGGCTGACCCAGCGCGAACTGAGCCATCGCGTCGGCATGATGGAGCCGACGACGGTCACCGCCGTCAACGTGATGGTGGCCCAGGGGCTGGTGCAGCGGGTGCGCAACGCCCACGACCGGCGCAAGATGAACATCTTCCTGACCGAGAAGGGGCGGGCGCTGCGCGACGCGATGATGCCCAGCGCGTCGGACATCGCGGCTCTGGCCGTGGCCGGCATCGCGCCGGAGGAGGTCGCCCACGCCATCGACGTGCTGCGCCGGGTCGGCGCCAATCTGAACGCCGCGACGCTCGGCAGCCGTGAGGGCGACGACCGGGAGGGCGTTGCGCGTGAGGGGATCGGCCGGGACGACGCCCTGGAGGCGTGAGGAGGCCCGGACCGGACGGAAAGGGGCCGGCCGCCGTGCTCAGTCGTCGTCCGGATCGGGTGGCGGCGGCAGGCTGGCACCGGCCAGGTTGGCGCCGGTGAAGCGGGCGTCGCGGATGTTGGCGTCGCTCAGGATGGCGCCGGTCAGGTTGGCGTTGGAGAAGTCGCAGTCCGCCAGGGTGGCGCCGCGCAGGTTGGTGCGCACGCAGGACGCTCCGGTCAGCCGGCTGCCGGTCAGGTTCGCGGCCCACAGCCGTCCGGTCGGCCGTCCGTCCGGCCCCTTGATGTCGACCCAGCCGATGCCGGCCCCGTCCAGCCGCGCGCCCTCCAGGTTGGCGCCGCGCAGGTTGGCGCCGTCGAGGATGGCTCCGGTGAAGTCGGCGCCGGACAGGTCGGCCTCCGAGATGTCGCACATGATCAGAAGCGACTCGCGCATCTTGGCGCCGTTGAGGTTGGCGCGCTTCAGATTGGCGCCCGACAGGTTCACGCCCGACAGGTCGATGTGGCTCATGTCGGCCCCGGCGAGGTCGGCGCGCGCCCCCATGCTGCCGTTGGTGTTGATCCAGGTGTAGTGGTTGTGCAGCGCCTGCTGGATCTGCACCGAGAAATTCTCCGCCGAGCGGGCGAGGTTGGCGCCGGTGGTGTCGGCCCCGGTGAGGTCGGCTCCCTCCAGCTTGGCGCCCTGAAGGTCGGCGTTGCGCAGGTTCGCCCCGGCCAGCAGGGCGCCGGTCAGGTTGGCGTCGCGCAGGACCGCGCCCTGGAGATTCACGCCCGACAGGTTGCTGCCGCGCAGGTCGGCGCGGGCGAGGTTGCAGCTCTTCATGCTGGCGCGCATCAGCGTGGCGCCGGTCAGCAGCGCGCCCTCGCAGTCGGCGCCGTTCATCGACACGTCGGTCAGGTCGGCGCCCGACAGGTTGGCGTTGTTCAGCGAGGCGTCGTCGAAATCGCTGCCCGTCAGGTCGGAGCGCACGAAATCGAGCCCCTTGCCGCCGCCGTTCGGCGAGCCGCCGCCATAGAGCAGGGCGCCGCCGCGCAGGTCGGCCTCCTTCAGGATGGCGCGCTTCATCTTGGCGCCGCGCATGCGGGCGCCGCGCAGGTCGGCCCGGTACAGGTTGCAGCCGGACAGGTCGGCCTTGGTCAGATGGGCGGCGAACAGGTCGGCGTTGCTGAGGTTGGCGTTGGTCAGGTCGCAATGGGACAGGTTGGCGCCCGACAGCTTGCCCTGCGTCAGATCCACGCCGGACAGGTTGGCCCCTTCCATGTTCGCCATGGTCAGGTTGGCGCGCGCGCCGCCCGACTTGTTCTTCAGCCAGCGCTCGTGCTTCTCCAGCACGGCGACCAACTCGTGAGGCGTCATCGACCGGGTCCGGTGTCTGTGGCGTCCGGCCCGCGAAACCTGGGGCCGCGGGGCGAAGGCATGCTGTGTTCCATCGATAGACCAGTGTCCCAAAATAATCTATGCCAAAGGTTAAGACGGATGCGCGGCCGCACCGCGCTTGGCACGCGGGCGGCGCCGTATTATCCGCACGGGCACGCGAAGCGTTCTTCAGCAAGGGGATGGGGTATGGCCGGGGGACACACGGTTGCGGCGTTCGACGCCGAGTTGATGGCGCTGCGTTCCGCCATCGACCGCATGGCGGCGCTGGTCGAGACGCAGTTCGCGCTGGCGCTGGAGGCGCTCGCCGAGGCCGACGCGGCCAAGGCCACCGCCGTGGTCGAGGGCGACGCCGCCATCGACCGGCTGGAGCTGGAGGTCGAGGCGATGACCATCCGCCTGCTGGCCCTGCGCCAGCCGATGGCCAAGGATCTGCGCGACATCGTTGCCGCGCTGAAGATCGCCTCCAACCTGGAGCGGATGGGCGATTTCGCCGGGTCGGTCGCGAAGCGGGCGGTGACGCTGGCCGGGCTTTCCGCCGTGCCGCCGGTGGGGTCGCTGACCTGGATGGGGCGGACGGTGCTGGAAATGATCGGCGACATGCGCCGCGCCTACGCCGGGCAGGATTCGGCGCTCGCCACCGCCGTCCGCAACCGGGACGGCGAGGTCGACGCCGCCTACACCAGCCTGTTCCGGGAATTCCTGACCTACATGATGGAAACCCCGGCGCAGATCACCGGCTGCACGCATCTGCTGTTCGCCGCCAAATCCATCGAGCGGATCGGCGACCACGCCACCAACGTGGCGGAGAACATCTGCTTCCTCGTCGAGGGCCGCCTGCCGTCCGGGGAGCGGCCCAAGGAGGATCTCAGCAGCTTCGCCGTCGCGCCGGCGTCGAAGCCGGAGGCGTGAGGAGAGGACCGGGGCAACCCCTTCCGCCTTGTTGTTCGGCTCGCCGTGCCCGGCCCTGTGCCGGGCACCCACGGCCGCAGATCGTCATGACCGAGAGGTTGACCAGGCCTGGCCGGACCACGCCCGGTCGGGCCTGGTCCGGAGCTTCGGTGCGCAGGCCCGGTCTCAGGACGCCCGGCGCAGCCGGTCCAGCAGGCCCTTGGTGGCGAAGCCGTCGGGAACGACGCCGATGGAGGTCTGGAAGCGCCGCAGCGCGTTGCGGGTGTTGGCGCCGATGATGCCGTCGGGGGTTCCCGGCTCCATCCCCAGCGAGGCGAGCCGCTCCTGCAACTCCGTCCGTTCGTCCTTGCTGAGCGCCAGCTCCTGACGGGGCCAGCTTCCCAGCACGCCCGCGCGCCCAGCCATGCGGTCGGCCAGCAGCGCCACCGCCAGCGCGTAGCTGGTCGACGGGTTGTAGCGCATGATCGCGCGGAAATTGTCGCGCGCCAGGAAGGCCGGCCCCTGGTGGCCGGCCAGCACGATGATCGATGCCGATCCCTCGCCATCCAGCTCGCCGCCGCCGGCCGGAAGCACGCCCATCCGGCGCCATTCCGACACCGGCTTGACGACGCTCAGCTCCGCCTGGTCGTAGGGGAAGCCGTCGGGAAGCCGCACCTCCTCCCCCCAGCGCTCGCCGCTGCGCCAGCCGTTGGCCAGGACGAACTTGGCGGTCGAGGCCAGCACGTCGGGCAGGCTGCCCCAGATGTCGCGGTGGCCGTCGCCGTCCTCGTCCACCGCGTGGCGGAGGAAGACGGTCGGCATGAACTGCGTCTGCCCCATTGCCCCGGCCCAGGAGCCCGACATGCGCTCCGGCGCGATGTCGCCGGAGTCGAGGATGCGCAGCGCTGCCAGCAGCTCGGTGCGGAAATAGGCCGCCCGCCGGCCCTCGTAGGCCAGCGTGGTCAACGCGTCGATGACCGAGAAGCCGCCGGTGGAATTTCCGAAATCCGTCTCCACGCCCCAGAAGGCGACGAGGATCTCCGCCGGCACGCCGGAACGCTGACTGATGCGATTCAGCAACGCCGCGTTCTCCCTCAGCTTCTGGCGGCCGGCCTGGACGCGCTTTTCGTTCACGGCGCTGTCCAGATACTGCCACACTTGGCGGGTGAACTCGGGCTGGCTGGAATCCAGCTCCACCACGCGGTCGGACAGCTTCACCCGCTGGAAGGCGCGGTCGAAGGTCTGGGCGCGGACGCCCTGGGCGAGCGCCTCGGCGCGCAGCGCGCTCAGCCAGTCGGGGAAGCTCTGGCTGGGCTGGGCCGCCGGGCGGGAAGCGGGGGCGGGAGACGCGGCCGCGGCCGGCGACGCGCCGCCGACGGCCGGCACGGGGGCGCTGGCGCCGGTGCTCTGGCAGCCGGCCAGCAGGAGCGTGACGAGAAGGAGGCGGGCCGAATGGCGGGGCAAGGTGCGGGGCAGGGTTCGCATGCGCTCGATCATGGTCGCTGGGAATGCCGGAGGCTGACCCTAGGATGCCCGGCCGCTCCGCTCAACCGCGAAATCCGTGGTGGGGGCGGCGAACGGCGCTGTCACCGGCGCGGGCAGCTGGAACGAAGCTTGAACAGCCGCGTCCGTGGACCATATCCCTGTCATCCCGCAACGCGCCGCCGGCCGCGCGGCCGAAGTCCCGGCACTGGCGGTGCCCGTCCATCCGGCGGGCATCCGGACCGAGCCGTTCGCATCCTCCGCCATGGCTGGAACTTCGCCGTGTCCGACCGCGTTGAGTGAGCAGGGGCCGCAGTCCCGGCAGGCCAGTTCCAACAGACCGGTTCCGACAGACCCGTCCCGGCGGATCGCACGCCACCGATCGCATGAAGGTGCCGACGCCATGAAAATCGTGATTTTCGGCCTCACCACCGGTACCGGGCACGACGCCGCCCACAGCCTGCGCTGGCGCGCGCTGGTCCAGGCGCTGGCGATTCGCGGGCATCGCGTGATCGCCGTCGAGCGGGCCGGTCCCGGCGGCGCGGCCGCGCCCTGGACCATTCCGGGTGGCGAATGGCTGACCTACGACGACTGGGACGCCATCGCCCCCGAGGCGGCGCGGCAGGCCGACGATTCCGGGGTGGCGCTCGCCGTCGCCCATGGGCCGGACGCGCGGGCGGCGGCCGGGCTGGTGCGGGAGTCCCGGAGCGCCCGCCGGGTCCTCTACGACCCCGACGCGCCGGCCTCGCTTGCCGCGCTGGAGGTGGGGGAGGGGCCGGCGCATCTGCCGGCCGGCGGGTTGGGCGGTTTCGATCTGGTGCTGACGTCGAGCGGCGGCCCGGCCCTGGACGCCTACCGCGAGAAGACGGGGGCCGACGGCGTGACGCCGCTCTACCCGTGGATCGTGCCCGAGGCGCACAAGCACGGCCATCACCGCCGCGCCTACCACGGCGACCTGTGCTGCGTCGCGCCCGACGCGCGGGCGATGGGCGAGGGGCTCGACCGCTTCTTCATCGAGCCGGCGCAGCGGCTGGCCCGCCGCCGCTTCGTGCTGGCCGGCGGCCACCTGCCCGACGTGGCGGCGCTGTCCGGCAACATCGCGGCGCTACCGGACTTCGACCTGTCGCACACCGGCGATCTGCTGGCCTCGGCGACCCTGACGCTGGCCCTGGCGCGCGACGACGAGCGTCGCGTCGGCTGGTGCCCGACCGACCGGCTGCTGGAGGCGGCGGCGCGCGGGGCGGCCATCGTGTCGGACCGTTGGGACGGGGTGGAAACCTTCTTCGAACCGGGCCGGGAAATCCTGGTCGCCGCGCAGACCGACGACGTCACCACGGCGATGATGCTGCCGCGCAACCATCTGGCCGATCTGGGGCAACGGGCGCGCAAACGGGCGCTGGCCGAGCACAGCGCCGAGCGCCGGGTGCAGGAGCTGCGCGGCATCCTGGATCTGAAGGGGGGCGGCGACGACTGACGGTCGCCGTTCCGTAGGTGGCCGGTTCGGTGGTTTGGACGTGCGGACGAGAGGGAGGGCGGCTATCGTCGGCGCCTTGGCCCGTTCCGGGCTGCGTTCTGCGAGAAAGTTGCACGCCCATGCCGACCGTGACCATCCGACCGGCCGTCGAGTCCGATTGCGCCGTCATCCTGCGCTTCGTCCGCGAGCTTGCCGAATTCGAGCGCGAAGCCCATTCGGTCAAGGCGTCGGAAGAGGATTTCCGCCGCGACGGCTGGGGCGACCATCCGGTGTTCGAGGCGCTGATCGCCGAGCTGGACGGCGTGCCGGCCGGCTTCGCGCTGACCTTCCGCACCTATTCGACCTGGGAAGGGCGGCCCGGCCTGTTCGTCGAGGATCTCTACGTGACGCCGGAGGCGCGCACCCACGGCGTCGGTCGGAAACTGCTGTCCGCCGTCGCCCGGCGGGCGGTGGAGCGTGGTTATCGGCGCGTCGATCTGAATGTGCTGGATTGGAATCCGGCGCGCGGCTTCTACGACCGTGTCGGCTTCCGCCAGATGAAGGAATGGCTGCCCTACCGGCTGACCGGCGACGGTCTGACGGCGCTGGCCGCGGAGAATTCCTGAAGAAAACTCTGGATCGCGGCGTGTTGATCCCGGATGGTGGAGGGACGGGAACGGCGCGGCAGGGCGCCGCCGTCCCCTTCCGAACGCATGGCTTTCGCGAACGCGGGGCCGTGGGTGGATCGGTGGTCAGGCCGCGCGGTTGAAGGTGGCGGCGCCCAGGATCTCCACATAGCCGGCGCGCTCGTCGCGCAGGCTGGTCAGCAGGTCGGCCAGGCTGTCGCGCACGAAGGCGTCGTCCTGCGCGCCGATCCGGTCCTGAGTCAGGCGGATGAATTCATCCAGGAGCGTCAGATGGGTCAGGGAAGAGGCGGTGATCTTCTCGGACTTCGTGGTGACGATCATGTAAATCTCCCTTCGCCTGTGCGTTCGTGATGACGCCATTGAGCCACGCCGCCGGTTAATGACTCGCTAACGGAGCTATGAGGCAGGTCGTATCTTGAGAGGTACTTCTAGGACTCGTAGATAGTCTCTATGACTTCTCCTTGGAGGTACCCCGTTTCGTGGGTTTGCGGTCGATGCTGGCTCGCGGTGCGTGATTTTGCGTCATTGCGGCGTGCTTGTCTTCCGCCGCTCTGAAGAACAACACCGGCATCATTGCACGGGTTGCGCGCCGATGGCGGGGGATTTGGTGGCAGCGGCGATCGAAAGTTGCGCCTTCCGCGCAATTCTGGTCAACACTCTTGGCGAAGCGCGACCGAGCCTTAACGGCGGCGGCGACGCAATCCGGCCCAATAGTCCAGACGCTTTCGGATGTCGCGCTCGAAACCGCGTTCGACGGGGCGGTAAAACTCGTGGCGCCCCACCGATTCCGGGAAATAGTCGAGGCCGGAGAAGCCTTCCGGCGTGTCGTGGTCGTAGATGTAGCCCTGCTTGTAGCCGAGGTCGGCCATCATCCTGGTCGGCGCGTTCACCGCATGCATGGGCGGCATGACGCTGCCGGTCGCCTTCGCCAGCCGGCGCGCCTCGCCCAGCGCCACCTCCACCGCGTTCGACTTCGGCGCGGTCGCCAGATACAGGCAGGCCTGGGCCAGCGCCCGCTCGCCCTCCGCCGCTCCCAGCCGTTCGTAGGCGTCCCAGGCGGCGGTGGCCTGGAGGATGGCGTTGGGGTCCGCCAGCCCGACATCCTCGTTGGCGACGCAGACCATGCGCCGCGCGATGGTGCGCGGATCCTCGCCGGCGTCGAGCATGCGGCACATCCAATAGAGCGCCGCGTTGGCGTCCGACGCGCGCAGGCTCTTGTGGAAGGCCGACAGCAGATTGTAGTGGCCGTCGCCCGACTTGTCGTAGGACGGCATGCGCCGTTGCAGGATCCGCCCGAGCGCCGCGTTGTCGAGCGGCTCGGCGTCGGCCGAGGCGCCGCCCACCGCGTAGATCTGCTCGGCCATGTTCAGCACGAAGCGCCCGTCGCCGTCGGCCATCGCCAGCAGCGCCGCGCGCGCGTCGGGCTGAAGGGGCAGGGGGCGGCCGACATGCTCCTCCGCACGGGCCAGCAGGCTGTCGAGCGCCGCCGCGTCGAGCCGGCGCAGCACGAAGACCTGCACGCGCGACAGGATGGCGGCGTTCAGTTCGAAGGAGGGATTTTCGGTGGTGGCGCCCACCAGCGTGATGGTGCCGTCCTCCAGATGCGGGAGGAAGCTGTCCTGGACGTTGCGGTTGAAGTGGTGGACCTCGTCGCAGAACAGCAGCGTTCCCTGGCCGCCGTCGCGGCGCTGGCGCGCCGTCTCGAACAGCTTGCGCAGGTCGGCGACGCCGGTCTGCAAGGCGGAGATCGATTCGAATCGCAGGTCGGTGGCCTGGGCCAGCAGGCGGGCGATGGTGGTCTTGCCGCAGCCGGGCGGCCCCCACAGAACCATCGAGGACAGGGCCCGGGCAGCGACCATCCGGCCGATCGGGCCGTCGGGTCCGAGAAGATGGTCCTGCCCGGCGACGTCGGACAATCGGGCGGGTCGCAGGCGGTCGGCCAGCGGCCGCGGGGCCTGGGCGGCGAGCAGGCTCGGCGTGGACATCACAAGCTCCGGAACATCGGGCGGCGGATCGCCCCCTTGCCGGCTCCTTCGTTGCTGGCCCGGTCCCGTGGCGGGACGGTGGCGGTCAGGCCGCCATGCCGTCCATCGGCGTCGTGGCGATCAGGCGGTAATGGTCGGTGTCGACCAGCACCGAGCAGCTCAACGTCTTGGACACGCCCTCGTCCTCGGTGCTGACGATGCGGGCGTGCGGGATTCCGAGCAGATTGACGGTCCCCATCACCCGCCACGCGCGGCCCTTGCCTGCGCCGACCGGCTGAAAGACCTGCCCGATCTGGACATGCTTCTTGCTCATGCTGGAACCCCTTTGGGGCCGGCCCGCATCCGCGCCGCCGGGTGGTCCGGCGCCACGGAGCGCACCAGCCTGTTGCGCCTCCGATAACCCTGACAGTTAAGCGCAGCAACGAGTCGCGATCAACCATTAAGTATTTTTTGCAAATACCGCTCAGCATCCGGATTTGGGCAACGCCTCGATCGTGTCGAGGATCGCGTTGACCGTGAAGTCGCCGTAGTCGATCTGCATGGATTCGGCGATGCCGTTCTGCAACAGCCGCAGGCTCATTTCATACTCGGGCTGGGCGGAGTCGCTGTGGGTGGGGAAGAAGGCCATGCGGACCGGCCACGCCTTGATGTCGCGCAGCAGCGCGTTCTTGCCGCTCTCCTTGGGCGCGCCGGCCTGGCCGATGACCGTCGACACCTCGGTCGCTCCTTCCGCGTCGGCGCCGTCGAAGACGGTGCGGCTGAAGAAATGCTCGCCGCGCAGCGCATGGTCGAGAATCGCCAGCGTGTGGGCGGTGGGGAACATGGTGGCGGCCGGCAGGGGCATCTCCTGCGGTTCCGGCTTGGTGAACTGGGCGCTGCCGGCGCCCTCGCCGGCGCCCAGGTTGGCCTCGCCGCGCACGTCGTCGTCGACCTCGCCGTTGATCAGCTTGCGGACGTTGAAGCGGTAGCGCCGCCCGTCCTTCGCCTCCCAGGTCGTGTAGTTGGTGTTCATCGCCATCTCGTCGCCCTCGCTGTAGGCGAAGCGGAGCTGGAAGCGCTGCTCCGTCGTCCAGCCGTCGCAGGCGTCGGCCCATTCGAACATCATGCGGCCGCGCACGTCGCTGACCTTGGAGCTGTTGCGGGCCGACAGCAGGGACATCTTGTAGATGGCGCGGTGCGGCTGGATGTCGGCCGCCACCGCGGAGACCACGGCGCCGCCGGGCTGGGGAGGGGCCGCGACCGGCGCGGCCTGGGCCGCCGCCGGCAGGCTGGCGAGGAGCGCGAGGGCGCCCAGGGTCACGCTGAAGGCCGCGCCCACGGTCATGCCCATGGTCGTATGACGGGCGGAGGGGGCGGCGGTGTGGCGGTCGGACAAGGCGGGATCCACAGGTGATTGTCGGCGCTGGTTGGATTATGGGTGTTTTCGAGGCGGACCGGAAGAGCCGCCACCCGCAATTCCTACCATCCGAAGGGAAATCCCGGAATGACCAGCCCCGCCCAACGTCCCGTTGACACCGCCCGCCCGGTTGTGCTGCTGACCCGCCGCCTGCCGGACGCGGTCGAGGCGCGGGCGTCGCGCGACTATGCGGCGATCCTCAACCCGGCCGACGAGACGCTGAGCGGTGCCGCCATCGCCGAGCGCGCCGCCGGGGCCGGGGCCGACGCCGTGCTGTGCTGCGCCGGCGACCGGCTGGACGCCGCCGCCATCGCCGCGCTGCCCGCCGGGGTGAAGGTGCTGGCGACCTTCTCGGTCGGCACCGACCACATCGACCTGGAGGCCGCCAGGGCGCGCGGCCTGACCGTCACCAACACGCCGGACGTGCTGACCGACGCCACCGCCGACATCGCCCTGCTGCTGATCCTCGGCGCCGCCCGCCGCGCCTCGGAAGGCGAGCGGATGATCCGTGCCGACGCCTGGACCGGCTGGACGCCAACCCAGCTCATGGGCACCCACCTCGGCGGCAAGCGGCTGGGCATCATCGGCATGGGCCGGATCGGGCAGGCGGTGGCCCAGCGGGCGCGCGCCTTCGGCATGACCATCCATTACAGCAACCGCAAGCGCCTGCCCGCCGACCTGGAGCAGGGGGCCGCCTACCACGCCGATCCGGAGGCGATGCTGGCGGTCTGCGACGTGCTGTCCCTGCATTTCCCGGCGACGGCCGAGACCCGCCATTGGCTGAACGCCGAGCGGATCGCCCGTCTGCCGCGGGGCGCCATCCTGGTCAACACGGCGCGCGGCTCGGTGGTGGAGGACGAGGCGGTGATCGCCGCCCTGCGCTCCGGCCAGCTCGCCGCCGCCGGGCTCGACGTGTTCGAGAACGAGCCGAAGCTGCACCCCGGCTACCGCGACCTCCCCAACAGCTTCCTGCTGCCGCATCTGGGCAGCGCCACGGTGGAGACCCGCTGCGCCATGGGCTTCCGGGCGCTGGACAACATCGACGCGGTGCTGGCCGGCCGCGAGGCGCCCGACCGGGTGATGTAAGGGCGTTGTCCGGGCGCTTCCCCGGGGATTCCCTTATCGGCACGGATTACCCACCCCGGCAGAAGATGCCGGTGGCCGGGCCGGAGCGGCAAATATCGCCGGCCGGCGCAGGGCCGGGAGCGCCCGATTCCGTTCGGATCCTTCGTTCCGGCGAAACAGGATGTCCCATCATGCGCCGGCCATGCGGGGACCAGGCCCGCGCCGGAGGCGGCGGGGTCATGGTAAACGCTTGGTTTCCTTGCCGTGACGAAAATCCCGCCGCTCCCGCCGTTGTGACATTCCTGCATCGGTCAAGCTTCGTCGCGGGGCTGGCACGCTTGTTGCTTTTGTGATCGGCGAAGTGTTTCGACCTTCATCGAGGAGCCGACTCATGAACGCCGTTGTCGCCGCATTGGATCTTCAGAGCCACGTTACCGATCGTTTCGACGGATCGGTGGCCTGGAACCCGGTCGCGCTGGCCTCGCGCGTCGGGATCCTGCGGGGAACCGAACGCCATGTTCTGGACGAAACCCTCGCCCTGCTGTCGGAGGCGAAGGACACCATCAGCCAGCTTCAGGAGCGGATCGCCTTCCTGGAAAGCCAGGCGATGACCGACGAGCTGACCGGCCTGCTGAACCGGCGCGGCTTCTACAGCCATTTCCGCCGCGAGCTGGCTTCGGCCCGCCGGTCCGACGCGGCCGGCGGGGTGCTGGTGATGATCGATCTCGACGGTTTCAAGGCGATCAACGACACCCACGGCCATGTCGCCGGGGACAGCTATCTGCGGCAGGTCGCCCGGATGATCGCCGCCAGCGTCCGCCAGGAGGACGTGGTCGCCCGGCTCGGCGGCGACGAGTTCGCGGTGCTGCTGACCAACACCGACACCGCCAGCGGCCTGGTCCGCGCCCGCCAGCTCGCCGCCATCGCCGACGCCCATCACGCCGAATGGGGCGGCAAGACCCTGCCGGTCCGCTTCTCGGTCGGCACCCAGCCCTATGGCGCCGACGATCACGAGGACGAGGTGATGCGTCGTGCCGACACCATGATGTACGGCGCCAAGAGCGCCCGCCGCCGGGACGCCAAGCGCAGGGTCAAGGCCGCCGCCTGAACGGAGGACCGGCGCCGTCCCGCCGGTTGCCGGAGAGGCGAACGGCTCGCCCATGCTTCCGCGGGGCGGGCTTCGCGCGTGGCGGAAACGCCGCATGCCCGGCCCCGCGCTGTCGTGCCGGTTGCGCAACGGCCGCCGGGATCGGTGGGGATCCCGTTCCTCGGTAACGACAATTTAACCGTCGCGACCCATTTTAAAAAGGGGTATACCGGACTCGGGAACAGTCTTGGGTCCGTGCGTGCCGGGAGAACCGGCGCGTGGACGGTGCAGGTGCCAAGCCCAGGGGAGGATGCATGCCAGCGGAACCGGGCGGCCCAGGGGTGGTCGGCGACACGGCGGTGAAGACCGTGCTGATCGTCGAGGACAACGAGCTGAACATGAAGCTCTTCCACGACCTGCTCGAGGCGCATGGTTATCGCACCTTGCAGACGCGCGACGGGATGGAGGCGATGCGGATGGCCCGCCAGCACCGTCCCGACCTGATCCTGATGGACATCCAGCTTCCCGAGGTGTCGGGCCTGGAGGTCACGCGCTGGATCAAGGACGACGCGGAGCTGAAGGCCATTCCGGTCGTCGCCGTCACCGCCTTCGCCATGAAGGGGGACGAAGAGAAAATCCGCCAGGGCGGCTGCGAGGACTACATCGCGAAGCCGATCTCGGTCGTGAAGTTTCTTGAGACGGTTAAGAAGTTCTTGAACTGACCTTTCTTTGACGGAATCCTCACGGGATCTGATCGCTCCATGTCCGCGCGTGTCCTTGTCGTCGATGATGTTCTGCCCAACGTGAAGCTGCTCGCGGCGAAGCTGACGCGCGAGTACTTCAACGTCATCACGGCCTTCAACGGGCCGGAGGCGCTGGAGGCGGTGCGTCGGGAATCGCCGGACATCGTCCTGCTCGACGTCATGATGCCGGGCATGGACGGGTTCGAGGTGTGCGAGAAGATCCGCTCCGACCCCGCGACGATGCACATCCCGGTGGTGATGGTGACGGCGCTGTCCGACGTCGCCGACCGCGTGCGCGGGCTGGAGGCCGGGGCCGACGATTTCCTGACCAAGCCGGTCAACGACATCGCGCTGTTCGCGCGGGTCCGCTCGCTCGTCCGCCTGAAGATGATGATGGACGAATGGCGCCTGCGCGAAACCACGTCCGGCCAGTTCGGGGTGATCGAGCGCAGCGGCACGCTGCTGAACGAATCCTTCGAGCGGGCGCGCGTCCTGGTGCTGGAGGATTCGGCGCTCGACCTCGACAAGGTGACGGAGACGCTGCTGCGCGACCACAACAGCGTCACGGCCGCCGACAGTTGCGCCAAGGCGTTGGAGCGGGCGCTGTCCGGCGAGTTCGACCTCGTGGTCATCAGCCTGACCCTGCTGAACGAGGACGGCCTGCGGCTGTGCTCGCAGCTCCGCTCGCACGAGCGGACACGGCAGGTGCCGATCCTGCTGATGGTGGACGAGGGCGACCTGAACCACGTCGCCAAGGGGCTGGAGCTCGGCGCCAACGACTACGTCATCAAACCGATCGACCGCAACGAGCTGCTGGCCCGCGCCCGCACCCAGATCCGCCGCAAGCGCTACCAGGAGCGGCTGCGCTCGAACTACGAGCAGAGCCTGTCGATGGCGCTGACCGACAGCCTGACCGGCGTGTTCAACCGCCGCTATGTCAACGCCCATCTGCCGCGCCTGCTGGAGCGCGCCATCGACAGCCACAAGCCGGTGTCGGTGCTGATGTTCGACATCGACCATTTCAAGGTGGTGAACGACACCCACGGCCACGCCATCGGCGACGAGGTGCTGCGCGAGGTGTCGGCGCGGTCCAGCCGCAACCTGCGCACCTTCGATCTGGTCGCCCGGCTGGGCGGCGAGGAGTTCGTCGTCATCCTGCCCGACACCGACGGGGAAGCGGCGCTGATCGTCGCCGAGCGGCTGCGCCAGCGCATCGCCGACACGCCCTTCGTCGTCTCCGCCGCCGACGCGGCCGAGATCTCGGTGACGGTCTCGATCGGCATCTCGGTCGGCGGGCTGCTGGGCGATACGGCGGAAGGGCTGATCCGCCGCGCCGACGAGGCGCTCTACGAGGCCAAGCGCTCGGGCCGCAACTGCGTCATCGCCGACGCGCGGGTCGATCTCGCGGGGTGATTCCCCGGTCTCCCGCTCCGCAAGAGGGCCGGTTTACGGTTCGCTTCCCAGCAGATAGTCGATGTCGCCGCCGTCGAGCGCGCTGACCAGACCGGCGCCCTCGATGGTCGCGGCGGACAGGCTGCCCTTGCGGCGCTGGAGGTCGATGATGCGTTCCTCCACCGTGTTGGCGGCGATCAGCTTGTAGACGAACACCGGCTTGTCCTGGCCGATGCGGTAGGCGCGGTCGGTCGCCTGGTCCTCGGCCGCCGGGTTCCACCACGGGTCGTAATGGATCACCGTGTCGGCGGCGGTCAGGTTCAGGCCGCGCCCGCCCGCCTTCAGACTGATGAGGAAGACCGGGACCTCGCGGTTCTGGAAGCGGTTCACCGGCTCCGCCCGGTCGAGCGTGCGGCCGGTCAGCTCGACATAGGGGATGGCCGCCTTCTCCAGCTCGATCTTGATCAGGTCGAGCATGGTGGTGAACTGCGAGAAGATCAGGATGCGGCGGCCTTCGGGCACCATTTCCCGCACCATCTCGGTCAGCGCCTCCAGCTTGGCGCTTTCGCGGGTCTTCGCCCCGGCCGGGTTGCCGGCGCCGATCTTCAGCAAACGCGGGTCGCAGCAGACCTGACGCAGCTTCAGCAGCGCGTCGATCACCGTGATGGCGTTGCGGCCCAGCCCGCCGCCCGACCCGTTCCCTTGCCCGCCGACGGCGAGCGCCGCGCGCACCGTCTCGTTCACCGACAGGCGGATCGTCTCGTAGAGGTCGCGCTGGTCGCGGTCGAGGTCGATGCGGACCACCACCTCGGTCTTCGGCGGCAGCTCCTTGGCGACCGCCTCCTTGGTGCGGCGCAGCAGGAAGGGGCGGATGCGGCGCATCAGCAGGTTGGCCCGCGTGTTGTCGCCGCGCTTCTCGATCGGCACGCGATAGCGCTTGCCGAACTCCTTGCGGTCGCCGAGCAGGCCGGGCATCAGGAAGGCGAACTGGCTCCACAGCTCGCCGAGGTTGTTCTCCACCGGCGTGCCGGACAGGCAGAGCCGGTGCCGCGACTGCAACGCCGCCACCGCGCGGGTCGCCTTGCCGTCCGGGTTCTTGATCGCCTGCGCCTCGTCCAGCACCAGCATGTGCCAGTTCAGCCGTTTCAACAGGTCGACGTCGCGGGCGACGACGCCGTAGGTCGTCACCACGATGTGGGCGCGGTCGAGGTCGGCCAGCTTCTCGTGCCGGTCGAGCCCGTGCAGCACCACCACCCGCAGGTGCGGGGTGAAGCGTTCGGCCTCGGCGACCCAGTTCGGCACGAGGCTGGTCGGCACCACCACCAGACAGGGGTCGGTCAGCCGCCCCTCATGCTCCTCGGTCGCGATGTGGGCGAGGGTCTGGGCGGTCTTGCCCAACCCCATGTCGTCGGCGAGGATGCCGGCGACGTCGTTGGCCCGCAGGCTCTGCATCCAGGCCAGCCCGGCGCGCTGGTAGTCGCGCAACTCGCCGCGGAAGCCGGGGGGCGGCTCCATGTCGCCCGCCAGCTCGCTGTCGCGCAGCCGCTTCAGGTAGCCGTCGATCTGCGCCGTCTCGCCGGTGCGGCGGGCGATCAGATCGTCGATGTCGAGCAGCGAATCGGCGTCGGCCAGCGGCACCTTCAGCTTGTCGCCGGCGGGGCGGCCGCTGCTCAGCATGGCGTCGAGCACGCTCATCAGCCGCTCGACCCGCTCGGCCGGCAGGGCCAGCACGTTGCCGTCGTCCAGCACGATGTGGGCGCGCCCGTCGATGACGCGGGTGGCCGACAGGCCGCCGCGCTCCACGAGCTGGGCCAGGATGGGCAGCAGCGGCCGGCGTTCGCCCTCGATCTCGACCCCGACGTCGAGGTCGAACCAGCCGTCGCCGGCGTCGCGCACCGCGACCTCGACGTCGGCGCCCGGCTCGATGACCTTGGTGCCGAAATCGGCGCCGATCTCCACCGTCCAGCCGTCCCTGGTCAGGGCGGGGACCTCGGTGGCGAGGAAGGCGCGCCAGCGCTCCTCGACGTCGCGGCCGGTCAGCCAGTGGACACGGGTGCCGCGCGCGTTCAGCGAGCCCTTTGGCGGCTCGATGCGCGCCTGGGCGAAGCCGAGGCCGGACAGCCGGTCGAGCGCCGCCTGCTCCTCCGCCTTGGCGCGGCGGACGAAGGTGACGTTGCCGCGTGCGTCCTCGAAGCGGGCGAACTGGCGCTGGTCGTCGGGCTCGATCTCGGTCGTCTCGCCGGGCGCCTCGTCCGATGGATTGCCGGGCCGGTCGTCCGGGTCGCCGTAATCGAAGGACAGGCGCAGCACGTCGACCAGCCCATCCGACGGCGTCACCACCCGGCCGAGCCGGGCGATGATCCGGGGCGAGCGCTCGACGATGTCGGCCGCCTCGGCGGCGCCGCTGCGCACGCCGGGGATGCCGCTCTCGCGGAAGGAGGGAGGGGCCGGCGCGAGACGGGGCGGCGGGGCCGGGGCGTGGCGCGACGGGGCGAACAGCCGCGACACCGGCTGGCCGGCGGGCCTGGGGTCGGGGGCAGCGGCCGGTGCGCCCGGCTTGGCCTTGGGCACCTCGACCACCTGGAGGTCGACCGGGAAGACGCTGCCGGTCGCCGAATCGACGCACCAATAGGACTGGCCCTTCACCAGCACGCTGCGCTCGGGCAGGCCGGTCGGGCGCAGCTTGCGGGTCGCCGGGTCGCGGAAGGCGCGGACGACGCGGCCGGGTGCCTCGGTCAGCGGGGTGCCGTCGCGCCAGCGCAGCCGGCCGGTGGCCAGCAGGCGGCGCAGAAGACGGTCCACCGCCTCGCCCCGGCTCTTGGCGACCGGGGTGCGCGTCGAGCCGCCGCCGCCCAGCAGCCGGGCGATGGCGCGGTCGGCGTCGCCCTCCATGTCGCGCGGGGCCTTGGCGAGCACGTCGCGCGGGGTGGCCGGGTCGAGTTCGCTCCGCCCCTCGGTCACGAAATCGGCGGAGATGTGGCAGGCGACCTCGCCCTGTCCGGGCTCCAGCGTCCAGCGCAGGCTGCGCGCCGGTGCAGGGGCCGGTGCTGGCGGGGGCGCTGCCGTCGGCCGTGGTGCCGCCGATGCGGGGCGGATCAGCGACAGGGGCGGCGAGGGCGGTTTCGCGGCGAACGGAGCGGCCGTCCGGGACGGGGTGGCGTCGGTCGGAACCGGAGCCGCGGGCTGCGGCTGCGCCTGAACCGGGGCGGCGGCCGGAGGCGGCGGGGGAGGGGAGGCGGGACGGTCGACCAGATCGAACAGCGACGCCTTGCGCCATTCCGGCCGGGTCTCCAGCGCCATCATCGCCGCCGCCGCCATATGGGCGCAGGCGTTGCGGCCACAGGTGCAGGTCCGCTCCAGCACGACGCCGCGCTTGCCCTGGGCCGGCGTGATCGTCACCGCCAGCCGGCGGCCGAGGTCGTTCACCTCGGCCTTGATCTGGCCGGTTCCCGGATCGCCGAGCAGCACGGCGCCGGTCATGATCAGGGTGCGCCCGCGCTGCACGGTCTTCGCCTCGAAGACACGCGTCAGGTCCTCCTGGGCGAAGGGGACGACGGCGCCGGCCGAAGGGCCGCGCGGCAGGGCATCGAACAGGGACATACGCGGTAAACGCCGAAAAACCGGAACGAAACAAAAACGGGCGGCTGGTATAGGCCCTTCCGACCGTCATCGCAAGCGCGGTGCCGGACAGGGCCGGCGGACCGGCCGCCGGAAACGCGGAAGGGAGGTGATAGCACAGGATCGCCGGTCCGGCATCACCGCGCTTGGAAATAGATGTCTTGTCCGGAGCTGTCCTGCCCGGAGACCCCTTGCCCATGGATGGGCTGTCCGAAGGCGGCGACGCGGGGAACCCCGCACAGTCCGGTTTCGGTGCGCAGCTCGGCGGCGAGCGTCCGGATGCTGGATTCGATGATCGACGGATCGCCGGCCCGGACCATGCCGGCCAGCCCGAGCGCCACCGCCGCCAGCAGCAGCGGCGGCATGCGGGGGCGCGCCGGCGGCAGCGCCCGGCCGCTCCACAGGAAAAGCCCGACCGTCAGCCCGCCGACCAGCAGTCCGGCGACGACCTCGGCGGCGGAGTGGGCGGAGACCAGCACGCGCGAGACCGAGATCGCCGCAACCAGCCCGACGGTCGCCAGCAGGATCAGGCCGCGCCAGCCGGGCGACCCGGCGCCGCGCGCCGCCAGCGCCCCGACGGAGCCGTAGAAGATCGTCGCGAAGGCGGCGTGCCCGCTCGGGCTGACGAAGCGGTCCTCGGGCAGGAAGGGGAAGGGCGGCAGGCCGCAGCCGTGGCCGAACAGCTTCAGGCCCGCCATCACGCCCAACCCCAACCCGGCCGCGGCCAGCCAGCGCAGCGCCAGCGGCGCCGAATGGCGGCGCCACAGCAGGGTGGCGTAGAGCGCCGACAGCGGCATCAGCAGGGTGCTGCTGCCCAGATGCGTGACGGCGTGGGTCATGGTGGCGATCATCGGCGGTCCCGGTTCTCGTGAAGGCAGGCGCAAACGACCGCGCCAACTCTCTCGCTCAGGTCATGCCCGGTCTTGGTCCGGTCATCCACGAGCGCCCTTGAGATTTGCGCGCGGATGCCCGGCACAAGGCCGGCGTGACGGAAAGGCGAATGGGGCGGTGGTTCCCGCAGGTTTTCTGTCCGCAGCCGGCCCGGCCGGCCGCAATCCTGTCCAAGACGACGGTGTTGCCGGGCTGTTAGAGTATAGCGATGGATCAGCACGCCGCCCTCACCGAATCCCTGGCCCACCCCCTGGGCTCGGCCCCGACGGCGCGGGGGGAGTACGCGCGGCTGTGGCGTGAATCGCGCTTCGACCGCATGGAGTGCCTGAACGCGCGGTTCGAGCAGCATGCATACGCGCCGCACACCCACGAGACCTATGTCATCGGCGTGATCACCGCCGGGACCGAGCTGTACCGTTACCGGGGCGTTCTCCACAGCGCCGTCGCCGGGGATGTCGTCGTCCTCAACCCGGACGAGCTGCACGACGGTCGACCGGCCGGCGACGGCTTTGCCTACCGCATCTTCTACCCGCCGGTCGCGCTGCTCGAGCAGACGCTGGCCGACGCGCTCGGCCGCCCGGCCCGGCCCTCCTTCACCGACACCATCCTGAAGGACCCGGAGCTGTTCCGCGTCATCCAGGCGCTGCATCGCGGCCTGGAGGAACCGGGGGGCGACGCCCTGCGGCTGGAAACCGACGCGCTGCGCGCCTTCGCCGCAACGGCGCTGCGCCATGGCGACCTGACGGCCCGGCCGCGCCCCGCCGGCTCCGAACCGCTGGCGGTGCGGCGCGCCCGCGACTATCTCGACAGCCATCTCGACGCGGCGGTCGAGCTGGCTGACCTCGCCGAGGCGGTGGGGCTGAGCCGCTTCCATCTCCTGCGGGTGTTCCGGGCGGCGGTGGGGACGACCCCACACGGCTACCTGACCGACCGCCGGGTGCATCGCGCCAAGGAAATGCTGGGCGGCCCGCTGCCGCTGGCCGAGATCGCCGCCGCCTGCGGCTTCTGCGACCAGGCGCATCTGAACCGGGTGTTCAAGGCGCGGGTCGGGGTGGCGCCCGGCCAATACCGGCGCGGCAGCAATCCTGTCCAAGACGGGCGGAGCGCCGCCGCCTAGCTTGCGGGGCATGAACGCTCCATCCTCATCCCCTCCGGTGCCCGCCCGGCGCGAGTTCGCGCTCGGCGCCGTCCACGCCCTGCCCATCGTGGTGGGGGCCGTTCCCTTCGGGCTGCTGCTCGGCAGCCTCGCCGCCAAGGCCGGCATCTCGCCGCTGGAGATGGGGCTGATGAGCGGCCTCGTCTTTGCCGGCAGCTCGCAATTCGTCGCGGTCGAGCTGTGGAGCAAGGGCGCCGCCGGGGCGGCCGTCGCCGGAAGCATCCTGCTGGTCAATCTGCGGCACCTTCTGATGGGGGCGACGCTGGCGCCACGTCTGGCCGGCCGGCCGAAGCTGGGGGTCGGGGCGACGCTGTTCCTGATGACCGACGAGGTGTGGGCGCTGGCGCTGCGCCGGGGCGAGGCGCTGACCTTCGCCTATTGGTTCGGGGTCGGGCTGACGCTCTATGTGGCGTGGCTGGCGAGCACGGTCGCCGGCACGCTGGCCGGCGCGCTGATCGCCGATCCCGCCGCCTGGGGGCTGGACTTCACCTTCATCGCGGTCTTCCTGTGCCTGCTGGCGGGCTTCTGGAAGGGGGTGGGATCGCTGCCGCCCTGGCTGGCGAGCGGGGCGGCGGCGCTGGGCGTGCACGCGCTGATGCCAGGCGGACCCTGGCACATCGTGGCCGGCGCGCTGGCCGGCGGCGCCGTGGCCGCGTGGCGGGGGAGGGCGTCGTGATGGATGGACCGATCGACGGCGCGCTGCTGGCGGTGATCCTGGCGGGGGCGCTGGCGACCTGGCTGACGCGAGTCGGCGGCCCCTGGCTGATCGCGCGGATCCGGCTGGGGCCGGCGGCGAGCGCCGCCCTGGAGGCGACGCCCGGCGCGGTGCTGGTGGCGCTGGTGGCGCCGGCGGCGCTGTCGCGGCCGTCCGACGCGCTGGCGGCGGCCTTCGTGTGCCTGATCGCCCGGCGCGTGCCGATGGCCGTTGCCGTGGTGGCGGGCGTGGTGGCCGTCGTGGTGCTGCGACGGGTGATGTGAACGCCTTCTTCCGTTCCGGAAGAGGGCGCTGTTACCTCTCGGCGCCGTTGTCGCGCAGGGCCTTGTCGGCCTTCCGCTGGTCCTCGGCGGCTTCGCGGGACATCTCCTCGCCGATGCGCGGATCGATGCGCTTGGCTTCCTCGATCAGCTCGCGGGCCTTGCGGGGGTCGCCCTCGGCCGCGCGGTCCAGGGCCTCCTCGGCGATCTCGTGGGCCTTCTTGTGCTCGGGCGTCTGTTCATGCCTGGTCGTCATCGTGGCGTCTCCTTGCGTTTGTTCGGTTGCGGCGCGCTCGCTCAATGCAGCAGTCCGTTGCGCCGGGCGGTCGAGGGCGGAGAGGGGCGGGAGGCGCCGGCATCGTCGCCGTCCTCCCCGGACATCCTCTCGTCGATGGTCGTGTCGGCGGCGTCCTGCATGGCCTCGGCCTGCCGGCGGATCGCGTTGGCGCGGTCGCGGCAGTCGGCCTCGTGGCAGTTGGCCTCGATGAAGGCGGCCGCCTGCTCGGTCACCGCCAGGGTTTCGAGAACCTCGTCCATCGTGTCCTCCAACGCCTCGACGTCGATCTGCTCGTCGCTTTTCGGGTCGGTCATTGGGGGCTCCCATCCTGCTTCCGTGTGGTTTGCGGATGCCTTCAGCCAACAGGAAGGGGCAGCGCGGGTTCCCGTTTTGGCGCTGCACAAAAATTTTGGAATGGCTGGGAATAGATCGCCGCCGCCCCTCGTTGATGCGGGTGTCCGGTGGCGCACGGCCACCTCAATTAGGGCATCGCGAACTCCCATGAGCAACCCGAAGAACCCGATGCGGTCCGCTGCCATCGCCGCCGCGCTGCTGGCCGTGACCGCCGGCCACGCGTCCTTCTGGTCCTGGCGCAACGCGCCGACGCCGGTGGAGGCCGAGCCCGGACGCATCGAATCGGTGTCCTACTCGCCGTCCGGCCGGGATTACGATCCCAACCATTCCCCCGTCGTGCCGCGCGCCGAGCTGGAGAAGGACATGACCGCCATCGCCGGCTTCGCCGACGGGGTGCGCACCTACTCCACGCTGGGTTCGCAGGGGCAGGTTCCCGAGATCGCCGTGTCCAAGGGCCTGGACGTCACCATCGGCGTCTGGCTGAGCAAGGACATGGCCCGCAACGAGCAGGAGGTCATCCGCGCCATCGCGCTGGCCAAGACCGTGCGCGGCATCAAGCGGATCGTCGTCGGCAACGAGACCCTGCTGCGCGCCGAGCTGACCGACGCCGAGCTGGCCCGCTACATCCAGCGGGTGCGGGCCGCCGTTCCCGCCTCGATCAAGGTCGGCACCGCCGACGTCTGGTCGGAGATGGTCAAGGCCAACGCCACGGTGAAGGCGTCGGACTTCATGGGCGTCCACGTCCTGCCCTATTGGGAAGGCGTGCCGGCCGCCGACGCGCTGACCTGGATCCGCGACCGGCTGGACACCGTGCGCAAGTCGCACCCCGGCAAGCCGCTCTATGTCGGCGAGGTCGGCTGGCCCTCGGGCGGCGAGAATTTCCACGACGCCTTCCCGACGCCGGAGGCCCAGGCCGCCGTCGTGCGCGGCTTCGCGGCGGAGGCCAACGCGCTCGGCATCCATTACAACGTGGTCGAGGCGTTCGACGGCATCTGGAAGTCGACCATCGAGGGGTCGCCCGGCCCGAGCTGGGGAGTGCTCGACGCCGACCGCGCGCCGAAATGGTCGCTGACCGGGCCGGTCGCCGCGTCCCATGGCGAGAAGGTCGGCGCCGGGGTGGCGATCGCCGTCGGCCTCGCGCTGTCGCTGTTCGTCGCCTTCCGCCGCCGGACCAACACCGGCTTCGCGCTGGCCGCCTCGCTCGGCGCCAACGTCATCGGCTTCGCCGTCGGCTCGGCGGTGGCCGGCGCCTACGCCGAGTACCTGACCTTCGGCGCGCTGACCACCTGGGGCTCGGCCTTCGCGCTGGGCGCCCTGATGATGAGCGTCGCCTTCGCCGATCTGGTCGACGTCGCCCGCCGGCTGCTGACCGGCCGCGCCCCGGCCCTGCTGCCGCGCGCCGTCCCGGCCGCCGGCTCCACCGGGACCGACCACAAGCCGATGGTGTCGATCCACGTCGCCGCCTGCCGCGAGCAGCCGGACGTGCTGGGCGCCACGCTGACCTCGCTGTCGCGGCTCGACTACCCGAACTACGAGGTCGTCGTGCTGGTCAACAACACCGAGGAGGAGCATCTCGTCCGCCCGGTGGAGGAGCTGTGCAAGGCGCTCGGCCCGAAGTTCAAGTTCCACTGGTACAAGAAGATTTCCGGCTTCAAGGCCGGCGCCCTGAACGCCGCGCTGCGCCACACCGATCCGGCCGCCGAGATCGTCGCCGTGCTCGACGCCGACTACACCGTGTCGCGCGACTGGCTGTCGAAGCTCGCCCCGGCCTTCGCCGACCCGTCGGTCGGCATCGTCCAGGCCCCGCAGGAGCACCGCGACGGCCATGAGACGGCGCTGAAGGCCGCGATGACCGCCGAGTATCGCCCCTTCTTCGACGTCGGCATGCAGGAGGGGCTGTCGAGCCAGGCCTTCATCTGCCACGGCACCATGATCATGCTGCGCCGCTCCGCCATGGAGCAGGTCGGCGGCTGGTCGGAGGCCAGCATCTGCGAGGACACCGAACTCGGCCTGCGCATCCTGTCGGCCGGCTACCGCGCCGCCTACACCGACGAGCGGCTGGGCGAGGGGCTGGCCCCCGACAACTTCATGCAGTTCCGCAAGCAGCGCGACCGCTGGGTGTTCGGCTCGACGCAGATCGTCCGGGCGCACTGGACGAAGTTCCTGCCGGGCGCCAAGGGCCTGACCGCCGGCCAGAAGCTGGGCTACGTCACCAACTGGATCCGCTGGTGGTCCGACGCGGTCGGCGCCTTCGCCGCGGTCGCCGCCGTGGTCTGGACCTTCGCCTCGCTGGTCCTGCCGCTGCACCTGCCGCCGGTCGCCGCCACCGCCGCCGTGCTGGGCGCCCTGGTCCTGCGTGCCGGGTCGAGCCTGCTGGCCTCGCGCTACGCCTCGGGCAACTCGTGGAGCCACAGCCTGGGCGCCTGCGCCGTCGGCATGGCGCTGTCCACCACGGTGGCTCTCGCCGCGCTGCGCGGTCTGGTCCGCAGCAAGGACGCCTTCCGGGTGACGGCCAAGGGCGGCAAGCGGTCGAAGGGCGCCTTCTGCGCCCGGCCGGAGGCTATCCTGTCGGTGGCGCTGATCGCCGCCTCGGCCACCGCCGCCCTGGTCAACCCGCTGGGCACCCTGGCGCTGGAGCTGTGGTCGATCCTGCTCGCCGCTATGGCGGTGCCCAACCTGATGGCGGTCGGCTTCGCCGTCGCCGACATGCTGCCGGTCCGCGAGGCCCGTCCGGCGTCGGCTCCGGCCACGGAGCAGACCTCCACCGCCTCGCAGGCGATCGCCGCCTGACCGTTCCGGCCGATCCTTCCTTTGTGCCTCTCACCCCCGCCCGCAAGGGCGGGGTTTTTTTCTTGCGCGGGGCTTTTCCAATGGTGACGCTCAAGGATTGCCTTTGCATTCCCCGGAGTGCGATTTTACAGAGTGGTTGCGCCAAAAACTCCAACGCTTTGGTTGCTCCAGCCCCGCCGCCGCACCCGTCCGCCCCTCCGGCGGCCGGGTCCTCAACGGAACGATTCCATCGATGAGCGACCGCCCGCAGAATCTTCTGTACGCCCTGGACGAGCGTCCCCCGGCCCGCGTCACCGCCGTTCTGGCGATGCAGCACATGGTGCTGGGGCTGATGATGATCATGTACCCGGTGATCATGGCCGCCGAGATCGGGCTGGACGGCGACGCCACCAGCGCCTTCGTCACCACCGCCATCCTTGCGGTCGGGCTGGCGACGATCCTCCAGGCGACGCCGGTCGGCAGCGGCTTCCTCGCGGTGGCGCTGCCCAACCCGGTCATCATGCCGGTCTTCATCGCCACCGCGCGCTCCGGCGGGCTGGGGGCGGCGGCCGGCACGCTGGCGGCCAGCGCCGTCCTCCAGCTCGGCCTCGCCAAGCTGCTGCCGCGCCTGCGCTCCTACCTGCCGCCGGAGGTGTGCGGCGTGTCGGTGCTGATGCTCGGTGTCTCGATGGTGAAGGGGGCGGGGGAGCGCGCCGTCGGCTACCAGCCGGGTGTCGGGCCGGGCGGCGATCTGGTGGACGCGCGGGCGATGGCGGTGGCTGGCACGACGCTGGCGGTCATCATCGGCCTGTCGATCTGGGGCAAGGGGCGGGTGCGGCTCTACGCCATGCTGGCCGGCTGCGCCGCCGGCTACGGGCTGGCGCTGTGGTTCGGGCTGATCGACGCGGCGGCGCTGGCGCGGGTCGCCGACGCACCTCTGCTGGCGCTGCCGGTCCCCGCCTTCCCGCGTCTGTCGGTCAGCCTGGAGGCGCTGCTGCCGATGGTCATGATCATGCTGATCTCGGTCATGGACGGGGTCGGCTGCATCATCACGCTGGACAGGATGAACCGGGCGCACTGGTCGCGCACCGACATGCCCAAGGTCAGCCGCGGCGTCTTCGCCGAGGGGCTGGCCAGCCTCGCCAGCGGCCTGTCGGGCGGCAGCAGCGTCGGTTTCTCCTCCGCCAACATCGGGTTGGAGTTCGCCAGCGGCGTCACCGCGCGGGTGGTCGGGCTGGCGGCGGGGGCGGCGCTGATGGCCGCCGCCTTCGTGCCGAAGATCACCGCGGCGCTGATCCTGATGCCCGGCCCGGTGATCGGCGCCGTGCTGATCTACACCGCCGCCTGCCTGATCACCGCCGGCATGGACCTGATCATGTCGCGCATGATGAACGACCGCCGGGTGATGGTGGTCGGGCTGTCGGTGATCCTCGGCGTCAGCGTCACGGCTCTGCCCGGCCTCTACCACGGGGTGCCGGGCTGGATCGCCCCAATCTTCCATTCCGAGGTGACGGTGGCGGCGCTGGCGGCCCTGCTGCTCAACATGCTGTTCCGCATCGGCGTCCGCCAGCGTGCGGCCTTCGACTACGACCCGCGGACCATGCGCTCGTCGGAGGTCCACGACTTCTTCGAGCGGCAGGGCGGCGTCTGGGGCGCCCGGCGCGAGGTGGTCGCCCGCGCCGTGCTGGCGACGCTGGAGGCCATCGACGTGCTGACGCGCGAGGGGCTGGCCCGCGAGACGGTGCGGATCGACGCCAGCTTCGACGAGCTGAACCTCGACGTGCTGCTGCGCTACCGCGGCGGGGCGCTGTCGGTGACCGACGAGGCCGTCGACGTCGCCGACCTGCTGGATGTCGACGACGAGACGCTCGACCGCCACATGCGCGGCATCGCCGGACGCCTGATCAAGCGGGCCGCCGACCGGGTCGTCGCCTCCGCCAGGGGGGAGAACAGCCAGCTTCTGCTGCACTTCGCCCACTGATCGCCCGCGCATCGAAGAATCCGGCGGGATGGCTTCGGAAAAAACGGAGAAGGGGGCCGGCTTGCCCCCACTCCCACCAAGGTCAAACTTGCCGGGTTTCGCGCTTCGTGCCTACCATCGCCGATGAGAGGTTTGAACAGGGGAGCAGGCCGTGCATGTCGCGAACCCGTCTCTTGCGTTGCCGAACGTCGTGCTGACCGATGAAAGCCTCGGCCGTCTTTCGGGCTGGCTGGCCGTGCAGACCGGAGCCTCCCGCGTCACGGTGACCGACGAGGGGCGGCTCGGCGGCGGGGCGGTCGCGTTCAACCTCGCCCTTATCCTGGACGTCGACGGCGGTCCCCGTGCCGGGCGCCACGCCTGCGTGCTGCGGGCGGAATCCGCCGGTCGACTCGCCGCCAGCATCGGCAGGCGGCGCGAATTCGCCGTGCTGTCGGCGGCCGTCGCCGGCGGCGTGCTGGCGCCGGAGCCGCTGTTCTTCTGCGACGACCCCGGCGTTCTCGGGCCGGATTTTCTCATCATGCGGCGGGCCGAAGGCGGCGGCGGCTTCAACGTCGTCAAGGCCGACGCGCCGGAGCCGGAGCTGGCGCGGGAGCTGGGACGCCAGCTCGGGCTGCTGCACCGGGTGATGCCCGGCGCGCCCGGGTTGGAGCGACTGCCCGAGCCGCCGGCCTGTCCGGCGCAGGAGGCCATCGCCCAGCTCCGCGACTGGATCGGCGACCTGGCGCGACGCGATCCGGTGCTGGCCTGGGGCCTGCGCTGGCTGGAGGTCAACGCGCCGCCGCCCGAGGCGGTGGTGCTGTGCCACCGCGACTTCCACGGCGGAAACTGTCTGGTCAAGGACGGCCGCCTCAGCGCGATCCTCGACTGGGAGTTCGCCGGCTTCGGCGACCCGATGGAGGATCTCGGCTGGTTCTGCGCCCGCTCCTGGCGTTTCCGCCGCCTCCATCGCGAGTCCGGCGGCAACGGCGACCGCGACGACCTCTACGCCGGCTACGAGGAGACCTCGGGACGCCGGGTCGATCCGCGGCGCGTCGCCTATTGGGAAACCGCCGCCTATCTGCGCTGGGCCGCCCTCGCCCTCCAGCAGGGGGAGCGTCACTGTTCCGGGGCCGAGCCGTCGCTGGAGCTGGCCCTGACCGGACGCAGGCTGCCGGAGATCGAGATGGAGCTGCTGCGTCACCTGCGCGCCCAGGGGCGGGCGAACAGGGCCTCCGGCCCGGCCCGGGAGACCGCCGCCACTCCTGCCGACCCGCCCGAGGCGGCGTCGGACGTCCCTGTCGAGAGGGTGGCCTGATGCGGACCGGCCCCGATGCCTTCGCCCTCCTCGACATCGCGCTGGCCACCCTGCGCGGCGAGGTTCTGCCCAACGTCGCGCCGGAGGGCCGTTACGCCGCGCTGATGGTCGCCGATGCGCTGGACATCGCCGGTCGGGAGCTGCGCGGCTTCGACGCCTCCGGCCACGCGATGCTGGCGGCGCTCGCCCCGCTCTACGGCGAGGACGCCGACGACACGCTGGCCGGCGACGAGCTGCGCACCCGCGTCGAGGCGTTGCAGCACCGCCTGTGCATCGAGATTGCCGCCGGCGATTTCGACCATGACGGCCAGGACGTGCTGATGGACGCGCTGGAGGCCATTGTCCGGGCGCGGCTGGTCATCGCCAACCCGAAGGCGGCATAACGGCCGGAAGGCTGGCGGGAGATGGCGGCAGCGCGGAGGTACCGGACAAGCCAGCGCTCGACAGACACCCCCGCCGCAGCCATATAATCGGTTCCTGTTCCGTACCTCCCGCACACACCGATCCGGACCGATCCGACCCATGGCCAGCCCCGTCCTGTCCGCCATTCCCGCCAAGCCGCTCGCGAAGCTGGAGCCCGGAAAGCCCTTCGCCATCGTGTCGGAGTATGTTCCGGCCGGTGACCAGCCGAACGCCATCGCCGAGCTGACGGCCGGGCTCGGCAACGGAGAGCGCGACCAGGTGCTGCTCGGCGTCACCGGCTCGGGCAAGACCTTCACCATGGCGCACGTCATCCAGAAGGTTCAGCGGCCGACCCTGGTGCTGGCGCCGAACAAGACGCTGGCGGCCCAGCTCTATGGCGAGATGAAGTCCTTCTTTCCGAACAACGCGGTGGAATACTTCGTCTCCTACTACGACTACTACCAGCCGGAAGCCTACGTCCCGCGCACCGACACCTACATCGAGAAGGAATCCTCGATCAATGAGCAGATCGACCGCATGCGCCACGCGGCGACCCGCTCGCTGCTGGAGCGCGACGACGTCATCATCGTCGCCTCGGTGTCCTGCATCTACGGCATCGGCTCGGTCGAAACCTATTCGGAGATGACGGTCGACATCCGCAAGGGCGAGGTGATCGCCCAGCCCGACCTGCTGCGCAAGCTGACCGAGCTGCAATACAAGCGCAACGACGCCGCCTTCGGGCGCGGCCTGTTCCGCGTGCGCGGCGACACGGTGGAGCTGTTCCCCGCCCACATGGAGGACCGCGCCTGGCGCATCTCCCTGTTCGGTGACGAGATCGAGGGCATCCACGAGATCGACCCGCTGACCGGCGAGAAGCTGGCGGCGCTGGAGGCGGTGCGCGTCTACCCCAACAGCCACTACGTCACCCCGAAGCCGACGCTCAACCAGGCGATCGCCCAGATCAAGAAGGACCTGAAGGACCGGCTGGAGGAATTCGCCGCCGAGGGCAAGCTGCTGGAGGCCCAGCGGCTGGAGCAGCGCACCACCTTCGACATCGAGATGATGGCGGCCACGGGGGCCTGCGCCGGCATCGAGAACTACTCGCGCTACCTGACGGGCCGGGCGCCCGGCGAGCCGCCGCCGACCCTGTTCGAGTATCTGCCCAAGGACGCCCTGCTGATCGTCGACGAGAGCCACGTCATGGTGCCGCAGATCGGCGGCATGTACCGGGGCGATTTGATGCGGAAGTCGACGCTGTCCGACTACGGCTTCCGCCTGCCGAGCGCCAAGGACAACCGCCCGCTGAAGTTCGAGGAATGGGAGGGGATGCGGCCGCAGACGGTCTTCGTCTCCGCCACTCCCGGCCCGTGGGAGATGGAGCGCACCGGCGGCGTCTTCACCGAGCAGCTCGTCCGCCCGACCGGCCTGATCGACCCGCCGGTGATCGTCCGCCCGACCGAGACCCAGGTCGATGACCTGATCGGCGAGTGCAAGGAGGTCGTCGCCAAGGGCTACCGCGTGCTGGTGACGACCCTCACCAAGAAGATGGCCGAGGCGCTGACCGAATACATGCACGAGGCGGGTCTGCGGGTCCGCTACATCCACTCCGACGTCGAGACGCTGGAGCGCATCGAGATCATCCGCGACCTGCGGCTCGGCGCCTACGACGTGCTGGTCGGCATCAACCTGCTGCGCGAGGGCCTGGACATCCCGGAATGCGCGCTGGTGGCGATCCTGGACGCGGACAAGGAAGGCTATCTGCGCTCACGGACCTCGCTGATCCAGACCATTGGCCGCGCCGCGCGCAACGTCGAGGGCCGCGCGCTGCTCTACGCCGACAAGATCACCGACAGCATGAAATACGCCATCGACGAGACGGCGCGGCGCCGCGAGAAGCAGCAGGCCTACAATCTGGAGCACGGCATCACGCCGGAGTCGGTCAAGAAGGCCATCGGCGACATCATGGAGAGCGTCTACGAGCGCGGCGACCATGTGACGGTGAAGACCGGCCTGAACGCCGGCGAACTGGTCGGCCACAATCTGAAGACGGTCATCGCCGACCTGGAGAAGCGCATGCGCGCCGCCGCCGCCGATCTGGAGTTCGAGGAGGCCGCCCGTCTGCGCGACGAGCTGCGCCGGCTGGAGGCGATGGATCTCGGGCTGGAGACGCCGGGCAGCATCGGCATCAGCAGCGCGCGGCAGGGGCGGGGCATTCCGGAAGGCGCCCCGAAGAAGCAGGGCCGGCGGCGCAAGGGGCCGTGAGGGGGCGTAGGTCGCGAGCTTTCCTCCGCCCAGGAGGGGGGAATGCAGGCGTCAGCATGAGCCCCTCTCCCTGAGGGAGAGGGGTTGGGGTGAGGGGGCGCAAGCTTGTCTTCCGCCTGCGGCGGATACCCCTCATCCCAACCAGCAGTGCCTACGGTCGCCTTTGGCGCCCTCCAGCCCCGCCCCACAAGGGGAGAAGGGCTTATCGTAGCGCCCAACGGGGGAAGGTCGGGATGGGGGCTCGTGGCGGGTGCCTCACACATCCATGATCGTGTGCGGCCTGAGCGCCCCGTCGATCGTCAGCAGAAGATGCAGATAGACCGCGATCTTGCGCGCCTGATCGGTGTTGCGGGCCAGACAGTCGCGCAGTTGCCGCGCCAGGATGGCGTTGTCCGCGGCGTCCTCCGGCGTGGCCTCGGCCGGGCCGCCGACGGCCGCCTGGACGATGTGGTCGTGATCGACCGGAACACCGGCTGACGGGGACTCCAGCAGCCGCTTCGTCAGCGTCTCCCCGTCGGCTTCGTGCGCAGGGGGCGGCGTGGCCGGCGGCGGACGGGCCGTCAGATGGGCGCGCAGGTTCGATTTCAGCCGCGCCCGCTGGGGCTCGTCCAGCCCGTCGAAGCGGTCGACCTCATCGAACAGCAGATCGTAGAGCCGCCGCCGCTGCGGGTTGGGCGGGTTGCGGTCGCGGCGCTCCTGGCGGGGGTTGCGCTGCTGCTCGCGCTCGGTGGCGCTGCCGGTCCGCTGGACGGCGGAGGTCGGGGACACCGTGGTCCGGCGGACGGTGAAGTCCGGTTGGCCAAAAAGGTTGCTCGCCATGGCCGACCTCCGGGGCAGTTGGTCCCTGGGATCCAGTCTGGCAGAGTTCAGGGTCCGGTCAAGCCGAACCAACGGCCGTCACGACCAACGGCGGCGTCTCCGCCGTTGGTCGTGGGCAGGGGGATCGATCGGCCGATCAGTCGGCGGCGCCGGTGCCGAGCGCGTCCTTGACCGGCTCCGGGCGGCGCTTGCCGAACTTCAGGTTGGGGAACACGTTGATCAGCGCGGTGATGAAGGCCGCGAGGTAGGGCAGGGACTGCACCACCAGCAGGCCCGACCACATGAAGGCGTCGCGGTTCTCATGACCGAACACCATCACGATTGCCAGCGCGGCGCCCCACAGCGACACCAGCAGCACCAGCTCCTCACGCGCCATCAGGAAGGCCTGCATCAGCGCCGGCTGGTCCTCGCACTTGGGCGTGCGGACGAAGGGGCGGCCCGAGGTGAAGATGCCGAGCCACATGGCGCGGCCGACCGTGTGGGTCAGCGCCATGCCCGCCACGGCGGCCCCCACCTTGTCCCAGAAGCCGCACTTCACCCGCGCCTCGTACAGCCACAGCGAGGCGCCGACCTTGAAGGCGAAGACGCTGAGCGTCGGGATCATGAAGACGTTGGGTGGGAACTCGAAATATTTCGGGAAGGCCATCAGCCCGATCGACCACAGGATGCCGGCGATGCCGAAGATCATGTGGGCGGCGTCGGCGAACCAGGGCAGCCAGCCGGTGATGAAATGGTACTTCTGCCCGGCGGTCAGCTCCTTGGCGCCCGGCGAGAGCTGCTTCCAATGGTGCTTGAGGATCTGCACGGCGCCGTAGGCCCAGCGGAAGCGCTGCGTCTTGTAGGCGGAGAAGCTGTCGGGGACGAGGCCCTTGCCGTAGCTCTCCGGCATATAGACCGCCTCGTACTTGTGCTCGAACAGGCGCAGGCCGAGGTCGGCGTCCTCGGTGATGCACCATTCGCCCCAGCGGCCGACGCCTTCCAGCGCCGACTTGCGGATGATGGTCATCGTGCCGTGCTGGATGATCGCGTTGCGCTCGTTGCGCTGGATCATGCCGATGTGGAAGAAGCCGGCGTATTCCCAGTTGATCATGCGCTGGAACAGGTCGCCTTCCCACTCGCGGTAGTCCTGCGGCGACTGCACGAAGCCGACCTCCGGCCGGCTGAAATGCGGGATGGTCGCCTTCAGCCAGTCGGGATGGACCTGATAGTCGCTGTCGATGACGGCGATGTGCTCGGCGTCCGGCGCGGTCTGGGCCAGCCCGAAATTCAGCGCGCCGGCCTTGAAGCCCGGCCAGTTGTCGAGATGGAAGAAGCGGAAGCGCGGCCCGAGCTGCCGGCAATACTCCTCGACCGGGCGCCAGACCGCCGGATCCTTGGTGTTGTTGTCGAGCAGCAGCACCTCGAAGTTCGGGTAGTCGAGCCGGGCCAGCGCGTCGAGCGTCTGGATGACCATGTGCGGCGGCTCGTTGTAGCAGGGCACATGGATCGACACCTTCGGCGCGTTGGGCAGCGGGGCGGCCGAACAGGGGATGAACTTGCGCTTGAACTTCGATTGCCAGACGACCTCGGTCAGCTCCATGCCGTCGATCAGCATGACCGCGAACAGCACGAGCTGGCAGAAGATCAGCAGGCCCCAGGCGATCTCGGTGGTGAGCGCGAGACCGGCGGCCGAGGCGGCGCTGACCGTGAAGACGAGGACGGAGGCGACGGCCTGGATCAGCGCGCCGTAGAAGATCTGCCCGCCGATCTTCAGGTCACCGCCGCGGCGCCACAGGAAGAATACCAGCGGCAGGAAGCCCAGCGCCACGGCGGTGGCGCATTTGACCTGCCAGTTGCGGACCTCCTGCACCCCGCCGATCATCGGGAACTTGGGGTTGCGCTGGAAGTCCCACAGGCCCCAGCTGGTGCCGGCGGTGCCCTCGATCTCCCGCTTCCAGGGCTGGTCGAAGGCCTCCATGATGAAGTAGTCGAGCTTGTTCTGGGCGGCGACGTTCAGGAAGTTGCGGATGAACTTCGCCTGGTTGACCTGGCTCGCCTCGGCGCCTCGGCGCCAGGGGCCGTCGGCCGGCCAGCCGATCTCGCCGATCAGGATGTGCTTGTTCGGGTATTTGGCCTTCAGCTCGTTGTAGCGGAACATGGCGTAATCGACCGACTGGTCGACCGGCACGCCTTCCCAGTAGGGCAGCAGGTGGACGGCGAGGAAATCGACCGCCTCGACCAGTTCGGGGTGCTTGAGCCAGACGTGCCACGGCTCGGCGGTGGAGACCGGGACGTTGACCTTCTTCTTCACCCGCTTGATGTAGTCGATGGCCTGCGGGACGGTGATGTCGGCGCGGAGGATCGCCTCGTTGCCGACCAGCACGCGGCGCACGTTGCTGTTGGCGCGCGCCAGCTTGATCAGGCCGGCGATCTCCGGCTCGTCGATCTCGGGCTTGCCGGCGATCCAGGCACCGGCCGTCACCGGCAGGCCGTGTTTGCGGGCGATGGGGGCGACCTGCTCCGATCCGTCGGTGGCGGAGTAGGTGCGCACCCCCTTCACGGCGCCGTCGAGCGCCACCATGTCCTTCTCGATGTCGTCGGCGGTCGCCTTGTCGCCCTTGGACGGGCTCTTGTCCGGATGGAACGGGGTGTAGCCGACGCCGTTGATGGCGCCCGCCCAGGAGCGTTCGGACACCGGGCGGTTCCACAAGGCCCAGGCCCCGACATTGCCGAGAATCACCAGGATCAGGACCGCAAACGCCGATTTGCGCATGTGAATCGTTCTCGCTCGCCGCACCAAGTTTCATCCGGACGCGGCGGCCGGTCCGCCGCGCCCACCGTCACAAAACCGAAAAGGCCCGCTGGAAATGGCGCAGGGGCAGCCATGCCGCCCCGACCATCGCCTCGGACCGAACCCGTTTCACCAGCAACCGAACCACGTCTGCGGAATGCTCTCTCTCGTGCGTCCCCGGCCGCCGGTCCGTTTCGGCGCTTGCTGCCGGGGGCGGTTGGGCTGAAGATCACGCCGCATCTATACAGGCTTCGCGGTCGCGCTGCCACTGCCGGCTTGAACAGGCAGCCATCCGCTTTATTCCGTCTTTGTCCGTCACGCGAAAGAGACAATCCATGGTGTCGCTGCACGAACGGCTTCAGGCCGACACGGTCCCGGTCCTCGATCTGGCGCTGTGCCGGGTGCTGCTGATGAACAACCGGGTCTGGCCCTGGCTGATCCTGGTGCCGCTGCGCGAGGGGGCGGTGGAGATGCATCGCTTGGCCGTGGAGGACCGCGCGACTTTGATGGAGGAGCTGGCGCTGGCCTCGCGGGTCGTCGAGCGGCTGTTCGCGCCCGACAAGCTGAACGTCGGGGCGCTGGGGAACATGGTGCCGCAGTTGCACATCCACGTCATCGGCCGGACGCGCGGCGATCCGGCCTGGCCGGGGCCGGTCTGGGGATCGGGCCACGCCGAGCCCTACGAGGCGGCGGAGCGCGACGCTCTGGTCGAACGGCTGGCGGCGGCGTTCCGGGCTCCGGCTGCGTGAGGGAAGCCGGTCGGCGCTGTTGAAGCCTCCGTCAACGACCAGAAGGAGGACGCGCCATGGCCGACCGCAAGCAGGACGCCCCGTCCGACGCCGCGCAGCGCATCGAGGACAAGCTCGTCGAGGAGACCGGCAAGGCATCGGGCGATCCCGACAAGCCGGTCGAGAGGAAGTGGGACGAGATGGGCGAGAAGCCGGAGATCAAACGGGAGAGCGGGCGGGCCTGACCCGGTTTCCGCTCACACCGCCGGGAACAGCATCACCCGCTTGGCGTCCACCACGGCGGCCAGTTCCTCGCCGGGCTTGACGTCGACATGGCCGGGCAGGCGAGCGTGGACCTCCGGGCCGCCGTCCCCGCCGGGAAGGGCGAGGCAGATGCGGGTCGAGGCGCCGAGGAAGCTCGCGTGCCGGACCCGCACCGGCACGGCGTCGGGGCGCTCGCCGAGCGGGGCCAGCGCCATGTCCTCGATGCGGCAGGCGACCTCGACGCGGGTGCCGCTCTCCAGCGCGGGCGTGGCGAAGCGGCCGAGCGGGGTCGTCAGATGCCCGTCCTCGACCGTCGCCTCGAAGCGGTTGACCTCGCCGAACAGGCGGGCCACGAAGCTGTTGGCCGGGTTGCGGTAGAGATCCAGCGGGGTGGCGGTCTGGACGGTGCGGCCGGCCTCCATCACCACGACGCGGCTGCCGATCTCCATCGCCTCCTCCGGGTCGTGGGTGACGACGATGGTGGCGATGCCCGACGCGCGGATCAGCCGGACGACCTCCCCGCGCACCGAGCGGCGGAGCTGTTCGTCCAGCGCCGAGAAGGGCTCGTCGAGCAACAGCACCTGCGGGTCGCGGGCCATGGCGCGGGCCAGCGCCACGCGCTGCTGCTGGCCGCCCGACAGGGTGTGCGGGTAGGCGTCGGCGTAGCGCGCCAGCCCCATCAGCTCCAGCAGTTCGGTGACGCGCCGGTTGCGCTCGGCGCGCGGCCTGTCGGTCTGGCCGAAGGCGATGTTGCCGGCCACCGTCAGATGCGGGAACAGAGCGAAATCCTGGAACATCATGCCGACCGGGCGCTTTTCCGGCGGCAGCGAGCGCTCCGCCGTGGCCAGCGTCGTTCCGCCCACGGCGATCGTGCCGGCCTGCACCGTCTCCAGCCCGCTGATCAGCCGCAGCAGGGTCGATTTGCCGCAGCCCGACGGGCCGACGATGCAGACCACCTCGCGCGGGGAGACGCTGAGCGAGACGTTGTCGACCGCCCTGTGGCGGCCGTAATGGTGGGTGATGCCGGTCAGGACGACGGTGGGGGCGGAGAATTCGGTCATCGGTTGCGGTCGGGCCTGGGAATCGCTGCGAAAACGAAGCGGCCCCGCGTCGTGCAACGCGGGGCCGCCACCATGTCACTTCCAGCCGGCGCGGTCCATGATGCGGAGCGCCTGCGGGGTGTGGTCGGCGAAGGACGCCGCGTTGACGTCGGCCGCCTTGAAGTCGCCGAGCTTGATCAGCTCGGGGTGCGGCTTCACCGCCGGGTTGACCGGGAATTCCATGTTGCCGTCGGCGAACATGCGCTGGGCCTCGGGGCTCAGCAGATGCTCCAGCAGCTTGCGGGCGTTCTCGGCGTTCGGGGAGGTCTTCACCACGCCGGCGCCCGACAGGTTGACGTGGGTGCCGCGGTTGCCCTGGTTGGGGAAGATCACGCCGATCTTCTCGGCGACCGCGCGGTCCTCCTGCTTGGCCGAGGTGATCAGCTTGCCGACGTAATAGGTGTTGGCGAGTGCCAGATCGCCCTCGCCGACGGCCACCGCCTTGATCTGGTCGGTGTCGCCGCCCTGCGGCGGGCGAGCGAGGTTGGCGACGAGGCCCTTGACCCAGGCTTCCGCCTTCTCCTCGCCGTCCGCGTCGATGATCGAAGCCGTCAGGGCGAGGCTGTAGGGGTGGGTGCCGCTGCGGGTCAGGACCTGGCCCTTCCACTCCGGCTTGGCGAGATCCTCGTAGTCCTTGATCTGCTCCGGCTTCACCCGGTCCTTGGCGTAGACGATGATGCGGGCGCGGGTCGACAGGCCCCACCAGGCGCCGTTGGGATCGCGCAGGTTGGCCGGGACCTTGATGGCGTCCAGCGTCGGCGAGGTGACCGGGGCGAGCAAGCCCTCCTTCGCGGCGGCGGCGAGACGTCCGGCGTCCACGGTGATGAAGAGGTCGGCCGGGCTGCCGGCGCCTTCCGACTTGATCCGCTGGATCAGCTCGTCGTGGTTGCCCTCGATGATGTTGACCTTGATGCCGGTCGCCTTGGTGAAGGTCTCATAGATCGCACGGTCGGTGTTGTAGTGGCGCGAGTTGTAGACGTTGACTTCCTGCGCCTGGACCGAGGCGGCGGCGAAGGCGCCGAACGCGAAGGTCAAGCCGGCGATCTTCCTGGCGAACATGATTTACTCCCGGACTGCGAAGCGGTCTCACATCTGGTGCAAATGGATATCATTTGCAAGAGGTCGCGTCGAGCTTGGAATCACTCCAATTTTTGCAGTCTGGAAAGGCGTCAGCCGCCGTGGCCGGGGCGCGACGCGGCGATGGTGCGGCTCAGATAGATGACCGGAGCCAAGCCGACCAGCACGATGACCAGCGCCGGCAGGGCGGCGTCGTCCAGCCGCTCGGTCGAGGCCATGCGGAAGGCTTCGATGGCCAGCGTGTCGAAGTTGAAGGGGCGCAGGATCATCGTCGCCGGCAGCTCCTTGCAGATGTCGACGAAGACCAGCATGGCGGCGCTCAGCAGGCTGGGGCGCAGCAGCGGCAGATGCACCCGGCGCAGCACCTGGAACGGGCTGTGGCCGAGCGAGCGGGCGGCGCCCTCCAGGTTGGGGCCGATCTTGGCGAAGCCGGATTCCAGCGGGCCGTAGGCGACGACGAAGAAGCGGATCAGATAGCCGTAGAGGATGCCGACGATGGTGCTGCCGAGCAGCGTGCCGACCGACCAGCCGGCCCAATCGTGCAGCAGCCCGACGGCGAGCAGGATGCCGACGGCGATCACCGTGCCGGGCGTGGCGTAGCCGAGCGAGGCGAGGCGCACCGCCCCGATGGCCAGCCGGCTGCGGTCATGGCGCACCCCGTGGATCACCAGCAGCGCCGTGCCGACCACAAGGGCCGCGCCGCTGGCGCCGAGGATGACGGTGTTGGCGACCAGATCGGTGAAGCGCGCCAGGGTCAGTTCGGTCTCGCCGCGCAGCACCATGCGGATCAGCACCGCGCCGGGCAGCAGGAAGCCGAAGAAGACCGGGGTCAGGCAGACGGCCCAGGCGACGGCGGTGCCGCGCCGCGACAGGCGCGGGGCGGGCAGGGCGCGGTAGCGGCTGGTCGTCTGGTGGAAGCGCATCCTGCCGCGCGACAGACGCTCCAACCCGACCAGCGCCAGGACGAACAGCAGAAGCACGGCGGCGAGCTGGGCCGCCATCGTCGGGCTGTGGACGGCGAACCAGGTGCGGTAGATGCCGACCGTGAAGGTGTCGATGCCGAAATAGCTGACGGCGCCGAAATCGGCCAGCGTCTCCATCAGCGCGTAGCCGACACCAGCGACCAGTGCTGGGCGGGCCAGCGGCAGGGCGACGCGGCGGAAGACGCCGAAGGCCGAGCAGCCGAGCGTCCGCCCCGCCTCCAGCACGCAGACCGACTGTTCGAGGAAGGCGGCGCGGGCCAGGACATAGACGTAGGGGTAGAGCACCGAGGCCAGCACCAGCCCGGCGCCCCAGGCGCTGCGGATCTCCGGGAACCAGTAGTCGCCGCGCCGCCAGCCGAAGGTGGCGCGCAGCCAGCTTTGCACCGGGCCGGCGAACTGGAGGAAGTCGGTGTAGGTGTAGGCCATGACGTAGGCCGGCATGGCGAGCGGCAGCAGCAGCAGCCATTGCAGCAGGGTGCGGCCGCGGAAATCGTGCATCGTCACCGTCCAGGCGCAGGCGGTGCCGGTGACCAGCGTGGCCGATCCGACGATGCCCAGCAGGATCAGCGTGTTGGCGATGTAATCCGGCAGGACGGTGTGGGCCATGTGGCTCCACAGGTCGCCGGTGGACGTGAAGGACTGCGCGAAGACCGCCAAAATGGGAACGGCGATCAGGATCGCGAGAAGGAAGGCGAGAAAGCCGGTCGGACCGATGCGCGAGAGAAGGCGGCGGGGGGATAGGGACGGGGAGCCGGGGGACTTCGCGTCGGTCGCCATCGCCATGCGTCGGGGGTCCTTCGGGTGCCTGGGTGCTTTCTATGGGGATGCAAACTTAAGCCCTTCTCCCCTTGCGGGAGAAGGGTTGGGATGAGGGGGATTCCGCCGCAGGCGGAAGAAAGCGTGCGCCCCCTCACCCCAACCCCTCTCCCACAAGGGGAGAGGGGCTCAAATCAGCTCGCCTCGGCGGCGCGCGAGTGGCGCTTGCGCTCGTTCGGGTCGAGGTAGCGCTTGCGCAGGCGGATCGACTTGGGCGTCACCTCCACCAGCTCGTCGTCGCCGATGTAGGACAGGGCGCGCTCCAGCGTCATCTGGATCGGCGGGGTCAGGCGGACCGCCTCGTCCTTGCTGGTGGTGCGGATGTTGGTGAGCTGCTTGCCCTTGATGACGTTGACCTCGAGGTCGTTGCCGCGGGTGTGCTCGCCGATGATCATGCCCTGATAGACCGGAACGCCCGGATCGATCAGCATCGGGCCGCGATCCTCGAGGTTCCACAGCGCGTAGGCCACCGCGGTGCCGTCGCTGTTGGAGATCAGCACGCCGGTGCGCCGGCCGGCGATGGTGCCCTTGTAGGGGGCGTAGCCGTGGAACAGCCGGTTCATGATGCCGGTGCCGCGGGTGTCGGTCAGGAACTCGCCCTGGTAGCCGATCAGGCCGCGCGAGGGCGCGTGGAAGACGATGCGGGTCTTGCCGCCGCCCGACGGGCGCATCTCGATGAGGTCGGCCTTGCGCTCGGCCATCTTCTGCACGACCGTGCCGGAGAACTCCTCGTCGACGTCGACGACGACCTCCTCGATCGGCTCCAGACGCTGGCCGTTGAGCGGATCGGTCTTGAACAGCACGCGCGGGCGGCTGATGGCCAGCTCGTAGCCCTCGCGGCGCATCGTCTCGATCAGGATGCCGAGCTGGAGTTCGCCGCGGCCCGCCACCTCGAAGGCGTCGCCGCCCTCGGTGTCGGAGATGCGCAGAGCCACGTTGCCTTCCGCCTCGCGGAACAGGCGGTCGCGGATCATGCGGCTGGTGACCTTGTCGCCCTCGCGGCCGGCCAGCGGGCTGTCGTTGACCGAGAAGGTCATCGCCAGGGTCGGCGGGTCGATCGGCTGGGCGTTCAGCGGCTCGGTCAGCTCCGGCGCGCAGATGGTGTCGGCGACCGTGGTGTTGGTCAGGCCGGCCAGCGCGACGATGTCGCCGGCGTGCGCCTCGTCCACCGGAACGCGCTCCAGGCCGCGGAAGGCCAGCACCTTGCTGACGCGGGCGTTCTCGATCAGCTTGCCGTCGCGGCTCAGCGACTTGATCGCCATGTTGACCTTGACGGTGCCGGTCTGGATGCGGCCGGTCAGGATGCGGCCCAGGTACGGGTTGGCTTCCAGCGTCGTCGCCAGCATCGCGAAGGGTGCGTCCTCCTCGACCTTGGGGGCCGGGACGTGGTCGCGGATCAGCTCGAACAGCGGGGTCAGCGTCTCGCGGGCGCCGTTCTCCAGGTCCGTGGTCGCCCAGCCGTTGCGGCCCGAGGCGAACAGGGTCGGGAAGTCGAGCTGCTCGTTCGAGGCGTCGAGCGAGGCGAAGAGGTCGAACACCTCGTCATGAACCTCGTGCGGACGGCCGTCGGGACGGTCCACCTTGTTGATGACGACGATCGGGCGCAGGCCGAGCTTCAGGGCCTTGCCAAGCACGAACTTGGTCTGCGGCAGCGGGCCTTCGGCCGCGTCGCAGAGCAGGACGACGCCGTCGACCATCGACAGGATGCGCTCGACCTCGCCGCCGAAGTCGGCGTGGCCGGGGGTGTCGACGATGTTGATGCGCAGGTCGTTCCACAGGACCGACGTGCACTTGGCGAGGATGGTGATGCCGCGCTCGCGCTCCAGATCGTTGGAGTCCATGGCGCGCTCCGCGACCTGCTGGTTCTCGCGGAAGGAACCGGCCTGCTTGAGGAGCTGATCGACCAGCGTGGTCTTGCCGTGGTCGACGTGGGCGATGATGGCGACGTTTCGGAGATTCATGGAGCCTTGGTCTCGCAATGGCACCCCCGACACGCGGCACGACACCGCCAACAAACAAAAAGGCCCGCCGAAAGTCTTCGGTGGGCGCTGTCGGGGAAACTGTTGCGGCGCAATATAGTCGTCTGCGTCAAAAAGGCAAGCGCCGTGCCCTTCGGCCTAGCGCGAATTTCCGGGATGGAGCCATGCGTCGTTCGCTCTTACATTGCCTGCGATGAACCGCCTCGCTTTCGCTTCCTCCCTGCCACCGCTGATGCTCGCCGCCGCGCTCCTGCTCGGGCCGGCGGAGGATGGCCGTGCCCAGGACGCCGCCCCCGCCGCCCCTCCCGCCGCCGGGGAGGAGCCGCCGGAGGCCCGCATCCCCTACGAGGTGGAGATCACCGGCGTCGAGGACGAGGGTCTGCGCGGCGCGCTGAACGACGCCTCGTCGCTGGTCGAGCTGAAGGGCGATCCGCCGCCCTCGATCCTCGGGCTGGAGCGGCGGGCCGATTCCGACCGCGACCGGTTGCAGGCGGCGTTGCGCTCGGCCGGTTACTACGACGGGCGGATCGACATCCGCATCGACGGCGCCGCGCAGCCGGCCAGGGTCGCCGTCGCGATCACGCCGGGGCCGCGCTACGGCTTCAAGACGGTCCGCATCGAGGGGGCCGGCGGGGCGCCCCTGCCGGTGGAGGCCAGCGCCGACGGGCTGGGCCTGGTCGCGGGCGAGCCGGCGTTGGCGCAGAAGGTGCTGGACGCCGAGGGAACCCTGCTCGGGCGGCTGGGGCGCGACGGCTACGCCTTCGCCAAGGTCGCCGACCGGCAGGTGGTGGTCGATCATTCCGACCGGACCATGGACGTGACCTACGCCATCGAGTCCGGTCCGCGCGTGCGCTACGGCGCCACGCGGATCGAGGGGCTGGAGGACGTCGACGAATCGCTGGTGCGCGGGCGGCTCGGCTGGGCCGAGGGCGGCGTCCACGACCCGGCGACGCTCGACCGGGCGCGCCAGGATCTCGCCAAGCTGGAGGTTTTCGACACCGTTCGCGTCCGGCTGGCCGAGGAACCGGGACCGGACGGCGTGACCCCGGTCATCGTCACGGTGGCCGAGCGCAAGCGCCGCTTCATCGGGGCGGGCGTCAACTATTCGACCCAGGACGGCGTCGGCGCCTCGGCCTATTGGGGACACCGCAACCTGTTCGGCGGGGCGGAGCGGCTGCGGCTCGGCGTCGAGGTCGGTCGGGTCGCCGGCGGCTCCGGTGGATCGTCGAGCACCAGCAACGACCTGCCCGACCTGCGCTTTTCCGTGAATTTCCGCAAGCCCGACTTCCTGGCGGTGAAGCAGTCGCTGGTCATCGACTTCCAGGTCGCCAACGACCAGCCACCGGCCTACAGCCGCGTCGCCACCGAGCTGTCGGCCAAGCTGGAGCGTCAGATCAACGACCGGCTGACCGTGTCCTACGGCGTGTCCGGCGAGCGCGGACGGGTCAAGACGGAGGACACCACCTACCAGACCGCCTATGTCGGCGTGCCGCTGGGGGTGGCGTGGAACGGCGCCGACGATCTGCTGAACCCGACCAAGGGCGAGCGCGCCTCGCTCCAGGTGATTCCGTGGTTCCCGGCCGGCGGCGACAGCCGGTCGCCCTTCACAGCGATCCAGTTCAACGGGTCCTACTATTACGATCTCGCCAAGGATGGACGCTACGTCGCGGCGGCGCGTCTGGGGGTGGGCAGCATCATCGGCGCCTCGCTGTCGGAGATTTCGCCCGACCACCGTTTCTACGCCGGCGGCGGCGGGTCGGTGCGCGGCTACGGCTTCCAGAAGGCCGGGCCGCGCGACCGCTTCGACGATCCGTCGGGCGGGCGCTCGCTGCTGGAGCTGGGCGCCGAGGTCCGCGTCAAGGTGACGGAGACCATCGGCGTCGTGCCCTTCGTCGACGCCGGCACCGTCTATGACAGCGCCTACCCCGATTTCTCACAGCCTTTGCGCGTCGGCGCCGGGCTTGGGCTGCGCTATTACACCGACTTCGGTCCCTTGCGGGTGGATGTCGGCGTTCCGCTGAACCCGCCCAAGGGTGATCCGCGCTGGCAGCTCTACCTCAGCCTGGGGCAGGCCTTCTGACCGCAGTTTCGCCCGATTTCCTTGAGAGGGTCGGACCGTATGCCGGTTGAGGAGGGTGCGGCGCCGCGCGCGCCGGAATCGCGAAGGGGTGTGGGTGGTGAAGGCGTTGCGGGTTCTTTTGGTCGGTCTGGCCGTGCTTGTCCTGCTGGTGGTGGTCGCGGTGGGCGCGGGCGCCCTGTGGCTCCAGAGCGAATCGGGGCGGCGCTGGCTGACGGCCACGGTGGAGAACGCCGTCGCCTCGCCCGACCAGCGGCTGACGCTCGGCGCCATCGAGGGACGCCTGCCCTTCGACTTCACCATCGCCAGCGTCGCGATGGCCGACACGCAGGGGACGTGGCTGACGCTGGAGCGCGTGCATGTCGCGCTGTCGCCCTCGGCCCTGCTGGCGCGCACCGTCCGGATCGAGACGCTGGAGGCCGCCCGCATCGCGGTCGAGCGCGCGCCCGTCACCACCCAGCCGGCCCCGCCGCCGCCGACCGACCAGCCCACCGCCTCGCTGCTGCCCGAGCTGCCGGTCGGCATCCGGCTCGACCGTCTGGCGGTCGATGAACTGCGGCTCGGCGAGGCGCTGCTCGGCGAGGCCGCAACCCTGCGGCTGGACGGTTCCGCCGCCCTGGACGCCGGCGGTTCCGCCCTGGATGGCCGCCTGTCGGTCGCGCGCATCGACGACAAGCCTGGGCAGGCCGACGTCACCGTCGCCTTCGCCCCCTCGCGCAAGATTCTGACCCTCGCCGCCAAGGCGTCCGAGCCGCAAGGCGGGGTGATCGCCCGCACGCTGGCGATTCCCGGCCTGCCGCCGGTCGCCCTGTCGCTGGACGGCGACGGATCGCTCGACGACTGGAAGGGCAAGCTGACCGCCCGCGCCGACAACGCCGTCGACCTGACCGCCGACGCCGCCATCCGGGCGACGCCGGAGGGGCACGCCGTCACCCTGGCCGCCGGGGGCGACGTCGCGGTGCTGGCCGGTCCGGCGGCGGCTCCGCTGGTCGGGCCGCAGCCTGCGCTGAATGTCTCGTTGCTGGTGGCGCCGGACGGGGCGCTGACCATCAGGCCACTCACGATCACCGCCGCCGCCGGGCAGGCCAGCCTGGAGGGCACGGTGTCGCCCGACCGCAAGCGGCTGGGGCTGCGCTGGTCGGTGACGGCGGGACCGGATTCGGCGCTGCACGCGCTGGTGCCGGCGGTGTCCTGGCGCGACGGCATGGTGACCGGCTCGGCCGAGGGGCCGCTCGACGCGCTGGTGGTGGCGCTGACCGCGAGGCTGCGCGAGGTGACCACCGGCGATCCCACCGTGACCCGGCTTGCCGGGCCGGAGATCGTGCTCGACGGCCGGGCGCGCATCGACACCGGCCGGGGCAGCGTCGGGCTGGAGGCGCTGACCCTGACCGCCGCCGCCGCGAAGGCCGCCATCCAGGGCGGCGTGGATGGCTGGGGACAGGTGGCGGACCTCACCCTGTCGCTCGCCGCCGACGATCTGGAACCGCTGTCCGCGCTCGCCGGTCGTCCGCTCGGCGGCGCCGTGAACCTCGCCGGGCCGCTGCGCCGCAAGGCCGACGGCTCGCTGTCGGCTGAGCTGTCCGGCCGCCTGGACCGCCTGACGACCGGCACGCCGGCCGACGCGGTGCTGGGCGACGCGGCGGCGCTGAAGGCGGCTTTGGCGATGGAGCCGGACGGCGCGATGCGGCTGAACGAGCTGGCGCTGGACGGCCGCAACGGACGGCTGACCGGCAGCGCCGCGCTGGTGGCGGGCGTGGTCGACGCCAAGACCAGGCTGGAGCTGAACGCGCTGGCGCCGGTCGGCGAGGCGGTCGGCACGCCGATGGCCGGTTCGCTGACGCTCGACGCGACGGCGCGCGGGCCGATGGACAAGCTGGAGGCGCAGGCCACGCTGCGCGCCCGCGACCTCGTCGTGCAGGAGCGCCGGCTCGGCGCCACCGAAATCGAGGCGCGCGCCGTCGGCCTGCCGGCCAGTCCCAATGGGACGCTGGCGGTCCGCACCCATCTTGACGGCACGCCGCTGACCCTCGACGGCGCCTACGCGATGCAGGGGCAGACGCTGCGGCTGTCCAACCTGACCGTTGCCACCGGCGGCAACCGCATCGGCGGTGAACTGGTCGTGGCGCTCGAAACCCTGCTGGCGACCGGACGGCTGGAGGGCAATCTCCCCAACCTGAAGAGCTTTTCCGAACTGGCCGGCGTGCCGCTGGACGGCGGGGCCGGCTTCACCCTGGCGCTCGACGGGAAGGGCGGCAAGCAGGCGGCGACGCTGAGCGCCAACGCCAGCAACCTGCGGGTGGAGGGGGAGGGCGGTCCGTTGCTGGCCGCCCGCCGCCTGACCGCCACGGCCGAGGTCGCCGACGTGCTCGGCACGCCGTCGGGCAAGGCGAGGCTGGAGCTGAACGACGGCGCGGCGGCCGGCAACGATCTCGCCAGCGTCACCGCCAGCGTTGACGGTTCGCTGGCCAGGGCGGCGTTCCAGGCGGCGGCGACCGGTGCCGGAGCGGATCCCATCGGCCTCGATCTCGGGGGCAACCTGACGCGCGAGGGCGCGATGACCCGCATCCGACTGGAGCGGCTGCAAGGTCGCTACGCCGGGGAGAGCATCCGCATGACCGGCCCGGCAACCGTCACGCTGGCCGAGCAGCGCTACGAGGTGGCCGGGCTGAACCTCATGGCGGGCGGCGCCCGGCTGGCCGCCGATCTCGGGCTGAACGGCGAGCGGCTGAACGGCGAGATCCGCCTGGAGCAACTGCCGCTGGCGCTGGCCCGCCTCGCCGACCCCGGCCTGAAGCTCGACGGCACCGCCAACGCGCAGGCCACGCTGGGCGGCACGCTGCGCAACCCCCGCGCCGACGCCACCCTGCGGGTTGCCGGCGCGCGTGCCCAGCAGACGACCCAGGCGGGGGTGCCGGGCATCGACGCCACCGTCACCGCCCAATGGCGCGACCGCCGCCTGTCGGTCAACGCCGACGCCGGCACGAAGAACAACGCCGGCCGGCTGACCGCCAGCGCCGCCGTGCCGCTGGTGATGAATCCCGACAGCTACGCCGTCAGCCTGCCCCCCAAGGGAGCGCTGGAGGCGGCGGTGAACGGCACGCTCGACGCGTCGCTGCTCAACGACCTGCTGGCCGCCTCGGGCGACCGGGCGCGCGGCAGCGTCCGGCTCGACGTGCGGGCCAGCGGCACGGTGGAGGCGCCAAGGCTCGGCGGGTCGGTGGTGCTGTCGGGCGGGCGCTACGAGAACCGGGCGTCGGGCGCCGTGATCAGCGACATCGAGGCGCGGCTGGTCGGCGACGGCGACGTCTTCACCATCCAGTCTTTCCAGGCGCGGACCCGCAACGGCGGCGCCATCGGCGCGCGCGGCGTCATCCGCCCGGCCGCCCCGGCCGCCCGCCAGCTCGATCTGGTGATCCAGGCCGACAACGCCCGGCTGGTCGAGAACGATTTGGCGACGGCCGAGGCCAACGCCAACCTGACCGTCACCGGCGGCTTCGCCAACGCGCGGCTGGCCGGACCGATCCGCGTGCGCCGCGTCGAGATCCAGATCCCCGACCGGCTGCCGACCACCGTCGTCGACCTGAAGGTCAAGGAGGTCGGTCGCGGCAAGCGGCAGGCCGCCGGCACCACCAACGGCCGTCCGCCTCCCCGCAAGCCGGGCGCGGCCGCGGCTCCGGCCCCGACGCCGGCCGAGGCCGCCGCCCCCCCCTTCGTGCTGGCGCTCGACCTGACGGTGGAGGCGCAGAACCAGGTCTTCGTGCGCGGGCGCGGGCTCGACGCCGAACTGGGGGGGCAGTTGAAGGTTGGCGGAACGGCGGCTGCGCCCGAGGTCACCGGGCGTTTCGGCATGCAGAAGGGGCAGCTCGACCTGCTGGCGCAGAACTTCACCTTCAAGCGCGGCAATTTCGATTTCGATGGCACCCAGCCGATCGACCCGCGACTCGATCTGCTGGCGGAGGCGACGGCCAACGGCGTCACCGCCCAGGTGGTGGTGTCGGGCACCGCGCGCCAGCCGAAGATCGAGCTGACCTCCCCGCAGGGGCTGCCGCAGGACGAGGTTCTCTCGGCGGTGCTGTTCGGCAAGTCGGTCGCCAATCTGGGGGCTGCGGAGGCGGTGCAACTGGCGCAGTCGGCGGCGGCGCTGAGCGGGGTGGGCGGCAGCGGCGGCGGCTTGCTCGACCGTGTGCGGCGCGGGCTCGGCGTCGACCGGCTGGACTTCTCGCAAGGGTCCGACGGCAAGGGCGGGGCGGTGCAGGCCGGCCGCTACGTCAGCGACCGCGTCTATGTCGGCGTCGAGCAGGGCATCGGCGCCAACCAGACCCGCGCCAAGGTCGAGTTCGACATCACCAAGAGCCTGAAGGCCCAGGCCGATGTCGGCGCCAACTCGGAGACGCGTTTCGGCCTGACCTTCGAGCGGGATTACTGAGCGGGTTTACGCGGCCGCCGTGCCGGTCACGATCCGCACATGGGCGGGCACCGGCACCACGCCGCCGGTGGCCTGCGCGGTGAAGCGGGCGGCGATGTCCGCCTCCAGCGCCGCGCGGCGGTCGGGGGCGAGGCCGCCCAGCCGGTGCCCGAAGCTCATCTCCAGCGCCGCCCGCCAGAAGGGCTGGTCGGCCGGCGCCTTGCGCACCGGCGTCAGGTCGGCCTCGTCGGCCCGCGCGAAGCCGGCCCCGATCATTGCGTTGGCCAGCAACCCCGGTTCGGCGAAGCGGAACAGCGGGTCGAGGCTGCCGTCCTCGCCGAGATGCCCGGCGACGGCGGCGGCGATCTCCGCAAACAGGGCGTTGCCGGAAAGCGGTCCCCACACCATGAAGGCCGCCTTGCCGCCCGGCCGCAGCGCCCGGCGCACCGCTCCCAGAGCGCCGGCGACGTCCGGCACGAACATGATGCCGAAGCGGCAGGTCACCCGGTCGAAGGCGCCGTCGGCGAAGGGCAGGGCGGTCATGTCGGCGGCCGTGAAGACCGGCGCCTGCGGTCCCTCCGCCGCGGCGCGGCGCACCGCGCCGGCCAGCATGCCGGGGACGAGGTCGCTGCCCACCACCAGCCCCTGCGGGCCGGTCCGGCGGGCGGCGCTGAGCGCCGGCTCCCCGGCGCCCGAGGCGAGGTCGAGCACGCGGTCGCCCGCCGCCACCCCGGCGGCGTCGAGCAGCGGGCGGTTCAGCTTGTCGGCGAGATCGGCCATCGGGTCGGCCCAGCGGTCCCAGGCGTCGGCGCTGGCGGCCCACCGGGCGCGCTCGCTGACGGCGTCGGGCGTGTGGATCGGTGCGGTGTGCATCAGTGCAGGAGCTTCACGCTGCCCGACACGCGCTGGACCGTGTCGGCGTCGCTCAACCGCTCGCCGAGGGCGTTGAATTCCTCGGTCAGCTTGCGGTTGGCGTCGGTCAGTTGCTGGATGCGGGTCTGCGCCGCCTGTTGTTGCGCGGACAGGCTCGCGACCATCTCGGTCAGCTTCTTGACCTGCTGGGATTGGCGCGCGGCGCCTTCGTTCAGGCTGCGCCGGATCGATCCGACGGCCACCAGCACGACGACGCTGATGGTCACGCCGGCCGCCATGGCGACGATGCTGAACCCCGTGAACCAGTCCATGGCCCGGGAGCTTCCGCCGATTCCCATCGCCGGTCAAGGTTCCAGGGCGGCGATGGCCGCAAGACGGCAAAACCCGGTGCCGCCGGCACCGGGCTTCGAACAGCCATCCAGAAATGACAGGCCGGAATCAACGCGAGATCAGGCGACCTTGCCGTCGACCGGCCGTTCGGCCTTCACGCGCAGCTCCTTCAGATGGTCGCCGAAGGCGCGCAGCACCGGCAGGATGCGCTGCGTCTGGTCGGAGGTGACATGCGCGTCGGTCTTCAGCACGATGGTCGGGGCCTCCGTCATCAGGCGCTTGGCGCGGATCGGCCCGACCTTGTCGTCGAGGAACATGGACAGGCCCATCAGAATGCCCAGCGTCACGTCGTCCGGAGCCTTCGGCAAGGCCAGGACCTCGTGCAGCTCGTTCAACAGCGTGTAGGCGACGATGGAGGTGCGTTCGATGGTATCGACGTCGGCGGCCATGGTCATCGGGCGAGGTCCTCGGGAAGAGACGCTGGGGAAAAGCGTTTGCTTCCGAAGGGTAAGCGCTCTTTTGTAACCAAACTGTTAACCATCGGCTTGGCCGTAAGCCCGAGTCGCTCCTTTCGATTCGCAACCTCCCGTCCTTACCGCTTCGCGGCGACGCGCGTCCTGGTCGATGTCGACAGCTCGGCGACCTCCTCGTGCGTGGCCGACGGCAGGCCGGCGGACTGCACCACGCTCCTGTCGAAGGGATGGCGGGTGCGGGGGTAGACGCTGCGCACCTTCACAACGTAATCCTGGGTTTCCCGGTACGGCGGGATGCCCTTGTACTGGCGGACCGCTCCTTCCCCGGCGTTGTAGCCGGCCAGCGCGAAGGTGACGTTGCCGTCGAAATGGGCCAGCAGCCAGCGCAGATACTTCATGCCGCCGCGCAGGTTCTGTTCCGGGTCGAAGGGCTTGGTGACGCCGAAGCGCTCCGCCGTTTCCGGGATGAGCTGCATCAGCCCCATGGCGTTCTTGTTTGACACCACATCGACACGGTAGCCGGATTCCACGGCGATGACCGCCAGGACCAGCTCGGGGTCCAGCCCGTAGGTCGGCGCCATTTTCGTGACCATCGCGCGCACCTCGGCCGGCGGCTTGCGGATGATGCCCCAGCGGACGCTGGGCGGCTCGCAGCGGTCGGGGCCGCGCACCTTGGCGCCGGTGGATACCCTGGTCATCCGCTCGGCGTCGGGGCTGCCCAGCGAGGCGGCCTTGCGCAGCCAGGCGCGGCCCAGATCCTCGTCCCTCGACACGCCGCCGCGTCCGGCCAGATGCATGCGCCCGGCGCGCAGCGCCGCATCGGCGTGGTCCTGCCGGGCCGCCCGGCAATAGAGCGACAGGGCGAGCCGCTCGTCGCGGTTCACGCCGTTGGCGGTCTCGTAGCGTTCGGCCAGTTCGTACTGGGCGCGGGCGCTGCCCTTGCTGGCGAGCGCCTCCAGAACCCGGACGGTCTTGTCAACCGGCATCGCCGGCGCCGCGACCGGGGTCGCCCGCTTCTTCCCATCGGCGGCCAGCGCCGGTGGCGCCCCCACGGCAAGCAGCGATAGGACGGCCAGCACGGCGATTCGCGCAAAAGTTGCCAACCGGCGCCGGGCGGAAGGCGTACCGCCTTTGATGTTCTGGCCGACCGCGGCGGGTATCGGTATAGTTCCTCTCAGAAGAAAGAAGACACCCTTATGGGAGGAGTCGTAGTCCAACCGAAGGAGACGCTTGCAGACGGTCAGAAATCCTTTGTCTGCCGTGGTTGAAGGGAGGGGAGAGCGTCGAAAATCGCCGGAATGGCTGAATTCGGAGCTTCCGCAGAAAAATTCAGAGACCGATCGACGCGTGTCGGTCGGTCTTTTCCTTTTTGAGCTGGTCATGCATCCTCCAATCTTGTTGGAGGGATACACGAAGCACCAAGTCCCGCGCCAACACCCGAACGGCGATGCGGCCGGGATACAAGGGGTACTCTCGCCACTTGGAGGCTGCGACTAGCCTTTTGCCCAACTGGCAGGCGGAGAGGGCGGTCATTACGTACAGGTCGGGCCAGACAATCCGCTTTTGAAATGGCGGTCCCGAAGCGTTGCGCATGGCATCGCCGGACCGCCGGGCTGGAGACCCCGGGCACGCACCCCGCGCGGCCGGCCGCCGACAGCAGCCAAGGAGGCATCGTTTCACCGATGGCTAATCACGTCGCAACCACCCTGAGCCACCGGATGTCCGTTCCGGCGCCGCTGGAGCCGGCGGCGTTCGGACCCGAACCGGCCGGCGGGGGGCCCCTGGACCACGCTCTGGATCACGGGGATGCCGAAGGCGACCATACGCTCGACGCCGATCCGGAAGCCGGCGATGGCGAGTTCATTCCCGATCCCAACGCGCCGCCCGACCCGGAGGTGATCGCGCAGATCGAGGCCGAGATCCCGCGCCTGCGCCGTTTCGCCCGCGCGATGGTGCGCGACGCGACCCTGGCCGACGATCTGGTGCAGGAGTGCCTGGAGCGCGCCCTGTCGCGCCTGCATCTGTGGCGTCCGGGCAGCAACCTGCGCGCCTGGCTGTTCACCATCCTGCGCAATCTGCACATCAACGGCGTGCGCCGCCGCCAGCCGGTGGTGGACATCGACGCCGAGGCGCAGGCGGCCATCGGCGCCGCTCCCGGATCGCAGTTCGTCCGGCTGGAATTGCGCGACCTGCGCCGCGCCTTGGGCCTGCTGCCCAACGAGCAGCGCGAGGTCGTGCTGCTGATCGGGCTGGAGGGGATCTCCTACGGGGAGGCCGCCGACATACTGGGGATTTCCATCGGCACGGTGAAGTCGCGCCTGTCGCGCGGCCGTCGCGCCCTGCGCGCCCTGATGGAGGGGCGCAGCCCGTCCGACGACGCCGACGCCTGAACGTCAAAAGGGCGGCGTCCGGACATCCGGACGCCGCCCCCTCGCGCTCATGCGGACGTTGTGGCCGGGCCGGGCTAAAGTTTCGTGCGTTCAATAAGAAACGCACGAAACTTTAGCCTTTTGATGACGAGCGGATTCACGCGCCAAACCGATTCCGGTTTTACGCGATCCGCTCTAGCGGCGTCGGACCAGACCCATGATCAGGCTGGCCGCGAAGAGGACCAGGAACAGGAAGAACAGGATCTGCGCGATGCCGGACGAGGCCGACGCGATCCCGCCGAAACCGAGCGCGCCGGCGACCAGCGCGACCACGAAGAAAACCAGTGCCCAATAGAGCATCGTACCCTCCCTCGCCCGGCCTCGGATGCGGCCGGCGCGCTCATGGATGTTGCTGGGACCGCCGCCGGCTCCCGTCCGTCCCCGGTGGGGGTGGAGCGGGTCGGCAAGCGGTTGTCAAGGATCAGAACACTGTGCGGAAGGGGAGGTTCCACCCGGAGGGCGGACGGCGGGTCTTTTCGGTCCCGCGCCGCCCGACGGCAACAAAGCGGGGGCTTCGCCTGTTGGGACTGTCTCGAGAACCGCGTCCGCGCCATGCCGGCCGGGCGCGGTTCCGCATGAACGCGGAGAGGAAACCGATGAACAGCAAGCTGTGTCTGGCGGTGATCGCCGCCACGCTGGCCGCCGCCCCGGCGGCGATGGCCCAGAGTGGAATGCCCACCACGACGGGCATCGCCCCGACTTATGACAGCAACGGCGCCCTGCGCGCGCCGACGCCGGACAGCACCGGCGCGTCGGGCCGCACCGACGCGCCCGCCGTGCGGAGCCTGTCGGAGAACGACCAGTGGCAGGGCCAGGGCAGCTCCCGTCCCAATCGGGGCATGAACCGTCAGGCGATGGACCAGGACACCATGCATCGCCGGGACGCGATGCAGCACCAGGACCGGATGCATCAGCGGGCCATGTCGGGCAGCACCGGCAACGCGGCGATGAACCGTGACGCCACCGGCTCGTCCAACCGGACGTCGATGCGCGGCACCGCGATGAACAGCGAGATCTCGTCGCGTCGCGGGCGGGGCCAGAACGACCTGGAGCTGAGCCAGACCACCCTGTTGAACCAGTTCAGCGCGGCCGGCTACACCATGGTGCGCGATTTCCGCAAGGACGGCGACCGCTACGTCGCCCAGGCGCAGGACCGCGACGGCCGCTGGAGCAGCGTCGAGCTGGATCCGCGCGCCGGCACTGTCACGCCGCGCTAATCCAGCAGCGTCGACCAGGTGCCGGCGAGGCGGCCGAAGCCGCCCGGCACCCGCGTGTCGTAGAGGGGCAGGGGGTGGCGCAACCTCTGCCCCGCGTCGCGTCCGAGCGTGCGCACAGCCGTCTCGGCCGTGCCGCCGACGGGCAGCCAGCCTGAGGCGTTGAGCGGCACCGACAGCGCCATGCCCCAATCCATGCGGCCGCCGAAACGGCTCTGCCCGCCGTCCGGCCCCTCGGTCCAGGTCGCCTGGGCCGACAGCGCGACGCCGCCCGCGAAACGGCGCGTCACCTCGATCGTGCCGCCCCAATCGCCGCCCAGATAGCGGCCGAGCCGCAGCGCGCTCGTGGTGGCGGCACCGGGGCTTTCCCAGTAGAGGCTGGCGTGGCCGGTCAGCCGGTCGCTGTCCGGCAGCACGGCGAACAGCGCGGAGGGCCGCCGCTTCCACACCCGGTTGAGGTCGAGGCCGGCAGCCCACCGGGCGGTGAGCGGCTGGTACAACGCCTCCGCCCCGACACCGGCGAACATCTCCTCCGGATAGCCGACCGTGACACGGGTGGTCAGCCCGTCCGCCGGGCGCGCCAGCCAGGAGGCGTGCAGATGCTCGACCGACACCGGGTGCAGGGTGTAGCGCGGCAGGTCGCTGCGCACCGGCTCGGCGACGGGCAGGGCGTTGGTGTCGAGCAGGGCCAACTGGTCGCCGGTGTTGATCCGCAGGCCGCCGCCCAGCACCCAGCCGGGCGCCGGCTCGCCGCTCAGCAGCAGGTCGGTGTGGGTGCGGACGGCGAGCGGCGTACCCAGTTCGGCGAGGTCGAACTCCGCCGCGACCCGCGCGCCGAAATCCAGGCGGGGGCGCCAGGAGGGGGGCGGGCCGTCGGTGGGGGCCACGCCGGCCGTCCGCCACAGCTCGTCGACGCTGCCGCGATGACGGGTGGCGCGCTCCAGGTCGCGGCGCAGCAGGGTGAGCGCCGCGCCGTCCAGCCCGGCGGCGCCGGTGACGATCCGCAGCCGCTCGGCGTCCGGCGGCGCCAGATCGGCCAGCAGGCGTGCGGCGTGCCCCACCTCGCGCGCCAGCGGCAGCGTGGAACGCCCGGCCGGGTCGAGCCACAGCGTCGCGGTTCCGTCATCGATCCGGGCGGCGCGGGCGGGCAGGCCGTGGGCGCGGGCGACGGTGACGATCTCGTCGGCCGGCAGCGCCGTCTCGGGCGAGGGGCGCGGGCCGACCGGCGGGGGAGACCGGCCGTCGCGGTCGGCCTGCTCTGCGGGATCGAAACGCAGGGAGAGCCGCAGCATGGCGCGCCGCCCCTGTTCGAAGCCGGCGCCGAGATCGACCCAGGAAAAGGGGCGGTAGGCGAGACCGACATTGTAGCGGCTGCCGGCCGTGAAACCCGGCTGGTCCTGCCGTTGTCCGCGCAGCGTGTCGCCGGTCGTCTCGATCTTCAGACTGAGGTCGGGAATCGGCGTGTGCCATTCGACGCCGCCGAACAGGGCGACGCGCTCTCCGGTGAACCACGCGCGCGGCCCCCGCACGGACGGCCACCAGGAGGGATCGCGGTCGCGCCGGAAGCGCCCGCCCAGGAAGCGCAGCGGGTTGCGGAAATGCCCGGCCTCGCCCAGCGTTCCCCAGCCGAGCCCGAGCGACAGGTCGAAATCCCACCAGCGCCGCGACAGCGCGACGTATTCCCCGGCGAATCGGCCCTTGCCCGGCAGGTCGAGCCCCGATCCGGTGACGTCGCGTCCGCCGACGACCAGCGCCGGCCCGTCCCCGTCCTCGGCGCGCAGCCGCAGCTTGACGTCGAGGCCGGGTTCGGTAAGCCCGAAATAGCCGGGATAGACGCTGTTGCGCGCGGTGACCTCCAGCCAGGGCAGCGCCTGGACGGCGATGGCGACATGGCGGTGCAGGTCGCCCAACCCGGTCAGTCCGCCGCTCATCGTGCCGTCGGGGGCCATGCGCGCCGTCGGCGTCTGCAACAGCCCGACGCTCCCCCAATCCGACAGGCTCGCGGACGGTTCGTCCGCACGGGCAACCGTGACGGACAGCAGGAGAGTGGCGGCGGCGATGAAGAATTTCACGCGCGGATACGCAAATGATCGGAGAAAGCGCCGATCCTTTGCGCATCATGCGCATGAATGCAATTTAAAACACGCTAGAGCGCCTCGGCTCTGCAATTCAGGGAAAGCGTTTCGGCGGTGTTGGCAACGGCGGCGAGGCAGGTGTCGGCGCGTTCCGGAGGTATGGAGACGGAAAAGCGCAGGCTGTAGCGTTCGCCGGCCCGGTCGGGCAGGGTCTGGGCGTCGAGCCGGACGATGTTCGCCTCGAACTGGGTGAAGATTTCGGACAGACGGGCGACCAGACCGGGCTGATCGCCGCCCGACACCTCGATCCGGTGGGTGACGAGCGCTTGCGGACCGGGAACCGGGTCGAAGTCGAAGGGCGTCACCTTCACCTGGGCGCCGGCCAGTTCGGGCTGCGCGCTCAGGCTGGCCTCGACCTCCTCGACCGTCACCGTGTCGGGCAGCTCGCAGACGGCGGAGAACTCGGCCCCGGTGCCGAGCGAGGCGAAGGTCGCGTCGCGCAGGTTGATCCCCAGTTCGAACAGATGCCCGGTGATCCCGGAGACCAGCCCGACCCGGTCGGGGCAGAAGGTCGATACCAGCGCCAGAGCGGCCACGTCGCGTCTCCCTCGTCCTTTGCGTTGCACCGCCGTCGTTCTCGTGGGCGGCTTGCCTGTGGATGATACGGATATCCAGGGATGAACACGGATTTCGCCGTCATCCGCGGGCAGAGCCCGCATCCGTGTTCATCCGTGTCAAAATGCCCTTTCGGAGTCGGCCGGCGCTCAGGCCGCCGTGCCGCCCACCGTCAGCCCGTCGAGCCGCAGGGTCGGCTGGCCGACGCCGACCGGCACGCCCTGGCCGTCCTTGCCGCAGGTGCCGACGCCGGGGTCGAGGCGGCTGTCGTTGCCGATCATCGACACGCGGGTCAGGCTGTCCGGCCCGTTGCCGATCAGGGTGGCGCCCTTCACGGCGGGGCCGAGCTTGCCGTCCTCGATCAGGTAGGCCTCGCTGGCCGAGAAGACGAACTTGCCGTTGGTGATGTCCACCTGGCCGCCGCCGAAATTCTTAGCGTAGATGCCCTTCTTGACCGACGCGATGATCTCGTCCGGCGTGTGGTTGCCGTTGCGCATCACCGTGTTGGTCATGCGCGGCATCGGGTGGTAGGCGAAGCTCTGGCGCCGGCCGTTGCCGGTCGGGCGCATGCCCATCAACCGGGCGTTCATGCGGTCCTGCATGAAGCCGACGAGGATGCCGTCCTCGATCAGCGTCGTGCACTGGCCGGGCGTGCCCTCGTCGTCGACCGAGATGGAGCCGCGCGAGTTCTCGATGGTGCCGTCGTCGACGATGGTGACGCCGGGGGCGGCGATTCGCTGGCCCATCAGTCCGGCGAAGGCCGAGGTCTTCTTGCGGTTGAAGTCGCCCTCCAGCCCGTGGCCGATGGCCTCGTGCAGCAGGATGCCGGGCCAGCCGCTGCCGAGCACCACGGTCATCTCGCCCGCCGGGGCCGGCACCGAGGCGAGGTTGACCAGCGCCTGGCGCAGCGCCTCGTCGACGAAGCCGCGCCACGTCTCCGGCTGGATGTAATGCTCGTAGGTGACGCGCCCGCCGCCGCCGTAGCCGCCGGTTTCCATGCGGTCGCCCTCGGCGACCACCACCGAGACGTTGAGGCGCACCAGCGGCCGCAGATCGGCGACGCGCACGCCGTCGGCGCGGACGATCTGCACCGCCTGCCATTCCCCGCTGATCGAGCAGCTCACCTGCCGGACGCGCTCGTCCTTGCCGCGGGCGTAGGCGTCGATGTCGGCCAGCAGCTTCACCTTCTCCTCGAAGGGGACGAGGTGCAGCGGGTTGTCCGGCATGTAGAGCGCGCGGTTGGTGCCGCCCGGCGGCTCGGCCAGCGTGCCACTGTGGCCGCTCTGCACGGCGCGCACGGTGGCGGCGGCGCGGCGGATCGCCTCCTCCGACAGGTTGGAGGCGTGGGCGAAGCCGGTCGCCTCGCCGGCGATGGAGCGCAGGCCGAAGCCCTGGGTGGTGTCGAAGCTCGCCGACTTCAGCTTGCCGTCGTCCCAGCCCAGCGATTCGCTCTGGGCGTACTCCAGATAGAGTTCGCCGTCGTCGGCGTTGTGCAGGGCCTCTTGCACCACGCCTTCGACGCGGGCGCGGTCCATGCCGGCCCGGTTGAAGAAGAGATCGTCGGTGATGGCAAGCGCGCTCATGGACACTCCGGGGGCTCGATCGATCGTATAAGGCGGACGGCCGCCGGCGCTCTCGCGCCGCTGCGGGCGATGTGCTCTAAGAAGAGAGACATAGTGTGGCGTCGCGGGCGCCGTCCGGCAAGGCTTGGCAACCTTGCCGGACGGGCGGGGGCGGAAAAAGAAAGGGCAGGGGACCATGGCCGAGCGTGAGGCAACCGTAATGACCGCAACCCCGCCCCGCGAGCCCGCCGCCATCGGCGGGCGTCCGCTGAAGGACCACGCGCTGCGCCTGACCCTGACCAACGAGGTCCACGCCCGCCCGCCGGAGTCGCTGAGCGCGCCGGTCCGCGCCACCATGCTGGCCATGCTGTCCGGCGAGGGGGCGGGGGAGACCGACCGCCGCCATCTGGAGGCATTGTGCGACTGGGCCGGAGTCGCCCGCCCGCCGCAGGGCGCCACCCACCACAGCGCCTCCTTCGGCAGCTTCCGCCTGAAGTGGGAGCGCCACACCGAATTCTCGACCTGGACCGTCTTCCGGCCGAGCGCCATGCCGGCCGGCGCTCTGGTCGACCCCTTCGTCGAGCCGGCGGTGAACGCGCTGCCGCGCGAGTGGCTTCAGGGCCTGCCGGGCGAACTGATGGTCGGCATTCATGTCGCCGTGCTCGACGCCGACACGCCGGAGCCCTCGGCCAACATGATGGCGGCGATGTTCGGCTCGGAGAGCTACATCGGTTCGCGGATCGCCGGGCGGTCCGCCACCGCCTGGACCGATTTCCGCATCCATGGCGACGGCTTCTCGCGCATGCTGGTCGCCGACCATTCGATGACGCCGCGCCAGACCGGCCGCGTCGTCCAGCGCCTGCTGGAGATCGAGACCTACCGGGTGATGGCGCTGCTGGCGCTGCCGGTGGCGCGTGGGGTGCTGCCGCGCATCAACCCGATCGAATCGGATCTGGCCGAGCTGACCACGCGGGTCGCCACGCTGCGCGGTTTGCAGGACGAGCGCGACCTGCTCGACCGGCTGACCCTGCTGGCGGCGCAGACCGAGCAGATCGCCGCCGAGACCAGCTACCGATTCGGCGCCGCGCGGGCCTACCACGAGTTGGTCGAGAAGCGGATCGAGGAGCTGCGCGAGATCCGCATCGAGGGGATCCAGACGGTGCGCGAGTTCATGGACCGCCGCCTGACCCCGGCGATCCGCACCTGCGAGGCGGTCGAGCAGCGGTTGACCTCGCTGTCGCAGCGCGTCGCACGCACCAGCAACCTGCTGCGCACCCGCGTCGAGATCGCGGTGGAGGGGCAGAACGCCGAGCTGCTCCAGTCGATGGACCGGCGGGCGCAGTTGCAGCTCCGGTTGCAGGAGACAGTCGAGGGGCTGTCGGTGGTGGCGATCAGCTACTACCTGGTCGGCATCGTCGGCTACGCGGCGAAGGGCTTGAAGGGGTTCGGGCTGAAGGTCGATCCCGACATGCTGGTCGGGTTGATGATTCCGGTGGTCATTCTCTTCGTCTGGTCCGGCGTGCGGCGAATCCGCAAGGTCATCACCGGCGAGCATTGAGGGGCGGTTCGCCCCGTTCCGAGTCCCACCTCTGACTTCTGACGCTTGAGGTCCCTCTCCCGCCCCGGGAGAGGGCGTCTTCCCAAAGACGAGTCGCGCCCCGACACAGCCGACCCACCCTCCGCAACAATCACTCCTCCGCGGCGTTCCTTCCGAAAATCCCCGCGCCATCCCACAGAATGGAAAAAATTCGCTGCGCCAACGGACTGCGGCGGAATGCCGCATGGTTTAACCCCTTCTCAAGCTCAACCTTTGTTCCCATGCGCAACCGAAAACCGAGGGTGATCCATGCTCGCAGCCGGTCAGAGGAATCGCTTGTAACCCAGTGTGATGAGGGGATAAGCTCCGGCCGCGGGGATATGTCGCGGCTATAATGGCGCGAACCCTGCATAGTCCGGTTTTTGCTGACAAGCCCAACCGTTGAGTTCGCCAACGATGCGGAGCTTCGGACAAATATGGGAGGCGGCGGCACCGGCGGGAAGAGACGACCGCGGCCTATGACGAACGTCGCGGCAAAGAGAGGGGTGGGGATGAAAAGGCAGAGCCTGTGGGCCGCCGGGCTGACGGCGGTCGTGTCAATGCTGGGCGCCGGCGGATCGGCGCTCGCGAACGAGCCGCACCCGTGGCAGTTCGGCCTCCAGGAGCCGGCGTCGCCCGTCAAGCACCTGATGGATTCGTTCCACAGCCTGCTGACCGTCATCATCACGCTGATCGTGATCTTCGTCGCGGCGCTGCTGGCCTATTGCGTCGTGCGCTTCAACGCCAAGGCCAACCCGGTCCCGTCCAAGACCTCGCACCACACGCTGCTGGAGGTGGCCTGGACCGTGCTGCCGGTGATCATCCTGATCGTGGTCGCCGTGCCGTCCTTCAAGCTGCTCTACGTCGCGGAGCGCGTGCCGGAGGCCGACATGACCATCAAGGTCACCGGCCGCCAATGGTACTGGGACTACGAGTACCCCGACCACGGCAACATCGCCTTCTCCAGCTACATGATCCAGGAGGCCGACCTGAAGCCCGGCCAGCGCCGCCTGCTGGAGGTCGACAACCGCGTCGTGGTTCCGGTCAACTCCACCGTCCGCCTGCTGGTCACCGCCGGCGACGTCATCCATTCCTGGGCCATCCCCTCCTTCGGCGTGAAGAAGGACGGCGTGCCCGGCCGCATCAACGAGACCTGGTTCAAGGCCGAGCGCGAGGGCGTCTACTACGGCCAGTGCTCGGAGATCTGCGGCACGAACCACGGCTACATGCCGATCGCGGTCGAGGTGGTGTCGAAGGAGAATTTCGACGCCTGGGTCGCCAAGACCAAGACCGCGATGGGAACCGGCAGCCGCGACGTGGCCCAGTTGCCGGCGGCTTCCCCGGCGACCTTGCCGGCGGCTTCCCCGGCGACCTTGCCGGCGGCCGCCTCGGTCGAGTGACCGGCCCGCACGAGAAACACCAAGAAGAACCAACCCCAGCCAGAGCCAGGGTGTCAGCCGGGATCCCGATCGGGATTTCCCAGGACGGAACAGCCGGGACGGGCCGGGGGGCAGCGACGAAGGGTTGAAGACATGGCAAACGCCAATCCGGGACAGGCCCACGGGCATGACCACGGGCACGACGACCACCACATGCCGGGGTTCGTGCAGCGCTGGTTCTATTCGACCAACCACAAGGACATCGGCACGCTCTATCTGATCTTCTCGGTGATCGCCGGGCTGATCGGCGGCCTGTTCTCCGTCATCATGCGCATGGAGTTGCAGCATCCCGGCCTGCAGATCGTCGGCGACGGCCAGATGTGGAACGTGCTGATCACCGCGCACGGCCTCATCATGGTCTTCTTCGTCGTGATGCCGGCGCTGATCGGCGGCTTCGGCAACTGGTTCGTGCCGCTCATGATCGGCTCGCCCGACATGGCCTTCCCGCGCATGAACAACATCAGCTTCTGGCTGATCGTGCCGGCCTTCCTGCTGCTGCTGGGCTCCGCCTTCGTCGGCACCGGCGCCGGCACCGGCTGGACGATCTACCCGCCGCTGTCCTCGCCGCTCGGCCATGGCGGGCCGTCGGTCGACATGGCGATCTTCGCGCTGCATCTGGCGGGCGCCAGCTCGATCCTGGGTGCCGTGAACTTCATCACCACCATCTTCAACATGCGCGCGCCGGGCATGACGCTGCACAAGATGCCGCTGTTCGTCTGGGCGATGCTGGTGACGGCCTTCCTGCTGCTGCTCGCCGTGCCGGTGCTGGGCGGCGCCATCACCATGCTGCTGACCGACCGCAACTTCGGCACCACCTTCTTCAACCCGGAAGGCGGCGGCGACCCGATCCTGTTCCAGCACCTGTTCTGGTTCTTCGGCCACCCCGAAGTCTACATCATGATCCTGCCGGCCTTCGGCATCATCAGCCACATCATCTCGACCTTCGCCAAGAAGCCGATCTTCGGCTACCTCGGCATGGCCTACGCCATGGTCGCCATCGGCGTCGTCGGCTTCGTCGTGTGGGCGCACCACATGTACACGGTCGGCCTCGACGTCAACACCAAGGCCTACTTCACCGCCGCGACGATGATCATCGCGGTGCCCACGGGCGTGAAGATCTTCTCCTGGGTCGCCACCATGTGGGGCGGGTCGATCGACTTCAAGGTGCCCATGCTGTGGGCGATCGGCTTCATCTTCCTGTTCACCGTCGGCGGCGTGACCGGCGTGGTGCTGGCCAACGGCGGCCTCGACAACGTCATGCACGACACCTACTACGTCGTCGCCCACTTCCACTACGTGCTGTCGCTGGGTGCCGTGTTCTCGATCTTCGCCGGCTGGTACTACTGGATCGGCAAGATGTCGGGGCGGCAGTATCCGGAGTTCTGGGGCAAGGTCCATTTCTACACGACCTTCATCGGCGTGAACCTGGTCTTCTTCCCGCAGCACTTCCTGGGTCTGGCCGGCATGCCGCGCCGCATCCCGGACTATCCGGACGCCTTCTGGGGGTGGAACATGATCTCCTCGCTGGGCGCCTACATCTCCTTCGCCTCGACCCTGCTGTTCGTCTGGATCGCCATCAAGACGCTGCGCAGCGGCGAGCGGGTGCCGGGCGCCTATTGGGGGCCGCAGGCCAGCACGCTGGAATGGACGGTCAGCTCGCCACCCCCGTTCCACGCCTTCGAGACCCTGCCGCAGGTCAAGTGAGTGCATGAGACGCCAGGACCGGGCGGCCCCCAGGCGGCGGCCCGGTCCCAGCCAAGGACAGGAAGCGGAGGTGGACGACGATGACCGATGTGACGCTTGAACGGGTTCCCGGCGCCTCCGCCGGCGACTACATCGAGCTGCTGAAACCGCGGGTCATGTCGCTGGTGGTGTTCACGGGCTTGGCCGGTCTGGTGCTAGCGCCCGGCCATATCCACCCGTTGATCGGCGCGGTCGCCGTGCTGTGCATCGCGGTGGGGGCGGGTGCCTCCGGCGCCATCAACATGTGGTACGACCGCGACATCGACGCGGTGATGACGCGCACCGCCAAGCGCCCGATTCCGTCGGGCCGGGTCGGCGCCGACGAGGCGCTGGGCTTCGGCGTCACCCTGTCGGCGCTGTCGACGCTGGTGATGGGCATCGCGGTGAACTGGACGGCGGCGGCGCTGCTGGCAATGACCATCGGCTACTACGTCTTCGTCTACACCATGGGGCTGAAGCGCCGCACGCCGCAGAACATCGTGATCGGCGGCGCGGCCGGCGCCTTCCCGCCGATGATCGGCTGGGCAGCGGTGACGGGTGGCGTGGAACTGCCCGCCATCCTGCTGTTCACGCTGATCTTCCTGTGGACGCCGCCGCATTTCTGGGCGCTGGCCCTGTTCCGCAACGGCGACTACACGCGGGCCGGCGTGCCGATGATGCCGGTGGTCGCCGGGCCGGACTCCACCAAGCGGCAGATGCTGCTCTACACGCTGGTGCTGCTGCCGGTGGCCGCGGCACCCTACTTCGTCGGGATCGCCGGGCCGGTCTATCTGGCCGCGTCGAGCGTGCTGGGTCTGATGTTCGTCGGCTGCGCCGTGCGCGTGCTGCGCGCCACCGACGACGGTCCGGCCAAGAAGATGTTCGGCTTTTCGATCCTGTACCTGTTCCTGCTGTTCGCCCTGATGATCGGCGAGCGGCTCGTCCTCGGAGGTGGGGCATGACCGTCATGGACCGCGAGATTCCCGAGCAGGCCGTCAAGCGGCAGGCCGTCAAGCGGCAGGCTGATGAGCGCGCCCGGCGGCTGCGCGGGCGCAACTACGCCGTGCTGGCGGCGCTGCTGGCCTTGGCCGTGCTGTTCTATGCCATCACCGTCGTGCGCATGGGCGTGGGGCACTAGCCGCCCCCGTCCAGGCGCTTCCGTCCAGCCGCCGTCGAAACCAGAGGGATGAGGACCGCGATGAACGACAAGCTCCGCCGCCGCAACCTCGTCATCCTGTCGTCGTTGTTCGGGCTGGTGTTCGGCATGGTCGGGCTGGCCTACGCGTCGGTGCCGCTCTATTCGCTGTTCTGCGCGGTCACCGGCTTCGGCGGTACGACCATGCGGGCGGACGCCGCCGCGGCGACGACCCTCGACCGCAAGATCACGGTCCGCTTCAACGCCGACACCAACACCGCGCTGCCCTGGTCCTTCCGGCCGGAGCAGAAGGACATGGTGCTGAAGCTGGGCGAGACCGGGCTCGCCGCCTACCGGGCGGAGAACCGGGCGGATAAGCCGACGGTCGGCACGGCGGTCTACAACGTCACCCCGGACAAGGCCGGGCGCTATTTCAACAAGCTGGAATGCTTCTGCTTCACCGAGCAGGTGCTCCAGCCCGGACAGGCGGTGGACATGCCGGTCGCCTTCTTCGTCGATCCGGCGATGAACGACGATCCCAACATGGCGGACGTCACCACCATCACGCTGTCCTACACCTTCTTCCGCGCCAAGGACAGCGACGCCGTCCTGGCGCAACGGGCGAACCAGGGAAGCAATCAAAAGGCGGCGCCCGGCGCGACCGCCACAAACTGAACCATTGGGGTAGAGAGACGATGGCCGACATCACCCACGGGCAAGTGCCGCACGTTGAACCGCCAGCCCAGCCGCATGCCCATGCCGCGGGCGGCGGCATCCCGCATCCCTACCACCTGCTGAAGCCCAGCCCCTGGCCCCTGCTCGGCGCCTTCGCCGGCGGCCTGCTGGCGACCGGTCTGGTCGTGTACATGCACGGCGGCGGCAAGCTGTTGATGATCCTGGGCGTGCTGGCCATCCTCGGCGTGATGTTCGGCTGGTGGCGCGCGGTCATCCACGAGGCGGTGACGGAGAAGGCCCACACCCCGGTGGTGAAGATCGGCCTGCGCTACGGCATGGCGCTGTTCATCGCCTCGGAGGTGATGTTCTTCGCCGCCTTCTTCTGGGCCTTCTTCGACGCGGCGCTGTTCCCCAAGGCGTCGCCGCTGAACCCCGACGCCCATTGGCCGCCGCCGACCATCGAGGTCATCTCGGCCTTCCACATGCCGCTGATGATGACGCTGACCCTGCTGCTGTCGGGCGTCACCGTCACCTGGGCGCACCACGCCATCATCGAGGGCAAGAACCGCGACGCGGCCAAGGCGCTGGGGTTGACCGTCCTGCTCGGCGTGCTGTTCACCTTCTTCCAGATCTACGAGTACGTCCACGCCACCTTCAAGTTCACCGACGGCATCTTCCCCTCGACCTTCTACATGGCGACCGGCTTCCACGGCTTCCATGTGTTCGTCGGCACCGTCTTCCTGATCGTCTGCTGGATCCGCACCATCAAGGGGCACTTCACCCCGCAGAGCCATTTCGGCTTCGAGGCGGCGGCCTGGTACTGGCACTTCGTCGACGTGGTCTGGCTGTTCCTGTTCGTGTCGGTCTACTGGTGGGGCAGCCACGGCGGCACCGTCGCCCACTGAGGCCCGGTCGGGTGAGCGGGTTCCATCCGAACGTCACCCCTTTCGCGGCGGGCATGCGGTGCGCGTGCCCGCGCTGCGGCCGGGGGCGGCTGTTCAAAGGCTATCTGGATGTCGCGGAGCGCTGCGATGTCTGCGGCCTCGATCTGGCGAAGGTCGACAGCGGCGACGGTCCCGCCGTCTTCCTGATCTTCATCCTTGGTTTCCTGGTGGTGCCCGTCGCGCTCTGGGTGTCGATGACGGTGGAGTGGCCGCTGTGGCTGCACGCCATCGTCTGGAGCGTCGTGGTGATCGGCCTGACGCTCGGCATGCTGCGGCCGGCCAAGGCCTATGTTATTGCCTTGCAGTACCGTTACCGCCGCAGCGAACTCGAATAGCCCGATGACCAGCGCGACCCGCCGTTTCCGCCCGTCGCTGCCGGCGACGCTGATGACCTTCCTCGCCGTCGCGCTCATGCTGGGGCTGGGGACGTGGCAGCTCCAGCGCATGGGCTGGAAGGCCGAGTTGATGGAGCGGGTGCGGGAGCGCGTGTCCGCGGCCCCCGCGCCGCTTCCGGCCGTGCTGGAGGATCCCGCCGCCTGGGAGTTCCGTCCGGTCACGGTGAGCGGGCGTTTCCTGAACGACAAGGATCTGCTGCTGCTCGCCCGGCCCCGCCAGGGGCAGGCGGGCTACGAGGTGATGACCCCGCTTCAGCGCGCCGACGGCGGGGTGGTGCTGGTCAACCGCGGCTTCGTTCCGATGGACAGGCGCGATCCGGCGTCCCGCGCCGCCGGCCGTGTCGAGGGCGAGACCTCGCTGCGGGGGATCGTCCGCCTGCCGCAGCCGGCCGGCCTGTTCCAACCCGGCAACAGTCCCGGCGCCGAGGTCTGGCTGCGCGCCGATCCGCCGGCGATGGCGGCGGCGCTGGGGCTGCCAGCCGTCGCCCCCGTGCTGGCCCCCGTGATCGTCGAGGCGCTGCCGGGTCAGGTCCCCGGCGGGCTGCCGGCCGGGATCGAGCCGCGCGTCGAGCTTCCCAACAACCACCTGCAATACGCTTTGACCTGGTACGGGCTTGCGGCCACGCTCGTGGCGGTCTACCTGCTGTCGCAGCGCAGACGCGCCGACACGAGAACGGATGGGCCGACGCATGACCGCTTATCGGGAGCTTGAACGCCGCTACGCCCGCATCGCCGCCATCGGCGACGCGCTGGGCATTCTCGGCTGGGACACGCAGACGATCATGCCGGAGGGCGCCAACGACGGCCGCGCCGAGCAGACCGCGACCCTGTCGGTGCTGGCGCACGAGATGGCGACCGATCCCCGCATCGGCGACCTGCTGGCGGAAGCGGAGACGGACGGCGCTCTCGACGCGTGGCAGCGCGCCAATCTGCGCGAGATGCGCCGCAACTACGTCCACGCCACCGCCGTGCCGGCCGATCTGGTGGAGGCGACCAGCAAGGCCGTGTCGGTCTGCGAGATGACGTGGCGCGGCGCGCGGGCCGACAGCGATTTCGCGGCGCTGCTGCCCTCGCTGACCGAGGTGCTGGCCCGTGTCCGCGAGGGGGCCGAGGCGCTGGGCGGCGTGCTGGGCGTGTCGCCCTACGACGCGCTGCTCGACGCCCACGATCCCGGCGCGCGGGCCGAGCGCATCGACATGGTGTTCGCCGATCTGGCGTCCTTCCTGCCCGACCTGATCGGCCGCGTTCTCGACAGGCAGGCCGCCGAGCCGCCGCCGATCCGGCCCACCGGCCCGTTCCCGGTCGAGACCCAGCGGGCGCTCGGCGTGCGGATGATGGAGCGGATGGGGTTCGACTTCCGCCGCGGCCGGTTGGACGTGTCGCTGCATCCCTTCTGCGGCGGCGCCACCGACGACGTCCGCATCACCACCCGATACGACGAGGGGGATTTCGCCAACGCGCTGATGGGCGTGTTGCACGAAACCGGCCACGCGCTCTACGAACAGAACCGGCCGCGCGCCTGGCTGACGCAGCCGGTGGGGCAGGCTCGGGGCATGGCGGTGCATGAGAGCCAGTCGCTCATCATGGAGATGCAGGCCAGCCGCTCCGCCGAGTTCCTGACCTGGCTGGCCCCGGTGGCGCGCGAGGCCTTCGGCGGCGAGGGGCCGGCCTGGGAGGCCGCCAACCTGCGGCGCCTGTACAGCCGGGTCGAACGCGGCCTGATCCGCGTCGAGGCCGACGAGGTGACCTACCCGGCGCACGTCATCCTGCGCTACCGGTTGGAGAAGGCGATGATCGCCGGCGATCTGGCGCTGGCCGACCTGCCGGGCGCCTGGAACGACGGCATGGCCGAACTGGTGGGCGTGGTGCCGCCCGACGACCGGCGCGGCTGTTTGCAGGACATCCACTGGCCGGGCGGCGGATGGGGCTATTTCCCGAGCTACACGTTGGGCGCCATGACGGCGGCGCAGTTGTTCGATGCCGCGCGCCGTGCCGATCCCGAGATCGTCCCCGCCCTGGCGCGCGGCGAGTTCGCGCCGCTGGCCGCGTGGCTGCGGGTGAACGTCCACGAGACGGGGTGCCTGCACGCGTCCGGCGACGAGCTGCTGACGGCGGCCACCGGCCGGCCGCTCGACGCGTCGGTGTTCAAGCGGCATCTGGAGACGCGCTATCTGGGGTGAGTGCCGACGGACCCTCTCCAGTCCATTTGAATCCAAAAGCCCTTCTTCCCCTTGGAAGAGGGGCTTTTTTTTATCGTTGAGGTGGTGTCGCTTCCGGTCTCCGAGCCCATCGGGGCCGCCTTTCACTCCCCGATCTCCAAGAATTCAAAAAACTTCTTTGCAAAAACGGGTGAGATCTAATCCATCATAGACGGTCCATCCCATTAACTTAAAATTTTACCGAAACGCCCCCATCCAAGAGGCCATGCCGCTTTCACCGCACATCTTAATCAATTCTTTCGCGACTTCGGGCCGGATTTGGTCACAGCGCGGCGATGCTCGCCGGAAACGAGGCGAATACTGGTAATGTCTCGTTAACCATAACCGGCCAATCTCTGCCCAACGCAAACGGCAACGAGATTTCGCACCATGAGCATCGCCAAGGGCTTCCTGCACACGGATGGCAACCAGATCGTTGATTCCTCGGGTCAGAATGTGAAGCTTACGGGTGTCAACTGGTTCGGGGCGGAGGGCTACGCCTTCAACCCGAACGGGATGGACACCAAGGGCTACTGGCACATGATGGACCAGATGAAGACCCTCGGGTTCAACACCATCCGTCTGCCGTGGAGCGATGCGATGCTCGACGGCGACCGCAAGCCGACGGGCATCGACTATTCCAAGAATCCTGACCTCGAAGGCAAGACCACGCTGGAGGTCTTCGACAAGATCATCGACTACGCCGGCCGCATCGGCCTGAAGGTCATCCTCGACCACCACCGTTCGGACGATGGCGCCTCGGCCAACGAGAACGGGCTCTGGTACACGGACAAGTACCCGGAGTCGAAGATGATCGAGAATTGGAAGATGCTGGCGACCCGCTACGCCGGCAACGACACGGTGGTCGGCGCCGACCTGCACAACGAGCCGCACGGTCAGGCCACCTGGGGCGACGGCAACCAGGCCACCGACTGGGCCGCCGCCGCCGAGCGCATCGGCAACGCCATCCAGACCGTCAACAAGGACTGGCTGCTGATGGTCGAGGGCGTCGAGATCCAGGGCGACAGCTGGGAATGGTGGGGCGGCAACCTGCGTGGTGCCAAGGAGCACGGCATCGAGTTCAACACGCCGGACAAGCTGGTCTACTCGGTCCACTCCTACGGCCCGTCGATCCACCAGATGAGCTGGTTCAACGACGAGGACTATCCGAACAACCTGCCGGAGGTCTACAACGACAACTGGGGCTGGATGCTGAAGGAGAACAAGCATCCGGTGCTGGTCGGCGAGTTCGGCGGCAAGCTCGACACCCAGCAGGACCAGCAGTACATCGCCAAGCTGATCCAGTACATGAACGGCGACTTCGACGGCAACGGCACCAACGACCTCGGCGCCGGCAAGCAGGGAGCGAGCTGGACCTACTGGTCGTGGAACCCGAACTCGGGCGACACCGGCGGCATCCTGAAGGACGACTGGACCAGCGTCGACTGGACCAAGATGAACGCCGTGAAGCCCGGCCTGTTCGCCGGCGGCGGCGGCGCGCCGAAGGCGGCCTCGGCCTCGCTCGATGCGACGGCGGATCACGGCGCCGGCCAGACCGATGTCTGGGCGCACACGGTGGCGCAGGCCAACGCGGCCGACACCTCGGCGGCCTCGGTCGCGGCGGACACCCACGGCACGACGACGGCGGGCGATCTGGCGGCCTTCGAGGCGGCGCAGCTCCATACCCTCCATCACGACGGCGACCCGGCCCTGGTCTGACGATCGGAGGCCGACAGGCCACGGAAGGCGTAGCGCGGTGAGCGCATGGCCCCCCGTCCGCAAGGGCGGGGGGCTTTTTCTTGCCCGGTCCCGTCTTTGACTTATGCTTGGTGCCCGCGCCGCTTGCGCGCGCGGGGCCGCCTCGCTAACTATGCCTTCCTCATCGGACGGAGTGGACAAGTGCAGTACGTCAGCACGCGGGGCGCGGCCCCGGTTCTGGGTTTCGAGGACGTTCTCCTGGCCGGGCTGGCCCGCGACGGCGGCCTCTATGTGCCGGCGAGCTGGCCGCAATTCTCGGCCGACGAAATCCGGAGCCTGCGCGGGCTGCCCTACAGCGAGATCGCCGTCCGCGTGATGCTGCCCTTCCTGGGCGGCGCCATCGCCGAGGACGCGTTCCGCGCCATCGTCAAGGACGCCTACGCCGCCTTCGACCATGGGGCAGTGACCCCGCTGGTCCAGCTCGACCAGCGCAACTGGGTGCTGGAGCTGTTCCACGGGCCGACGCTGGCCTTCAAGGACGTGGCGCTGCAACTGCTCGGCCGCCTGTTCGACCATGTGCTGGCCAAGCGCGGCCAGCGGGTGACCATCGTCGGCGCCACCTCCGGCGACACCGGCTCGGCGGCCATCGAGGCCTGCCGCGACCGCCAGAACGTCGACATCTTCATCCTGCACCCGAAGGGCCGCACGTCCGAGGTGCAGCGCCGGCAGATGACCAGCGTGCTCTCCTCCAACGTCCACAACGTCGCGGTCCACGGCACCTTCGACGATTGCCAGGACATCGTGAAGGCGCTGTTCAACGACACGGACTTCCGCGACCGGATGGGCCTGTCGGCGGTGAACTCGATCAACTGGGCGCGCATCATGGCCCAGGTCGTCTATTACTTCACCGCCGCCGTGGCTCTGGGCGCGCCCGACCGCAAGATCGCCTTCACCGTGCCGACCGGCAATTTCGGCAATGTCTACGCCGCCTACGGCGCGCGGGCGATGGGGCTGCCGATCGAGAAGCTGGTGGTGGGCTCGAACTCCAACGACATCCTGGCACGCTTTTTTGCGAGCGGCACCATGTCCGCGGCGCCGGTCGTGCCTACTTTGAGTCCCAGCATGGACATCCAGATCTCCTCCAACTTCGAGCGGCTGCTGTTCGACCTGCTGGGCCGCGACGGCGCCGCGGTGACGGACGCGCTGAACCGTTTCCGGACCGAGGGCAAGTTCGCCGTCACCGAGGCGCAGCTCGCCGACGCGCTGGCGGTCTTCTCCGGCCACCGGGTCGACGAGGACGCCACCATGGCGACCGTCGCCGCCACCTGGGAGGAAAGCGGCTATCTGCTCGACCCCCACACGGCGGTCGGCGTCGCCGCCGCCAAGGCCGACCCGCTCGACCCGGCCATCCCGATGGTGGTGCTCGCCACCGCGCACCCCGCCAAGTTCCCCGACGCGGTGGAGAAGGCGACCGGCCGCCGGCCGCCGCTGCCGCCCCGCCTTTCCGACCTTTATGAGCGCGAGGAGCGACTGTCCGAACTGCCCAACGAGGTTGCGGCCGTTCAGGAGTTCGTCGCCGCCCGCGCCCGCGCCGCCCAGGAGGCCGCATGACCATCCGTGTGACGACACTGCCCAACGGGCTGCGTGTCGCGACCGACACCATGCCCGATGTGCAGTCCGTCTCGCTCGGCTGCTGGGTCGGGGTGGGAACCCGCAACGAGGCGGCCAGCGTCAACGGCGTGGCCCATCTCGTCGAGCATATGCTGTTCAAGGGCACCGCGCGCCGCTCGGCCTTCCGCATCTCCGAGGAGATCGAGAATGTCGGCGGGCAGCTCAACGCCTACACGACCCGCGAGCAGACCGCCTACTACGCCAAGGTTCTGCATGAGGATGCCCCGCTGGCGCTCGACATCCTCGCCGACATGATCCAGCATTCGGCGCTCGACGCCGAGGAGCTGGTGCGCGAGCGCACGGTCGTGCTTCAGGAGATCGGCCAGAGCGCCGACACCCCGGACGACATCATCTTCGACCATTTCCAGGCAACCGCCTATCCGGGGCAGGCGCTCGGCCGGCCGGTGCTGGGCTCGTCCGAGATCGTCGGCAGCCTGCCGCGCGAGGCGCTGGTCGACTACATCGGCGGCCATTACGGCGCGCCCGGCATGGTGCTGTCCGCCGCCGGCCGCATCGAGCACGACCGCATGGTCGATCTCGCCTTCAAGGCGTTCGGCGACCTGCCGAACCAGGCGCCGCCGAAGCCGGAGGCCGCGCGCTACGCCGGTGGCGACTACCGCGAGGCCCGCGACCTGGAGCAGATGCATCTGGTGCTCGGCTTCGACGGGGTCGGGGTGCATGATCCCGACTTCTACGCCCATTCGGTGCTGTCGACCCTGCTGGGCGGCGGCATGTCGTCCCGCCTGTTCCAGGAGGTTCGGGAGAAGCGCGGGCTGGTCTACTCCATCTACACCTTCACCGGCGGCTACCACGACGGCGGCCTGTTCGGCGTCTATGCCGGCACTGGCGAGGACGAGGTGGCGGAGCTGGTGCCGGTCGTCTGCGACGAGCTGGCCAAGGTCGGCGAGGACGTCACCGAGGACGAGGTCGCCCGTGCCCGCGCCCAGTTGAAGGCCGGCACGTTGATGGCGCTGGAAAGCACCATGTCGCGCTGCGAGCAGCTCGGCCAACAGTTGCTGATCTACGATCGCCCGATCCCGGTCGAGGAGATCGTGACGAAGATCGACGCGGTGGACCGCGCCTCGGTGGTGAACGCCGCCCAGCGTCTGCGCCGCAGCCGTCCGACCGTCGCCGCGCTCGGCCCGATCGACCGGCTGGAAGACTACGACCGCATCGCGGAGCGCCTCGCCTGACGATGGGAACGCCGTCCATTCCCTTTCCATCCTCCCCGCTTTCCTCTCCCTTCCCCCCCGGGGAGAGGGGTGGGGTGAGGGGGATGCGTCGCGTGGAGCGTCCGGCAGGCGGAACCCCCTTACCCCACCCCTTTCCCCGGGGGGAAGAGGGAAACGGACGAGGGGTTGGCGTCGTGAATGGGGTCCGGGGTGGTCGGCATGATCCGCCTGCTCGGCGGCGGCCTGATCAGCCCGCCGGCCATGCGGCTGGACGGGCCTTCCTGCTACATCCGGCCCCCGCTGCCGCGCGACTGGCGCGAATGGGCCGATCTGCGCGCCGACTCCCGTGCCTTCCTCACCCCGTGGGAGCCGACTTGGCCGACGGATGCGCTGACTCGCACCGCCTTCGGGCGCCGGCTGCGGCGTCAGGCCCAGGAATGGCGCGACGACGAGGGCTACAGCTTCCTGATCTTCGACCGCAACAGCGACGCGCTGGTCGGCGGGCTTGGCCTTACCAACATCCGCCGTGGCGTCGCCCAGATGGGAACGCTCGGCTATTGGGCCGGGCAGCGTCACGCCCGGCGCGGCTACGTGTCCGGCGGCACCCGGCTGATGCTGGATTTCGCCTTCGGACAGTTGGGGCTGCACCGCATCGAGGCGGCCTGCCTGCCGACCAACCTCGCCAGCCGCGGCCTGCTGGAAAAGGTCGGCTTCACCCATGAAGGCTACGCGCGCGGCTACCTGCGCATTGACGGGGCGTGGCGCGACCATGTGCTCTACGCGGTGCTGCGCGAGGAGTGGAAGGGGTAGGAAGATCGGCCGGAAGAGCTGGTCTACCCCCATTTCGTACCGTTCTAGGACGATTGGCTTAACCAGCCATTAACCCGGTATCCCGCACAATTCGGCATGTTTGAACGCCACATATGGTGACAAAATGTCGATCAAGCCGATCTGGACGAAAGAAAGCCCCCACCGTTACGCCGTGGAGCATTCCGGTCGCCGTGTCGAGCTGCAATATGAGGAAGCCGGCTTCCAAAGCGGTTGGGCGGTCTATGCCGGCGAAACCCTGGTCCGTCGCTGCGCCGAGCTGATGCAGGCGCGCGGCGTCGCGGTGGCGGTCGCCACGGGCGCCGCCTGATGCTCTCGCCGCGCGGGTTGGGCGAACGCGACGGTTCGCTCAACGATGCGCGGCGGGGTGATGACCGGGAAAGCGTCGCCTACTTCCTCGGCGGCGTGGCGGTCTGGTTCTGAGGCGTCTGGTGCTGCTGGCTTTCCGCCTGCTGCTTGGCCTCATCCTTCTTGTTCGCCTCGTGGTGCCCGACGACACAGCCCACGGCGGCTCCGGCGACGCCATGGCCGGACCCGACCATGTGGCCGGCGGCCCCACCGACGGCGGCACCCTTCAGGCACCCCTTGGCCTCCGCACCCTGCGGAACGCTCGCCAAGCCCATGGCCAGCGCGGCAACGGCCAATGACGCAGCAATCGCTTTCATGACGGCCTCCTCCTCGTTCGGTAAGAGGGAAACCTCCAGGCGCGTCGCGCGGTTCCTTAAGGCCCGGACAACCCTGATCCCCGGTGGACGCTGGATCGACGCCAGATCACCGCCGCCCGCTCGCCCCTGCCCAAGTCACCTCTGATCGAGCTTGATCTCGATGCGGCGGTTGCGCGACAGCGCCTCCTCCGAGGTGCCGGGGTCGAGGGGCTGGAACTCGCCGAAGCCGGCGGCGGCCAGACGTTCGGCCGGGATGCCCTGGTCGATCAGGTACTTGACCACCGAGATGGCGCGGGCCGAGGACAGCTCCCAGTTCGACGGGAATTGCAGGCGCACCGGCCGGATGTCGGTGTGGCCGTCCACCCGCAGCACCCAGCTGATGTCCGGGGGGATCGCCTTGCCGACCTCGATCAACGTGCGCGCCAGATCGGCGAGCCGCTGCTTGCCGGCCTCCTCCAGCGTCGCCGAGCCCGACGGGAACAGCAGCTCCGACTGGAAGACGAAACGGTCGCCGACGATCCGCACGTCGGGACGGCTGCCCAGCGCCTCGCGCACCCGGCCGAAGAACTCCGAGCGGTAGCGCGACAGGTCCTGCACCTTGGCGGCCAGCGCCTGGTTCAGCCGCGCGCCCAGCTCGGCGATCTGCACCTTCTGCTCGGCCGACGCCTTCTCCGACGCCTCCAGCACGGTGGCGATGCGGGCGAGCTGTTCGCGCAAGGCCAAAAGCTGCTGGTTCAGGATGTCGACCTGCTGGCGGCTCTTGCCGCCCTCCGCCTGCTCGCCGGCCAGCGACGCCAGAAGCTCCCTGATGCGGATGTCGCGCTGGTCGATCTCCTTCTGCGCCAGCATCGTCTTCTCGCCTGATTCGGCGAGCTGCGTCTCCAGCGCCTTGGCGCGGTCGCGCGTGGTGCCGAGTTCGGCCAGCAGGGCTTGGCGCTGCTCCTCGGTCAGCCTGGTCGCGGCGGCGGCGGCGGCCAGCTCGCCCTCCAGCTTCTGCCGGGCCTCGCGCAACGCCTTGATGTCGTTCTGGAGGCTGAGGATCTCCCTCAGCTTCAGCTCGAAGCTCTCGCGGTCGACGCGGACGTTGCGCTGAAGCTCCTCCAGGGCGCGGGCGGTGCGGTCGCGGTCCTCCTGAAGCTGGCCCAGGCTGACCGTCATGTCGTCGCGCGTGGCGACGGAGCTTTGCAGCTCGGTCGAGAGCTGGGTGATGTTGACCCGCAGATCGGCGTTGGCCTCGCGCTCCAGCGCCAGCAGGTCGTTCATCTCCGCGACCTTGCGGTTGAGCGCGACGAGCTGCTCGTCGCGCCCGGTCAGGGCGGAGGCCAGATAGAACTGGGCGACCACGAAGACCATCAGCAGGAAGATGACCACCATCACCAGCGACGACAAGGCGTCCACCCAGCCGGGCCAGGCGCTGGCGTCGCGGTGACCGTTGCGGCGGCTGAGGCTGGCCATGGGGTGATCCTTGTTGGGGGCCTTGGGACGTCGGCGCTCGACGTCAGCGCTGCGGCTGGTCGGCCTCTTCGGCCAGCGCCGCGATGGTGCGGGCGAGCAGCTTGATCTCGCTGCGGATTTCCTGCACCGCCTGGACGCGCCCGCTGGAGGATTCCTCGACGATGCGGGCCAGATAGATGTCCATGTTGCGCAGATGCTGGCGCGAGGCGTCGTCGAAGCCGCCGATCGCCGCCTCTGACAGCCGGTCGAGCAGCGCCTTCATCTCGATCTGGCTCTCGCCCAGCCGCAGCAGGAGCTGCTGCTCGGCCCGCATGTGGTCGGTCAGGGTCGACAGACGCTCGGTCAGCGCCATCAGGTTGGCGTTGGCGGCGCGGCGCCCTTCCTCGGCGTTGGCCACGGTGCGTTGAAGCGCCTCCATGTTCTCGGCGGTCTGTTCCAGCAGGGCGTGCAGGTAGGCCGGGACGCCGTGGTCGCCGGTCTCCAGCCCGCCGGCCGCGCCGCTCGACAGCCGGGTGGCGGTGGACAGCCAGTCCTCCAGATCCTGGAAGAAGCGGTTGTGGGCCTGGCTGGCCTGAAGCTCCAGGAAGCCCAGCACCAGCGAGCCGGCCAGACCGAACAGCGAGGAGCTGAAGGCGGTGCCCATGCCGACCAGCGGCGCTTCCAGCCCCTGCTGGAGGTTGGAGAACATGGCGCCGACGTCGCCGCCATGCACCGACAGGCTGCCGATCACGCCGCCGACCGACTGCACCGTGTGCAGCAGGCCCCAGAAGGTGCCGAGCAGGCCGAGGAAGATCAAAAGCCCGATCAGGTAGCGCGACAGCTCCCGCGATTCGTCGAGCCGCGAGGCGATGCCGTCGAGCAGCGAGCGCATCGACAGCGCCGACAGCATCAGCCGGCCGCGCCGCTCGCCCAGCATGCGGGCCATCGGTGCCAGCAGCACCGGCTCCTGCATGCTGGCGGCGGGGACGCCGGTCTGGTACTTGGCCAGCCACTCGACCTCCGGGCGCAGCATCAGCACCTGCCGGAAGATGAAGACGATGCCGGCGATCAGCGTGCCGAGAATGACGCCGTTCAGCGGCGCGTTGTTCATGAAGGCGGAGCGCAGCGCCGGGAACAGAAGCCCGCACACCGCCACCACCACGACCAGGAACAGGATCATCCGGGTCAGGAAGCGTTCCGGGCGTGTCATCGGGGCGGAGACCTCCAGCGGTCGGATCGGGGCGATTGCTGCGCTCATCGGGCCTCTGCGTTGGGCGATGCTACTCGTTGAGGAACTCGACATCGATGCGGTCGGGGGTGCCGCCGCTCCCGGTGTCGATGCCAAGCGCACGGACATCGATCCGGCTGCTGCGGACCCCGAAGGCGGTCAGCCGCTCGCGCAGCGACAGGGCGCGGGCCAACGACAATTGACGCGCCTCGCGGGCGGTTTCGCTCGTGCCGGTGGCGTAGGAGCGCAACTGCAAGCGTGCGGTGTCGCTGGCGCGCAGGCGCTGCACGATCCGGTCGACCGTCTCATCGGCCGCATCCGGCAGATTGGTGGCGGCGCCATCGAACACAAGGCTCAAAACAGCAGAGGGGGTGGCACTCGCCGCCGGGGGTGCCGCGTCGGGAGAAGGGGGAAGAGCGGCCGTCTCCGTTCGCGACGGAGCGGGGGAAACGGGGGAGGGCGGAGTCGCCGCCACGGCCGGGGGCGGGGCGGGTGCCGCGGCCGGAGCCGGCGCCTTGCCGGGGGCCGGGGCCGTGCGCTGGGCCGCCCCCTCGATCAGATCGGGCAGCGGCGGGGCGGTCATCGGGACCGGGGTCACGAAGCGGGGTGGCGCCTTGACGGGTTTCTGGGAGCCGAGGTTGGGGCGCGGCGGGACGGGCAGGGGGGCCGCGTTCTCCAGCGTCAGCCGTTCCGGGGCGGCCTTGACCGGGGGAACCGCCGCGACGGCCGTGCCGGCGCACAGGGTGCACAGGGCGACCGCGCGTCCGAACAGGATCGGCGCAGCGCGGCGCATGCGGTCGGCAAATTCCCAACGATCCAAGGCGATGATTCCACTTACACCCGAGGCCCCGGAACCATAGCCCATCGATCGCGTCAGCGACAATGGGCTTGGGGCCGGGGCATATTACGCCTTGGCGGGCTCGGCGCGCTTGTCGGCGGCACCCTTCAGCAGCCGGGTGACCGGCACCTGGAGGTGGGAGTTGGTCGCCAGGATCGAGTTGCCGAACACCGGGTTGCGGCCGCCGCCGATCTCGCCGACGAAGCCTCCGGCCTCGGTCACCAGCAGCGCGCCGGCCGCCGAGTCCCAGGGGGCCAGCCCGCGCTCCCAATAGCCGTCGAAGCGGCCGGCCGCCACATAGGCGAGGTCGAGCGACGCCGCGCCGAAGCGGCGGATGCCCGCCACCTCCTTCATCACCGCCTCGGCCTCGGCGAGGAAGCCGGCGTGGTCGCCGCGCCCCTTGAAGGGAATGCCGGTGGCGAGCAGGCAGTCCTCCAGCCGGCGGCGCTCGGAGACGCGCAGGCGCTGGTGGTTCATGAAGCTGCCCTGGCCCTTCTCGGCCCAGAACATCTGGTCGCCGACCGGCTCATAGACGACGCCGGCGAGGATCTCGCCGTTCTTCTCCATGGCGATGGAGATGGCCCAGTGCGGCAGGCCGTGCAGGAAGTTGGTCGTGCCGTCGAGCGGGTCGACGATCCAGCGCGACGAGGCGTCGCTGCCCTTGCTGCTGCCGCTCTCCTCCATCAGGAAGCCGAAGTCGGGCCGCGCCTTCTGCAACTCCTCGCGCAGGAGCTTCTCGGCCTTGAGGTCGGCGTTGGACACGAAGTCCGAGGGGCCCTTGCGCGACACCTGGAGGTGTTCGACCTCGCCGAAGTCGCGGACGAGACCCTTGGCCGCCTTTTCGGCGGCGCGGACCATCACGTTGATGAGAGCGGAGCGGGTGGCCATGACCGTGAATGTACCGTTCTGTGCGGAAACCGGAAAAGAATACACCGGCCCCCGCGGAAAGCGAGGGCCGGTGGCATCGCGACAAACCGAAAAAGGTCAGTCCTTGGCGCGCTCGACATACTCGCCGGTGGCGGTGTCGACGACGACGCGGGTGCCGGCCTCGATGTGCGGCGGAACCAGGATCGAGACGCCGTTCTCCAGCTTGGCCGGCTTGTAGGAGGAGGAGGCCGTCTGGCCCTTCACCACCGGGTCGGACTCGGTGATGGTCAGGGTGACCTTGCCGGGGATCTCGACGCCGAGCGGGCTGCCCTCGTGGCTCTGCACGGTGACTTCCATGCCGTCCTGGAGGAAGACGGCCGGCTCGCCGATGATGTCGCGCGGAATGCTGACCTGCTCGAAGCTTTCCTTGTCCATGAAGGTGAAGCTGTCACCCTCGGCGTACAGGAAGGTCATCTCATGCTCGTCCAGGCGGGCCCGCTCAACCGTCTCCTGGGTGCGGAACCGTTCGATCGACTTGGTGCCGGTGCGCACGTCCTTCATTTCGAGCTGGATGAAGGCGCCGCCCTTGCCGGGCTGGACGATGGCGGTCTTCGTGATGACCCAGAGCTTTCCGTTGTGCTCCAGCACATGGCCGGGGCGCATCGTGTTGGCGTTGACCTTCATGGCTTACTCATGATTTCCAAGATACGGGCGGCGGCGACCGTAGCAGCTTGACCCGCCATAGGCAACGCCGCGCAAGGGTTCCCGCCGCTCCGTTCGGATGATTCCCGGTTGTTTTCGCCGCTTTCAGGCGATCTGGAACCAGGAGGTCTTCACCTGGTTCGCCGAAACGCCGGCCAGCGTCATCGAGCCGCCGTCACCGAAGGACAGCCGCGCGTTCCCCTGGATGTCCGCCGACACGCTCCAGGACAGCCCGCCGGTCAGCATGATGCGGTCGCCCTGGGCGAAGCTGAAGTCCTGCACGATGTCGGCGCCGCCGCCGGGGGCCGCCACGAAGCGGTCGGCTCCGGCGCCGCCGATCAGCAGGTCGTCGCCGGTGCCGCCGATCAGCGTGTCGGCTCCGGTGCCGCCGTCCAGCGTGTCGTTGCCGGCGCCGCCGAACAGCCGGTCCGCGCCGCCCAGACCGGACAGGCTGTTGTCCGAGCCGTTGCCGGTCAGGACGTTGTTCAGGCCGTTGCCGGTACCGTTGGTCGCGCTGGCGAGCAGCGTCAGGTTCTCCACCTGGTCGGGCAGGGTGGCGTCGATCCAGGCGCGGACCTCGTCGGTGCCGCCCCACAGCGTCTCGACGATGCGGTCCCTCGGGTTGTCGTAGTAATAGATGTCGTTGCCGCTGCCGCCGACCATCACGTCTGCCCCGGCGCTGCCGTCCAGCAGGTCGTCGCCGCTGTTGCCGAACAGCCAGTCGTTGCCGTAGCCGCCGCGCAGTTCGTCGTCGCCGCCCAGCCCGATCTGGATGTCGGCACCCTCCTTGCCGTCCATGTAGTCGAACCCGGAGTTGCCGATCATCAGGTCGATGCCGGCGGTGCCTTGAAGCCAGTTCACCAGGGTCTTGCCGATCAGCAGGGCCATCTGTCCGCTCTCCGTCCGATGGGGGTGGAATGGAAGGGTCGTTGAATGGCTTCCACCCTAAATTTCGGACAAATGCCTGTCTTTTGCGCGGGCGGGTGATGGCCGGGAAGGGAGGGCGCGTCCGGCGGCGATACCCTGTTCGCAGGGCGGACGCGCGTCCGCGCCCGGCCCTTGCGGTTCGGGGGCGCCGATGGTCTGATGCCGGCGCTTTCGCGTTCCGTCCCGCCGCCCCTTCGAGGTCGCCCGTCCGATGCCGTCTTCCTCCATGCTTCCCCCCTGGCATCCCCGCGAGTTCGCCCGCCGCCGCCCCTTCCTCTCCGCGCGCGGGCGGGTGCTCGGGGCGGTCCGCCGCTTCTTCGAGGAGCACGCCTTCGTCGAGGTCGACACCCCGGCGCTTCAGGTCTCGCCGGGGATGGAGCCGCATCTCCAGGCTTTCGCGACCGACCTCCAGGGGCCGCACCCCGACGACCGCCGCAGGCTGTACCTGCACACCAGCCCGGAATTCGCCATGAAGAAGCTGCTGGTCGCCGGTGTGCCGCGCCTCTGGCAACTGGCGCACGTCTACCGCAACGGCGAGCGGTCGGGCACCCACGCGCCGGAATTCTCGATGCTGGAATGGTACCGGGCGGGGGAGGGCTACCGCAGCCTGATCGGGGACTGCCAGGAGCTGCTGCGCGGCGGGGCGGAAGCCGGCGGGCACCGCCGCTTCGCCTTTCGCGGCATGGAGTGCGATCCCTTCAAGGAGTGGCGCATCCTGACGGTGCCGGATGCCTTCCTCGAATATGCCGGGATCGACCTGATGGCGACCTGCGACGGCAGCCACGAGCCCGATCCGGCGGCGCTGGCCGCGGAATCGGCGCGGATCGGCATCGCGCCGCACGACGGCGACCGCTGGGAGGACATCGTCTTCCGCATCATGTTCGACCGCATCGAGCCGCATCTGGGCGCCGGCGTGCCCTGCGTGCTGACCGACTACCCGCTGTGCATGGCGGCGCTGTCGCGGCCAAAGCCGGGGAACCCCCGTCTGGCCGAGCGTTTCGAACTGTACGCCTGCGGGCTGGAACTGGCCAACGCCTTCGGCGAACTGACCGACGCGGCGGTCCAGCGCGCCCGCTTCGAGGCGGACATGGAGCTGAAGCAGCGTCTCTACGGCGAGCGTTTTCCGGTCGATGAGGAGTTCCTCGCCGCGCTGGAGCACGGCATGCCGGAGAGCAGCGGCATCGCCATGGGCTTTGACCGGCTGGCGATGCTGTGCAGTGGGGCGGAGGACATCGGGCAGGTGCTCTGGTTGCCGGTGGCCGACGCGAGAGGGTGACGGGATGGCGATGAGCCCATCCGCAGAGAGCTCGCTCCGCGTCCCCAAGCGACGTCATGCCCGGCCCCGTGCCACTGGTGTAAGGCCGGTCATGACGGGCAGGGAAAGTGGTTGCCAGGAAATGACCATGCGAAAAGCCGCCGGACGGGCGTCCGGCGGCTTTCGGCAGGTGTCCGTGCTGCGGATCAGAAGGAGATCTTGGCCTGGAGGCCGATCAGGTCGATGCCGCCCGAGTAGCGGACGTCGAGGTTGCCGCGCCCCGACTCCGGCCCGGTCAGATCGTCGGTCAGATGGACCGAGGTCTTCGGCACGAACAGGTGGGTGTAGGCCGCATCGATCTGGATGTTCTCGGTGACTCGGTAGCCGGCGCCGACCGAGAGCCAGTAGCGGTTCTGCTCGGGAATGCGGGAGGTGCGGTACTCGACGTCGACCGCGGCCTTGTCGAAGGCGACGCCGCCGCGCAGGGTGAGGTCGTCCGTCACCTTGTAGGCGGTGCCGAGCGAGAAGAACCAGGTGTCGCGCCACTTCTCCTCGGTCAGCTGGGTCAGCGCCGGGTTGTCGGCGACGACGCGCAGTTCATGGAAGCGCGACCAGTTGGTCCACTGGACGTCGCCCATCACCGACCATTTGCTGTTCACCTCGTGGTAGAGGCCGAGCGAGGCGCTGTCCGGCGTCACCAGCTTGGCGCTGCCGCCCTGCTTCGGAAGCAGCCCGGCAAGGCCGGCCGGCAGGCCGGTGAAGCTGATGTCGCCGGTGATCTGGTGCTTGATGGCCGAGCGGTAGCCGAGGCCGATGCGCGTGCCCTTGACCGGCTCGTAGAGCAGGCCGGCGGTCATGCCCCAGCCCCAGTCGTCGCCGACCACGTCGCTGTTGACGTCCAGCGAGCCCGGCGTGCGGCCGAGACGCACCGCGAAGTCCGAGGATTGCGACAGCTTGGCCTTGGCGTACTGGATCTGCACGCCGGCACCCAGCGTCAGCTCCGGGGTAACGCGGTAGGAGACGGTGGGCGTGAAGTTGTAGGTGCGCAGGTCGGAACGGGTGCCGTGGTAGCGGCCGATCCAGTTGTCGCCATAGTCGGTGACGAGGCCGAAGGGGCCGTTGGCCGACAGGCCGAGCTTCAGGTCGTCGTTGACCGAATAGACGAAGTAACCGGCGGGAACCAGCGCGTCTTGGCCGATGTCGCCTGGGCTGGAGTTGCCGCCGATCGCGGTGCCGCCGAGCCGAGCCGCGCGGGTCGCGCGGGCGCTGTCCACCTTGGTGCCGATGATCACGCCGGTGGCGGTCTGCACGATCTGCGTTCCCGAAACCAGCCCCATGGTCGCCGGATTGAAGAACATCGAACTGGCGTCGCCGTTGCCGCCCGCGGTCACGCCGGCGAAGGCGGTGCCCTGTCCCGACACGCTCTGCTCGCGCAGCGCGAAGCCGGCCGCCTCGGCGGTGTTCGGCGCGGCGAGCGGCGCCGCAACGGCGATGGCGGCGGCCGCGGTCAGCAGACGGTTTCTCAGCGTCACGAAGGGCATTTGGTTCCTTCCCCAGATTGTGTTGTTGACGCTATGATACACAAACTGACGCTTACGTAAAGAGCTGCGGATTATCGATCAGTTCGTTCAACAAACAATGCAATCGCGAGGATGCGCTTGCCAAGCCGCTGTGTTTGAAGGAGTTCGTTTTCGGGAAAAACTGATGCTTCCGCGCAACGTCCGTGCGTCACGAGGTCGCGGAAGGCGCAAGCGCGGCGGGGATTCAGGCGAACAGGGCGGCCAGGGCGGCGAAGGCCTCGCGCAGGATGTTGTACTCGTCGCTCCACACCAGTTTGGCGGTGATGGCGACGGAGGCGACGATCAGCATCGGGCGCACGATTCGCGCCCCGTTGCGGATGACCATGTGGGCGCCAAGCTGGGCGCCGATGTACTGGCCGGCGCCCATCAGCAGCCCGACCGTCCACAGCACATGGCCGCCGACGATGAAGAAGATCAGCGCCGCGATGTTGCTGGTCAGGTTCAGCACCTTGGTGTGGGCGGTGGCCTTGCGCAAATTGTGGCCGAGCAGCGAGACGAAGGCGATGGTGAAGAAGGTGCCGGTCCCCGGCCCGAAGAAGCCGTCGTAGAAGCCGATGCCGGTGCCGACCGAGAAGGCGAAGGCGTGCTCGCCGATGCGCTGGTGGGCGTCCATGTCGCCGGCCTTGGGCGACAGCAGAAGATAGAGCGCGATGCCGATCAGCAGGATCGGGATGACGTCGCGCAGGAAACTCGAATCGAGAAGCTGCACCAGGATGGCGCCGAACGCCGACCCGACGAAGGTGCAGGCGATCATCGTGCGCATGGCGCCGGGATGCACCTCGCCCCGGCGGACGAACTTGATGGTGGCCGACAGAGACCCGAAGCTCGATTGCAGCTTGTTCGTCGCCAGCGCCTCGGCCGGCGTGATGCCGGCGGCGAGCAGCGCCGGGATGGTCAGCAGCCCGCCGCCGCCGGCGATGGCGTCGACGAAGCCGGCGAGCAGACCGACGGCGAACAGCGTGCCCAGAATCTCGGGCGTCAGCAGATCCATGATGTGTCCGTATCGGCGCGGCCTTGTCAGCCGGCGCTCGTCTCCCCGTCGTCAGCGGACATTCCGGCGGAGAGGTCGGCGGAGAAGTCGGTGGAGACGGTCCAGCCGCTGGGGGCGGCGGCGATGGCGGCGTTCAGTGCCCGGACGCCGGCTCCCGGCCCGTCCGGATGGCCCCAGACGGCGTTGACCACCGCCAGGAAATCGGCGCCGGCCGACACCAGCGGCGCGCAGTTGGCGGCGGTGATGCCGCCGATGGCCACGCAGGGAACCTCCATCAGCTCGGCCCACCAGTGCAGCAGGTCGGGCACGGCGTGGTGTTCCGTGGCCTTGGTGTCCGTCGGGAAGAAGGCCCCGAAGGCGACGTAGTCGGCCCCATCCTCCGCCGCGACCATGGCGAGGTGGCGGCTGTCGTGGCAGGTCACGCCGACGATGGCGTCGCTGCCCATGATCTTGCGCGCGTCGCGGTAGGGCGTGTCGCTCTGCCCGACATGCACGCCGTCGCAGCCCATCTCGCGGGCCAGTCGCGGATGGTCGTTCAGGATGAAGGCGACCTCGCGCTCCTGGGCGATCGGGCGCAGCGCGTCGCAGGCGCGGCGGATCGCGTCGTCGGAACAGTCCTTCAGGCGAAGCTGGACGCAGGCGACGTCGCCTGCGTCGAGAGCCTCGGCCAGAAGCGGCGCGAACGCCGCCGGCTCCAGGGCCGGCGGCGTCACGAGGTACAGGCGGCAGGCGGAGGGCTCCGCCTGCGTCGTCTTTCCCTTGGCCAAGTCTTACTCCCGGCCCTGGTAGATCTTCATGATCCGGTCGAGCAGCTTGAGGGCGTCCTCGCGCGGGCGCTGGAAGGCGTTGCGGCCGATGATCGAGCCGTTGCCGCCGCCGTCGCGGATGGCGCGGGCGTCCTCGAACACCGCGTCCTCGCCCTTGGTGGCGCCGCCGGAGAAGACCACGATGCGGCGGCCGTTGAAGGCGCACTGCATGATGTGCTTCACGCGCTCGGCCTGGGTGCCGATGGCGATCTGCTTGGACTCGTAGACCTTCTTGGCCTCGGCCTGCTCAAGGTGGGCCGAGGGCAGCTTCACCTTGATGATGTGGGCGCCGAGCAGGGCCGCCATGTGGGCGGCGTAGCCGATCACGTCGATCGCCAGTTCGCCGTCCTTGGTGACGGCGCCGCCGCGCGGGTAGGACCACAGCACGGTGGCGAGGCCGTAGGACTTCGCCTCCTTCGACAGCTCGCGGAACTCCTCGTACTGGGAGTACATGGCGTCGGAGCCGGGGTAGATGGTGAAGCCGATGGCCGAGGCGCCGATGCGCAGCGCGTCCTGCACCGAGGCGGTCACGGCCTGGTCGGCGGCTTCCTTCTGGGTGGACAGGCTGTTGGCGCTGTTCATCTTCAGGATCAGCGGGATCGAGCCGGCGAAGGTGCCGGCGCCGGCTTCCAGCGAGCCCAGGGGGGCGGCGTAGGCGTTGCAGCCGGCGTCGATGGCGAGCTGGTAGTGATAGTGCGGGTCGTAGCCGGCGTCGTTGGGGCCGAAGCTGCGGGCCGGGCCATGCTCGAAGCCCTGGTCGACGGGCAGGATCACCAGCTTGCCGGTGCCGCCCAGCTTGCCTTCCATCAGGATGCGGGCGAGGTTCGCCTTGGTGCCGGGATTGTCGCTCTCGTAGTTGGCGAGAATGTCTTTGACGCGGCGAGTGAGCTTCATTGTGGCTCTTCCCCTGGGCTTTTCTGGAATGGCGCCGTCTTAGCCCAGAGCGGCCCGCTTTGCAACGGCGGGAGGGTCGTAAAGCGGCCTTTCGCCTCGCCGAAGAGCCTAGTTCACCCGGCCGAAGGGGCTGCCGAAGAGATGGATCGGCCGGATGGCGGGCGCATCACGGAAAGGTTACAGAAGCATCGAATGCACGAGGACGTAAAGGCCGTAGCCGGCCCCGCCCAGCACCGCCCAGGCGCCGGCCGTCAGCAGCGTCCATAGGGCGATCAGCCGCAGCCCGCGCAGCTTTTTCACCTGCGGATCGGGAAACGGCGTGCCGCGTCCGCCCTGGCGCCCATGCAGCAGGCGGGATTCGGCGGAAAGCGCGGCGGTCTCGCCGGTGTCGGGCTCCGGCGGCAGGGCGATCGTGCTGGGCATCGGGCTTGGCCATCGAAGGGGGTGAGACGGGCCGGGCGTGGGTACCGCATGCTCGTGATGTCAAATCCTACACCACCTTTGCGCGGCGTCATGGGGCGAAAAAGCGGTATCGCCTCCGCTCAGGCATCCTGCGACGAAAGCCATGCCCGGCAGGCGGCTTCCCGGTTCCGGATACCCCGTGGGTCGAGGGCCGGGGGCAGGGCGGTGAGCAGCGTGGCGCCGTGGCCGGCGGCGATCGCCGCCAGCCGGACCGCGGTCTCGGGCGGGCCGGTGAACAGCGTGTGGCGGATTCCGGCGGCCAGCGCGCCCTGCGCCTCGCCGGCGCGGTCGCCGCAGTCCAGCACGGCGGTGACGGCGACGCCGGGGCATTGGCGCTCCACGGCGGCGGCGATGCCAAGCAGCCAGAGTGCGCCGCCGTAGCCGCCGGCGACCAGCGTCAGCGGCAGGCCCAGCGCCCCGGCGGCGGCGGCGGCGGCCAGCGCGTCGGCAAGCCCGTGGATGCGGATGGGGCGGGAAGGTGGCGTCACGGCGCGGCTTTCGATGGGAACGCCCGTCGGGTATAGCCGCGGCGGGGGCGGGGGCGCCAGCCCGCCGCCCGCCGGCTTCCTCCGTCGCCCCGGATCCCCGACAGGTTCAACGGGGCCGGTTGAGAAAATTGAGGCAGGTCAAACCGCACCGGATCGGTCCGGAGGTATGGTCGATCGCATCGGGTGGCGAGAACGCCGGCCCGGCCGATTTTCGGGATATCCTCCCTCGGGAACACCGCGATGATGGAATACAAGGGCTACAAGGCCCAGATCGACTTCGACAACGACGAGGGGCTGTTCGTCGGTGAGGTCATCAACACGCATGATGGCATCACCTTCTCGGGCCGGTCGGTGGACGAGTTGCGCGATTCCTTCCGCCGCGCCGTCGACGAGTATCTCGAACTGTCGTGCGATCTCGGCGGGGATGGCGAGCAGCCCTTTTCCGGGCGGCTGGCGATCCGCCTCAACCCGATCCTGCACCGCGCCATCGCCGACTGCGCGGAGCGCGAGGGCAAGAGCGTCGCCGCCTGGATCGCCGACTGCCTCGGCCGCGCGGCGGGGGTGAGCAGCGTCAAGACGGGAGGGTGACGGGAAAGGCGCTTGGCCGGCGGGCGGATCGCGTCACCGGCGCCGCGCCGCCGCCAGCAGGTCACGGCAGGCGGCCTCCACCGCACGGGCGAGCCCGGCGGCATCGCCCAGCGGACCGTCGCGCATGCGGTCGCGCAACTCCAGCCGCAGCCGGGCCAGCCGGGTCGAATCGGCGGCGAGCGTCGCGGCGATCCGTCCATAATCCTCCAGGGTCGCGGCGATCAGGTCCGGCAGGCCGACCCGTGTGAGCAGGGCCGCCCCCACCCGCGCGGCGTGCCGGTCGCCGGCCAGGGTCACCACGGGAACCCCCATCCACAGGGCCTCGCAGGTGGTGGTGGTGCCGTTGTAGGGAAACGGGTCGAGCCCGACGTCGATCCGCTGGTACAGCGCCAGATGCCCGGCCCGGCTGGCGACCCAGCCGACCAGTTCGAGACGGTCGGCGGCGATTCCGCGATCGACGAAGCGCGCGCGCAGGTTGTCGCGCACCGCCGGGTCGGTCAGACCCGGCGCCTTCAGCAGCAGCCGCGACTCCGGCAGCGCCGCCAGGATGTCCGTCCAGGCGGCGATCACGGCCGGGGTCAGCTTGCCCAGCGTGTTGAAGGATCCGAAGGTGACAGGTTCCCGTTCGTCCCGTGGGCGTGGCTCGGGCGCGCCGTCCGGCGGCTGGTAGCGCAGGAACCCGTCGGGCAGGGGAATCGGCGGCTCCGAACTCCAGGGGGGCTGGTCCGGCGGTTCGATGATCGGGTCGGTCAGCCGCCCTTCGAGCGAGAGCCCGGTCGTGCCGGGATAGCCGAGCGCGGTCAGCCGCACCGGCGCCGGCGCCAGGGCCAGCACGCCGAGCCGGTTGTCGGCGGTGTGACCGCCCAGATCGATCAGCGCGTCGATCCGGTCAGCGCGGATGCGGTCGGCCAGCGCCGCGTCGCCAAGTCCCGCCACCTCGCGCCAGTCGTCCGCCCGTTCGCGCAGCCGGGCGGTCGTCGCGTCGGGCCGGCTGAGCGCGGCGTCGTAGCAGACGGCGCGGACCGCCCGCCGGTCATGGGCGTCCAGAAGCGGCGCGAAGAAGGTCGCCACCGAATGGGTGCGGAAGTCGGCGGACAGATAGCCGATGCGCAGCGGCCCGGCGGTTTCCCCGCGCGGGACCGGCGGAGGCGAGGGCGGCGCGCCGGGCGGGGGGGCGTGCAGGCGTGCCCAGCGCCGGTGCTCCGCCAGCAGGGCGGCCGGCCCGACGGACGGGTCGCTCTGGCGGATCAGCAGCAGGTTGCTGTGGAGGGCGCGGGCCGGGGCCGGAGTCAGGGCCATCAGGCGGCGCAGGACGGCCATCGCCCGTTCGGGACGGCCGGCGGCGTGGAGCGACCGGGCCAGGGCATCCAGCGCCGCCGGATAGCCGGGCCGCAGGCGCAGGGCCCGGCGGCTGTCGATGCCGGCGGCGCTCGGCCGTCCGCGGTCGATCCAGCCCTGGGCCTGGTTGACCCAGGCTTCGGCCAGGCCGGGATCGAGGGCCAGCGCGCGTGTCCGTGCCCGGTGCCCGTCGGCGGCCCGCCCCAGTTCGCGGAGCGCAAGGGCGCGGCCGTCATGCCCGGCCGCTCGTCCGGGATCGCGCTCCAGCGCCTCGTCGAACGCCGCCAGGGCCTCGGCCGGCCGGCCCGCCGCCAGCAGCGCCGCCGCAAGGTCGAGCGCGCCGTCCGGCTGTGCCGGTTCGACGCGGGCGGCGATGCGGAAGGCGGCGACGGCTGCCGGAGGATCGGCTGGCATCAGCAGCAGGCCGAGGTTGCGGGCCGCGCCCAGCATGGCGGGGGCCGCCGCCAGCGCGGCGCGGTAGGAGCGGACGGCGGCCGGGTGGTCGCCGAGATCGCGCAGGGCGTTGGCCCGGTTGAAATGGGCCTCCTCCAGAAGCGGGGCCAGCCCCGTCGCCCCGGCGTAGGCGGCGGCGGCCTCGCGCAGGCGCCCGCTGTCCTGGAGGGCGACGCCCAGATTGTAGCGCAGCGCGGCCTCGTCCGGCCGCAACCCGGCCAGCGCCCGCCACGGACCGATAGTCGCCGGGGCTGATTCCTCGCGCGCGGCGGCATCGGCCAAGCTCTTCCACAGATCGTCGCGCGCCGGCTCCAGCGCCAGGGTCAGGCGCAGCGCGCCGGCCTGCGGCAGCCCGGACGCGGCGAGCGTCGCCGCATGGTTGAGGCGCAGGTCGTTGCGGTCGGGCGCGTGGCGGATCGCGACCGCGAGGCGATGGCGCGCATCCTCCATCCGCCCGGCCCTGGCGGCGGCCAGCCCGGCGAGACGCCAGGCGTCGGCCTGCGTGGGATCGGCGCCCAGGATGCGGTCGCACAGGGTTTCGGCCTCGGCCAGCCGGCCGGCCTCCAGATGGTCCAGCGCCGCCAGCAGCGCTTCCCCTATGCTGGCCACGGCGTCGTCTCCGCCATCATCCCCGCCATCGTCACCCTCCGTCGCAGGCAAGCCGCCAGACCGCATCCCGCCAGGACGCGCCGGCCGTGTCGATCGGTGCGAGGCGCGACGGAACGTCGCCATGTCCGTCCGGCAGGGCCAGCGCGTTGACCGTCACCAGCCCCGGGAACGGGTTGCCGGTCCGCCCGCTCCGGTTCGCCGGATTGAAGACCGGCGCGATGTGCCACCACAGACGATACCCCAGCGGCTTGAGCCGGGCCATGGCGTCGTGCAGCGCGGCGTCGGCGGCGACCCGGAAATAGAAGACCGGCCGATGGGAGGCAAGGTCCTCCAGGACGAGCGGATCCAGCGGAGGGCCGGTCAGCGTGGCCCGCACCAGATCGATGCGTCGGCCCGCCGGCAGTCCGGCCAACCTGTCGCCCAGCCCGTCGCCCAGCCCATCGGGCAGGGTCCGGCGGGCCGTGACGGAAACGTCCGGGTTCAGCGCGAGGCTGCGCTCCAGGCCGGCGAACAGGGAAGGGGACGGCTCGATCGCCACGACATGGCCCTGCGGCCCGGCGGCGCGCGCGAAGGCCAGGGCGTGGGCACCGATCCCCGCGCCGGTGTCCAGCGCCACGCCGCCCGCCTTCAGGTAGCGGGCGCACAGCGCGGCTTCGATCTCCAGCCATTCACCCAACGTGTCGAGGGAAAGGCCGATGTGCGGGGCGTGTTGCGGGAAGGCGAGACGGCCGTGCCGCCCGGTGGCCTCCATCCAGGGACCGGTTCCGGCGGCGTCCATCTCCGGCAGGCGGACCACATGGACCAGCTTGGCGCCGACATGGGTTTCGCCGGGCGCCACCGGTTCCGGGAAGGGGCGGCCCAGGGCTCCATGCACACCGTCATGCACCAGGATCCGGTCGACGACTCGTGGCCACAGCCATTCCGCCAGAAAATGCTGATCGTTCCACCGGCTCGAACGGTTGGCCGTGAAGGCATCGATGGTGGGGCCGACCGGCGGCAGCAGCCCGGCGGTGCCGCCCCACAGGCCTCCCTGGATCAGCTCCATGTGCATGACGTGGTCGCGCATGGCGTGGAAGGGCTGCCCGGACTCCAGCCATTCCCGCAGCGTGGCGCGCTCGCGCGCGGTGATCCGGGAGTCGCAGTCCCGGCACAGGAAGCGCCTTACCGTCGGATCGTCGGCGGCGAGGAAGCGCCAGAACAACCCTTGACCGGAGACGGCGTTGCGCGGCATCCCGATGAGTTCGGCGCCCAGGGACGCCAGTTCGGCCAGGATGTGGGCGGGCACCGAATCGTCGTGGTAGAAGCGGCAGCGCCAGCCCGGCAGATCGCGCGCGATGCGCCGCGCGTTGTCGATCGCGCCGCCGCAGTAGATTTCCAGCGATCCCCACAGACTGAAGCTGACCACGTCGAGCGTGCGGCCGGCCGCCGGTTCCGGCAAAGGCTCGGGGGGCGCTGGCGGAATGGCGCGCAGCTTGAGCGACAGGGCGCGGGTCGACCAGCGGAGCGCCTCCTCCGGGTCTTTGCCGTCGAATGCCATCGCCAGCGCCTCGCACGGGTCCGGGTTGTCGGGGTCGAGGGCGCTGGCGCGCCGCAGGATGCTCAAGCCGTCGCCTCCGGTCTGCGTCAGGGCGAGGCCGAAAACGTGCAGGAGAGGCGCGGATGCCGGATTCCAGGTCGTCAGGCGCCGGCACAGAGCGATGCCTTCGGCGGTCCGGCCAAGCTCGATCAGCGCCACGGCCCGCGCGAAGCCCAAATCGGCGTCGAACGGGAGCAGGGAGGCCGCCACCGTCAGGTCGGACAACGCCCGCTCGTTTCTCCGGGCCTCGAGGTGGGAACGGCCACGTTCGAAGAGAAGAACGCCGAGCTTCTGGTGGTTCGCGCCGGGGGCCAGACGATGCGCGCGTTGCAAGGCGGCGATGGCGGCGTCGCTCCGTCCACCACGATGCGCCGCCGTCCCCAGCAGGTCCCAGGCAGGGGCGTCGGCGGGAGCGAGCGCGATGACACGGCGCGAGGATGCCAGGGCATTGGCCCAGTCGCCGGCGCCGGCGTCAATCTTTGCCAGATTGGCGTGCGCCGGGATCAGGCCGGGATCCTGCACCACCGCCCGCACCAGCAGGCTCCGGGCTTCGTCGAAGCGGGCAAGCTGGCACAGCAGCGTGCCGGCGAAGTAGAGCGTGGGCCCGTGGTTCGGATCGACGGCCAGGATGCGGTCGCACAGCGCCACCGCCTCGTCCCGCCGGCCGGCGCCATGGAGCTCCAGGGCGGTCCTAAGGGCTTCGCTGATGGTGGCCATGATGACGGGCGGACACTCCGATCGGATGATCATGGCAATATAGACGAATGAAAACGTCCATGTGTTGGGAAATGCCGAAGGTGCCCCTTGGCAGGGCGTATGTGGAGCGATGCGGCGTTTCGCCGCCCATGGAAAGCCGGAGTGCTCAGCGACAGGGGTGCCGCTGCCATGACCGGCCGGCCCTTTGCATTTTGCGACGCTGTTTGCAGTGCGGTATCCGGTCATTCGCGTCGTGCAAAAGTCGTATTCCTTTTGATCGGTTGCTCACTCTGGTCATTGCGTGGGTTTTCCGCGGCGGACGCCTTCATGCCGCGCTGCGGGAGGCGCTGGCATCCACCTTGCGTATGGCACCTGCGAAATCGTGGCCGTTGGGGTGCGCCGTGGGCGGATTGAGACTGACATTGCGGGCGAAGCTCTGGGCGCTGGTCGTTCTGGCCGCCGTCGCGTCCATCGGCATCGCCGGGGTGGCGCTGTGGACGAACAAGCAAAGCCTCCACGACGACCGGAGGGAGGCGCTGCGTTTCGTCGTGCAGACCGCCTATGGGCTCGCCGACGGCTACGAGGCCGAGGTCAAGACCGGAAAGCTGACGCGGGAGGAAGCCCTTCAACGCTTCAAGGCCAACCTCGACGGGATGTTCTACAACGGCAAGGACTACATCTTCGCCTACAACTTGAGTTACCAGGCCATCATCCTCCCGGTCCGCCCGGAGATGGTCGGCAAGGACCAGCGCGACACCAGGGATTCCAATGGGGTCTACTTCATCCGCGAACTGGTCGACACCGCACGGACGAAGGGCGAGGGCTTCGTCGAATACCTGTACCCGAAGGCGAACAGCGACGTGCCGCTGCCCAAGATGAGCTACGTCAGGATGTTCGAGCCCTGGCAGCTGATGATCGGCACCGGCGTCTACATCGACGACCTCGACACCCGCTTCCGTGGGACGCTGTGGACGGTGCTGGGCATCGTCGGCGGTCTGGCGCTGCCGGTGGTCGGGTTGATCGCGCTGGTCGGCCACGGCATCAGCGTCCGCATCCGCCGCCTGTCCGGCGCGATGAACGCGCTGTCGCGGGGCGACCTGTCGGTCGCCGTCCCGGAAGCCGACTGCTCCGACGAGTTGGGCGACATGGGGCGCGCCGTCCAGGTGTTCAAGGAGAACGCCGCGGCCCGCCAGCGGCTGGAGGCCGATCAGGCCGAGCACGCCCGCCGCGCCGAGCGGGACAAGCGCCAGGCGATGGACCGGCTGGCGGACGGTTTCGAGGGATCCGTCGGCGGCATGATCCGCACGGTCGCCGCGACCACCGAGGAACTGGACCGCAAGGTCCGCGCCATGTCGCAGGCGGCCGACCAGACGAACCGTCTGGCGACCGTGGTCGCCTCGGCCAGCGACACCACGGCGGCCAACGTGCAGACCGTCGCCTCGGCCTCGCAGCAGCTCTCAAGCTCCATCGTCGAGATCGGCCAGCAGGTGTCCGAGGCCAGCCGCGTTGCGGCCGAGGCGGTCGGGCTGGCGCAGCAGGCCAACAGCCGCATCGGCAGCCTCGCCGACGCGGTGGGCCGGATCGGCACCGTGGTCGGCCTGATCAACTCGATCGCCGGCCAGACCAACCTGCTGGCGCTGAACGCGACGATCGAAGCGGCCCGTGCCGGGGAGGCCGGCAAGGGCTTCGCCGTCGTGGCGAGCGAGGTGAAGGCGCTCGCCAACCAGACGGCGAAGGCCACCGACGAGATCGGCGGCCAGATGAGCGGCATCCAGGCGGTGACCGGCCAGGCGGTGGCGGAGATCCAGAGCGTCGCCTCGGTCATCGACCGGTTGAGCGGCATCGCCACCGCGATTTCGGCCGCCGTCGAGGAGCAGAACGCGGCGACGGCCGAGATCTCCCGCAGCGTCCAGCAGGCCGCCGCCGGCACCGGCGAGGTGTCGTCGAGCATCGCCGGCGTCACCGTGGCGTCGGACCAGAGCGGCCGCACGGCGCGTGAACTGGTGGACGCGCTCGGCACGCTGTCGGGGCAGGCGGACAGCCTGAAGACCCAGGTGGCCAGCTTCCTCGACACCGTCCGCGCGGCGTAGGCGCGCCGGTTCCTCCGGACGGGCAAACGAAACGGGCAAACGAAACGGACAGGCAAACGAAAAGGGCGCCCCCTCGCGGAGGCGCCCCTTCCGTTTCCGGCGGACCGGAGACGCTTACTTCGCGTTCGCCATGGCGACGGCGGTGTCGCTCATGCGGTTCGAGAAGCCCCACTCGTTGTCGTACCAGGTCATGATGCGGACGAAGTTGCCGTCGATGACCTTGGTCTCGTTCAGCGCGAAGATCGAGCTGTGCGGGTCGTGGTTGAAGTCGGTCGAGACCAGCTCTTCCGTGTAGGCGCCCAGCACGTTCTTCAGCGCGCCGTTGGCGGCCTCGGAGATCGCCTTGTTGATCTCCTCCACCGAGGTGGCGCGCTTGGCGGTGAACTTGAAGTCGACGACCGAGACGTTCGGGGTCGGGACGCGCATGGCGGTGCCGTCCAGCTTGCCCTTCAGCTCGGGCAGGACCTTGCCGACGGCCTTGGCGGCGCCGGTCGAGGTCGGGATCATGTTCAGGGCCGCCGCGCGGGCGCGGTGCAGGTCCTTGTGGTTGGTGTCGACGATGCGCTGATCACCCGTGTAGGAGTGGATCGTCGTCATGAAGCCCTTCTCGATGCCCACGAGGTTGTGGAGCACGTGCGCCACCGGCGCCAGGCAGTTGGTGGTGCAGGACGCGTTCGAGACGATGCGGTGGTCGGCCTTGAGCTGGTCGTGGTTCACGCCGTAGACGACCGTGATGTCCTCGTCGGTCGCCGGGGCGGAGATCAAAACCTTCTCGGCGCCCGCTTCCAAGTGCTTGGCGGCGTCGGCGCGCTTGGTGAAGATGCCCGAGCATTCCATGGCGATCTGGACGTTCAGATCCTTCCAGGGCAGCTTGGCCGGGTCACGCTCCTGCACGACCTTGATCTCGTGGCCGTTGACGATCAGGACGCCGTCGCGGGTCTCGATGGTGCCGGGGAAGCGGCCGTGGACGCTGTCGTACTTCAGCAGGTGCGCGTTGGCCTTGAGGTCGGCGAGGTCGTTGATCGCCACGACCTCCACGTCCTTGCGGCCGCTCTCGTAGATGGCGCGCAGAACCAGACGGCCGATGCGGCCAAAACCGTTGATCGCTACCCGAACAGCCATTTCTTCCTCCAGTTTGAACTGTGGGGCGCCCAAGTCAGGCAGGACGCCCCGCTTCTCTCAGAGACGCGCCTTGACGGCGGCGACGACGGCTTCGGCGGTGATGCCGAAATGCTTGTAGAGCTCCTGGTAGGGCGCCGATTCGCCGAAGCCGGTCATGCCGACGAAGGCGCCCTTGTCGCCCAGCCAGCGATCCCAGCCCTGGCGCACCGCCGCCTCGACGCCGACGCGGACGCCGGTGCCGAGCACGGACGCCTTGTACGCGTCGTCCTGGGCGGCGAACAGCTCCCAACTCGGCATAGACACGACGGCGGTGCCTACGCCTTCGGCCTGAAGCGCCTTGCGGGCCTCCATGGCGAGCGAGACCTCGGAGCCGGTGGCGAGGATGGTCGCCTTGCGCTCGCCCTCGGCCTCGGCCAGGACGTAGGCGCCGCGGGCGCTGCGGTTCTCGGCGGTGTGCTCGGTGCGGAGCGTCGGCACGTTCTGGCGGGTCAGCGCCAGCACCGACGGGGTGCCGGTCGCCTCAAGCGCGATCTGCCAGCACTCGGCGGTCTCCACCGCGTCGCCGGGGCGCAGCACCAGCAGGTTGGGGATGGCGCGGAGTGCGGCCAGATGCTCGACCGGCTGGTGGGTCGGGCCGTCCTCGCCGAGACCGATCGAGTCGTGGGTCATCACGAAGATCGTGCGCTGCTTCATCAGCGCGGCCAGACGGATCGCCGGACGGCAATAGTCGGCGAACTGCATGAAGGTGCCGCCGTAGGGGATGACGCCGCCATGCAGCGCCATGCCGTTCATGACGGTCGCCATGCCGTGCTCGCGCACGCCGTAGCGGACGTAGCGGCCGTTGAACTCACCACGGCCCGCCACGTCGGCGGTGTTCTTCGCCTTGGTGTTGTTGGACGGTGTCAGGTCGGCCGAGCCGCCGATCATCTCGGGGATGGCCGGCACCAGCGCGTCGAGCACGTTGCCCGAGGCGACGCGGGTCGCCCAACTCGGCTTGTCGGCGCTGATCTTTTCCTTCAGCGCGACGATGGTGTCGCCGAGGCCGGCGGGGACGCCGCGGTCGACGGCCTGGGTAAACTGCTTGGCGACGGCCGCGTCGAGGGCGGCGAAGCGCTCGCTCCAGCCCTGGAAGGCGCCGGCGCTGCGGGTGCCGGCGGCGCGCCAGGCGGACAGCACGTCGTCGGGGATCACGAACGGCTCATGGGTCCAGCCGATGGCCTCGCGGGTCGCGGCGACCTCGTCGGCGCCCAGCGGCGAGCCGTGGCAGCCGTGGGTGTTGGCCTTGTTCGGCGCGCCCTTGCCGATGATGGTGCGGCAGGCGATCAGCGTCGGCTTGTCGGTGGAGGTCTGCGCCTCGGCGATCGCCTTGGCGACGGCGTCGGTGTCGTGGCCGTCGACCGAGATGGTGTTCCAGCCGTAGGAGCGGAAGCGCGCCGGGGTGTCGTCGGTGAAGCTGAGATCGGTCGAGCCGTCGATCGAGATGTGGTTGTCGTCCCACAGCACGATGAGGCGGTTGAGGCCGAGATGGCCGGCCAGCGAGCAGGCCTCGTGGCTGACGCCCTCCATCAGGTCGCCGTCCGAGGCGATGACGTAGGTGAAGTGATCGACCAGGGCGTCGCCGAAGCGGGCGTTGGTGATCCGCTCGGCCAGCGCCATGCCGACGGCGGTGGAGACGCCCTGGCCGAGCGGGCCGGTGGTCATCTCGATGCCCAGGGTCGGATCGACCTCCGGGTGGCCGGGGGTCAGGCTGCCGAGCTGGCGGAAGTTGCGCAGCTGGTCGATGGTCATCCGCTCATAGCCGGTCAGGTAGGCCAGCGCGTAGATCAGCATCGAGCCATGGCCGGCCGACAGCACGAAGCGGTCGCGATCGGCCCAGGTCGGGTTCTTCGGGTCGAACTTCAGGAACTTGGTGAACAGCACCGTCGCGACGTCGGCCATGCCCATCGGCATGCCCGGATGGCCGGACTTCGCGGCCTCGACCGCGTCCATGGCGAGGGCGCGGATCGCGCTGGCCATCGTGTGGAGGGAGGGCTGGGCGGAGGTCTCAGCGGACATCGGGGCGTTTTCCTGGAGTCGGGCGCGCGAAGCAGGGAAGGGCAACGGCAGATGCACGGGCGCCTGTCAAGGCTCCGTGAAACGCGCGCACCATGCAGAAGCCTAGGCCCAAGGTCAACATGCGAATGGGAGGGTTTCGGCTCGGACAGGGGCGTCAGCAGGAGCGGGGCCGGGGGCGGGGGTGGGGCCGGGGGCGGGGGTGGGCCGATCGGCCGCACCGGATTTGCCGTTGACGGGTCCGTCCGCCCACCCCACCTTTACCACTTCCGCGCCAGAACGGCGCGTGCGGGACGCCCAATCCGGTTCGAAGGTCTTCGCTGTATGGATACGCTGAAAGCGGCGCTGGAGCGCTTGGGCAAGGCCGTCGATCGGCTGGAACACGCGGCGGCGGCCCGCGAGGAGCGCGTCGCCCGGCGCGACCAGGAGCTGACCCGCGCGCTGGAGACGGCGCGCGCCGATCGGGCGACCGCCCAGGCCACCGCCGAAACCGTGTCGCAGCGGCTGGAGGTCGCCATCGGTCGTCTGGAACAGGTGCTGGAGAGCTGACCCCATGGCCCAGGTCGACATCGAGGTGAACGGACGCGCCTACCGCATGCTGTGCGAGGACGGGCAGGAGCGCCGCCTGAGGGAGCTTGCCGATTATGTGGACGGCCGGCTGAAGCAGCTGACCGGCGGCGGCAAGAGCGGGTCGGAGGCGCAGATGATGCTGATGACCTGCCTCGTGCTGGCCGACGAGTTGCAGGACGTGATGGCCGGGCGCGGCATCACCGCCAAGCCGACGATCGACGAGGCGGAAGTGGCCTCCGGCATCGATCACGTCGCGAAACGCATCGAAGAGGTTGCCGCGCGGCTCGAACGCGCCTAGATTGGTAAACGGAAGGACGCTGCCTGGTTCGACAGGCTGCAATAATCCCCAGGGCCGATAACCTTGATCTCTAGGGAGCTGTCCCTGTCCGGACCCTTGGTCCGGGTACACGGCGCCCACCTGCTCATGCAGGCCATGGAGGATAGGCACATGGCCACCGGCCGAGGCGGCGCCTTCCACCCTCCTTTTCCCGACCCTCTCCCCGCCATCCTCCGACGATGACCGATCCGCAAGGCAAGGACGCCGCCCGCAGACAGGCGCGCGCCGTGCGCGATGCCATCGCCGATCCGGACATCCGCGCGCGGGCCGCGCTGGCGGTGCGCGACCGCGTGGCGGCGCTCGGCCTGCCGCCGGGCGCGGTCGGGGGCTACTGGCCGCTCGGTTCGGAACTCGACGCGCGGCCGGCTTTGATCCATCTTAGGACCCTTGGGCACGGCGTGGCGCTGCCGGTCTCCGGGCCGCGCGGCACGGCGCTGCTGTTCCGCGACTGGGACCCGGACGAGCCGGCGGTGGCCGGGCGCTACGGCATCATGGAGCCGGGGGAGGGGCGGGCGGTTGTGCCGCACCCGTCGGTGCTGCTGGTGCCGCTGCTGGCCTTCGACCGCGGCGGGCACCGGCTGGGCTACGGCGCCGGTTACTACGACCGGACGCTCGACCTGCTGCGGGCGGCGGGGCCGGTGCTGGCGGTCGGGGTTGCCTTCGCCGCGCAGGAGGTCGCGACGGTGCCGAGCGCCGATCACGACGAGCGGCTGGATTGGATCGTGACGGAGCGCGAGACGCTCCGCGTTGGTGGATGAGGCGGACGAGACGATGCGTATTCTGTTCTTCGGCGATGTGGTTGGGCGGGCCGGACGCGACGCGGTGATCGCGCACATGCCGGCGCTGCGCGAGCGGCTGGACCCCGACCTGACCGTGGTCAACGGCGAGAATGCCGCCGGTGGCTACGGCGTCACCGTCAAGATCGCCGAGGAGTTCTTCGCCGCCGGCATCGACGTGGTGACGCTGGGCAACCACACGTGGGACCAGAAGGAACTGGTCGGCACCATCGAGCAGCAGCCGCGCATCGTCCGGCCGGTCAACTACCCGGAGGGCACGCCGGGGCGCGGCTTCGTGCTGCTCCAGGCGCGCGGCGGGCGGAAGGTGCTGGTGGTCAATGTGCTGCTGCGCCTGTTCATGGAGCCGATGGACGACCCCTTCGCGGCGGTCGACCGCGTGCTGAAGGCGCACCGGCTGGGGGCCGGCCAGGGAGGGGGCGGCGTGGACGCGATCCTGATCGACGTCCATGGCGAGGCGACCAGCGAGAAGATGATCATGGGCCATTTCTGCGACGGCCGCGCCTCGCTGGTGGTCGGCACGCACAGCCATGTGCCGACCGCCGACCATGTCGTCCTGCCGAAGGGCACCGCCTACCAGACCGACGCCGGCATGTGCGGCGACTACGACAGTGCCATCGGCATGAAGAAGGAGATCGCGATGGCCAAGATGGTGCGCAAGCTGCCGACCGAGCGCCTGTCGCCGGCCGAGGGCGAGGGCACCGTCTGCGGCTGCTACGTGGAGACCGACGACCGCACCGGGCTGGCGCTGCGCATCGAGCCGCTGCGCATCGGCGGCCGGCTGAGCCAGACCATGCCCGAGCGGGCGCAGTGACGGCCCTGCGGTGACGGTGCCGCCGAACGGCCCAGGCCACGCCGCAATCTCGCCATATTGACTTTCTAATCCGGTGGGTGTCGTCTCCGCGCCGAACGCGTGCGGTGGCGTTGCGGACCTGTTACATGTGTCGTGCGGCCACCCGCCGATTTAACCCGCTCTTTGTCCGAGGCTCGTTCGACCCATGGCCGGTCATTCCCAGTTCAAGAACATCATGCACCGCAAGGGCGCGCAGGACGCCAAGCGGTCCAAGATCTTCAACAAGCTCGCCCGCGAGATCACCGTGGCGGCCAAGTCGGGCCTGCCCGACCCGGCGGCCAACCCGCGCCTGCGCGCCGCCATCCTGGCCGGTCGCCAGCAGAACATGCCGCGCGACCGCATCGACCGCGCCATCAAGCAGGGCACGCCCGGCGGCGGCGACGACACCAACTACGAGGAGGTGCGGTACGAGGGCTACGGCCCCGGCGGCACCGCGCTGATCGTCGAGGCGCTGACCGACAACCGCAACCGCACCGCGTCCGAAGTGCGCTCCGCCTTCACCAAGCACGGCGGCAGCCTGGGCGAGACCGGCTCGGTGAACTTCATGTTCAACCGCATCGGCGCCATCTACTACCCGGCGGCATCGGCGGACGCCGACGCGATGTTCGAGGTCGCGCTGGAGGCCGGTGCCGACAACGTCGAATCCGACGAGAACGGCCATGAGGTGACCACCGCGGTGGAGAGCTTCGGCACGGTCCGCGACGCTCTGGAGGCCAAGTTCGGCGCGCCGGAGAGCGCGCGGCTGACCTGGCGTCCGCTGAACACGGTGGCCCCGTCCGAGGACGCCGCCGCCAGCCTGCTGAAGCTGATCGACGTGCTGGAGGACAACGACGACGTCCAGGTGGTCGAGGGCAACTTCGACATCTCCGACGAGCTGATGCAGAAGCTGACGGCCTGACGACCGGGCCGAACGGCGGGAGATCGGGGCTGTGTTTGCGCAGGCCGGACGGGACGGAATGGCGATGCCTTCGCCCACTTCATCGCGGGTCCGCCTGCTGGGGCTCGATCCCGGCCTGCGACACACCGGCTGGGGAATCATCGACGTGGCGGGCAACCGCCTGAGCCATGTCGCCGACGGCGCCGTTCATTCCGACGCCAATTGTTCGCTCGCCGAGCGGCTGGTGCAGCTTCACGACGCCCTGACGGCCGTGCTGGAGCGCTACGGCCCCGACGAGGCGGCGGTCGAGGAGACCTTCGTCAACGCCAACGCGGTCTCGACGCTGAAGCTGGGGCAGGCCCGCGCGGTGGCTCTGCTGGTGCCTGCGCTGGCCGGTCTGGCGGTGGCGGAATACGCCAACAACATGGTGAAGAAGGCCGTGGTCGGGCAGGGCCGGGCCGAGAAGGCGCAGGTGCAGACGATGGTCCGCCTGCTGCTTCCCGGCTGCGAGATCACCACTCCCGACGCCGCCGACGCCCTGGCCGTGGCGATCTGCCACGCCCATCATAGGTCGAGCTGGGCGACGTGGCGGCGCGGCGATGCCCTCTCCCGTCCCGGGAGAGGGAGGGGACCCGCCGAAGGCGGGGAGGGTGAGGGGCTATCGGCCGCTGCACGCCTGCCCACCCAGGCTAAGCGCTACCCGGCGCCTCAAGAAACCGAACGCGCCCGAGTCCTCCGCCGCGACTCCACCGATGTGGAAAAGCTCCTGTGGCAACGGCTGCGCAACACCCAGCTTGGTGCAAAATTCCGTCGCCAGGAACCGATCTTCGGTTTCACCGTCGATTTCATCTCGCACGATCACCGGCTGATCGTCGAACTCGACGGCGGCCAGCATGCCGAGCAGACCGCCGCGCACGACGCACGCCGGGCCAAGCTTCTGGAGCAGGCGGGTTTCCGTATTCTCCGTTTCTGGAACAACGACGTGGCCGACAATCTCGATGGCGTGCTCACCGCCATCAAGGCACAGCTCGACGAAACCTCGGTTCTGCGGCGACCGGTCGCCACCGATAGCCCCTCACCCGGCCCTGCGGGCCACCCTCTCCCGGGGCGGGAGAGGGATCTGGAGGACGAGCGCGCATGATCGCCAAACTGACCGGCATCGTCGATTCCACCGGGACCGACTGGCTCATCCTCGACGTCAACGGGGTCGGCTACCTGCTGTCCTGCTCCAACCGCACGCTGTCGCGCCTCGCGGTCGGCGAGCGCGCCTCGCTGGTCGTCGAGACCTTCATCCGCGAGGAGCGCATCGTCCTGCACGGCTTCGCCGACCAGGGCGAGCGCGAGTGGTTCAAGCTGCTGACCACCATCCAGGGCGTCGGCGCCCGGCTGGCGCTGTCGATCCTCGGCATCCTCGACCCCGACCAGCTCACCCGCGCCATCGCGTCGCAGGACAAGACCGCGCTGATCCGCGCCGACGGCGTCGGGCCGAAAGTGGCGGCGCGCATCCTCAACGAACTCAAGGACAAGGTCGGCAACCTGGCGCTCGGCCCGGCCGCGACGTCGGTCCCCGCCGGCAAGGGCGCGCCCGCCGGGGTTCCCGGCGCCAGCCCGGCGCTGGCCGACGCGGTGTCGGCGCTGGTCAATCTCGGCTACGGCCGTTCGGAGGCCTTCGGCGCGGTGGTCGCCGCCGGGCGCGTGCTGGGCGACGATGCCGGGGTGTCCGACCTGATCCGCCAAGGCCTGAAGGAGCTTAGCCAATGACCGGTCCCACCGGCGGCCCCGACCGGCTGGTCCAGCCGGGACAAGGCAGCGGCGACGGCGGCGAGTCCTCGATCCGCCCGCTGTCGCTCGCCGAGTTCATCGGCCAGCGGCAGGCCCGCGAGAACCTGTCGATCTTCATCCAGGCCGCGCGCTCGCGCAACGAGGCGCTCGACCATGTGCTGCTGTTCGGTCCGCCGGGGCTGGGCAAGACGACGCTGGCGCAGATCGTCGCGCGCGAGCTTGGCGTCGGCTTCCGCGCCACCTCCGGCCCGGTGATCGCGCGGGCCGGCGACCTCGCCGCCCTGCTGACGAATCTGCAACCCCACGACGTTTTGTTCATCGACGAGATTCACCGCCTTAATCCCGCCGTGGAAGAGGTGCTGTATCCCGCCATGGAAGATTTCCAGCTCGACCTCATCATTGGCGAAGGTCCGTCGGCGCGGTCGATCCGCATCGACCTGCCGCCCTTCACCCTGGTCGGCGCCACCACCCGCAGCGGCCTGATCACGCGCCCCTTGCGCGAGCGATTCGGCATCCCGGTGCGGCTGCAATTCTACGAGCCGGACGAGCTGGAGCTGATCGTGCGGCGCGCCGCCGGCGTGCTCGGCATGGGCATCACGCCGGAGGGCGCGCGCGAGATCGCCAACCGGGCGCGCGGGACGCCGCGCGTGTCGGGGCGGCTGCTGCGCCGGGTCCGCGACTTTGCCGCCGTGGCCGGCGTGCCCGAGGTCGACAAGCGCGTCGCCGACGCGGCGCTCACCCGGCTGGAGGTCGACCGGCTCGGGCTCGACAGCATGGACCGCCGCTATCTCGGCCTCGTCGCCACCAACTACGGCGGCGGCCCGGTCGGCGTCGAGACGCTGGGGGCCGCGCTCGGCGAGCAGCGCGACGTGCTGGAGGAGGTGGTCGAGCCGTACCTGATCCAGCAGGGCTTCCTGCAACGGACGCCGCGCGGGCGCATGCTGACCGATCAGGGCTTCCGCTACCTCGGCCTCAACCCGCCGAGCGCGTCGGCGCGCCAGCTCGACATGCTCGACCGCCTGCCCGAGCCGGAGGAGGGCGGCGATGAGTGAGCCCATGCTCTCCGGCTGGTTTGCGGCGGACGGGTCGCACCGCTTCCCGCTGCGGGTCTATTACGAGGACACCGACGCCGGCGGCATCGTCTACCACGCCAACTACCTGCGCTTCGCCGAGCGGGCGCGGTCGGAGATGCTGACCCTGCTCGGCTTCCGCCAGACCGAGATGGCGAAAGGCGTGACAACGGAGTTGGGCGTTGTCACAGGTGTGTCATTTGCGGTACGGCGCGCGACGATCGATTTTACCGCCCCGGCCAAGCTGGAGGACACGCTTGAAGTGGACACCCGAATCGCCGATATCCGCGGAGCCTCCTTCGCAGTTGCACAAACCATCCGGCGCGACGGGCGGACGCTCGTGCGCGCCGACCTCCAGCTGGTGACGATCAACCCGGCCGGCCGGGCGGTTCGCCTGCCGGAGGCGGTGCGCGCGGCGATGGATGCCCTGCACCGGCGCCAGCTTTCCCATCCCGATATGACAACCACAGCGCAAACGCGAGACTGACTGCGATGGATGCCCTGCAAACCGCCCAGCTGGCCGGCAACGCCGCCGCGACGGCGCACGAGATCACGATCCTTGGCCTGTTCTGGCAGGCGGACGCGGTCGTCAAGATCGTGATGATGATGCTTGTCGTCGCCTCGGTCTGGTGCTGGGCGATCATCATCGAGAAGCTGATGCGCATCCGCCGACTGAACGCCCAGGCGGACGCCTTCGAGGAAAGCTTCTGGTCGGGCGGCTCGCTGGACGCGCTGTACGACCGCATCGGCCAGAACCCGGCCGACCCGATGGCGGCGACCTTCGCCGCCGGCATGCGCGAGTGGCGCCACGCCGCCGACCGCGGCATCGCCGGCACCATGAAGGGCTCGCTCCAGCAGCGCGTCGAGCGGGTGATGGCGGTGACCATCGGCCGCGAGATGGCGCGGGCCGAGCGCTATATGACCTTCCTCGCCTCGGTCGGCTCGACGGCGCCCTTCATCGGGCTGTTCGGCACGGTCTGGGGCATCATGAACAGCTTCACCTCGATCGCCGGCTCGGGCAACACCAGCCTCGCCGTGGTGGCGCCGGGCATCGCCGAGGCGCTGTTCGCCACCGCCATGGGCCTGCTGGCCGCCATCCCGGCCGTGCTGTCCTACAACAAGTTCTCGACCGACCTGGGGCGCTACGCCGACCGCCTCGACACCTTCTCGGGCGAGTTCTCGGCGATCCTGTCGCGCCACCTCGAGGAGCGGGGAGCCGCCTGAACCATGGCCGGACAACTCGCAGGCAAATCCCACGGCCGCGGCAAGCGTCGCGGCTACCGGGCGATGGCCGAGATCAACATGACGCCCTTCATCGACGTCATGCTGGTGCTGCTGATCGTCTTCATGGTCGCCGCCCCGATGCTGACGGTCGGCGTGCCGGTCGACCTGCCCAAGACCAACGCGGCGCCGCTGGAGCAGCAGAGGGATCCGCTGTTCGTCACCGTGCAGACCGACGGGCGCGTCTTCGTGCAGGAGACGCCGGTCGAACTGGCCAACATGGTGCCGCTGCTGATCGCCGTGACCGAGAACAACCCCGACGCCCGCATCCTGGTGCGCGGCGACCGGACCATCGCCTACGGCAAGATGCTGGAGGTCATGGGCACGATGAGCGCCGCCGGCTTCAAGAAGGTCGGTCTGGTCGCCGAGATGCCGAACGGCCCGACCGCGTCCACGGCGCGCGTCGGCGCCAAGCCGGTGCGTTGAGGCGGGCGGACCACCCATGCGCAAGCCCCTGATCGCCTCGGCCGTGCTGCACGTCGCGCTTGTCGCGCTGATGGTGCTCGGCATGCCGCCCAGCGATCGCAAGCTCGAAATCGCCGCGTCGATCCCCATCGAGATCGTCGAAATGGGGGAGGTCACCCAGGCCGCCCGCGTCGAGAAGGGCGAGCCGAAGCCGGCCAACGCCGCGCCGCGCCCGCCGGTGCCCGAAGCCAAGCCGGCGCCGCCCGCCCCGACGCCGCCCGACGACGAGGACGAACCGCCGCCGCCGCCCCCGCCGCCCACCCGGGCGCCGGAGCCGCCGAAGGTCGCCCAGGTTCCGCCGCCGCCGCGTGAGCCGACGCCGCCCAAGCCGGCGCCGCCCCCGCCGCCACCTCCTCCGCCCCCGCCGCCGCCGCCTCCCGCACCGGAGCCGTCGCCCGTTCCCACGCCCAAGCCGCCGGAACCCAAGCCGGAGCCGAAGCCGGAACCGCCCAAGCCGCCCGAGCCCCCGAAGCCCGAGCCGCCCAAACCGGAACCGCCCAAGCCCGAGCCCCCGAAGCCGGAACCGAAGAAGCCCGAGCCGCCGAAACCGGAGCCCGCCAAGCCGGAGCCGCCGAAGCAGCCGGCCAAGCCCGAACCGGCCAAGCCGGAGGTGGCGAAGGCCGAGCCGAAGAAGGACGCGCCGGCCAAGCCGCCCGAAAAGGCGCCGGCCAAGACCGACCCGCTGTCCGACCTCCTGGCCAACGTGGGCAAGATCAAGCCCTCGGACGACCCGAAGGCGGATGGCAAGGCCTCGGCCAGATCGGACAGCACGGCCAAGCCGACCAGCCAGAAGACCGCCTCGGCGGCTCCGGCGGGTGCTGCCAAGGCGGTGAACGGTCCCGACAAGCCGTTCAAGCCGTCGGGCCGGGCGCTGGACGCCATCCGCGGACAGCTCAGCAAGAACTGGAACTTCGACAGCGGCCGCAAGGACGCAGGCTCGATGCAGATCGAGATCCATGTCGAGGTCGGTCGCGACCGTTCCGTGATTCAGGCCTACATCGACGAGAAGTACCGCTCGCGCTACATGACCGACGCCGCCTTCCGCGCGTCGGCCGACGCCGCGGTGCGCGCGGTCAAGCGTTCCAGTCCGCTGGAGCTGCTGACCAGCGAGTTCACGCCCGAGACCTACGAAAGCTGGCGCTACATCGTGTTCAATTTCGACCCGAGGGACATGTTCTGACATGACGACGAAGACGAGGCTTCTGCTGAAGTTCGCCGGTCTGACCGGCGCGCTTTTCCTCTCCCTCGGCGTTGCCGCTCCGCAGCAGGCGCGCGCCGAGTTGCGCATCGACATCACGCGGGGCGTGGTCGAACCGCTGCCCATCGCCATCACCAGCTTCGCCGGCTCCGGCGGCCGCGACGCCCAGCTCGGCGCCGACATCTCCAAGGTGATCTCGGCCGACCTGGAGCGTTCGGGCCTGTTCCGGCCGCTCGACCCGCGCGGCTTCCTCCAGACCCCCGACCAGCTCCGCAGCGGCGACCCGCGCTACCAGGACTGGAAGGCGCTGGGCGCCCAGGCGCTGGTCGCCGGCAACACGACGACCGGCGGCGACGGCCGCATGAAGGTCGATTTCCGCCTGTGGGACGTCGCCGCCGGCCAGTACATGCACGGGCTGAGCTACACCGCCTCGCCGCAGGAATGGCGCCGCATCGCCCACATCGTCGCCGACGCCATCTACAAGCGGCTGACCGGCGAGGACGGCTATTTCGACACGCGCGTCGTCTATGTGGCCGAATCCGGCCCGGCCAACGTGCGCAAGAAGCAGCTCGCCATCATGGATCAGGACAGTGAGAACCACCAGTTCCTGACCGACGGGCAGACCCTGGTCCTGACGCCGCGCTTCTCGCCGACGACCCAGGAAATCACGTACATGTCGTACTTCAACAAGAAGCCGCGCGTGTACCTGTTCAACATCGACACCGGCCGCCAGGAGGTGCTGGGCGACTTCCCCGGCATGACCTTCGCGCCGCGCTTCTCGCCGGACGGCAACCGCGTCGTCATGAGCATGGCGCGGAACGGCAACACCGACATCTACACGCTGGACCTGCGCACCCGCCGCCAGACCCAGCTGACCGACTCCCCCGGCATCGACACCGGCCCCAGCTACTCGCCGGACGGCCAGAAGATCGTCTTCGAGTCGGACCGCGGCGGCACGCAGCAGCTCTACATCATGGGCGCCGACGGTTCGGGCGTGAAGCGGCTGAGCTTCGGCGAGGGCCGCTACGGCACGCCGGTGTGGTCGCCGCGCGGCGACCTGATCGCCTTCACGCGCCAGCGGGGGAGCAGCTTTGCAATCGGCGTAATCCGTCCGGATGGGACCGGCGAGCGTATCCTCAGCGAGGGGTACCACGTCGAAGGCCCGACTTGGGCGCCCAACGGCCGCGTCATCATGTTTTTCAAGGACTTGCCGTCGGGTGACGGGCGCGGCCGCAACGCCAAGCTGTATTCGATCGACATCACGGGCGCCAACGAGCGCCGCGTGAGCACGCCGCTCGACGCCTCGGACCCGGCTTGGTCGCCCCTGATTCCATAAAGGTCGCCCCTTGATTCCCTAGGGGAGTAGCCCTATTTTGCGGCGGCGCGGGAGCAATGCTCAAGACAAGGGTCGGAAGTCGGGATTTCCGTCGGGGTCTGGCGGAAGTCGGCGGCTCTCGTGTTCCAGAACCGGCCAAATCAACGAGTGTCGTTTAAGGGGTCCCTGAACATGCGCATGAAGTTCCTCGCTCTCGCCGCCGTGGCGCTGCTCGCCGCCTGCGAAACCGCTCCGAAGGACGCCAACACCGGCGCCGCCACGGGCACCCAGTCCTCGATCCGTCCGGGCTCGCAGGAAGATCTGGCCGTCAACGTCGGCGACCGCGTCTTCTTCGGCCTCGACCGCATCGACCTGTCGCCGGAAGCCCGCGCCACGCTGGACCGTCAGGCCACCTGGCTCCAGACCTACGGCTCGGTCACCGTCACCATCGAAGGCCACGCCGACGAGCGCGGCACCCGCGAGTACAACCTCGCCCTGGGTGAGCGCCGCGCCAACTCGGTGAAGAACTACCTGGCCGCCAAGGGCATCAGCCCGAACCGCGTCAAGGTCGTGTCCTACGGCAAGGAGAAGCCGGCCGTCGTCGGTTCGACCGAGGCCGCCTGGTCGCAGAACCGCCGCGGCGTGACCGTCGTCGACTGACGACGGCACCCGTCCGGGTCCGTGAAAAGGGCGCCGCATCCGGGACACCGGGGCGGCGCCCTTTTCTTTGCGCGGTTTTAAGACCTTCGGCGCAGCATCCACCCGATGCGCGCTGTGCGATCTTCTGCTACACACGCGCCATCGCGTCGCCCCAATGACCCGGTACCGTCACTTTGGGTCACCCCGCCCGGACAGGGCCCGGACAGGATATTCAGCGCATGACCAAAGCGTCTTCCTTCACCGCTCTGCTGCTGGGCGGTCTGTTGTGCGGAACCTCCGCTCTCGCCCAGACGGCGTCCCAGATCGACCGCGCGCAGCGGCTGGAGACCCAGGTCGCGGCGCTGGGCGGCATGGTGGAGGTGGCGCAGGTGAATCCCTCGCTCGCCGCCGATTTCGAAATCCGGCTCCAGGCGCTGGAGCGGGCGATCTCCGAGCTGACCGGCAAGTACGAGGAATCGACCTATCAGGTCTCGCAGATGCGCGACCGGCTGGAGAAGATGAACGCCGACTTCGATTTCCGCTTCAAGGAGCTGGAATCCAAGGGTGGCGGCGCCATGGGCGGCGGGGCGATGGCCGACAGCGCACTGGGGCCGGCGAAGACCCCGGCCAGGCAGCCGGAGAAGGCGGCGGACAAGGCTCCCGAAAAGCCGGCGCAGACGGCCGCCGCCGTGCCGCCGCTGCCGGCCAACGCGACACCGGAAAAGCAATATGAGCGCGCCTTCGAACTGCTGCGCCAGTCGGACTACGACAAGGCGGAGAAGGCGTTGCAGGAGTTCATCGTCAAGAACAAGAGCCACGCCTACGCCGGCAACGCGCAATACTGGCTGGGCGAGAGCTATTACGTCCGCAACAGGTTCCCCGACGCGGCCCAGGCCTTCGCCGAGACCTTGCAGAAGTACCCGAAGAACCCGAAGGCTCCCGACGCGCTGCTCAAGCTCGGCATGACCCTGCAACAGCTCAACAAGAAATCGGACGCCTGCACCGCTTTCAACCAGTTGATGACCAAGTTCCCCGAAGCCTCGGCCAGCGTGAAGCGCCGCGCCGACACGGAGCGCAAGCGCATCAATTGCCCGGCGTAACGGCCGAGGCGCCGCTGACCGGTTCGGAGTTCGCCCGGCTGATGGATCGGCTGGGCGGTTTCGAACCGGCTCCGCGCGTCGTGGTCGGGCTGTCGGGGGGCGGCGACAGCGTGGCGCTGGCCCTGCTCCTGAACCGCTGGGTTGCCGGGCAGGGTGGTGAACTGCTGGCGCTGACCGTCGATCATGGGCTGCGTCCCGAGTCGGCGGCGGAGGCGGAGGCCGTCGGACGGAGCATGGCCGCGCTCGGCATCGCCCACCGGATCCTGCGCTGGGACGGCGGCAAGCCGGCCGGGGGCATCCAGGCGGCGGCGCGGGCGGCGCGGCACCGCCTGCTGGCGGACGCCTGCGCGGCCGAGGGCATCCTGCATCTGGCGCTCGCCCATCACCGCGACGATCAGGCGGAAACCGTGCTGCTGAGGCTGGCGCGCGGCTCCGGGGTCGACGGTTTGGCTGGAATGACGGCGATCCGCGCCGAGGGATCCGTCCGCGTGCTGCGCCCTCTGTTGGAAGTGCCGCATGGACGGCTGCTGGCGACCTGCCGGGCTGCCGGCGCGGCCTGGATCGAGGATCCGTCGAACGAGAACCCGCGCTACGCCCGTGCCCGCCTGCGGGCGGCGCGTGGCCTGCTGGCGGCGGAAGGGCTGGACGCCGAGCGGCTGGGCGAAACCGCACGCCGCGCCGGGCGGGCGCGGGCGGCCCTGGAGGCGGTCACCGCGTCGCTGCTGGCCGAGGCCGCCGCTGTCTATCCAGAGGGCTGGATCGCGCTCGACCCGGCCGCGCTGTGCGCCGCGCCGGAAGAGATCGCCCTGCGCGCCCTGGGCCGCTGCCTCGCCGTGGTCGGAGGCGGCGCCCATCCGGTGCGCGACGAGGCGGTCGAGCGGCTTCACGCCGAGATCGCCGCCGGACGGCTCCGGGGGCGGACCCTGGCGGGGTGCCGGGTGCTGTGCCGTCGTGGCCAAGTTATGATCGCGCGCGAGCCGGAGGCGGTGGCCGACCGGCTGGTCGCGGCGCCCGGGCGGCGCGTGCTGTGGGACCGCCGCTTCGCCGTCACACCCGCCGCCGGGCGCGACTCGCCCGTGACCGTTGCGAGGCTGGGGGAGGGCGGATGGCGGGAGGTGGTCGCCGCCATGCCCGCCGCGCGTGGCCTGGACCTGCATCCGGCGGTGCGCGAATCGCTTCCAAGCCTTTGGTCCGGCGGGTGTTTGGTCGCCGTTCCGCACCTGGGATTCCCATGTGGGTCCGACGCGGGTGGACAACCCCCGACGGATGCCGCCACATTCTCCCCGGTTTCGCCGTTGGGCAGACCAGCTTTTCCGGTTGTTTCGCGCGGGGACAGCATTATTTAATCTGGGAACGTGCCCGTGGAGACCGGGGTGCGGCCTTGTCGGCGCACCGCATGGCGATGGGTTCGCAGAAAGGCGTGTGACGTGAACAATTTCGGCAAGAATCTCGCGCTCTGGATCATCATAGGGCTGCTGCTTGTGGCCCTGTTCAACCTGTTCCAGAGTTCTTCGACCCGCAGCCCGCAAACGACCGTTCCGTTCAGCGAGCTTCTCGCCGAAGTGGATCGGGGTCAGGTTGCCGATGTGACCATCAAGGGCAACCAGGTCTCCGGCCATTTCACCGACGGCCGCTCGTTCAGCACCTTCATTCCGCCCGAGGCCGGGCTGGTGGAGCGGCTGACCAACAAGAACGTGCGGATCAGCGCGGTGCCCGACGACAGCAACGTCCCGTCGCTGTTCTCGGTGCTGCTGTCCTGGTTCCCGATGCTGCTGCTGATCGGCGTCTGGATCTTCTTCATGCGCCAGATGCAGTCGGGCGGCGGCAAGGCGATGGGCTTCGGCAAGTCGCGGGCGCGGCTGCTGACCGAGAAGGTCGGCCGCGTCACCTTCGACGACGTCGCCGGCATCGACGAGGCCAAGCAGGAACTGACGGAGATCGTCGAGTTCCTGAAGGACCCGCAGAAGTTCCAGCGGCTGGGCGGCAAGATCCCGAAGGGCTGCCTGCTCGTCGGCCCCCCCGGCACCGGCAAGACGCTGACCGCGCGCGCCGTCGCCGGCGAGGCCAACGTGCCCTTCTTCACCATCTCCGGTTCGGACTTCGTCGAGATGTTCGTCGGCGTCGGCGCCAGCCGTGTCCGCGACATGTTCGAGCAGGGCAAGAAGAACGCCCCCTGCATCATCTTCATCGACGAGATCGACGCGGTCGGCCGCCATCGCGGCGCCGGCCTGGGCGGTGGCAACGACGAGCGCGAGCAGACCCTGAACCAGCTGCTGGTCGAGATGGACGGCTTCGAGGCGAACGAGGGCGTCATCCTCATCGCCGCGACCAACCGCCCCGACGTGCTGGATCCGGCGCTGCTGCGTCCCGGCCGCTTCGACCGTCAGGTCGTGGTGCCGAACCCCGACGTGCTGGGCCGCGAGAAGATCCTCAAGGTCCACATGCGCAAGGTCCCGCTGTCGCCGGACGTCGACGCCAAGATCATCGCGCGCGGCACCCCGGGCTTCTCGGGCGCCGACCTTGCCAACCTCGTCAACGAGGCGGCGCTGCTGGCGGCCCGCATCGGCAAGCGCGTGGTCGGCATGGGCGAGTTCGAGGCCGCCAAGGACAAGGTCATGATGGGCGCCGAGCGCCGGTCGATGGTGATGTCCGAGGACGAGAAGAAGCTGACCGCCTACCACGAGGCCGGTCACGCCATCTGCGCCGTCCATAGCCCCGACAGCGACCCGGTTCACAAGGCCACCATCATCCCGCGCGGCCGCGCGCTGGGCATGGTGATGCGCCTGCCGGAAGGCGACCGCATCTCGCTGTCGCAGGCCAAGCTGCTGGCCGACCTCTGCGTCGCCATGGGCGGTCGCATCGCCGAGGAGCTGATCTTCGGCAAGGAGCGCGTCACCACCGGCGCCTCGGGCGACATCAAGATGGCGACCGAAATGGCCCGCCGCATGGTCACCGAGTGGGGCATGAGCGACAAGCTCGGCCCGCTGCTCTACGGCGAGCCGACGCAGGAGGTGTTCCTGGGCCATTCGGTGACCCAGCACAAGAACATGTCCGACCGCACGGCGCAGACGGTGGACGAGGAAATCCGCCGCATCGTCGACGAAAGCTATGAGAAGGCACGCCGCATCCTGACCGAGAACATCGATCAGCTGCACGCGCTGGCCAAGGGCCTGCTGGAGTACGAGACGCTGAGCGGCGAGGACATCAACCGCCTGCTGCGCGGCGATCCGATCATCCGCGACGACGACCGCGAGAGCTACTCGGCGACCCCGCCGCGTCAGCCGAGTTCGGGCCGCCGCTCCTCGGTGCCGCCGACCGGCAAGGAAAGCGGCGGGATCGGGCCGGAGCCTCAGGGAACCTGATCCACCTTTCCGGTGAATGAGAAAAGGCCGGCGTCCCGAGGGGCGCCGGCCTTTTCCTTGCGCGGGCTTTTCCGTGACACCGCCAAGCGTAACTTCCGATCGTTTGCAGCCGTGGATGCCCGGCTCAAGGCCACGCATGACGGGCACCACTGTGTCGGGATTTTCGCTCGATGGCGTGAAAGGTTCGCAACCCGAGAACGACCCGCAAGGAAAAGCCCGCCATCCTGTGGGCAGGAGCGGCGGGCCTTGATCGTACGGGCGGTGGTGGCGCCGGAATGCTTCAGAAAGAACCCTTCTGCTCGCGGCGGCGATCCAGCGCGATGTCGAACTGGCGCAGCAGCTTCTGGGTGCCCTCGAAATAGAGTTTGCGCGACGGCGTGTTCTTCATGCAGCGGGCGTCGAGATGCGCCACGCTGGTCAGCGCCGAGACGCAGTAGCCGAGCAGCCAGTAGCGCGAGCGGATGGTCCGCAGATAGTCGCGGAAGGGCTCGGGCTTGCCGGCCATGAAGGAGCTGAAGGCGGTCTCGTAGTCCGACAGGATGCCGCGGATGTCCATCAGCGTGGTCTCCAGCAGCTTGCCCACCTTTTCGATGTGCATCAGCAGCTGGGTCTCGTAGGGCTTGTGCATGCGGATGTCGACCGGCACGCAGTCCTTCGACTTCAGCCAGTTCAGGATGACGCGGGCGCGCGGCGCGATACGGCGCAGCTGGTATTCATAGAAGGTCGTGCCCTTCCAGGCGCTGAAGATGGTGTCGGCTTCCGAGCGCTCGATGCCGAAGGCCGACACGAACAGGCCGGCTTCTTCCAGGTTCGGATTCCAGATGGCTTCCAGGAAGCGCTCGATGCTCTGGGCGCTGCCGCCGGCGCCGCCGGACAGCGCCTTGCGGACGATCGGCTCGATGCGGGCGCGAATCAGGCGGCGGAGCTGGTGGTCCTCGTCGGCGCTGATCAGCCAGTGGCGCGGATCGACGTTGACCTTCTCGGCCTCGAAGCAGGTCTTCAGAAGGAAGGCGTCGAGCGACGGCACCTCGTCGATCATCGACAGCATCTTCATGTCGCCGATGATGCCGTTCTCGGCCGGGCCGTTCTTGATGCCGAACTGTTCCTCCAGCAGCGTGTCGCTGTTGTGGCCGCGCAGATAGACGGCGATGCCGCCGGCCTCCGGCGACTTCACGTTGTGCGGCACATAGATGCCGGTTTCGACCGGACGGCCGCCGCCTTCCGTGTCGTCCTCGCCCTCGTCGCCCATCGGCTCGCCGCCCTCGTCGAGGCCGTTGAAGCTCGGGTATTTGAACAGGATGGCGTTGTTCAGGCCCTGGGCCTTGAACATGCGCTGCTCTTCGGGGATGTCGCGCGTGATCGCGATGAGGTTCATCGAGACGCTGGAGCCGCCGTACAGAATCTGCTCAAGGATCGGAGAAACCGAATCCATCTTCTTGCGAGCGCGCATCAAAATTACCCGGCCTTAGGAATATTGCGAAGAGGATAGACGGGGCTTTCGCAAACGCAAAGAGGGATCGGATGACCGATCCCTCTTTGCAATCTGCCCTGGCACCAGCGTGGTTCAGCCCGCCTTCGGCGCGCCGCCCAGCGATCCCAGGAGCTGCGCCACCTCGGCCGCCTCGTCCACCGCGACCATGCCGACGGTGTGGTAGCCGCTGTCCACGTGCATGACCTCGCCGGTCACGCCGGTGCCGAGGCCGGACAGCAGGAACAGGCCGGCGCCGCCGACCTCCTGGATGGTGACGTTGCGCTTCAGCGGCGCGTTCAGCTCGTTCCATTTCAGGATGTAGCGGAAGTCGCCGATGCCGCTGGCGGCCAGCGTCTTGATCGGGCCGGCCGAGATGGCGTTGACACGGATGTTGCGCCCACCCAGATCGACGGCGAGGTAGCGCACGCTCGCCTCCAGCGCGGCCTTGGCGACGCCCATGACGTTGTAATGCGGCATGACGCGCTCGGCCCCATAATAGGATAGGGTGAGCAGGCTGCCGCCGTCGGTCATCAGCGGCACGGCGCGCTGCGCCACCGCGGTGAAGGAGTAGCAGGAGATGTCCATGGTGCGGAGGAAGTTGCTCCGCGTGGTGTCGAGATACAGGCCGTCCAACTCGTTCTTGTCGGAAAACGCGATCGCATGAACCACGAAATCCAGCTTGCCCCACTCGGCCTCGATGGCGGCGAAGGTCGCGTCGATGCTGGCCTCGTCGGTCACGTCGCAGGGCAGGACGAGCGTCGCCCCGACCTGTTCGGCCAAAGGCTTGACGCGCTTGAGCAGCGCGTCGCCCTGGTAGGTGAAGGCCAGTTCCGCCCCATGCTGGGCCAGGGTGGACGCGATACCCCAGGCGATCGAACGGTCGTTCGCCACGCCCATGATAAGGCCACGCTTGCCGTGCATCAGCGGCATCGGATTGGACATCTGAACCTCGTAAACTGGGCTGTTGCCGCGAAAAGTGGGGCGCATCCTACACGAAAGCGGTGCGTGGTCAAACCGGCGCAGGCGGACGCCGGACAGGAGAATCGGCATGCCGGGCATTGAGGAAGGGGAACGGAAACCGGCGCGCGCCTTGGCCCACGGGCGCGAGCTGGCGGGCTTCGTCGGCCATTCGATGCTGCGCTTCTACAACGACAACTGCTTCCAGACGGCGGCGGCGCTGACCTACACGTCGCTGCTCGCCATCGTGCCGATGATGACCATCGGCTTCGCCATCTTCTCCGCCTTTCCGGCTTTCAGCGCGTTGCAGATGCGCATCCAGACGGCGGTCATCAAGAATCTGGTGCCGGAGATCGGCGACGCCATCCTGGAGTATCTCGGCACCTTCATGGCCAACGCCGGCCAGATGCCGATCTTCGGGGTGGTCGGGCTGGCGGTGTCGGCGGTGCTGCTGATCTGGACGATCGAGGGATCCTTCGCCACCGTCTGGCGGGTGCGCGAGCCGCGCTCCTACGTCACCCGCATCCTGTCCTTCTGGGCGGTGGTGTCGCTGACCCCGCTGTTCGCCGGAGCCAGCCTGTCGCTGTCCAGCACCCTGTGGAGCGCCCTGGAGTTCGCCCATCTGGAGGGCGTCGTCCACCCGCTGGTCGGCTTCGGCATGATCCTGCCCTTCGTGCTGCAACTGATCGGCTGCACGCTTCTCTACCTGATCATCCCGAACCGCGACGTGCTGTGGATGGACGCGCTATGCGGCGGGGCGGTTGGCTCGATCCTGCTGGAGGGGTCGAAGGCGGTGTTCGCTTGGTACATGCGCGAATACCCGGCCTACCAGACCATCTACGGCGCCCTGTCGACCGTGCCGATCTTCCTGTTCTGGCTGTACATCGCCTGGTCGACGGTGCTGTTCGGCGCGGTTGTCGCCGCCTCCCTGCCGGAATGGCGGGCCGGCAAGATCACCCGCGGTGGGCCGGAGGGGTTGCTGCCGGCGCAGCGGCTGGCCCTGGCGCTCGCGGTGCTGCACGAGCTGATGGACGCCAGCCGGCTCGGCGTCGGCATGCGGCGTCGGACGATGGTGGCGCGGGTGCCGGTGGGAACGCTGCTGATCGACGGCATCCTGGAGCAGCTCCGCGATGCCCATTGGGTCGCCCACACCACGCGCGACGCCTGGGTGGTGACGCGCGACCTGGGCGAGGCGACGCTGCTTGACCTGATGAAGGCGCTGGGCATCGGCCTGCGTGGTTCGGTGCATGGGCTGGGCGGCCTGGAGCTGCCCTGGCAGGAGCGCACCGCGCATCTGCTGGAGCAGGCCGAGGCGCGGCAGGGCGACCTGCTGAACGTGCCGATCAAGGCGTTGCTGTCGGACGACAGCCCGACGGGGGAGGGCAACCCGGCCGGCAACCTGGCGGTGCCCTTCCGGGCGGTCAAGAAATGAGGTCCGCGTTTTTCGTCATGCCCGTGCTCAGCACGGGCATGACGGGCGCGCGGGGAGCTTACTCCAGCCCCGCCTTCTTGCGGACGTCGTAGCTGCGGGTCTTGGCCCATTGCTCCATGAACTTCACCAGCTCGGCGTCGGGCGGGTCGGGCAGGACCACCTTCAGCTTCACATACTGGTCGCCGGCCTGCTTGGTCGACTGGTTGACCACGCCCTTGCCGCGCAGGCGCAGCGTCGAGCCGGTGTTGGCGCCGGCCGGGATCTTCAGGGCGACCTTGCCGCTGATCGTCGGGACATGGATGGTGGCGCCGAGCACCGCCTCGTTCAGCGTGATCGGCACCTCGACATGGATGTCGCCGTCCTGCCGGGTGAAATAGGGGTGCGGCTCGACATGAACCTCGATGATGGCGTCGCCGTTGGGCATCCCGCCCATGCCCGGCAGGCCCTGGCCCTTGAGGCGCAGCTTCTGCTCGTTCTCGGTGCCGGGCGGGACGGTGACGTCGATGCTCTTGCCGCTCGACAGGTTGACGCGCCGCTTGGTGCCCTGCGCCGCCTCCAGGAAGGGGACGGTGATCGAGTAGGAGATGTCGCTGCCGCGCACCTTGGGGCCGGAGGACGATCCCCCGCCGGCACCGGCGGCGCCACGCCGCCGGCCGCCGCCGAACAGGTCGGAGAACCAGTCGTCGCCGCCGCTGCTGAAGAAGGAGTCGTCGGCGCCGCTGTAGGCGCGGCCGCGCCCGGCGTGGGTGCGCGACCCGAAGCCGGCGTGCCGCTCCTGGCCCGACGAATCGATCTCGCCGCGGTCGAACTTGGCGCGCTTGTCCGGATCCGACAGCAGCGTGTAGGCCGCCGAGATCTCCTTGAAGCGTTCCTCGTTCGCGGCGTCCCCCGGCTTCAGGTCGGGGTGATGCTGCTTCGCGAGCTTGCGGTACGCCTTCTTGATATCCTCGGCGCTGGAGGAACGGCTGACGCCGAGAACGCTGTAGGGGTCACGCGTGGCCACGGTGCGGGCATTCCCAACCCCGACGAACGGGGATCAAAAGGTTACTGATTGGCGACGATCTTCCACGTTCCGTCGGGCTGTTTGCAAGCGGTTCCGTACGCCATCTCCGTCTTGCCGCCGACCACGACCGTCTGCTGGTACTCGCGGCAGTAGGTGCCGGCGTTGCTGTAGCCGTCGCGGATCGTCGTGACGGTGCCGGAATTGCCCGACTGCGGGTTGTTCCAGGCGATCCGCTCGCCGACCGGGGCGGCGTAGGCGCGGCGCGCGGCGCCGGCGGCGTATTCGGAATCCGCCCGGTCGAGCGAGGAGCCGATCTCCCTGCCGACGAAGGCGCCCAGCAGGGTGCCGACGCCGGTGGCGACCAGCTTGCCGGTGCCGCCGCCGATCTGCGACCCGATCAGGCCACCGGCCACGGCGCCGCCGACGGTGCCGACCGTCTCCTTGGTGCCGCCGGTGGTGCAGCCGGCCAGCAGGGACGCCGCCAGCGCGAACGGGACGAGTTTCTTCACGACCATCGTGTGCCTCGAATAGGTTTGTGTGCCGCGATGCCTAAACCGGTGGCGTCGCGGTGGACAGTGATATAAGCGAGCCTATCCTTGCTGTGAATTGCGTTGACGATGCCGCCGCGTCGTTTTCGCCAGGGAGCCCCCGCCGGGGATGTCCAGAGTGTTCGACCGAACAGGACCACGATTGATGACCGACGCCAACGACCGCGACCCCTACGCGCTGTTCGCCGACTGGCTGGAGGAGGCCGGCCGCAGCGAGCCGAACGACCCGAACGCCATGGCGCTCGCCACCGCCGACGCCGCCGGCGTGCCCTCGGTGCGCATGGTGCTGCTCAAGGGGGTCGATGCGCGCGGCTTCGTCTTCTACACCAACACGGAAAGCCGCAAGGGCGAGCAGCTTCTGGCCAACCGCCACGCCGCCCTCTGCTTCCACTGGAAGACGCTGCGCCGCTCGGTGCGGGTCGAGGGGCGGGTCGAGCAGGTCACCGACGCCGAGGCCGACGCCTATTTCGAGAGCCGCCCGCGCGAGAGCCGCATCGGCGCCTGGGCGTCCCAGCAGTCGCGCCCGCTGGAGGGCCGTTGGGAGCTGGAGAAGCGGGTCGCCCAGTACGCCGCCAAATTCGCCATCGGCACGGTGCCGCGCCCGCCGCACTGGACCGGCTTCCGCGTGCTGCCGGCACGCATCGAGTTCTGGCAGGACCGCCCCTTCCGCCTGCACGAGCGGCTGGTCTACCGGCCGGCCGATCCGCCCTTCCAAGGCGACTCGGCGTCCTGGACGACCGAGCGGCTGTATCCCTGAGGGACGTCCCGCCCCACGCACGCGACCGCGATGACCATGCCCCCGATTTCCCCCGACCGTTTGCGCCGCTACGCGACCTATGCCAGCGTGACGGTGTCCTCCACCCTGATCGCGGCGAAGCTCGCCGCCTACATGGCGACGGAATCGGTCAGCATCCTGTCATCGCTGATCGATTCCAGCACGGACCTGCTGGCCTCCGTCGTCACGCTGCTGGGGGTGCGCCGGGCGCTGCGTCCGCCCGACGCCACCCACCGTTTCGGCCACGGCAAGGCGGAGGCGCTGGCCGCCCTGGCCCAGGCCGCCTTCATCACCGGGTCGGCGGTGCTGCTCAGCGTCGAGGCGGTGCGGCGGCTGATCCATCCGGAGCCGGTCGGCGAGGGCGGAATCGGCATCGCGGTGATGCTCCTGTCCATCGCCCTGACCGCCGGGCTGATCACCTTCCAGCGCCATGTCCAGGCGGCCACCGGCTCGGTCGCCATCGGTGCCGACCGTCTGCATTACTCCGGCGACCTGCTGATGAACGTCGCGGTCATCCTGGCCATCCTGCTGACCGGCTGGACCGGCGTCGCCGCCTTCGACCCGCTGTTCGGGCTGGGGATCGCCGCCTTCCTCCTGCACGGCGCCAAGGGCGTGGCGGAGGACGCGCTGAGCGTCCTGATGGATCGCGAGTTCTCCGAGGAGGACCGCGCCCGCATCAAGGCGCTGGTGCTGGAGGAGCCCGGAGCGCGCGGCCTGCACGACCTGCGCACCCGCAGTTCCGGCACCGGCGGCTTCATCGAGCTGCATCTGGAGCTGGACGGCGACCTGACCCTGACCGCCGCCCACGACATCACCGACCGGGTCGAGCGCCGGCTGAGCGCGGCCTTCGGCAACGCCGAGGTGCTCGTCCACCAGGAGCCGGCCGGGCTCGTCGACGAGCGGCTCGATCACCGCATCGAGGGCAGGCGGATCGAGGGTGCCGGCGGCGTCGCTTCCGGTTGAAAATCCTCCGCTGTGTCAATTCGGTGATGGGGGGACATCCCGGATGCCGGGACGGGGCGTTTTGGCGCACAATCGTGGCGCGCTCTCCGCTGGAGGCACATTCGACCAATTGATAAGGAGGAGGCCCTCCGGCCGGAGGTTCCGCCGGTTGCGGGAATGTATAAAAAGCGCAATAATCGTTCACGGGAGTGAGCGCCAAGCTAAAATTTCATAAGAATGGTGGTGAAATATGGACAGTGCGTTCGCGATTCGGCCGCACCTGATTGCGGACATCGCTAAGGAAGCGGGCAATCTCGGCATAGAAATCGCGGACATTGCCGGACACATCGAGGACGTCAACGCCCGCGTGAACCGGCAATCCACGGTGTTCGCCCAGCTTCGCGACACCGGCGCCAAGATGTCGCAGAGCACGCAACGCATTTCCGCCGCCTCCTCCATTGCCCGCACCGTCACCGAACAGGCCCGGCAGGAGGTCGAATCCTCTCACGACCGGGTTCAGCGCTCGCTGTCGGACATCCACGCGCTGGTGTCGTCGGTCACCGGGATCGAGGGGCAGATCGTCGGCCTGCGCGACGCGCTCGACCGCGTCGGCAAGGTCGCCAAGGAGATCTTCACCATCGCCAAGCAGACCAACCTGCTGGCGCTGAACGCCACCATCGAGGCGGCCCGCGCCGGCGAGGCCGGGCGCGGCTTCGCGGTCGTGGCCAACGAGGTGAAGGCGCTGTCCTCCAAGACCAGCGAGGCGACGACCGAGATCGACGCGACGCTGAAATACCTCAACGAGCAGGCGCAGCGGCTGATGACCGAAAGCTCGGCCAGCGCGGTGAAGGCCCGCGCGGTCAGCGAGGGCACCGCCGCCATCGGCACGGTGATCGAGACGGTCGGACGCGCCATGCGCGAGCTGCACGGCGAGACCGACAAGATCGACGCCGCCTCGTCGCAGATCGGCAGCAACTGCATCGAGCTGGAGAACGAGATCGCCGATCTGGCGGTCGGCGTGAAGCTGTCGAGCGAGAATTTGTCGCAGGCGCGCGACCGGGTGAACAACCTCGTCGGCATGAGCGAGCGGCTGATCGGGGTCACCGCCGAGCTGAACATCGACACGGTCGACACCCCCTTCATCCGCATGGTGACGGAGGCCGCGGCCAAGGTCTCCGCCGCCTTCGAGGACGCCGTCGCCCACGGCGAGATCGGCGAGGCCGACCTGTTCGACCGCGCCTACCAGCCGGTGGCCGGGTCCGACCCGCAGCAGTTCACCACCCGCTTCACCCAGATCTGCGACCGCCTCCTGCCCGGCATCCAGGAGGCGGTGCTGTCGGGCAACGACCGCATCGTCTTCTGCGTGGCGCTGGACGACCAGGGCTATCTTCCCACCCACAACCGCAGATTCAGCCAGCCGCAGGGGCGCGATCCGGTGTGGAACGCCGCCAACTGCCGGAACCGCCGCATCTTCAACGACCGCGTCGGGCTGGCCGCCGGGCGCAACACCAAGCCCTTCCTGCTCCAGACCTACCGCCGCGACATGGGCGGGGGCAATTATGTGCTGATGAAGGACGTGTCGGCGCCGGTGTCGGTGCGCGGCCGGCATTGGGGCGGTTTGCGGCTGGCCTACAAGGTGTAGCGACCGGGCGTTCGCGCCGCCGGTGCGCGGAGAGGGCGGAGCCATGGGGTTCACGGTCACCTTCTGGGGCGTGCGGGGCACCATTCCATGCCCGACGGCCTCGCATCTCGGCTTCGGCGGCAACACCGCCTGCGTCGAGCTGCGGGCAGGCGCGCAGCGGATCATCCTCGACGCCGGAACCGGGCTGCGCCCGCTGGGGCGCCGGCTGCTGGCCGACGGGGTAGGGGCGGCGACCCTGCTGCTCAGCCACACCCACCTGGACCACATCAGCGGTTTCCCCTTCTTCGCGCCGGCCTACACCAAGGGGTTCGGGCTGCGCGTCGTCGCCGGCCACACCGCCGGGCGGCCGGGCATCGAGGCGGTGATGGCGCGCCAGATGGAACGCCCGCTGTTTCCGGTGCCGATGCGGACCATGGGCTGCGACCTCAGCTTCATCGAGGTGCCGGCGGGCCACAGCTTCAAGCTGGAGGGCGGGGTGCGGGTCCACACCGCCGCGTTGAACCATCCCGACGGCGCCACCGGCTACCGGATCGAGCACCAGGGCCGTTCCATGGCCTATGTCACCGACACCGAGCATGTGCCGGACCAGCCCGACCGCAACATTCTGAACCTCGTCGACGGCGTCGACCTGCTGATCTACGACGCCACCTACACCGACGAGGAGTGGAGCCAGCGCATCGGCTGGGGCCATTCGACCTGGACGGAGGCGGTGCGCATCGCGCGGGCCGGCCACGTCAAGCGGCTGTGCCTGTTCCACCATGACCCCGACCACGACGACCGCATGATGGAGGCGATCGAGGCGGCGGCCCAGGCCGAACTGCCCAACTGCTTCGCCGCGCGCGAGGGGACCACCGTCACCGTGGCGTGAGTCGCCTTGGCATGACGGGGCTGGGCTGGGCTATAGAGGAGGGCCCGTCCCGCCCTCCGCCTCCGACCCCGTGTCCGCCGCCATGACCCTGTTCATCCTCCTGCTGTTCGCCGCGACCTATCTCGGCATGGCGCTCGGCCGCTTTCCGGGCCTGCGCATCGACCGCACCGGCATCGCCCTGGTCGCCGCCATCCTGCTGCTGGCGGTCGGGGCGCTCGACACCGGGCAGGTGGTCGAGGCGGTCGATTTCCCGACCATCTTCATCCTGCTCGGCCTGATGATCCTGTCGGCGCAGTATGCCGGCAGCGGCTTCTACGACTGGTGCGCGCTGCGGGTGGCGCGGGCGGCGAACTCGCCGGCCCGGCTGCTGGCGGTCATCGTCGCGGTGGCCGGCGGGCTGTCGGCGGTGCTTGCCAACGACGTCGTCGTCTTCGCCATGACGCCGATGCTGTGCGCCGGGCTGCTGGCGCGGCGGCTCGACGCGCGGCCCTACCTGATCGCGCTGGCCGGGGCGGCCAACGCCGGGTCGGCGGCCACGGTGATCGGCAACCCGCAGAACATCCTGATCGGGCAGGTCGGGCATCTCGACTTCTGGCGCTTTCTCGGCGTCTGCGCCGTCCCGGCGCTGGCGGCGCTGGTCATCGTCTACGTCACGGTGTGGCTGGTCTGGCGCGGGCGCTTCGGGCTGCCGGACGGGGAGGGCGACGTCGCCGCCGTGCCGCTCGACCGCTGGCAGCTCGGCAAGGCGGTGGCGGCGACGGCGGTGCTGCTGGTGCTGTTCGCCCTGCCCATCCCGCAGGAGCACGCGGTGCTGCTGGTCGCCGGCGTGATGATGATCAGCCGGCGGATGGCCAGCCGCGACATGCTGGGGATGGTCGACTGGCACCTACTGGTGCTGTTCGCGGCGCTGTTCGCCATCAACCACGCGCTGGGGCTGACCGGCGTTCCCGGCGCGCTGGTCCGCGACCTGGAGGCCGGCGGCTGGCTGCCCGACCGGCTGGCGGTCATGGGGCCGCTGGCGCTGGCCGGCAGCAACAGCATCGGCAACGTCCCGGCGGTGATCCTGCTGCTCGCCGCCTGGCCGGCTCCGCCGGAGGGGGCGCTCTACGGGCTGGCGCTGCTGACGACGCTGGCCGGCAACCTGCTGCTGCCGGGCAGCCTCGCCAACATCATCGTGGCGGAGCGGGCCGCCGCCGCCGGCGTGCGTCTGGGCTTTCTCGAACACGCCCGCTGCGGCGTGCCGATGGCCCTGCTGTCGATGGGGGTCGCCGGACTGTGGCTTTGGTGCGGCGGCTGGATGAGCTTCTGAACAGGGGAGACGCGTAATCGCTTCTACGGGGCGCCGCGATTGGAGTACCCTCTTCGCGCCGAGTCGTGGTCCGAGTCGTGGGCCGGATCGTTGGCCGGATCGTTGGGGAGTGCGGGCGTCGTGGGTCTTGTCGGTCAGTTCCTTGAGTTCATCGAGCAGACGCCCAACCAGTCGTTGCGGGCGATCAGCGACCGCGTCCTGCACAAGTGCCGCGAGCTGACGGACGCCGAGGCGGGAAGCGTCTTCATGCTGAGCGGGCAGGGGCGGGCGCGGCAACTGGAGGCGGTCAGCGTCCAGAACGACGTGATCCGCGCGAAGACGGCTTCCTTTACCATTCCGGCCGCCTCCTCCTCCATCGTCGGCCACGTCGCCATCACGGGCGAGACGGTGCTGATCGACGACGCCTACGCGCTTGGCGAGACGAAACCCTACCGTTTCAACCCCGGCTTCGACCAGCGCACCGGGTTCCGCACCCGCTCGATCATGGCCTTCGCGTTGAAGGGGTTCCGTGGCAAGCCGGTCGGGGTGGTGCAGCTCATCAACCGCCGCGATCCGCAGGGCGGCGACCCGCTGCCTTTCCTGCTCGGCCACGAGGCGATGATCGCGCCGGTCAACCATCTGGTCGGCCGCGCGCTGGAGCGCGCCGCGACGCTGGAGCGGCTGAAGGAGCGCAACCGCGCCCTGACCCAGGAGCGCCGCCGCGTCGCCGAGCTTCAGAAGGAGACCGAGCGGGCCTTCATGATCTCGGTCAACCTGCTGGCCCGCGCTGCCGAGGTCCATGACGAGGACACCGGCAACCACATCGTCCGGGTCAACGAATACTCCTACATCCTGGCGAAATGGGCCGGCTGCTCGAAGGCGTTCTGCGAGGAGCTGCGCTTCTCGGCCGCCCTGCACGACGTCGGCAAGATGAGCGTCGACCAGGCGGTTCTGCACAAGCGCGGCCGGCTCGACGAGCGCGAACTGGCCGAGATGCGCCGGCACCCGGTCTACGGCTACGAGATCCTGAAGACCTCGGACCGTCTGAAGATGGCCGCCGAGGTCGCGCTCAGCCACCACGAGCAATGGGCCGGCACCGGCTACCCCAACGGCCTGAAGGGGGAGGAGATCCCACTCGCCGCGCGGATCGTGGCGATCGCCGACTGCTACGACGCGCTGCGCAGCAAGCGGCCCTACAAGCCGGCCTTCAGCCACGACAAGACGGTGAACATCCTGACGCTGGGGGACGACCGCATCGACCCGACCCAGCATTTCGACCCGCGCCTGATCGCCCTGTTCGCCGAGCGCCACATGGAGTTCGACCGCATCTGGGAGGAACTGCGCGACGAGGAACCGGCGGCGGAGCCGGTTCCCGCCTGACCGCGGGCCGCGTCACGCGGCCGGCTTGCCCTCTTCGCCCCACACCAGACTGTCGAACAACGGCTCGATCACCGGCTGGCCGAGATCGCGGGTGATGAAGACCAGCTTGGTGCGGTGGTCCTCGCCCGGCCATTCCTCCAGCCGCACCGGCGGGTGGAACATGTGCTGGACGCCGTGGACGACCACCGGCAGCTCGCTTTCCCGCACGTTCAGCAGCCCCTTCACCCGAAGCAGATTGTCGCCGCCCTGGGCGATCAGCGCCTCCATGAAATCGACGAATCCGTTCCAGGGGATCGGCCGCTCGACGATCATGCAGAAGGCGCGGATGTGGTCGTCGTGGCGGTTGGCGTCGTGGTGATGCCCATGGTCATGATCATGCCCGCAGTCGGCGCCGCAGTGTTCGCCGTGCTCATGGCCATGATGGTCGTGGCCGTGCCCATGATGATGGTCATGGTCATGATGATGCCCGTGCGCGGCCTTTTCCCCGTCGCGGTAGGCCTCCTCGCGCAGCCAGCGGGCGACGTCCGGGCTCTTGGTCTCGGGGTTGTAGAGGCCGGCGTCGAACAGGCCCTTGGGATCGACCTCGCCATGGGCGGCGGGGATGATCGGGGCGGCCGGGTTGATCGCTTTCAGCCGCTGCATCAGCGCCACGGTGGCGCCCGGCGTGGCGACGTCGGTCTTGGTCAGCACGATGCGGTCGGCGACGGCGGCCTGCTTCACGCTTTCCGGCTGCCGGTCGAGCTGGAGCGAGCCGTGCGCCGCGTCCACCGTGGCGATGACGCCGTCCAGCCGGAAACGCGCCGCCAGCAGCGGGTCGGTCATCAGCGTGTGGATGATCGGGGCGGGGTCGGCCAGCCCGGTCGTCTCGACGACCACGCGGTCGAAGTCCGGCACCTCGCCGCGCACCCGCTTCAGGAACAGGTCGCGCAGCGTGTCGACCAGATCGCCGCGGATGGTGCAGCACAGGCAGCCGCTGTCCATCAGCACCATGTTCTCCGACGCCTTGGCGACCAGCAGATGGTCGAGCCCGACCTCGCCGAACTCGTTGATGACGATGGCGGTGCGGGCCATGCCGGGATGGCGCAGCAGGGCCTGGAGCAGGGTGGTCTTGCCGCTGCCGAGGAAGCCGGTCAGCACCGAGACGGGCAGGCGGGGGGAAGCGGCAGGGGATGTGGCGGGAGCGCTCACGGGTGTTTCTCCTGACAGGCTTTGCAGACGCCGCGCACCTCGACGGTGGGGCGCTGGACACGGAAGCCGCGTGCGGCGGCGGCGGTCTCGATGGCGGTGCGGACTTGCGGGTCGTCGATCTCGGCGGCGTCCCCGCAGCCCTCGCAGACCAGGAACTGCCCGGAATGGGTGGGGCCGGGGGCGGCGCAACCGACATAGGCGTTCAGCGACTCGATGCGGTGGACCAGCCCCTGTTCGACCAGGAACTCCAACGCGCGGTAGACGGTGAGCGGTGCCGTGGCCTTGCCGTCCTGCTGGCTCAGATCCTCCAGGATGGCGTAGGCGCCGCGCGGCCGGTGGCTCGACCACACCAGCTCCAGCACGCGGCGGCGCAGGGTGGTCAGGCGGGCGCCGCGCTCCGCGCAGAGCGCGTCGGCGCGGGTCAGCGCGTCGGCGACGCAATGGCTGTGGTCGTGAGGCATAGGGCCGGCTGCGGGGTGGTGGGTGTGGGCGGTCATGACGTTACTATATAACCCTGCCGTCGCCGAAACAAAGCGCCGCGTCGCCGCAGCGGCCTGGATCAGATCTTGCCGCCCTTGCGCTCCCGGTAGAGGGCGAGCGCGCGGTCGCGGGCCTCGCCGTGATCGACGACGGGATGCGGGTAATCCTCGCCGAGCCGGACGCCGGCCTTGCGCAGGATGTCGGCCGGCGCTTCCCACGGCTTGTGGATCCAGCGCGCCGGCAGCCGCTCCAGCTCCGGGACGAAGCGGCGGACATAGGCGCCGTCAGGGTCGAATTTTTCGCCCTGGAGGACGGGGTTGAAGATCCGGAAGAAGGGGGAGGCGTCGGCCCCGCAGCCGGCGACCCACTGCCAGTTTCCGGCGTTGTTGGCAAGGTCGGCGTCCACCAGAGTGTCCCAAAACCAGCGCTCCCCCTCCTGCCAGGGCAGCAGCAGATCCTTGATCAGGAAGGAGCCGGCGATCATCCGCACCCGGTTGTGCATCCAGCCGGTTTGCCAGAGCTGCCGCATCCCGGCGTCGACGATGGGATAGCCGGTCCGCCCGCGCCGCCACGCCGCCATCCCGTCCGGGTCGGTGCGCCAGGGGAAGCCGGCGAAGCGCGTGTTGAAGGGCTGGTCGGGGAGGTGCGGGGCCTGGTGGAGCAGATGGTGGTTGAACTCCCGCCACCCGATCTCGCGAAGGAAGACCTCGACGCCGCCGGCCAGTTCCGGCCGGGCATCGGCGGCGTGACGGGCGGCGTGCCAGATCTGGCGCGGCCCGATCTCCCCGAAGGCGAGGCGCGGGGAAAGGGCGGAGGTGCCGTCATGGGCCGGCCGGTCGCGCTCCGCCGGGTAGGCGGCGACCGGGCCATCGAGGAAATCCGCGAAACGCTCGAGGGCGGCGTCCTCGCCGGGCGTCCAGGCGTCGCGCAGGCCGCCGGCCCAGTCGGGCTTGGCGGGGCGCAGCGCCCACTCCCCCAGCCGGTCTGAGGCGACCGGCTTGGCCGGGCCGGTCAGCCGCTTCGGCGCGCGGGACGGCTGGAGCAGGTCGAGCGTCGGCGCCACGCCGCGCCAGAAGGGTGTGAAGACCTTGTAGGAGCCGCCGGTCTTGGTCGTGACGGTCCACGGTTCGGCCAGCAGGCCGGCGTTGAAATGGGCGGCCTCGACGCCGCGTTCCGTCAACGCCTCCTCGACGGCGCGGTCGCGGGCGGCGAGCGCCGGGGCGTAGCGGCGGTTCCACAGCACGCGGTCGGCGCCGGTCTCGTCGATCAGGCCGGTCAAGACGCGGACGGCCTCGCCCCGGCGCAGCAGCAGCGGCGATCCCAGCCGGGCGCAGGCTTCCCCCAATCGCTCCAGGCTGCCGTGCAGCCACCAGCGCGAGGCGCCGCCCATCGGCCAGGGATCGCCGGCCGGATCCTCGAGAATATAGACGGGCAGGACGGGCGCGCCGCTCCGAACGGCCTCGGTCAGCGCCGGGTTGTCGGCGAGGCGCAAATCGTTTCGGAACCAGACGATGGTCGGGGCGGGGATCGGCATGCGGATGACTCGGAGAGAACGGCGACGCGGGAACGCGATATAGGCCGCGCCGACGCTTCGGCCAACCGTCCTTCAGCCGCCCCGGTCGGGCGACAGGCGGTCGCGGGGGAAGCGGTGGATGCGCCCACGCACCGTCAGCAGCGCGTCGAAGCGCGGGGCGAGCAGCCCGGCGATGGCCGGGTTCAGCACGTTCAGGCCGCCGGTGAAGCTGCCGAAGGCGGGCAGGACCAGCTTGGCGCCGTCGGTTACGAAGCAGCGGTCGCGCACCCGCCGCCCGCCCAGCGCCAGCGCCGCCGCCGGGTGCAGATGGCCGGACAGTTCGCCCACCGCACCCGGCTGCGCTTCGTGGCGGAAGACCAGGGGGCCGAGCCGGAACTCGGCCACCGAGCGGCCGCCCAGCCCCTCCGGCGGGTCGGGGTCGTGGTTGCCGGTGATCCACACCCAGTCGGTGACGGCGGCGGTCAGGGCGCGCAGACGCTCGGCGTCGGCGGACTCCATGCGGGCGCCGGCCCGGCGGTCGTGGAAGCTGTCGCCGAGGCAGAGGACGCGGGCCGGCTTCTCGCGGTCGACCAGGGCGGCCAGCCGCTCCAGCGTCGCCCGCGTGTCGTAGGGCGGCAGCATCCGGCCGCGCGCCGCGAAGGCGGAACCCTTCTCCAGATGCAGGTCGGCGACCGCCAGCACCCCTTCCGCCGGCCACAGCAGCGCGCCCGAGGCGTCGGCGGCCAGTGCCGCCCCGTGCAGCGCCACCGGCGCGCGGCTGTCGTCGATGCGGCCGGGGGCCTCGGTTCCCTGGGCGGTCACAGGGACAGCCGTCCCTGCACGGCGGGCGCGGCGGCGGTTTGCCCCAGCTCCGGCATGGCCTCGGCCACCAGCGCGTCGGCCGCCGCCGCCAGAAGCTCGTCGGTGGCGCTGCCGTCCACCCGCTCGCGGCCGATCTCCAGGATGACCGGGACGGCGAGCGGCGAGATGCGGTCGAGGTCCTTGTGGGTGATCCGGCCGCGCACCCGTGCCAGGAAATCCGACAGGCGCCGCACGTCGGTCAGGCCGCCCGCCGCGTCGGCCCGCGTCGCCCGCAGCAGGACATGGCCGGGGTCGTGCTTGCGCAGCACGTCGTAGATCAGGTCGGAGGAGAAGGTCACCTGCCGTCTGGTCTTCTCCTGCCCCGGATGGCGGCGGTCGATCACGCCGGCGATCAGCGCGACGTTGCGGAAGGTCCGCCGCAGCATCGAGGATTCGTCCATCCAGGCCTCCAGGTCGTCGCCCAGCATGTCCTGGTCGAACAGCGAATCCATGTCCGTCGGCGAACGCAGCGACCACACCGCCAGCACATAGTCGGTGGCGACGAAGCCCAGCGGCCCCAGCCCGAACCGCTCCATCCGCCGGGTCAGCAGCATGCCGAGCGTCTGGTGGGCGTTGCGCCCCTCGAAGGCGTAGGCGACGAGGAAGCGCTTGCCGGCCTTGGGGAAGGTCTCCACCAGCAGCCCGTCGCGCGACGGCAGCAGCGAGCGCAGGCGTTGCAGCGTCAGCCATTCCTTCACGTCGCCGGGCAGACGGTCCCAGCTTCGCGGGTCGGCGAGCATGGCGCGGACCCGCTCGGCCAGATGGGTGGTCAGCGGCAGGCGGCCGCCGGCGTAGGCCGGAACCTTGGGGTCGCCGGTGCCGCCCTTGGCGACCTGTGCCTCCATCTCGCGCACGCCCAGGAACTTCAGCAGTTGCCCGGCGAACAGGAAGCTGTCGCCCGGCGTCAGCCCCTGGATGAAATACTCCTCCACCTCGCCCAGAACCGGGCCGCGGTTGAGACGGACCCGGAGCAGCGCTTCCTGGGTGATGGTCCCGACATTCATCCGGTACTGCCGCGCCACCGCCGGGCCGGCCACCGCCAGCCGGCCGTCCTCGCGCCGGCGCAGCCGCTGGAAGCGCTCGTAGGCGCCCAGCGCGTAGCCGCCGGTCGAGACGAAATCCAGCACGTCGTCGAACTCGTCGCGCGACAGGGCGGCGTAAGGAGCGGCGGAAACCACCTCCTCGTAGAGCTCGTCGGGCAGGAAGGGCGCGGCGCAGGCCATGCCGAGCAGATGCTGGGCCAGCACGTCGATGCCGCCGGGGCGCGGCGCCTCGCCGTCCAGCTTGCGGTCGCGCACGGCGTCGAGCGCCGCGCGGCATTCCAGCACCTCGAAGCGGTTGGCGGGAACCAGCAGGGCCCGGCTCGGTTCGTCGAGCCGGTGGTTCGCGCGGCCGATGCGCTGGACCAGCCGGCTCGACCCCTTGGGGGCGCCGATCTGCACCACCAGATCGACCGCCGCCCAGTCGATGCCGAGGTCGAGCGAGGAGGTCGCGACCACCGCGCGCAGCTCGCCGCGCGCCATGGCGCCCTCGACCTTGCGGCGCTGCTCGGCGGCCAGCGAGCCATGGTGGAGCGCGATCGGCAGGTTGTCGTCGTTGACCCGCCACAGCGCCTGGAAGACCAGTTCGGCCTGGGCGCGGGTGTTGACGAAGATCAGCGTGGTCCGGTGCCGGCGGATGCGGTCGTACACCTCGGCCAGCGCGTGCAGCGCCATGTGGCCGGCCCAGGGCAGGCGTTCCTTGGTGGCCAGGATCCCGATCTCGGCCTGCGCGCCGGATCGCCCCAGCACCAGCCTGACGTCGCCGTCCCCGCCGTCCGCGCTCCAGCGGCCGCTGCGCGACAGCCAGGCGAGCAGCCGCTCCGGCTCGGCCACCGTGGCCGACAGGCCGACCCGCCTTGCGGCCGGGGCCAGCCGGGACAGCCGCGCCAGCCCCAGCGCCAGCAGGTCGCCGCGCTTGGTCCCGGCCAGCGCGTGCAGCTCGTCGACGATGACGCAGCGCAGGCCGCGGAACAGCCGGTCGGCGTCGGCGTAGGACAGCAGGAGGGCGAGGCTTTCGGGCGTCGTCATCAGCATGTGCGGCGGGTGCACGCGCTGGCGCCGCCGCTTGGACTCCGGCGTGTCGCCGGTCCGCGTCTCGGCCCGGATGGGCAGGCGCATCTCGGCGATCGGGGTGTCCAGATTGCGCTGGATGTCCACCGCCAGCGCCTTCAGCGGCGAGATGTAGAGCGTGTGCAGCCCCTCGCGCGGCCGTTCCGCCAGCTCGATCAGCGAGGGCAGGAAGCCGGCCAGCGTCTTGCCGCCGCCGGTCGGCGCGATCAGCAGGGCGCTCTCGCCGCGCTCCGCCGCCTCGACCATGGCGACCTGATGGGCGTGCGGCGCCCAGCCCTTTGCGCGGAACCACGCGGCGACGTTGGGCGGGATCGGCGCCGGAAGGGGATGAGCGGAGGAAGGGGCGTCCATGGACCGGAGGGCTGGAGGGGGCGGAGACAGGTCGCGGAACAAGATAGGGCGCCGTTTGCGAACGAACAAGGAACGATCATGCTTGGCACCGTCGGCCCCGGTCGATGGGCGCCATTCCGCTGTGTGAAAAACTTCACTGCGGCATGGGGGGGAAGGAGGATTTTGAGCGCCGGTAGCCAAGGGGGTACAGATGATTTGCCGCAATCTTAGGGTAAATGGTCGCCGGACCAGCTTACGCATGGAACAGGAAATTTGGGACGCGGTGGACGACGTCGCCCGGCGCCGCTGCATCCTGGTGACCGAACTGGTCTCCGAGATCGACCGCCAGCGCGGCGAGGCCAGCCTGACCGCCGAACTGCGCGTCTACGTGCTGGGCTATTACCGCAAGGTCATCGAACGGCTGGACAGCTATGGGATGACGCGGGTTCCGCTCGCCCGCCCGATCGAGCAGCCCGCCGAATACGCCACGCTCCAGTAAGACGCGGCCCCCCGGAGCGCCACGGATTTCCGGGCTCCTGGAGACAAAAGGAAAGGGCGGCCCTGGGATCGCGGGCCGCCCTGAAGTCTCCGGTTCCATCAGAGACGTCATCATCCTCCCAAAACCTGCGTCTTGGCCATTTGCGCAAAAGTGGCACTCCGCCACGCCTGGCCGTCATGCCGGCCGGATCGCGGGGGCTTCGCCACGGGCGCGCCTTCCGCCCGGGATCAGCGGAAGAAGCCGGGCAGGAACTCGATCACCACGCCGGTTCCGCTGACGACAAGCACGGCATCGCGTCCCGCCCGGACCCAGTGATGCCCGCGTGGCGGGCGATGGAGGTGATGGCTGGCCGGCTTGACGATGACATGGCGTTTGCCACGGTATTCCTGCGGCAACCGCTGGCCCGTCCGCCAATAGTGCTCGGAAGGACGCTCGGGGCGATGCTCGTAACGGTGGTCGGCGGGGCGATGATCGTTTGGCCGATCCGGTCCGCGCCGGTCCGGCCCTCTCTGGTCGGGCCGCGCATGGGGAGGGGGAGCCTCGTGGCCCTGGTTCCATCCCTGCGCCATGGCTTGCGACCCGGCGAGGCTGGAAAAGGTGACGGCGGCGATGAGGGCCGCGACCATGCTGCGCTTCATGAGGGTGGTCCCCTTGTTTCGGTATCGGGGTTTCGGTATCGGGGTTTCGGCATCGGGAACCTGATGCCCCGATGATTTCCCGATGACCGCAGGATGCCCCCGCATCGTTGCCGGTTGATGTCCGGACGGCAGGCGTTCGGTAACGTTGTGTTACAGCCGTTCGCGGTTCATTGGAGGCGGGGGATGTCGGCCGCGCCGACCATCGCCTGGAAGGCCGGCTTGGCGAAGAGATAGCCCTGCATCAGACGGATGCCGAGATCGCTCAGGGCATCGGCCTCGCCGGCGGTTTCCACGCCCTCGGCCACCGGGGTGATGCCGAGATCCGCGCAGACCATCAGGATCGCCTTCACGATGCTGCGGCGGGGACGCTCGCTGTCGATGTTGCGCGTCAGCTCCATGTCCAGCTTGATGATGTCCGGCTGGAATTCCGCCAGCAGGTTCAGGCCGGAATAGCCCGACCCGAAATCGTCGATGGCGGTCATGAAGCCCTGCCGCCTGTATTCGGCGAAGATGCCCTTCAGGTGGCCGTGATCGACGAGGCGCTCGTTCTCCGTGACTTCGAAGATGATCCGGCTGGTCGGAAAGTTGGTCCGCCGTGCGGCGGCGAGCGTCGCCTGGATACAGGCCTCCGCCTTGTAGACCGCGTTGGGCAGGAAGTTGATCGACAGCCGGGCGCCGTCCATCGGCAGCCCGGACGCCAGTTCGATGGCCTTGACGCGGCAGGATTGGTCGAAGCTGTAGCGGTTGCCCTCGTTGACCTGCCCGAGCACCCAGCCGGCGCCCTGGCCTTCCGTTCCGCGCACCAGCGCCTCGTGCGCCCAGATCCCGCCGGCCGCCACATCCACGATGGGCTGGAACGCCATGGTGAAGTCCAGATCGAAGCGCTCGGCGCACCGGCCCCCGCATCCCGTACCAACAGCCGCCATCCTGCCACGCCCTCCGCTTGATCCTCGCCTATAGGTAAGGGACGCTGTCACAGGTTTAACCCGACGGAGGTGTGACAACGCCACCACTTTCGTCTGGGTGCCCTCCTCCTATTCGGCCGCCGCCCGCGTTCCATCACCCCGTGGCCCGGCACCCCGTGGCCCGGCGGCCTGGATCGCCGACCAGATCGCCAGCGGAGTCGCCGGCATGTCGATGTGCTGGATGCCGTGCTCCGACAGCGCGTCGACCAGTGCGTTGATGATGGCGGGCGGCGCGCCGATCGCCCCGGCCTCGCCGGCGCCCTTCATGCCCAGCATGTTGGTGGTGCTCGGCACGCAGTTCAGCTTCACCTGGATCGGCGGCATGTCGACCGCGCGCGGCATCTGGTAGTCCATGAAGGAGCCGGTCAGCAGCTGGCCGCTGTCCGGGTCGTAGACCACGCGCTCCTGCAACGCCTGCCCCAGCCCCTGCGCCACGCCGCCATGCACCTGCCCGATCACCAGCATCGGGTTGACCACGGTGCCGAAATCATCGACCACGCTGTAGCGGACGACCTCGACGGTGCCGGTGTCGGGATCGATCTCGACCTCGGCGACGTGGCAGCCGTTGGGGAAGGTGCTGGCCGGCGGCGACCAGCGCGCCCGCTCGGAGAAGGCGATTCCCGTCTGGTCCGTTCCGCTGCGGGCCGCCGCCGCCTTGGCCGCGACCTCCTTCAGCGAGACGCTGCGGTCGGTGCCGGCGACGGTGAAGCGGCCCTCGGCGAACTCGATGTCGATTTCGGCGGTTTCCAGCAGGTCGGCCGCGACCGGGATCGCGCTCCTCACCACCTTGGCCGCCCCCTCCGCCAGCGCCGAGCCGCCGACCGGGACGGAGCGCGAGCCGCCGGTGCCGGCGCCCCAGGTGACGCGGTCGGTGTCGCCCTGCACGACCTCGACATCCTCGGGCGGCACGCCCAGCCGGTCGGCGAGGATCTGCTTGTAGGCGGTCTCGTGGCCCTGGCCGTTGGTCTGGGTGCCGATCAGCAGGACGACGCGGCCGTCGCCGCCGACCTGCACCGTCGCCTGCTCCGGCCCGCCGCCCGAGCAGGCCTCGATGTAGGTCGACAGGCCGGCGCCGCGCAGCCGGCCGCGCGCCCTGGCTTCCGCCTTGCGGGCGGGTAGGCCGGCCATGTCGGCCAGGATCAGCCCGTCCTCCAGGTTCCGGGCGAATTCGCCGGTGTCGTAGACCTGTCCCATCGGCGTCGCGTAGGGCATCGCCGAGGCCGGGATGAAGTTGCGGCGGCGGATCTCCGCCGGGCCAAGCCCGGTGACGCGGCCGGCGTGGTCGATCAGCCGCTCCAGCAGATAGGCCGCCTCCGGCCGGCCGGCGCCGCGATAGGCGTCGACCGGCTGGGTGTTGGTGAAGACGCCCTTGACCCGCACATAGACCGCCGGAGTCCGGTAGGAACCGACCAGCATCGCGGAGCCGGCGTCGGTCGGGATGAAGGGGCCGTAGTTGGACAGGTAGGCGCCGAGGTTGGCGACGGTGTCGACCCGCAGCCCGAGGAAATGGCCGTCGGCGTCGAGCGCCAGCCGCGCCCGGCTGACATGGTCGCGGCCGTGGTCGTCGCTGACGAAGCCCTCGGTGCGCTCGGCGGCCCATTTCACCGCGCGGCCCAGGGCGCGGGCGGCGAACAGGCAGGCGACGTATTCGGGGTAGTTGAACAGCTTCATGCCGAAGCCGCCGCCGACGTCGGTGGTCAGGACGCGGATGCGCTCCTTCGGCTCCTTCAGGATGTCGCAGAACTGCTTTTGCAGGCTGTGGACGCCCTGGCTGGTGACGTGGATCTGCAAGCGTCCGCTGTCCGGCTCGACCCCGGCGAGGCAGGCGCGGCCCTCCATCGGGTTGGCGACGACGCGGTTGTTGACGATCTCCAGCTCGACGACGCGGGCGGCCGTGGCCAGCGCCGCCTCGACGGCGGCCTCGTCGCCGGTGTCCCAATCGAAGCAGAGGTTGCCGGGGGCCTCGTCCCACACCTGCGGGCGGCCGGGCTCCAGCGCCTCGGCGGTGCCGGTGACGGCGGGGCGGTCGTCGTAATCGACCATCACCAACTCGGCGGCGTCGCGGGCGGCCTCCAGCGTTTCGGCCACCACCAGGGCGACCGGGTCGCCGACATGGCGGACGAAGCCGCGCGCCAGCGCCGGGCGTGGCGTGCGGACGTAGGGCGAGCCGTCGCGCTGCTTGAGGTCCGAGTTGCAGGGAATCGGCCCGACTCCGGCGGCGTCGAGGTCGGCGACCGTGTAGACCGCCAGCACGCCGGGCACCGCCACGGCGTCGGCCGTGTCGATGGCGCCGATGGCGGCGAAGGCGTGGGGTGAGCGCACGAACACCGCGAAGGTCTGTCCGGGCAGGGTCACGTCGTCGGTGTAGCGGCCGCCGCCGGTGAGGAGGCGTGCGTCTTCGGTGCGCGGAACCGCTTGGCCGATGCCGAACTTCATGAAGGAACTCCCGCTTTGCCGAGGTGGGCCGGAGGCCGGTCACCGTCGAGGATAGGGCGGGGCGGGGCGAAGGGAAACCCCGCCTGACGGCATGCGCCCGTCATGGCGGCGATGCCGGGCATGACGGCGATGGCGGGGGCAAACGGGGGAAAGGGGATTATGGGCTGGCCGGGCGGGGGCGGGGACGCCATAGTCATGGCATGTGCGGACGCATGCTGCTCACCACCCCCGTCAGCGAGCTTCAGCGGATCTTCGGCGTGCCGGACAAGCCGAACCTGAAGGCGCGCTGGAACGTCGCCCCGACCCAGGACATTCCGATCGTCCGGGAGGAAGAGGACGGGCGCCGCCTGGCGCTGGCGCGCTGGGGCCTCGTGCCGCATTGGGCGGCGGATCCCGCCATCGGCGCGCGGATGATCAACGCGCGGGCCGAATCGGCGGCGGAGAAGCCGGCCTTCCGCGAGGCGCTGCGCCGGCGGCGCTGCCTCGTTCCGCTCGACGGCTTCTACGAATGGACGGCGGCGGGACCGCGCCGGCAGGGCCACGTCATCCGCCGCCGCGACCGCGCGCCCTTCGCGCTGGCCGGGCTGTGGGAGATCTGGCGCGGGCCGAAGGGCGGACCGCCGCCGGAACGGCCGCTGGAAAGCGTCACCATCGTCACGACCACCGCCAACGCCACCCTGTCGGCCCTGCACGAGCGCATGCCGGTGGTGCTCGACCCGGCCGATTGGGAGCGCTGGCTCGATCCCGCCGCTCCGCTGCCGGCGGTGCAGGCGCTGTTGCGGCCGGCGCCGGATGATTGGCTGGAGGTCGCCGTGGTCGGGCCGCGCGTCAACAGCGTGCGCAACGACGACCCGTCCTGCCTCGACCCGCCGTCCCCCCAGCCGCCCGATGGACCATCCCGCCGCAAGGCCGCCGATGACCAGCCGACGCTGTTCTGACCGGCTCGCCGCGGTCCTGCTGGCCGCACTCACCCTGTTCGGCTGTCCGGTCTATGCGTCGGCCCAGACGGCCGGCCCGACCAAAGGCAAGGTGGCCGCCACGCCCAACGAGACGCTAAAAGGCAAAGCGGTTGCCGCCGAAGGGGATCTGCTGGTCATCAACGACACGCCGGTCCGCCTGATGGGGATCGACGCCCCCGATCCGGGGCAGAAATGCAAGAACCGTTACGGTCACGAACTGGACTGTTTCAAGATTGCGACGGCGGTGCTCGCCGCCATGGTCAAGGACGAGGAGGTGACCTGCACCGTCTCGGAAAAGGACCGGACCGGCGAGAGGAAGGGTGAGTGCCGGGTGCGCGGCGTCGATCTGGGGGCGGCGATGGTGTCGCGCGGCTGGGCGTTCCATTACGCCAGCCTGTCGGCTGCCTACCAGAAGGGCGAGGCCTACGCCCAGAGCAAGCGGATGGGGCTGTGGGCCGGTCAGGTGGAGAAGCCGTGGCAGTGGCGGTCGCGCCAAGTCCGCGAAAAATCCCGCTGACCCTTCGGTCCTGGCCGGATCGGCTGCTCCCCTTTTCCCGTCGCCGGCGGAGGGGCGGCGTGATAGGTTTGAAGGCCGTTCATATTTTGTTAACCGGCTTGGCCGACCGCCAGGACGCTTGCCCGCAGAGGACGCGGATCATGCAGACCTACGGACGCGAACTCTACGATCATCTGCCGCCTCTGCGCCGTTACGCGCGCGCGCTGACGGGGGCGGTCGAGGCTGGTGACGCGCTGGCGACGCGTTGCGTCGAGGTCGTGGTGATGGCGCCGACGCGCTTCGGGCTGGACCGGGGGGAGGGGGCGCGGCTGCCGCTCTACGCGCTGCTGCATCTGCTGTTCGACCAGTCCGCCATCCAGTCCGCCGCCGCCCGTCCGGCGGTTTCGCCGCATCCCATCGAGCGCGCGCTCGCCACGCTGCCGGAGTGCGAGCGCCGGCTGTACCTGCTGGTGACGCTGGAGGAACTGAGCCTCGCGGAAGCCGCCCAGATCCTGAACCTCGCCCCGCTGGAGGCGATCGGCCGGCTGAAGGACGCGCGCGAACGGGTCCGTCTGGCGATGACCCAGCGGGTGCTGGTGGTGGAGGACAACGCCCTTCAGGCGATGGAGATCGGCGAGGTGGTGGCCGACATGGGTCATGTCGTCTGCGGCACCGCGGTGAACGAGCGGGAGGCGCTGTCGCTGCTGCGGGCCGAGAATCCCACGCTGGCGCTGGTCGACGTGCGTCTGGCCGACGGTGGCAGCGGGGTCGAGATCGCCCGTCATCTGCGCCGCACGCGATCGCTGCGCACGATCTTCATCACCGCCTTCGACGGCGACCTGGAGGAACTGGACGCCTGCCACCTCGGCCAGATCGTCCGCAAGCCCTTCACCAACGAGGCGATCCGCGCCGCCATCTCGCGGGCGGTCTTCATGCCGCGACCGGTGGCGCTGGTCTGAAAAGGAGAAGGCCCCCTCCGGCGGGAGGGGGCCTTCTCCTGTCAGGCAGGCGTCAGACCGTCGTGCTGCGTCCGGCGATCATGCGGTAGATCGCCAGGATGACGATGGCGCCGACGATGGCGCCGATGAAGCCGGCTCCCTCGCCCGGCCGGTACCAGCCGACGGCGGCGCCCAGATAGGTGGCGACGAAGGCGCCGGCGATGCCCAGCAGGGTGGTGATGATGAACCCGCCCGGATCGCGGCCCGGCATCAGGAATTTGGCGACGATGCCGGCCAGAAACCCGATGATGATCGTCCAGAGAATGCCCATGCTCCTGTTCCCTTCCGTTGCGGGACGGTTTTCCCAGAGCCAATAACGCCCGAGACGGCGATTGGTTCTGTTGCGAAGGGAACCTTTGTGGGGTGCCCCTTCCCATTTTCCCGCACCGGACGGCGGCGCGGAAGGAGACTCAGCGCAGGGCGGCGATGTTGGCGGCGTATTGCCCCGGCCCGCCGGTGAAGGTGGCGGTGCCGGCGACCAGCACGTCGGCGCCGGCCTCGACCGCCAGCTTCGCCGTCTCCGGGTTGATGCCGCCGTCGATCTCCAGGTCGATCGGCTTGCCGAGCGCGTCGATGCGGGCGCGCAGGTCGCGGATCTTGGGAAGCTGGCTCTTGATGAAGCTCTGGCCGCCGAAGCCGGGGTTGACCGTCATCACCAGCACGAGGTCGATGTCCTCCAGCACATGCTGGATGGCGTCCACCGGGGTCGCCGGGTTCAGCGAGACGCCGGCCTTCTTGCCGAGCGACTTGATGAGCTGGATCGTCCGGTGCAGGTGGGGACCTGCCTCCGGATGCACGGTGATGATGTCGGCGCCAGCCTTGGCGAAATCGGGGATGAACAGGTCGACCGGCGAGATCATCAGGTGCACGTCGAAGATTTTCGCGCTGTGCGGACGCAGCGCCTTCACCACGCCGGGGCCGATGGTGAGGTTCGGCACGAAATGGCCGTCCATCACGTCGATGTGGATGTAGTCGGCGCCGGCGGCGTCGACCGCGCGGACCTCCTCGCCCAGCCGGGCGAAATCGGCGGAGAGAATCGAGGGGGAGATTTTGACGGCGCGCATGGCGGCATTCCCTGGCGGACGGAGCGTGGGTGGACGAAGCGTGGTGAGGGCCCTCCCATAGCACGGCCGGGACGCCGGGAGCCATGCCGGCGAAAAATCCCTTTTTCCGAAGGGGCTATTTCCGCTTTACGCTTCACAAGCTTGGATATATCCGTTTGAATATAATTCGTGATCATTCGGAAGGAGGCTTGGATGTTCGGTGTGCGTGGGCGCGCGATGACGCGCGTCGTGTCGGCGGCGGTGATCGGCGTCGGCCTGATGATGGCCGCCCCGGCGGCGATGGCGCAGGACGTGCTGGTGATGGCCGCCGCCTCGACCAAGAACGCGGTGGAGAAGCTGGCGGCCCAGTTCAAGTCGAAGACCGGAATGACGGTGGTTTCGTCCTTCGCCGCATCCTCGGCTTTGGCCAAGCAGATCGAGAATGGGGCGCCGGCCGACCTGTTCATCTCCGCCGACCTCGACTGGATGGACTATCTTCAGAAGAAGGATTTGATCAAGACCGACACCCGCGTCAGCCTGCTGGGCAATGATCTGGTGGTGGTCGCTCCCAAGGGTTCGCCCCTGAAGCCGAAGCTGACGCAGGGCGGCGATCTGGCGGCGCTGGCCGGCGACGGCCGCATCGCCACCGGCGACCCATCGAACGTTCCGGTCGGGAAGTACGCCAAGGCGGCGCTGGAGAAGCTGGGGCAGTGGGCGGCGGTCGAGCCGAAGCTCGCCCGCGCCGACAGCGTCCGCGCCGCGCTGGCGCTGGTCAGCCGTGGCGAGGCGCCGCTCGGCATCGTCTACCGCACCGACGCGGCGGTCGATCCCGGCGTCGAGGTGGTCGGCGTCTTCCCGCAGGACAGCTACCCGCCCATCGTCTACCCGGCGGCCGTCGTCGCGGCCTCCAAGAGCGCCCACGCCGCCGCCTTCCTGGAGTATGCGAAGTCGCCGGACGGCATGGCCGTGTGGAAGGAATACGGCTTCGTTCCGGCGCCCAAGCTGCCGTAAGCTTCGCGTCATGGATGTCCTGTCGCCGATGGAAGTCACCGCGTTGCTGCTGAGCCTGCGCGTCGCGGGCCTGGCCATCGTGGTGGCCCTGCCGCTCGCCGTTCTGGCCGCCTGGATTCTCGGGCGCTACTCGTTCCCCGGAAAGACGCTGTTCGACGGGCTGGTCCATCTGCCCCTGGTGCTGCCGCCGGTGGTGATCGGCTACATCCTGCTGATCACCATGGGCACCAAGGGGATCATCGGCGGCTGGCTCTACCAGACCTTCGGGATCCGCCTGATCTTCACTTCGGAAGGGGCGTCGCTGGCGGTGGCCGTGACCTCCTTCCCGCTGATGGTGCGGGCGATCCGCCTGTCGGTCGAGGCGATCGACGGCGGGCTGGAGGCGGCGGCGCGCACGCTGGGCGCCGGCCCGGTCGACCGCTTCTTCACCATCGTGCTGCCGCTGATGGCGCCGGGCCTGCTGTCGGGCGCCATCGTCGCCTTCGCCGCCGCGATGGGCGAATTCGGGGCGGTCATCACCTTCGTGTCCAACATTCCCGGCACGACGCAGACCCTGCCGCTGGCGATCTACGCCGCGACGCAGGAACCCGATGGCGACGCCGTGGCGGCGCGGCTGGCGGCGATTTCCTTCTCCGTCGCGCTGATCGCGCTGATGGTGTCGGAATTCCTGGCCCACCGCCTGCGCCGCCTGATCGGCCAACGATAGACCGGGCAAGGACAAGCCATGATGGACGTTTCCATCCGCCAGACGCTGGGCCGCTTCGCACTCGACATCGCCTTCACCGCCGAGGAGCGCGGGGTGACGGCCCTGTTCGGCCGCTCGGGCTCGGGAAAGACCTCGGTCATCAACGCCATCGCCGGACTGGCGCGGCCGGACGCCGGCCACATCCGCGTCGGCGGCACCACCTATTTCGACAGCGCCGCCCGCGTCGACATGGCCGCCGAGAAGCGCCGGGTCGGCTACGTCTTTCAGGATTCCCGCCTGTTTCCGCACATGAGCGTGCGCAGCAACCTGGAATTCGGCCTGCGCCGGGTTCCGGCGGCGGAGCGGCGCATCGCCTTTGGCCCAGTGGTCGATCTGCTCGGACTCGGCCATATCCTCGAGCGCCGGCCGCGCGGGCTGTCGGGCGGCGAGAAGCAGCGCGTCGCCTTCGGCCGGGCGCTGCTGGCCCAGCCGCGCCTGCTGCTGATGGACGAACCGATGGCCTCGCTCGACGCCGCCCGCAAGGCGGAGATCATGCCCTACATCGAGCGGCTGCGCGACGAGATGAACATCCCCATCATCCTGGTCAGCCACGCGCTGGACGAGGTGGTGCGGCTGGCCACCACGCTGGTGCTGATCGGCGAGGGCAGGGTGGTCGCCGCCGGCCCGGTGGGGACGGTGATGGGGCGGCTCGATCAGGTGTCGGCAACCGGCAGCCACGACGTCGGCGCCGTGCTGGACCTGACCGTCGATCATCACGTCGAGGCGGACGGGTTGAGCGTGCTGGTCTTCGACGGCGGGCGCCTGACGGTGCCGCGCGTCGAGCGCCCGGTCGGCGCGCCGGTCCGTCTGCAAATCCACGCGCGCGACGTGATCGTCGCGCTGGAGCCCCTGGGCGGCACCAGCCTGCGCAACACGCTGATGGGACGGGTGGTGGAGATCGCGGAGTCGGGGCCGGCCTCGGTCGATCTGCGGATCGCGGTCGGCGGATCCTTCCTGATCGCCCGCGTCACCCGCGCCGCCGCGCGCGATCTGGGCCTGGCGCCGGGCCGCGAGGTGGTGGCGCTGGTGAAGGGGGTCGCCTTCGAGACCGACCTGATGGGCGGGCCGGCGCGGGTGGTGGACGTGTGAAGCACCCTGCTGGAGGTGCTGCCCCTACACCCATGTGAGCCCTTCTCCCCTTGTGGGGGAAGGGTTGCGATGAGGGGTATTCGCCACAGGCGAAAGATGTTTGTACCCCCTCACCCCAACCCCTCTCCCACAAGGGGAGAGGGGCTTTCGTTCATGGAGGAGCCGTCCCCCTTACTGCTGCCCGCTGGAGGGCGTCGTGGTCGCGCCGCCGCCGGCCGAACCGCCGCTGGTGGCGCCGCCCGGCACGGTCGTCGTCGGGGCCGGAGCGTTGTTCATGGTGTTGCCCGACGAGCCGTCGATGGTCGGAACCCCGGTGGCGGGCGGCGGCGTGGTGGTCGAGGTGGAACCGGCCGACGAACCCGACGACTCGGTGGCCGGACGCTCGGCGGTCGAGGTGCCGTTGTTCTGGGCGGATTGGTCGTCGCAGGCCGCCAGACCGAGAAGCAGGGCGGGGAGGGCCGCGATCAGAAGCTTGCTGCGCATGGAGTGTCTCTCCTTACCATGGGTCGCATGGGCCGGCTGCGCGATCCGCTGCGCCGCCGGATGCGGCGCGGCGTGGCAGCCGCGGTCCCCCTCCAACACGGAGGCGTTGCGGTTCATTCCACGCCGCGATGCGTTTTTTCCTCCCGTCGCGCGTTTCCCGGGCGCCTCCGCCTTGTGGCGCCGGTGTCGCCGCACACCAGGGATGGGTTGCGCAACGAACACGAATTCGGAGCGTCTTTTGTGTTGCCCCTTTTTCGTTTGACCCCCTGAAAGCCCCTATGGTCCCATGATGGGACCATGACCATGCTCGCCGATCTCACCGACTCGCTCGCCCGCGCGGCGAAAAGCGCCCTCCGTCAGGCCATCATGCCGGCGCTGTGCGCCTGCGTCGTCGCCTACTTCGCCTATTACGCGATCCATGGCGACCGGGGATTGGTCGCGATGAAGCAGATCCAGGGCGAGATCGCGCAGGCCGAAACCGTGCTCCAGCAATTGAGGGACGAGCGCGAACGCATGGAGCGGCGCGCCCAGCTGCTGCGCGGCGACAACCTCGACCGCGACATGCTGGACGAGCGCGCGCGCTCGATGCTGAACCTCTCGAACCCCCGCGACGTGGTCGTGACTCTTCCCAAGCTGTACGACAACGACGGAAACAGCCTGGAGAAGTAGCCCAGATCAGCCAATTAACCGAAACTCGGTTAATCGGAAATCCGCCTTCAAAAACAGGTGTTTGCGCGAGCGGATTTGCTCGTGTACTGTGCGCGCCATATCCGCTTCCGGTGCGGGACGTTTTCATGCCCGCAACGCGTGGCGACGGCGGCTGTTTCAAGGCCGCCGTTGCATGAACCCTGGGGAGGAACCATGGCCGCGTCCCGACGCCGTCCGACCAAGGCGCAAGCCGAGTCTGCGCCCGCTCAAGCCGTCTCGTCCGAAGAGCTTCTCAACTACTACCGTGAGATGCTGCTGATCCGCCGCTTCGAGGAGAAGGCCGGTCAGCTCTATGGCATGGGCCTCATCGGCGGCTTCTGCCATCTCTACATCGGCCAGGAGGCCGTCGTCGTCGGCATCCAGGCCGCCCTGAACGAAGGCGACAGCGTCATCACCAGCTACCGCGACCACGGCCACATGCTGGCCTGCGGCATGGAAGCCAAGGGCGTGATGGCCGAGTTGACCGGGCGCCGCGGAGGCTACTCCAAGGGCAAGGGCGGCTCGATGCACATGTTCAGCCGCGAGAAGAACTTCTACGGCGGCCACGGCATCGTCGGCGGGCAGGTTCCGCTCGGCACCGGGCTGGCCTTCGCGCACAAGTACGCCAAGGACGGCGGCATCGCGGCCGTCTATTGCGGCGACGGCGCCATCAACCAGGGCCAGGTCTACGAGAGCTTCAACATGGCGGCGCTGTGGAAGCTGCCGGTGCTCTTCGTGATCGAGAACAACAAGTACGCCATGGGCACCTCGCAGGAGCGCGCCTCGGCCGGCGAACTGCACCAGCGCGGCGCCGCCTACGGCATCCCCGGCTATCAGGTCAACGGCATGGACGTGCTGGAGGTCAAGGCCGCGGCGGACCAGTGGGTGAAGTATGTCCGCGAGGGCAACGGCCCGGTCATCCTGGAGATGAAGACCTACCGCTACCGCGGCCACTCGATGTCGGATCCGGCCAAGTACCGGACCAAGGAGGAGGTCGAGAAGATGCGGTCGGAGTCCGACCCGATCGACCAGCTCAAGGCCAAGCTGCTCGCCGGCAACCACGCCGACGAGGAGAAGCTGAAGGAGATCGACCGCGCGGTGAAGGCGATCGTCACCGAGTCGGCCGAGTTCGCCCAGCAGAGCCCCGAGCCGGACGTGTCGGAGCTGTGGACCGACATTCTCGTCGAATCCTGACATCAACGATAAGCGGGAGCGGCGCCGAGGGACGGGAAACCGGAATCCCCGCGCCGCCGGAGGTTGAGGAATGCCGATCGAAGTGCTGATGCCGGCCCTGTCGCCCACCATGACCGAGGGCAAGCTGGCCAAATGGCTCAAGAAGGAAGGTGACTCGGTGAAGTCCGGCGACGTCCTCGCCGAGATCGAAACCGACAAGGCGACCATGGAGGTCGAGGCGGTCGACGAAGGCCGCATCGGCAAGATCCTGGTCGCCGAGGGCACCGACAACGTCGCGGTGAACACCCCCATCGCCGTCCTGCTGGAAGAGGGCGAGGACGCCAGCGCGATCGGCAAGGCCGCCACCGCGCCGGCCGCCACCGCTCCCGCCCCGGCGGCGACGGAACCCGCCGCGGCGCCCGCCGCCGCTCCGGCCCCGGCGCCGTCTCCCGCCGTTGCCGCCGCCCCGGCGTCGGACGAGGACAAGTTCTTCGCCAAGACCGTCAAGAAGACGGTCCGCGAGGCGCTCCGCGACGCGATGGCCGAGGAAATGCGCCGTGACGAGAAGGTCTTCGTCATGGGCGAGGAGGTCGCGCAGTACCAGGGCGCCTACAAGGTGACCCAGGGCCTGTTGCAGGAGTTCGGCGACACCCGCGTCATCGACACGCCGATCACCGAGATCGGCTTCGCCGGCCTGGGCGTCGGCGCCGCCTTCAAGGGGCTGAAGCCGGTCGTCGAGTTCATGACCTTCAACTTCGCCATGCAGGCGATCGACCACATCATCAACTCGGCCGCCAAGACGCTCTACATGTCGGGCGGCCAGATGAGCAACTCGATCGTCTTCCGCGGCCCGAACGGTGCGGCCGCCCGCGTCGGCGCCCAGCACTCGCAGTGCTTCGCCTCCTGGTACGCGCATTGCCCGGGCCTGAAGGTCGTCGCCCCCTGGTCGGCGGCCGACGCCAAGGGCCTGCTGAAGGCGGCGATCCGCGACGCCAACCCGATCGTCTTCCTCGAGAACGAGATCCTCTACGGCCAGAGCTTCGAGGTGCCGGAGGACGAGGAGTTCGTGCTGCCGATCGGCAAGGCCAAGATCGAGCGTCCCGGCAAGGACGTGACGATCACCGCCTTCTCGATCATGGTCGGCCACGCGCTGGCCGCCGCCGAGCTGCTGGCCAAGGAAGGCATCGACGCGGAGGTCATCAACCTGCGCACGATCCGTCCGCTCGACACCGAGGCCATCGTCAACAGCGTCAAGAAGACCAACCGTCTGGTCTCGGTCGAGGAGGGCTGGCCCTTCGCCGGCATCGGCTCCGAGATGTGCGCGCTGATGATGGAGCAGGCCTTCGACCATCTCGACGCGCCGGTCGTCCGCGTCGCCGGCCTCGACGTGCCGATGCCCTACGCCGCCAACCTGGAAAAGCTGGCGCTGCCGCAGGTCGAGCACATCGTCAAGGCCGCCAAGCAAGTCTGCTACCGCTGAGGGAGGGCTGAAGGAATGACCGTTCAGATTCTGATGCCCGCCCTCTCGCCCACGATGACCGAGGGCAACCTCGCCAAGTGGCTGAAGAAGGAAGGCGACACGGTGAAGTCCGGCGACGTGATCGCCGAGATCGAAACCGACAAGGCGACCATGGAGGTCGAGGCCGTCGACGAGGGCCGGATCGGCAAGATCCTGGTCGCCGAAGGCAGCCAGGGCGTCGCGGTGAACACCCCGATCGCCATCCTGCTCGAAGAGGGCGAGGACGAGAGCGCGCTGTCCGGCGGCTCCGCCCCCGCTCCGGCGCCCGCCGCCGCCCCGGCTCCGGCCGCCGCCCCCGCTCCCGCTGCGGCTCCTGCCGCTGCGGCCCCGGCGGCTGCTCCGGCCGCCGCCCAAGGTGGTGCGCGCGTGTTCGCCAGCCCGCTGGCCCGCCGCATCGCCGAGCAGGCCGGCGTGGATCTGAAGTCGGTCAAGGGCAGCGGCCCCAACGGCCGCATCGTCAAGGCCGACGTCGAGGCCGCCAAGGCCGCCGGCCCGGCCAAGCCAGCCCCCGCCGCCGCTGCGGCTCCGCAGGCCGCCGCCCCGGCTCCGGCCGCCGCGCCCGCCCCGGCGGCGAAAGCCGACGGCATCGACGCCAAGGCCCAGGCCGACAAGCTGGGCATCGCCTACACGGCGATCCCCAACAGCGGCATGCGCAAGACCATCACCAAGCGTCTGGGCGAGGTGCAGCGCACCGTCCCCGACTATTACCTGACCACCGACGTCGAGATCGACGCGCTGCTGAAGGTCCGCGCCGAGCTGAACGGCCGGTCCGACGCCTACAAGCTGTCGGTCAACGACTTCGTCATCCGCGCGTCGGCGCTGGCCCTGAAGAAGGTGCCGGTCATCAACGCGTCCTGGACCGACGACGCGATCCTCCAGTACCACCACGCCGACGTTTCGGTCGCGGTGGCCACCCCGACCGGCCTGATCACCCCGATCATCAAGAAGGCCGAGACCAAGGGCCTCGCCGAAATCTCCAACGAGATGAAGGTTCTGGCCAAGAAGGCCCGCGACGGGCAGCTGAAGCCCGAAGAGTTCATGGGCGGCACCTTCTCGGTCTCCAACCTCGGCATGATGGGCGTCAAGCAGTTCGCGGCGATCATCAACCCGCCGCAGGCCTGCATCCTGGCGGTCGGCGCCAGCGAGCAGCGTCCGGTCGTGAAGAATGGGGCGATCGCCATCGCCACCGTGATGAGCCTGACGGTCACCGTCGACCACCGGGTGGCGGACGGCGCCGTTGGCGCGGAATTCCTTGCGGCCCTGAAGAAGCTGCTCGAAGATCCGTTGTCGATGCTGCTGTAACCGCTGTTTGAGGGAACCCGGATCCATGTCCAAGAGCCTTGCCCCGCTGCGCGCCGAGATCGACGCCATCGACGACGAGATCGTCGCGTTGCTGGGCAAGCGCCTGTCCGTCGTCCACCGCGTCGCCGTGGTCAAGATGGCGGAGGGGCTGCCGGCCGTGCTGCCCGACCGCGTCGAGGCGGTGAAGGCGCTGGCGGCCGAACGCGGCAAGGCCCACGGCCTGGATCCGGCCTTCATGGTCACCCTGTACCAGACGATCATCGACGAGGCGTGCCGGGTCGAGGAGGGCATCTTCGCCGCCGGCCCCCAGGACGCGCCTCGCTCCTGAAGGGAGAACATCCGTGGCCGACATGAACTACGACGTCATCGTCATCGGCGGCGGGCCGGGCGGTTACGTGGCGGCGATCCGCGCCGCGCAGCTGGGCCTGCACACCGCCGTGATCGAGCGTGAAAACCTCGGCGGCATCTGCCTGAACTGGGGCTGCATCCCGACCAAGGCGCTGCTGCGCTCGGCCGAGGTGCTGCGCAACGCCAAGCACGCCAACGACTACGGCCTGGTCATCCAGACTCCGGGTTTCGACCTCGATAAGGTCGTGCAGCGCTCGCGCAAGGTCGCCAGCCAGCTCAACGGCGGCGTCAAGCATCTGCTGAAGAAGAACAAGGTCACCGTCATCGAGGGCGCGGCCAAGCTGGCCGGCAAGGGCCTCGTCGCCGTGTCCAAGGGTTCGGCCCCGGTCGGCACCTTCGGCGCCAAGCACATCATCATCGCCACCGGCGCCCGTGCCCGCACCCTGCCGGGGCTGGAGGACGACGGCAAGCTGGTCTGGACCTACCGCAAGGCGATGACCCCGGACGTCACGCCGAAGTCGCTGCTGGTCATCGGTTCCGGCGCCATCGGCATCGAGTTCGCCAGCTTCTACAACGAGCTGGGCGCCAAGGTGACGGTGGTCGAGGTGATGGACCGCATCCTCCCGGTGGAGGATGAGGAAATCTCGGCGATGGCCCGCAAGTCCTTCGAGAAGCAGGGCATGCGCATCATCACCGGCGGCAAGGCCGGCAACCTGCGCAAGAGCGCCGACAGCGTCACCGTCGCGGTCGAGGCCGGCGGCAAGACCGAGGACATCACGGTCGACCGCGTCATCGTCGCCGTCGGCATCAGCCCGAACACCGAGAACCTGGGGCTGGAAGGCACCAAGGTGAAGCTGGATCGCGGCCACATCCAGACCAACGCGATGTGCGAGACCGACGAGCCCGGCGTCTACGCCATCGGGGACGTGACCGGGGCGCCGTGGCTCGCCCACAAGGCCAGCCACGAGGGCGTCATCGTTGCCGAGCACATCGCCGGCAAGCATCCGCACGGACTGAACGTGCTCGGCATTCCCGGCTGCACCTACTCGCACCCGCAGATCGCCTCGGTCGGGCTGACGGAGAAGAAGGCCAAGGAGAAGGGCTACGAGGTCAAGGTCGGCCGCTTCCCCTTCATCGGCAACGGCAAGGCGATCGCGCTCGGCGAGACCGAGGGCATGGTCAAGACCGTGTTCGATGCCAAGACCGGCGAGCTGCTCGGCGCCCACATGATCGGGGCCGAGGTGACCGAACTGATCCAGGGCTACACCGTCGCCAAGACCATGGAGACGACCGAGGCCGAGCTGATGCACACCGTCTTCCCGCATCCCACCCTGTCGGAAATGATGCACGAGTCGGTTCTTGATGCCTATGGCCGGGCGATCCACTTCTAGTTAAGCTTTTCCGAGGCGACGGTTTCCCAAGGTGGGGTGATGGATCGCGCGAGCGCCGCGTATGACGAGGATTTCTACGCCTGGACCCAGAGCCAGGCGGCGGAGCTTCGTCGTGCCGGCGCCGAGCGGAACAATGCCCCTGTCGACTGGGCGAACGTCGCCGAGGAGATCGAGAGCATGGGCCGCAGCCAGAAATCGGAGATCGACAGCCGCCTGTCCGTGCTGCTGGTTCCTCTGCTGAAATGGCTGTGCTGCCCGGAGTTGCGTGAGCGTTGCGAGCGGGGCTGGCGGCTGACCATCCGGGAGCAGCGCCGGAAGCTGCTGCGCGAGATGAAGGACAGCCCCAGCCTGCGGCCCTTCATCGCCGAGATCTTCGACGAAAGCTACCAGGAGGCGCGCCTGCGCGCCGCCGTCGAGGCCGACGTGCCCGACGGCCAATTCCCCGCCGAACCGCCTTTCACGCTTGACCAGGCGCTCGATCCGGCCTATCCGGCGGCTTTGTTTCCGCCGGAAGGGCGGGCTTAGTGCCTTACCGTTCATTTTCGGGGCCGCGAACGAGCCGGCCGTCGGGAGCCTTCAGACCATGACCCTCGTCGATCAGACCGAGAAGCTTCGCCACCCCGAAAAGGCCCACAAGCCGGACAACCCCATCTCCCGCAAGCCCGCCTGGATTCGCGTCAAGGCGCCGATGAGCCAGGAGTACAACGAGACCCGCCAGCTCATGCGCGGGCTCAAGCTGAACACGGTGTGCGAGGAGGCGGCCTGCCCGAACATCGGTGAGTGCTGGAAGCAGAAGCACGCCACCTTCATGATCCTGGGCTCGATCTGCACGCGCGGCTGCGCCTTCTGCAACGTCGAGACCGGGCGTCCGGACCTGCTCGACCCGCATGAGCCGGAGAAGGTCGGCGAAGCGGTCGGCCAGCTCAAGCTCAGCCACGTCGTCATCACCTCGGTGGACCGCGACGACCTGCCGGACGGCGGCGCCGAGCATTTCGCCCGCACGATCCGCGCCGTGCGCGAAGCGTCGCCGGGCACCACCATCGAGATCCTGACCCCCGACTTCCAGAAGAAGAAGGGTGCCCTGGAGGTGGTGGTCGAGGCCCGGCCCGACGTGTTCAACCACAATCTGGAGACGGCGCCGCGCCTCTACCCGACGATCCGGCCGGGCGCCCGCTACTTCACCTCGCTGCAACTGCTGTCGAAGGTCAAGGAGCTCGACCCGACCATCTTCACCAAGTCCGGCATCATGGTCGGCCTGGGCGAGACGAAGGAGGAGGTCGCGCAGGTGATGGACGATCTGCGTGCCGCCGATGTGGACTTCATGACGATTGGGCAGTATCTCCAGCCGACGCCGAAGCACGCGGCGGTGGATCGTTTCGTGACGCCGGAGGAGTTCGCCGGTTACACCACGGTCGGCCGTGGCAAGGGCTTCCTGTTGGTGGCGTCGTCGCCGCTGACGCGCTCGTCCTACCACGCGGGCGACGATTTCGAGAAGCTGCGGGCCGCCCGGCTGAAAAAACTGGGCGCCACGGCGGAGTAAGGGGCCGGTTTCAGGTTTGGGTTTGCGTCTCAAGGGTCACCATCAGGACAAGGGCATGCCGACTCACGCGGAAAAGAAGGTTCTTCCCTACACGCCGAGGCAAATGTACGACTTGGTCGCCGATGTGGAGAAGTATCCGGAGTTCTTGCCCTGGTGTCTGGCCGCCCGCATCCGCCGCCGTGAAGGCGACGTGATGTTCGCGGACCTCATCATCGGTTTCAAGATGGTCCGCGAACGCTTCACCTCGCGGGTCGAGCTGAAGGAGCCGGAGTGCCGGATCGACGTCCAGTACACCGACGGGCCGTTCCAGTACCTGAACAACCACTGGATCTTCCAGGAGCACGAGCGCGGCTGCTGCGTCGATTTCTTCGTGGACTTCGAGTTTCGCTCGAAGATGCTGCAAAAGATCATGGGGTTGCTGTTCAACGAGGCGGTGCGCCGCATGGTGCATGCCTTCGAGGCCCGCGCCGACCAGCTCTACGGCCGTGCGGGAGCGCCGCAGTCGGCGTGATCCCGCGCGGATTCCCGAAGGCCCCGTTTCCTGAACGACCGTGTTGCGGGCAAGCGTGCTTCCACGGCGAAACCAGCATCACGCAAGCACGCTCCTGAAATCCGCTGGACACATGTGGAATCAACGTGGCGCGCCTCGTCCATGGATCCCAGCCGGATGGTCGTGGCGCGGGGCCGGGCATGACGATCCCTGATTGGGTCGAGGACGGCCAGGCGGGCTTTCAGATCGCCAGCAGTTGCAGCTTTTCCGGGTCGGCGGAGGCGGACAGCGTCCCCCGGCGCGCGCCGGACAGATAGGCCCGGCCGAGATTGGCGGAGAACTCGTCGCAGCCGCGCAGATCGGCGGAGGCGAGGTTGGCGTTTTCGAACATCGCCTTGGCGATCTTGGCGCCGGTCAACCGGGCGCCCCGCAGGTCGGCCCCCTCCAGCTTCGCGCCCGACAGGTTGGTCGGCCACAGCCGGCCAGCCGGCGTGCCGTCGGGGTTGCGCAGTTCGACCAGGCCGAAATCGGCGTCCCCGGCGTGGGCGCCGGACAGGTCGGCGTCCATCAGGTTGGCGCCGGTCAGGATCGCCTGGTCCAGCTTCGCGCCGCACAGCGCCGCCCCGCCGAAGTCGGCCAGCGACAGGAAGGCGTGGGCGAGCGACGCCTCGTTCATGCGCGCCCCGCGGAAGACGGCGCCGGACAGGTCGGCGGCGGTCAGGTCGACCCCGCGCAGATCCATGCCGGTGAAGTCGGCGCGCCGCCCTTGCCGCCCGGCGCTGTTGATCCACTGGATGTGGGCCTCGAGCATCTGGCGGACCTCCGGCGGCAGGTTGCCGGTGCCCTTCATGTAGATGGCGCCGTTCAGATCGGCGCCGGCCGTGTCGGCCCCGGCCAGATCGACGTTGCGCAGCACCGCGTCGCGCAGGTCCGCATGACGCAGGATGGTCTGGTTCAGCGCGGCGCCGCTGAGGATCGCGCGCTTCAGCTTGGCGCCGGTGAAGTTCGCCTCGCGCAGGTCGGCGCCGGCCAGATTGGCGGCGAACAGATGGGCCCCGGCGAAATCGGTGCCCTTCATGCCGGCGTTGGTGAGATCGGCGTGGCTGAGGTCGGCGTTCTTGAAATTGACGCCCTCCAGCGTGGCATCCTGCAAGTTGGTGCGCTGCCGGATTTCCGGCGGCTTGCCGGACGAGAAGGTCAGGATCTGGCCGGGGCGCAGGTCCGCCTCCTCGAAATCGGTGCGGCGCAGATTGGCCTTCAGGAAATTGGCGCCGCGCAGGTCGGCCCGGACGAAGCAGGAGCCGACCAGAACCGCGCGGGTGAAGTTCGACCCGAACAGGTCGGACATGTTGAAGCTGACCTCTTCCAGCTCCGCGTCCGAGAAATTCACCTGGGTCAGCACCGACGAGTTCAGCGTGAAGCCCTTCAGCCGGAAGCCGGACAGATCGGCGCCCTTGGCCTGGAGCCGGACGCCGCCCGGTCGCAGCTTCAGATAGAACAGATGATCCCTGACCTGCTTCAGGAAGTCGGTGGCCCGATCCGTCATGGAGGCAGCCTCGTCCAATGCCTCGCCGGACCCTTACGGTAACCGGAGGACCGTGCTTCGCGGAAGCGTCCAATACAAATTGTCACGTTACTAAACCGATGCTGGACATACCCGCCGGAAGCGCCCACGCGCCCACCACCTTGGGTTTTGTATCACAAAAGCCGGGCCGCGTGCAGGCTCACGAGTCATCGCTTTGGCGATAGGGCGAAAGTTCGGCCAGCGCCGCGATCTCGGCGGCGACGGCGGCGCGCTCCTCGGCCAGATGATGGTCAAGCGCCCGCCGGAAGCCCGGATCGGCGACCCAATGGGCGCTGTGGGTGGTCACCGGCAAATAGCCGCGCTGGATCTTGTGCTCCCCCTGGGCGCCGGCCTCGACACGCTTCAGCCCGCGCTCGATGGCGAAATCGAGGGCGCGGTAGTAGCAGGCCTCGAAATGCAGGAAGCGGTAGCGCCCGTCCGACCCCCAGTTGCGGCCGTAGAGCGCGTCGGACCCCAGCAGGTTGAGGGCACCGGCCACCCATTCGCCGCCGTCCTCGCACATCACCAGCACCACGCGATCGGCCATCGTCCGCCCCAGCCGTTCGAAGAAGGCCCGCGTCAGGTAGCCGCCGCCCCATTTGCGGTCGGCGGTCTCCAGATAGAAGCGGTGGAAGGCATCCCAATGCTCCGCTTTCAGGTCGTCGCCGGTCAGGGTGTGCAGGCGGACGCCGCTGTCGGCGACCTCGCGCCGCTCCTTGCGGATCGCCTTGCGCTTGCGGGAGTTCAGAGCGTCGAGGAAGGCATCGAAGCTCTCGTAGCCCCGATTCTCCCAATGATACTGCACCCCGGTGCGCCGCAGCCATCCGGCCTCGCCCAGCCGCCCGGCATCGGCGGCGTTGGGAAAGGTGACGTGGGCGGAAGAGACGCCGTAGCGCTTCGCCACCCGTTCCAGCGCCGCGACCAGCGCGCCGGCCACCGCCTCGCCGCCGCCGGGAGCGACCAGCAGGCGCGGCCCCGGCACGGGGGTGAAGGGAACCGAGACCTGGAGCTTCGGGTAATAGTTGCCGCCGGCCCGCTCATAGGCGTTGGCCCAGCCATGGTCGAAGACGTACTCGCCGTAGGAGTGGCTCTTCACATAGGCCGGAACCGCGCCGACCATCCGTCCGTCGGGATCGAAGGCGGCGAGGTGGCTGGGCTGCCAGCCGGTCTTGGCGACGGCCGATCCCGATTCCTCGAGCGCCAGCAGGAAGGCGTGGGAAACGAACGGATCGTCGGGGCCGGCGCAGGCATCCCAGTCCCTGGCCTCCGCCTGGCCGACCCCGGTCAGGATGCGGATGGTGATGGCGCCGCTGCCGTCGGGCATGAACCGTCTCCCTTGCTTCGCCGAGGGAAGTGGGCGCTGCGCCGCATCGCGGCAAGACGCCCATCTCCCCCTTCGACGCCACCCAGCCATCCCTTCCCGGCAGGCCGTTCCGGCCAAGCGGCTCCATTCAGGCCGCTCCGGTCAGGCCACCTCGAGCACCGCCTCGACCTCGACCGCGACGTTGCCGGGCAGCGACGGCGCGCCGACGGCGGCGCGGGCGTGCCGGCCGGCATCGCCGAAGACCTCCTGCATCAGCTCCGACGCACCGTTGATCACCGCCGGGTGGTCATGGAAATCGGCGCCCGAATTGACGAAACCGCCGAGCTTCAGCACACGGGTCACACGGTCGAGGTCGCCGTCCAGCGCCGCCTTGGCCTGGGCCAGGATGTTCAGGGCGCACAGGCGGGCAGCCTCCTTGCCCTGCTCGACCGTGAAGTCCTGGCCGACCTTGCCGAGGAAGCGGCGCTCGCCGTTCCACACGGTGATCTGGCCGGAGATGTAGAGCGTGTTGCCCGAGCGCGTGTGGGCGACATAGGCCGCCACCGGGGCGGCGGCCTGCGGCAGCTCGATCCCCAGCTCGGCGAGGCGCGCGTCGATCCGACCGGTCATGATGGTTGGTCCTTCCCTGTTAGAAGCCACGGGTTTTCGGCGGGTGTTCCACGCCCAGACCATAGCCGCGCCGGTCCGGCGATGGGAAGAATCCTCCACCGGACTCCGCGGCAGTTCCGTCCGTGCCCGGCAAAGTTTTCCCGGAATCTTTTGCGGCGCACTCCGATGCCCCAGCGGAAGGACCCGGAGCTTTCTGCCTACGCGTCATCATTCATCAATGAATTCAATTACTTGACTTGATATCGCCGAATTGGCACGGCCCTTGAATAAAGGAAGCCACGCAAACGCACGTTGCCTCGCTCGGTCAAAAGACCAGCCGAGGACAGCCTCAGAAGGAGACTAGGAGCCATGGCCAACGAAGTGACGCTGACCGCCGCAATGCGGACGAACCTGCTGCAACTGCAAAGCACGCAGTCTGGCATCGACAAGAAGCAGCAGATTCTGTCCACCGGCAACAAGATCAACTCCGCTTTGGACGGCCCGACCTCCTTCTTCGCGGCCAAGGGCCTGACCCAGCGCGCCGGCGACCTGTCGTCGCTGAAGGACGCGATGGGCCAGTCGATCAGCACCATCAAGGCGGCCGACAAGGGCCTGACCGCGATCGACAGCCTGATCGACCAGGCCAAGGGCCTGACCACCTCCGCCCTGGCCTCGCTGTCCGACGACGCCGCCTCGGTCGCCACCCGCAAGGCGCTGGCCGCCCAGTTCGACACGCTGAAGAACCAGATCGACAAGCTGGCCGGCGACAGCGGCTACGCCGGCAAGAACCTGATCGGCGGCACCGGCCTGCGGCTGGAGAGCACCTCGGACTCGCGCGCCTCGGTCAACACCATCACCGGCCTCGACAACGCCCGCGTCACCAACGTCTCCTCGACCGACACCTACTCGATCCGCGTCAAGGGCGACGGCTCGATCGAGGGCAACGCCCAGGACATCTCCGAGACGCAGACCGCGCACGGCCTCACCGGCCTGAAGCTGGACGGCAAGATGTCCACGACCGCCGGCAGCTTCTCCGACGTGCAGATCGAGGTGCGCGGCGCCAAGGGCAAGGAGCGCTCCTTCATCGTCACCGACGGCAAGGAAAGCCGGACGATCAACTATTTCGACAACAGCCAGTCGCTCTCCACCAGCACCGTCGCGGCGACCTCGGGCAACCCGCAGACCTCGAAGGTCACGGTCGGCAAGGGCACGGTCGAAGCCGGCGACATCTTCTCGATCACGGTGGAAGGCGAGACCTTCAGCTACACCGCGACCTCGTCGGACGTCGCGGTCGGCCAGAACGTCCAGAACCACATCGCCACGGCCCTGAAGGACTCGATCAGCAACGCGCTGGCCAACACCACCCGCCTGTCGGGCAAGGATCTGGCCTCGGTGTCCGTCGATCCCAACGGCGGCACGGTGACGCTGACCGGCACCACCGTCGCGGGCAACCCCCGCGAGGTGACGCTGACGGTGAACACCACCAACGCGCTGAGCAAGCGCATCTCGGAAAGCTTCGCCTCGGGCGCGGTGGTCTCCTTCACCGTCGACCGTCTGGCGATGGAGGACGCCGTCAACGCCGGCAACGGCGTCTCGACCATCCAGAAGAACGTCGACATCCAGATCCAGGTCACCAACCAGGACGGCGCCCAGATCGCCCGTGACGGCCTGAACGAGCGCGGCGAGGGCAAGCTGGCCAACGGCGAGCAGTCCTTCGCCTTCGGCAGCGGCACCGTCCGCCTGCGGGTGGACGAGAAGACGATCATGCAGGCGGCCACGGCCAACTGCGGCGCCAACCTCGTCACCAAGCAGGTGTCGAACCCGAACACCTCCAACGACCTGACGGTCCAGCTGAACGAGAAGAACACCAACTCGATCACCGTCGCGGCGGTGGATCTGACCTCCGGCGGCCAAGGCCTGAAGATCGACGGGGCGCAGAACGACTGGATGGACCGCTCCGACATCGAGGCGGCGGTCGCCGGCCTCGACTATGCCAAGGCGACGGTCCGCTCCGCCTCGCAGAAGCTGTCGACCAACCTGAACGTCATCACCACCCGCGAGACCTTCACCAAGGAGTTCAGCGACGTGCTGACGGAAGGCGCCAGCAAGCTGACGCTGGCCGACCAGAACGAGGAGGGCGCCAGCCTGCTGATGCTCCAGACCCGTCAGCAGCTCGGCACCATCGCCCTCTCGCTCGCCAACCAGTCGCAGCAGTCGATCCTGCGTCTGTTCTAAGCCAGGCCCCTCTCTGGCGAACGTGCCGCGTCGGCGGGCGCCCCTTCGGGGGCGCCCGTTCGCGTTTCGGGACGGTCAGCGCGGCTGCGCGGCGCGCAGGGATTGCTCGATCAGGGCGCGCGCGTCGGCGGCCAGCGAGGCGCGGCCGGAGGCCCGCGTGTACATCATGTGGCCGCCCTCGTGCACCGTCACCCGCACGCGGTCCCGCTCGCCCGGCGGCAGCTCCAGCCGCGCGGCCATCCAGCGCGAGGCCATGTAGGGCGTGATCAGGTCGGTGCGGCCATGGGCGATCAGCACCCGCAGCGAGGGTTGCAGGGTCAACGCCGTCTGAAGTGAATCGACGGCGCTCGGAACCGACATGCGCGGCCATTCCCAGCCGCGGTTGACCCGGTCGCTGAGCAGCCGGTAGGGGGTTTCCGTGCGCAGGGCCAGCTCCGACTGGGCGTAGGCCGCAAAGGCGGTGCTGTAGGCCGGGATGGTTCCCTGGAGGAAGGGGTCGAACGGCACCCGCGACGATCCCGGATCGGGGTCGGCCGCGGTGAAAGTCCCGTCATAGATGCTGAGAACGCGGCCCTGGTCGCGCAGCAGCTCGCGCGTGAAGCTGCCCATCGACACCCGCCCGCGTTGGCGGGCGACCTGTTCCGCCGGCAGGCCGACCAGCTTCGCCACCTCGCCGAAGAAGCCGCCGGCCTCGCCCAGCCGCCCGTAATCGAGCCCGGCCAGCCCGGTCAGATAGGGGCCGAGGGCGAAACGCTCCGCCGCCTCGGCCGCCTGCTGCGGCGTGCCGGGCGCGCGGCCGAGCGCCGCGGCGGTGGCGGCCATCGCCGGCAGCTTCAGCGCCGGCCCCAGGATGCCGTCCTCGTCGATGGCGGCGAAATCGACCACCGGCGACACCAGGATCAACCCGTTGACGGCGATACCGGTGCGTCGGATCAGCTCGTCGGCCATCTTCGCGATGCGGAAGCCGCCATAGCTCTCGCCGGCCAGGAACTTCGGCGAGGCCCAGCGGCCGTTGCGGGTCAGCCACAGCCGCACCACCTCGGCCATCGCGCGGGTGTCGCCCTCGACCGACCAGAACCGCTTCTCGCCGTCGTCGCCGGGCTTGACCGCCCGGCTGTAGCCGGTGCCGACCGGATCGATGAAGACCAGATCGGTGAAGGCCAGCCAGCTGTCGGGGTTGTCGAGCAGCGGGGCCGGCGGCCCGGCCAACGCGCCGTCCGGTCCGAACCCGACCACCTTCGGCCCGGCGGCGCCGAGATGCATGTAGGCGGACGCGGCCCCCGGTCCGCCGTTGAAGACGAAGGTCACCGGACGGTTGGCATCCGGCGGCGCCCCTTCCGCTCCCGCGCTGTAGGAGACGGTGAAGACGCGGGCGGCCAGCTCCTCCTTCGCGCCGTCGCGCAGGGGCAGGAACTCGGCGGTCGCGCTGTAGGCGAGCGGGCCCGCCGCCAGCGGCAGGCTGTGCCGCGTCACGCTGCGCTGGGCGTCGAAGGCGGGCTCGGCGGCCTTGCCGGCCGGCTCGTCGCCTTTCCCGGAACGGTCCGGACGGTCCGGACGGTCCTGCGCCCAGCCCGGCGCCGGGCCGAGCAGCAGGGGGAGCAGCAGGGCCAGCGGCAGGAAGCGGAGGCGGCGGGGCGGCGTCGGCATGAGCAGCTCTCAAGGTCTGGAGGCGGGGACGGGTCGCCCGGATATTGCGTTGGAGCGTGCGCGGCGCAAGGCAAGGCTACCCCGTCCGTTCTTTTCGAATGCCGGGCACGAGCGGGGAACGCATGAGTTGTCGTAAACTTTTCGTAGAGTTTTCCGGATAGTATGGGGTCAGGCTCTTCTTCTTACCGGGAAAGACATCATGGCCTCCCTCCGGCACGCCTCCATCCGCACGCGTCTGGTTCTCGGTTTCGGCGCGGTCCTGCTGCTTCTGGTGAGCCTTACGATCACCGGAGTGAACGAGGTGCGGAAGATCGATTCCGACCTCACCCACATCAACGACGTGAACAGCGTCAAGCAGCGCTACGCCATCAATTTCCGTGGCAGCGTCCATGATCGCGCCATCGCGCTGCGCGACGTGGTGCTGGTGTCCGACAACGCGGCCCTGACGCCCATCCTGGCCGACATCGACCGGCTGGCAAGCTTCTACGCCGATTCGGCGAAGCCGCTGGATGTCATGTTCGCGCGGCCCGACGACGTCACGCCGGAGGAGCGCAGCCTGCTGGCCGCGATCAAGGAGACGGAGGCGCGGACGCTGCCGCTCGTCGCCAAGGTGATCGGGGCACGCAAGGCCGGCGACATGGCCGCCGCCCAGCGCGCGCTGACCCAGGACGCCAGCCCGGCCTTCACCGAGTGGCTGGCCCGCATCAACCGGTTCATCGACCTCCAGGAGCAGAAGAACCAGACTCTGGCCAGCCGCGCGCGCGCGATGGCGAGCGGTTTCCAGACGCTGATGCTGTCGCTGTGCGCCGTCGCCCTGGTGCTGGCCGCCGGCTTCGGGCTGTGGACCGTCGCGGCGCTGCGCCCGCTGCGTTGCCTGACCGACGCCATCGTGGCGCTGTCGAAGGGCGAGCTGACCGTGGCGGTGCCGCATTCCGACGCCCATGACGAGATCGGCGAGATCACCGGCGCCGTCGAGGTGCTGAAGGCCAACGCCGTCGAGGCCGACGCCTTCCGCCGCCGGCAGGCCGACGCCGAACAGGCCGCCGAGGCGACGAAGCGGACCGAGATGAACGCGCTGGCCGACCGCTTCGAGAATCAGGTGAAGGGCGTGGTCGACAGCGTCTCCTCCTCCTCCGACGAGGTGCGGACGCTCGCCCGCACGCTGAGCGGCACGGCCGAGCAGACGGAGAGCAAGGCGACCACCGTCGCCGCCGCGTCGGAACAGGCCTCGGTCAACGTCCAGACCGTCGCCGCCGCCGCGGAGGAGCTGGCTGCCTCGATCTCCGAGATCGGCCGGCAGATCGGCGAGAGCACCCGCAAGGCCAAGCAGGCGGCCGACCAGGCCGACGGCACCAACCGCATCGTCGACGGCCTGTCGTCCAAGGCCAACCAGATCGGCGACGTGGTGAACCTGATCTCCAGCATCGCCGGGCAGACCAACCTGCTGGCGCTGAACGCGACGATCGAGGCGGCGCGGGCAGGGGAGGCCGGCAAGGGCTTCGCCGTGGTGGCGAGCGAGGTCAAGAGCCTCGCCAACCAGACGGCGAAGGCGACCGGCGACATCTCCCAGCAGATCGCCGAGATCCAGGCGGCGACCGCCGACGCGGTGCAGGCGATCCAGAGCATCGCCGCCACCATCGGCGAGGTGAACGACATCGTCGGCACCATCGCCACCGCGGTGGACGGCCAGAACGCCGCGACGATGGAGATCGCCCGCAACGTCCAGCAGGCCGCCGCCGGCACCAACGAGGTGTCGTCCTCGATCAACGGCGTGCTGCACGCCGCGTCGGAGACGGGCAGCGGCGCCACCCGGCTGCTGACCTCCTCGGGCGAGCTGTCGAAGCAGGCGGACCTGCTGCGCGCCCAGGTCGACCGCTTCCTGTCCGGCGTGCGCGGCGGGGCGTAAGAGGTGCCGGAAGCCGCGTCAATTCGTAGCAATTGGTGCGCTTGATGCGGAGAGGGGAGGCTTCTACAGGTGCGGGAATTGTCTCCCACCCTGCGGATGCCTCCCCGATCATGAGCAGCGACAGCGTCGATTACGGAGCCCTGGTCTGGAGCGACGATCTGGTCCTGGGAATCGAGGAGATCGACGCCCAGCACCGCGAATGGATCGCCCTGGTCCAGGCCTTCGAACGGGCCGTGCGCGACGGCGGCACGGCGGAGGAGGTGCGGCGGACGCTGGCCGCGGCCGTCGCCTACACGGAAAGCCATTTCGCCGACGAGCAGCGGGTGATGGGCGAGGCCGACTATCCCTTCCTCGACGACCATGTCGCCCAGCATGATCTGGCCTGGGACCGTGTGCACGCCTTCGCCAGCGCGGACGGCGGAGCCGGGGGCGACGACGCGCTGCGCGAGAGCCTCGCCGACTTCCTGCCGCAATGGCTGATGCTGCACATCAACACCGCCGACCGCCAGTTCGCCCGCTGGCACAAGGGTGAACCGCCCTGCGCCCCGGCGGACATCGAAGGCCGGGTGTTCGGCGACATCCCGGTGTGACGCTCCCCCTCTCCCTCCGGGGAGACGGTTGGGGTGGGGGAAGGCGCCGCGCGGCGTGTGTCCGACCCCCGGAAGCCGGTTCACGGATCCCATGGCCGGCCCATGGCGATCCACCATGCATCCTCCTCACCCCGGCCCTTTCCCCGGAAGGGGGAGGGGGGCAACGGCGGGAGAGGGCACCACGCTCCGGAACGACACCGCCACCAGCAATCCCGGCCCGTCGGGGCGGTCGTGCAGGCCGACCTCCGCCCCCAGCCGGTCGGCCAGGGCGCGCACGATGGCCAACCCCAGGCCACTGCCGGTCCGGGCCGCCTCGCCGGCCTGCGGCAGGCGGTAGAAGCGCTCGAACACCCGGCCACGCTCGGCCTCCGGAATGCCGGGACCGTCGTCTTCCACCTCCAGGCGCGGCGCCTCCGGCGCGCCGGCCACGCGCACCGTCACCGTGCCGCCCGGCCGGTTGTAGCGAATCGCGTTGTCCAGCAGGTTGCCCAGCAGCTCGCCCACCAGCACCGGATTGCCAGCGACCCGCAGCGACGCCCCGCCGTCGGGCGGGCTCTCGAAATGGACCTCCACCCCCAGCGCCAGGGCGGCGGGAACCTGCTCGGCGGTGGTTTCCATGGCCACCTGGAGCAGGTCGGCCACCTCGCCGGATGCCGGCGCCGGGCTGTCCTCGTCGGCGCGGGCCAACGCCAGCAGCTGGGTCAGCAGCCGTTCCAGCCGACGGACCGCCCCCTCCACGTCGTCGAGCGCGGCGCGGCCCTCCGCCGTGCCGGTGCCGTGGCGGCGCAGCAGCGCCAGATGGGTGCGCAGCACCGCCAGCGGCGTGCGGAGCTGGTGCGAGGCGTCGGCGGTGAAGCGCCGCATCGTCGTGATCGACTGGTCCAGCCGCTCCAGCAACCCGTTGATGGCGACCACCAGCGGCAGCGCCTCGCGCGGGACGACGGCGAGCGGCAGCGGCACCAGCGCCATCGACCCGCGCGCCGAGCGGGCATCGATCACCCGGCGCAGCCGCACAAGCGGGGCGAGGCCGCGCCCGACCGCGCCCCAGACCAGCACGCCGCTGCCGCCGACCAGCGCCACCTCCAGCAGGGTCAGCCACAGCAGCATGTCGACCACGGCGGCGCGGCGCCCGGTGGTGGTCTCCGCCACCTGCACCAGGACCGGGCGGGCCTCGCCATAGACGCGGCGGACCTGTGCGGCGACCCGCACGGGATGGCCGTGATAGGTGTCGTCGCGGAACAGCATGGCGTTCAGCGGCAGCCGGTCGGGGTCCGGCGCCGGCAGGTCGAGGTAGCCGGTGATGACCCCGCCATGGTGGGCGACGTTGTAGTAGATGTTGTCGCGGGCCTGGCTCTCCAGCATGCCGAAGGCAACGGCCGGCAGATCGACCGTCACCTCGCCGTCGTCGTCGCTCACCGCCAGCCGCTCGGCGATAGCAAGCACCGATCCGGCCAGCACGCGGTCGTGGGTGGACTGCACGAAGCCGTGGATCAGCGCCGCCCCGCCCACCCCCAGCCCGACCGCCAGCGCTCCCAGCGGCACCAGCAGCCGGGTCAGCAGCCGGCGGCGCAGCGAGGGAACGCCGTCGCGCCTCCGGGTCACGGATAGACCATCAGGTGTTTTCCATCAGATAGCCGAGCCCCCGGATGGTGCGGATCGCCGGCCCGTCCGGCTCCAGCTTCTTGCGCAGGCGGGCGACGTACAGCTCGATGGCGTTGGGCGCCACCGGTTCGTCGTAGCCGAAGACCTCGCCGGAAAGCCGGTCCTTCGGCACCACCTTGCCGGCCCGCGTGATCAGCCCCTCCAGCACCGCCAGTTCGCGCTTGCGCAGGTCGAGCGACCGCCCGTTCAGCGTCACCCGCGCGGTCGAGCGGTCGTAGCGCAGGCCCCCGCACACCAGCTCCGGGGCGGGGAGCCCCTGTCCGCGCCGCATCAGGGCACGGACGCGGGCCTCGAACTCGGCCGGTTCGAAGGGCTTCAGCAGATAGTCGTCGGCCCCGAGATCGAGCCCCTTCACCCGGTCGGCCACCGCCTCGCGCGCCGTCAGGATCATCACCGGCACGGTCGAGCCCCGGCGGCGGATGCGGCTCAGCACCTCGAATCCCGACAGGTCGGGCAGCCCGAGGTCGAGCACCACCAGCCCGTAGGGTTCGAGCTGCTCCGAGCGCACCGCCTCCTCGCCGGAGGATTCATGGTCCACCGCGTAGCCGGCCAGCTTCAGGGAGCCGGCCAGACCGCGCGCCAGCGCCGCGTCGTCCTCGACGATCAGGATTCTCATGACGCCGGTCTTCCCATGCTCCGCATTCCTCGAACGCCCGGTCATCCGTGATCCGAACAATTTTCGTCGGCGACAGATTGGCGACAGGTTGGACGCCTACAGTCGCTTGTAAGTCCAACCAACCCCGTTCCGCAACGGGCAACGAAATTTCCAACGAAATCCAAGAAGGAGAGGAAACATGCGCAGGAACCTCGCGCTTTTCGTCGCCACCGCGTTGACTGTCGCGGCCCCGCTCCTGGCCAGCGCGCCCGCCAGCGCGCAGGCCGTCCCTGCCGGCTACGACCCGTCCTACGCCAAGATCATCGAGGCGGCGAACCAGGAGGGGTCGCTGAGCATCTATTCGGCGACCGACGCCGCCGCCGTGTCGGAGCTGCTGAAGGGCTTCGAGGCGCTGTATCCCAAGATCAAGCTGGAATACGCCGACCAGAACTCCACCGAGATGTACAACCGCTTCATCAGCGAGGCCGCCGCCAACACCGGCACCGCCGACGTGATGTGGTCCTCGGCGATGGATCTCCAGATCAAGCTGGTCAACGACGGCTACGCCCAACCCTACGCCTCGCCGGAGGCGAAGAATCTGCCCGACTGGGCGAACTGGAAGAACGAGGCCTACGGCACCACCGCCGAGCCGATCGTCTTCGCCTACAACAAGCGCGCCGTGCCGGAAGCCGAGGTTCCGAAGACCCACGCCGACCTCGCCAAGCTGCTGGCGAGCAAGCCCGACGTCTACAAGGGCAAGGTCACCTCCTACGATCCCGAGCGCAGCGGCGTCGGCTTCCTCTACATCACGCAGGACGCCCAGGCGAACAAGAACACCTGGGATCTGGTCAAGGCGATGGGGCAGACCGGCGTGAAGCTCTACACCTCGTCGGGCGCCATGATCGAGCGGCTGACGTCGGGCGAGCACACCATCGGCTACAACATGATCGGCTCCTACGTGCTGGAGCGGCAGAAGAAGGACCCGGCCTCGATCGGCGTCGTGCTGCCGACCGACTACACGATCATTATGTCGCGTATCGCCTTCATCCCGAAGGGCGCCAAGCACCCGAACGCGGCCAAGCTGTTCCTCGACTACCTGCTGTCCAAGCCGGGCCAGGAGGCGATGGTGGCGCGCTACATGGGCTCGATCCGCACCGACCTCGCCCACATCAACCCGACCGCCGACATGCCGGCCGACATGCTGCGCCCGATCCATGTCGGGCCGGAGCTGCTGACCTACCTTGACCAGGTCAAGCGCCTGAAGTTCCTGAAGGATTGGCAGAAGGCCCTGCAGGGCAAGTGAGCGAATCTCTCCCTCTCCCGCCCCGGGAGAGGGTGGCCCGCAGGGCCGGGTGAGGGGCTATCGGGCGTGCGACGCAATCCATGCCCCGATAGCCCCTCACCCTCCCCGCCTTCGGCGGGTCCTCTCCCTCTCCCGGGGCGGGAGAGGGCATCCAGGTGCCGACACCAAGGAACAATCCCCCATGAACCGCGCAACCCGCATCGCGGTCATCGTCGCCATGGCGATCGCCGTGCTGGCTCCGATCGGGCTGGTCGTCTACCAGAGCTTCCTCGACGGACCCTTCTTCCAACCCAAGACCGCCTTCACCCTGTCGGCCTACGAGTTCGTGCTGGACGACGAGGATTTCTTCGACGCCCTGTGGAACTCCGCGATCATCGCCTTCGGCATGACCGCCATCGCGGTGCCGGTCGGCGCCATGCTGGCCTTCCTGATGACCCGCACCGACCTGCCCGGCCAGCGCTGGATCGAGCCGGTGGTGCTGGTGCCGATGTTCGTGTCCTCGGTCGTGCTGGCCTTCGGCTTCGTCGTCAGCCTGGGACCGGCGGGCTTCGTCACGCTGTGGGTCAAGGGCTGGCTGGGGTTCGAGCCCTGGAACCTCTATTCGAAGGCCATGCTGATCGTCATCGCCGGGCTGACCCACGTCCCGCACGTCTTTCTCTACACCTCCTCGGCGCTGCGCAGCCTGGGGTCGGACGTGGAGGAGGCGGCGCGCATGACCGGGGCCGGGCCGCTGCGGGTCGCGCTGACTGTCAGCCTGCCGATGGTCATGCCGAACATCCTCTACGCCGCCGTGCTGGTCTTCTTCCTGGGGTTCGAGCTGTTCGGCCTGCCGCTGGTGCTGGGCGACCCGGAAGGCATCCTGGTGCTGGCGACCTACCTCTACAAGCTGACCAACAAGCTGGGCACGCCGTCCTACCAGCTCATGGCCGTGGTGGTCGTGGCGATCATCTGCATCGCCCTGCCGCTGGTCGCCTTGCAGCGCTACCTGCTTCGGGCCGCCAACCGCTACGTCTCGGTCAAGGGCAAGGCGGCGGCGCAGAAGCGGGTCGGCATCGGCTTCTGGCGCTGGCCGGCGGCGCTGGTCATCGTCGGCTGGCTGCTGTTCACCGTGGTGGTGCCGATCAGCGGCCTCGTGCTCCGCGCCTTCGTGTCGAGCTGGGGCGAGGGCGTCAACCTGATGGACTCCCTGACGCTGTCACACTTCCACGAGCTGATGCAGTTCCCCAACCTCGTGCGCGGCATCGTCAACACGCTGCTGATCGCCTCGGTGGGCGGCGCGCTGTCGGTCGGCGTCTACACCCTGCTGAACCTGGCGGCGCACCGCTGGAACTCGGGCTGGACGCGGCTGATGGATTATCTGGTGCTGCTGCCGCGCGCCATGCCGGGTCTGGTGGCCGGTCTGGCGATCTTCTGGGTGTTCCTGTTCACGCCCTTCCTGTCGCCGATGCGCCAGACGATGATCGCCATCTGGGTCGCCTACACGCTGGTGTGGCTGGCCTACGGGATGCGGCTGGTCAGCGGCGCCCTGTTGCAGATCGGGCCGGAGCTGGAGGAGGCCGGGCGGATCGTCGGCGCGTCGCCGGCGCGGGTCAGCCGCGACCTGACGGTGCCGCTGATCAAAGTCGGCTTGATTTCGAGCTGGCTTCTCATATTCGTCACCTTCATGCGCGAGTATTCCACCGGCGTCTATCTGCTCAGCCCCGGCACCGAGGTCATCGGCTCGCTGCTGGTGTCGCTGTGGGGGTCGGGCGCCGTGGACCTCGTGACCGCCCTCTCCACCGTCAACATCGCGATGATCGGCTGCGGCCTGCTGCTGATGTCGCTCTTCGGGAAACGCTCCCATGGCTAAGCTCACCATCGACGACCTGCACCTGTCCTACGGCAGCAACCACATCCTGAAGGGCATCACAGCGACCTTCGCCCAGGGTGAGATCGTCGCCCTGCTCGGCCGCTCGGGCAGCGGCAAGACGACGCTGCTGCGCTCGATCGCCGGGCTGGAGGAGCCGTCCAAGGGCGTCATCACCATCGGCAACGCCCCCGTCTTCGACGGGGCGGCCGGGCTGAACGTGCCGTCGGAGAAGCGCGGTCTCGGGCTGGTCTTCCAGTCCTACGCGCTGTGGCCGCACAAGACGGTGTTCGAGAACGTCGCCTACGGCCTGCGCCTGCGCAACGCGCCCAAGGCCGAGATCCAGCAGCGCGTCGGCGCGGTGCTGGACGGCGTCGGGCTGGGGCATCTCGGCGACCGCTACCCGCACCAGATGTCGGGCGGCCAGCAGCAGCGCGTGGCGCTCGCCCGCGCCCTGGTCTACAACCCGCCGGTCATCCTGCTCGACGAGCCGCTGTCCAACCTCGACGCCAAGCTGCGCGAGGAGGCGCGGATCTGGATCCGCGACCTGATCAAGCGGATGAACCTGACCGCGGTCTTCGTCACCCACGACCAGATCGAGGCGATGGCCATCGCCGACCGCGTCGTGCTGCTCGACGGCGGGCGGATCGTCCAGGCCGGCACGCCCGAGCAGCTCTACACCGAGCCTGTCAGCCTCTTCGCCTCGGAGTTCATGGGGACCAACAACCTCGTGAAGAGCCGAGTCCAGGACAAGCGCGGCGGCTATGTGCAGATCGAGCTGTCGGGCTTCCCGCTGTGGGGCAAGGACCGCGGCGGCAAGGCCGTGTCGGAGGACGCGACCGGCGTCATCCGGCTGGAGCAGGTCGAGGTGGTCGGCAACGGGACCGAAGGCGGGAGCGGCGGCGAGGGTGAAAACCGCATCCGCGCCGAGCTGGAGACCTCCCTCTATCTCGGCAGCCACTGGGAGCATGTCTTCCGCTGCGGGGCCCAGACGCTGCGCGCCTTCGGCCGCCCGCTGGCGCCGGGTCCGCACTGGCTGCATCTGCCGCCGGAACAGCTCTGGGTGTTCTGAGCCGGCCCCCCTGTTCCCTTCCCGCGACATCACGGCCCTTTTCTCCGGGAAAGGGCCGTGTTCTTTGGGGGGCAGCCCGATGTCCAGGGTTGAATCCGCTTGGTGGGATCGGGCCGGGATGGTGTGATAGGCCGGCCCGGCGGCCGGCCGGTCCAACATTGGCGAAGGGAGCATCGGGATCATGGTCGCGCTCACACTCCGGCACCGGCTGGCGATCCTGCCCGCCTCCTTCGCCCTGGCCCTCGTCACCGTCGGCGGCATCGCCACCGGCTCGCTCATCCTGACCGAGCGGGCGGGCGGCGAGGTCGTCACCATCGGCGAGGCGCTGTCCAACCACCAGCAGGGCGACATGATGCACGACGCCCTGCGGGCCGACGTGCTGGCGGCGCTGCTGGCCGGTCCCGCCGCGCCGGCCGAGAAGAAGGCCGAGCTGCGCCAGGACTTGAGCGAGCACACGCGGAGCTTCCGCGACGCGCTCCAGGCCAACAGCCGGCTGGACCTGCCGCCGACGATCCGTGGCGCGATCTCGGGTGTGGGGGGCGCGCTCGAGGATTACATCCGCGCGGCGGAGCGCATGGTCGAGCTTGCCCAGACCGACACCGCCAGGGCGACCACCGAACTGCCCCGTTTCGCCGCCTCCTTCTCCGAGCTGGAAGAGCGCAACGAGGCGGTTTCGGCCCTGATCCTCGCCGAGAACCGGGACCGCAACGCGTGGTCCGGCCTGCTGGTCGGGCGGGCGCTCTGGCTGGTCGGCACCATCACCTTCATGGCTTTGTGCGGCGCGCTGGCGCTGACCGCCATGGTCGGCCGCTCGATCGTCCGGCCGCTCGACGCCGCCGCGCAGGCGATCGAGGAGATCGGCCGGGGCCGCCGCGACCTGTCCCTGAGCTATGCCGTGAACGACAGCATCGGCCGCGTCGTCGACGCGGTCCTTCTGCTGCAACGGCAGGCGGCGGAACTCGACCGGTCGGCCGCCGAGTCGCATGTCCGCCAGGAGGAGGAGCGGTCGAAGCTGGCGGCGCTGGCCCAAGCCACCGACCGTTTCACCGGGCGGATCGACGGCATCCTGGAGACGCTCGGCGCCACCGGCAGCCAGTTGCAGGCGACCGCCGAGACGATGGCGCGCGACGCCGCCCGCGCCACCGGCGAGATCGGCGACCTGCGGACCCACGCCGAACGCGCCGCCACGACGGTGCGCGAGGCCGCCGACGCCGCCGACGGGCTGGGACGCTCGATCGGCGAGATCGGGCAGCACACCGGCGAGACCACGCGGATGACGGCGGAGGCGGTGAGCCGCGCCGGCGAGGCGACTCAGCGCATCCAGGAGCTGTCGCTGGCCTCGCAGCGGATCGGCGACGTGGTCGGGCTGATCAACTCCATCGCCGGCCAGACCAATCTTCTTGCCTTGAACGCCACCATCGAGGCGGCCCGCGCCGGCGAGGCCGGGAAGGGCTTCGCCGTGGTGGCGAGCGAGGTCAAGAGCCTCGCCAGCCAGACGACCAAGGCGACCGAGGATATCCAGAGCCAGATCGCCGACATCCAGGGCATCGTGCAGCGCACCGTCCAGGCGATGAGCAGCGTCGCCGGCACCGTGGAGGCGGTGCGCGGCAGCGGCGCCACCATCGCCGACGCCGTCACCCGGCAGGCCGACGCCACCCACGGCATCATCCACGCGATGACCGACGGCGCCGCGTCGGTGACGGTGGTGAGCGGCCATCTGGGCAGCGTTCACGACACGGTGGTCGCGGCGGACCGCGCGGCCGGCGACCTCGCGGCGGCGGCCGCGCAGCTCCACGACCAGATGCAGGCCCTGCGCGGCGAGGTCGTGTCCTACACGCGCGCCGTCAAGACCGGCTGAGCGGGGGATGGGCGCCAGCGCGATTGCGAATCGGGCCGGCGGCCGTTACACAGGGCGCCAATTTCCCCATTGCCCAACGTCCTGCTGTCTGGAGCCCCCGATGTCCACCCTGTCCGATCAGGCGACCATCGCCGCCGCCGCCGCCAAGATCCTGCTGGAGATCAAGGCGCTGCATTTCAACGCCGAGACTCCCTTCATCTTCACCTCGGGCTGGGCCAGCCCGGTCTACACCGACTGCCGCCGCATCGTCTCCTTCCCGCGCGCCCGCAAGGCGCTGATGGACTTCGCGGTGCGGACGATCGAGCGCGAGATTGGCTACGAGTCGATCGACGCGGTGGCGGGCGGCGAGACCGCCGGCATCCCCTTCTCGGCCTGGATCGCCGACCGGCTCGAGCTGCCGATGCAGTATGTCCGCAAGAAGCCCAAGGGCTTCGGCCGCAACGCCCAGATCGAGGGCGTGCTGACCGAGGGCCAGCGCGTCCTGCTGGTCGAGGACCTGGCGACCGACGGCAAGAGCAAGGAGAACTTCGTCACCGCCCTGCGCAACGGCGGCGCCCAGGTGACCGACACCTTCGTGATCTTCCACTACGGCATCTTCCCGCAGTCGCAGGTGAACATGGACGCCATCGGCGTCCGCCTGCACGCGCTGTGCACCTGGTGGGATGTGCTGAAGGTCGCCCGCGAGAACCGCTATTTCGACGAGAGCACCCTGTCCGAGGTCGAGAAGTTCCTGAACGACCCGGTGGGCTGGTCGGCCGCCCACGGCGGCAAGACGAGCATGAGCTGAGAGCCTGACTGATCGGGACCAACCGATCCGGCGAACTGGTTCCCTGAGGCTGCTCCTCCGTCCGCCTTGGCCGGGTCAAGCCCGGCCAAGGCGATTCGGAGAGGCGTCGGCAACCGGGCGGTGAGCCGGGAACGAGTGAGCCGGGTGCAAGTCGGCCGAACCCCGTTCAGCCGCCCGTGACGCTCATGTGCCGGGGCACCGCCGGGCCGTGATGGCCGCGGTCGATGATGAAGTCGTGGCCCTTGGGCTTGCGGGTGATCGCCTCGCGCACCGCGTCGATCAGCGGACCGTCCTCGTCGCTCAGGCGCATCGGCGTGCGCAGGTCGGCGGCATCCTCCTGGCCCAGGCACATGTAGAGGGTGCCGGTGCAGGTCAGCCGCACCCGGTTGCAGCTTTCGCAGAAATTGTGGGTCAGCGGGGTGATGAAGCCGACCCGCTGGCCGGTTTCGGCGACCCGGACGTAGCGGGCCGGCCCGCCGGTGTTGTAGTCGGTCTCGTCGAGGGTCCAACGCGTCTGCAACTCGGCCTTCAGCGCGGTCAGCGGCCAGTACTGGTCGAGACGGGCGGTCTCGCCGATCTCGCCCATCGGCATCACCTCGATGAAGGTGAGGTCGAAGCCCTGCTCGCCGCACCACGCCACCATGCGGTGGATCTCGTCGTCGTTCACGCCCTTCAGGGCCACGCAGTTGATCTTGATCCTCAGCCCGGCGTCCTTTGCCGCCTGAATGCCGCCCATGATCTTGTCGAGCTTGCCCCAGCGGGTGATCGCCTGGAACTTGTGGGGGTCGAGCGTGTCGAGCGAGACGTTGATCCGCCGCACACCGGCCTCGTAGAGCCCGGCGGCGTGCTTGAACAGCATGGTGCCGTTGGTGGTCAGCGTCAGCTCGTCGAGGTCGCCGGCCTTGACGTGGCGGCCCAGCGCGTGGATCAGCCGCATCACGTCGCGCCGCACCAGCGGCTCGCCGCCGGTCAGCCGCAGCTTGCGGGTGCCGAGCTTCACGAAGGCGCTGCACAGCCGGTCGAGCTCCTCCAGCGTCAGCACCTCCGCCTTCGGCAGGAAGCTCATGTCCTCGGCCATGCAGTAGACGCAGCGCAGGTCGCAGCGGTCGGTCACCGACACGCGCAGATACTTCACCGCCCGGCCGAACGGATCGACCAGGGGCGCCGGGCGGGAGATGGCCGGATCGGGCAGGGGGGTGGCGCTGCTCATCGGATGGTTCCACGTCCTTGCTGCTGCTGCCGGCCGGTGTCGCGGCCATTGGCTCCCGGCATCATACAGATGTGGGGGCGATCTGTCTCACGGGGGAGGGGAGGGAGGCTTTGATTTCCGTCAAGTGGAAAGCCTCTCACCTGGCTTTGCGCCCCGCCTCGCGGTCGCGCAGATCGTCGTCGGTGGTGCGCGGCGCCGGCGGCCGGCCGAGCGCGAAGGGCGCGTCGCCACGGGCGGCCTGGTCCCGCACGCGGCAATCCCCGCACATGCGGATGCGGTTGGCGGCCTCCGGCGTCGCGAACATCCAGTGCTTGCCGGCCAGGGCCGCGGCGATCCGGTCGATCGAGGATTTGGCGGCGAAGGGCTTGCCGCAGGACACGCAGTGGAAGGGTTCCTCCTCCTTCATCACGACGGCGCCCCGCGCCCCGTCGCGGAAATCCATCTCGGGCACCAGGGTGATGACCGCCTCCGGGCAGGTCGCCTTGCACAGCCCGCATTGGACGCAGGCGTCCTGGGCGAAGGACAGCCGCGGCGCGTCCGCGTTGTCGAGCAGCGCCCCGGTCGGGCAGGCGCCGACGCAGGACAGGCAGAGGGTGCAGCCGGCGGCGTCCACCGCCACCCGGCCGAACGGAGCGCCCGGCGGCAGCGGCAGCACCTCCACCGGGGCGGGGGCCACGGCGTGCAGGTGGCGCAGGGCCAGCATGGTGACGGTGCGTTTCGATCCCATCGGCAGGAACATGCCGGCGCGGTGCGGGGCGGCGGGGGGCAGGTTCCACAGCTCCGTGGCGACGGCGTCGGGATCGGGGGCGTCGATCGTCGACACCCGGCCGGTTCCGTAGCCAAGCCCGCTCAGCGCCGTCTCGGCCAGCCCGATCTGGCTTGCCAGCCCGGCGGTCTCACCCGCGTTGTCCGGGCCGGTCAGCACACGGACGTGGGTGCAGCCATAGGCGAGCGCCAGCGCGAACAGGTCGAAGCCGGCCTGCGTGACCTCGTTCAGCGCGAAGGGCAGCACACGCGCCGGCAGGCCGCGCCCGTGCCGGGCCATCATGCCGATCACCGCATCGCCGTGGCGCGGGTCGTGGATCAGCAGCACCGGCGCCGAACCGCCGGCCCCGGCGTAGGTGGAGAGCAGCGTCCGCAGCCGTTCATGGACCGTGACCTGCGGCGGCAGGGCGTAGGTCGCCGCCCCCGTCGGGCAGACCGCCGCGCAGGATCCGCAGCCGGCGCAGACATGCGGGTCTATGGCGACGGTATCGCCGGCGGGGGCGATGGCGCCGGTCGGGCAGACGTCGAGACAGCGGGTGCAGCCGGTCTTGCGGTTGCGGGAATGGGCGCAGAGGTCGGCCTTGTAATCGACATAGCGCGGCTTCTCGAAGACGCCGACCAGATCGGCGATGTCGCGCAGGGCCTTGGCCACCTGGGCCGGGCTGTTCGGGTCGGGGCGCAGGTAGCCGTCGCGCTTGCCGTGGGCCGGGAAGAGCGGCGTTCCGCCGGTGAGGTCGAGGATCAGGTCGCAGCGCGCCGAGGCGCCTTGCCGCACCGGCTCGAAGGCGAGCGCGCCCCGCGATGAGGGCAGGGCGGGCGCGTAGTCGTCCACCACGATTTCGAAGGCGCCGACCCAGCCGCGCGCGCTGCGGATGCGCCCCCGGAACAGGGCGATGTCCATCACGCGCGGCGGCTCGACCTCCTTGGGAGCGGCCAGCAGAACGGTGACGTCGAGGTGGCCCGCCAGTTCGCGCCCGGCCTCGATGGCGCGTTCGTCGGTGCCGTAGACGAGGCACACCCCCTGGGAATTGAGCGACAGCGCGCCGGCCGGCGGGATCGGCAGCGCCGCCTCGGCCAGCAGGGCGGCGATCTTCGGCAGGGCGTCGGCGCCCTCGTCGGACCAGCCGGCGCGCTCGCGGATGTTGGTGAAGCCGACCGGCGTGTCGGGAGCGGTCCCGGCGGCGACCTCGCCGAACAGCGGGGCCTCCTGGGTGCAGGCGACCAGCAGCGGCTCGCCGTTGGCCGCCGCCGCCTCGAAACGGTCGAGCTGCCCCCGGCAGAGCTGGGTGTGGACCGTGACGGCCCCGCCGTCGCCGCACGCCTTGCCGAGCGCGGCTCCGTCAAGCCGCATGCTGTGGGCGCAATCGCAGACGAGCACCTTGCGGTTGCCGATCTTCATGCCCTGACCACTCCCGCCCAGCCCCGAGACGAACCCCCATGGGGAGTCATATGGGCCTGCGCGGCGGCATGGGAAGGAAATCTTAATGATGACCACCTTTGACCGGCTCTCATGCGATGTCCGCGGTCCAGGCGCTCGGTTGGAAGTCTGCAATTTCCGGGCATTGCTCCGGTGAGAACAAATTTCCGGGACAGAGGTTTTGATTTGGAATTGCAATTTTTAAGGGATGATTAACCGGGCTGGAGTCATTTTATGTCGGAAAGAGGAAATTTTTGCTTCGATACTGAAGTGTTGTCCGGACCCGTCCGTTCGCGTGGTGGGCTTCGTCATCGGCGCTTGTTGTGCAAAAGGGGATCGAAATCATGGCGATCGCGGCTTCCTCATTGTTCGGTGTGACGAGCGCCGCCAACTCCGTGCTGCGGAGGTCGCCCGCCGCGGCATCGGCGGACGGATTGCGGTCTTCGGCGGGGGCTGCGAAGGCGTCCGGCGCGATCGAGGACAAGGTGGAGGTCGGCAGCCTTGGGAAATCGCTGAAGGGGGTCGCCGCCGATGTGTTCGCTTCCCTTGGCAGCAAGGGGCGGGCGCATCTCGAGGGCATGGTCAAGAATGGCGGGGCCACGGTGGAGGAGATCTCCCTGGGTCTGCGCGCCTTGGCGACGGCCTCCGTTCGCGAACGCTTTCTGAAGGAGCGGCCGAAGGACGCGGAGGACGAGGAACTGGAGGCGCGGAGCAAGCTCATCCTGGACGCGGGAAGGGTCAAGGAAGGGCGGGTTCGGGCGACGAACGACAAGCTGATGGCGGTGGGCGTCCAATTCCTGAGAGGTCGGGAGGGAAGGCCCCCGTCGGCTGAGGAGCAGGCCGCCCACGAGGAGGAGATGGGCGCTCTGCGCGCCGAGATCGAGAGCGCCAACAAGGACTACGCCGCCGCCGTCGGTGAGAAGCCCCGTGAGACGATGGCCAGTATCCAGGGCCGGCTGCGGGAGAAGGGGGAGGAAGCCTACGAGGCGTTGGGTTTCGGCGACAGCGAGGACGGCTTTCTGGCGCTGGACGACGAACGGGGCAAGAAAGCCCTGCAAAAGATGGTGGATCGGGGCCTCGTCGCCGACCATTGGGTCAATGGCCTGAAGAAGTACGCGGCGAACGTCGACATCGCCGGGCTTGAGCAGGGCACCTACGTGGAGAATCCGCGCTACGACCCGGCGTCCCCCGATTCGAAACCCACGGTGGCTGCCGGCTCGGCGGCGGTTGGCGCGGACGCCTTGGCGATGCTCGATCAGGCAGCCAAGACCGCCGCGCAGGCGTCCGCGTCCAAGGGGCTGCCGAGCATGGGCCAAGTGTCCAGGGAGGCGCGCGATTCGCTGGACGCCGGCTACCGCACCCTGTCCGAGAAGGGAAAGGCGAACGGCGTCGCGAAGGGCGACGAGGAGTCCATCAGGACGGTGTTCGCCGGGCTCGACCGCCGCTCCCTGTTCGCGGTGGCCAGCAACAGCGGCCGCTTGTTCTCGAAAGCCGAGCAGGAGGCCGCCCAGAATTTGATGGCCGAACAGCAGGCCGAGGCCATGAAGAAGGGCGACCCCAAGGGCACCGACAAGGCCGCCGGCTTCAGGGCGGCCGTCGCCTTCCTCGACAGCGTCAGCGACGAGGAGAAGGCTTCGGTCAATTGGGCGGTGCAGCGGGCGGGGAACCAGCTCGCCCACGAGAATCTGACGCGCGCCCAGGGCAAGCCGTCGACCGTCGCGGACAGCGCGAACCCCATCGCCCGCATGATCAAGAAGGCCATGGAAACCGGCGCCCAGCAGGGAAAGAGCTTCGAATCCATGCTGGGCAGCAGCGGCTATGTGAAGGATCTGAAGGCGATGCCGCTGTTCCGCGACGGCATGCCCAAGATCACCGATTTCCTGGACCCGCCAGTCAACTTCAAAGTCTGACGGGCGGGGCAAGGCTCGGGGCCGAGGCTTCGGGGCCGGGGGTCAGGCCCCCGGCTCGTTGGCGTTGGGGAAGAACAGGGGCTGGCCGCCGATGGTGTAATCGGCGATGGCCTTCTGGCCTTCCGCCGACACCAGCCAATCGACGAAGGCTTGGCCGTCTGCGGCCTTCACATGGGCGAATTTGGCCGGGTTCACCAGCATGACGCCATACTGGTTGAACAGGCGCTTGTCGCCCTCGACCAGGACCGCCAAGTCGCCACGGTTCCTGAAGTTCAGCCAGGTGCCGCGGTCGGCCAGCGCGTAGCCCTCCATGGCGGCGGCGGTGTTCAGGGTCGGTCCCATGCCCTGGCCGATCGATTTGTACCAGCCGCCGTCGGTCTTGGCCGGGTCGAGCTTCGCCGCCGCCCATAGCGCGCGTTCGGCCTTGTGGGTGCCGCTGTCGTCGCCGCGCGAGACGAAGGGGGCCCTGGACGCGGCGATTCTCGCCAGCGCGTCCGTCACGTCCTTCGAGCCCTTGACCCCGGCCGGATCCTTCGCCGGGCCAACGACGATGAAGTCGTTGTACATCACCGGCTTGCGCTCGGTCGCGAAGCCCTCGGCGACGAATTTCTCCTCCGACGGCTTGTGGTGGACGAACAGCACGTCGGCGTCGCCGCGCTTGGCGAGGTCGATCGCCTGCCCGGTCCCCTTCGCGACCACCCGCACCTCGATGCCGGTCTTCGCGGTGAATTTCGGCAGCAGCTCCTTGAACAGCCCCGAATCCTCGGTCGAGGTGGTGGAGGCAACGGTGATGAAGCGGTCGGCGGCGCCGGCCTGCGTCACCGTGCCCGGCAGCAGGCCGAACAGCGCCGCGGCGGCGGCGCACCCTATCGCGAAAGACCGGCGTAGCATGCTCTGTTCCCTCCAAACGCGTTGCCGCATCGTCGGCGTGACGCACTATGGGCGGAGCGTGCCCAGCCTGCCAAGGCGGCCAAAGGGCTGATTCTACCGGCGCGCCGCCTCGCGCAGCAGCGACGCCGCGAGATTCACCGCCAGCGACAGCGTCATCAGCACCACCCCCAGCCCGAGCGCCATCGGCAAATCGCCCTTGCTGGTTTCCAGCGCGATGGCGGTGGTCATCACCCGGGTCGCGTGCTCGATGTTGCCGCCGACGATCATCACCGCCCCGACCTCGGCCGAGGCGCGGCCGAAGCCGGCGAGGATGGCGGTGACGAGGCTCCAGCGCGCCTCCGACAGCAGGGTGGTCAGCGTGTGAAAGGGGCCGGCGCCGGTGACGCGCAGCAGGTCGTCATACTCGACCAGCAGATCCTCGACCGTCTGGCGGGCCAGCGAGGCGACGATCGGCAGGATCAGCACCGTCTGCGCGACGATCATCGCGGCCGGCGTGAACAGCAGCCCCAGCACGCCGAACGGGCCGGAGCGCGACAGCAGCAGGAAGACCACCAGCCCGACCACCACCGGCGGCAGCCCCATCAGGGTGTTGAGCGCCACCGAAAGCCCCCGCCGCCCCGGAAAGCGCAGCGCCGCGACGGCGGTGCCGAGCGGCAGACCGATCAGGGTGGCGGCCAGCACGGCGGTCAGGCTGACCCGCAGCGACAGCCCGACGACGCGTGCCAGATCGGCGTCGAGGGTGACGATCATCTGGAGGGCCATGGCCAGGGCCTGGGTGAAGTCGTGCATCCGGTTCCGTTGGTGGTTCCGCCGACTGGCGCACTTGTCGCGGTGGCGGCGGATTCCCACACTCGGGTCCATGAGCCTGCGCACCCTCACCATACAGCCGGACCCGGCAAACCCCAAGCTGACCGAGCGCGTCTCCGGGCTCGACCAGGACGGGCACGCGGTCGAGACCTCGGTCACCGTCGAGCGCCCGCTGACCCTCTATCTGAACGGGCAGGAGATCGTCACCATGATGACGATCGGCGACTACCCGGATTGTCTGGCGGTCGGTTATCTGCTGAACCAGAACATGCTGCGCCGCGACGACCGCATCACCGGCATCGACGTGGACGAGGAAACCGACACGGTGGTTGTCCGCACCGGGCGGGCCACCGATTACGAGGCCAAGCTGCGGAAGAAGACGCTGACCTCCGGCTGTGCCCAGGGAACCGCCTTCGGCGACGTGATGGAGGGATTCGGGACGATCCGGCTGTCCGACACGGCGCGGCTGCGCACCTCCTGGATCTACGCGCTGTCGAAGGCGATCAACCTGACGCCCAGCCTCTATCTGGAGGCCGGGGCGATTCATGGCTGCGTGCTGTGCCAGGAGGACCGGCCGCTGGTCTACATGGAGGATGTCGGCCGTCACAACGCGGTGGACAAGATCGCCGGATACATGCATCTGAACGGAGTCCCGGCCGACGACAAGATCTTCTACACCACCGGGCGCCTGACGTCGGAGATGGTCATCAAGACGGTGCAGATGGGAATTCCGATTCTGGTGTCGCGCTCGGGCTTCACCGCCTGGGGCGTGCAGTTGGCGCGGCAGGCCGACCTGACGCTGGTCGGGCGGGCCAAGGGCAAGCGCTTCCTGGCGCTGGCCGGCACCGGCCGGTTGGTCTTCGACGCCGACCCCGCCGGCGCCGCCGACGAGGACCGGCGCCACGCCCGCAAGGGGAGCGGCGACGATGAATGAGCCGGTCGCCGGCGTGCTGCTGGCCGGCGGGCTGTCGCGCCGCATGGGCGGCGGCGACAAGAACCTTCGCCTTCTCGGCGGGCGGACGATCCTGGAGCGCATCGTCGACACCGCGCGCCCGCAGGTGGGGCCGCTGGTGCTGAACGCCAACGGCGATCCGGCCCGCTTCGCCGTCTTCGGCCTGCCGGTGGCGGCCGACGTGGTGGAGGGGTATGCCGGGCCGCTGGCCGGCGTGCTGACCGGGCTGGAGTGGGTGCGGGACCATGCGCCCGCCGTCCGCTGGGTCGCCAGCTTCGCCACCGACGCGCCCTTCATTCCCGGCGATCTGGTCGCCCGGCTGGCCGCCGCCGTCGAGCGCGAGGGCGCCGATCTCGCCTGCGCACGCTCGGGCGGCTGGGACCATCCGGTCTTCGGGCTGTGGCCGGTCCGGCTGGCCGGCGACCTGCGCCGGGCGATGCTGGAGGAGGACATGCGCAAGGTCGATGCCTGGACCGCGCGCCATCGGCTGGCGGTCGCCGAGTTTCCGGTCGAGCCGGTGGATCCCTTCTTCAACGCCAACCGCCCCGAGGATCTGGCGACGGCCGAGCGACTGCTGGCGTCGGGGGCCGTGCGATGACCATGACCGACCCGCCGCACCTCGCCGAACGCCGGGCCATCATCAACGCCTGCCTCGCCATGAACCGGCTCGGCATCAACCAGGGTGCCTCCGGCAACCTGTCGATGCGGATCGAGGGCGGCTTCCTCGTCACCCCGACCAGCCTCCCTTACGACGAGACGACTCCGGCCGACATCGTCGCGATGGGATTCGACGGCACCTATCTCGGGGATCGCCGCCCGTCCTCGGAATGGCGCATCCACCGCGATATCCTGCGCGCCCGCCCCGACATCGAGGTGGTGCTGCACGCGCACCCGACCTTCGCCACCGCGCTGGCGGTGCATGGGCGCGGCATCCCGAGTTTCCATTACATGGTGGCGCTGGCCGGCGGCGATTCGATCCGCTGCGCGCCCTACGCGACCTTCGGCACCCAGGACCTGTCCGACCACGCGCTGGAAGCTCTGGACGGCCGGCTCGCCTGCCTGCTCGCCAACCACGGCATGATCGTGCTGGGCAGGACGGTCAAGGCGGCGCTGGCGCTGGCGGTCGAGGTCGAGACCCTGGCCCGCCAGTATCTCCACGCCCAGCAACTCGGCGAGCCGACGATCCTCCCGCCCGACGAGATCGCGCGGGTGGCGGAGAAGATGCGGCGGATGAAGTACGGCCAGCCGCTCGACGACGGCGACGCGCCGGAGGACACGGCGCGCCCGCGCTGAGGTTACGAGGTGAGCTGCGCGACCGGCCGGTAATCGGCGACCCGCAGCAGCGGGCGGCTGTCGCCGGCGGTGGCGACCTTCAGCGGGCGCTCCTCCACCGGGGGCTGGTACACCGCCGGCAGGGTCAGGGTGATCCGCGTGCCCTGGCCGGGTTCGCTCGCCACCTCGATGTCGCCGCCGAGCATGGCGGTGTAATGCCCGACCAGCGTCAGCCCGAGCCCGGCGCCGCGCGGCTTGCCCTTGGCGTTGGGGGCGCCGCCCTGGGCGAAGGGCTGGAACAGCCGCCCGGTCTGCGCCGTGGGAAAGCCGCGGCCGGTGTCGCTGACGGTGAAGCGGAACCAGGAGGCACCGTCCCGCTCGATCTTCGCGGCGGTCAGCGTGACGCTTCCGCCCTCGGTGAACTTGCAGGCGTTGTCGAGCAGGTTCAGCAGCGCCTGCCGCACCTTGGTGAAGTCGGAATGCATGGCGCCCAGCCCGGCCGGCGCCGTCAGCTCAAGCGTGTCGCCGTGCAGGTCGGCGGCGGGCAGCGAGCGCTCGCGCAGTTCGATCAGCAGCCGGTTGACGTCGAAATCCTGCAAACAGACGTCCATCGACCCGGCCTCGATCTTGGCGTAGTCGAGCAGCGCGTCGACCAGCCCGGCGAGTTGCTCGCCGGTCCACTGGATGTGCTCGACGTCGGTCGCCAGCTCGTCGACGCCCAGCCGGTGCAGGTCGCTCATCAGCGTCTGGCTTGAATTGATGATGTCGCTGAGCGGCCCGTGCAGCTCCTGGCTCAGATTGACCAGGAAATTCGTCTTGGCGACGTTGGCGCCCTCGGCGCGCTCCTTCTCGCGCAGCAGGCGGCCATGCATCGCCTCCGCCTCCCGGCGTTGGCGCTCGGTGTCCTCGACGCTGGCGCGCAGCGTGTGGACGGCGCGGGCCATGCCGGCGATCTCGTCCTCGCCGCGGATCGCCGGCAGCGCCACGTCGGTGCGCCCGGCGGCGAGCGCCGCGACGGCGCCGGCCATCGCGTGGACCGGGCGGCCGACGCTGCGCTGGACCAGCCAGACCGCCAGCAGCCCGACCAGCAGCACGCCGCCGCCGGTCCACAGCGCGACCTTGGTGTAGCCGGCCATGCCGGCGGACAGCGTTCCGCGCAGCCCCCCGGCCTCGGCGTCGGCCCGGCGGCGGATGTCGCCGATGTTGGCGGCGATGCCGGCGGCGTTGGGCGCCATCGTCTCGGCGCGGATCGCGTCCTCCTCGAGCACGGCCGCCTCGATCTTCTCGACGGCGTCGCCGGCCTTGGCCAGCAGATCGCCGACCTCGCCGATGGCTTGGCGGGTGCCGGGGACCCATAGGTAACGGTTCATCTCGGTCAGCTTGCCGCGCGCGGTGTCGAGTTGCGCCCGCATCGCCTCGGCGTCCTGGGGGTCGCGGCGGTCGACGAAGCGGGTGAGATGCTCCTGCATCAGCAGCACGGCGATGGCGGCGTCGCTGGCCAGCGCCGTCGAATCGACGCCACCGGCGCTTTTCAGCAACCCGAGCTTCTCGCGGGTCTGCGCAACCACCGGCTCCAGCACGGTGATGGTCCGCGTGGAGCGGTCGTTGCGCAGCGCGATCACCCGCTCGACCGCCGTCCAATACTCGTTCAGCGAGGCGCGGCCCTTGGCCGCCGCCTGCTGGTCGGGGGGAGCGGTGGCGCTCCGGGCCAGCCCCTCCAGCCGTTCCAGCACCGTGTCGTGCCGCCATGTGGCGTCGAGCAGGCTCTGGTCGTCGCCGAAGGCCAGATGGTCGCGGACCGACACCTCCAGGTCGCGAAAGGCGATGTCGGCGTCGGCCGCCGCCTGGGACATGTCGGCGCTGCTGGAAAAGGCGCCGACGTCGCGCGTCACCGCGTAGAGCCAGCCGAGCCCGACCATCGTCAAAACCAGCACGAGCGCCAAGGCGGCGGCGAAGCCGACCGAAATCCGACCCGCCACGGTCGTTGCACGGAATCGGGGCAGGCCGCCGGTCCGGGACAGAATGCCGCTCCGCTTCACGCCAACTCCCGCACGCGCTGTCCAATCCGAACGCTGCGCCGGCGGAAGGCCGGCCGCGCGGCGCGGATTGTAGCTTGGCGCGACCGGGCAGCAAACAGACAAGTGTGGGTCAGGCGGCGGGGGCGGCCTCTTGTCCCAAGCCCTCCATCGCGCCGTCCGCCGGGTTGGTGAAGGCGTAGGCCTGCATGCCGAGGCTGCCATGCTCGAAGCCGGCGTGAAGCCGTTCGGCCCGGAATCTTTCTCCGGCGGCGCCCAGCGCCACCGGCAAGGGCAGGAAATGCTCGTCGGTCGGGTGGGCGCGCCGGGCGTCGGGGCAGCGGGACAGCCAGTCGGCCACCGCGTCGCCGTCTCCGGCGGTCAGCGTCGCGTCGAGCCAATCGGCGAAGCCGGACGCCCAGGGAGCGGTGCGGCCGCCGCCATAGACGAACTCGCGCAGATTGTGGACGGCCCCGCCGCTGGCGAGGACCAGCACCCCCTCCTGCCGCAGCTCGGCGAGCCGGTGCCCGAGCGCGATGTGCTCGGCGGCGCCGCGCCCCGGCTGCACGGCGAACTGGGCGACCGGGATGTCGGCCTCCGGGTACATCAGCATCAGCGGCACCCAGGCGCCGTGGTCGAGCCCCTGGGTGGGATCGACCACGGCGCCGGTCAGCCCGGCGACGCGCTCCGCCAGGGCCGGGGCGCCCGGCGCCGGGTAGCGCAGGCGGTAGAGCGCGTCGGGAAAGCCGTGGAAATCATGGACCGTCTCCGGCCTCGAAGCGCCGCTGACGGCGGGGACGCGGGTGGTCCAGTGGGCCGAGACGGCGAGGATGGCGCTGGGGCGGCCGAGTCGCGTGCCCAGTGTGGCGAGGAAGTCGCGTCCGGCGCTGTTTTCCAGGACCAGGGTCGGGGCGCCGTGGGAGACGAAAACGGACGGGAAGACGGGCATGGGCGGTGCGGACTCCGGCCGGGCGGAAGGGGAGGGGCCTGGATCCATTCGACCAAAGAAAAACCCCGGCGCCAAGGCCGGGGTTTTTCGAAACTCCGTTGCTGTCCCCGCAACAAAGGCGGGGAAGCGCGGGTATCAGTGCAGGTGCTTGGGCAGCTCGGCGATCGACTGCTCGATCAGCCGGTCCGCCTGGACCGCCTGCACGCCGCCAGCCAGGATGCGGCGGCTGGCGCCGATGGCGACGTCCACCGTCAGGTTGCGGACCTCGGCCACCGCCGCGGCTTCCGCCTGGGCGATGCGGTCCATGGCCTGAGCCTCGCGGCGCTTCAGCGACGATTCGAGGTCGGTGCCGGCCTGGGCGCGGAGGCGGGCGGCCTCCTCGCGGGCGTGGGCAAGGACGGCCTCGGCTTCCTTCAGCGCGTCGGCCTGACGGCGCTGGTAGCCGTTGAGCAGGGCCTGGGCGTCCTTGTGCAGACGCTCGGCCTCGTCCAACTCGGCGCGGATCTTCTCGGCGCGGCCGTCGAGGGCCGACGCGATGGCCGCACCCGCCTTCTTCCAGACCAGGGCCACGAAGATGACGAAGGAGACGAGAACCCAGAATTCAGCGGTGTTCATCCCCGGCGCTCCTCGATCACTGCCGCCACCGCGGCGTCGGCCTGGGCCTGATCGACGTCGACACCGGCCAGGCGGCCGGCGATGTCGCGGGCGATGTCGGCCGACGCGGTGCGGACGTTGGCGAGAGCCTGCTCCTTGGCCGCGGCGATGGACGCCTCGGCGGTGCGCAGACGCTCGGCGATGTCGGCGCTCAGCGCGGCCTGGCGGGCCTGGTTGTTCGCCTCGATGTCCGCGCTGGCCTGACCGATCAGGGTCAGTGCCTCGGCGCGGGCGCCGGCGAGGGACGCTTCGACCTGGGCCAGGACGGCTTCGGCCTCATCCTTCAACTGGGCGGCCTTGGCGAGATCGCGCGAGATACGCTCCTGCCGCGCCTCCAGCACCTCCGCCACGCGCGGGAGCGCCTTCTTGGACAGCAGGTAGTAGAGAACGCCGAAGGTCAGAGCCAGCCAGAAGATCTGGGTCGGGAAATTGGCGGGATTGAGCTGCGGCAGGCCGCCGGAAGCGTGCTCGCCGCCATGCGCCGCGTCCGGAGCGTGCTCCGCCGCAGCCGCCAGGACGGTGCCGGCCATCGTGGTGAGGGTGACGAGCGAAGCGCCCGCCACACCCGACCAGCGGGCCAGCCGGCCTTTGGCCAACAGGTTCGGCATGATCGGTCCCCCTAGGCAAAGGAGCGGCGCCGAAACTTCCCGAAGAAGCCCGGCGCCGCGTCGTCAGAGCTGTTTTTGTTGAAAGCCGCTCTGGCCTTAGGCGAACAGGATCAGGAAGGCGATCAGCAGGGCGAACAGCGCGACGGCTTCCGTCAGCGCGAAGCCCAGAATGCCGATCGGGAAGACCTTCGGCTGCACGGCCGGGTTGCGGGCGATCGAGCCGATGAGCGTCGAGAAGATGTTGCCGATACCCATGCCGACGCCGGCGAGGGCGATAACGGCCAGACCGGCACCGATGAACTTTGCGGCTTCAGCTTCCATGGTACTCATTCCTCTAGGTAAGTATTGAACGCGATGGAACGGGGTAAACAAGGGTCCGGAAGGCGGGCTCTGCTCAGTGCAGTTCCAGCGCGTCGCGGATGTACAGGCAGGTCAGGATCGAGAAGACGTAGGCTTGCAGGAACGCGACCAGGAACTCGAAGCCGGTCAACGCGACGTTGATGGCGAGCGGAACCAGACCGGTGACGAAGCCGAGCGCGCCGAGACCGCTGATCATCATGACCGTGAAGCCGGCGAAGACCTTCAGCATCGTGTGACCGGCCATCATGTTGGCGAACAGTCGGATCGAGAGGCTGACGGGGCGCATCACGTAGGAGATCACCTCGATCGGGATGAGGATCGGGGCGAGCGCCACCGGGGCGCCGTGCGGCATGAAGAAGGTGAAGAAGTGCAGCCCGTGCTTGATCAGCGCCAGCACCGTCACGAACACGAACACCACGGCGGCCAGCGTGAAGGTCACGATGATGTGGCTGGTGAAGGTGAAGGTGTAGGGGATCATGCCGATCATGTTGCCGAACAGGACGAACATGAAGATGGCGAACACGAACGGGAAATAGGGCTTGGCGTCGTGGCCGGCGTTGTCGCGAACGAGGTTGGCGACGAACTCGTAGAACATCTCGGCGGCCGATTGCAGACGGCCGGGCACCATCGACCTGTTCGCCATGCCGACGACCAGCAGCGAATAGATCGCCGCGACGGCCACGACCATGAAGAAGGCCGACTTCGTGAACGACACGTCGTAGCCGCCGAGGATGATCTGGAACCACGAACTGATTTGAAACTGGTGCAGCGGATCCAAGGTCGTCCTCGCTCAGTGTGCGTCGCCGTCTTGGCGCTCGTTGTCCCCAGTGGGCCGGCTGTAGCCGGCGGCGATGCCGAGGCCGTTGACGGCCCGGTAGACATTCAGCACTCCCGCCGCCGACCCGAGGAAGAACATGACGATCAGTCCCCAGGGCGCCGTGCCGAGCCAGCGGTCGAGCAGATACCCGCCACCAACTCCGACGATCATGGCCGCGACCAGCTCGGTCCCGATGCGCAACGCGGTGCCCAACACTCCCTGGGGAGGGCGGTGGTATTTGCTACCGGGTCCGCCCGACCAGCCGCGTTGTTCTCCGCGCGCCTTGCGCAAACGGGCTTCGAGCTCTTCCAAAGGGTCCGGGGGCGATTTGTCGTTCATGCCGCCCCCCGATCTCCGTTTGGCTCGCCGCCACGCGAAAGCGGCGAGACCATACGTTTGGGGGACAACCCTGTCAAGTCGCAAAACCCTCTTGTTAAGCCATTGAAAAGGTTGAGAAAGAAAGGAAATAACCCGGTTTTTGCCGCGCTGCGGCGGGTTGTCCCGTCTCGGCTTGCAAAAAAAGCGGCTGCCCGGGGTGTGGGCAGCCGCCTGTCGGAGGTCTCGGAGACGCTTTTGTGACGCCGGGATCAGCCCGCGATGCGTGTGCCGAGATCCTGGGCGATGCGGTCGGCGCTGGTGCCGGCCGGGTAGACGCCAAGAAAACCGCCGTCCGGCCCCATCAGATAGATGAAGCTGGAGTGGTCCATCAAGTATTCGTCGGGCTTGCCGTCCTTCTGCGGCGCCTTGGCGTAGTAGACGCGATAGGCGCGCGCGGTGTCGCGGACCTGCTCCGCGGTTCCGGTCAGCCCGATCAGGCGGGGGTGGAACAGCCCGACATAATCCTTCAGGTGCGCCACCGTGTCGCGCTCCGGATCGACGGAGACAAAGAGCGGCTGCACCTTGTCGGCCTGCCGGCCGAGCTGGTCGAGCGCCTGGGTCATGGCGCCGAGTTCGGTCGGGCAGACGTCCGGGCAGTAGGTATAGCCGAAATAGACCAGCAGGTACTTGCCGCGGTAATCGACGTCGGTGACCGTTCTGCCGTCGCTGTCGGTCATGGTGAAGGGGCCGCCGATCGGCACGGCGCTCCTGGTGGCGCCCGCCACCGTGCTGGAGGCGTTCTGGACCTGCCACCAGGCGATGCCGGCGGACACGGCGATGGCCAGGACGGAGGCGACGGCGATGCGGATGAGTCGGGCCTTCATGATGCTTCAGGAATGGGCCCGGACGCGGCGAAGGTCAAGGGGGCCGGCGCGCACGGGGGAGGAGCGATTGCCCCATGCCGCCGGACGGGGCGGGATCGCGATGGTCGAGGCCGCCCTGGCGCGGGGCCTGGCCGGCCCATGACGCAGGGCCGCGCCGGGGCGTTCCGGCCCAGAGGCCGGCCGTTCAGGCCGCCGCCCGCTGCCGCCCGGCGAGATGCCGGCCGATCCGCTCGTCAGAATGCTGGATGTGCTCGAACAGCCAGTCGCGGACCAGCGCCAGCAGATCGTCGCCGACCGCCTCGCCCGCCTCCAGCCGGCGCTTCAACCCCGCCGTGCGCTCGCGCAGCGCGTCGTGCTCGGCCTTGTGGGCGGCCAGAGCGGGGTATCCGCTGCTTTCCATCAGCCGCTCCTCCTGTTCGAAATGCAGGACGGTGTAGGCGAGCAGGCGGCCGACGGCGGCGGCGAGCGTCGCCCGGTCGGCGCGGTCGCGGGTGTGGGCGGCGGCCTCGTTCAGCAACGCGATCAGGATCATGTGGTCGGTGTCGATGCCCTCGTCGCCGACCGCCAGCGCGTCGGTCCAGGCCATGAAGACGGCGCCGCCCGCCGGCTCCGCCGCGTGCAGCGCGGTGAGCGGGGCGGCGTTGATCGCCTCGACATTGACCAGGAAGGCGTCGACCATCCCGCGCAGGGCGTCGGCCTGCCGCGACAGGCCGCCCGCCGCGTCGAGCAGGCCGGTGGCCGAGCGCTCGGTCTCCAGCGCCGCCGCCGACACGGCGTCGATGCTGGTCGAGACCTGCCGGGTGTCCGCCGCCGCCTCGCAGGCGCTGCGGGCGATCTCGCCGGTCGCCGCTCCCTGCTGCTGAACGGCGTCGGCGATGGTGGTGCCGATCTCGTCGCTGCGCGCCACGATGGCGCCGATCTCGCGGATGGCGGTGACGGCGGTCTGGGTCGCGTCCTGCACCTGGGCGATGTGGTGGGCGATCTCCTCGGTGGCTTTCGCCGTCTGGCCGGCCAGCGACTTGACCTCGCCGGCGACGACGGCGAAGCCCTTGCCCATCTCGCCGGCCCGCGCCGCCTCGATGGTGGCGTTGAGCGCCAGCAGGTTGGTCTGGCTGGCGATGCCGGCGATCAGGCCGGCGACCTCGCCGATCCGGTGCGCCGCGTTGCCCAGCCCGTCGACCTCGGCGCCGGCCCGCCTGGACGCCTCGACCGCCTGGGTCGAGATGGCCGATGAGGTGACGACCCGCTCGCCGATCAGGGCGATGGAGCCGGTGAGCTGCTCGGCCGCCGCCGCCACCGTCTGCACGCTGTGCGAGGCGTGCTGCGAGGCGCCGGCGACGGAGGTTGCCTCCTGCCGGTTGCGGTCGGCGGTGGAGGACAGGCTGCGCGCGGTGGTCTCCAGCGTGCCGACGGCGCCGCCCATCGTGCGGATGGTCTCGGCCACCGTCGCGTCGAAGCGGTCGGTCAGCCGCTTGAGCGCGCCGGCACGCTGCTCGGCGACCCGCTGCTCGATCCGCTGGCGCTCCCAGTGATGGGCGAGGTCGATCTGCTGGACGCGGAAGATCTCGACCGTCCGGGCCATGGCGCCGATCTCGTCGGTGCGGGCGGTGCCGGGCACCGTCACCGCGCTGTCGCCGCCGGCCAGCGCCTGCATCGCCCGCGCCATGCCGTCGAGCGGGCGCACGATGGCGCGGCTGACCAGCAGCGCCACCAGCGCGGCGGCAAGGCCGATCAGCAGGCCGGTCGCCCCCAGCCGCAGGGCGGCGGCGCGGAAGGCGGTGTCGACGTCGTCGATGTAGATGCCGGAGCCGATCAGCCAGCCCCAGGGCGCGAAGCCGGCGACGTAGGACAGCTTCGCCACCGGGGCCGCCGAGCCGGGCTTGGGCCACAGGTAATCGACGAATCCGGCGCCGTCGGCCTTGACGACACGGACGAACTCCATGAACAGCCGCTTGCCGTTGGGGTCGGCGTTCCCGGACAGGTCCTGGCCGTCCAACTCCGGACGGATCGGGTGCATGATCATGCGGGGCGACAGGTCGGTGACGAAGAAATACTCCGTCCGGTCGTGGCGCAGCGCCCGCAGCGCGTCCTTGGCCGCCGCCTGGGCGGCGTCGCGGGTCAGGGCGCCGGCGCGCTCGCGCGCCTCGTAATGGGCAACCAGCGTGTGGGCGACCTCGACCACGCTGCGGGTCTTGTCCTGACGGTCTGCCATCATCTCCGCCCGCAGCCCGATCAGGCTGACGGCCGCCACCAGGAGCAGCCCGGCCCCGGAGGCGGCGAGAATCAACCCGATCTTGCCCTTGATGCTGATGCGCTCGAACACGGCGGACAGTCCTCCTGTCACGAAAACTCTATTTCCATAAAATTTTCGTGACTTCTCGCCCGGACGCAATCATTGGTCAAGCTTAATATCTTTGGAGCGAACCTTCCGTCAGGCTGGTCATCCGCGATGCGACTATAGGACGCACGCGGCGATGGCGGGGTTCCGTCGCCGCCGCGTGCGTCCGCCACAATCCGGAAGGACTCCGGTCACAGCACCGTCAGCATGCTGGCGACCAGCGGGTGGCGGACGATGTCCTTCTCGGTCAGGCGGGCGACGGCGATTCCCTCGACGGCTTCGAGCCGGTTGGCGATGTCGGCAAGCCCCGACAGATTGTCCAGCAGGTCGGTCTGGTCCGGGTCGCCGGTCAGCACCATGGTGGAATGCCAGCCCAGCCGGGTCAGCAGCATCTTGATCTGGGCGTAGGTGCAGTTCTGCGCCTCGTCGATCACCACGAAGGCGTTGTTCAGGGTGCGTCCGCGCATGAAGCCGACCGGCGCGATCTCGATGGTGCCATCGGCCATCAGGGCGCGCAGCCGCTTGGCCCCCATGCGGTCGGTCAGCGCGTCGTAGAGCGGGCGCAGGAAGGGCGCCATCTTCTCGTGCATGTCGCCGGGCAGGTAGCCGATGCTCTCGCCGGCCTCCAGCGCCGGGCGGGACAGCACGATGCGGTCGACGCTCCCCTCCTCCAGCGCCTCCACGGCGGCGGAGATCGCCAGATAGGTCTTGCCGGTGCCGGCCGGCCCCAGCGCCATCACCAGATTGTGCGTCTTGATGGCGTCCATCAGCAGCTTCTGGTTGGCGTTCTGCGGCTTGACCTTGCGGAGATAGCTCTGGTCGCGACGCTCCTCGCCGCCCAGCGGGTCCCAGCCGGTCGCGGCGGGGAACAGCGGGTGCACCGTGGAGTCGGACGCTGCGGCGACGATGCCTTTGCTCGAACGCTTGGCCATGACGCATCTCCTCGAAGGGTGGGGGTGGCACCGAATGCGCACACAAAAAAGCCTCCCGTAGGGGGGAGGCTCGAACGGTCGCGCGCCTGGATGTGGATCGGGGCGGAGGCCTGGCTGTGTGCCATGCTCGGCTCTGCCGGGGGTAGATCTGCCGGTGCGGGCCACGAAACGCCGGACGCCCGTGCAAGGGGGGCGGATCGGCGGTTCGCGAAGGGCGGAACAAGGTGCAAGAGAACCTCGTCGTCGGTGGAAGCCACGCACGTCAACAGTATCGTTTGCAACGCGCGGCGTCAGGAGAAATTGCGGCCGGAACAAAATATTCATACAAGATGTGGTGTGGTTGCCGCAGGAGAGCCGCCCGCCCGGACAGAGTAACCCGATGCGCGGGCCTTGCGGAAAGGCCGTGGGGCCGTCTCCCCGGCGAAGGTCGTAGGACCGGCGAAAGGCTTTGCCGCAAGCTGAGGCTTTGGTTACTATATCCTGTGGTGGGGGAGATTGCCGACGCAACACGTTGCCTTGTCGGGCGGTCCGGTGTCGCAACCGGTCCGGCGCTGCGGCCCGTGGCCTTCGGATGTCACTTTCCACCGGCATGGGATTCGCTTGAATCGCAGGGGCGCGGACGGCTAGAAGGCGCGGATCGACCGGCGCCCGACACCGCGCCGCCGCACCGGATCGCCGGGCGGATCGCGGGGGAAGCGGAAATGGGCCGGCAGGAACGAACGGGAAGGCAACGGTGAGCAGCGCCAGTCAGGTCGCCGAACGGGATGTGCCGTTCCAGTTGCGGGGCAATTCCTTCACCATGATGGTGTTGAAGGTCCACGCCCCCGCCTCGCCGGATTTCTTCACGCAGCTGAACATCAAGGTCCGGCAGGCCCCAAACTTCTTCCGCAACGCGCCGGTCGTGCTGGATTTCAACGACCTGCCCGAATCGGTGGTCTTCGACCTCGGGGCCTTCGTCGCCCAGGTGCGGGCGCATCACCTGCTGCCCGTCGGTTTCCAGGGCGGGCCGCGCCCGGTGCAGGAGGCCGCGCTCGCCGTCGGGTTGACGCCGATGCCGACCGGCCGCGTCGCGAAGCTGGAGGAGGTGGTGAAGGGTCCCGACCCGCGCGCCGCCGCGACCGCAGCGCCGCAGGTCATGGTCGAGGTGGTCCACCGCCCGGCCATGGTGGTGACCGAGCCGGTGCGCTCCGGCACCCAGATTTACGCCGAGAAGTCCGACCTCATCATCACCGCGTCGGTGTCGCCGGGGGCGGAGCTGCTGGCCGACGGCAACATCCATGTCTACGGCGCCCTGCGCGGCCGGGCGCTGGCCGGGGTGTCGGGGGACACGACGGCCCGCATCTTCTGCCACAGCCTGGAGGCCGAGGTCGTTTCGGTCGCAGGCGTCTACCGCGTCAGCGAAGACATCGGCAGTGACTTTTTCAAGAAGCCGGTGCAGGTTTTCCTGCGCGACGGGGTCCTGCGCATGGAGCCGCTGAAGACGGCTTAAAGAGTTGGGCGCGCGGGGTTCGCGGGTTTCGTTGACGGCAACTTTGGGATTATGGGAGAGGCTCCGTTGAGCAAGATCATCGTCATGACCTCCGGCAAGGGCGGTGTCGGCAAGACGACCTCATCCGCCGCGTTCGCGACCGGGCTGGCGTTGCGCGGTTTCAAGACGGTCGTCATCGACTTCGACGTCGGCCTGCGCAACCTCGACCTCGTGATGGGCTGCGAGCGGCGCGTCGTCTTCGACTTCATCAACGTCATCAACGGCGAAGCCAAGCTGAGCCAGGCGCTGATCAAGGACAAGCGGATCGACAACCTCTACATCCTGCCGACCTCGCAGACGCGCGACAAGGACGCGCTGACCCGCGAGGGGGTGGAGCGGGTGCTGAACGACCTGTCGAAGGAGTTCGACTACATCCTGTGCGACAGCCCGGCGGGCATCGAGCGCGGCGCGCTGATGTCGCTCTACTTCGCCGACCACGCGATCATCGTCACCAACCCGGAAGTCTCGTCGGTGCGCGACAGCGACCGCATCCTGGGCGTGCTGAACTCGCGCTCGCGCCGGGCGGAGCAGGGGCTGGAGCCGGTTTCCCAGCAGCTCCTGCTGACCCGCTACGACCCGGAGCGGGTCGAGAAGGGCGAGATGCTGAAGGTCGACGACGTGCTGGAGATCCTGGCGATCCCGCTGCTCGGCGTCATCCCGGAAAGCCAGGCGGTGCTGCGCGCGTCGAACGTCGGCATGCCGGTGATCCTCGACGAGTCGTCGAACGCCGGCCAGGCCTACACCGACGCGGTCGGCCGCTTCCTCGGCGAGGAGATCGAGCACCGCTTCGTCAATCCCCAGAAGAAGGGCCTGTTCAGCCGGCTCCTGCGGAGGAGCGCATGAGCATCTTCAGCTTCTTCCGCTCGGCCCCGCGGCCGTCGGCGGTCCAGGCCAAGGAGCGGTTGCAGATCGTCATGGCGCACGAGCGCGCCGGACGCACCGGCCCCGATTACCTGCCGATGCTCCAGCAGGAGCTGCTGGCGGTCATCGCCAAATACATCGACATCGACCAGAACAAGGTCGAGGTGAAGCTGGACCGTGGCGGCGACTGCTCGACCCTGGAGCTGAACATCGAGCTTCCGGCGCGCGAGCAGCTCAAGTCGGCGATGGCCGCGGTCAAGCAGGCCAAGCCGGAACCGAAGGCCGCGTCCGGCGACGGCGAGGACGGCAAGCTGGCCGCCAACGGCCCGCTGACCAACGGCGGGGTCAAGAAGCGTCACTGAGGGCGTGCGGAGGCGATCATGTCACCGTCCCCACGCAGCGCGTCATGCCCGTGCTTGACACGGGCATCCACAAGCAGACCTCAAGGTTCCGCCTGGATGACCGGGACAAACCCGGTCATGACGAAGGGAACGGCGAAGCATCCACCACCATGAGTTCGAGGCCCCGCGATCCCCGCGCACCGGTGTTGTGGGACGCGGGGTTTTTTGTGCGGAAACGTCCCTTGGTCGCAGGCGCGCTCCGCCCGTCCGCCCGCGGGCATAGGACATCCTCCCCCTCCGTCCGGGTTTACGCCCGGCCCGCGACGGGGTATCAACGGAGGAACGCTCCGCGAAAGGCCAATCCCGACAAGGCGCTGCATCGCGGCGCACCGTCAACGGGAAGAGAGGGTGCCGATGTTCCTCGATTGCTCGTCGCTGATCGCCGACAATCCCCCGCGCCAGTCGAACGGGATCGCGGTCACCGACATCGACGGGGACGGCGCCTTCGAGCTGGTGGTCGCCGGCCACGGCACCAGCAACCTCGTGCTGAAGTGGCGGGACGGCCGGCTGGTCGACATCGCCGACCCGCTGCTCGCCGATCCGGCCGGGCATGCGGTCGGGCTGGCCGCCGCCGACGTCGACGGCGACGGGCGGGAGGAGCTGTATGTCGTGAACTCCGACCGCGTGAGCGGCCCCAAGGACATGGCCGACCGGCTGTTCGCCTGCTTCGGCGACCGCTGGCTCGACCTGCTGGCCCAGTCGGAGAACATCGGGATCGCCAACCGGATGGCGGCGCGCTCGGTGGCGGCGCTCGACCGCTGGGGGCATGGCCGCTACGGATTCGTGGTGGCGACCGACGGCGCGCCGCTGCGCCTCTACGAGCTGAGCCGGCGCGGCCGGCTGGAGGATGCGGCGGAGGAGGCCGGGCTCGACGTCATCGCCGCCGCGCGCGGCCTGACCGCGCTGCCGATCGTGTCGGACCGCATGGATCTGGTGGCGATCAACGACTGCGGTCCCAACCAGCTTTTCCGCAACCTCGGCGACGGCAATTTCGAGGAAATCGCCGAGGAGCGCGGCATTGTCGATTCGCGGCCCTCGGGCCGGGCGGTGGCGGCCTTCGACCATGACGGCGATGGGCTGTTCGACCTGCTGGTCGGCACCTGGGACGGGGCGCAGCGGCTGTTCCAGCAGCGCTCCGGCGGCGGCTTCGTCGAGTCGGCCACCGCCGACCTGTCGATGCCCGGCCGGGTCTTTACCGTGGTCGTCGCCGATTTCGACAATGACGGCTACGAGGAATTGTTCTTCCACACCCAGGGCGAGCCCAACCGCCTGTTCGGCTGGCGCCACGACCAGTGGCAGGAGATCGATCTGGGCGACGCCGCCGAGCCGAAGGGCTCGGGCACCGGCGCGGTGGCGATGGACATCGACGGCGACGGCCGGCTGGAGCTGGTGCTGGCCCATGGCGACGGCGCGGCGCAGCCGCTGTCGGTCTACCGCACGGCGGCCAACCACAATGGCTGGCTGCGCGTCCTGCCGCTCACCCCCTTCGGCGCCCCGGCGCGCGGCGCGGTGGTGAGCTGCGTCGCCGGCGGGCGGCGGCAGCGCCGGGCGGTCTGCGCCGGCTCCGGCTATCTCTGCCAGGGCGAGCCGGTGGCGCATTTCGGGCTGGGCGCCGTGCAGACGGTTGATCAGGTCGAGGTGCGCTGGCCCGACGGCACCGTGGTGGTGGTGGAGTCGCCGCCGGCCGGCCGCCTGCTGACGGTTCCCTATCCGCCGGAATAAGCGTGGCGGTCCGAATGACGGACCGGACATCAGTCCGTTGCGGGGACATTTCAGCGCCGCAACACATTTTCCTTTTCTGAGTCTGCGGCTCTCTTTAGGTTGATGTTTCTTGCGCCGCCGGCTAAGCGGGGGGCGCGGGCGGGGGATGAGGGCGCGGCGCCTTCGGCTCCCGCCGTCCGACATCAGCAGACGGCCCCCGTCGGACCAGCGCCGACCGGCGCCCGCCGGGACCAGCAGGCAGCATGTCACGACGCGATGTTTCCCTGACAGGGGTGGAGCGGTTCTTCGAGCCGGACGAGGTCATCGTCTCCAAGACCGACCTGAAGGGGCGGATCACCTACGCCAACCGGGTCTTCCAGCGCGTCGCCGGCTACAGCGAGGTGGATCTGATGGGGGCGCCCCATTCGATCGTCCGCCATCCCGACATGCCGCGTTGCGTTTTCAAGCTGCTGTGGGACACGCTGGCCGCCCGCCAGGAAATCTTCGCCTATGTGGTGAACCGGGCGCGCAACGGTGACCATTATTGGGTCTTCGCCCATGTCACACCGAGCTACGACGCGAACGGCCGGGTGATCGGCTATCATTCGTCGCGTCGGGTGCCGGAACGGTCGGCGGTGGACAAGGTCGTGCCGCTCTACCGCCAACTCCTGGACATCGAGAACAGCCACGCCGACCGCAAGCAGGGCATGGAGGCGGGGTTCGCGACGGTCGTCGGCCTGCTGACCGCGAAGGGGATCGGGTATGACGAATTCGTCTTCTCTCTCTAGGGCGACGCTGCTGGCCGCCGCCGCCGCCGCGGCGACGCTCGCCCTGCTGGGAGCCGAGGCGGCCGGGCTTGCCGGCACCGTGCTGCGTCTGGGGCTCGGTGTCGCGACTCTCGCGGCGCTCGCCGGGGCGGGCGTCTGTCTGCGCCGGGCCACGGCGGCGGTCGAACAGCTCGCGGCGGTCAACCGCGCCGTCGCGCGCGGCGATTTCGAGGCCCGCGTCATCGGCATCCGCGAGGGCGGGGTGCTGGGCGAGGCGATGCACGCGGTCAACGACGCCATCGACCGCACCGACGCCTTCGTCCGAGAGGCCACCGCCTCGATGCACGTCGTCTCGGAGCACAAATATTTCCGTCGCATCATCCTGCGCGGCATGCAGGGTGGATTCCTGCACGCCAGCCGCACCATCAACGCGGCGACCGACAGCATCTCCCAGAAGGTCACCGGCTTCGCCGACGTGACCGTCCGCTTCGAAGGCCAGATCCGGCAGGTCTGCACCGAGGTCGCCGGCACCGCGCATCAGCTTGAGGTGTCCGCCCGCGCCATGGAGACCGACGCCGACCGTGCCACCGGCAAGGCGTCGTCGGTGGCGGCGTCGGCGGCGCAGACCGGCTCCAACGTCGGCAGCGTCGCGGCGGCGACCGAGGAGCTGTCGACCTCCATCGCCGAGATCGCCCGCCAGATCCGCCAGGTCGCCACGGTGGCCGAGGCGGCGGCCGGCGAGGCCGAGCGCTCCAACGCCCTGGTCGCCGAGCTGTCGGGCGCCGCCCGCACGGTGGGCGACGTCGTCACCCTGATCAACGACATCGCCAGCCAGACCAACCTGCTGGCGTTGAACGCGACCATCGAGGCGGCCCGTGCCGGGGAGGCTGGCAAGGGCTTCGCCGTGGTGGCGCAGGAGGTCAAGCGGCTGGCCGACCAGACGGCGAAGGCGACCGGCGACATCGCTGGCCAGATCGCCGGCATTCAATCCTCCACCGACGAGGCGGTCGGCGCCATCGTCGGCATCGGCCGCACCATCCAGGCGATCAACCAGATCGCCGGCGGCATCAGCAGCGGCATCGCCCAGCAGGGCGCCACCGTCCACGAGATCGTCGCCAACATGGAGCAGGCGGCGGCCGGTACCCGCGCCGTTTCCGACGACATCCGCGACGTGACCGACGCCGCCACCCGCACCAGTGGTGCCGCCCACGAGGTGTTCGCCGCTTCCGAGCGGATGGCCGCCGAGGCCGACCGGATGACCCGCGAGGTCCAGCAGTTTCTGGACGAGATGCACCGCGTGGCCTGATCCAGGGCAACTGCCCGGCGAATGGGCACGCGCGCGTTGCGTGTTTTTACGATCCCGTTATGATTGTGGCTTTGTTTCGTGGACTGACGTATTTTTCTTGCGATTTTGCCGGGCAATTGTGTTGCATGCCAGCAATGTGAACAGCCGTTCGCTGGCCATTGTCCGCCGGGATATCAGTTGCACTTTGTTTCAGCACGTTAACCGGCGGCGATCCAACAAGAACAATGCGTCACCAGGGTCTTCCGCGCCGGGACGCGGCGGAAGCCGTTGTGTTGAGGGCGGGTTGCCGACGGTCCGGCACGGTTGGCACGTCTTTTGATTGGCAGGGATGAAGAGACGGTCATGACGGGGGACACGAAGATGAGCATGGCGGGCACCGACCTGTTCGAGTTGTCGCGCGGCGTGCTGGATGTGGCGTCGAAGAAGGTGTCCCTGATCGAGGACATCACGCGCCGCACCAAGATGCTGGCGATGAACGCGCTGATCGAGGCGGCCCGCGCGGGCGACGCCGGGCGCGGCTTCGCCGTGGTGGCCAACGAGGTTTCGGAGATCTCGACCCAGGTCAACAGCATCACCAGGGAACTGCGCTCGGAGATCGTCGCCCGCGTCGATCACCTGACCACCACCGGCAGCGCCATGGTGCAGGAGATGCACGGCAAGCGGCTGGCCGACTTGTCCTTGAACATGATCGAGATCATCGACCGCAACCTGTACGAACGCTCCTGCGACGTGCGCTGGTGGGCGACCGACAGCGCCGTGGTTGATTGCGCGGCATCCCCGTCCGAGCAGGCGCGCCGCCACGCCGCGCACCGGCTGGGCGTCATCTTGGAATCCTACACCGTCTACCTCGACCTGTGGATCGCCGACCGCAACGGCACCGTCATCGCCAATGGCCGCCCCGACCGCTACCGCAACGCCGTCGGCGCCAACGTGTCGGACGAGCTTTGGTTCCGGCAGGCGCTGGCGACGCGCGACGGCGGCGAGTTCACGGTGGGCGACGTCGCCCGCAACCGGACGCTGGACGACCGGGTGGTGGCGACCTACGCGACGGCGATCCGCCGCGGCGGCGAGGCCAGCGGCGAGCCGGTCGGCGTGCTCGGCATCTTCTTCGACTGGGAGCCGCAGGCGGCGGCGGTGGTGCAGGGGGTGCGGCTGGAGGAGAACGAGCGGGAGCGCTCGCGCTGCCTGCTGCTCGACGCCCGCCACCGGGTGATCGCCTCGTCGGACGGGCGCGGCATCCTGGCGGAGACGGTCCCGCTGAAGCGCGGTGCCGGCACCATGGGCCATTACATCGACGCCCAGGGCAAGCTGGTCGGCTACGCCCTGACGCCGGGCTACGAGACCTACAAGGGTCTCGGCTGGTACGGGGTCATCGTCCAGGATCGCTGAACGCCGCGCGCGAAGCGGAGTCGATCGCCGAACGGGGCCGGGATACACTCCCGGCCCTTGCCATGTCCGGCCTTTGCTTCCGGCTTCCGCTTTCCAGGGTCGCTCCACCATGCCCGCTCCCCGCCTGACCGTCCGCCGCGAGAACTTTCCGATTCGCGGCTCCTTCCGCATCTCGCGCGGTGCCAAGACCGAGGCCGCCGTCGTCGTCGCCGAGGTCGGCGACGGCAATCACCGCGGTTGGGGAGAATGCGTGCCCTACGCCCGCTATGGCGAGAGCGTCGAGGGCGTCGTCGCCGCGCTGGAGGCGATGGCCGGAGCGGTCGCCGGCGGTCTCGACCGGGCCGGGCTGGCGGCGGCGATGCCAGCCGGCGCGGCGCGCAACGCGCTCGATTGCGCCCTGTGGGATCTGGAGGCGAAGCGGTCCGGTATTCCGGTGTGGCGCGCGGCCGGTCTGGCCTCGCCTCCCGGTCCGTTGACCACTTGCTACACGCTGAGCGTCGACGAGCCGGCGGCGATGGGCGATGCCGCGCGCGAACGGGCGGCGCGCCACCCCCTGCTGAAGATGAAGCTGACCGGGGAGGGCGACCTCGACCGCGTTCGCGCCGTGCGGGCGGCGGCTCCGGCGGCGCGGCTGGTGGTGGACGCCAACGAGGGCTGGACGCTGGAACAGCTCGACCGCTTCGCTCCGGTTCTCGCCGGGCTCGGTGTCGAGATGATCGAGCAGCCGCTTCCCGCCGGGCAGGACGAGGCGTTGCGCGGCGTGCGCAGCCCGGTGCCGCTCGGCGCCGACGAATCCTGTCATGGGCCCGAGTCGCTGGAGCGGCTGCGCGGGCTCTACGCGGTGGTGAACGTCAAGCTGGACAAGACCGGCGGTCTGACCGGCGCGCTGGCGATGAAGCGCGCCGCCGAGGCGATGGGCTTCGAGGTGATGGTCGGCTGCATGGTCGCCACGTCGCTCGCCATGGCGCCGGCGATGCTGGTGGGGCAGGGCGCGCGCTACGTCGACCTGGACGGGCCGCTGTTGCTGGCGCGCGACCGTGAACCGGGGCTGGTCTATGACGGGGCGACCGTCCGGCCGCCCCGGCCGGAGCTGTGGGGATGAGGGGAGCGGCTACGCCTTGGCCGGATAGCCGTCGCCATGCACGTAGGGCGGCGGTTCCGTCCCGACCTCGGGATCGACATAGGGCGCGTCGGCGATGCCGTCGACCTTGGCGGCCATGATGAAGTCGTTCTCGTGCAGCCCCCGGATCTTGTGGGTCCAGAAGGTGACCGAACAATGGCCCCAGCCGTAATGAATCTCCGCGTGGTGGCCTTCGGCCTCGCACAGATTGCCGACCCGCACCGCGAAGGCCTGGGCCTGGGCGAAGTCGGGAAATCGGAAATCGCGCTCGATCCGCTCCGGATTCTCCTTCAGCGACCAGCCGGGGACCTGCACCAGCTGCTCCTCGGCCATCGCCCGGTCCATCGGCGGGACGCCGCCCCGGCAGGGCACGCAATGCCGGCCGGCGAGATCCTGTGATGCCATCCGCTGTTCTCCCATGTTGGTCGACTCGATCGGACTGCGCTAGAACGTCCGGAGCAGAACTCTGGGGTTGCGGCGCCGGTTCGGCAAGTCCGCCGCCCGCTTTCCCCATCCTACCCGCACCGGACGCCCCGATGACCGACACCCCGCCCGCCCCCTCTCCCGACGCTATGCCCTTTGCCGACTACACCTTTCCGACCAAGCCGGTGGACGGCCCCCGCATGGCGATCGTCGGCGAGGCCCCCGGTGCGGAGGAGGCGCGTCTCGGCCGGCCCTTCGTCGGGCGCAGCGGCAAGCTGCTCGACGAATCGCTGGCGGCGGTCGGGATCGAGCGGGCGGAATGCCTGGTCGCCAATGTCTTCCGCTACCAGCCGCCGGGCAACAAGGTCGGTCATTTCTTCGCTTCGCGCGCCCGCGCCAAGAAGGAGGGGCGGGCGATCGATGAACGCTGGGGCGCCTTCGGCACCTCCGACCGGCTGCTGGCCGACTACACCGGCGAGATCGAGCATCTGCGCGCGACGCTCGCCGCCTACGCGCCGACCGTCATCGTCGCGCTCGGCCGCACGCCGACCTGGGCGCTGACCGGCGAGAACGGCATCCTCTCCCTGCGCGGCACGCTGCTGCCCTGCCGGCTGGTCGAGGGGGTGGAGGTGGTGCCGACCTTCCACCCCAGCTACCTGTTGCGCGGCCAGCTCGTGGATCTGCCGACCTTCCAGGCCGACCTGCGTCTTGCCGCCTCGCGCCTGGGCGCCCGATGAGCGGAGCCGGTTCGGCACCGGCGCGGCTGGCGCCGCTTGATTCGATGGCGCGGCTGGCGCCGCTCGACGCGTTGCGCGGGCTGGCGATCGCCATGGTCGTCCTGTCGCACGTCGCCGGGCCGCATCTGGTGTCCATCGGGATCGACCTCGGCAACAACGGGCTGGGGACGGCGGGCGTGCTGCTGTTCTTCCTGCTCAGCGGCTATCTGATCCAGGGCAACCTGGAACGCCAGCCGCTGCCGGTCTTCCTGTCGCGCCGGCTGTTCAAGATCCTGCCCGCCTATTGGCTGAACATCGCGGCGATCCTGGCGCTCGACACGCTGGGCGTCGGGGTCGGGGCGGGAGAGGCTGGCTTTCCCGCGATCTCCTACGCCGCCAGCGCCTTGATGGTCACCGACCTGCTGGGGGTGGAGGCGGTCAGCGGGGTGTTCTGGACCCTGCTGATCGAGGTGCGTTTCTATGTCTTCATCGCGCTCTACCACCGGCTGCTCGGCGGGCGCGGTCTGCCGTTGGTGGTGTTCGGGCTGATCGCCTTGAACGGGCTGTCCTGGGGATTGCGCGGCCATGGCAGCGCGCTGATCGTGTTCTTCCCCGCCTTCTACGTCGGCGTCGCCATCCACCGGGCCGAGCGGTCGGGATGGGCGGGGCGGCCGATGGCGTTGGCGGCCGGCGTGATCGCCGCCCTGGCCGCCAGCCTGACGCTGTTCGCCGATCCGCATTTCGCCGGATCCGGGCTGCTGCTGATCCTCGACGTCGCTCTGTTCGTCGGCGCTTTGCGGCTGGGGCTGCGGGGACGGGTCCTGGAGTTCCTCGGGCGGACCTCCTACAGCACCTACCTGTTCCATCCGCTGGTCGGGGTGGCGTTCGACCACCTGTTCGGGCGCAGCGAGGGTTTCGTCGCCGACTTGCCCTGGATGGCGGTGGCGCTGCTGCTGTCCATCGCTCTGGGAGCTCTGCTGCACCGGTTCGTGGAGGAACCGATGGTGCGGCTGGGGAAGGGTTTGGAAGGGTGGGGTGCCGCGTTGCGGCGACCGCCATCTCCGCCCGTCCCTGGTGAGAGCGCCGGCTGACGGAAGGCTGGCGTCAGGCTGGAAAAAAATCTGCGGCCACGCGAACCGTCATACCCGTGTCAAGCACGGGCATGACGTTGACGAGGCGGGGGAAGCGTCCGTCGGCGTGAGACCGACGGACACATCGTTATCCCTCGATCTTCGAGAAGTCGGCAACCGCGTTCAGCGTCGTGCGGATCTGCGTCAGCAGGCGCAGGCGGTTGGCGCGCAGGTCCTTGTCCTCGGCGTTCACCGTCACCTTGTCGAAGAAGGCGTCCACCGGACCGCGCAAGGCGGCGAGCGCCGCCATGGTGCCGGTGAAGTCCTCGGCGTCGAGCAGCGGCTTGGCGGTCGCCGACGCCTCGTTGAGCGCGGCGGCGAGCGCCTGCTCCTCGGGCTGGGCGAGGCGGGCGGCCTCGACCGGCTGGTCGAAGCTGGCGCCGTCCTTCTTCTCCTCGATGCGGACGATGTTGGAGGCGCGCTTGTAGGCGGCCAGCAGGTTCGCCCCTTCCTCGGAACCGACGAAGGCCTGCAACGCCTTGACCCGCGCCAGCAGCCGCACGAGGTCGTCGCCGCCGCCGAGCGCGAACACCGAATCGACCAGATCGTGCCGCACGCCCTGCTCGCGCAGCACCACCTTCAGGCGGTCGGCGATGAAGGCGGTGAGGTCAGCCGACACCGTGTCGGCCGGGGCGAAGCCGCCGACCGTGTAGGCGCCGTGCGCGGCGGCGAAGACCGCCGACAGCGGCAGCCGCAAGCCATTCTCCAGCACCAGACGGATCACGCCCAGCGCGGCGCGGCGCAGTGCGTAGGGATCCTTGGAGCCCGTCGGCTTCTCGTCGATGGCGAAGAAGCCGACCAGCGTGTCGATCTTGTCGGCCAGCGCCACCGCGACCGAGACCGGCGCGTTCGGGCAGGAATCGGACGGCCCCAGCGGCTTGTAATGCGCGGCGATGGCGTCGGCCACCTCGGCGCTCTCGCCCTGGCCCAGCGCGTAGTAGCGGCCCATGATCCCCTGAACCTCGGGGAACTCGCCGACCACCTCCGACACCAGATCGGCCTTCGACAGCAGCGCCGCGCGGCCGGCGGCGTCGGCGTCGGCGTCGGTCCGCCGCGCGATCCCGGCGGACAGCGCCTGCACGCGCGCCACCTTCTCGGCGACGGTGCCGAGCCTGGCGTGGAAGGTGATCTTCTCCAGCGCCGGGAGGCGGGCCTCCAGCTTGGTCTTGCGGTCCTGGTCCCAGAAGAACTTGGCGTCGGACAGGCGGGCGCGCAGCACGCGCTCGTTGCCGGCGACCACCGCCTTGCCGCCGTCCACCGTCTCGGTGTTGGCGACGACGATGAAGCGCGGGGCCATCTTCCCCGCCGCGTCCAGCGCCGCGAAGTATTTCTGGTGGGTGCGCATCGAGGTGATCAGCACCTCCGACGGCACGTCCATGAAGCTCTCGTCGATCGCGCCCATCAGCACGACCGGCCATTCGACCAGACCGGCGACCTCCTCCAGCAGCGCGTCGTCGGGGGAGAGCGTCAGCCCTTGCCTGCCGGCGACGGCCTCGGCGTCAGCCTTGATCTTGGCCTTGCGTTCCTCGCGGTCGAGCACGACCTTGGCGGCGCGCAGCTTCTCCTTGTAGTCGGCGAAGCTCTCGACCGTGAAGGAGTCCGGCGCCAGGAAGCGGTGGCCGCGCGTGCTGTTGCCGAAGGCGATCCGGCCCAGGCTGCCGCCCAGATCGAAGCCGCCGTCGAGCACCCGGCCGCCGAACAGGGCGATGATCGAGTGCAGCGGGCGCACCCAGCGCACCGTGCCGGTGCCCCAGCGCATCGATTTCGGCCAAGGCAACTCGGCCATCACGGCCGGGATGATCTCGGCCAGCACCTCGGCGGTGGCGCGGCCCTTCTTCTCGGCGACGGCGAAGTAGAAGACGCCTTTTCCGGTGTCGCGCTGCTCGCACTGGTCGAGGCTGGTCAGGCCGGCGGACTTCAGGAAGCCGGCGACCGCCTGTTCGGGCGAGCCGACGCGCGGGCCTTTCTTCTCCTCGCGCACGTCGGCGGTGCGCTCCGGCAGCCCGTCGACCACCAGCGCCAGCCGGCGCGGGGTGGAGTGGGCGGCAGCGGTCTTGAAGCTCAGGCCGTTGGCGGCCAGCTTCTCGGTGACCAGCCGCTTCAGGTCGTCGGCGGCCCGCGCCTGCATGCGGGCGGGGATCTCTTCCGAGAAGAACTCAACGAGAAATTCGGTCATGGCTTCACTTGGCCCCCGTCCAGGCTTCGCAGCAGGCCTTGGCCAGCGCGCGGACGCGGCCGATGTAGGCGGCGCGCTCGACGACGCTGATCACGCCGCGCGCGTCCAGCAGGTTGAACAGATGGGACGCCTTGATGCACTGGTCGTAGGCGGGCAGGGCGAGCCCCTGGCCGACCAGCGCCTGGCACTCGGCCTCGGCGTCCTTGAAATGCTGGAGCAGCATGTCGGTGTTGGCGAACTCGAAATTGTGCTTCGAGTATTCGACCTCGGCGCGCTTGAAGACGTCGCCGTACTTCACGCCCTGGCCGTTGAAGTCGAGGTCGTAGACGTTCTCGACCCCCTGGACATACATGGCCAGACGCTCCAGCCCGTAGGTCAGCTCGACCGCGACGGGGTCGCACTCGATGCCGCCGACCTGCTGGAAATAGGTGTACTGCGTGACCTCCATGCCGTCGCACCAGACCTCCCAGCCCAGCCCCCAGGCGCCCAGCGTCGGGCTCTCCCAGTCGTCTTCGACGAAGCGGATGTCGTGCAGCGACGGGTCGATGCCGATCGCCCGCAGGCTGTCCAGGTACAGCTCCTGCGGGTTGGCCGGCGAGGGCTTCATGATGACCTGGTACTGGTAGTAGTGCTGGAGCCGGTTCGGGTTCTCGCCGTAGCGGCCGTCCTTGGGGCGGCGCGAGGGCTGGACGTAGGCTGCCTTCCAGGGATCGGGGCCGAGCGCGCGCAGCGTCGTCGCCGGGTGGAAGGTGCCGGCCCCCACCTCCATGTCGTAGGGCTGCAGGATGACGCAGCCCTGCTCCGACCAGAACTGGTGGAGCTTGAGGATCAGGGCCTGGAACGACAGGCCGCGGCTGTCGGCGGAGTTCCCGCTCTGGGAGGCCATGGACGGTCCACAATAAAGGATGTTGAAACGCGCCGCACGATAGGCGGGCGTGCCTGCGGAATCAAGCCGTCAGCGTCCGTAGGGGCAGGCCGGACGGCCACAGGACACGGCCGAGCGCGGGGCGACGTAGGCCCCGCATTCCGGACATTTCTCCATGTCCTCGGCGTCGCTGGTGTGCGGGTCGGCCTGCGGCGCGGCGCGGGAGGCCGAGGCGCGCCGTGTTGCCGCATCCGAATCGCGGCGCTTGGCGGCGACGCGGTCGCGGCCGATGGCGTTGACGCGGCTTACCCAGCGCCAGCCGAACCAGACGGCGCCGACGATCAGTGCCAGAAGGAGAAGCTTGGAAAAGGAGAGCATTGTGCCGGCCGCTGGTGGAAACCGGCGCCGTGCTCCCGACGGAAGGCTCCTTGTCGGGAAACCATCGGAGAACGGCGCCGGTGTTCAGGCATTCAGCCCGCGCCCGGCCCGATGTCAAGGCCGGAGTGCCGGCCGGGCGGCTTACTTCGCCGCGACGGCGGGCTGCCAGCTGTAGGTCGGCGTCGCGCCGAAGCTGCGGGCGGGGTCGGCCTGATGCAGCGTGCGCACGAGGGTTTCGGCCCCGGTGGCGACCCGGATGTTCTGGCCGATCGGGCCGCAGTCGGTCGGCACGATGTTGACGCATTCGGTCGCGTCGACCCGGGTCAGCACCACGTCGAAGGGGAAGCCGTTGCGGACATAGACACCCAGCGCGCCGGGCGCGGTGGCGGCGGTGCGGACGGTCAGCGTGCCGGCCGGCAGGGCTTCGTCGCCGCGCTTGGTCGGACGCTGGTTGTGGCCTTCGGACCATTCCGGCTGCTGGCCCTGGGGCTTCGTGCTCTGCGCCGCCGCCGGTGCGGCCTGCGTCAGCCAACCGCCGGCCAGGGCGGCGGCGAGGGCCAGCGATGCGATCCCAAAACGAGCCATCATGTTTCCTCAATCCTGCTGTCGTCGATGCCGGGGATGGCCAAGACACGAAGGTCCCGCTCTGCCCCGAACCCGGGCAATCTAGCAGCGCCGGCGAAGCCCGACAAAAGAGAATATTGGACGATGAAGGGTGGCTCGATTGGCATCGGGTGGATGTCGATTTGCCGATGCCGTGTCCAACGGGCTGGAGTTGTTCGTAGGACCGTCATAGACGATCGGCGCATGGCGTGTCACGGGATGTGTGCTTTTCAACGGCATGCGGTGCCGTGTCGGCGGCAGCGGCACGCTGTCGGTCGCGAAATTGGAGAAATTTTATAAAGGAAAATATCTTTGTTGGCGTATTGAAGGAATTGATGGCGAATAATATGCGTAATAATATCCATGACGATCCCGTTGAGTGGGATTTTTCGAACACGAACAGACAGGGGCCGGTTATGAGCAAGGAGCGTGCGTTCGATCTCATCAGGCGTCTTGCCACCGATGGTGAGTTCCGCAGCCGTTTGAAGCAGACGGAAGCCGCCGGGAAGCGCGAGCTTCTCGACCGCAGCGGTTTCGGCGAGGTTGGAGTCGACGACCTGCGGGCTGCCGGTGCCGCCCTGCGGAATGTCCCGAGGAGCGCCGGAGCGGCCAAGGGCAACAAGACGTGGGCGACCGATGAGGCGGTGTGCGGCACCGCCGCGTTCGGATCCGTCACTTCCGCCGCCGCCGCCTTCGGCGCATCGGCCTTCGGTGCATCGGCTTTTGGCGCGTCGGCCTTCGGGGCTTCCGCTTTCGGCGGTTCGGCGTTCGCTTCCTCGGCCTTTGGCTCGTCGGCTTTCGGTGCCAGCGCGGCCGGTGGCACGACGGTCGCCTGATCGCCAACGCCGCCACGCTGGCACAAGGGGCATTATGTCTCGAGTCGCGGCCTCTTTCCGGTCGGTGCAGCCGGTTGGAGGCCGCGCCCTGGTCGAACCTTCCAGCGGGAGTGCGTTATCGGTCGGGCGGTGCGCGGGTGGGAATCGGATTTCGATCAGCCAGGGCGGGTACTACGTTTTTTGAGTGGTATTTTTCAAAAGTGCCTATGCTATTGGTTTAGGCATCACGTCTGATTGCGGCAATCCATCCGGCGAAGCCTGACCTAGGGGGGGCACCATGGCCAACGAACGCGCACTCGATCTCATCAAGCGTCTCGCCACCGACGGCGAGTTCCGGGACCAGCTCAACGCGCTGGATGCCGCCGGAAAGCAGGCGCTGCTTGAGCAGAATGGATTTGGCGGGGTGTCCGCCGACGATGTGCGTGGGGCAGCCGCCGAGGCGTTCGGAAGCCTGTCCGGCAAGAAGGACGGCGTCGATGCCGGCGTGACCGCCGCCTCGGTTGCCGCCGTCGCGACACCGGCTGCTGCGATGCCTGCGACGGCGAACCCGGCTGCCGCGATGCCGGCTGCTGCGATGCCTGCGACGGCGAACCCGGCTGCCGCGATGCCGGCTGCTGCGATGCCTGCGACGGCGAACCCGGCTGCCGCGATGCCGGCTGCTGCGATGCCTGCGACGGCGAACCCGGCTGCCGCGATGCCGGCTGCTGCGATGCCTGCGACGGCGAACCCGGCTGCCGCGATGCCGGCTGCTGCGATGCCTGCGACGGCGAACCCGGCTGCCGCGATGCCGGCTGCTGCGATGCCTGCGACGGCGAACCCGGCTGCCGCGATGCCGGCTGCTGCGATGCCTGCGACGGCGAACCCGGCTGCCGCGATGCCGGCTGCTGCGATGCCTGCGACGGCGAACCCGGCTGCCGCGATGCCGGCTGCTGCGATGCCTGCGACGGCGAACCCGGCTGCCGCGATGCCGGCTGCTGCGATGCCTGCGACGGCGAACCCGGCTGCCGCGATGCCGGCTGCTGCGATGCCTGCGACGGCGAACCCGGCTGCCGCGATGCCGGCTGCCGCGATGCCCGCGACGGCGAACCCGGCTGCCGCGATGCCGGCTGCCGCGATGCCCGCGACGGCGAACCCGGCTGCCGCGATGCCGGCTGCCGCGATGCCTGCGACGGCGAACCCGGCTGCCGCGATGCCGGCTGCTGCGATGCCCGCGACGGCGAACCCGGCGGCGGCCACCCCGGCAACGGGCAACACCACGACCGGCCCCTCGCAGTCCTGAGCGGGCGGAACGCGGATGGCTTGGTCCTGTCCATGACCGACAGCGCATCCTCGCTGCACGCCGAGCCGGGAATCCGGCTCGGCGATGCTGTCCACCGCGCCGCCAAGCGCTTCTTCATCGGCACGCACCGCACCGCGACGCCCGAGGAGACGCTGGCGCGCATCACCCCGCATCTCGGCCGCTGCGGCATCACGCGACTGGCCGACGTGACCGGCCTCGACCGGCTCGGCATCCACACGGTGCTCGGCCACCGGCCGAACAGCCCGACCCTGTCGGGGAGCGCCGGCAAGGGGTTCAGCCTCGCCGCCGCGACCGTCTCGGCGGCGATGGAGGCGATCGAGTTCCATCACGCCGAGACGCTCCGGCTGCCCTACACCGAGGCGAGCTGGAACGAGCTTCCCGCCGACGCCCGCATCCCGGTGGACCGGCTGCCCGGCACCAAGAACGGCTCCTTCCGCCCGGACCGGCCGGAGTTCTGGGCCTGGGGCTGGGATCTGATGAGCCGGCGCAGCGTCGCCGCCCCCTGGACCTCGGTGGCCCTGCTGGGCAACCCGGTGGCGCGGCCGGGGCTGCGCAGCTTCTACGCCATGGGCACCAACGGGCTGGCCAGCGGCAACCACATCCTGGAGGCGGTCGCCGCCGGTCTCTACGAGGTGATCGAGCGCGATTCGGTCGCCTGCTGGCGCTACGCCGCCGAGGCGCTGCGCTGGGCCACCCCGCGCGTCGCGCTGGAGACCATCGACAGTCCGGTGATCCGGGATCTGCTGGGCCGCTTCGACGAGGCGGGCATCCGGCCGCTGCTGTTCGACGTGACCTCCGACATGGGGGTGCCGACCTACATGGCGATGGTCTACGACCGCGACCTGCGCAAGACCGGCATGCACCGCGGCTACGGCACCCATCTGGAGCCGGCGGTCGCCATGGCGCGCGCCCTGACCGAGGCGGTGCAGTCACGTCTGGTGCTGATCGCCGGGTCGCGCGACGACTTCTTCCGCCGCGACCTGATCCGCAACCAGAACGCCGACGGCGCCGCGGAGGTTGCCGCGCTGGAGAGCCAGCCGGCGACGGTGGACGGGCGGCGCTTCGTCAACCGCGCGACGCCGACCTTCGAGGGCGACATCGCCCTGCTGCTCGGCATTCTGCGCCAGACCGGCGTCGAGCAGGCGCTGGTCTTCGACCTGACCCAGCCGGAGATGGATATCCCGGTGGTGCGGGTCGTGGTGCCCGGCCTGGAGGGCTACAACTTCGACTTCTACGCGCCGGGCGCCCGGCCGGTGGCTTTCGCCAACGCGCTGCGGAGCCAGATGGCGGGCGTGATGGCGGGAGCGGCGTCATGAGGATCTGCGTCTTTCTCGGGCCGACCATGCCGGTGGCCGACGCCCGCGCCCTGCTGCCCGACGCAGTCTATCTGCCGCCCGCCGCCCAGGCCGACATCCTCAGCGCCATGACCATCCACCGGCCGGACGTGATCGCCCTGATCGACGGGGTGTTCGGCCAGTCGCTGTCGGTCTGGCACAAGGAGATCCTGTTCGCCCTGCACAGCGGCGTCGCCGTCTACGGCGCCTCCAGCATGGGGGCGTTGCGCGCCGCCGAATGCCACCCCTTCGGCATGGTGCCGGTCGGCGAGGTGGCGCGTCGGTACATCGACGGCCGCCTGAGCGGCGACGACGAGGTGGCGCTGGCCCATGCCGGGCCGGAGGACGGCTATTTCCCGTTGTCGGAGCCGCTGGTCAACCTGCGCGCCAGCCTCGCCGCCGCAGTGGCCGCCGGGGCGATCGACGGGGAGAGCCACGACCGGCTGATCGCCGCCGCCAAGGCGCTCTACTTCACCGAGCGCACCCGCGACCGCGTGTGGGCCGGGGCCGGGCTGGGCGAATCGGAGACAGCGAGGCTCGACGCCTTCCTGGCGACCGGAGCGGTCGATCAGAAGCGGCTCGACGCCGAGGCGCTGCTGGTCCATCTGCGCAGCCTGATCACCCCGCCGCGACCGGCGCCCTTCACCTTCAACGCCTCGCATTATTTCGAGGCGCTGTACGAGCGCGACCGCCGCGTCGCCCATGGCGGGCACAGCGTCCCGCTGTCGGAGATCGCCAGCCACGCGGCGCTGCACCGGCGCGACTTCGCCGAGATCAACGCGGCGGCGCTCGGCCGGCTGCTGGTGGTGCAGCTTGCCGACACGGTCGGAGTCACGGTGGACCAGGAGACGGTCGCCGCCGAGATCCGCCGCTTCTGCGCGGCGCGCGGCATTCCCGACGCTGCCGGGCTGGCCGACTGGTGCCGGCGCAACGACCTGACCGACGCCGAATTCACCGCGCTGGCGACCGAACTGGCGATTGAGCGGGCGATGCGGCAGTGGCTGATCCCGCGCCGCTTCCTGACCCGCACCACCAAGCCGGTGCTGAACGAGCTGCGCCTGCGCGGTCTCTACGAGAAGACCGCCGAGGAGGCGGCGCTGATCGAGCGGGTGATGGAGCTGCATTTCGGCGATGCCGGCCAGCAGCCCAAGGACACGCTGGAGGAGCTGATCGCCGACCACCTCGCCAACAGCGAGGCGCTGATGGACGCGCCGGCCGATGTCTGGTCGTTTGAAGCCGGCTTCAAGGACGTGCATGATCTGCGCATCGATCTGATGCGCGCCAAGCAGGTGCGCGACCTGTTCCGTCAGTTGGCCGGGGAGGCCGAGGCGGCGCTTGGCCCCGCGGAGCAGGCCGAGGAGGAGACGATTTGAGCGAGACGACGATCCGCATCCCCACGCCGCTGCGCGGCTTCGTCGGCGGGCGCGATCAGGTGGCGGTGCCCGGCGCCACGGTGCGGGAGGCGCTGGCCGCGCTGACCGCCGGGCAGGAGAGCTTTCATGACCGGCTGTTCACCGCCGAGGGCGAACTGCGTCGTTTCGTGAATGTCTATCTCGGCCGCGACGACGTGCGCCGGCTGGGCGGTCTGGACGCGGCGCTGCCGGCCGGCGCCACCCTGACCCTGATGGTCGCCCTGGCGGGCGGTTGAGGCCCTGCGGTTGAGGAGAGCGTCATGAGCCTGAAGGACCGCCGTCTGGCCGAGCTGCGCGCCCGCATCGCGGAGGTCGGCCCCGCTGACGCCCTGGCCCTCCAGCGCGGCGGCGCCCTGCTGGTCGACGTCCGTGAGGACGAGGAAACCGCCCCCGGCAGTCCGGCAGGGGCGCTGCGACTGCCGCGCGGCTTCCTGGAACTGCGCATCGAGGACAAGGCGCCCGATCCGGCGCGGACCATCCTGCTGCTGTGCGCCGGCGGCACCCGCTCGCTGTTCGCGGCGGAGGATCTGGCCCGGCTTGGCTACGCCGACGTCCGGTCGGTCGCCGGCGGCTTCTCGGCCTGGAAGGCGGCGGGCCTGCCGGTGGAGGTGCCGCCGCAGTTCGACGCCGCCCAGCGCGAGCGCTACCGCCGTCACCTGACCATGCCGGAGGTGGGAGAGGCTGGGCAGCATCGCCTGATGCGCAGCCGCGTCGCCCTGATCGGCGCGGGCGGGCTCGGCTCGCCGATCGCGCTCTATCTCGCCGCCGCCGGGGTGGGGCGGCTGACCCTGATCGACGACGACCGGGTCGAGCGCAGCAACCTACAGCGCCAGATCCTGCACGCCGAAAGCCGGATCGGCCAGCGCAAGGTCGAGAGCGGTCGGACGGCCCTGCTCGATCTCAACCCGACCATCGAGGTGGTGGCCCACGACACCCGGCTGGAGGCCGGCAACGTGCTGGAACTGCTCGGCGGCCACGACGTGGTGGTCGACGGCTCGGACAACCTGCCGACGCGCTATCTGGTGAACGACGCCTGCCTGCGGCTTGGCGTGCCGAACGTCTACGGCGCGATCTTCCGCTTCGAGGGGCAGGTCGCGGTGTTCGGTGGGGCGGCACCCGGCCTGCGGCCCTGCTACCGTTGCCTGTTTCCGGAGCCGCCGCCGGCGGAATACGCGCCGTCCTGCGCCGAGGCCGGCGTGCTGGGCGTGCTGCCCGGCGTGATCGGCACGATCATGGCGGCGGAAACCATCAAGCTGCTGCTTGGGCTGGGCGAGCCGTTGGCCGGCCGGCTGATGCTCTATGACGGCCTGCGCGGGGAGTTCAACGAGATCGCGGTGCCCGCCGACCCGGACTGCCCGTCCTGCTCGACCGGGGTGACGGCGGTGCTGTCCGACATCGCGGCGGTGTGCGGCGGATGAGCGTGCGGTGGGTGGGCGTGTGGCCGGTGACCGAGCGCTACGCCGCCGTCTTCTCGGCGAGGACCGAGTTGACCAGCTTCTTCAGCGCGGCGAAATCCACCGGCTTGGTCACCAGATCGGTGGCGCCGCTGTCGAGCGCGCGCTGCCGGTTCTCGTCGTCGCCGTAGGCCGTCACCATCACCACCGGCACGGTGGGCAATTCCGCCCGCAGGCGCTCCAGCAGGGCCAGGCCGCTCATGCCCGGCATGTTGATGTCGCTGAGCACAAGCACCGCTTCCGGTTGAAGGCCGGCGGCCAGCGACGCCAGGGCCTGCTCCGCCGAGGCGGCGAAATGCAGCGCCAACTGCCCGGTGCGCAGTTCGGCGCGGAAGCGCTGCCGGAACAGATCCGCGACGTCCGGCTCGTCATCAACGACAAGGATACCCAGGGTCATGGTTTGCGGCGCTCCCCTAGCGACACCGCCGGTACGGCGCGTGGCAGCGTGATCGTGAATTCGGTGTGGTCGTTTTCGGCGCTGGTCACGTCGAATCGCCCTCTGTGCTGATGTACCACGATGTCGTAGCTAAGCGAAAGCCCCAAGCCGGTGCCTTCGCCCGTCGGCTTGGTTGTAAAGAAAGGGGTGAAGAGTTTTGCAATCACCGCTTGGGGCATGCCGGTGCCATTGTCCCGGATCTTGACCTCGACTTTCCATCCGCAATCGACGGTCGAAACGATCAGCCTTGGATGGTAGTCGGGTCTGGTTTCCGCCTGCTGCCGTTTGCGCAGCGCGTAGAAGGCGTTGGTGAACAGATTCACCAGGACTCGCGAGATGTCCTGGGGAACGAGGTTCAGCGACGCCACGGCCGGATCGAACCGGCGCTCCAGCTCGGTGTTGAAGTCGCGGTCCTGGGCGCGGACGGCGTGGTAGGAGAGCGACAGCGCCTCGTCCACCAGCGCATTCAGGTCGGTGGATTGCCATTCCCCGCCGCCGCCGCGCGAATGGGCCAGCATGCTCTTGACGATGTTGTCGGCGCGCCGGCCATGGTCGGCGATCTTGTGCAGGTTGCTGGTCAGGCTGGCAACGAGGTCGTCGGCGTCGGCGCGCGCGTCGGCGTCCAGATGGCCGTTCAGGGGGGCGAGCAGCGCCAGCAGCTCGGCCAGCAGCTCGCTGGACAGCTCGGCGAAGTTGTTGACGAAGTTCAGGGGATTCTTCAGCTCGTGGGCGATGCCGGCGGTGAGCTGGCCGAGCGACGCCATCTTCTCCTGCACGATGAGCTGCTGTTGGGTGTCGCGCAGCTCCTTCAGGATGGCTTCGGCGCGCTCCTTGGCCTCGCGCAGTTCGCTTTCGATCCGCTTGCGGTCGGTAATGTCGACGTGGGTGACGACAAAGCCGCCATCGGCGCGCGGCGCCGTCCGGATGTCGAGGATTCGTCCGCTCGGCACCTGGCGCTCGGCGTTGATGACGCAGCGGACCAGGAAGCGGCTGGCCAGCTCGGCGATGACCGGTTCGGCGGGGACATCGCCGTAATCGCCGCGCTCGTGGTTGTAGCGCAGCATCACGTCCATCGGCGTGCCGGGCGGGAACAGGCCGGGCGGATAGTCCCACAGCCGCAGGAACTCGCTGTTGGCCCCCTCCATCCGACGGTCGCGGTCGAGCATCAGCACGCCGTTCGGCATCGCGTCGATGGCGGCCTGGAGCAGTTGCCACTGGTGCGGCATCTGGGCGTAGCTGGTGTGCGGCCGGACTTGGGCCAGCGTTTCCAGCACCGCCGGTGCGCCGCCCCAGTCCACCGGCTCCAGAAGCTGGTCGAACCATTGCACGCTGCCGTCGGCGTGTCGGCGCTTGATGCGGCGGACATCGGCGCGCACGACGCCGGCCAGGCACTGCTCGTAGGCGTGGCGGTCGGCGAAGGCGGTGTCCTCGGGGATCAGCGCCAGGATGCCGGGCAGGGTCAGCACGTCGCCGGCCGACCCGTAGCCGAGAAGGAGCGCCGCCGGTTCGGTGCAATGCAGGATCTTTCCGCCCTGCTGCCCGCCCTGGTGGATGATCACCCCGGGCATGACCGACAGCACCTGCTCGCGGTAGCGGCGGGCCCGGTCGATGGTGCCCTGCACCGACGCCGGGGCCGCCAGCTCGTCGACGGCCACGCCGTCGCCGCTGTGGGTGCCGCTGTTGATGCCGGTGTCGTCCGGGCCGCTCATGACCGTTGCGCATCCACCTGTCGTTGGCGTCGCGGCATTGTCGTGCAGGGAAACCGCCGATGCAATCGATACGATAGGAAACGAAGGGTTTTCCTGGAGGGTGGCCCTCAGGGAACGTCGAGCGGCAGCCGCAGGATGAATCCGGTTCCGCAGCCGGGCACGCTCTCGACGTCAATCTCCCCCGCCAGCTTGCCGGTGACCAGATTGAAGACGGCGTAGAGGCCGAGTCCCATGCTGCCGGCGCCGCGCCGGGTGGTGGCGAAGGGCTGGAACAGGCGGGGCAGGATCTCCGGCGGAATGCCGCGCCCGTCGTCGGCGACCCGGAGCTCCACCCGCTCCTCGTCCAGCAGGCGGGCCGTGACCGTCACCCGGCCCCCGCGCCCGGCGTCGAAAGCGTGGGCGAAGGCGTTGGTCAGCAGGGCGATCAACACCTCGGTCAGGGCGCCCGGATAGGTGTCGAGCAGCAGCCCCTCCGGGCAATCGAGCCGTAGTTCGTGCCCGGCGGCGGCGGGCTGGACCCGCACGGCCAGGATGATGTCGGCGAGATACTCGCGCAGGTCGAATCGGCTGCGCGGGGAGGACGCCTTGCCCTCCGTCACCAGCTTCAGGCTCTGGATCAGGGCGGCGGCGCGCTCGATGTTGGTGACCAGCAGGGACGACACCTCGCTGGCGGTGCCGACGTATTCCTGGAAGTCGCTCTTGCGCAGCAGGCCGCCCTGGAAGGTCAGGATGATGGATTCCGAGGCGTTCTGGAGGTGGGTGGCGGCGGTCAGCGCGATGCCGACCGGGGTGTTGATCTCGTGCGCGACGGCGGCGATGAGCTGGCCGATCACCGCCATCTTCTCCGCCCGGATCAGGTCGCCCTGCATCCGTTCCAGATCGCTCAGGGCCTTTTCCGCCGAATCCTTGGCCCGCCGCAGCGCCTCCGCCTGGACCTTGCGCTCGGTGATGTCGTGGAGCCAGACGATGTAGACGGCGCGTCCCTCATAGACCGTGTGGTCGAAGGAGACGATCATCCAGACGGCCCGGCCATCGTCGCGGACGAACTGGATCTCGTCGTTGCGGACCGTCTCGATGTCGCCCCGCTCCTTCTCCAGAACCATGTGCGACCCGGCTGGATCGAGCCCGCGCGCCTCGACATGGCGGTGCAGGGCCACCGCGCCATGCTCGCGCATGGCGTCGGGGGTCGTGCCGAACAGGTCGAGGCAGCGCTGGTTGCAGTAGAGAAGTTCGCCCTCCTCGGTGAGGATCGACACGCCGATCGGGCTGGTGTCGAGCACCCGGCGCAGGCGCTCGGCCTGGGCGCGGGACGCGGCCTCGGCCGTGCGGGTCTCCTGGAGGGCGGCGCGCAGCTTGCGCACCGTCCGGCAGGCCTCCAGCGTCTTGTGGATGGTGGCTTCCAGGTCGGCGAAGTCGATGGGCTTGACGATGAAGTCGAAGGCACCCCGGTTCATCGCCGCGCGGATGTTGCCGAGATCGCCGTAGGCCGAGACCATCACCGCCCGGATGTCGGTGTTGACCTGCGGCAGATGGTCGAGCAGCGTCAGGCCGTCCATGCCGGGCATGTTGATGTCGCTCAGCACCATGTCGATGTCGGGCTCGGCACGCAGGGTCGCCAGCGCCTCCTGCCCGTCATGGGCGAACAGGAACTCCAGCTCGCCCGAGCGGACGGCACGGCGGAAGCGCTGCGTGATCAGCGTTTCGACGTCCCGCTCGTCGTCGACCACCAGAATCTTGCCCATCCCGCCTTCCTAACGCCGTTCCACGCGACCCGCGGCCCGATCCCGGCTCCGGACCGCGCGAATGGAGAAAGTCGTAGCACACCCATCCGCCGGAGTTGCAGACATCAAAGGTCGGGAAGCGTCGGGAAACCGCAAAATCCTTCCTTTCAGACCGTCCCTTGCGACACAAGCCCACCATGATAGCACGGGATCGCGCCGGAGGAAGACGGCCATGCCACCGAAACGCGCTCAGACGAGGCTGGCCGAACGCGGTGCGGAGCGGACCAGGGGCACGGTGAACCAGAAGGTGGCGCCGGCGCCGGCCGCGCTGACCACGCCGATGCGGCCGCCCAGATGCTCGACGATGCGTTTGCAGATGGCAAGCCCCAAGCCGGTGCCGGCCGGCTTGTCGGTCATCGGGTCGCCGACCTGCCGGAAGCGGTCGAACACCGCCTCGTGATGCTCGGGGGCGATGCCGGGTCCGTCGTCGGCGACGCTGACCCGCAGTTCGCCGTCGGCGGCCGCCGCCGAAAGGGTGACCCGGCCGCCGGCGGGCGTGAATTTGGCGGCGTTAGACAGCAGGTTGACGGCGACCTGCACCAGCCGGTCGCGGTCGCCCAGCACCGGCGGCAGCGGATTGTCCAGCGCCACCTCCAGCGCGATGCCGCGGTCGTGGAACAGCGCCGAGGTGGCGGCGGCGGCCTGTTCCAGCGCGGCCACCGGATCCATCGCGGCGATGTCCCACTGCACCTCGCCGGCCTCGATCTTCGCCATGTCGAGGACCTGGTTGATCAGGCGGGTGAGCCGCTCGCTCTCGGCGATGATGACGCCGAGGAACTCGTGGCGCTGCTCGGCGTCGATGCCGGGGTCGTCGTGCAGGATCTCGGTCAAGGCGCGGATCGAGGTCAGCGGGGTCCGCAGTTCGTGCGTCACGGTGGACAGGAATTCGTCCTTCAGCCGGTCGAGTTCGGTCAGCCGCAGGTTGGCGGCGCGCAGGGCGTCGCCGGCGCGCTCCAACTCGCCGGTCTTCAGCTCCAGTTGCCGGCTGTGGGCGATGACGTGGCTGGTCTCGTCCAGCATGCGCAGAAGTTCCGCCGTTTCGACCGCGCCGCCCGGCACCGAGGAGGCGAGCGCAACGCGGGCCGAGGCGCCGCCGATGGCTCCGGCGAGCAGCCGCTCGGCGATCCGCAGCCGCTCCGGCCCGGCCGGTTCGGACGGATCGGCCCCGGCGAAGGCCCGCTCGGCGCGCTGTGGCCCGAGGAAACGGGCGACGGTGCGGGTCAGGTCGCCGACGCTGGCGGCGCCGCGCCAGTCGGCCGAGGGTGCGGGCGAGGGTGCGGGCGCCGCGGAATCCCCGACCACGTCGACGAAGGCGGCGGCCTGCGACCGCTCGGCCGAATCGGGGCGGTCGGCCAGAGACAGGGCGATGTAGAGGCCGATGTTGGCGAGCGCGCTCCAGAACAACGCGTGGGTCAGCGGGTCGAACCCCTCGAGCCCGAACAGCGCGTAAGGGCGCAGCGCGGCGATTCCCAAGGGGCCGGACTCGATGAAGGAGAGCGGCAGCCAGCCCGAGCGGGCGAAGCTGGGGAGCAGCAGGGTGTAGGCCCACACCAGCGTGCCGCCGGCGATCCCGGCCAGAGCGCCGGAGCGGGTGGCGCCCCGCCAGTAGAGCCCGCCGATCAGCGCCGGGGCGAACTGCGCGACCGCCGCGAAGGAGATCAGCCCGATCGACACCAGCGCGTAGGCCGAGCCGGCGATGCGGAAATACAGGTAGCCGAGCAGCAGGATCGCCGCGATGGCGATCCGGCGGATCGCCAGCAGCAGCGGCGCCAGATCGGTCGAGCGCCGCAGCATCGCCGGGTGCAGCCGCAGCAGCGCCGGCATCACCAGATCGTTGCAGAGCATGGTGGAGAGCGCCACCGACTCGACGACGATCATCCCGGCCGCCGCCGACAGTCCGCCGAGGAAGGCGAGCAGCGCCAGCGCCTCCATCCCGCCGGCCAGCGGCAGGGCGACCACGAACAGGTCGGGGTCGGTGGAGTCGCCGAAGCGCAGCAGCCCGGACAGCGCCACCGGCAGCACGAACAGGTTGATCAGCAGCAGATAGAGCGGGAACAGCCAGAGCGCCCGGTTCAGGTGCCGCTCCTCGACATTCTCGATCACCATGACCTGGAACTGGCGGGGCAGGCACAGCATCGCCGCCGCCGCCAGCAGGGTCGAGGCCAGCCAGCCGCCCTGGTCGAGCGCCGGGCCGGCGGTGAACAGGCGTTGCAGGTCGGGGCGAAGGGCGGATTCGGCGAACAGAGCGGCGAGCCCGTCGTGCAGGTCCCAGACGACGAAGATCCCGACGGCCAGGAAGGCGACCAGCTTGACCACCGATTCGAAGGCGACGGCGGCGACCATGCCGGGGTGATGCTCGGCGGTGTCGATCCGGCGGGTGCCGAAGAGGATGGCGAACAGCGCCATGATCGCGGCGGTCAGCAGGCCCTTGTCGAGCAGCGCGGCGTTGCCCCGCGCGCCGCCGGTCAGCGCGTCGAAGCTGACGGCGACCGCCTTCAGTTGCAGGGCGATGTAGGGGGTGACGCCGATCGCGGCGGTCAGCGCCACCAGCCCACCCAGCAGCGGGCTGCGCCCGTAGCGGCTGGCGATGAAGTCGGCGATGGAGGTGATGCCCTGGGTTCTGGCGATGCGCAGGATCTTGGCGAGCGGCAGCGGGGCCAGCAGCATCAGCAGGGTGGGGCCGAGATAGATCGGCAGGAAGCCGATGCCGAGCGAGGCCGCCCGCCCGACCGAGCCGTAGAAGGTCCAGGTCGTGCAGTAGACCGCCAGCGACAGGGCGTAGACCGTGGGCGACGCGATCACGCTGCGTCCCGCCGCCGCCCGCCGGTCGGCCCAATGGGCGATGGCGAACAGCGCCGACAGGTAGACGAGCGAGGCCAGGAGGACGGTGGTCCAGGGCATGGCGCTCACCGGCGCTCCGCCGCGACCGCCGCCAGCGCGATCACCACCGCCCAGGCGCCCATGATGTAGGCGTAGAGCAGCGGCACGCCGAACAGCGCCCCCTCCACCCCGAACAGGCGAAGCAGCGGCGGGTTGAACAGCAGCAGCCCGAGCAGGAACAGCGCGACCATGCGGTCGCGGCGCGGAGGGCGACCGTCCTCTCCACGCCGCGGCATCAGAAGGCGCGCTCCCGCGCCGCCAGCTCGACCAGGATGTTGGCGCTGCGGATCGCGTCGTCGAGCGTCGTCACCCCGCGCTCGCGCAGCATCTCCACCATGCGCAGGAAGATCGCCGCGGTGACGAGGCTGTCGCCCAGCGCGGTGTGGCGGTCGACCACGGCGATGCCCAGCCGCTCGGCGATGCCGTCCAGCGTGTGGTCGCCGTCGTTGCCCAGCAGCATCCGCGACAGCAGCATGGTGTCGAGCACCGGCCCGTCGAAGGCGGTGCCCGACGCCCGCTCCTTCATCTTGAGGAATTTCAGGTCGAAGGCCGCGTTGTGCGCCACCATCACCGCGCCCGACACGAAGGCGCGGAACTGCGGCAGCACCGTCTCAGCCGTCGGCTTGCCGGCGACCATGGCGTCGGTGATGCCGTGGAAGGGGATCGATTCGGGCGGGATCGTCCGTTTCGGATCGACCAGCGCGTTGAAGGTCTCCCCGGTCAGGATGCGGCCGCCGACGACGCGCACCGCGGCGATCTGGATGATCTCGTCGCCGGTGCTGGGCGACAGGCCGGTGGTCTCGGTGTCGAACACCACGTAATGCAGCCGGTCGAGCGGCGTCCGCCCCAGCTCGCTGGTGGCGAGCGGCTGGTGCAGCAGGTCGAAGTCAAAGAACTCCGGCCGGGCGCCGGCCCTGGCGTGGCTGTGGGCTGCGTGGGTGTGGGCCGAGGGGGGCGACAGGGCCGGCGGCACCGGCACGCGCAGCCGGGCGAAGCCCGGACGGCCGGGGACCGGCTCGCTCCAGGCGGTGCTGCGGTGGTGTTGCAGCACGTCGCCGACGGTCAGGCCGCCCGGCGCGTCGGGCAGCGGGCGGTCGAGCCAGCCGTCCAGTGTGGCGCTGGGCACCGCCGTTCCCAGCCAGACGAGATCGAGATAGATCCAGCGGTCGCCACTCTCGGCTCCGAGATCGAAGCTGGAGGTTCCGGTCAGGGCCCGCACCGAATCGATCAGGTGGCCGAGCAGCAGGACGAGGCTGTGGCTGTCGCCATGCACCCATTGCGGCAGGCCGGTCAGTGTCACCGTGATGCCGGATTCGGCGGCTCCGCCCGCGGTCTCGCTTTCCACCCGGTGGCGGACCAGATTGATGAGGTTGTTGGAGTGGATGTCGCTCATCGGCCAACTGCCGGTGACCACGTCGCGGTAGGCGACGGCGACCCGTTCCAGCCGCTGCGACAGGGCGTCGGTCGATTCCAGCATGGCGCTCTCGAACGCGGCGCGCTCGCCGGGGCCGAGGTCGGGGTTGTCGTACAGCGTCTCCACCGCCGCGCGCAGGTTGGCGATCGGCGCGCGGAACCCCTCGGTCGCCTCGCGCAGCAGGGCGTCGCGCTGGCCGAGCGCCGCCAGTTCCCCCGTCGCGTCCGACAGGGTGACGACGTAGCCGGTGATGACCGGCGGCCCATCCGCGCCGTCCTCGGGATCCTGGAGGATGGCGCTCATGCGGCCTTGCAGCAGGATGCGTCCGTCCGTCGTGGAGCCGATGAACTGGGCGGTGGTGCCGTGCTCATGGTTGCGGTGCCGGCCCTCGCGCACGCGCAGCGTCAGCCGTTCCAGCGTGTGGACGACCGGCTCGGCCACCACGACGTGCAGCAGCGAGCGGCCGAGCCCCAGCTCGCCGGTCAGGTGCAGGATGTCGAGGGCGGTCTGGTTGTAGAGCAGGATCTGGTGCCGGGTGTTGCAGACCAGCACGCCCTCGTGGAGGTCGCGCAGCACCGCGGCGAGCCGGGTCTTCTGCTCCTCCGCCCTGGCGGTCGACTCGGCGACGGTGCGGGCGATGTCGCGGCGGACCAGGGCCAGCTTGTCGGAAAGGTCGTTGACCGCGCGGGCGATCGGCACGAGGTCGCCGTAGCGGGCCAGCGGCACCCGCCCGCCGACGGTGCCCTCGGCGTTGCCGTGGGCGATCAGCCCGGCCTCGCGGCTCAGCGTCTCGGCGGCGCGCAGCAGCCAGCGGTCGACCGCCAGCCACAGCAGCCAGACCCCGGCGGCGATGGAGCCGGTCATGACCACGGCGTAGGTCAGCAGCGGGTCGGCGGCGCTAGAGGAGCGGACGGCGACCGCCAGTCCGACCGCCAGGGCGACCAGACCGCCGCCGACCACGCGGAAGGCGAAGGGAATCATCCGCCGGGGCGGGGCCGCCGCCGGCGCGGCGCCGTTTCCGCCCGGCAGGGCTCCCCTGGAGCCGGGGCAGTCGGACAGTCCGACGCCGGCGGTGGGCGAGGTCATCGGCCGCCTCCGGCCGCGGCGGGTTCGGCCGTGATGCCGAGATGGCGGCGGACGGAGCTCACCAGATCACGGGTCGAGAAGGGCTTGGTGATGTAGTCGGTGGCGCCGAGCGCGATGCCCTTCTGCCGTTCGACGTCGCGGCTCTTCGCCGTCAGCATGATGATCGGCAGGTCGCGCCAGGCCGGGTTGGCCCGCAGGGTCTGGCAGACGTCGAAGCCGTCGCGCTTCGGCATCATGGCGTCGAGCAGGATCAGGTCGGGGGTGTAGGCCTCGACCGAGCGGAGCGCGTCCTCGCCGTCGCGGGCGATCCGCACCTCGAATCCGGCGCGTTGCAGGAGAACCTGGAGCGACAGGACGATGCTGGGCTCGTCGTCGGCGACCAGGATGGTCGGCTTCATGGTGGAGCGTCCTCCGGCTTGCCGGTCTGGCGCCGGCTTGCTTGTTGCTTGCCCCCTGGAATGTCCAGGGTACGAGCAAGTATAAGGCCGGATCAAGCCGCCGCCCAGCCACCCCCGACCAAAGAGAGGGGGTGGCGCGACCAAGACAAAGCGGGGATTTCCCGTGAAGGCGGGCGGGGGAGGACAGTATGCCGCAGGGACGGGAGGCGGCGAACCGCATCCCGGAGCCGCCGGGATGCCGGCGACGGATCAGCGGATGGTGACGACGACCGAGTTGACGCCCATCTTCGCCTTCAACTGACCGGCGGCGCGCTTGGCCGCCTCGGCGTCGGCGTAGCCGCCGACACGCACCGCGCGCCAGGATTGGTTGGCCTGGTCGGTCCATTCCAGCGTGTAGGCCGGAAAGCCGCCGCCTTGAAGGCGGCGGGTCAGGCTCTCGGCGTTCTCCGCGACCTTGAAGGTGCCGATCTGCACCGCGTAGCGCCCGCCGGGGGTCGCGGGCGTCGGGGACGCGCCGGCCGGCCGGGGGGGAGCGGCGGCGGCCGGCTTCGATCCGGCGGTCCTGGCTTCCGCCGGCTTGGCCTCGGCGGGCTTGGCTGGAGCCCGCTTCGCCTCGCGCGGCTCCTTCGGCGGGGCCAGCATGGCCTGGAGTTCGCCGGGGTCGGCGGCCTTCGGTGCCACGGGCGGAGGCGGGGCGGCGGGCTCGGCCACGGAGGCCGCGGCTTGCGGAGCGGGGGCGGGCGGCGACGTTTCGGGGGCTCTGGCGACCGCAGCCGGACGCGACGTCGACGCGGTCGGCGGAAGGGCCGGCGGTTCCGGAACCCGCAGCGCCGGCGGCGGGGTGAGCGGAGCGGCGACCGCCGGTGGCGGCGGAGGCGCGTTGGACGGCAGCGCGGCGGCGGGAGCCGGGGCGCGGGCGATCATGGATTCGGGTGCCGGCTGGGCCGGGCTGGCCGGTGGCGGGGCGCGGGTGATGGCCGGGGCCGGCGGCACCAGCGCGGCGGTCGCCGTGTCGGCGGGCGGAGCATCGCCGCCCGGATCCAGCATCACCACGGCGACGCCGATGCCGGCGGCGGCGAGCAGGGCGGCGGCGATCTTGCCCAGCGGCAGGCCGCGGGACGGCTGCGCGTCCTCGTCATCCTCGTCGAGTTCGGCGACGTCGATGGGGTCGGCCTTCAAATCCTCGTTCAACGCGCGCAGGAGCTTGGCGATATCCTCGCTCTCCGGATTCGGCGCGTTTCCGGGCTTGTCGGCGGCCTTCATTTGATCCTTGAACGTCACGGCGAGCGGAACATCCCGAAAGAGGCAGGGGGAACCCCGCCGACCGCGCGGACGCGGGCTGCCGGATTACCCCTCCTTTTTATCGTATTTCCCGGCGCGATCAAACCATTGCGCGAACGCAACCGGTGAGAAAGAAGGGACCTCAGCCCTGGTGCGGCTTGGTCGGGTCCGTCGCCGGGGCCTGGGCGGGCTTGACGTGGGCCGGGTCGAGCGCCGCCGGCTGCTGCGGGGCGGTGGCGGATGCCGCCGGAGACACCGTCGGGGGCGGCTGGGTAGCGGCGACCGGAGGGGGCGGGGCGGGCGTCTCGTCCTCGTCCTTCATGCCGGCCTTGAAGGCCTTCACGCCCTTGGCGATGTCGCCCATCACCGAAGGCAGCTTGCCGGCGCCGAACAGGAGCAGGACGATCACCAGGACGATGATCCAATGCCAGATGCTGAAACTGCCCATGAGCGTGAGAACCTCTGTGGTCGGGTCGGATGGAACGATGGAGGTAGGGCGACGCCCCTATGTGAGGGTGTCGGCCGGAGCGGACAAGGGGGCGGGCGGCAGGATGGGCGAAGACGGGGCGGTCACGCGGCCGGGCCGCTTTCCGCCGGCCCTTCCGGAACCTGGTGACGCATGATGAGCGGCGCCTGGAAGGCGCTGAACAGCAGCGTCAGCGGCATGATGCCGAAGACCTTGAAGTTCACCCAGGCGTCGGTGCTCATGCTGCGCCAGACGATTTCGTTGATCACCGCCAGCAGCAGGAAGAACCACGCCCAGCGGATGCCCAGCGTCCGCCAACCCTCGTCCGTCATCGCCAGCACGGTGCCGAGCAGCCGCTTCAGCACGTTGCGGCGCATCAGGTGGGCGACGAACAGCACGGTGGCGAACAGCAGGTTGACCAGGGTCGGCTTGATCTTGATGAACAGGTCGTCCTGGAGCCACAGGGTCAGCCCGCCGAACAGCAGCACGAAGCCGGCGCCGACCACCGGCATGATCGGCACCCTGCGCTCCAGGTGCCACGACACCGCCACGGCGATGGAGATGGCGACCATGAACACCGCGGTGCCGGTCATGATGCCGGCCTGCGAGTTTGCGATGAAGAAGGCGGCGAGCGGGCCGGCCTCGATGGCGAGACGGGTGAACTGGTTCATTCCACTGACATAGCCCGAACCGCGCCGTCGTGAAAGGGGCGAAAGCGGGCGGGCCGTGGACTTCGTGTGGTCGCGTATCCGGGGCCTTTTCTTCCACCCGTTGCTCGTCTACCCCTTTCGGGCTCGTCCGGACGGGCGAGGTGGACCGGCAGGGGAGGCGGCGATGGAAGCGACCGAGGTCAAGGATCTGATCGACGAATCACACGAGCGGGAACGCCGGCGGCATGGTGGCGGCCAGGATGGCGACCAACATGGCGGCCATGAGGGCGGCAGCGGGGTGAAGACCTCGACGGCCATCTACATCGCGGTGCTGGCGGCGGCGCTCGCCATCGTCAGCGTCGCCGGTTCCAACGCCGGCAAGGAGCTGATGGCCAACGCCATCGAGGCCTCGGACGGCTACGCCTATTATCAGGCCAAGACGCAGCGCCAGATCAGCCTGCGGCTGGCCGCCGACCAGCTGGATCTGCTCGGCGCCGGGATGCCGGCCGAGGCGAAGGAACAGGCGCTGAAGCGCGCCGCCGAATACCGCCTGTCCGCCGACCGGATGGAGACCGACGACGGCAAGAACAGCCGCAAGGATCTGCTGGCGAAGGCCAAGGCGGCGGAGGATCGGCGCGACCACGCCGCCGCCCAGGATCCCTACTTCGACTTCGCCGAAGGGCTCTTGCAGCTGGCGATCGTGCTGGCCTCGGTCTTCGCCATCACGAACATGGGCCTGATCCTGTGGGCCAGCCGGGGACTGGCGCTGGTCGGGATGGTGCTGGCGGTGGATGGCATGACCTTGGCTGTGCCGCTGCCCTTTATGTGAAATCCATTTCAATCCAATGACGATAGCATCTGGAGATACGCCGTGTGGACCGCTTCCGGAGCGATGAAAATCCTAGGTTTTTTGGTAATTGTAGCCTTCTCGATCGATCAATCCTTGGATTCGGTTTCTGCAATTGGCGTGTATTTGCAGGCTGTTGGTGCCTATCTGCTCTTTGCCGAATCCAACAATGACCATGTTCTTCTGATTGAGAACTTCCGAAATTTGACGGATCGGGAAGGTTTGACGGTGACGGAGCGTTGGGCCTTTCTGGGGCTTCTTGCCTTTGTTCTGATCGTGGCGGTTGTCAGTTCCATGACGTACAGAACGCCTGCTTCGGACTCCGCCGTGAAAATCTGGGTGTTTCGCGTGATTGCGATTTCCTCTGTCGTCATGTGCTACGTGATTTATCTTTGTGCATATAAGAAATTAAAGAAATTCATGTATGATGTTCAGATGAGGATAAGTAGAGATCAAAATGATATATTGGAATCTGGGGGCGCGGTCAACGGCAATAGAACCCGTGCTGAATTTCGCCGGGTGGGGTTTGCATTTATTTTGTGCGGCGCTTGTTTTCAGATTTTCTCATCGATCATCATGAGTTTTTCAAAACCAATTGCTTTTGTTGTTGAGCGCGCTGTGGAGAGAATTGCTTCCCTCATTTCGTAAAGAGGGATATCCCCCCGCCGGTCCCGAGTGGCCATTCTCCGGGACACGCGCGGGGGCGATTTTGACCGTGTGATAGAAGCGGAGGGATGAAGGAAGAGCGGAGCGGCATGCCGGCGTTACTGGAACGCCGCCTCCGCCAGGCTGCGCAGCTTGCGGGAATGCAGGGTTTCCATGCCGTGCTCGCGCAGCAGTTCCATGGCCAGCACGCCGATCTTGAGATGCTGGTCGACCCGCTCGCGGTAGAAGCGGTCGGCCATGCCGGGCAGCTTCAACTGGCCATGCATCGGCTTGTCCGACACGCAGAGCAGCGTGCCGTAGGGAACGCGGAAGCGGAACCCGTTGGCGGCGATGGTGGCGCTCTCCATGTCCAGCGCGATGGCGCGGCTCTGGCTGAAGCGCATCAGCGGTTCGCGGTGGTCGCGCAGTTCCCAGTTGCGGTTGTCGATGGTCGCCACGGTGCCGGTGCGCATGATGCTCTTCAGGTCGTAGCCGGACAGGCCGGTGACCCGCTCGACGGCCGTCTCAAGGGCGCGCTGCACCTCGGCCAGCGCCGGGACCGGCACCCACAGCGGCAGATCGGCGTCGAGCACATGGTCCTCGCGGACATAGCCATGGGCCAGCACGTAGTCGCCCAGCCGCTGGGTGTGGCGCAGCCCGGCGCAATGGCCCAGCATCAGCCAGGCGTGCGGGCGCAGCACGGCGATGTGGTCGGTGATGGTCTTGGCGTTGGACGGGCCGACACCGATGTTGACCAGCGTGATGCCGTTGCCGTCCGCCCGCGTCAGGTGGTAGGCCGGCATCTGCGGCATGCGCGCCAGCTTCACGCCGCCGCCGTCCTCGATCGAATAATCGAGGTTGCGGTTCCATGTGACGAGGTCGCCGGGTTCGACGAAGCTGTCATACTGGCGCCGGTAGGCGGCGAGATCGGGATCATCGGTCGGCTCCATGATCTCGCGCGACAGGCGGACGAACTCGTCGACGTAGAACTGGTAGTTGGTGAACAGGACGAAGTTCTGGAAGCTCTCCGGCGCCGTCGCCGTGTAGTGGCGCAGCCGGTGCAGCGAGAAATCGACGCGCGGCCCGGTGAACAGTGCCAGCGGCTTCACCGCGTCGGGGCCGGAATCGCCGGTGCCGTTGACGATGGTGTCGTCCATCCGGGCGAGGTCGGGCAGGTCGAACAGGTCGGGCAGCCGGGTCAGCCGGTCGGGCGGCAGGTCGCCTTCCACATACATGCCCTGGGGAAAGGCGAAATGGATGGGGATCGCCTCCTCGCTGACGCCGACCTCCAGCGGGACGCCGTGGTTGCGCAGCAGCAGCGAGAACTGCTCCAGCAGGTAGCGCTCGAACAGGTCCGGCCGCGTCACCGTGGTGGCGTGGGTGCCGGTGCCCTCGACGAAGCCGTAGGCCAGCCGAGTGTCGACCACCGCGCCCGAATGGGTGGTCAGCCGGACATAGGGATAATAAGCCCGGTTGCGGCCGCCGCTCTCGTCGCCCTGGGTGTAGGCGGCGAAGCGCTGCCGCAGATAGGCGGTGTTGCGCTCGTAGATGTCGCGCACACAGGCCAGGGCGGCTTTGGCATCGGTGAAGCGCCCGGCCGAACCGGGCTGGAGCGGGGCTGTATCGGTCATGGAATCACACATGGCATGCGAACGACCCGGTTGAAAGGGCCATTTTGCATCCAGGCATGACGAGGGGCGCGGAAGAGGGCGGGAACGCCGCCCTCAGTTCGTTTCCAGCCCCATCAACGACTTGGCGAAGGCGTCGGCGTCGAAGGGCCGAAGGTCGTAGACTCCCTCGCCGACGCCGATGGCGTGGACCGGCAGCTTGAACTTCTCGGCCAGCGAGACCAGCACGCCGCCGCGCGCCGAGCCGTCCAGCTTGGTCAGGATCAGCCCGTTGACGCTGACCATGTCGCGGAAGATCTCGACCTGCGAATGGGCGTTCTGGCCGGTGGTGGCGTCGAGCGTCAGCAGGGTGGTGTGGGGGGCGGTCTCGTCCACCTTCTTGATGACGCGGACGATCTTGCGCAGCTCGTCCATCAGCCCGGACTTGTTCTGGAGCCGGCCGGCGGTGTCGATCAGCAGCACGTCGACGCCCTCGGCCCGCGCGCGCTCCACCGCGTCGTAGGCCAGCCCGGCGGCGTCGGCCCCGGTCTCGCGGGCGACGACCGGGCAGCCGGTGCGCTCGCCCCAGATCTTGAGCTGGCTGACGGCGGCCGCGCGGAAGGTGTCGCCGGCGGCCAGCATGACGCTCTTGCCCTCGGCGCGGAACTGGCGGGCCAGCTTGCCGATGGTGGTGGTCTTGCCGGTGCCGTTGACTCCGACGACCAGGATGACGTGCGGTTTCAGCGCCGGGTCGAGGACCAGCGGCTTGGCGACCGGGCCGACGATCTTCGCCACCTCGGCGGCGAGCGTGGTCCTGACCTCCTCCGACGTGACCTCCTTGCCGAAGCGGGTGCGGGCCAGCTCCGCCGTGACCTTGGCGGCGGTGACCGGGCCGAGGTCGGCGGTGATCAGCAGCTCCTCCAGCTCCTCCAGCGCCTCGTCGTCGAGCTTGCGCTTGGTGAAGATGCCGGTGATGCCGTCGGTTAGCTTGGAGGAGGACTTGGCCAGGCCTTCCTTCAGGCGGGAGAACCAGCCCTTCCTGGTCGGCGGCGCCTCCTCCAGCGAGGGAAGCGGTTCCGGAACGAACCGGGGCTCCGCCGGCTGAGGCTCGGGCGGCGCCTCGAACGCGGCGACCGGTTCGGCAACGGGCTCGGGAGCCGGTTCAGGGGGCGGCGGGGCAACCGGCTCGGCGGCCGGCTGCGGCTCTGGCGCGACCGGAGGCTCCGGCTCCGGCTCCGGCTCCGGCGCGGGCGGCGGCGGGGCGGTCTCCTCGGCCTTCGGCGCGGTACCGGTCAGGCGGGCGAACCAGCCCGGCTTGGCCTGAGGCGCCTCCTCCCGCGCCGGAGCGGGTGCCGGCTCCACCGCCTGCGGGGCAGGGGGCTCGATGGCCGGTGCTTCCGGTTCCGATTCCGGCGCGGGGGGCGCCGTTTCCAATTCTGGGGAGGCGGGAGGCGGAACCGGCGCCTCGTCCTGGCGGGCTTCCTCTTCGGGCTTCTTGCGGCCGAACCAACGCAGGATCATGGGATGTCCGATGTCTTAAAGGGGGGTGCCGACGGGCGTGCCGACAAGCTTGCCATCGGCCACGCCGGTGATCGCGGCGCGGACCAGCGAACCGGGGGGAAGAACCGTGCCCAGACGGATTTCGGCGAAATGCTCGGTGCGGCCGAGATCGTCCTTCTCGACCAGCACCGACGCGGTGCCGCCGACCAGCGAGGCCAGCTTGCGGGCCTCGGCCGCGGCGCCGACGGCGCGCAGGCGGGCGGCGCGCTCCTTGCGGACGGCGCCGTCGACCTGCGGCATGCGGGCGGCCGGGGTGCCGGGGCGCGGGCTGTAGGGGAAGACGTGCAGCCAGGTCAGGCCGCACTCCTCGACCAGCCGCAGGGTGTTCTCGAACATCTCCTCGGTCTCGGTCGGGAAACCGGCGATGAAGTCGGCGCCGAACACGACGTCGGGGCGGACCGAGCGCACGCGCTCGCAGAAGGCGACGGCGTCGGCGCGGCCGTGGCGGCGCTTCATCCGCTTCAGGATCATGTCGTCGCCGGCCTGGAGCGACAGATGCAGGTGCGGCATCAGGCGCGGCTCGGTCTCGATCAGGCGCCAGAGATCCTCGTCCATCTCGATGCAGTCGAGCGACGACAGGCGCAGGCGCGGCAGGTCGGGCACCAGCGCCAGCAGGCGGCGCACCATCTGGCCCAGCGTCGGCGAGCCCGGCAGATCGGGGCCGAAGCTGGTGATGTCGACGCCCGACAGCACGACCTCGTTGTAGCCGGCCTTGACCAGTGCCTGGACCTGCTCGACGATTCCCCCGATCGGCACGGAGCGCGAAGGCCCGCGCCCGTAGGGGATGATGCAGAAGGTGCAGCGATGGTCGCAGCCCTGCTGGACCTGAACGAAGGCGCGGGCGCGGTCCTCGAAGCCGCCGATCAGGTGGCCGGCGGTCTCCTTGACCGACATGATGTCGTTGACCAGCACCTTCTCGGCCGGGGCGAGGCCCCAGCTTTCCGGTTGCAGCTTCTCCTGGTTGCCGAGCACTTGGTCGACCTCGGGCATCGCGGCGAAGCGCTGCGGGTCGATCTGGGCGGCGCAGCCGGTGACGACGATGCGCGCGCCGGGCCGTTCGCGCCGCAGCTTGCGGATGGTCTGGCGGGCCTGCCGCTCGGCCTCGGAGGTGACGGCGCAGGTGTTGACGATGACGACGTCGTCCAGCCCGGCGTTGCGGGCGTGGTTGCGCATCACCTCGGATTCGTAGGTGTTGAGCCGGCAGCCGAAGGTGACGATCTCGGGTCCGGCGGCCCCCCCGTCCATCATGGCCGTGTCCGCTGCGTCGGTCATTCCGCGACCAGTTCGGGCGACAGCCGCCCGCTGAAGGCGACGGCCACCGGGCCGGTCATCAGGACGCGGTCGTCGTCCGTCCATTCGATGGTCAGGGTGCCGCCGTCGAGGATGATGTCGGCCTTGCGCCCGGTCAGGCCGCGCCGCGCCGCCGCGACCAGCGTCGCGCAGGAGCCGGTGCCGCAGGCCTGGGTGATGCCGGCGCCGCGCTCCCACACCCGCATGCGGATGGATGTGGGCGACAGCACTTGGGCGAACTCGATGTTGGCGCGCTCGGGGAAGGCTGGGTGGTGCTCCAGCGCCGGGCCGACCTCGGCCAGCGGCACCGCCTCGGCGTCGTCGACGAAGAAGACGGCGTGCGGGTTGCCCATGTTGACGGCGACGGGGGCCGCGAAGCCGCCATGCTCCACCGCCTCGACCCGCAGGGTGTCGGTCGGCCCGGCCAGCGGGATCGCCGCCCAGTCGAGCCGGGGCGGGCCCATGTCGACGGTGATGCGGCCGTTGTCGGCGCGCGACGCGTGCAGCAGGCCTGCGGCGGTCTCGAAGGAGGCGCGGTCGCTACCGGCTTCCTCCATCAGCAGCCAGCCGATGCAGCGCGAGGCGTTGCCGCAGGCGCCCGACTCCGTCCCGTCGGCGTTGTGGATGCGCATGAACCCGGCGGCGCCTGGAAGCCGCGACGGTTCCAGCACGATGAACTGGTCGCAGCCCACGCCGGTCTTGCGGTCGGAAATGGCGCGCACCTCGGCCGCGGCCGGGCGGTACGGCGTGGAGCGGGCGTCGATCACGACGAAGTCGTTGCCGAGCCCGTGCATCTTCAGGAATTCGCGGGTCATGGTCGCCGTTATATGGCGAGAGGACCACGCAAGTCCATAAGGCGGGCGCGCAGACCAGATGCGATCGCGCGCGCTTCGCTGGTCTCCCGGCTCGTCCCCTCGGGCGTCCCCTCAGGCGTCCTTGAACACCAGATGCTTGGAGGCCGCGAAGTTGAACAGCATGCCAGCCAGCGAGCCGGCGGCGACGGCCAGCACGGGATGCGCCTCGACCATCGCGACGTTGGCCTCCAGCCCGACCGAGACGGCGTAGTTCACCGCCCCGCCGACGGCGTTGGCGGCGATGAATTTGGCCCATTGCCGGTGCAGCGGCTCGTCGGCCGCGCCACGGAAGGTGAAGGCGCGGTTCAGCGCCCAGGTCGTCGTCGCGGCGGCGAGGAAGGAGGGGACGCGGGCGGCGAAGAACTCCAGCCCGAGCGCCAGCCCGCCGTAGAGCACGGCGGTGTCGACGAGCAGCCCGACCACCCCGACCGCGCCGAACTTGCCGAACTGCACCGCCAGCCGCCCGAGCGGGCCGTCCAGAAGAGCCTTCACCGGCTTGCTCCCCGGCGCGCTCACGGGCGACCGCCGGCCAGCGGCGGGTGGTTGCCCGGCGCCGGGATGGCGAGGTAGCGCAACCGCTTCATCTCCCGCCGCCCGTGGGTGACGGTGTCGAGGATCAGCCCGCAGGTCAGGCTGAGGAAGCCCAGCAGCATCAGCCCGGTGGACAGCAGGGCGGTGGGGAAGCGCGGCACCAGCCCGGTCTGCATGTAGGTCGCCAGCACCGGCCAGGCGAGGATCAGGGCCGCCGCCGCCAGCGCCGTGAAGATGGCGAAGAAGAAGGGCAGGGGGCGCTCCTCCTTCACCAGGATCAGGATGGTCTTCAGGATGCGGACGCCGTCGCGGATGGTGTTGAGCTTGCTGTGCGAGCCGGGCGGCCGGTCCTTGTAGGGAGTCTTGATCTCGGCGATCGGCATGCGCAGCTCCAGCGCGTGGACGGTCAGCTCGGTCTCGGTCTCGAAGCCGCTGGCCAGCGCCGGGAAGGACTTCACGAAGCGCCGCGAGAACACCCGGTAGCCCGACAGCATGTCGCCGATGCGGTTGCCGAAGATGTTGGCGACCATGCCGGTCAGCAGCAGGTTGCCGAACCGGTGGCCGGGCCGGTAGGCGGCGACGATGTCGGTCACCCGCGCGCCGTTGACCATGTCGAGCTGGTCCTCCCACAGCCGCTTGACCAGCAGCGGGGCGGAGGGGGCGTGGTAGGTGTCGTCGCCGTCGACCAGCACATAGACGTCGGCCTCGATGTCCGAGAACATCCGGCGCATGACGTTGCCCTTGCCCTGAAGCGGCTCGTGGCGGACGACGGCGCCGGCGGCGCGCGCCACCTCGACCGTGCGGTCCGACGAGTTGTTGTCGTAGACATAGACCGTCGCGTCCGGCAGCGCCGCGCGGAAGTCGCGCACCACCGAGGCGATGGCCGCCTCCTCGTTGTAGCAGGGGATCAGCACGGCCACCGCCGGCGTGGCCGCGGTGCTGGCGGCCGTGTCGGTGACGGGGCGGTCCAAGGTCGTGACGGTCATGGGCGTGTGCTTTGCGCGTGTGGCGATGTGTGGATAAACAGCACAAAGCCGAGGCTTATTCCATCGCCGCGCGTTCGACCGCGCACAGGTTCAGGGTTTCCCCCAGATTGTTGGGAACCGGCCGGCAGGAGGCGGTGTCCAGCCGCAGCCCGAGCAGCGCCGCCGCCTTCGCCGCACCCGGCGTGTCGGGAATGGTGCTGAGCATCAGATACGGGCCGCGATGGGCGGCGACCTTGTCCTTGAGGATGGCGAGATAGCCGTTGCCGACGGAATCCGGCTGAAGGAAGTTCGACTGGATGCGGACGAAGGGCATGCGCGGCGGAAAGGACGGGATGACGTGGGCGATCGCCCAGTAGCCGGCCATCAGCACCATCGTGTCGTCGGGATCGGCGATCGGCGGCACCTCGGCCGTCACCCAGCGGTCGGCCCAGGCGACCCGGCCCCAGTCGGCCGGCTGGACGGTCAGTTGCAATGCGGCCAGCAGCGCGGCGGCCAGCCCGACGCGCAGCCGCCGGGCCAGCGGCAGCAGCCCGACCGCCATGACCAGCGCCAGCGGGGCCAGCATCTCCACCGGCACGAGGTAGCGGTAGATGCAGAACATGACCACCCACAGCGCGTAGGTGACCGTCAGCGCGACCAGCAGGAAGCACGTCGCCGGGGCTTGGGTCAGCCAGTCCCGCGGGCGGGAGCGCGTCGCCAGGGCGGCGACGGCCCCGAGCGGCACCAGCACGAACAGCGCCAGCACCCGTGCGTCGAACCACGGCACCTCGCCCACCGTCAGCGGCTGGAACGTGAAGACGAAGGGGAAGAGGATCCGCGCGATCCTCGACGGCGGGAAGAAGCTGACGTTCACATAGTCGGAGATGGCGGCGAAGGGCGACTTGAAGACATGGTTCATGTGCGGGAAGACCGGGTTCCCATACTCGATCCACAGATGCGCCATCCAGAAGCCGCCGGCCAGCGCCAGCCCGCCCAGCACGCCGATGCCGAAGAAGAAGGCCAGCCACAGCCGCCGCCACGGCCGCGCCGGCAGCGCCAGGAAGGCGAGGCAGAGCCCGACCGCGTAGATCACCGTCGGGTTCTTGGCTCCCATCGCCGTCCCGGCCATCAGCCCGGCGAGCGCCACCCGCCCGAAGGAGGACAGCGCCGGCCCGTCGAGCAGATTTCCTCCGGTGCCGGCTGGCGCCGCCGGCAATCCCCGCGCGATCACGACCAGCGCGCCCAGCACGCCGAGGCTGACGAGGTTGTCGTGGAAGGTCGTGCCGATCAGGCCCAGCGTGCCGCCGCCCAGCCCCCCCATCACGGCCAGCGCCATGGCGGCGAGGATCCGCTGCCGCTCCGACCCGCCCCGCAGGCAGGCCGCCGCCAGCAGGAACAGCAGCGACAGGTTGACGCCCTGGATGCCGCCCCACACGAATCCCGCCACCCGCGCCGGCAGCCGGTCGGCCAGCAGGACGAAGGGCAGGTCGAGCAGCGGATTGTAGAAGGTCGGCATCTGCGCCGGCAGCAGGTCGAAGCCGATCCGCCCGGTCAGCAGCGCGTGGCCGTTGTACCAATGGTAGTTCCGCAGGTCCCAGTTGGCGTCCATGCCGAACGCCAGCGTCAGCGCGCCGTAGGCCGGCGGGGCGAGGAGCAGGAACAGCCACCCCAGGCGGCGGGCGCGGTCATCGGAAGCGGGGGGCGTCGACATGAAGGGCGGCCATGGCTGCGGCGGGATGGCCCCTTGGTAGGGGAGCCGGCCCGCCGCGGCAAGCGCCCAGCGGCCCGCCCGGATCCGGCTTGCGCAAACCCCTGTGTCCGCGCAACAATCCTGCGTTTTGGCGTGTTTCCGCTTGCCGTTTCGCTCTTTCCGCGTGGCGGGAAAGGCAAGCTTCCTCTGGCAAAGGCCGGTGGGGTCTGCTATTCACCGACACTCCGCATGCGCAACGCTTGCGCCTTCTTGCGCGACAGGATTTCTGGCGATGGAAAAGTTTACGGTTCTCTCCGGCGTCGCGGCGCCACTGCCGATGATCAACATCGACACCGACATGATCATCCCCAAGCAGTTCCTGAAGACCATCAAGCGGACGGGGCTCGGCAAGCACCTGTTCGACGAGATGCGCTACACCCCCGATGGTGGTGAGATCGCCGATTTCGTCCTGAACAAGCCGGCCTACCGCGGCGCCAAGATTCTGGTCGCGGGCGAGAATTTCGGCTGCGGCTCCTCGCGCGAGCACGCGCCGTGGGCGCTGGCCGATTTCGGCATCCGCTGCATCATCGCGCCCAGCTTCGCCGACATCTTCTACAACAACTGTTTCAAGAACGGCATCCTGCCGATCAAGCTGCCGAAGGAGCAGGTCGACCTGCTGCTCGACGACGCGTCGCGCGGGTCCAACGCCGTGGTCACGGTCGATCTGGAGAACCAGACCATCACCGGCCCCGACGGCGGCAGCATCACCTTCGAACTCGACCCGTTCCGCAAGCATTGCCTGCTGAACGGCCTGGACGACATCGGCCTGACCCTCCAGCAGGTTGGCACCATCGACTCGTTCGAGGCCAAGCGCCGCGTCGAGCAGCCCTGGCTGGCGGCCTGATCCGTTCCGCCCGGTCCGTTTCCGTCTGTTTTCCGCCTGTCTTTTCGACGTCTGTATTTGGGAGTGCGTGCGCCATGCCCGCCAACAAGAAGCTTCTGTTCCTCCCCGGTGACGGCATCGGTCCGGAGGTCATGCGCCAGGTCCGCCGTGTCATCGACTGGCTGGACCGCAAGCGCGGGATCACCTTCGACGTCTCGGAAGGTCTGGTCGGCGGCGCCGCCATCGACGCCTACGGCGTCCCCCTCAACGACGCGACGCTGGCCGAGGCGCTGGCGTCCGACGCGGTGCTGCTGGGCGCCGTCGGCGGCCCGAAGTGGGACAACCCGACCGACTACACCAAGCGTCCGGAAGCCGGACTGCTGGCGCTCCGCAAGGAGCTGGGGCTGTTCGCCAACCTGCGCCCGGCCGTCGTGTTCGACGCGCTGGTCGACGCCTCGACCCTGAAGGCCGACGTCATCCGCGGGCTCGACATCCTGATCGTGCGCGAGCTGACCGGCGGCGTCTATTTCGGTGAGCCGCGCGGCATCACCGACATCGGCGACGGCGAGCGCCGCGGCGTCAACACCCAGGTCTACACGACCTCGGAGATCCGCCGCGTCGCCCGCGTGGCGTTCGAGCTGGCGCGCAAGCGCTCCAACAAGCTCCACTCGATGGAGAAGGCGAACGTCATGGAATCCGGGCTGCTGTGGCGCCAGGAAGTGACCAAGCTGCACCAGGAGGAGTTCTCCGACGTCGAGCTGCACCACATGTACGCCGACAACGGCGCCATGCAGCTGCTGAAGAACCCCAAGCAGTTCGACGTGATCGTCACCGACAACCTGTTCGGCGACATCCTGTCGGACGAGGCGGCGATGATGACCGGCTCGCTCGGCATGCTGCCGTCGGCCTCGCTGGGCGCGCCCGACGCCAACGGCAACCGCAAGGCGCTGTACGAGCCGGTGCACGGCTCCGCGCCGGACATCGCCGGCCGCGACCTCGCCAACCCCTGCGCGACCCTGCTGTCCTTCGCAATGTGCCTGCGCTACTCGTTCGGCCTGGACACCGAGGCCGGCCTGATCGAGAAGGCCATCCAGAACGTGCTGGGCGGCGGCATGCGCACCGCCGACATCATGGCGCCGGGCATGGCCCGCTGCTCCACGACCGTCATGGGCGACTCGATCCTGCGCGAGCTGGACAAGGCCGCCGCCGTCTGATCGGCAGGACCGACCTCTTCCGCGAGGCGTGAGGAAGCCCCCGCCCCCAATTGGGGGCGGGGGCTTCTTCGTGGCCGCTTCTCAGGATCGCGGGAACGCCGACTCAATCGGCGCCGTCCGGGCGGTCCGCCGTGCGTCCGCCGTGGCTTGCCTGCCCGCCCTTGCGGCCGGCTTCCGCCGCCAGCGAGGGGTTGCGCGAAAAGCTGCGCGAGGAAGCGGGGACGCTGCGCCCGCCCTTGCGCCCGGCTTCCGCCGCCAGTTCCGGATTCTTGGAAAAGCTGCGCTTGCCCGCCGGAACGCTTTCACCGCCCTTGCTGGCGATCTGGCGTTGCCGATCCGGATCCATCGACGCGAAACCGCGACCCGATGTGCGACCATTCTCTTTCGAGGCCATTGTCCAACCTCCACCTTTGCCTTGATGCGACAACCGGGCGGAGAGGAGGTTGGTTCCAGTCCAGACGCAGAATCTCGAATCGCGCGTGAAAAAGCCGCGCCCGGCGTCAACCGTCAGCCCGCGCCCTCCAGCGCGGCGATGGCCTCGCCCAGCGCGACCAGCCGGCGGGCGTTCTCGACATGCAGATTCTCCACCAGCTTGCCGTCGAGCAGGATGACGCCCTTGCCCTGGGCCGCCGCCTCGGCGTGGGCGGCGATCATGCGCCGGGCCTGGGCGATCTCGTCGGCGTCGGGGGCGAAGGCGGCGTTGCAGGCGGCGATCGTCTTCGGATGGATCAGCGTCTTGCCGTCGAAGCCAAGCTCGCGGCCCTGCCGGCAGGAGAAGGCGAAGCCCTCGTCGTCGTTGAGGTCGAGATGCACGCCGTCCAGCACGGCCAGCCCGTGGGCCCGCGCCGCCAGCAGGCACAGCCCCAGGCTGGTGATCATGGGCAGCCGGTCGCGCGTGTGGGCGGCGTGCAGATCCTTGGCGAGGTCCGACGTGCCGAGCACCAGCCCGCCCAGCGCGGGCGACGCCCCGGCGATCTCCCGCGCGTTCAGCATGCCGAGCGGTGTCTCCATCATGCACCAGATCAGCAGGCTTTCCGGAGCCCCGGCGGCGCGCAGCACCGCCTCGGCCTGCCGGACGCCGTCGGCGCTCTCGACCTTGGGCAGCAGGACGGCGTCGGCGCCGCAGGTCGCGGCCATGCGCAGATCCTCGAAGCCCCAGGGGGTGTTCAGCCCGTTGGTGCGGACGATCAACTCGCGCCCGCCATAGCCGCCGGCGGCGATGGCCTGCCGGATGGTGTCGCGCGCCGTGGCCTTGGCGTCCGGGGCGACGGCGTCCTCCAGGTCGAGGATCAGGCCGTCGGCCGGCAGGCCGCGCCCCTTTTCCAGGGCGCGGGCGTTCGAGCCCGGCATGTAGAGCACGCTGCGGCGCGGGCGGACGGTCATGGCCATGGCGGTTTCCAAAACAGATGGTGGGCGGGACGCGGGCGCGCGCCGGGATTAGGTCTTGTCGCCGATGAAATGGCAATGTGGGAAATCGAGGAAGTCGTAGCGATGGACGCGCAGGGCCTCGCGCCGCCGCATCCAGTCGAAGACGGCGTAATGGGCCGTCTGGTCCAGCATCCAGTAAGCCTCGCTCCGGTCCAGGAAATGCGCGATGTAGGCGGCAACGAGCGCGAGGTAGCGGGCGCTGCCGGCGGTGTTGTTGTAGTAGTTGAAGCAGACGGTGACCTCGCGGGCGGGCCCCCGCCGGCGCGGGTCGAACAGCAGGCCGAGATCCTGGCCGACCAGATCGCTCTTCAGGCGCCGCAGGTCCGCCGTGACGGTGGCGTCCACGTCGATCACGATCATCGGGCGGTCCAGGCGCCGCTGCCACTGCATGGTGCGGATGAAGCGGGCGGCGGCGTAATAGCTGAACCGCTTGATGTCGGGCCAGCCCGCCGTGTCCGGCCGCTCGCAGGAGCTGCCGAAGACCAGGCGCGGGTCGTTGCGCCACTCCTCCAGGCTCCGCAAGGTGTCGGCCGACGGCGACATCACATGGGCGACGACGGTCGCTCCCGGCATCCGTTGCGCCAGGGATTCCAGAAGCGTCGGGGCGAAGCGCCGGTAATAGACGTCGTCGCAGGAGAACATCACGAAGGGTTCCGGCGTGCCCGCCTCCGGCGCCCAAATGACCTCCTGCGGCGCCATGCGCGCGAGCGCCTTCTCGATCGGCGGCAGCGCCGCGAAGAAGGCGTCGTCCGCCCGCAGCATGGCCCACAGGCCCAGCTCATGCTCGCGGGCGATCTCCTGCGGCGTGAAGCGGCGCTGGAAGCGGCGGTTGAGCCAGCAGGCGAGATCCAGACGCTCGCGGCGGTAGACGTGGAACCCGATCACCGAGGCGGCGGCGACATCCTTTGGGTGGCGGCGCAGACGGTTCCAGGCGGTCCGCGCTCCGGCGGCCAGCACCGCGTCGGTGGCCTGCCCGACCTGAACCAGGGTCGCCACGGCGGCGACCAGCAACCATTCGGATTCCTCGTCGCCGGGATGGACGGCGAGCGCCCGGCCGAACGCCGCGATGGCCTCCTCGACCAGCGCGCGGTCGATCGCGAAGGGCTTGCCGGGGCGCATCTCCATGGCGCCGCTGCGGTCGAGCAGCGCGCGCGCCAGCAGCCTGTTGGCGACCGGGTCGGTCCGGTCCAGCGCCAGGGCGTTGCGCGCGGCGGCCTCCGTGGCCGCCACCTCGCCGACCGCGGACAGGGCCAGGGCGGCGGCGCTGTGCAGGCGGGCGTCCGTTTCCGCGGCCTTCGCCATCGCGGCCAGCCGGACGGCCTTGTCGAGACGCTCCCCCCATTGGTCGCGCAGCAGCGCCAGATTGGTGGCGGCATCGGCGCGTTGCGGATCGATGACCAGGGCGTGGCCGTAGCCGCGGGCGGCGGCGGCGGCCCGGCCGCGCTGCTTCTCGGCGTTTGCCAGATTGAACCAGGATCCGAGGTGCAGCGGGTCCAGCGCCAGTGCCCGGTGCAGGTAGAGGATGGCGTCCGCGCCCCGGCTGGCGGTGCGCAGGGCGGCGGCGAGGTTGCTGTAGGCGGCCACCGCCGTCGGATCGAGGCGGATCAGGTGCCGGAACAGATCGACGGCCTCGCCATGACGCCCGGTCTGCGAGAGCAGCATGCCGAGAAGCTGAAGCAGCTTGCGGTTGTCCGGCGTCCGGTCGAGAAGCGTCCGGTAGACCGGTTCGGCGTCGGCGTAGCGGCCGGCTTGGTGGTGGCGGATGGCCGTGTCGAGGGTGGGGTCCATGGGGCGATCATACCCCCAAAGCGTTGCGTCACCAACCGGAGCCGCGCGTGGTGGCGGTGCGCGTGCGGGAGCGCGTCCCGTCCCGGAGCATGGCAGCCATGCGGCCTCCTACCCGCGAGTCGCGCGAAACGTCGGCTTTACCGCCCGCCGACGCTCGCATAGGCTTTTCGGATGAAGACCGTCCTGACCATCCAATCGCACGTCGCCTACGGCTATGTCGGCAACCGTGCCGCCGTGTTTCCGTTGCAGCGGCTGGGAATCGACGCCGTCGCGGTGAACACCGTCCAGTTCTCCAACCACACCGGCTACGGCGCCTGGACCGGGCAGGTCTTCACGGCGGAGCACATCGCCGACGTGATCGACGGCATCGCCGCGCGCGACGCCCTGCCGCGCTGCGACGCGGTGCTGTCCGGCTACATGGGCGACGTCGGGCTCGGTCAGGTGATCGTCGAGACGGCGGCGCGGGTCAAGGCGGCCAACCCCAGGGCGGTCTATTGTTGCGACCCGGTGATGGGGGACGTCGGGCGCGGCTTCTTCGTGCGTCCCGGCCTGCCGGAATTCATCAAGGCCCACGCGGTCCCCGCCGCCGACCTGATGACGCCGAACCAGTTCGAGCTGGAGTATCTGACCGACCGCGGCGTCGCGACGCTGGAGGACGCGCTGGCCGCCACGGCGGCGCTGCGGGCCCGCGGCCCGCGCCTGGTCCTGGTCACCAGCCTGACCCGGAGCGAGGCGCCCGCCGGCAGCATCGAGATGCTGGTGGACGGCGCCGACGGCGCCTGGCTGGTGGCGACGCCGCGTCTGGCGCTCGACCCCGCGCCCAACGGCTCGGGCGACGCGGTGGCGGCCCTGTTCCTCGCCCACTACCTGAAGGGCTTCGACCCGGCCGAGGCGCTGGAGCAGGCGGCGGCGGCCATCTACGCGATCTTCGAGACGACCGGCCGGCTGGGCACGCGCGAGTTGCAACTGATCGCCGCCCAGGATGATTTCGTGAGCCCGCCCCGGCGATTCACGGCAACCCGCCTGCGCTGAGGCACGGCGCGCGGCCGGGATCGGTGGCGGTGGTGCCTAGGGGGCCCGACTAGGGGGCCCGACTAGGGGGCCGACGCCGCTCGCGGCAGGGATGTCACGTCGCCCAGCACGCGGCTGGCGGGCAGCCGGACCGTCATGCTGGTGCCGATGCCGACGAGGCTGCGGCAGGTCAGCGACCCGCCATGCAGGTCGATCAGGCTCTTGGAGATCGACAGTCCCAGCCCGGTTCCCTCGAAGCGGCGGTTCGCCGCGTTCTCGGCCTGCCGGAAGGGCTGGAACAGCTCCGGCATGAAATCCTCCGGGATGCCGATGCCGGTGTCGGTCACCGTCAACTGGAACCCGCCGCCCTCGTCGGGGCCGGTGGCGATGGTGACGCTACCGCCGCGCGGCGTGAATTTCACTGCGTTCGACAGCAGGTTCAGGATCACCTGCTTGAAGGCCCGGCGGTCGACCCACAGGGTGGCGACGGCCGCCGCCGCCTGGTTGCGCAACTCCACCCCGCCGCCGGCGGCGCGGTCGCGCACCATCATCAGGCACTGGGCCAGCGCCTCGTGGCTTTCGACCGGCTCCTCGCTGAGCTCGAGCTGGCCGGCCTCGACCTTCGACATGTCGAGCACGGCGTTGACGATCTCCAGCAGATGCTCGCCGCTGTCGTGGATGTCCTTCACGCAGGCCTGCTGCCGGTCGCCGAGCGTGCCGAAGAAGCCGCTGGCCAGGATCTCCGCGAAGCCGATGATGGCGTTCAGCGGCGTGCGCAGCTCGTGGCTCATGTTCGCCAGGAACTCGCTCTTGGCGCGGTTGGCCAGTTCGGCCTGGGTCTTGGAGGCCATCAGTTCGGCCTCCTGCTGCTTGCGGCGGGCCATGTCGCGGATCACGCCGACGAAGACCCGCGGGGCCTCGGCGGCCTGGGCGGGGCCGCCCAGCCGCAGCTCGCTGACGGTGAAGCCGACCGGGAAGGCGTGGCCGTCGCGGCGCAACGCCGTCAGGTCGCGGTCGTTGGCGCCGTCGCGGCCGCCGGGGATCAGCGCTTCGATCGGCTGGCCGATCATGGCGCGCTCGGGCACGCCGAACATGGTTTCGGCGGCGCGGTTGAAGGTGGCGATGCGGCCGTCCTCGTCGAAGGTCACCACCGCGTCCAGCATCGAATCGAGGATGCCGCGGATGCGGCGCGAGGCGGCGGCCAGACGGGCCTGGTCCTGCTCGCGCCGGGCGTGCTGGCTGACGACGAAGGCGGTCAGCAGGGCGATGGCCAGGGTCATGGCGGCGCCGATGGCGGTCCAGGCCGCCGTGTCGCGCCGCCACTCGGCGAGCACGTCGTCGCGTGGCAAGGCCGCCGCGACGAGGAAGGGATAACCCTGCATCCGCCGCACGCTGATCAGGCTGTCCCGCCCGTCGGGGGCGGCGGCGCGCAGCGTCGCCTCGTCGCGCCCATCCAGCGCATGGGCGACGGCAGGCCAGTCGGACAGCCGGGCCAGCGGGGCATGACGATCCGGCCGGGGGCGCTCCAGCAGCACCGGCCCGTCGGCCAGCGCCAGGAGAACGCTGCCCTTGCGGTCGATGCGCATGGATTCCAGCGTCGCCGCCAGCCGCGACGGATCGACCAGAGCGGCGATGACACCGCCGAAAGGGTCTCCGCCGCCGGTGGAGCCGGCCGGCGCGGTCCAGCGGCGGCTGAACGGGATGACCTGGGTGCCCGGCTTCACCCGGCTCTTGATCGGCGGACCGGCGTACAGCCCGCCCTCCGGTCCGCCGGGTCGCCCCATGGCGTCCGGTCGGTCGCGCTGGACCGTGAAATAGGCGCGGTCGTCCAGCGGAAAGGCTGGAAGCGGCACGTCAGCGGAATGGTGCAGGGCGATTCCGTCGGGTCCGATCACCACCAGATCGGCGACCTGGGAAAAGGCGTCGCGGCGCTGGCGCAGATGCTCGTGGATCGCCGGGCTGGCGCGGGTCCGCCCCTCCGGATGGGTGTCGAGCGCGAAGGACAGGTCGGCGAGAAGCTGGTCCACGGCGAAGACGGTGCGCAGGGCCTGCGCCTCCAGCATGCGGGCGAGATCGCGGGTGGCGCGCTCCCCGGCGTCGAGCGCCTCGGCGCGGCCCTGGAGGATGCCGTAGCCGATCAGCCCGTTGACCACCAGGATGAAGGACAGCCCCGACGCCATCATCAGGTAGCGGACCGATCCGAGCACACCGCCTGCGGCACCCGGCGGGGCGGCGGGCGTGCGATCTCGGCTGTCGTCGGGACCGGAGGCGTCCATGGGGGGAGGCTTCCTCGGGGTTGCGGACTGGCGGGTGGAGGGCGGGGCTCTCATTAACGGAGCAGGAACCGTAAGGAAAGCTTAACCGTATCCGGGAAAGAGCGCGGCCCCGCGGCATCCTCCGGTCCTGCCGGACGCGGCTGCATTCCTGCCGGTCGTCCGCCGGACGTTGCCCCGCGTTCCGGCATCCGTTAGGTAGGGACGTCCTTTCAGCCGAGACCCACGCGATTTTCCCATGACCGATGGACCGCTCCCGCTCTACCGCGCCCGTCGCGGCACGGGCACGCTTCGCCCCGATCCCGATCAGGAACTGGCCGCCGAGAAGTTCCAGAGCCTGTATCAGGCGCTGAAGGGCTACCAGCCGCAGCCGGCGGGAGAGGCCAGGGCGTCGTCAGGCGGCTGGCTGGAGCGGTTCGGCCTCGGCCGCCGCCGCGCCGCGCCGTCACCCGAGATCGCGACCACGGCGCCGCAGGGGCTCTACCTGTATGGCGGGGTTGGGCGCGGCAAATCCATGCTGATGGATCTGTTCTTCGACACCGCCCCGGTGGCGCAGAAGCGGCGCGTCCATTTCCATGAGTTCATGCTGGAGGTCCACCAGCGCATCCACGACCACCGCCAGTCCGGCAAGGTCAAGGCCGGCGGGGCCGACGACAGCCTGCCGGAACTGGCCCGCGCGCTGGCCGGCGAGGCGTGGCTGCTGTGCTTCGACGAGTTCCACGTCACCAACGTCGTCGACGCGATGATCCTCGGCCGGCTGTTCACCCACCTGTTCGAACTGGGCGTGGTGGTGGTGGCGACCTCGAACTGGCCGCCGGACATGCTCTACAAGGACGGCCTTCAGCGCGACCTGTTCCTGCCCTTCATCGCGCTGCTGAAGGAGAAGCTGGACGTGCTGTCGCTGGACGGCCCGACCGACTACCGGCTCGATCGGCTGAAGGGCATGCCGATCTACCACCACCCGCTGGGGCCGGACTCCGACCGCGTGATGAAGGAGACCTTCGCGACCCTGACCGGCGGCGCGCCCGGCGAGGCCACGCATCTGCTGGTGCAGGGGCGCCGGGTCGACATCGAGCGCGCGGCGAAGGGGGTTGCCTGGGTCTGCTTCTGGGACCTCTGCGGCAAGCCGTTCGGCGCCGCCGACTATCTGGCGATCGCGACGCACTTCCACACGCTGCTGATCGACGACGTTCCGACGATGAAGGATGATCTGCGCAACGAGGCCAAGCGCTTCATGACGCTGATCGATGCGCTCTACGAGCACAAGGTCAACATCGTGGTCGCCGCCGAGGGGCCGCCCGAGCGTCTCTATCCGGAAGGGACTCACGCCTTCGAATTCGAGCGGACCGTCAGCCGTCTGATGGAGATGCAGAGCGAGGACTACCTGAAAAGCCAGCATCTTCCGTAGAAATACAACTTTATGTAATGGTAACTTGGGCGCGCGCCCCTCATTGCGGGCGATCGATTCCGCTCTGGCGCGCGCAACATTCTTGACGCATTAACGACATTTGCACACCCCGGCGTCATGCTCCATAAACGGGGCGTTGCCGCTGGGAGCATCGGCTTTGCGCATTCTGATCGTTGACGATTCGCCGCATCACCAGAACATGATGGTGTACGAGCTGAACAAGCTCGGCTACAGCACCAGCGTGGCCCTCAATGGCGCCGAGGCCATCGAGGCGGTGGCGCGCGAGCGGTTCGACGTCGTCATGGCCGACATCCGCCTGAAGGACATGACCGGGCTGGAGCTGTGCTGGCATCTGCGCACCGCCCAGGGGCTGCGGCATCTCTATCTCATCCTGATGATCCCCGGCAGCATGACCGACCAGTTCCACGAGCTGGTCGAGGCCGGGGCCGACGAGTTCCTGCGCAAGCCGCTGGACTGGAAATGGACGGCGGCCCGCCTGCTCGCCGCCTCGCGCGTCGTCGCGATGCAGCGCGACCTGGAGCGTCTGGCGACCACCGACGCGCTGACCGGGGCGCTGAACCGCCGCCGTTTCCTGGAGCGCGGCGGCGAGGAGTTCCTGCGCTCGCGGCGCTACGAGCGGCCGCTGTCGGTGGTGATGCTCGACATCGACCATTTCAAGAAGGTCAACGACACCCATGGCCACGCCACCGGCGACGAGGCGATCCGCCTGACGGTGCGCTGCTGCAAGGTGGCCCTGCGCGACTGCGACCTGATCGGCCGGTTGGGTGGCGAGGAGTTCGCGGTGGTCATGCCGGAAACCCTGCCGGTCAACGCCTTCGCCGCCGCCCAGCGGGTGCGCGAGCGCATCGCCGCCGCCGCCCTGCCGCTGGAGGCCGGCGGCGAGCTGCGGATGACGGTCAGCATCGGGCTGGCCTGGATGATGCCGGCCGACCGCGACGTCGAGCAGCTTCTCGCCCGCGCCGACGCGGCGCTCTACCGCGCCAAGCATGGCGGCCGCAACCGGGTGGAGATGGAACCGCCGGTCCCGTTGAAATCGCGGGTCGGGTAGGGAAGGCTCGCAGCCTCGCCCTTACAGCCCCGCCGGAACCCGCCGCGTGTCCGCCGTGCGCGTCGTGCCCTGGTCGATGAGGGGTTGCAGCGCCGGGGCGATGCTCTTCAGCAATTGCGCGGGCAGGGCGCTGGTGAAGCGGTACTGGTCGGCCTCCGGGCCGTGGACGAAGGCGGTCATGGTGCCGAAGAAGCGGTCGCCGATGTAGAAGACGAAGGTCGCCGTCCGGTTCACCGCCTTGGATTCGATCAGCACCCCGCCCGGCCCGTAGCGGTCGAGCCGGTGGTCGCCGGTGCCGGTCTTGCCGCCCATTGGAATCGCGGCGCCGCTGGCGTCCTTGAACACCCCCCACACCCGCTTGGCGGTGCCGTTCTGCGCCACGTCCATCAGGGCGCGGCGCAGGACAGCGCAGACCTCCGGCCGCAGCACCCGCTTGTTCTCCAGGGGGCCGAGCCCGAGCTTGGCCTCGTAGGGCGTGCCTGCGGCGAAATGCAGCGACCGAACCCGCAACATCGGCTGGCGCACCCCGTCGTTCAGGATCAGCCCGACCAGTTCCGCCAGCGCCGCCGGGCGGTCGGCCGAGCTGCCGATCGCCGTCGCCAGCGACGGCACCAGCGTCTCGAACGGGTAGCCGACGCTGCGCCACTGCTCGGTGATGCGCTGGAAGGCCTCCTCCTCCAGCCCGATGCGGATGCGGGTGTTCTGCGCCGCCTGCCCCTTCTTGAACAGCCAGCGGTAGCTGTCCTGGCGCACCTGGGCGCTGGCCTCCAGCACCTCGGCGCGCTTGGCGTCGGGGTTCTTCTGGAGGTAGGACACCAGCCACAGCTCCAGCGGATGGACGCGGGCGAGGTAGCCGAGGTCGTTCAGCGGGAACTTGTCCGGCCCGTACTTGGTGTAGAGGCTGCCGATGGTCTGGTCGTCGAGCTTGGCGTTCGGCAGCCGCGCCCGCAGGAAGGCGGCGAACTCGGCCAGCCCGGCGTTGGGCCGCGTGTTGCGGAAGACCACCGCCAGCCGCAGCGGCACTGGGCGCGACCGGCTGGCCAGCCGGGCCAGCGCGTCGTCGGGTCCGCGCTTGCGGTAGTCGTTGTAGAAGCGGTTGAGGAAGTCGCTTCCCTCCTTGTCGGCGAAGCGGGCGAGATATTCCTGGCGGGCCGGATGGGACGGGTCGTGCAGGATGTCGATGCCGTCGTCGGCGCCTTCGGCCATGTGGAACTGGACGATGTCGCGCATCAGCCGGATGAAGGGCAGGTTGACGCTGTTCCGCAGCGCCTCCTGGAGGTTCATGATCCGGCCGTTGTCGTCCTTGTTGAAGTTCACGAAGCTGTGCTGGCCGCCGCCGGTGAAGAAAGTCTCGCCGGGGCTGGCGGAGTAGCGCCGTTCCATCGCCGCGTTCAGCATCGCCGGCAGGCCGCGGTCGGGCGTGGTCATCAGCCAGCCCACCGACCAGCGGGTCAAATTGTCCGACGCCTCCTCGCCGACGTCGGCGAGATACTCGCGCGGCAGATGGGCGTAGCGGCTGTGCAGCTCGGCGACGGTCTCCAGATAGGTGGTCAGCGTGCGCAGCTTGGCGGTGGAGCCGAGGTCGAGCTTCGCCCCCTCGTTGATGTCGAGCGGCTGGTCGAGGTTGTCGGCCTGGACGCGGAGATAGTTCGCCTCCGGACCGCGCTCGTAGAGGGTGACGGAATAGATCAGCTTCGACAGGTCGTTGTTGCGGGCGTCGAGCAGCCGCTCGCCGGTCAGCCCGAGCGACTGGGCGTAGGCCGGATCGTTCAGCTTGCCCAGCACCTCGACGACTCGCTGCTGGGTCGGGGCGTCGAGCGTGGTCTGCGCCGTCAGGTCGATGCGGTCGAGCTGGTAGAGGCTGGGCACGTTCAGCATCGACAGCAGCCGGGCGCGGATGGCGTTGGTCGCCTTCTGCTCGACGAAGGAGGTCGCCGGGGGCGGCGGCAGCTCGTCGGCGAAGCTGAGGGGCAGGGCGAGGGCGGCGTCGCGCAGCGGCTCGTCGATCACGCCGGCCTGGGCCAGCACCCGCAGGTGGCTGTCGGCCAGCCGGTCGAGCGCGGCGCGGTCCTGGATCAGATAGTGGGACGGCCGCCGCTGGGCCAGCAGCAGGGCCAGAACCTGCTTGTAGGCCAACGCCTTGAGCTGGAGGGAGCGGGCGTCGGTCGCGGGTTCGCTCAATACGCGCTCGGCGATCGACAGGTCGGTGCCGAACCACGCCCACAGCCCGTCGCCAAGCCCGTTCACCTCGCCGAAGCCCGGCCGTGCGGTCAGCGGCGTCGAGTTCAGGTAATCGACCAGGATGCGCTGGCGGGTCAGGGTGGTGTCCTCGCCGTCGCGGTAGGCGCGGACGCTGGCGGACGCCATCTGGCGCAGCTTCTCCAGCCCGCTGCTGGTCTGGCCGTCGGGGGAATGGCGGTACTTCTCGATCTGCGTCGCCAGCGTCGAGCCGCCGGGCGAGCGCGACCCCGGCCGCAGCAGCTGCACCGGCAGCATGGCGACGGCGCCGGCGAAGCGGTCCCACTCCACCGCCGGGTTGCGGCGCGGCTCGTCCTCGTTCAGAAGCTCGCGGTTCTCGATGAACAGCAGGGTGTCGGCAACCAGCTTCGGGACATCCTCGAAACGGGCGAAGACCCGCTCCGGGTAGCGCGCCGAATGCATGATATGGCCGTTGCGGTCGAGCAGGGTCAGCCCGGCCTGGGTCTTCTCCCGGTAGATCGGGAAGCCGCCGCCGGCCATGAAGCGGTCGAGCGCCGGGGACAGGACCGCCTGGAATTCGATGCTGTAGAGGTCGCCGGTCAGCGCCTTGAGCTGGTCGGGCAGGGCGGTGTAGCCGAACCGCTCGTTGTAGGGGCCCTGGGTCGGGTAGCGGGCGGCCGGGTTGGGGCCCTCCTTGACGGCGACGTCCATCGACTGGGCGAAGGGGGCGAGCAGCCGTGCCTGGAGTCGCGAGCTGCGCATCTCCTCGCGCGCCGCGATTCCGACTCCGGCGGCGGTCGCCAGCAAGGCCGCCGCCAGCGCCGTCCGCCGCACCCAGGTCCGCGCGCCTGCCTGCGCCATGCCGTTTCCGCACCCTCCGCTGTCCGGGGCGGGCCGCCACGGGCCCGGCCGAGATGTGGGGGGACGCTAGTCGAATGTTGGTAAAAACAGGTTAACGGCCGACCGTTGCCGGGGACGGGTACCGTGAAAATCGGCACCCGTTGCCCGGAGGTCACGCCGCTGCCAAACGGCCGTCAGCCCGCCAGCAGCGCCTTCGCCCGCTCGGCCAGCTCGGTCAGCGGGACCTCGACCTGCTCGCCGCGGATCAGGTGCTTCAGCGTCGCGGTGCCGCGCGCCTTCTCGTCCGAGCCCATCAGCAGCACGACCGGGATGCCTGCGCGGTCGGCGTATTTCATCTGCTTGGCGAGCTTGCCGCCGTCGAGCTGGATTTCCGTGTTGATGCCGGCGGCCCGCAGCTCCGAGGCGAGGCGGAAGTAATCGGCCGACAGCGCCGGGTCCATCTGCGTCACCAGCACCTGGGCGGTCGGCGCACCGTCCTTGATCAGGCCGGCCTCCATCAGCTGGTAGAACAGCCGGGTGGCGCCGATCGAGATGCCGACGCCCGGCAGCTTCGACTTGGTGTAATGGCTCGCCAGATTGTCGTAGCGCCCGCCCGAGCAGACCGAGCCGATGCCGGGATGGTCGTTCAGGAAGGTCTCGTAGACGGTGCCGGTGTAGTAGTCGAGCCCGCGCGCGATGGCGAGGTTGATGCGAACCGCGTCGTCCGGCACCTGGAAGGCGCGCAGCCCCTCGATGACCGTGGTCAGTTCGGCCACGCCCTGGCGGAAGGTCTCGTTCTCGATGTCGAGGGCGCCCAGCGCCGCCAGCGTCTCGGCGTTGGTGCCCTTGGCGTCGATCAGCGACAGAATGGTGTCGGCGGCCCCCCCGGTCATGCCGAGGCCGAGCAGGCTCTCGCGCACCTTGTCGCGGCCGATCTTGTCGAGCTTGTCGATCTCGCGCAGCACCAGCACGCGCTTTTCCGCATCCTCGACGCCCAGCCCGTCGAGCAGCCCCAACAGGACCTTGCGGTTGTTCACGTTGATGGTGAAGCCGCCGAAGGCCAGCTCGGTGAAGACATGGTGGATGACGGCGGGGATCTCGGCGTCGTACTGGGCGGACAGGCTGTCCTTGCCGATCACGTCGATGTCGCACTGGTAGAATTCGCGGAAGCGCCCGCGCTGCGCCCGCTCGCCGCGGTAGACCCGCTGGATCTGGTAGCGCCGGAACGGGAAGGCGAGGTCGCGCTCATGCTCCGCCACATAGCGGGCGAGCGGCACCGTCAGGTCGAAGCGCAGCGCCATCTCGGGCTTGTGGCCCTGCTGGATGGCGCCGGTCGACTGCACGAAATAGACCTGCTTCTCGGTCTCGCCGCCGGACTTGGTGAGCAGCGTGTCCACCGTCTCGAACACCGGGGTCTCGACGGGCACGAAGCCGAACCGCTCATAGCCGTGGCGGATGGTGTCGAGCATGCGCTGGAAGGCCACCTGATGGCGCGGCAGCAGTTCCATCGTTCCGGGCGGGGTGCGGGGCGTGATCAGGCTCATCGGAAGGGGTCCGGACTGGATGGGAAAAGCCCGCGTTTTCTAGCCCCTTTCCCCGTCCCCGTCACCTGCGGGCGGAAATTTTTCGGGCCGGCCGAATTTTTTCGGAAGAGGCGTGGAATGGAACGCGGGGGCGCCGCGTTCATCTTAGCACGACGCCGCGCTGCGGGTCGTTCATCAAACGGGAGAAATCGAATGTCCGGCACCGTCTTTGGGTCGCGTATCCGTTCGTCCGTCTCGACTTTCGCGGTTGCCGCCCTGCTGGCGGCCGCCCCGGCGCTGGTCGCCGGTTCCGCCTCGGCGGCGACGGTGGACCTGAGCACCCCGTCGGCCACCGGCACGGCTCCGTCGGCGACGCCCGCCCCGAAGGCCGAGCAGAAGGCCGCCGCTCCGGTCGCGACCCAGACCACGCCCCAGGCTCCGACGGCGACTACGACCCAGGCCGCCCCGCAGGCCGCCGCACCGGCCAAGCCGGGCCATGTGCAGGTCGCGACCACGCCGAAGGCCGAGGTAACCAAGGCCCAGGCCGACGCGGTCGCCAAGGAGCTGGGCGCCAAGCCGACCGACGCGCTGAGCGTCCAGCTCGGCAAGTACCACGAGCAGATCGAGGCCGCCCACGCGCTGAAGGACAAGGCCGCCCGTGACAAGGCCGTGACCGAGGCCCGCCAGCAGCTCACCGCCATCGGCGGCAAGCCGGTGACGCCCGAGCAGGCCGCGAAGGTCGACGGCATCCTCGGCGTGAAGGCCCCGTCCACCATCCAGTGAGCGTGATCCGCCCGTGACCGGCCGCCCCGCCTCCCCCACGCCGGCAGGGGAGTGGGCGGCCACCCACGGCCTCCGGGCAGGATTCGAGTTCCGGGCGTTGAGCCGGGGCGAGGATGGCGATAGAACGTCCCGAGACGTTCCGTCCCGTTCCTCGCCCCCTCCACGCCAGCGCCGGAAATCCGCCATGCCGCTCGACCGCCTCGTCCTCCGCCGCCCCGACGACTGGCACGTCCATCTGCGCGACGGGGCCATGCTGAAGGCGGTCCTGCCCTTCACCGCCCGCCAGTTCGGCCGCGCCATCGTCATGCCGAACCTGAAGCCGCCGGTCACCCACGCCGCCGACGCCGTCGCCTACCGCGACCGCATCCTGGCGGCGCTGCCGGACGGCGTGGCCTTCACCCCGCTGATGACCGCCTACCTGACCGACGGCACCGACGCCGAGGATCTGGCGCGCGGCTTCGAGGAGGGGGTGTTCGCCGCCGCCAAGCTCTACCCGGCCAACGCCACCACCAACAGCGCCCATGGAGTCACCGACATCGCCCGCATCGCCCCGGTGCTGGAGCGCATGGCGGAGATCGGCATGCCGATCCTGATCCACGGCGAGGTGACCGACCAGAGCGTCGACATCTTCGACCGCGAGGCGGTGTTCATCGACACCATCCTGTCGCCGCTGATGGAGCGTCATCCGACCCTGCGCGTCGTGCTGGAGCATGTGACGACCGCCGACGCGGTAGCCTTCGTCCGCGCCCACGCCGCCAGCGGGCGGATCGGCGCCACCATCACCGCGCACCATCTGCTGATCAACCGCAGCCACATCTTCCAGGGCGGCATCCGCCCGCACCTCTACTGCCTGCCCATCGCCAAGCGCGAGACGCACCGCGTCGCGCTGGTCGAGGCGGCGACCTCCGGCGAGGCGCCCTTCTTCCTCGGCACCGACACCGCGCCGCACACCGTGACGGCGAAGGAGGCGGCCTGCGGCTGCGCCGGCTGCTTCACCGCCGCCAACGCGCTGGAGCTGTACGCCGAGGCGTTCGACGATGCCGGGGCGCTGGACAAGCTGGAAGCCTTCGCCAGCCTGAACGGCCCGCGCTTTTACGGTCTGCCGGCCAATGAGGAGCGGGTGGTGCTGGAGCGCCGTCCGTCGGTGACGCCGGACGTGATCCTGGTCAGCGAGGGCGACGCGGTGCTGCCCTTCCGCAGCGGCGAAACGCTGCGCTGGAGCTTCGCCGGGGTGGTGTGATCCGCGACGCACGCGCCCCCCGACCCTCCCCCGCTGGGCGGGGGAGGGTCGGGGGGCTACCGTCTCCGCCCAAACAGAACTCCGTCAGAACAGGCTCCCCTGCACCGGAACCGGCCGTGGCTTGCGCACCGCCTCCGCCTTCCTCTCCGGCTTCGGCTCGCCGCCGTCCACCGTCGCCGCGACGCGGCCCTCTTCCCCGAACACCAGCGTCACCGGCAGACCCGGCACCGCCTGCTCGGCCCGCGTGATCGGCTGGCCCTCGCGGTCCTGCACCAGGGCGAAGCCGCGCGCCAACACGCCCTTGTAGCTGTAGCTCTCCAGCAACTGTCCGACCGCCGCCAGCTTGGCCCCGCGCTCCTCGACGCTCTTGCCGTAGGCGCGTTCCAGGCGTGGCGTCAGGTCGGCCAGCCGCCGCTCCACCTCGCCGAGCTTCACCCGCGCCGGGGTCAGTGACAACCGACCGGCCACCCGCTCGAAGCGGCCTTCCGCCATCGCCACCGCGTGGCGCAGGGCGCCGTCCAGCGCGCGGGCCTCCGAGGTCAGGCGCTGGCCGGCCTGGGCCAGCTTCTCGCGCGGGTGGCGCAGCTTGGCCGACAGCTCGCCGACCCGCGTCCGCCGCCGCTCGACCAGCGCCGCCGCCGCGAGGTTCAGGCGCTCCGCCCGGTCGTCGAGCCGCTGGGCGTGCCCCTCCAGCAGCGCGCGCGGGTCGCCGAGGCCGCGCGCCAGCCCCTCGACGCGGTTGCGGCGGTCCGCCACCGCGCGGCTGGCGCAGGCCAGCAGCCGGCGCTCGTCGTCGAGGATCTGGGCCAGCAGTTCGGTCCGCACCGGCACCGCCATCTCGGCGGCGGCGGTCGGGGTCGGCGCCCGCAGGTCCGACGCGAAGTCGATCAGCGTCGTGTCGGTCTCGTGCCCGACCGCCGAGATCAGCGGGATGGCGCTGGCCGCCGCGGCGCGGACGACGCTCTCCTCGTTGAAGGCCATCAGGTCCTCCAGCGAGCCGCCGCCGCGCGCGACGATCAGCAGGTCGGGGCGCGGCACCGGCCCGCCCGGCGCGATGCGGTTGAAGCCCTGGATCGCCGCCGTCACCTCGGCCGCCGCGCGCTCGCCCTGGACGGCGACCGGCCACAGCAGGACGTGGCGCGGGAAGCGGTCGTTCAGCCGGTGCAGGATGTCGCGGATGACCGCGCCGGTGGGGGAGGTGACGACGCCGATCACGTCGGGCAGGAAGGGGATCGGCGTCTTGCGCGACGGATCGAACAGGCCTTCCGCTGCGAGGCGGCGCTTGCGCTCCTCCAGCATCTTCAGGAGCGCGCCCTCGCCGGCCAGCTCCATCGATTCGATGATCAGCTGGTACTGCGAGCGGCCGGGGTAGGTGGTCATGCGGCCGTTGACGATGACCTCCAGCCCCTCCTCCGGCTTGACCGCCAGCTTGGCGACGGTGCCGCGCCAGCACACCGCCTCGATGACGGCGGTGTCGTCCTTCAGCCGCATGTAGCAGTGGCCGGAGCTGTGCTTCTTGGGCTGCGAGATCTCGCCGCGCACGCGCACAAAGCCGAACTCGTCCTCGATGCTGCGCTTCAGGCGGCGGGCGAGATCGCCGACGGTGAATTCCGGCAGGTTGGAACCGGGGCGCGGTTCCGGGGCGATCAGCGGGAGGGCGTCGAGGTCGTTGGTCATGGTGCTCTTGAGTTGGGGCGCGGCCATGATACAAGGCGCGATGTCGGCAACAAGCCTTGAAGGGGCGCGTACCATGAAAGTCCTCGTCGTCGGATCCGGCGGCCGCGAGCATGCCCTGTGCCGGGCCATCGCCAACTCCCCGCTGTGCGACGCGCTCTATTGCGCGCCCGGAAACGCCGGCATCGCCGACGTGGCGACGCTGGTGCCGGTCGGTTCGGAGGATGTCGAGGGGCTGGTCCGCTTCGTCCAGGACAACGCCATCGACTTCGTGGTCGTCGGGCCGGAAGGCCCGCTGGTGCTGGGGCTGGTCGACCGGCTGACGGCGCTCGGCGTCAAGGCCTTCGGGCCGAGCGCGGCTGCGGCGGAGCTTGAGGGCTCCAAGGGCTTCATGAAGGACATCCTGGCGAAGTACGGCGTGCCGACCGCCTTCTACGGCCGCTTCACCGACGCCGACGCCGCGAAGGAGTATGTGCGCACGCACGGCGCGCCCATCGTGGTGAAGGCCGATGGGCTGGCCGCCGGCAAGGGCGTCACCGTCGCCCGCACCGAGGCCGAGGCCTTCGCCGCCATCGACGAGGCGCTGGTCGACGGCCGTTTCGGCGCCGCCGGCGCGGAGGTGGTGGTGGAAGAGTTCCTCGACGGCGAGGAGGTCAGCTTCTTCGCGCTGTGCGACGGCGAGAACGCGCTGCCGCTGGCCTCGGCGCAGGATCACAAGGCGGTCGGCGATGGCGACACCGGCCCCAACACCGGCGGCATGGGCGCCTACTCCCCGGCGCCGGTGCTGACGCCGGAACTCCAGGCCCGCGTCATGCGCGAGATCATCGAGCCGACCGTCAAGGGCATGGCGGCGGAGGGCCGTCCCTTCAAGGGCGTTCTGTTCGCCGGCCTGATGATCATGAACACGCCTGACGGCCCGGTGCCGAAGACGCTGGAGTTCAACGTCCGCTTCGGCGACCCGGAATGCCAGACGCTGATGACGCGGCTGAAGTCCGACGCGCTGGCCGCGCTGGTCGCGGCGGCCGACGGGGTGCTCGACGGCATCGACCTGCGCTGGCACGACGGCACCGCGCTGTGCGTGGTGATGGCGGCCGAGGGCTACCCCGGCGATTACAGGAAGAACACGGAAATCCGGGGCCTGGACGCCGCCAACGCGGTGGACTCGGTGACGGTCTACCACGCCGGCACCAAGCGCGCCGAGGACGGCCGGGTACTGTCGGTCGGCGGCCGGGTGCTGGGCGTGACCGCCCTGGCCCCGACGGTGGCCGAGGCGCAGGCGGCGGCCTACCGTGGCGTCGACGCGCTCGACTGGCCTGAAGGCTTCTGCCGCCGCGACATCGGCTGGCGGGCGGTCGGTCGCTGACGCCCCCCAATCACACTGGTTGCCGGCGTTGGGTGCTTACACCTACCGCCGGCTCTTGAAGAAGTCCCGCAGCAGCGCGCCCGCCCGCGTCTCGCCGATGCCGCCATAGACCTCCGGGGCGTGGTGACAGGTCGGCTGCCGGTAGAAGCGCGGGCCGTGGTCGACCGCGCCGCCCTTGGGGTCGTAGGCGCCGAAATAGACGCGGCGCAGGCGGGCAAAGCTGAGCGCCGCCGCGCACAGCGCGCAGGGCTCCAGCGTCACGTACAGGTCGCAGCCGGGCAGGCGGGGCGAGCCGCGCGCGGCGCAGGCCTGGCGCAGGGCCAGAATCTCGGCGTGGGCGGTGGGGTCTGCCAGCTCCTCGGTGCGGTTGCCGGCGCGGCCCAGGATGGCGCCGGTCGCCGGATCGACGACCACCGCGCCGACCGGCACCTCGCCGCGCGCGGCGGCGGCCTCGGCCTCCTGGAAGGCGATGTCCATCGGGGAAGGGCGGAGGCTGCTCATCGGAGGCACCCTGCCCGGCGTCCCGCGTCCGCGTCAAGGCACCGATGGCCGGGCCGCGCTGTTGACGTCGGACGGGCGGGAACCGCCGCCCGACGCCCCGGGAGGACACCATGAAGAACCATGTCTACAAGAAGGTCGAGATCGTCGGCACCGCGGACTCGTCCGTCGACGAGGCCATCCGCAACGGTCTGGAGCGCGCCTGCAAGACCCTGAAGCATGTGGACTGGTTCGAGGTCGGCGAGATTCGCGGCAACGTGCAAGGCGGCGAGATCGCCCAAATCCAGGTGGTCATGAAGGTCGGCTTCCGGCTGGACGACTGATCCCGCCCGAAAGCCCGCACAAAAGGTGACATCCGGGCGCCTGGACATGGTGCGGGCGGTTGCGGGCGGCGCGTTCTGGCCCTATGGTCCGCCGCATGGACACATCCGACACCGACCTGACTTCCGCCGCCGCCCCGGACGGCGGTGAACGCATCGCCAAGCGGCTGGCGCGCGCCGGGCTCTGCTCGCGCCGCGACGCCGAGCGCTGGATCGCCGAGGGCCGCGTCGCGGTCAACGGGCAGACGCTGGAAACCCCGGCCTGCGTCGTGCGCCCTGGCGACGTCGTTCAGGTCGATGGCAAGGTCATTCCCGAACCGGAGCCGGCGCGGCTGTGGCGCTACCACAAGCCCTCGGGGCTGGTGACCTCGGCGCGCGACGAGAAGGGGCGGGCGACGGTCTTCGACCGGCTGCCGCCGGAACTGCCGCGCGTGGTGTCCATCGGCCGCCTCGACCTGACGACCGAGGGGTTGCTGCTGCTGACCAACGACGGCGAACTCGCGCGCTTCCTGGAACTGCCGGCCACCGGCTGGACCCGCCGCTACCGCGTGCGCGTGTTCGGCGAGGTGGACGAGGTACAGCTGGCGGCGCTGGCCAAGGGGCCGACCATCGAGGGCGTCAAGTACGGGCCCATCGAGGCGGTGCTCGACCGCATCCAGGGCCGCAACGCCTGGCTCACGGTCAGCCTGAAGGAAGGCAAGAACCGCGAGATCCGCAAGGTGATGGAAGCGCTGGGGCTCCAGGTCAACCGGCTGATCCGCGTCGCCTACGGCCCGTTCCAGCTCGGCAAGCTGGAGGAAGGCGCCGTCGAGGAGGTGCCGAAGCGCGTCGTCCGCGAGCAGGTCGCCAATTTCTTCGGCGCCGGGGCCGCTCCGGCGGAAACGGCGGAATCGAACACCAAGCTGCGTGCCAAGGCCCGCGCCGAGGCCGCTTCGACTTCGGCGGCCAAGCCGGCGCTTCGCGCCGAAGCCGCTCCGGCGGGTGCCGGCGCGGCCGTCCGCCGCGCGCCGCGCTCCGCGACCAAGCGGATCGAGGCGCAGGCGGCCTGGGGCAAGGAGGACGCCAAGCCGTCGCGCGCCCGTGGCGGCGACGGCGCCAAGCCCGTCCGTGGCAAGACCGACGCGGCCGGACCCGCCGGCGAGCGTCCGGCGCGCGCGCGCAAGACCCTGTCCCTGGGGGATGCGGCGCCCAAGCCGGCGCGTGGCGGCGGCAAGCCGTCGGGCCGCGATCCGCAGGCTGCCAAGGGGCTGTCCAAGCCGGCCGCTGCCTCTTCCAAGCCGGCGAAGGCCCCGCCTCCGTCCCAGCCCAAGCCCAAGCCTGCGTCCGCCGAGGCCCCCGCCGGCCCCAAGAAGCGGGATGGACGGACCGACCGCCAGCGTGTCGATCGCCCGCGCAAGGAGCGTCCCAGCAAGGATCGTCCCGGTGCGGATCGTCGGCGGTAGGCACCGGGGCCGCCGGCTGGTCGCTCCGGACGGCCGCGACACGCGGCCGACCACCGACCGCACGCGCGAGTCGCTGTTCAACATCCTGACCCACGCCGACTGGGCGCCCGATATTGAGGGAGCCGTCGTGCTGGATGCCTTCTGCGGCACCGGCGCGCTCGGGCTGGAGGCACTGTCGCGCGGGGCGGCCCGTTGCAGTTTTCTCGACAGCGGCCGCGCCGCGCTCGATGCGGTGCGCGCGAATGTGGCGGCGCTGGGCGAGGCCGAAGTCGCCACCGTCCTGCGCGCCGACGCCACCCGCCCGCCCGCCGGGCAGCCCTGCGCCCTGGCTTTTCTCGATCCGCCCTACGCCAAGGGGCTGGCGCCGGTCGCGCTCGCCGCCCTGTCGCGGGCCGGCTGGTTGGCCAATGGCGCGCTCGCCGTCGTCGAGGTGGGGGAGGGCGACCCGATGCCCGCCCCGGACGGCTTCACCCTGCTGGACGAGCGGCGCTACGGCGACACCCGCATCCTGTTCCTGACCCACGCCGTGCGGGGCTGACGGGCGTTCCTGCTCGGCCCGCCGGCGAAACCCGCCAGTTCCATTTTTCGATGCGAGAGTCCGCGTCCGGCCCGCCGGCATGACGATGCGGCCCGTCATATGCATCAACGGCATGCCCGATGTTTTTCCATCATGCGGAAAGCCGAATCCAATAGTTGAGTTCCAAAACAATCAGCGGCAAACATTGTGTGTCGCCGAGGTGGTTCAAACACTGTCGCGGCGGCTTCATTCTATCTCCTTTGAATGCACACCCTCGACTGAGGGGGCCGTGCAGGTACCGGCACGGCTTCTTTTTCAAGAATGTGCGTCAAGGCAGGGATGAGGAACGGATGAATAGTCCGGACCGAACCCCGTCGGGATGTGGGTGAAGACGGATTACTTCAAGGTTCGTTGGTTGCATTCCGTTACCCTGGCTTTAGGGCGTCTTTTTCGGCCTTTTTCTGGTATACCAGATTTTATACTCGGTATTCAGAATAACCAGCGTACGGACGGCCCGATGCTGCCGAAGAACTTCAGACAACCGACGGAACGGAATCGTCAGCAAGAACGCATCCGTCCCGCCAACGCAACCGCGACCGGCCGGCAGCGAGCCCCCAAGACGGGGCGGCACCCGGACCGGCAATGGATCAGTTTCGGGAGGTACGATGGCTCATACGTCAACCCCATCGGCGGCAGAACCGGGGGCGCCGATTTCCGACAGCGTTCGTTGGACCCAGATCGTCATCGGCATCGTCTGCATGGTGGCGGCGGCCAACATCCAGTATGCCTGGACGCTCTTCGTTCCGGAAATCCAGGCGACGCATGGCTGGACGCGCGCGTCGATCCAGACCGCTTTCACCATCTTCGTCGTCGTGCAGACCTGGCTGACGCCGATCGAGGGCTACTTCATCGACCGCTACGGCCCCCGGGTCATCGTCGCCGCCGGCGGCTTCTTCACCGGCCTCTCCTGGATCGTCGACAGCTACGCCAGCACCCTGGCGCTTCTCTACATCGGCTCGGCCATCGGCGGCATCGGCGTCGGCTGCGTCTACGCGACCTGCGTGAACAACGCGCTGAAGTGGTTCCCGGAAAAGCGCGGTCTGGCCGTCGGCCTGACGGCGGGCGGCTACGGTGCCGGCTCGGCGCTGACCATCCTGCCGATCTCCGCGATGATCCACAGCAGCGGCTATCAGTCGGCCTTCTTCTGGTTCGGCCTGCTCCAGGGCGCGATCATCATCGCCGCCGCCTTCTTCCTGCGCATGCCGCAGAAGGAACAGGTCAAGGCCTCGACCAAGGTCGCCCAGACCCGCCGCGACTACACGCTGGGCGAGGCGCTGCGCACCCCGGTCTTCTGGGTGATGTGGGCGATGTTCATCGGCACCGTCACCGGCGGCCTGATGGCGGTGGCCCAGCTGGGCGTCATCGCCCACGACCTGGGCGTCAAGGAGGCTCCGGTCAGCGTGTTCGGCCTGACCATGGCGGCTCTGCCCTTCGCCCTGATGCTCGACCGCGTCATGAACGGCATCTCCCGTCCGCTGTTCGGCTTCATCTCCGACCACATCGGCCGCGAGGCGACCATGTTCGTCGCCTTCACGCTGGAAGGCGTCGGCATCATCATGCTCAGCCGCTACGGCCATGACCCGATGATGTTCCTGATCCTCAGCGGCATGGTCTTCCTGGCCTGGGGCGAAGTCTACAGCCTGTTCAGCGCGACCTCGGCCGACACCTTCGGCACCAAGCACGCCGGCAAGATCTACGGCGTCCTCTACTGCGCCAAGGGCGTCGCCGCCCTGCTGGTCCCGCTCGGCAACCTGCTGATGGAGGCGACCGGCACCTGGGCCACGGTGCTGTACGTCACCGCGACCATGGACCTGACGGCGGCGGCCTGCGCGCTCCTCGTGCTGAAGCCGATGCTCGCCAAGCACCACGCCCGCAACGCCGAGGCGGCCCGCATCGCCGAGGCCCAGGGTGTGCCGCTGTCCGCCGCGCAGCCGGCCGGGAATTACAACGGGTAAGGCAAGCGCCCGGAACCCCGGCAAACCCGATTGCTAACCTTCGTGCCCCCTCCCTCCCGTTCCCCGCCATCCGCGGGGGATGGGCAGGCGGGGGCAGAAGCTATGAAAGGGGCCCTCGTGTCGCTCCGGTTCCGTCCTGTCCGGTCTCATTCGATCCAGAAGGGACGCTCCTCGCCCTTGGCGCTCTGCTGGAAGCGGTCGGAGGAAAAGGCGATGCCCGGCTCCTCCTCGGTCTCGTCCTTCACCGGGGGAATGACGTGGAAGGACGCCTTGCCGCTGGCCAGATAGACGGCGTGGCCGATCATTCCGGTGAGGGCGAGAAAAAGAAACGCCTGCGTCTCGATCATGACCGGTCTCCGTTCGTGCCGTCGTTTATGCTGTGGTGCAACATAGGTGTCTGGTGCACCAAAGGCAAAGATTTTTGTATACCAAGTACAAGGGGCCAGCCATGCGCGAAAGAGGGGGCTGAGGCTCGGCCGTGACGCTTCGCCGCCGCCGTTGTTGATAGGCCGCTGGTGATGGCGGAACACGGATGCCGAGGCGGTCATGATCGGGGATCTCTGGTACAAGAACGCGGTCATCTACAACCTGTCGCTGGCGACCTTCATGGATGCCAACGGCGACGGGATCGGCGATTTCCAGGGGTTGCAGCGGCGGCTGGACTACCTGCACGGGCTGGGCATCACCTGCCTGTGGCTGGGGCCGTTCCAACCCTCGCCGATGAAGGACGACGGCTACGACGTCGCTGATTATTACAGCGTCGATCCCCGCTACGGCACGCTGGGCGATTTCGTCGAGTTCACCCATGGCTGCAAGCAGCGCGGCATCCGCGTGATCATCGACCTCGTGATCAACCACACCTCCGACCAGCATCCCTGGTTCCAGCAGGCGCGCAAGGATCCCGCCAGCCCCTTTCGCGACTGGTACGTCTGGTCCGACAGGAAGCCGGAGAACGCCGACCAGGGCATGGTCTTCCCCGGTGTCCAGAAGACGACCTGGACCCACGACCGCGAGGCGCGCGCCTGGTATTTCCACCGCTTCTACAAGTTCCAGCCCGACCTGAACACCGCCAACCCGCGGGTGCAGGCCGAACTGCTGAAGATCATGGGCTTCTGGATCCAGCTCGGCGTCTCGGGCTTCCGCATGGATGCGGTGCCGTTCATCATCGCCACGAAGGGGGCCGACGTCACCAAGCCGGTCGAGCAGTTCGACATGCTGCGGACCTTCCGCGAATTCGTGCAATGGCGCCGGGGCGACGCCCTGTTGCTGGCCGAGGCGAACATCCTGCCGGAGGACGATCTGGAGTATTTCGGCCATGACGGCGACCGCTGCCACATGATGTTCAATTTCCAGGTCAACCAGCATCTCTTCTACGCGCTGGCCAGCGGCGACGGGGGGCCGCTGATCGACGCGATGCTGGCGACCAAGCCGCGTCCCCACTCCGGCCAATGGGGCAGCTTCCTGCGCAACCACGACGAGCTCGACCTCGGGCGGCTGACCGAGGCGCAGCGCCAGACCGTGTTCGACGCCTTCGGGCCGGACAAGCACATGCAGCTCTACGACCGCGGCATCCGGCGGCGGCTTGCGCCGATGCTGCACGGCGACCGCCGCCGGCTGGAACTGGCCTACAGCCTGATGTTCACGCTGCCCGGCACGCCGGTGATCCGCTACGGCGACGAGATCGGCATGGGCGACGACCTGTCCCTGCCGGAGCGCAACTGCGCCCGCACGCCGATGCAATGGTCGGACGAGCCGCAGGCCGGCTTCACCAAGTCCGACAGGCCGATCATGCCGGTGATCAGCGGCGGCGTCTTCGGCTACGAGCGGGTGAACGCGGCGATGCAGCGGCGCGACCCGGAATCGATGCTGAATTGGACCGAGCGCATTATTCGCATGCGAAAGGAATGCCCGGAAATCGGCTGGGGCGACTTCCGGATCCTGAAGACCGGCCGTCGGGAGGTTCTGGCGCTGCGCTACGACTGGCGCAACAACGGGGTGGTCGTCGTCCACAACCTGTCCGACAAGCCGTGCGAGATCCTGTTGGACGTGGACGGCGAGGGCGAGCGCTCGCGGCTGGTCAACCTGCTGTCGGAGGAGCACAGCCTGCCGGACGACAAGGGCCGTCATCCGATGGTGCTGGAGGCCTACGGCTATCGCTGGTTCCGGGTCGGCGGGCTGGATTACCTGATGAAACGCAGCGAGGGGTAGGGCGCGGTGCCGGCGCCCTCAGGCCGAGACCGGCTTCCCTTCGGCGTCGCTCGCCTCGCTGTTCGGGATTGACGGTTTCGGACGGTGCGCCGAGGCGGAGGCGAGCACGCTGCCGATCACGAAGGCGATGGCGGCGCATTCGATCACGGTCGGCAGACGCTGCTCCCAGAGGAAACCGTAGAGCAAGGCGAACAGGGTTTCGAACAGGATCATCTGGCCGACGAGGGTGAGCGGCAGCAGGCGGCTCATCCTGTTCCACAAGGCGTTGCCGACGATCGAGGCGAGGATCGCCACGCCCGAGGCCACCGCGACGAAGTGCAGCCACTCGCCGCCGTCGTGGCTGTCCCCGCCCATCAGAAGGGGGCCGGCCACGAAGGCCGGAATCGCGAGCAGCAGTGCTTGCGCCCCCGTCACCAAGCCGGTCAGCAGGCTCCAGTCATGCGCGGAGACATGGTGGAGCCGGGCGAGCCAGCGGCTGTTGCTCACGGCGTAGGTGGTCCAGGAGATCAACGCGCCGACCGCGCAGAGCAGTCCCGTTACCTCGGCGACCCGCAACCCGGTTCCGCCGCCGCCCAGCGATTGCCACCCGATGCACAGGATGCCGGCGGCCCCGAGCAGCAGCGACGGGAGAAGCTTGCGGAACGGGACCGCGTCGTGGTCCCGGCTGCCGATGATGGTGACGGCGACCGGCAGGAAGCCGATCACCAGCGAGGTCATCGCCATCCCGCCCAACTGCACGGCGCTGGCGAGAAGGACGTAATAGAGGATGTTGCCGAGCAGGCTCAGCCACGCCAGCGCCCACCATTCCCGCCCGCCGATGGTCCCGGACAGCGTCCGCCAGCGCGGGACGACGAGCAGGGCGGCGAAGAGGCCGTAGGCCAGATAGCGCCCCGCGGCGAGTTGCAGCGGCGTGAATTCCCGCGCCAGTTCCGGAGCGAGGAAGACCAGCCCCCAGAAAGCTCCAGCGGCGACGCCGCACCCGATACCAAGCCAGGTCTTGTTCATTCCAGCCACACAGCCCACTCACACGGCATCGCCTCATTTGCGGAGCGAGGATGCCATGGGACGCGGACGCGGTCTTGTCCCGGACTATCGATTTTTGTGCCTGGACTCCCGGCGCTGGCGCCGGTAGGCCGCCGGGGTCAACCCGGTCGACTGGCGCATCGCCCGCGTCAGCGCGCTTTGGTCGGCGTACCCGGCGCGGTAGGCGATCTCGGCGATCGGATGGTCGGACAGGGCGAGCCATTCGCAGACCCGCTTCAGGCGAAGCGCGGCGAGCCACGCGCGCGGTGTGGTGTCGAGTTCGGCGCGGAAGAGCGCATGCAGGCGGCTGACGCTGACGCCGGCGCGCTCGGCCATCATGCCCGTCGTCCAGTCCAGCCCGGGCTCGGGCTCGATCACGGCGAGCAGCGGCGCCAGTCGGGACGGTGGACGGGCTGGGTCCCGCACAAGGGAATCGAGCAGCAGAGGCAGCCAGAGACGCAGGTTGTCCGCCGACACAGCGCCACCATCGACCAGCAGCCCCATGTAATCGACCAGTTTGCCCGCCGCCGGGGGTAGCGGTACGAAGGGCTGCCGGATCAGCCGGTCGCCGACTTCGGGTTCCAGGATGATGGGATCGAGATCGACGATGAGCGAGCGGTTCGGCTTGTCGCTCATCTGTGAATGAGGCGAGCCGGCTTCGACGAACGCCATCCGGGACGGCCCGAGGCGGTCGCCCTTGCCGGCGATGTCCATCTCCAGGGTTCCGCTCAGGGGCAGGACGAGCTGGGCAAAATCGTGACGGTCGGCGCCTTGATCCGCGCCATAGCTGCGAACATCGATGGAGAGGCGCGGCGTCGTGACCATGCCATGCGTATAACCGATATGGAGCCGGCAAGGCACCCGGTATTGCGGTGATGAGCCCTTCGCCGGGCCGGTTTGGGATTGGCCGTGGAAATCAAGATTCTGGCGGATGGGGTGGGATTCGAACCCACGGTAGGCTTGCGCCTACGCCAGTTTTCAAGACTGGAGCCTTAAACCGCTCGGCCACCCATCCGGTGCGCGTTGAGCCGCAACGCGGAGGACCGAAGTAGCGAATGCGTGGCCTCGGGTCAAGCGTCGCGCGTCCTCACGCTTCACTGGCGGATTGGACGACCCAGAGTGCGCAGCCGCTTCACGGGCCTGGGCGGAGAGGGACTGTCGGAAAAATCGGGCAGGGCAGGGGCTCGGTTGATCGTTTTGCGGATCATCTCCGAGGTCGCCTCCAGATCCTCAAGGACCATTGGAAGCACCCGCCCTTCATACTGCGGGCGGCCCAGCCTCTCGCGGGTCTGGTCGATCACCCGCAACTCCGGCTCGAACAACTCGCGGGCGCCGATGGGAAGCACCTGGTCCTCGCGCATGCTGGCGAAATACCCGCGCGTCGCCCGCGCCATCATGCCCATCAGCAGCAGATCCATCCGCTCGAACTCGGACCGCAGGTCGGACAGCCTGGCGCCGTTGATGCCGCCCAGCCGCTCCTCGGTCAGGGTCAGAAGGGCACGGACCTCCTCCACCTTCCTGCGGAAATCGAGGAAGGACGAGAAACGGTCGTGACCGATGTCGCGCTGCGCGCGGTCGGCGAGACGGACGGCCTCCGCCGCCTGCCGCTCGATCGCCGACAGCAGCTCCTGAATCTCGCTCCGGCTGTAACCGCGTCTCCAGACCATGGCCGTCTTGCCGTTTCCGTGGAAGCGCGTCCGGCGCCGGGGGAAACCGGCAACCGGACGGCCTCATCCTATCCACGGAAACTTTAACGAAATGCCGCGCTGCGGATGATTGCGACACCAATCAGGCGTCGCGCAGTTCCAGCACCACCGGCGTGTGGTCGGACGCCTTCTCGCCGCCGCGCGGGCGGCGGTCGATGATGCAGCCGGCCAGGCGGTCGGCCGCCTGCGGCGAGAGCAGGAAATGGTCGATGCGCAAACCCTGGTCGCGCGGCCAGCAGCCGGCCTGGTAATCCCAGAATGTGTAGGCCCGGTCGTCGTCGTGCAAGGCCCGGTAGGCCTCCGTCAGGCCGAGGTTGATCAGGGCACGGAACTTGGCGCGGGTCTCCGGCTGGAACAGGGCGTCGCCGGCGAAGGCGGCCGGGCTGAAGACGTCGCGCGGCTCGGGGATGACGTTGTAGTCACCGCCCAGGACGAAGGGGATCTCGCGTGCCAGCAGCTCTCGGGCGTGGGCGTTCAGCCGGTCCATCCAGCGCAGTTTGTAGGCGAACTTCTCGCCCGGCACCGGGTTGCCGTTGGGCAGGTAGAGCGAGGCGATGCGCAGCCCGGCCACGGTGGCCTCGACGTAGCGGGCCTGCTCGTCCTCCGGCTCGCCGGGCAGGCGGGTCAGCACATCCTCGGCCGGGGTCTTCGACAGCAGGGCGACGCCGTTGTAGGCCTTCTGCCCGACCGCCTCGACGTGGTAGCCGAGTTCCTCGAAGGCCGCGCGGGGGAAGGCGGCGGTCTCGCATTTGATTTCCTGGAAGAGCACGACGTCCGGGGACGCCGCGCGCAGCCAGTCGGTGATCAGCGGAAGGCGGGCCTTCGCCGAGTTGACGTTCCAGGTGGCGATCTTCACGAAAATTCCGTCCGGTAGGCGGCGCCGGTCAGGCGGCGAAGGAGTTGCCGCAGCCGCAGGACGCGGTGGCGTTGGGGTTCTTGATCTGGAAGGCGGCGCCCATCAGGTCCTCGACGTAATCCAGCGTCGATCCGGCCAGCAGATCGAGCGAGGCGTCGTCGGTGACGACCTTCGTCCCGTCCTTCTCGAAGATGAAATCATCCTCGTTGGCGGTGTCGTCGAAGCCGAAGCCGTACTGGAAGCCGGAGCAGCCGCCGCCCGACACGGTCAGGCGCAGCATCAGGGCCGGGTTGCCCTCGTTGGCGACCAGGAAGGCGACGCGCTTGGCGGCGCTCTCGCTGACGGTCAGGACGCGGTCGCCGGTCTGTGGGGCGGTCTCGACGGGAATCGCGGTGTCGGGCATGGCGGTCGCCTCTGGTGCGATGCGGGAAGTTCCCAGGAATGTAGGGTGAATCCGGGGCCGCGTCAAAGTTCGGCCCCATCCGGTCACGTCATAGCACGCCTTCGCCGTTGCACCCGCGCCCCCCCATGGGTAGTGTCCGCCCCATGATGGCGGACTTTTCCCAGGAACGGCCGGCGCCCTACGCCTGCGACCCGGCGGACACGCGCGGACGGCTGGTGGCCGAGCCGGAAAGCCCGACGCGCTCGTGCTTCCAGCGCGACCGCGACCGCATCGTCCATTCCGGCGGCTTCCGGAAACTGAAATACAAGACGCAGGTCTTCGTCTACCACGAGGGCGACTATTACCGGACCCGGCTGACCCACAGCCTGGAGGTCGCGCAGATCGCCCGTTCCATCAGCCGCACGCTGGGCCTCAACGAGGATCTGGCGGAGGCGGTGGCGCTCGCCCACGACCTCGGCCACACGCCCTTCGGGCATGCCGGGGAGGAGGCGCTGAACGCCTGCATGGAGCCGCACGGCGGCTTCGCCCACAACGACCAGACCCTGCGCATCCTGACCCGGCTGGAGCGCCGCTACGCCGAGTTCGACGGGCTGAACCTGACCTGGGAGACGCTGGAGGGCGTGGTCAAGCACAACGGCCCGCTGCTGCCCATGCTGCCCGGCCGCCGCCTGCCGACCACCATCGCCGATTTCGGCGAGACGTGGGATCTGGAGCTGCACACCAACCCCGGTGCCGAGGCGCAGGTCGCGGCGCTGGCCGACGACATCGCCTACAACAACCATGACATCGACGACGGCCTGCGCGCCGGCCTGTTCACCGTGGACGAGGTGGCGGAACTGCCGCTGGTCGGCCCGGTGATCCGGCAGGTCTGCCAGCAGTACCCGAACCTGGAGCGCTCCCGCCTGATCCACGAGACGGTGCGGCGCATGATCAACGCCATGGTCGGCGATCTGCTGGCCGAGACCCGCCGCCGCCTCGCCGAGCACCGGCCGGGCAGCGCCGCCGAACTGCGCGCCCTGCCGCTGCCGATGGTCAGCTTCAGCCCGGCCATGTGGGAGGCGCATGGACCGGTCCGCGCCTTCCTGCGCCAGCGCATGTACCGCCACTTCCGCGTCAACCGCGAGATGAGCAAGTGCAAGCGGGTGGTGAAGGCGCTGTTCGACCTGTTCATGGCCGAACCCAACACCCTGCCGCCGGAATGGCAGCGCGACATCGCGCGGCACGGCGGCGACGCCGACCTTGCGGTGCGGGCGCGCCATGTGGCCGACTACATCGCCGGCATGACCGACCGCTTCGCGCTGGCCGAGTATGGCCGACTTTTCGACATGGATGCCAAGACCTAAGACGATGAATATTTTCAAGGCTTTCGAGAACGATATTCGCACGCTGCTGGATGAGCTGGCCGCCGAGGGCGCGATCCCCGCCGGTCTGGACAGCGGCCGTCTGACGGTGGAGCCGCCGCGCGAGGCGGCCCATGGCGACCTGTCGACCAACGCCGCCATGATCCTCGCCAAGCCGGCGAGGATGGCGCCGCGCGCGCTCGCCGAACTGCTGGTCGCCAAGCTGAGGGCGCGGCCCGACGTCGCCTCGGTCGAGATCGCCGGGCCGGGCTTCGTCAATCTGCGGCTGACTCCGGACGTCTGGCGCGACCGCGTCCGCGACGTGCTCAACGCCGGCACCGCTTACGGCGACAGCACGCTCGGCAAGGGCGAGCCGGTGAATGTCGAGTATGTCTCGGCCAACCCGACCGGCCCGCTGCACGCGGCGCACGGGCGCGGCGCCGTGTTCGGCGACGCGCTGGCGGCGCTGTTGGAGAAGGCCGGCTACGCGGTCACCCGCGAATATTACATCAACGACGCCGGCGCCCAGGTCGACGTGCTGGGCCGCTCGACCTACCTGCGCTACCGCGAGGCGCTGGGCGAGGACATCGGCACCATCCCGGCCGGCCTCTACCCCGGCGAATATCTGAAGGAGGTCGGCGCCGGTCTGGCCGACCGCGACGGCAACAAATGGGTCGGCAAGGACGAGTCCGAATGGCTGCCGGCCTGCCGCGACTTCGCCATCGGGATGATCATGGGCTGGATCCGCGAGGATCTCGGCGTGCTCGGCGTCACCATGGACGTCTACAGCAGCGAGCGCGCGCTGGTGAACGCCGGCGCGGTGGACATCGCGCTGAAGGCGCTGGAGGAGCGTGGCCTGATCTACACCGGCGTGCTGGAGCCGCCGAAGGGCAAGAAGCCCGACGATTGGGAGCCGCGCCCGCAGACCCTGTTCAAGTCCACCGACTTCGGCGACGACGTCGACCGGCCGCTGAAGAAGTCGGACGGATCCTTCACCTACTTCTCGAACGACATCGCCTATCATTTCGACAAGTACCGCCGGGGTGCGGCGAACCTGATCGACGTCTGGGGCGCCGACCATGGCGGCTACGTCAAGCGCATGCAGTCGGCGACCACCGCGGTGACCGAGGGCAAGGCCTCGCTCGACGTCAAACTCTGCCAGCTCGTCCACCTGATGCAGAACGGCGAGCCGGTGAAGATGTCGAAGCGGGCCGGCACCTTCGTCACGCTGCGCGACGTGATCGAACAGGTCGGCAGGGACGTCGTCCGCTTCATCATGCTGACCCGGCGCAACGACCAGACGCTGGATTTCGACTTCGCCAAGGTGACCGAGCAGTCCAAGGACAACCCGGTTTTCTACGTGCAGTACGCCCACGCGCGCTGCCGCTCGGTGCTGCGCCATGCGGCGACCGCGCTGCCGCATGTCGACCAGAACCCGGCGGCGCTCGCCGCCGCCGCCAATCTCGCCCGGCTCGACGCCGAGGAGGAGATGATTCTGGCCAAGCGGATGGCGACTTGGCCGCGCCTGGTCGAATCCGCCGCCGAGGCGCACGAGCCGCACCGCATCGCCTTCTATCTCTACGACCTCGCCAGCGAGTTCCACGCGCTGTGGAACCGCGGCCGCGACGACGCCTCGCTGCGCTTCCTGATCGAGGGCGACGAGGAGGTCACGGTGGCCCGGCTGGCGCTGATCGCCGCCGTGTCGACGGTGATCGCGTCGGGCCTGAAGGTGATGGGCGTCGAGCCGGTGGAGGAACTGCGTTCATGAGGGCCGGTTCATGAGGTATGAGGGCGACGTGAACTACGCCTCCAACCCCTACGGCGCCCCGCCGCCGCGTCAGGGTCCGGGCAAGCGCGGCCTGTTCGCGCTGGGCTTCGCCGTGGTCGGCATCGTCGCCTTCGCCGGCACCATCATCGTGAGCTACCGGGGCGGCGACCACGCGTCGTCGGACGGTCCACCGCTGTTGACCGCCGACGCGACGCCCGCCAAGTCGCGGCCCGAGCAGCCGGGCGGCATGGAGGTGCCGCACCAGGACAAGCTGGTCTATGAACGGCTGCACGACCGCGCCAGCGGCAATCATCCCACCGTCGAACGGCTGCTGCCGCCGCCCGAGGTGCCGTTGCCGCGCCCGGTGGTGACACCGGCGATGCCGGCGCCGGCGCCCCTGCCGAACGCCCCGACGGTGGCGCAGGTGCCGCCCCCGCCGCCGGGCGCGACCTCGACGGTTCCGCGCGACGCGATGGACGCGACGGCCATGTCGGCTGCGCCGGTCCAGGCTCCGGCGGCGCCGGCCGCCGCGTCAACCGCGAGGCAGGCCCCACCGTCGGTCGCGAAGCCGCCGGCCGCTCAGCCGGCCGTTGCCCAGCCTGTCGCTCCGCCCGCCGCCAAGCCGGCCAATCCGGTTCCGCAGACGGCGGCCCTGCCGCCGCCCAAGGCGGCGACACCGCCGGCTCCGATCAACGCGGCCAAGCCGGCGCCGGCTTCAGTCCCTGCCGCCGCCCAACCGCCGGCCCAGCCCGCGAAACCGGCGCCCGCCGTTGCCGGCGGCTCCGGATCCTGGCGGATCCAGCTCGCCTCGGTGCGCAGCGAGGCCGAGGCGGCGGCGGAGTGGAAGCGAATCTCCGGGCGGTACGCCGAAGCGCTCGGCGGGTTGTCCATGCAGGTCGCCAAGGTCGATCTCGGCGAGAAGGGCATCTTCTACCGTGTCCAGGGAGCGGGCGCCGACGAGGCCCGCGCGAAATCCATCTGCGCCCAGCTTCGCGCGCAAAACACGGGGTGTGTGGTTGTCCGTCCCTGATTCCACCGCCGCGACGAGCGGGGCGGCGACGCCCCACCCGCCGCGCGCGGTCGTCTTCGGCTGCGCCGGGCCGCTGCTCGCCCCCGCCGAGGCCGCCTTCTTTCGCGACGCCGACCCGCTCGGCTTCATCCTGTTCCGCCGCAACTGCGAGACTCCCGAACAGGTCGCCGCGCTGGTCGCCGACCTGCGGGCCAGTGTCGGCCGTCCCGACGCTCCGGTGCTGATCGACCAGGAGGGCGGGCGGGTTGCCCGCATGCGCCCGCCGCATTGGGCCGCCCACCCGCCGATGGGGGTGTTCGGGGCGCTCGCCGACCGTGACCGGGTCGCCGGCCGCGAGGCGGCCTGGATCAACGGCCGGCTGCTCGCCCACATGCTGGCCGAGGTCGGGGTGACGGTGGATTGCGCGCCGGTCTGCGACGTTCCGGTCGAGGGGGCCCACGACATCATCGGCGACCGCGCCTTCTCCCGCGACCCGGCGCTGGTGTCGGAGCTGGCGCGGGCAACGGCGGACGGGCTGCTGGCCGGCGGGGTGCTGCCGGTCATCAAGCACATCCCTGGCCACGGCCGGGCCTTCGCCGACAGCCACGCCGAGCTTCCGGTCGTCGACGCCCCGCGCGCGGCGCTGGAGGCGACCGATTTCGCACCCTTCCGCGCGCTCGCCGACCTGCCGCTGGGCATGGTCGCCCATGTCGTGCTGAAGGCGATCGACCCGGACGCCCCGGCCAGCACCTCGGCCAAGGTGGTGCGCGAGGTGGTGCGCGGCCCGTCGATCGGCTTCGACGGTCTGCTGTTCAGCGACGATCTGTCGATGAACGCGCTCGACGGCGGTGTCGCGGAGCGCGCCCGCTCGGTGCTGGCGGCCGGCATGGACATCGTGCTCCATTGCAACGGCGATCTGGCGGAGATGCGGGCGGTGGCCGCCGCCGTCCCGCCGATGAACGACGCGGCGCTGGAGCGCTGGGCGCGGGCGCGGGCAATGGCCGGCCGGCCGCAGCCAGCCGACCCGCGGGAATTGGCGGCGCGGCTGGCCGCGCTGCTCGGCCCGCTGGCGGCCTGACGAGAGGGAACGGCGATGGAGGAATGGATCTTCCGCGTGACGGCCGTGGCCCTTCCGGCCATCATCGCCATTACGCTGCACGAGGCGGCGCATGGATTCGTCGCATGGCGGCTCGGCGACGACACGGCCTACCGGCTGGGGCGCGTCACCTTCAACCCGCTGCGCCACATCGACCCGTTCGGGACGGTGCTGCTGCCGGCGCTGATGTACTTCACCACCGGATTCGTCTTCGGCTGGGCCAAGCCGGTGCCGGTCAATTTCGGCCGGCTCCATCACCCGCGCCGCGACATGGTGTGGGTGGCGCTCGCCGGGCCGGGCACCAACTTCCTGCTGGCGGTCGTCTCGGCGGTGCTGTGGGGGCTGGTCGATCCGCAGAACGGCATCGTCGAGGCGTGGCTGCGCGCGGCGTCCGAGGTGTCGATCCTCGTCAACGTCATCCTGATGGTGTTCAACCTGATCCCGCTGCCGCCGCTCGACGGCGGCCGGGTCGCGGTCGGCGTGCTGCCCAACGCGCTCGCCTTTCCGCTGGCCCGGCTGGAGCGGTTCGGCATGCTGATCCTGCTCGGCGCCTTCTTCCTGCTGCCGATGCTGGGACGCGAGTTCGGCTACGACCTCAACGTGATGACCTGGGTGCTCGGTCCGCCGGTGGACGCGGTGATCGAGTTCATCCAGATTCTGACCGGCAACGGATAGGGCGGGGCGCATGGTCACCGACCGTGGGGCGGCGGAGGCGGCGGATCCCATCGCCGCCTCCGACCAGCTCATGCTGGTCCTCGATGGCTTCGAGGGGCCGCTCGACATGCTGCTGGCGCTGGGGCGCGAGCAGAAGGTCGACCTCACCCGCATCTCGATCCTGGAGCTGGCCGACCAGTATCTGGCCTTCGTCGCCGAGGCTCGGAAGGTCCGGCTGGAGCTGGCCGCCGACTATCTGGTGATGGCGGCGTGGCTGGCCTACCTGAAATCCCGCCTGCTGCTGCCGGCGCTGGAGGACGAGGAGCCGTCCGGTGAGGACATGGCGGCGGCGCTCGCCTTCCAGCTCCAGCGGCTGGAGGCGATGAAGGAGGTTGCCGCCACGCTGTTCGCCCGCCACCGCCTGGGCCGCGACGTCTTCGCCCGCGGCGCTCCGGAGGACATCGACATCCGCCGCAAGTCGGTCTACGAGGTCACGCTCTACGACCTGCTGCGCGCCTATGGCGAGCACCGCAAGCGGCAGGAGGGCGGGGTCCTGCACATCGCCCCGATCCGCCTCTACTCGATGGAGGACGCCGTCCGCCGGCTCTCCGGCCTGCTCGGCCACATGCCGGACTGGGCCACCCTGGCGAGCTTCCTGCCCGGTGAGGAGGGCGGCCCGCTGCTGACCCGTTCCGCCATGGCGGCGCATTTCGCGGCGACCCTGGAGCTTGCCAAGGCCGGCCGGGTCGAGTTGCGGCAGGACGGCGCCTTCACCCCCCTCTATGTCCGCAGCGCCCGCCACGACCGTGATGGCGACGCCGGCGGCGAATGACCTGAGACGATGATCAAGGAAGTTACCAACCCCGAGGAGGTCGAGGCCCGCATCGGCAAGCTTCGCCTGCTCGAAGCCCTGCTCTTCGCCTCCGCCGATCCGCTCGACGAGGAGACGCTGGCGGCCCGCGTCGGTCCCGACGTGCCCGCCCTGCTGGAGGAGTTGCGCGCCCATTACGCGCCGCGCGGCGTCAACCTCGCGCGCACCGGGGCCGGTTGGTCCTTCCGGACCGCGGCCGATCTGGCGCCCCTGCTGCGCCAGGAGGAGGAGGTCTCCAAGAAGCTGTCCCGCGCCGCCATCGAGACGCTGGCCATCGTCGCCTACCACCAGCCGGTGACCCGCGCCGAGATCGAGGCGATCCGCGGCGTCACGACCAGCAAGGGCACGCTCGACATCCTGATGGAGCACGGCTGGATCCGCCCCGGCCGCCGCCGCGAGACGCCGGGCCGCCCGCTGACCTGGGTGACGACCGACCATTTCCTCGACCATTTCGGACTGGAGACGCTGCGCGACCTGCCGAGCGTCGAGGATCTGCGCGCCGCTGGCCTGCTCGATTCGCGGCCGGTGCTGCTGGGCCTGGGCGGGTTGGCCGACGACGCTCCGGCCGCGCCCGCGCCGGCCGACGAGGATTGACGCGCGTCCGTTCCGGTGAAGCCTTCGTAATCAAAAGGTTCCGCCGGCCGGCAGGCGTTGCGACGGAATGTCCTTTCTGCCATAGTGCCGGCCCGTCGCATGTTCGACCAATCGGGATACCGCGTCATGGGCAGTTTCAGCATCTGGCATTGGGTCATCGTTCTTCTCATCGTGCTGCTCCTGTTCGGCGCGGGGAAGCTTCCCAAGGTGATGGGCGATCTCGCCAAGGGCGTGAAGTCGTTCAAGGCCGGCCTGAAGGAGGAGGACGAGGCGTCCGATCCCGCCGCGACCGCCAAGGTCATCCCGAACCAGCCGGCCAACACGGTCGACCACGCGGCCAAGAAGGACGAGGCGGTTCGCGGCTGAGCGGGGGTGCCGACCGGCACCTCCCGGCCCCTATCGTCTCGGTGAAGCCGGAATACCATGTTCGATATTGCCTGGTCCGAACTGCTGCTGATCGCGGTCGTGGCTCTCATCTTCATCGGGCCGAAGGATTTGCCGAAGGCGATCTACACCTTCGGCAAATGGGTGCGGAAGGCGCGCGGTGTGGCGCGCGAGTTCCAGACCCACATCGACGACATGATGCGCGAGACCGAGTTGGACGAGCTTCGCCGCGAAGCTCTGAAGACCCGCGACATGAACATCAAGAAGATGATGGAGGACACCATCGACCCCAAGGGCGAGGTGTCCAAGGCCTTCGACGTCGGCTTGGCCGGCCATCCGGGCAGCCCGCCCGAAGCGGAGGCCAAGCCGGACCCCGGCGTAGCCTCCGCCGCCGATCCGGCGCCCCCGGCCGAACCGGCCGCCGCGCCGCCAGCCCCGGTCCCGGCAATCGAGACGGGCGCCCAGCCGACGCTCGAACCATCCGACAAGCCGGCGTCCGCGCCGGTTCCCGTTCCGGCGGCTTCCCACCCGACGGACAAGCAGGCGTAAAGACGATCCCATGACCGGCGACACGCAGGACGACCTCGAAGACAGCAAGATGCCGCTGATCGATCACCTGATCGAGCTGCGCAACCGGTTGATGTGGGCCATCGGCGCGATCCTGATCGCGTTCCTGCTGTGCTACGCCGTCTCCGACAGGATCTACAATTTCCTGGTCCAGCCGCTGGCCGACATCCTGGCCGGGCAGGGCCGGCGGATGATCTACACCGGCCTGACCGAGGCCTTCTTCACCTATGTGAAGGTGGCCTTCTGGGCCGGCTGCTTCATCTCCTTCCCGATCGTCGCCAGCCAGATCTGGATGTTCGTCGCCCCCGGCCTCTACAAGCACGAGCGCCGGGCCTTCCTGCCCTTCCTCGCCGCCACCCCGGTGCTGTTCCTGACCGGCGCGGCGATGGTCTATTACTTCATCTTCCCGATGGCGTGGCGCTTCTTCCTCGGCTTCGAGTTCCACCCGGACGGCGCCGCCGCCGCCCTGCCCATCGAGTTCGAGGCGCGCGTCGGCGAATATCTGCATCTGGTGATGTCGCTGATCTTCGCCTTCGGCATCGCCTTCCAGTTGCCGGTGCTGCTGACCCTGCTGATCCGTGCCGGGCTGATCACGACGGAGATGCTGGCCTCCAAGCGCCGCTACGCCATCGTCTTCGCCTTCGTGATCGCCGCCGTGCTGACCCCGCCGGACGTCATCAGCCAGGTCAGCCTCGCGATTCCGCTGCTGGCGCTCTATGAGATCTCGATCCTCATCGGCCGCCGCATGGAAAAGAAGAAGGCCGCCGCCGAAGCGGAATGATTTGGGGTGGACCGACGGGCGGGCGCTTGACCTTCCGTCCCTCCGGGCAAGAGTCCGTCCCTCTTGTGGACAGCCTTCCAAACTCGCGCTAAAAGCACGGTTCGGCTGGAAGAGCCGCGCCGTGTTTCCGGAGTCCCGACCGTATGCAGACCGCCAACGACATTCGCCGCACGTTCCTGGACTATTTCGCCAAGCAGGGCCATCAGATCGTGGAGTCGTCGCCGCTGGTGCCGCGCAACGATCCGACGCTGATGTTCACCAACGCCGGCATGGTGCAGTTCAAGAACGTCTTCACCGGGGCGGAGCAGCGGCCGTACAAGCGGGCGACCACCTCGCAGAAATGCGTGCGCGCGGGCGGCAAGCACAACGACCTCGACAATGTCGGCTACACGGCGCGCCACCACACCTTCTTCGAGATGTTGGGGAACTTCTCCTTCGGCGATTACTTCAAGGACGACGCCATCGCGTTCGCCTGGAACCTGATCACCAGGGAATACGGGCTTCCCGCCGACAAGCTGCTGGTGACGGTCCACAGCAGCGACGAGGACGCCGCCGCCATCTGGCGCAAGGTCGCCGGCCTGTCGGACGACCGCATCATCCGCATCCCGACCGACGACAATTTCTGGCGCATGGGCGACACCGGCCCCTGCGGCCCCTGTTCCGAGATCTTCTTCGACCATGGCCCGTCGATCGCCGGCGGCCCGCCGGGCAGCGCCGACCAGGACGGCGACCGCTTCATCGAGATCTGGAATCTCGTCTTCATGCAGTACGAGCAGCTCGGGCCGGACAATCTGGTTCCGCTGCCCAAGCCGTCGATCGACACCGGCATGGGGCTGGAGCGTCTGGCCGCCGTCCTGCAAGGCAAGCACGACAATTACGACATCGACCTGATGCGCGCCCTGATCGTCGCGTCGGCCGAGGCGACCAAGACCGACGCCGACGGCGCCCACGCCGTATCGCACCGGGTGATCGCCGACCATCTGCGGTCCTCCTCCTTCCTGATCGCCGACGGCGTGCTGCCGTCCAACGAGGGCCGCGGCTACGTGCTGCGCCGCATCATGCGCCGCGCCATGCGCCACGCCCACATGATCGGCGCGCGCGAGCCGCTGATGCACCGTCTGGTTCCGGCGCTGACCCAGCAGATGGGCGACGCCTATCCCGAGCTGAACCGCGCCCGCGCCCTGATCGTCGAGACCCTCAAGCTGGAGGAGACCCGCTTCAAGCAGACGCTGGAGCGCGGGCTGCGCCTGCTGGAGGACGAGGTCGGCCACCTGGGCGAGGGCCAGCCGCTGGCCGGCGAGGTCGCCTTCAAGCTGTACGACACCTACGGTTTCCCGCTCGACCTGACGCAGGACGTGCTGCGCGGGCAGGGGCGGGCGGTCGACGAGGCCGGATTCAAGGCGTCGATGGACGAGCAGCGCCGCAAGGCGCGCGAATCCTGGGCCGGCTCGGGCGAGGTCGGCACCGAGAAGCTGTGGTACGAGATCAAGGACGAACTGGGCGCCACCGAGTTCTTCGGCTACGACACCGAGGTCGCCGAGGGCAAGGTGACGGCCATCGTCAAGGGCGACGCCCGCGTCGACAGCGCGGCTGCCGGCGACGAGATCCTCGTCGTCGTCAACCAGACGCCCTTCTACGGCGAATCGGGCGGTCAGGCCGGCGACACCGGCGTGATCTTCTCCGCCGAGGGCACCGAGTTCGCCGTCTCCGACACCCAGAAGAAGCTGGGCGCCGTCTGGGCGCACGCCGGCACCGTCACCAAGGGCACGCTCAAGGTCGGTGACGTGGTGGAACTGCGGGTGAATTCGGAGCGCCGCTCGGCGATCCGCGCCAACCATTCGGCCACCCACCTGCTGCACGAGGCGCTGCGCAACCGGCTGGGCGACCACGTCACCCAGAAGGGGTCGCTGGTGGCGCCGGAGCGTCTGCGCTTCGACATCAGCCAGCCGACCGGCCTGAGCGCGGCCGATATCGCGGTGGTCGAGGACGAGGTGAACCGCCGCATTCTCGCCAACAGCGAGGTGATCACCCGCCTGATGTCCCCCGACGAGGCCCGCGCCCAGGGCGCCATGGCGCTGTTCGGCGAGAAGTACGGCGACGAGGTCCGCGTCGTCTCGATGGGCGGCCCGCACGGTGAACTCGACCGCGACTATTCGATCGAGCTGTGCGGCGGCACCCATGTGCGGCGCACCGGCGACATCGGCCTGTTCAAGATCGTCTCGGAAGGCGCCGTCGCCGCCGGTGTCCGCCGCATCGAGGCGCTGACCGGCACCGGCGCCAAGGCGTGGCTGACCGGACGCGACCAGCTGCTGGCGGAAGCGGCTTCGGCCCTCAAGGTCAAGCCCGACGAGGTTCCGGCGCGTGTCGCCGCCCTGGTCGAGGAACGCCGCAAGATGGAGCGCGAGCTGGCCGAACTGCGCCGTCAGGTGGCGATGGGCGGCGGCGCCAAGGCCGAGGGCGGCGGTGAGGCCAAGGACGTTGCCGGCGTCAAGCTGCTCGCCCGCGTGGTCGAGGGCCTGCCGGCCAAGGATCTCAAGCCGATGGCCGACGAGCTGAAGAAGCAGGTCGGCTCTGGCGTCGTCGTGCTGATCGCCGGCAACGAGGGCAAGGCCTCCATCGTCATCGGCGTCACCGAGGATCTTACCGCGAGCCTCAGCGCCGTCGATCTGGTCCGCGCCGGTGCCGAGGCGCTGGGCGGAAAGGGCGGCGGCGGCCGGCCCGACATGGCGCAGGCCGGCGGCCCCGACGTGTCGCTGGCCCCGGCGGCGATCGAGGCGGTCGAGAAAGCCATCGCCGCCAAGAAGGCGTCCTGATCGAACCACGGCCCCCGCGCTGACGCCGGGGGCCGTTTTCACGTCCGGATGCTTCGTGGTCTCAACAATGGACCATCCCGCCTTTCCATTCGCCGTTACCGAATGGAGCGCCGTTTCCGTCACCGAGCGTTTCGGCGAGACCGGCGCCACCCTGTTCATCGTGGATCGAGGACCAAGCACCATGCGCTTCACCGGAACCGACAGCTACGTCGCCACCGAGGATCTGATGGTGGCGGTTAACGCCGCGGTGGCGCTGGAGCGCCCGCTGCTGGTCAAGGGCGAGCCCGGCACCGGCAAGACCGTGCTGGCGGTGGAGATCGCGCGCGCGCTGAACCGGCCGCTGCTCTCCTGGCACGTCAAGTCGACGACCAAGGCGCAGCAGGGGCTCTACGAATACGACGCGGTCAGCCGCCTGCGCGACAGCCAGCTCGGCGAGGCCAAGGTCCACGACATTTCCAACTACATCGTGCGCGGCAAGCTGTGGGAGGCCTTCGAGGCGCCGGTGCCGCCGGTCCTGCTGATCGACGAGATCGACAAGGCCGACATCGAGTTCCCCAACGACCTGCTGCTGGAACTCGACCGCATGGAGTTCCACGTCTACGAGACGCGCCAGACCATCAAGGCGGCCAAGCGGCCCATCGTCATCATCACCTCGAACAACGAGAAGGAATTGCCGGACGCCTTCCTGCGCCGCTGCTTCTTCCACTACATCCGCTTCCCCGACCGGGCGACGATGGAACAGATCGTCGAGGTGCATTACCCCGGCCTGAAGGCGGCGCTGCTGCGCGAGGCCTTGAACCTGTTCTATGACCTGCGCGAGGTGCCCGGGCTGAAGAAGAAGCCCTCGACCTCGGAGCTGCTCGACTGGATCAAGCTGCTGATGGTCGAGGACATCGACCCGGAAACCCTGCGGGCCAAGGATGCGCGCAAGCTGATTCCGCCGCTGTGCGGCGCCCTGCTTAAGAACGAGCAGGACGTCCACATGCTGGAGCGGCTGGCTTTCCTGGCCAAGCGCGGGGATCGCTGATTCGCGGATGACGAGAAAAATAGTCAAGATTCGTCACGTTCTGTTTTTCATCATCTTTCAACGAGCTCTCATCGGGACGTGACTCCGTTGATCGTACAACTAATATCGCCTGGACGCTTGGGATTCTCCCGCGTCGCCAACCGGCCAGGGAGTTGTGACGATGCATCGATGGGTGAAGGAAACGGCGCTGGGGGTCGGCATCCTGGCCGCTCTCGCGATACCGGCGGCGGCGGCCGCGGCGCCCGCCTGCGCGATCCCGGCCGGCGGCCCGTCGGTCACGCTTCCCGTGGTGACGCCGAACGGGCAGGCGGTCGAGGCCGACCCGGTCCGGAACGCCTACCGGGTCAACATCTCCGTGGGCGGCATGGCGGCGCACACGGTCGAGGTCGACACCGGCTCCACCGGCATCGTCGTTCCCTGGACGGCGGTTCCACCCGACCTGTGGAAGGCCGCAGCCGGCAACCCCACCCATATTCTTTACACCAGCGACAACGAGTATCTGCACGGCCGGACCATTCAGGCGACCGTTGCGCTCGGCGTGCCGAAGCCGCCGGCCGGGGTGGCTGCGGCGCAGCCCTATCCCACTACCGGCACCATCGATCTGATGGCCGCCGATTGCGTCTGCAAGCTGGATTCGACCGACTCGGGCGGCGGCACGGCGCAGCCTCGCCCGGCCGGCGGCGGATCGGCGTGCGGCGACCTGAACGGAACGCGGTCCGATCCCCAGGTCAACAACTCTCCGTTGTTGAACAGTTGCGTGCCGGTCGATGACGGCATGGGCATGATGGGGGTCGGCTACGCGCGCGGCGGCCGGTCGTCGAGCATGAACAGCTTCCTTCGCCTCGCCGCGATGGACGGCGGCGCGATGCATCCCGGCTACATCATCACCCAGTCCAACATCCAGCTGGGCCTGACCGGCACCAACACGACGGGCTTCGCCTTCACGCAGCTGACGCCGTCCGCGATGCCGGCCCCGTCCAGCCATGTGAAGGAATGGAACGAACCGCCGGTCACCATCGCCTTCCAGGCTGGGGAGCCGAAACCGGCGCCGCTGACCGGCAGCCTTCTGCTCGACACCGGCATCGCCGACATGCTGCTGACGGTCCCGACCGCGCAGCGCCCCGGCGGCCTCGTCGTTCCGGGATCGAGCCTCGGCCAGAAGCCGCCGGTCATCGGGGACGTGGTTCCGGCGGGCACCCCCTTCACCGTGACCGTCACCAACGCCGACCACGCGCCGATCCTCAGCTACCAGGCCACGATGGGCGGCGCCCCTCCGAGCCCGACCTATGGAAGCTGGCGCGGCGCCACGGCGACCGCGAACGCCTTCAACCTCGGCCGGCACGCGTTGGCGGCGGCGAACTACGCCTACGACGCCCAGTGCGGTCGGTTGGGTTTCCAGCAGGTCGCAGCGAAGAAGTGACCTTCGGCGGCGGCGGGGGCTTGACCCGCGCCGCCACCCCGGTTATCCCATGAGCATGACCCACGCACATCTCATGCGAATGCGAATTACCGGCCCGGCGCTCTGAAGCGCCGGTTGTTTGCCGCTCGCGTTCGTTGATTGTGTGGAGTGTGTGGCGTGTCGCTGCACGGTGCGGTTCCCGGAAACCTCGATCCGGTTCTCATACTGACTGACGCTTCGATCCGTGGGACCACGATTCCGCGCTGCGGAATCGTGCCTGGCGAGCGAATGCGGGGCTCGGCGCGAATTATCTCCCCGGTCCGCTGAGGCGGTCCGGGTCACGCCCGACATTTCCCGACCGTTCGTTCCCAAGGAATCCCCCGATGCACACCGCGCATGCCGATGCCGCGCGCACGCTTTCCGTCTGCGCCTCATCCGAAGACCGTCTTCCCGCCTGGCTGCCGCTGAGCGCCGTCACCGACGCGGCGGAGCGTCTGGCCGGCCACATCGTCCGCACGCCGCTGCTGCATGCCCCGGCGCTTGGCCGCGACCTCTGGCTGAAGGCAGAAACCTTCCAGGCCACCGGCGCCTTCAAGGAGCGTGGCGCCTTGAACCGCCTGCTGCGCCTGACCGTTCCCGAGAGGGCCGGGGGGGTGATCGCCATGTCGGCCGGCAACCACGCGCAGGGCGTGGCGCTGCACGCGCGGCGCCTTGGCGTCAAGGCGACCATCGTGATGCCGGAGACGGCGCCGCGCTGCAAGGTGGAGCGGACGGCGGCGCTTGGCGCCGAGGTGCTGCTGCACGGCACCACGGTGGGCGACGCCAAGGGCAGGGCTCTGGAACTGGCGGCCGAGCGGCGCCTGACCTTCCTCCACCCCTACGACGATCCCGACGTGATCGCCGGGCAGGGCACCGTCGGGCTGGAGGTTCTCGCCGACCGGCCGGACGTCGAGACGCTGGTGGTGCCGGTCGGCGGCGGCGGGCTGCTCGCCGGAATCGCGGCTTCGGCCAAGGCGCTGAAGCCGTCTGTGCGGGTGGTCGGCGTGCGGCTGGCCCGGCGCGGCGGCCCGACGCTGGCCGACGGCATCAACGTCCACGCGCTGGGCAAGCTGCCGCTGGAAATCGTCGCCACGCTGGTCGACGATCTGGTCGAGGTCGAGGAGGGTGAGATCGCGGCGGCGATGCGCGCCCTCCACGGTTCCTTCGGCGTGGTGGCCGAGGGGGCGGGAGCGGCGGCGGTGGCCGCCTGCCTGTGCGGCCGGCTCGGCCGGACCGGGCGCACGGTGGCGGTGCTATCCGGCCGCAACGTCGACGGCGACACGCTGGCCCGGACCCTGGCGGCGGCGTAGGATCGGCGGATGGTGCCGAACAGCCGGGGGCGGGAGCATGACGGGAACAGAGGGGTTGGCGTCCACGGTCCGGGCGATGCGCCCCTTCGTGCCCGCCAGGGACTTCGGTGAAAGCCAGCGCTTCTATGCGTCTCTCGGATTCCAGGCGCGTCCGCTCGGGGACGGGCTGGCCGAACTGCGGTTGGGGCAGGGGGCCTTCTCGTTCCTGCTCCAGGATTTCTACGTCAAGGAGTTCGCGGAAAACCTGATGATGCATCTCCTGGTCGAGGACATCGACCGCTGGTGGCGTCACATCGAATCCCTGGCGCTTGGCGAGCGGTTCGGGGTCATTCCTCCGCGGCCGCCCAAGACGGAGGAGTGGGGGATGCGTGTGGTCTATCTCTGGGATCCGGCGGGTGTGCTTTGGCACATCGCGGCGGACGCGTGATTCCGGAATCCGGTACCAAAGGGCCAGCCGGAACGTCGCTGCCGGAACGTCGCTGCCGGGACGTCGTTGCGGCGGATTTCCTAACTCTTCATTGCACCGCAGCAAAGCATGGAAGCTATGATGCGGATGATCTATATTGGGAAGCGCATGTAAAAAATCCCCGAAGGCGCCGAGAGGTGATTGATATGGCGGATGATTTCTCCCACACCATTTCGTCATCCCCTGCGTCGGTAATTTACGAACGCCCGAAGGCCGCTCACAGTTTCTTTGATAACCTGCAAGGGCAACTGTTCGGCGTCGTCATGACGTCCTTCGGTATTGCCATTCTGCATGCCGCCGGCTTGATCACCGGGCAGGCGGCCGGGCTGGCCTTTGTGATTTCCTACGCGACAGGCATAAATTTTGGAATTCTGTTCTTCCTGGTCAATCTGCCCTTCTATTTTCTTGCCCTGGCGCGGATCGGGGTGCGCTTCACCGTCAGCTCCCTGATTGCCGTCACCGGCATCTCGCTGCTGTCGAGCTTCCTGCCCAGCGTCATGAGTTTCAGCAGCATCGATCCCTACGCCGCCGCGGTGCTGGCCGGCTTCTGCGTCGGGATCGGCGTGATCGGCCTGTTCCGCCACGGGGCAAGCGGCGGCGGGGTCGGCATCCTTGCCTACTACGTGCAGGAGAAGACGGGCTTCCGCGCCGGGTGGCTGCAAGCCCTGTTCGATGTGGCGGTCTTCTCGGCCGCCGCCTTCGTGGTGGATCTCCAGGCGCTGGCGGCCTCGGCCCTCGGGGCGGCGGTGCTGAACGCCTTCGTGTCGTTCAACCACCGCGCCGACTGGTACGTGGCGCGCTAGGCGTGCCCCGGAAAGGGGCGGGTCACTCCCGCCCGAGCACCCGATCCACCACCGTGTCGGCCCATTCGCGGGAGCGGAAGCTGGCCTTGGCCTCGACCGGGTCGTAGACCCGCTCCACCCAGTCCCAGAAGGCGATCGGCCGCTTCTCGTTGTAGGCGGCGTAGAGATCGAAGAAATAGTCCAGGATCCCGGTCTTCGCCTGCTTGAAGTGGCCGTACTTCCAGGAAAGCTGCTTCATCGCCTCGGGCAGCGGCTGCTGCTCGTGGACGAACATGAACAGGGTGGACATGAAGCCGGCGCGGTCGGCGCCCGACTTGCAATGCATCAGCGCCGGATACTGCATGGTGCGGAACAGTTCGCGCGCCTTCAGAAGGGTTTCCTTCTTCGGCATGTCGCGGGAGTTCACCGGAAAGTCGACCAGTTCAAGCCCGTGCAGTTTGCAGGCTTCCGCCTCCAGGATGTAGGAGGCGCAGTCGCGCCCGCCGCGCAGGTTCAGGATGGTGCGCACACCGTTGCGCGCCGCCGCGGCGATGTGCGAGGGCGAGGGCTGGCTCGCCCGGTACATGTTGGGCGAGATGCGGTAGGTGTTCGAATAGATCAGCCGGAAGCAGGCGTGGTCGATGAACACGCTTTCGAAATGGCCGAGCCCCCGCTGCCAGGGGGAGGCCATGCGGCCCCGCCCACGCTTGATGCCGTCCGCGAGCGCCGTGGTGATGCGGCGCAGAAACCATTTTTTGGCCAACGGGAACCCTTCCGGATGCTACGGGCGCCAACATAGGCGGGCGGCGGGCGGCGTCAAGCGGCCTCGCCGGTGAAGCGGCCCTGCAAACGCCGGTAGATGCCGTAGCGGGCGCCCAGCGCCAGCACGATCTCCATGTACAGGTTGATCAGGCCGTTGGCGTAGAAGGCCGGACAGCCGGTGTAATGGCGCTCTCCCGCCATGGCGGTCGGCTCGATCAGGTCGGGGTTCAGCAGGATGACGTTCTGGTCCTCGTCGTAGACGAAGGCGCTCTGGTCGGGATCCAGCGGGTGGATGGCCTGATGGTCGTCGGCCTCGATCCGCCCGGCGGCCATGAACTGGCACAGCATGCCGAGGCTGCCCATCGCCAGCGGCAGGATCTGCTTCAGGCTGCGGCGCGCCAGATCCTCGTAGTCGGCGGCGCTGAGGCCCGGGCGCAGCAGCGGCGCCGATTCCAGCAGGTTCCAGCAGACGTGCAGGGCGGTGTGGCTGCCGGTCTTGGTGATCGACACCATGTCGTAGCCGGACGGCGAATGCAGCACGGAGCTTTCCAGCGCCTGGGCCAGCAGGTAGGAGGCGGCGGCCATCTCGCTGATGGTGCCCTCGGCACGGCAGCGGTCCTCCTCGACCATCACCTTGACCGCCCACTCCTTGATGATGGCGTCGAGCAGATGGCAGATGGAATCGCGCAGGAAGCCGACCAGACGGTCGGGATCGGCCGCGTCCAGCGCGGCCGGGTCGGTGACGTCCAGCCCATGCGGCGAATCCGGCGGGTTGGGCAGGATCACATGGCCGTCGTCGTCCAGCGGCATGCGGGCGACGATGTGGTCGCGCAGGTCGCCGTACAGCATCGCCAGCAGCGTGTTGATGACGACCTTCTCGTAATCCTCCTTGCGGGTGTCGGCGTGGACCGGGCAATGGCCGCCGAGCGCCTGCAACTCCTCGCCGAACAGATAGTTCGGGTCCTCGGCGATGCGGTGGAGCAGGGGGGCGAGGTTGATCCGCGTCATCCCCGCCTCCTCGTGCGCGGCGAGGTAGGCGAGGGCGAAATTGTTGGCGCGGGCCATGGGCTCAAGCCTCCTGCAAACGGTCGTAGGCGTGGTAGTCGAGCGCCAGCCCGGCGGCGATGTCGAGGTACAGCTTGATCAGCCCGGTCGTGTAGAAGGCCGGACAGCCGGTGTAGTAGCGCTCGCCGGGCTTGGCGAAGGTCACGATGGGGGCGCCGTTCAGGCGGATCAGCCCGGCATCGTCCAGCACGAAGGCGGTCTGGTTCGCGGGCAGCCGGTGCACGGCGAGCCCGTCATGCGGCTCGATCCCGCTTTCCTCCATGTAATGCACCAGCATGCCGAGGCTGGCCATGGAGAGCGGCAGGATCTGCTTCAGGCTGCGGCGGACGAGGTCGTCGTAGAAGGCGGCGTCGCGTCCCGGCACCAGCAACGGCGCGGCCTCGACCAGCGCCCAGCAGATGTGGATCGCGGTGTGGCTGCCGGTCTTGGTGATCGACAGCATGTCGTAGCCGGCGCGCTGGTAGAGGGAGGACTCCTCCAGCGCCGTGCGCAGCACGAAGGTCGCCGCCGCGTCGAGGGAGATCTCGCCCGAGCCCAGCGAGCGGTAATGCTCCTCCTCCTTCAGCAGTTCGACGACCCAGCCGCTGATCAGACCGTCGAGCAGGTGGCAGGTGGCGTCGCGCAGAACCGAGCAGAAGACGTCGGGCGCCGCCGCCGCCATGGCGTCGCGGTCCGCCGGATCGAGCCCGTGGGGCGAGCGCGGCGGGATCGGCAGCATCAGCTGCCCGGACTCGTTCAGCGGCATCTTCAGCGCGATGTGGTCGCGCAGGCGGTTGAACAGGAAGGCCAGCAGCGTGTTGACGAGGATCTTGTCGGCGTCGTCCTGCGGCAGGGCGGGGGCGCCGCCGTCCTCCCCCTTGTGGAAGGGGCATTGTCCGGCCCCCTGCTTCAATTCCTGGCCGAACAGATAGGCGGGGTCGGACTGGATGCGCTGGAGGATGTGCGCGACCGACACCCGCGTCAGCCCGCCTTCGCCGTGGGCCGCGTTGAAGGTTTGGGCGAAATCGTTCGAGCGGGACTGCGGAGGCTGGGACATCGGCACGTCTTCATCGCGGAGAGAAATGGGGCAGCGCCCGTACCCTAAGGTCAAAGCGCCGCTCCACGCAACGGAGCCCCGCCGGAACCGCCGGAAAGTGCCGAATTTGTCGCGTTGCCGGATGAAGATCCCGCCTTCGGCACCCGGAAAGGCTCCATGGCCGCTGCCGCAAGGCCCCTGTGTGGAAACGGCGTTTGCGGAAACGGGGAATTCCGGCTTTTCCTTCCGTGCAGACAGATTTTGGGGGATGCCTTGCCTGACCGTTCGACGCCTGACCGTTTGCCCCTGCCGCGCGCCGTCCTCTACGACTGGGACAACACGCTGGTGGACAATTGGGGCACCGTGCGCTCGGCCCTGAATCACGCGCTGGTTTCCTTCGATCTGGCCCCGTGGAGCGAGGAGGAGGCGCGAATCCGCATCAAGCAGTCGCTGCGCGACAGCTTCCCCCGTATCTTCGGCGAGCGCTGGACCGAGGCCCGCGACCTGTTCTACGCCTATTTCGCCGCGCATCACCTCGACCATCTCCGCCCGCTGCCCGGCGCCGAATCGCTGCTGCGGAGCTTCGCCGAGCGCGGCGTCTACCAGGCGGTGGTGTCGAACAAGAACGGGAAGTTCCTGCGCGCCGAGGCGGAGGCGCTGGGCTGGACCGGCTATTTCGGCCGGCTGGTCGGCGCCCAGGACGCCGCCTTCGACAAGCCGCACGGCGCGCCGGTGCTGATGGCGCTGGAGCCGGCGGGACTGCCGCCCGGCCCGGACGTCTGGTTTTTGGGCGACGCCGACATCGACATGGAATGCGCCCATGGCGCGGGGCTGGTTCCGGTGCTAATAGGGCTTGGCGAGGGAAGCGGTTTCGAACGGTTTCCGCCCGCCCACCGTCACGCCGATTGCGAAGCCTTGTGTGGCTTGGTTGGCGGCGGTGGTGATACCATATCCGTCCAGTCGGGTGTTTGAGACGGTGTCGAGACACACCAAACCGACGGCTTGAACGGGGAGCGGACCGCCTGTCGCAAGGGGTCCCAAGAACATTGAAGAAGGGGGCATATAAATGTCTGAAAAAAGCCAGAACGTCCAGGACGTGTTTCTCAATCACGTCCGCAAGAACAAGACTCCCGTTACCGTCTTTCTCGTGAATGGCGTGAAACTTCAGGGCATCATCACTTGGTTCGACAACTTCTCGGTTCTGCTGCGGCGCGACGCGCATTCGCAGCTGGTCTACAAGCACGCAATTTCGACGGTCATGCCGGCGCATCCCATTCAACTGTTCGAGCCGCCCAAGGAAGGTGAAAGCGTCTGATCCCTTGACCAATGGCGAAGGCTCGGCACCGCTGGGTGCCAGCCGGGCCATCGTGGTCCACCCCGTCCTCCGCCAAGAGGCGGACGGGGCCATCCGTCCTCCCGAATCCCGTCTGGAGGAAGCGGTCGGTCTTGCCCTGGCGATCGAGCTGGACGTCGTCCACGCCGAATGCGCCAAGGTCAACCGCCCGCAACCCTCGACCCTGCTCGGCTCCGGCACCGTGGAGCATCTGGCGGAGCTGGTGGAGGAGCACGAGGCGAGCCTCGTCATCCTCGACCACGCCCTGTCCCCGGTGCAGCAGCGCAACCTGGAAAAGGCGCTGAAGGCCAAGGTCATCGACCGGACCGGCTTGATTCTGGAGATCTTCGGCGCCCGCGCCCGCACGCGGGAAGGCATGCTCCAGGTCGAGCTGGCCTCGCTGACCTACCAGAAATCCCGGCTGGTCCGCTCCTGGACCCACTTGGAACGCCAGCGCGGCGGCTTCGGCTTCCTTGGCGGTCCCGGCGAATCGCAGCTTGAGATGGATCGCCGCCTGATCGGCGACCGCATCATCAAGATCAAGAAGGAGCTGGAGGAGGTGCGGCGCACCCGCGGCCTGCACCGCAAGGCGCGCGCCAAGGTGCCCTACCCGGTGGTGGCGCTGGTCGGCTACACCAACGCCGGCAAGTCCACCCTGTTCAACCGGCTGGCCAACGCCGACGTCTTCGCCAAGGATCTGCTGTTCGCCACGCTGGATCCGACCATGCGGCAGGTGACGCTGCCGTCGGGGCGCAAGGTGATCCTGTCGGACACGGTGGGCTTCATCTCCGACCTGCCGCACGGCCTCGTCGCCGCCTTCCGCGCCACGCTGGAGGAGGTCGACGCCGCCGACATCATCCTGCATGTCCGCGACATCGCCCACATCGACAGCGACGCGCAGCGGGCGGACGTGCACGCGGTGCTGGCCGACATGGAGATCGACCCGGACAGCGACGACCGCGTGATCGAGGTGTTCAACAAGATCGACGCGCTCGACGCCGACAGCCGGGCGGCGGTGCTGGCCCAGACCGCCCGCAACCCGCGCGCCGTGGCGGTGTCGGCCATCACCGGCGAGGGGTTCGACGCGCTCGACCGGCTGCTGGACGAACGGATGAACGTCCACCGGCAGGTCGTCGACCTGACGGTGGCGCTCGGCGACGGGGCGGCGCTCGCCTGGCTCTACGCCAAGGGCGAGGTGCTGGACCGCCGCGACGACGAGGAGCAGGCGCATCTCCACGTCTCGCTCGATCCCGCCGATCTGGCGCGGTTCGAAAAGAGGTTCCAGCCGTCTCAGCAGTGACCCTGTTGCGATTCTGGTGCTCACCGAAAGAGAAGGGGTGCGACGGGGGCTATGACCCGTTGCATCCCACTCCGGTCTTAAGACGAATGCGGCGTGGTGATTTCTTCCGTTGCCAACAATTATAGCAACGGAGCGTGGTCGCTCCCAGGAGGAGGACTGCCAATGCGGTTGCAAACCGACCCGTCGTGCTTTTCGATCACGGCTTTCCTCGCCGATCAGGTGAGCTTGGTGGCGCGAAAGGAGAGGCTTCCGCCGGGAGCGGCGCTGCTTCGTCTCCAGGAATGGTCGCGCACGCCGGAAGGCCGGAAGCGGCTGCTGCGCCTCGTTGCGGAGGCCGCCGCCCTCGAAACCCATCCCCACGAGGCCGCCAAGATCGACGCGATCCGCGACGAGCTGGCGGCGCGCGGCTATGACGGGCGCGACGATGGCCATGGCGGCTATGACAACGGACGGCATCACCGGGCCGCCGCCTGACTTGCCGCGTGACGGGCGGGGGGACCGCGCGCCATAATGGCGCGTTCTCCACCAGCCCGGTTCCTTCGTGCGTGCTCGCTTCGCCTTTCTGCCGCTGATGCTCGCGCTGGCGGGTGGTCCCGTCGCGGCCCAGCAGCCACCGGGCGGACCGCCTCCGCCGCTGCCGCCGGGCTATGTCGAGGAACCGGAGGAGCCGCCCGAGGATCCGCTGCCGCCGCCGCCGATGGAGTTCCCCATCGTCCCGCCGGAGCCGGTCGTCGTGGCGCCCGACGCGGTCGATCTGCTGAAGGCCTGCAAGGAAGCCGCCTTCACCGATTGCTTCCGTATGTGGCAGCCGCCCCCGCCCGAACCGGAACCGGTGCTGGCGTTTCCCGTTCCGCCGCCGTTGTCCGGTCCCGGCGCACCGCCTCCGCCGGGTGCGGGCGCACCGCCACCACCACCCTTGCCACCACCGCACGATCCGGCGAAGGCCGCCGCCGCGGCGGCTGCCGACAAGGCGACCTTCGACGCGCTGGCCAAGGCGTTGAAGGACAGCGGCCTGGACGGCAAGGTGCTGCTGACCAACCCCTCGGCCGCCGGCCCGACCCTGCAACGCGATTCGACGCCGACGTCCAAACCAATTCCGACGAGAGCCAAGCCGTGACACGCTTCGCCCAACCCGACATCGACCGGGTGTCCGACTTGATCCGTTCCGTCGCCAAGGCGGAGATCCTGCCCTGGTTCCGCAATCTCGCCGCCGACGGCATCCGCCAGAAGACCGGTCCGATGGATCTGGTGACGCTGGCCGACGAGGCCGCGGAACGGGCGCTGACCCCGGCGCTCGCCGACCTGCTGCCCGGCAGCCGCGTGATCGGCGAGGAGGCGGCGTCGGAGAATCCGCGCGTCCTCGATCGTCTCCAGGGAGACGACCCGGTGTGGATCATCGATCCGGTGGACGGCACGTTGAACTTCGCCGAGGGACGCCCGCTCTTCGCGGTGATCGTCGCGCTGGCGCAGAAGGGCGAGACCATCGCCGGCTGGATCCACGACCCCATCGACGGCCGCATGGCGATGGCGGTGAAGGGGGAGGGCGCATGGCTCGACGGGCGCCGGGCGCGGGTGGCCGACGCGGTGCCGCTGCCCGACATGGTGGGTGCCCTGTCCACCCGCTTCTGCGGCGAGGCGATGGCCGCGCAACTGGAGGAACGCAGCGCCGGGCTGGGCGAGCGGGTGTGCCTGTCGAGCGCCGCGCAGGAGTATCTGCGGCTGCTGGAGGGGCGGGCGCATTACTCGCTCTATCACCGGCTGATGCCGTGGGACCATGCGGCGGGCGTGCTGCTGCACGCCGAGGCCGGCGGTCACGCGGCGCTGGTTGGCGGGGCTGCGGATGGCGTGCCCTACCGGCCGACCGCGTTGAACGGCAGCTTGCTGCTGGCGCCCGACGCGGAGAGCTGGCGGGCGTTGCATGGGCGGCTGTTTGGGTGAAGAGGGCCGGGTGGGCCAGCGGCGCTCGCCCCCCAATCCCGCTTACCGCTGCACGAGCCCCCGCAGCCGGTACAGTTCCTCCAGCGCGGCGCGTGGGGTGAGGCTGTCCGGGTCGATGGCGAGCAGCGCTTCCTCCACCGGAGAAGGACCGGCCGGGGCGGCCGGCGCCGGCTCGGCAGCCGGAGCCGGCGCACGTTTCAGGGCGGCGCTGAACAGCGGCAGATCCTCGGCCAAGCGGTGGATCGCCGCGTTCTGGTCGCCCGATTCCAGCAGCTTCAGCACCGCCTCCGCCCGCCCGACCACCGCCGGCGGCAGGCCGGCCAGCTTGGCGACGTGGATGCCGTAGCTGCGGTCGGCCGAACCCGCCGTCACCTCGTGCAGGAACACCACGTCGCCCTGCCATTCCTTGATGCGCATGGTGTGGCAGGACAGCGCCGGCAGCTTGGCCGCCAGCATGGTCAGCTCGTGGTAATGTGTGGCGAACAGCGCGCGGCAGCGGTTGACGTCGTGCAGGTTCTCCACGCAGGCCCAGGCGATCGACAGGCCGTCGAAGGTCGCCGTGCCGCGCCCGATCTCGTCGAGGATCACCAGCGCGCGCGGGCCGGACTGGTTGAGGATGGCGGCGGTCTCGACCATCTCGACCATGAAGGTGGAACGGCCGCGCGCCAGATCGTCGGCGGCGCCGACGCGGCTGTAGAGCCGGTCCACCGACCCGATGTGGGCGTGGTCGGCCGGCACGAAGCTTCCCATCTGGGCCAGCACGGCGATCAGCGCGTTCTGCCGCAGGAAGGTGGACTTGCCGGCCATGTTCGGGCCGGTCAGCAGCCACAGCCGGTTGTCGGTCGCCAGATCGCAGTCGTTGGCGACGAAGGGGCCGCTGTTGGCGGCGTCCAGCATCGCCTCGACCACCGGGTGGCGCCCGCCGCGGATGTCGAAGGCCAGCGAGCCGTCGACCAGCGGGCGGGAGTAGCGCCGCTCCATCGCCAGCTCGGCCAGAGAGGTGGCGACGTCGAGCGCTGCCAGCGCGTGGGCGGCCTGGGCGATGGCGTCGGCGCGGCTCGTCACCTCCTCGACCAGATCGGCGAACAGCTCCAGCTCGACCGCCAGCGCCTTCTCGGCGGCTTCCGAGATGCGGCGCTCCAGGTCCGACAGCTCGACCGTGCCGAAGCGTACGGCGTTGGCCATGGTCTGGCGGTGCATGAAGACCTCGCGCCCCTTGTCCGACATCAGCTTGTCGGCGTGGGCGGCCGTGACCTCGATGTGATAGCCCAGCACGTTGTTGTGCTTGATCTTCAGCGCCGGCACTCCGGCGATCCCGGCGTATTTCGCCTGGAGGCCGGCGATCAGCCGGCGGCTCTCGTCGCGCAGCGTCACCAGCTCGTCGAGCGCGTAGGAATAACCCGGGGCGATGAAGCCTCCGTCGCGGGCCAGCAGCGGCAGCTCCGCCGCCAGCGCCTGGCCGAGCTGGCCGACCAGCTCCGTGTGCTCGCCCAGCCGCTTGTCGACCACGCCCAGCCCGTCCGGCAGCGGCCCGATGTCGCTCAGCAGATGCCGCACCGCGCCGGACTGGAGAAGCCCGTCGCGCACCGCCGCCAGGTCGCGCGGGCCGCCGCGCCCCAGCGTCAGCCGCGACAGCGCGCGCTCCAGGTCGGGGCAGCGCTTCAGCGTGTCGCGCAGCTCGCCGCGCAGCCGCTCCTCGTTCAGCACGAACTCGACCATGTCGAGCCGCTTGGCGATGGCGGCCGGGTCGGTCAGCGGCGCCGACAGGTGGGCGGCCAGCAGGCGGGCGCCGGCCCCGGTCACCGTGCGGTCGATGGTGGCGAGCAGGCTGCCGCGCCGCTCGCCGTTCATGGTGCGGGTCAGCTCCAGGTTGCGGCGGGTCGAGGCGTCGATCTCCATCACCGCGCCCGGCCCGACCCGGCGCGGCAGCGACAGGCGGGGAACCCGGCCCTTCTGCGTCAGCTCGACATAGCCGACCAGCGCGCCGGCGGCGGCCACCTCGGCGCGGGTGAAGGTCCCGAAGGCGTCGAGCGTGCCGACCCCGTAGAGCGCCAGCAGGCGCTGCCGGCCGTTCTCGCTGTCGAATCGCGGGGTGGGCTGGATGGTCAGGCGGGACTTCCACTCGCCCCACAGCTCGAACAGGTCGGGCTGCTGGCCGAGCTTCTCGGAAATCAGCACCTCCTGCGGGTCGAGCCGTCCGAGCGCCGCTCCCAGTCCCGCGCGCTCGACCGGCTGCACCACCAGCTCGCCGGTCGACATCTCCAGCCAGGCGAGCCCGACCCCGCCGGCCGTCTCCGCCACCGCCGCCAGCCAGTTGGAGGAGCGCGAATCGAGCAGGCTGTCCTCGGTCAGCGTGCCGGGGGTGACGATGCGGATGACGCCGCGCTTGACCACCGATTTGGCGCCGCGCTTCTTCGCCTCCGACGGGTCCTCCATCTGTTCGCAGATGGCGACGCGGAAGCCCAGGCGGATCAGGCGCAGCAGATAGTTCTCGTGGCTGTGGACCGGGACGCCGCACATCGGGATGTCCTCGCCCAGATGCTGGCCGCGCTTGGTCAGCGCGATGTCCAGCGCCGCCGCCGCGTTGACCGCGTCGTCGAAGAACATCTCGTAGAAATCGCCCATCCGGTAGAACAGCAGGCAGTCGGCGTGCGCCCGCTTGATCTCCAGATACTGCGCCATCATCGGCGTGGCGTCGGGCGGGATGACGATGGCGGCGGCTGCGGCTGCGGCTGCGGCTGCGGGGGCGGCGGTGTCGGACACGGGAACGTTCAACCGTCTTGGTCGGAGGGAAAGGCGGGGCGGCGGGGGTGGGGGCAACCCTATCACGGCGCATGCATACCGGGCCATGTCCTGGTCGAACAACCCGGAGGCGCTCCCGCCGCAGGGATTGCGACACCCTCGCCATTGACGGGTGCCGTGGCGCAGACGTTCAATGGAGCGTCAACGAACGGAAGCGACCGGGAGACGTCCACCATGACGCAGACGACCGAACAGAGCGCCACCCGCGAGGTGCGGGAGGTCGTTGCCCTCTTCACCGATCGTGCCGGCTTCGATCGCGCGGTGGCGGCCTTGCTGGAGGCGGGGTTCGACCGCTCCGACCTGTCGGTGCTGGCGAGCCACACCTCGCTCGACGCCGCCGATCCCAAGGCGGCCAAGCCGAAGGACGAGGCGCTGACCGGGCTGGTGGGCGAGCTGAAATACGCCTTCCCGCTGACCACCGCCGGCCTGATCGCCATCGTCGGCGGCCCCATCGAGGCGGCCTTCGCGGCGTTGGTCGCCGCCGGTCTGGGCGGGGTGGCGATCAAGGATTATCTGGACGAACTGACCAGCCACCCCAAACCCGACGAGTTCTCCCGCGCGCTGGAGGCCGGCGGCGTCATCCTGTGGGTGATGGTCGGCGCCCCGGAGGACGAACTGCGCGCCAGCGCCATCCTGGAGCGCGAGGGCGGCGGCAACGTCCATCTCTCGACCCGCGAGGCGTGAGGGAAACCCGCTCGGCGCGTCAGGCGGTCAGGTCGACCGCCGCGCCGCGCTGGGCGTCCTTGCCGGCCAGCCGGCGCTTCAGCTCCTCGGCGATCTCCTTTTCGATCGCCGAGCGCTTCTCCGGGTCCATGGCGGCCAGATCCTCCTCGCTCACCTTGTGCCGGGCGAGCAGTTCTTCCCGGATGCGTTGGGCCGGGGTCTTCTGCGCCTCCTTGATGAAGGCGTCGGCTGCGCTGACCTTGGTCGGCTCCAGCGCGCCGGTGGAATCGCCGCTCTTCACCGAAGAGGTGGAGCCGGAGCGGAACTGGCCGTAGACGCTGGCCAGATAGCCGGAAATCTGCATGACGGTTTCTCTCGACCGATGGGACGGGAGACGGCCACGCAAGTTTCATGCAAACCGAAGGATGCTTTCTTTTCAACCGTTTGAAACGAGCCGTCGGGGGCAGGGGCTGCCGGGCGGCAGAATTGGCCGGGCGGTTCCTTCCGCCTTCAGGCCGCCTGGACGCGCATGGCCTCCGCCTGATCGACCGGGCGCAGCCCCCACGCCTTGAACTCCGCCTGGACGATCGAGGCCCAGCCCATGCGGACGACCACCAGCTTGAAGCGGTCGGCGATGTCGCGGCTGGCGACGAGATCGTTCACCTGCCACAACAGGCTGTTGTCCACCGCCCTGGGATGCAGGGCCGCCACCCGGCTCAGCCGGGCCGCCAGGGTGGCCGGGGAATGACGGCCCTCGCCGCGCTCGGCCTGCGACAGCGCGTCGCCGAGCGCCGCCAGCTCACGCCGCGCCATGTTCCCCGTGCCGATCATCGCCCGTCTTCCTCCGCTGGACTCCGGATGGATCATGGGCGGTCGGGTGGGAACCCGCAGTGACGGCGGTCACACCCGCGCGGCGGCGTTGCGCGGTCGTGCCCGCGCGGCGGCATTGCGGTTGGCAGCAGGTGCCAAGGCCGCCGTTTGCCGTTATAGTTCGAACGGTTTGTCCAGCCCGGACCACCGCCGTTTCCGGCGACCGCTTCCCGGCCGCCGTTCTGGAAGGTCGCTCCCCAACGATGCTGTCCACCCGCGCCGCGCCTCCCCCCTCCGCCCCGCCCAACACGATCCCCAACAAGCGCGCGATCATCTCGCGCCGCAGGCTGGCCGGCGAGCTCGAGGCGCTGGTCGCCGAGTTCGGCACCGGCGACAAGCTGCGGCCGGCGCTGCTCGCCTGCCTGCGCAAGGCGCTGACCGACGGGCGGCAGGAGGTGCACCGGCGCTTCGAGGCCGGCGGATCGGGCGAGGAGTGCGTGCGGGAGAACTGCTACCTCGCCGACCGTCTGGTCGGCGCGCTGGCCGACTTCACCGTGCTGCACATCTTCCCGACCGCCAACCCGACCTCGGGCGAGGTCTTCGACGTCGCGGCGACCGGCGGCTACGGGCGCGGCGAGTTGGCGCCCTTCTCCGACATCGACCTGCTGTTCCTGCTGCCCTACAAGCGCACGCCGCGCGTCGAGCAGGTCGTCGAATACATGCTCTACATCCTGTGGGATCTGGGGCTGAAGGTCGGCCACGCGGTGCGCAGCGTCGACGACTGCATCCGCCAGTCCAAGGCCGACGTCACCATCCGCACGGCGATCCTGGAATCCCGCTATCTGTGGGGGCCGGGCAAGCTGTTCGCCGAACTGCGCAAGCGTTACGACAAGGAGGTCGTCGCCGGCACCGGCCCGGAGTTCGTCGAGGCCAAGCTGGCCGAGCGCGACAACCGCCACCTGAAGATGGGCGACAGCCGCTATGTGCTGGAACCCAACCTGAAGGATGGCAAGGGCGGCCTGCGCGATCTCCAGACCCTGTTCTGGATCGCCAAGTACCTCTACCGGGTCGAGGGGGTGGACGAGCTGGTCGGCAAGAAGGTGCTGACGCCGGAGGAGGCGCAGCGCTTCGCCAAGGCGCAGAACTTCCTGTGGACCGCGCGCTGTCACCTGCATTACCTGACCGGCCGCCTGGAAGACCGGCTGACCTTCGACGTGCAGACCTCGATCGGCGCCGCCATGGGCTACACCGACCATGCCGGTACCAAGGGCGTCGAGCGCTTCATGAAGCATTACTTCCTGGTCGCCAAGGACGTCGGCGACCTGACGCGCATCTTCTGCGCGGCGCTGGAGGCCGAATCGAAGCGCCCGCCCAAGTTCAACCTGCTGCGGCTGGCCTCGGTCGCCCGCCGCAAGGACGTCGACGGCTTCATCGTCGACGGCGAGAGGCTGAACGCGCGGGACGAGCGCCAGTTCAAGGAAAAGCCGATCGACATGATCCGGCTGTTCCACACCGCGCAGATCAACGACATCGACATCCACCCGGCGGCGCTGCGCTCCATCACCCGCTCGCTGACCGCGATCGGGCCGAAGCTGCGCACAGACCCCGAGGCCAACCGGCTGTTCATCGACATACTGACCGGACCAAAGGATCCGGAGATCACCCTGCGCCGCATGAACGAGGCCGGGGTGATGGCCCGCTTCATCCCCGACTTCGGCCGGGTGGTGGCGCAGATGCAGTACGACATGTACCACGTCTACACGGTGGACGAGCACACGCTGTTCGCTCTGGGCATCCTGCACAAGATCGCCGCCGGCGATCTTGTCGATGAACTGCCGCTGTCGTCGGAGGTCATCCACAAGGTCGTGTCGAAGCGGGCGCTCTACGTCGCCGTGCTGCTGCACGACATCGCCAAGGGGCGCGGCGGTGACCATTCGGTGTTGGGCGCGCGCGTGGCGGAGAAGCTGTGCCCGCGCCTCGGCCTGACGGCCGAGGAGACGGAGACGGTGGCGTGGCTGGTGCGCTGGCACCTCGCCATGTCCTACACCGCCTTCAAGCGCGACCTGGAGGACGACAAGACCGTCCGCGACTTCGTGGCGCTGGTCCAGTCGCCGGAGCGGCTGCGGCTGCTGCTGGTGCTGACGGTCGCCGACATCCGCGCGGTCGGACCGCAGCGTTGGAACAACTGGAAGGCCACGCTGCTGCGCGAGCTCTACAACCGTTCCGAGGAGCTGATGTCCGGCGGCATGACGGTGGAGGGGCGCGGGCGCCGCATCCAGTCGGCCCAGGCCGGGCTGCGGCTGGAACTGACCGATTTCGACGACGCGGCCTTCGAACAGCACAAATCCCTGGGCTACCCCGCCTATTGGCTGGCCTTCGACGCCGGAACGCTGGCCCATCACGCCCGCATCGTGCGCGAGGCCGAACGCGACGGCCGCGACCTCACCGTCGACACCCGCATCGACCGCGCGCGCGCGATCACCGAGGTGACGATCTACGCCACCGACCATCACGGGCTGTTCTCCCGTCTGGCCGGCGCCTTCGCCGCCTCGGGCGCGGACATCGTCGACGCGCGCATCTTCACCATGACCAACGGGATGGCGCTCGACGTCTTCACGGTGCAGGACGCGGCGGCCGGCGGCGCCTTCGAGAGCCGCGACAAGCTCGCCAAGCTGTCGGTGATGATCGAGAAGGTCCTGTCCGGCCAGTTGAAGCCGTTGCAGGATTTGGCGACGCGCCGGACTCCGCACTCCAGCCGCACGCGGGTCTTCCATGTGCCGCCGCGCGTGCTGATCGACAACAACGCCTCGACCACCCACACGGTCATCGAGGTGAACGGGCGCGACCGGCCGGGGTTGCTGTACGACCTGACCCGCGCCCTGTCGAATCTGACGCTCCAGATCTCGTCGGCGAAGATCTCGACCTTCGGCGAGAAGGCCATCGACGTCTTCTATGTGAAGGACGTCTTCGGCCTGAAGGTCACCCACGAGACCAAGCTGGCCAAGATCAAGGAGCGCCTGCTGCACGCCCTGGCCGATCCGGCCGGCGACGCGACCCCCGCCCCGGCTCCGGTCAAGCGGACGGTGCGGAGCAAGGCGGCGGAATAGGGCCGGGGGCTCGTGTTCTTCCGCGAGAAAACCCGCCGTTCTCCGCCGGGGGCGAGGGGCTGTCCGTTTCGGCGAGGCGGCGCTCAGTAGTCCTGCGCGCCGTGCTTCAACCGCACCAGCTTGCCGGACAGCAGCGACAGCAGAAGCTGCACGACCACCTCATGCACGATCAGCGTGTGGTGGTTGCCGCTCTCCTGCATCTCGCGGCGCAGGGCCTCGCGCACGGCCGGCACGCCGGTGACGTCGATCAGCACATCCAACCGCTCGCCCAGCCGGGCCAGTTCCATGAAGTCGGTGGTGGTCGGAACGCCGCGCTCGCGGGCCAGCGTGACGCCCGGCGCCTCGCGGTCGAGGTCGGCGACGCCCAGAAGCTCGACGAACGGGGCGTCCAGCAGCTTGTGCAGCAGGGGGGTGCCGGTCTCGCCGGCGCCGATGACGGCGACGCGGAACAGATCGGTGGACATGGGGCGCGTTCCTTCCTGGGGTGGAAAATCCTGGCCCGGCCTCCGGGGCCGTGGCGGGCAAGAAAAAAGCGGGAAGCCGAAGCTTCCCGCTCGAACCCTAGCCGAGCCGGCGTCCGGTTTGACCCGGACGCGGCGTCGCACCCCAAGATCGGGCTCCGAATCCGGAGCCCCGCTCCAGGGATCAGCTCCAGGCGGCCATCTTCTTCTCGAGATTGTCCGACAGCTTGTCGAGGAACTGCTTGGTGGTCAGCCACGGCTGCTGCGGACCGATGAGGATCGCCAGATCCTTGGTCATGTAGCCGGACTCGACGGTCTCGACGCAGACACGCTCCAGCGTCTCGGCGAACTTGACGACGTCCGGGGTGTCGTCGAACTTGCCGCGGTAGGCCAGACCCTGGGTCCAGGCGTAGATCGACGCGATCGGGTTGGTCGAGGTCTCCTTGCCCTTCTGGTGCTCGCGGTAGTGGCGGGTCACCGTGCCGTGGGCGGCCTCGGCCTCGACGGTCTTGCCGTCCGGCGTCACCAGCACCGAGGTCATCAGGCCGAGCGAGCCGAAGCCCTGCGCCACCACGTCCGACTCCACGTCGCCGTCGTAGTTCTTGCAGGCCCAGACGAAGCCGCCTTCCCACTTCAGGGCCGAGGCGACCATGTCGTCGATCAGGCGGTGCTCGTAGACGATGCCCTTGGCCTTGAACTGCTCGGCGTAGGTCTCGTCGAAGATCTTCTGGAAGATGTCCTTGAAGCGCCCGTCATAGGCCTTCAGGATCGTGTTCTTGGTCGACAGATAGACCGAGTAGCCGCGCTCCAGGCCGTACATGAAGCTGGAATGGGCGAAGCCCTCGATCGACTCGTCGAGGTTGTACATGCCCATCGCCACGCCGGCGCCGGGGAAGTCGTAGACCTCGTGCTCGATCTTCTCGCCACCCTCGGCCGCTTCCCACTTGATGGTCAGCTTGCCCGGGCCGGGGACGACGAAGTCGGTCGCCTTGTACTGGTCGCCGAAGGCGTGGCGGCCGATGATGATCGGCTTGGTCCAGCCCGGCACGTAGCGCGGAACGTTGGAGCAGACGATCGGCTCGCGGAACACGGTGCCGCCCAGGATGTTGCGGATGGTGCCGTTCGGCGACTTCCACATCTTCTTGAGGTTGAACTCCGTCACCCGCGCCTCGTCCGGGGTGATGGTCGCGCACTTGACGCCGACGCCATACTTCTTGATCGCGTTGGCCGACTCGACGGTCACCTTGTCGTCGGTCGCATCGCGGTTCTCGACGCTCAGGTCGTAGTATTTCAGGTCGATGTCGAGATAGGGCAGGATCAGCTTGTCTTTGATGAACTGCCAGATGATGCGCGTCATCTCGTCGCCGTCGAGTTCGACGACCGGGTTGGCGACCTTGATCTTGGACATGGGTGCGAGATCTCCCCGAACGGGTAAGGGCGTTGTCGTTTCCTGGATGCCGGGCGCGCTGTCCAGCGAGCGCTTGTTGCCGGGCGACCGCAGGCGCGGTCGCCCGATACCCCGGGCGGACTGAATCGCGGTTATATAGCACTGCCCCGGTCAGGAAAGGAAGGCACGGCGGACAGCCGGTCATCATTGTCGCACGGGCATGGCAAGGAGCTTGCCGGTCCGGCGTGGATCAGGCCGCCGATTCCGCCGGCCGGGCGCTGCGGGCGGGTGTCATGGCCTGGGCTCCGGTTTGGGCTTCCGTCCGGGCGAGATCACGCTCGGCGTCGACCATGTAGTCGCGCACCAGCGGCACCGCTCCCAGCGAGCGGGCCAGTTGGATCTGGAACACCATGTGGCCCTGGGTGCGGAAGCTCAGCTCGGCGCCGGCCAGGTAGAACTCCCACATCCGGCAGAAGCGCTCGTCGTAGAGCGCACGGGCCTCCTCGCGGCGGGCCTCGAAGCGGCTGCGCCAGCGGTGCAGCGTCTCCGCGTAATGCAGGCGCAGGATCTCCACGTCGGTCGAAAGGAGGCCGGACGCTTCGATGGCCGGCAGGACCTCCGACAGGGCAGGGGAATAGCCGCCGGGAAAGATGTACTTGCGGATCCAGGGGTTGGTCGAGCCGGGGCCGTCGAGACGGCCGATGGCGTGGAGCAGGGCGGCCCCGTCCACGGTCAGCAGCGACCGCACCGCTTCGAAGAAGGTGCGGTAATGCGGCACGCCGACATGCTCGAACATGCCGACCGAGACGATCCGGTCGAAGCGTTCGGTGCCGCTGGCCGCCAGTTCGCGGTAGTCGCGCAGCTCGAAGGTCACGCGGTCGGACAGGCCGGCCGCCGCGGCGCGCTCGCGGGCGACGGCGAGCTGTTCGGAGGACAGCGTGATGCCGGTGACCCGCGCCCCGGTCATCCGCGCCAGATACAGCGCCATGCCGCCCCAGCCGCAGCCGATGTCGAGCACGCGCATGCCGGGCACCAGAAGCAGCTTGGCGGCGATGTGACGCTTCTTGGCCTCCTGCGCCTCGTCCAGCGTCAGGCCGGGCTGCGGGAAGTAGGCGCAGGAGTATTGCATGTCGCGGTCGAGGAACAGCTCGTAGAACCGGCGCGACAGGTCGTAATGGTGCTCGACGTTGCGGCGGGAGCGCCGCGCCGGGTTGTGCTGCTGGAGAAGCCGCAGGGCGGGCGACAGCGTCTCCAGCACGCGGCCCAGCGCGCCCTGCACGCTGCTGTCGGTCATCAGCAGCGCCAGCAGGTCGTAAATCGATCCACCATCCACCGAGAGGCGGCCGTCCATGTAGGCCTCGCCCAGGCGCAGGCGTGGATTCAGCAGCAGGTCGCGCTCGACCCGGCGGTCGTGCAGCCGCAGGGTGAGGGCGGGAACCCCGGCGCCGATTCGTCGGCGCCGCCCGTCGGCGGTGACGAGGTCGAGTGCTCCGTCGCCGATGGCGGCGGCAAGAAGGCGGACAAGCAGCATGCCGAACTCCTCGCGCGTGATCCTCAACAAGAATGACGCGCGCGGAAGGGTGCGACAATCCGCCGATGGGTCAGGCCTGCTCACCCAATCGGGCGAGCACCGATCGGAGCATCCGTTCGGGCGCGAAACACGAAAAACCGCCCGATCCCGGCGTGGGATGGGCGGTTTTCGGACGAGCGGCGCGCGGCCTCCCCGGCCATCGAGCCGGGGAGGCCGCCGAATAGGCGATCAGGCCTCTTCGTCTTCCGTCGCGGTCTCCTGGACGTAGGACTCTTCCTCGTCCTCGTCGCGCAGGTCGGCGGCGGTGACCATGCCACCGCGCTGGGCCTGCAACTCCGACTCTTCCTGCGAGCGGGCGACGTTGACCGTGACGCTGATCGTGACTTCCGGATGCAGGACGACACGGACCTTGAACAGGCCGAGCGTCTTGATCGGGGTGTCGATCACGATCTGCTTGCGGTCGGTCTTGTAGCCGGCCGCGTCCAGCGCGTCGGCGATGTCGCGGTTGTTGACGGAGCCGTACAGCACGCCGGTCTCGGCGGCCTGACGGATCACGACGACCGTGACGCCGTCCATCTTGGTCGCGACCTCCTGGGCGTCCTTGCGGCGCTCCAGGTTCACGGCCTCGAGGTGGGCCTTCTGCTTCTCGAAGACCGCCATGTTCGCCTTGGTGGCGCGCATGGCCTTCTTCTGCGGCAGCAGATAGTTGCGGGCGAAGCCCGGCTTGACGTTGACGACCTGGCCCATCTGGCCGAGCTTCTCAACCCGCTCCAGCAGAATAACTTCCATCACTCGTCCTCCTGACCGGGGGCGGCGCGGGTAAACCGGCGTCGCAGCCCGATCCATTGCTCGATCATGCCCAGGCCGACCAAAAGCAGGATCGGCCACCCGAAGAGAAACAGCACGAGGTAGAACCCGACGAGGATCGGCGTGCGCGCCGACCGGCTTCGGGCCACCACATGAACCACCGAAAGCCCGGCAAAGGCGAACGGCACCGCCAGGATCAGCGCGAGGTTGACCGCCAGGAAGCCGAAGCTGTCCGGCAGCACGCTCGCCCCCAGCACCGCCGCGAGGAAGGCGGGGACCAGCCAGCGCGGCAGTTCCAGCTCGGCCAGGCGCATGGGCGGTCGCTTGTTGCGGCCGAACCGCATCAGCGCGCCCTGCGCGAGCGCCGCATTGACGATCGTCATGGTCACCCACGAGATCGCCACCAGCCCCGGTAGGGCGGCCGCCATCCAGATCTCCTCCGGATCCGGGGCCGTCTGGCCCTGCGCGCGGAACAGGGGCTCGGCCACGCGGGCCAGCGTCCGGCGCACCACGCCTTCCAGCCCTCCGGGCTGGTCGAACGTGAGGATCACGGCGGCGAGGATGGCCGCCACGCCCATCCCGACCAAGCCCATCAGGACCCGGCCGGGCGGATACCATTCCAGGGTTCCGTCGCCGGACGTCCGCGCCAGCAGCGACTGCCGCACCACCAGGATGGCCGGAGCGGCTCCGGTCACCAGATAGGCGAGCGACACCAGCGTGCTGCCCGACGTACCGGCCATCACCGCGGCCGCCCCCACCAGACCGGCGAGGAGAACCGCCGACGTCCCCAACCACAGCCCCGCGAGGAACAGGGGCAGGGGAGCCAGATAGCCCAGGATCAGCGTCCCGAACCCGCCGAACGTGACCGACAGGTAGAAGAACGCGCTGACCAGACCGCCACCGGCGGCGATAACCAGCGGAGCGGCCAGACCGGCGGCCATGGGAACCCTTTCGACCTTTGCCTAAAACTCTCGATCCGGTCCGGGCTTACTTCACGATGTACGGAAGCAGGGCCAGGAAACGGGCGCGCTTGATGGCGCGGGCCAGTTCACGCTGCTTCTTCGTCGAGACCGCGGTGATGCGGCTCGGGACGATCTTGCCACGCTCCGAGATGAAGCGGGACAGCAGCTTGACGTCCTTGTAGTCGATCGCCGGAGCGTTCGCGCCGGAGAACGGGCAGGTCTTGCGGCGGCGGAAGAAGGGGCGGCGGGCGCCGCCACCGGTGCGGGCCGGAGCGCCCGTGGTCTGCTTGTCGCTCATTACGCGGTCTCCCCTTCACCAGCGGCAACATTCTCCTGACGGCGCGGCGGACGCGGGCCGCGGTCGTCGAAGCGGCGGGGACCACGGTCGCCACGCTCTCCGCGCTCGCTGCGCTCGTTCCGGCTCTGCATCATCGCCGACGGGTTGGCATCGAGTTCGTCGACGCGCACGGTCATGTAGCGCAGGACGTCCTCGTTGATGCTCATGTTCCGCTCCATCTCGGCGACGGCGGCGGCCGGCGAATCGAGATTGAACAGGGTGTAGTGACCCTTGCGGTTCTTCTTGATCTTGTAGGTCAGGGTCTTCAGACCCCAGTACTCGGTCTTCGCGACCGTGCCGCCGTTGTCGCGGATGATCTGGGCGAAGGTCTCACCGAGCTGCTCGGCCTGGGCGGCCGAGATGTCCTGGCGTGCGATCAGCACGCACTCGTAAAGTGCCATTGCACTCCCCATGGCTGTTCATGGTCCGGCGCTGCGCCGCCACCCCCTATGGATGGGGTCAGCCGCCCGGGCCTAGCCGGCGGCAAGCCGTCGGCAAGGAGTTATGAAGCGGCGCAGTATGCACGGGGCGGCCTCGCTGTCCAGCGGAAATCCAGGGAAAATTCAGGCGGCCCCGCAGTTTCCGCCGCCGCCCGCCGGGTGCTCCGGAAAGCGGCCCCTCCCCGTCGAGCTTACGCCCGCCGGCCGGGCCGCGCCAATAATGGGAAGTTCCCGGCACATTCAGCCAAAAGAGCGAACAAGGGCCGCAGGGGCCGCGTTCCCGCCACTGTCCCAGGGCCGCGCGGCAACGTCGCGGGGCCGGACGACCCAGCCACAAGGCACCGGACGGCAAGCGACGGCCGCTTTCCTCACTTCGGCTCGCACGGGGATACCAATGCGCAGAGACACCCTGCCTTATCATGTCGTGGAGTTGCGCGGGCTCGCCTGCATCCTTCTGGTCGCCTATCACGTCGTCGGGGTGCCCGGCACCGGCATGCAGGTTGAGGACGGATCCCTCTACCGCTACGCGACGAGCAGCTTCGAGCTGATCCGCATGCCGCTCTTCACCTTCCTGTCGGGGCTGGTCTATGCCCTGCGGCCGGCGGCGGGCGGGGCGCTCCCGTCCTTCTTCGCCAAGAAGCTGCGGCGCCTGGGCTTTCCGTTCCTGGTCGTCTCCACCCTCTTCTACCTCGTGCAGACGCACGCGCCGGGGGCCAACGGCAGCTTCGCGCCGAACGCGATGTGGGAGATCTACGTCTATTCCTATGCCCATTTCTGGTATCTGCAATCGCTCTTCCTGATCTTCGCCTTCGTGGCGCTGCTCGACGCGGCGCGGCTGATCGACCGGCCCGTTCCCTTCGCGGCGGCCCTCGGTCTGGCGATGATCGGCTGCCAGACGATCCACACCGAATCGAATCCCTTCTCGATCAACGAGACCTTTGTCCTGCTGCCGCACTTTCTGCTCGGCGTCGCGGTGACCCGTTTCCGCGACCGGCTGCCGCGCCGCGCGCTCCTGGGGACGGCCGGCGGCGCCTTGCTGCTCGGGCTGGCGCTGCACCAGGCGTCGCTGCTGGGGGCGATCCATCATTATTTCGGCTGGAACAGCGCGGTGGCGCTGCTGTGCGGCATGGGCGGCGCTGTGACCCTGCTGCACGCCATGCCCTCCAGCGCGGTGTTCCGGACCGTCGGCAAATCCTCCTACGCCATCTATCTGCACCACGCCTTCTTCACCGCCGGCGCGCGGGTGCTGCTGCACAAGCTCGGCTATGGCGATGCCGCGGTGTTCGGGGTGGCGCTGCTCGCCGGGCTCGCCGGGCCGATGATGCTGGAAGCGGCGGCGCAACTGCGGCCCTGGACCCGCGTCGCCCTGGTCGGCAAGGCTTGAGCCGGCTTTCCTGGCGGATTCGGCGTTCTTCATAGAAAGGGCGTGAACAGCGCAAGATTCGGAAAGCCTCTCGTCATGAACAGCCGCGTCGAAGCTGGCTGTTCATGGGCGTTTTGCCTGGATCAAGCGCATTTTATCGACCCTTGGCGGGTTCGGTCGTCGCGCGTCGCTTGACTTGCCCAAAAGGGAGGGTATGACTGTCGCGCATTCCATGGCGCCGCCGCGAGGGGCGGGGCGCCTTCCATCCAGGGTTCCATACGACACATGACCAGGGCGTTCGTCTTTCCGGGGCAGGGCAGCCAAGCCGTCGGCATGGGCCGCGAACTCGCCGAAGCGTTCGAAGTCGCGCGCCACACCTTCGAAGAGGTGGACGACGCGCTGAACCAGCGGCTGTCGCGCCTGATGGTCGAAGGCCCCGAGGCCGACCTGACCCTGACCGAGAACGCCCAGCCCGCCCTGATGGCGGTCAGCGTCGCGGTGATGCGGGTGTTGCAGAGCGAGGGCGGGATCGATCTCGCCAAGCACGCCGCCTTCGTCGCCGGTCATTCGCTGGGCGAGTATTCGGCGCTCTGCGCCGCCGGCGCCTTCACGCTGGCCGACACCGCGCGCCTGCTGAAGCTGCGCGGGCAGGCCATGCAGAAGGCCGTTCCGGTCGGCAAGGGCGCCATGGCGGCCCTTCTGGGCGCCGAACTGGAGCAGGCGCAGGCCATCGCCGCCGACTCCGTCGACAGCGCGCTCGGCGAGGTGTGTTCCGTCGCCAACGACAATTCCGTCGGCCAGGTGGTGATCTCCGGCAGCGCCGAGGCCATCGACCGCGCCATCGCGCTGGCCGCCGAGCGGGGGCTGAAGCGCTCCGTCCGCCTGCCGGTCTCCGCCCCCTTCCACTGCGCGCTGATGCAGCCGGCCGCCGACGCGATGGCCGAGGCGCTGGCGTCCGTCACCATCGCGGCGCCGGTCGTGCCGGTGGTCGCCAACGTGACCGCATCAGCCGTCTCCGATCCCAACGTGATCCGCCGCCTGCTGGTCGAGCAGGTCACCGGCATGGTCCGCTGGCGCGAATGCGTCCTGGCCATGAAGGAGCAGGGCGTGTCGACTCTGGTCGAGGTCGGGTCGGGCAAGGTGCTGGCCGGGCTGACCAAGCGAATCGACAAGGAACTCTCCGCCACGTCGGTCGGCACCCCGGCGGACGTCGAGTCGTTCCTCAAGACCCTGTGAGGATTCCCACCATGTTCGATCTGACCGGCAAGTCGGCCCTCGTCACCGGCGCATCGGGCGGCATCGGCGCGTCCATCGCCCGCGCGCTGCACGCCCAGGGCGCCGCCGTCGCGCTGTCCGGCACCCGCACCGCCCCGCTGGAGGCGCTGGCCGCCGAACTGGGCGAGCGCGCCTTCGTGGTCCCCGGCAACCTGTCCGAGGCCGCCGCCACCGAGCAGCTCTTCAAGGACGCCGAGGCGGCGCTGGGCAAGGTGGACATCCTGGTCAACAACGCCGGGCTGACCCGCGACCAGATCGCCATGCGGATGAAGGATGAGGACTGGCAGGCCGTCCTCGACGTGAACCTGACGGCCGCCTTCCGCCTGTCGCGCGCCTCCATGCGCGGCATGATGAAGCGCCGCTGGGGCCGCATCGTCAACATCACCTCCGTGGTCGGCGTCACCGGCAACCCGGGGCAGGCCAACTACGCCGCGTCGAAGGCTGGCCTGATCGGCATGTCGAAGGCCCTTGCCGCCGAGCTGGCCTCGCGCAACATCACGGTCAACTGCGTCGCGCCGGGGTTCATCACCACGGCGATGACCGACGCCCTGAACGACGAGCAGAAGCAGAAGCTGCTCCCCGCCATCCCGGCCGGCCGCATGGGCGAGCCGGGGGAGATCGCCGCCGGGGTCGTGTACCTCGCGAGCGAAGAGGCCGCCTACGTCACTGGCCAGACGCTGCATGTCAACGGCGGCATGGCCATGATCTGAGGCGGTAAGCCTCTTGTGAAGCTTCGCGGCCCCCAGCCCCCGCGGGCGCTGGTCAAGGCTGCGGAAATGTGTTATCGGACGGGGCTTTTCGCAGCAGGACGGCACGCAGGCCGCGTGTCGCTCCGACCGGATTATCCCGAGCGGTTTCCCGAGCGATTTCAAGGATTGGAAGGTCAGATAAGATGAGCGACATCGCCGAGCGCGTGAAGAAGATCGTTGTGGACCACCTGGGTGTCGAGGAGTCGAAGGTGGTGGAGAACGCCTCCTTCATCGACGATCTGGGCGCCGACAGCCTCGACACCGTCGAGCTGGTCATGGCCTTCGAGGAGGAGTTCGGGGTCGAGATCCCCGACGACGCCGCCGAGAAGATTCTGTCGGTGAAGGACGCCATCGACTTCATCAAGGCGAACGCCCCGGCCTGATCGGGCAGGGACGCCTTTACCGGTGGCCAGGCGATCCGCGACGCGGTGGCCTGGCCGTCGACGTTTTTTCGAGGATAGGTCAGGAAACAGCTCATGAGACGTGTCGTCGTCACCGGCCTCGGTCTGGTCACGCCGCTTGGCGTTGGCCACACGGTGAACTGGGAGCGGCTGATTGCCGGTCAATCGGGAATCCGCGCGATCACGGGCTTCGAGACGTCCGACCTCGCCTCCAAGGTCGCTGGTCAGGTTCCGCGCGGTACGGGCGACGGCGATTTCAACGCCGATTCCTTCGTGCCGCCGAAGGACCAGCGCAAGATGGATGACTTCATCCTCTACGCGATCGCGGCGGCGCAGGAAGCCATCCGGGATTCCGGCTGGACTCCGCAGACCGACGAGGAGCGCGAGCGCACCGGCGTGATGGTCGGCTCCGGCATCGGCGGCCTTCCGGGCATCGCCGACGGCGCCGTGACCCTGCACGAGAAGGGGCCGCGCCGCCTGTCGCCCTTCTTCATTCCCGCCTGCCTGATCAATCTGGCGTCGGGCCACATCTCGATCCAGCACGGCTTCAAGGGCCCCAACCACTCGGTGGTCACCGCCTGCTCGACCGGCGCGCACGCCATCGGCGACGCCGCCCGCCTGATCATGTGGGACGACGCCGACGTCATGGTCGCCGGCGGCACCGAGGCGGCGGTCAGCCGCCTGGGCGTGGCCGGCTTCGCCGCCATGCGCGCCCTGTCCACGAATTTCAACGACACGCCCGACAAGGCGTCGCGCCCCTACGACAAGGACCGTGACGGCTTCGTCATCGGCGAGGGTTCGGGCGTCGTCGTCCTCGAGGAGCTGGAGCACGCGAAGAAGCGCGGCGCCACCATCTACGCCGAAATCGTCGGCTACGGCCTGTCGGGCGACGCCCACCACATCTCCGCCCCGGCTGAAGACGGAAACGGCGGTTTCCGGGCGATGAGCGGGGCGCTGAAGCGTGCGGGCCTGACCCCGGCCGACATCGATTACGTCAACGCCCACGGTACCTCGACGCCGCTCGGCGACGAGATCGAGCTGGGCGCCGTGAAGCGGCTGTTCGGCACCGCCATGGACAAGCTGGCGATGTCCTCCACCAAGTCGGCCATCGGCCACCTGTTGGGCGCCGCCGGCGCGGTCGAGGCGATCTACTCGATCAAGTCGATCAACCACGGCATCGTGCCGCCGACCCTGAACCTGGAGAACCCGTCGGAGAGCTGCCAGGGCGTCAATCTGGTGGCGAAGGTCGCCCAGGAGCGCCGGGTCCGCGCGGCGCTGTCGAACTCCTTCGGGTTCGGCGGCACCAACGCGTCGCTGGTCTTCAAGGAGTTCGCGTAAGCGGCATGGGCTGGGGCCTCCGGATCATCGCGGGGGCGCTGGTCGTTGCCGGCGCCACCGTCGGCGTCGGCGTCTGGGGTGCCATGCGGGTCATGGCCCCCGGTCCGCTCGAGCAGCCGGAAACCGTGGTCATCCCGCGCGGCAGCGGGATCGAGGCCATCGCGATCACGCTCGGCGACGCCGGGGTGATCGATTCGCCGCTGCTGTTCGTCGCTGGATCCAAGCTGATGGGGCTGATGGGGCCGGTGCGCGACCTGAAGGCGGGCGAATATCTGTTCCCCGCCGGAATCAGCATGGAAGCCGTGCTGGAGCAAATGCGCCAGGGCCGCACCGTGGTGCGGCGCTTCACCGTGCCGGAGGGGCTGACCTCGGCGCAGGTGGTGGCCCTGCTGGACAAGGAGCCGGCCCTGACCGGCGAGTTGGGCAAGGTGCCGAGGAACGGCGCGCTGCTTCCCGAAACCTACCATTACGCCTATGGCGACAGCCGTGCCGCGCTCGTCGAGCGGATGCAGACCGCGATGACCCAAGCGCTGGCCGAGGCGTGGAAGGGGCGCGAGGACGGCTTGCCGATCGAGACGGCCGAGCAGGCCTTGACCCTGGCCTCCATCGTCGAGAAGGAAACCGGCGTCGCGGCCGAGCGCGCCAGGGTGGCGGGTGTCTTTCTCAACCGGCTGGAAGCCGGGATGAAGCTGCAATCCGATCCAACGGTGATCTACGCCCTGACCGATGGTTCGGGCGAGTTGGGCCGGACGCTGACCCGCAACGACTGGAAGTTCGAGTCGCCCTACAACACCTACCAGATCAACGGCCTACCGCCGGGACCCATCGCCAACCCCGGCAAGGCGTCGCTTCTTGCGGTTGTGAAGCCGGAGAAGCATGACTTCCTTTATTTTGTCGCCGATGGTACCGGTGGGCATGTTTTCGCCAAGACGTTGCCGGACCACAACCGCAACGTCGCCCGCTGGCGTGAACTCCAGCAGAGCAGGCCTGGCGGCCACGGAGAAACGTCATCGGATTGATGGCCGATGCGCCGATATCGTTTCGCCCGGTTGCGGGATGTTGTCTCGTCCGGCACTCTTCGCGTCGCAACAGAAATTGTCACGACCCAGCGAGGAGAGTGTGATGAGCCTGGATGTCGAGCGGCGCATCCGCGATCGCGCCTACGCGATCTGGTTGGAGCAGGGCTGTCCGGATGGTTGCGACGCCGATCATTGGTTGCAGGCTGAACGCGATGTCGCGGCTCAGGCTGAGGAGACGACCGCACCGGCGAAGGCGGCGCCGCGCAGGGCGGTGAGGAAGGCCAAGGCCGAACCGGTGACGACCCTGTCCGCCGCGGTCGAGACGGCGGCACCGGAACTGGTCGCCGAATCTCCCAAGACGCGCAAGCCACGCGCCCGCAAGACGGTTCCGGCCTGACCGGCCGGTTCCCGCAATCGGAACAGTGAAACCGGCGCCGCCGTTCAGGCGGCGTTGGATGCCGCCAGGGCGATCGGTTCGCCGCTCGACGCCGCGACGACGACGCCGGCAACCCCGCCATAGGATTTGCGGGCGGCGCGCAGACGCTCCAGCGATTCCTGAAGACTCTCCTGGGCAAAACCGGGGGCAAGGCCGGCCAGTTCACCTTCCGTCAGGGCGATGAAACCATCCAGGAGGCGCGCGTGGATGCGGCTGGCCGTGCGGACTTCATCGGCGATCATCGGAGTGGGCATGTCGGCTTCCCTTGTCTTGGGTTGATCTCTGGGTGATCCGTGAATCGAAGGCCGGGATTGATCGTCCCGACGCCCCCAATAAGCCGCCAACACGGTTAAAACAAACTTAAATGCCATCTAACGCCGCGAAGGGAATAGGAATTACCACTTTTTCCCATTCGCTCGCCGATGAATTTTATTTCAGCCAGCCGCAGCCGCTTCGCTCGCTTCTTGAAAGCGATCTTCATCTCGTCATCCCCGCGCTCCGCGTGGGGCACCAGCGGCGAGTTCCAGGGTCTCAAACCGCCTTGAAGCGGGCCACCTGCCGGCGGGTTTCATCGGCCAGCCGCGAGAGGTGGACCATGGTCGCGGCGATCTCCTCCGACGCCGCGGCGTTCTTCGAGGCCACGGTGCGCACGCTCTCGACCGACCGCTCGATCTCCCTGACCGATGCCTGCTGCTGCTCCATCGCCACGGCGACGGACTGGAACGCCTTGTCGATGCGGGCCACCCGCTCGGCCAAACCGTCCATCATGCGGCGGGCCTGCTCGGTGACGGTCATGCCCTCCTGAGCCATGGCCGCCGCGGTTTCGACGATGTCGGCGATCTGACGGGCGCTCTCGACGGCGTTGTCGGCGAGCTTGCCGACCTCCTCGGCGACGACCTCGAAGCCCTTGCCCTGCTCGCCGGCGCGGGCGGCCTCGATGGAGGCGTTGACGGAGAGGATGTTGGTCTTCACCGCGATCTGGGTGATCGCCTCGGTGATGCGGCCGATGCGCCGGCTGTTCTCGGCGATGGTCTGCGAGACGCGCAGCAGGCGGGCCATGTCGTCGCGGCCCTTGTCGGCGAAGCCGGCGGCGTCCTTGACCATGTCCGAGGCGTCGCGGGTGCTGTCGGTGACATGGGCGATGGCGCGGGCCGACTGGCCGACGGCGGTGGCGACCTGATCGAGGTCGTCGGTCTGTTCCGACGCGCCGTCCGAGACGTGGCCGATGGCGGTGCTGGCCTGCCCGGCGGCGACGGCGACCTGGGTCGCCTGTTCGCCGATCCTCTGGAAAGCCGAGCCGGTGTCCTTCAGCAGCGCGATCATCTCGCCGTAGGCGCCGTGGAACTCCGATGCGGTCGCCGTTCCGGCCGCGCCGGTGGTCACGCCGGACAGCCGGTGCATCTCGTGGTGCAGGCCGTGCAGCACCTGGATCACGCTGACGGTGGCGCGGCCGATGGCGCCCAGCTCGTCGCGGCGGCCGGTGCCGGGCACGGCGGTGGAGAGGTCGCCTTCCGACAGGCGCTGGATCGCCCGCGTGGTCGCGGCGATCGGGCCGGTCAGGCTGCGGGCGATGACGATCGACAGCAGGATGCCGACGCCGAGCGCGCCGAGCGCGCCGCTCCACAGCAGGAAGGCGGCGCGGGCGCGGCCGGTTTCGCGTTCGGTCATCTGCATCTCGACCAGATGACCGACCCGCTCGCTGACGGCGGCGGCGGCGTCGCGCATCGCCGCGCGGGCGTTCAGCCGGCTCTGGATGATGTCGACGACGAGCAGGAACTCGGTCTCCACCCCCAGGACGCTGGCGGTCAGATCGTCGACCGCCTTCAGGGCGTCGGGATCGGGCGCGCTCCTGCGCATGTCGCCGACGACGTGGAGCAGCCTGTCGATGCCGGCGTTCAGCGCGGTGCCGCCCGATCCGCCATTCTCGATCAGGAACTGCTGGACGTCGAGCAGGGCGCCCCGCGTCTCCTGGACCAGCCGGCCGGCGATGCCGCCGAGCCGCACCGACGAGTCCAGCGCCGCCAGCGCCCCGTCATCGGCCGGAGCCTCGCGCAGCCGCGCCAGGAGCGTCCGGTAACGGTCCTCCTGCGCCGCCGATACGCTCTGCGCGGCCTCCAGCAGCACGGAGGTCTGCCGGCGCAGCTTGGCGAGTCCGGCGAACTTGTCGGCCTCCAGCTTCACCACCTCGTCGAAGGATTTGCGGTAGGTGGCGAGCTTGTCGAGCGCCTCGGACAGGATCTGGTGGTCCATCGGATGCGTGCGGTCGGCGAGCAGGGACTCGACGTCCGCTCTCAGGGCGTCGGTCAGGGCGCGGACCTGACGGCTCGCCGCCGGCTCGACGTCCAGCAGATAACGGGCCTCCTCCAGCCTTGCCTGGTTCAGCCGGGTGTCGAGCGCGGCGGTCCGGCTGGCGACGTCGACATGCTCCGCGTAGCTGTTCAGCCCCCGCCAGCCGATGACCGCGACCGTCACGGTCAGCAGAAGAACGGCGGCGAAGCCCATGGCGATGCGGGTCGAGATCGACATCCCGGCGGTGTCCTGCGTGGCGGTGGCGTCCATGGCGGCGGGGTGGCGAAGCGTCGGCCAGCCGCTCTTCGCCACCTCCTCCGATTTCACCTTGCGTCGGCCATGGTGCTTCCGGCAAGTCATTACGAACGGATGCCGTGATCCTGGGTTGTCTGTGAGGACCCTGTTGCCATGCCCGCTTCGGAACGCCAGCATGTTTTTCTCGAATTCGCTGCAATGGTGCGGCGTGGCGAACGCGTCCAGGCGCCATGACGGACGGCGGCGCCCTGGCTGGGGAGACGGCGGCCGGCGGAACCTCTCCCGGCGTTCTGGAAACGCTGGCCCGGCGCCTGCTGGCCGACGTGCGGCGCAAGGCGGGCATCCGCCATGACCGGCCGCTGGAGCGCAAGCTGGCCCGCATCCTGTCGGCGATGCCGCTGCCCGCGCTTGAGCGTTGGGTCGGACAGATCGAGGCGGCGCCGCCGGACAGCGCCGACTGGCTCAGCCTGATCGAGAATCTGACGATCCATGAAACCTATTTCTTCCGAGACAAGCCGCACCACGAGCATCTGCGCCGCCATGTCCTGCCGGCCCTGATCGCCGCGCGGCGGCCGTTGCGGACGCTGCGCCTGTGGAGCGCCGGCTGCGCCACCGGGGAGGAGGCCTACAGCCTCGCGATCGTCGCGCTGGAGGCCCTGGCCGACGCCGGCGAGGCGCGGCGCTCCGGGGACGGCGTGGCCACCGGCTGGAACCTCGACGTGCTGGGCACCGACCTCAGCCGGATCGCGGTGCGGCAGGCCCGCAACGCCTGCTACGGCGGGGAGGGGCTGAGCCCGTTCCGCGACCTGCCCGAGGAGTACGCCGGCTGGTTCGTGCCGCTGGGCGGCGAAGCACCGCTCCACCGCCGGGTGCGGGCGGATGCCCGCGCGGCCGTCCGCTTCGACCGGCACAACCTGATGGATCCGGTGCCGCCCGGATGCGGTTTCGATCTCGTGTCCTGCCGCAACGTCATGATCTATTTCGACGAGAACGGCCGGACCCGGGCCCTGCGGCAATTGACCGGCGCGGTGGCGGCGGACGGCTGGCTGGTGCTGGGCACCACCGACCGGCTTCCCGACGACGCGCCTTTCGACCGGCACCGCGGCGACCGTGCCCTGGCCTTCCGGCGCCATGGCGGGGGGGCGGGGTGATGGGCGGCTTTCTCGGCTTCGACATCGCCGGACTCGCCTTCGCCGTGGAGAGCGACCGCGTGGAGGAGGTCGCCGAGGCGGTCCGCACCACCCGGCTGCCGTTCGCGCCGCCGCATGTCGAGGGGCTGGCCAACGTCGCCGGGCGCATCCTGCCGGTGATCGACCTCACCGGCCGGATGCGCCCGGCGACGGGGACGGCGCGGAGCGATGGGAGCGAGGGTGGGGTGCTGGTCGTGCTGCGGACGGGCAGGGGGCTGCTGGCTTTGCGCGTGGGGCGCGTCGGTGGGAACCTGCCGGAGGAACGGGTGACGCGAACCGCTCCGGCGCCGGAGGATGCCGGCTTGCCGGTCGCGGCGCGGCTGGTCCAGGACGACCGTTCTCTGCGGCTTCTGGATCCCGACCGGCTGGAGATGGGCCGGCTGGAGATGGGCCGGCTGGAGCTGGGCCGGGACGTGGCCCTTGCGGGGCCGGCTGAGCGGCAGGGATTGGCCGGGGCCGCCGCCGCTCCACCCGCGAGCGCGAGAGGGCGCGCCACCGTCCGGCTGCTGATCGTCGAGGCGGGAGGACGCGCCCACGCGCTCGCCATGGACGAAATCCTGCTGGTCTCCCCGATCGGGGAACCGCGCCCGCTGCCCGACGCCCCGGCGCTGGTCTGCGGCATGGTGCTGGTGCAGCACCGGCCGCTGTTGCTGACCGATCCACTTGGCGCGGCGCCCGGCGCCGGGGGCTACGCGGTGGTTCACGCGACCCGTTGCGGGCCGGTCGGGGTGCGGGTCGACGCGGTGCGCGGCATGGTGCGCCTTCCCTTGGAGCATGGGGAGGAAGGCGGCGCCGACGTGGCGAACAGGAGCGTGGAGCAGGACGGCGTGCGGCTGGAGGTGAGGACCGCCTCGCGCATGCTGGGCGAGCATCTGGACGGGATCGGCCGCCTGGTTCCGCAGGGCGGCGATCCGGCCGGCCACCGCCTGCCGCGGCGCTTTCATCGCCGCTTCCTGACCGTCCTGGTCGACGAGCGTGTCTACGCGTTGGAGTTCGAGAGGGTCCGCCGGGTCGTCGGGGCGTCCGGCCGCCTGCGTCTGCCCCGGGGACGGGGCGGGGAAACCGGCGGCTTCGATGGGCTGACCGAGGTGGACGGCGCCATCCTGCCGGTTGTCGACCTGCGCCTTCTGCTGGCGCGTCGTCCGGTCGTAAACCCGCCCGCGGGTTCCGGCGTCGCCGTTCTCCTGGAGATCGGCGGCGGCATGGTCGCGCTGATCGCCGATGCGATCCAGCGCATCCGCAGGGTCGCCGGCGATGAGGTCGATCCCGTGGCGGACCATATGACCGCCGCCGTCATCCGGCTGGACGGCGCGCTTGTCCCGGTGCTCCGCCCGGAGGGGCTGGTCGCCGGTTCGGCCGGACCGTTCCGCATGACGGAGGACCGCTGATGATGGACGGTCCGCGCATCCGCCTGCTGGTGGTGGACGACAGCAACTTCGTCCGTGCCGCCCTGCGCAAGATGCTGGAGCCGGCCTCCGACATCGAGATCGTCGGCGAGGCGCGCGACGGCGCCGAGGCGCTGCGCCTGTCGCGCCGTCTGAAACCGCACGTCGTCGCCATGGACCTGAACATGCCGGTGATGGACGGCATCGAGGCGGTCCGGGCCATCGCGCGGGAGAAGGGGCCGCCCTGCATCATGGTGTCCAACGAGACGTCCGAGGGAGCCGGGGCGACCATCCGCGCGCTCGAGGCGGGGGCGGTCGATTTCGTCTGCAAGAACAGCTCCTTCATCAGCTTCGACATGGCCTCCATCGAACGGCAGTTGACCGAGAAGGTGCGCCATTGGGGGCGCTGGCGCATGGCGGCGCCGGGGGAGGGCGTCGTGACGTCCCCTCCGCCTTCCCCTCTCCCGCCCGTCTCCATGGATCACCCTGTGGATCATCCGGCTTCCCGGCACGGCTTCCACCATCGTCCGGATCTGGTGGTGATCGGCGTCTCCACCGGCGGTCCGGTGACGCTGGTGGAACTGCTGGGGGCGCTCGGCCCGCTGCCCTGTCCGCTGGTGGTGGCGCAGCACATGCCGGCGAGCTTCACCGCCGGCTTCGCCGCCTCGCTGGCGCGCACCCTGAAGCGCCCGGTCGCGGAGGGCGGCGATGGCATGGCGCTGGTGCCGGGCAGGATCGTCATCCTGCGCGGCGGCGCCGACTGGGTGGTGCGGCGGTTGGTCGATGGGCGCTTTGTCCTGCTCGCGGCGCCGGGCGGCGGCGCCATCCACCACCCCTCGGCCGACCGGCTGTTCCGCTCCGCCGGGCAGGAGGCCGTGTTTCCGGTCGCCGTCATCCTGACCGGCATGGGCGACGATGGCACCGCCGGCGCCGGCGAACTCGCCGCCCGCCGTTTCCCGGTGCTGGTGCAGGATCCGGACTCCTGCGCCGTGGGCGGCATGCCCGGAGCCGCGATCCGGGCCGGGGTGGCGACGGAGGTCCTGTCCGTCGCCGCCATCGCCCGCAGGCTCGACACCCTGTTCACCCCCACGCAAGCATAGGAATCCTGGTCCATGGCGAAGCCGACGATTCTGCTGGTCGACGATTCGGTGCTGATGCGCACCATCATCGGCGACATCGTGCGCTCCGACGAGGAGCTGTCCCTCGTCGGAGCGGCGGAGAACGGCAAGGTGGCGCTGGAGATGGTCAAGTCGCTGAAGCCCGACATCGTGCTGCTCGACATCGAGATGCCGGAGATGTCAGGGCTGGAGGTGATGGAGCATCTGTCGCTGACGTCGCGCGCCAAGGTCGTCATCATCTCCTCGGTGGCCCAGGTCGGCTCGCCGGAGGCGGGCGAGGCCCGCGCGCTGGGCGCGGTCGAGATCATCGCCAAGCCGTCCGGCACGATGAGCCTCGATCTGGCCCACAAGAAGGGGCACGACATCGTGGTGGCGATCCGCCGCGCCGCCGGCCTGCCCCTGCCGGCCCGGCCCTAGCGCCGCTCCCGCCATGGGCGAAGCATGAGCGAACTGATCGAAACCCTGTGGCGGCAGTTCGGCGTCGAGGCCGGCGAACATCTTGACGCCATCGAAGCGCTGTTGGCCGCACCGCCCGGCGGGACGGATGGGCCGCAGGGCATCGCCGCGCTGTTCCGCGCCTTCCATTCGCTGAAGGGCGCGGCGCGGGCCATGGATCTGTTCGCGATGGAGGCGGTCGCCCACCGCGCCGAAACCATACTGGGCCGGATCCGCGCCGGATCGTTGGAGCTGACGGGCGCCACCGCCGATCCATTGCTGGAGGCGCTGGACGCGCTGCGCGGGCTGGTCGAGCAGGCGGCCCGCGACCGCCGCGACGGCGTGGCGCCCGACGGGCTGCTGGCGAAACTCGACGCGCTGGGCGGGGGGAAGGGGACCGGCAAGGCCACGGCCGACCCGCCGAAGCCGCCGAACCGGCTGCATGGGAACGACAAGCTTCTCGGCCTGTTCGTCGGGCTGCTGCATGACGGGATGGCGACGCTGACCCGCGGACTCGACCCGGCGGCGCTGGACGGGGAGGAGCTTCGTGCGGTCGACGACACGGCGGAGCGGCTGGAGATCGCCTGCGAGCGGCTGGATTTCCTGCCTTTCGCCGACACGATTCGTGGTTTCCGCGCAGCGCTGGCCGACCGGGACTCCGACGCGGCCCTGCGCGCGCTTCAGGCGGTGGCGGTGGCAAGCGCCCGCGTCGGCCGCCTGTCGGGGCGGGACGCCGGGGCCGCGATCCTCGTCACCCTGCTCGCCGATCACAACGCCCAGACACTGGAAAGCAGCGCCGCCCGCGCGCTTGAGTTGATGGCCGACCCCCGCCTGGCGGAACCGGCGGTGGGCGTGGCGACGGGCGCGGAACTGGCCGGCGCGCTCGACCGTGTCGCCGCGACGCTGGACATCGTCACGCTGCCACGCGCGGCGGCGCTGGTCCGCGTTCTGGCCGACGTGACGCGGCACGCGGCTCCGTTCGGGCAGGCCGGCTGGCCGGACCTGCTGGCCGATTCCCGCATGGTGGTGGAGCGGCTGGCCGCGCTGGCGATGCTCGACCCGCCGGAGGATCTCGACGATGGCACGGCGGCGGAACTGGAGCGGCGACTGCGCGCCTACGTCGACGGGGCGTCCGCCGACGCGCGGTCCGGCGATGCCGGCGCCGGCCGGCCCTTCACCGCCGCCGAGTTGACGGATCTCGGCCTCGATGCCGGCCTGCTGCGCTTCCTGTCGCCGGACAGCGCCGCCGACCTGCGCGCGGCGGTCGCCGATCCGGCCATCGGGCTCTGCGAAGTCACCGCCTTCCTGGAAACCTCCGCCGAGGTGGCGTCGGGATTCGTCGCCTGGCTGGGCTCGCGGGTGCAGGCCATCACCAACTGGCCCGAGTTCATCGACGGCAAGACCTGGCTGAAGCTGCTGGTCGCCTCGCCGCTTGGTCTGGACGAGCTGCGCGGCGGCCTGTCCGCCATCGACCCCGGCGGGGAACTCCTGCGGATCCGCCGCTGTGTTCCCGGCGGGGCCGTGACGGACGATCCATCCGCGGCGATGCGGGAGCCGGATACGGCTCTCCCTTCGCCGGTCCCGCCGCAGCGGAGGCCGGCGGACCCCTCCGCGCCGCCGGCCGCTGTTGCGCCGGCCCAGCGGGCCCGGCAGCCGGCCGTGTCCGCCGGTGTGCTGCGGGTGCCGGGCGAAGTGGTGGACCGTTTCATGGCGCGCATCGACGGGATGGTTCTGCTCTCCGGCGACCTCAACGCCGCCGCCAGGGATACTGGGCTGGAGCAGGCGCTCGCCGTCCTCGCCGACCGGCTGGGGGCCGGTGATCCCGGCCTGCGCGCGGTGCAGGAGGCGATGGAGCGGCATCGGCGCGATCTGCTCGACCTCGACGCCCGGCTCAGCCGCTCGGTGGACCGGCTGCGGGAGACGGCGCTCGACCTGCGCGTGGTGCCGGTGGAAACGTTGTTCACCCCGTTTCCCCGCATGGTCCGCGAACTGGCGCGCGCCCAGGGCAAGTCGGTGCGCTTCGCGACGGACGGCGGCGATGTCCGCATCGACAAGAGCATGGTCGAGACGCTGCGCGACCCGCTGATGCACATGGTCCGCAACGCCATCGACCATGGCGTCGAACTCCCGGCCGAGCGCGAGGCTGCCGGCAAGCCGCCGCAGGCGACGCTCAGCCTGCGCGCGGTCCAGCGCAACAGCCGGGTGGTGGTGGAGATCGCCGACGACGGGCGCGGCATCGCGACCGGCGCCGTGCGTGCCAAGGCCGTCCGCAACGGTCTGGTCGGCGAGGAGGAGAGCCGCGCATTGCCGCCCGAGGCCATCCACGATTTCATTTTCGCCCCCGGCTTCTCGACCGCCGAGGCGGTGACCGAAACGTCGGGGCGCGGCGTCGGCATGGACGTGGTGCGCACCGCCATCGCCCGGCTTGGCGGCAGCGTCGCCATTCGCACGGCCGAGGGGGAGGGGACCGCCTTCGCCATCGACCTGCCGCTGTCCGCCGCCATCCTACGCGCCCTGCTGGTCGAGGTTGGCGATCAGGTTCTGGCGATCCCCGACCGCTTCGTCGAGGAGGTCTGCGGCCTCGCCGGCGCCGCCTTCGATCGGGAGATCAACGGCTGGGCCGTCCGTCACCGCGACCGGGCGCTGCCGGTGGTGCGGCTGGCCGACACGCTGGGCCTTCCCACGGGCGGCGCCTGGCCCCCGGACGCGGCCAAGGGCGGCGAGGGGCAGGGAATGGTCGTGGTCCTGCGCCACGGCGACCGCCGCATCGGCCTGGCGGTCGACACGCCGCTGCGGCGCGGCGACCTGTTCGTCCGCGAAAGCCACCCCAGGCTGGCCGAGGTGCCGGGGGTGGGGGGCGTCTCCCTGCTGAACGACGGGCGGATCGTCATCATCCTGGATGGTGACGCGCTGTACCGGCTCGCCACCGCCGCGCAGGCCCGCCGGGCGGAGAGCGTGGCCGGCGGTTCATGAAAACAAATTCATGGTGCGGACAGGCGCGGGACACATCGCGGTTGCTAGTGTTTGTCTCGTGACGGGAACGGTTCTCCCCCCAAGCGCCGGGCCCGTCGTTGAAGCGTTCAGTCTTCTGTTGTCTCTTCCGGTGGTTCCCTGCCACCGACCGCTGCCGTCCGGTTTCTCCCGCAAGCCCCCCGGACGGCCTCCTTCGGCGGAGCGCGCCCTGGCCTTCCCCACGGCCATCGTTGCCCCCCACATGGCCGCCGGTCACGGCGCGCTCCGCCACCTTCCTTCCTCCTTTGTTCTTCTTTGCCCGATGCGTCGCGCGGTCTTGACGAGCGCCTCGCCAACCGGCTTTCTGGGCGCGAGCGTCCCCGCCACTGCCCGTGAATCCCGCCCGTGCGTCCAGCCATCCTCTTCCCGCTGTTCAAGCCGGTGACGGCTCTTCCCGGTCTCGGGCCCCGCCTGGGCAAGCTGGTGGAGAAGCTGGCCGGCGCCCATGTCGTCGATCTGCTGTGGCATCTGCCCTGCGGCGTCATCGACCGCCGCTTTTCGCCCAAGATCGCCCAGGCGCCGCACGGTCGCATCGCCACGCTGACCGTGCGGATCGATTCCCATGTCGCGCCGGTGAACCCGCGCCATCCCTACCGGATCCGCTGCACCGACGACACCGGGGTGCTGGAGCTGATCTATTTCCATGTGAAGGGCGACTGGCTGGCCAAGCAGATCCCGGCGGGCTCCACCATGGTGGTGTCGGGCAAGGTCGAATGGTTCAACGACACGCCGCAGATCACCCACCCCGACGCGGTCGTGTCCCTCGACTCGAAGGACGACATCGAGGCGGTCGAGCCGGTCTACCCGATGACCGCCGGGCTGCCGGCCAAGACCCTGCGCAAGGCGGTGCGCGCCGCCTTCAACGACATCCCCGATCTCGCCGAATGGCAGGACCCGGCATGGCTGTCGCGCCGCCAGTGGCCGGCCTGGGCCGACGCGCTGAAGCGCGCCCACACGCCCGACGACGAGGCCGACCTCGTGCCGACCTCGCCGGTGCGCAGCCGGCTCGCCTACGACGAGCTGCTGGCCAACCAACTGGCGTTGATGCTGGTGCGGGCCAGCCAGCGCCGGCTCGCCGGGCGGGCGACCGAAGGCGACGGGCGGCTGCGCGCGGCGGCGCTGGCCGCCTTGCCCTTCGCGCTGACCGGCTCGCAGAGCGGCTCGCTCGCCGAGATTTTCACCGACATGGCGGCGGAGCGCCGCATGCTGCGGCTGTTGCAGGGCGACGTCGGCAGCGGCAAGACCGTGGTCGCCCTGATGGCGATGCTGAACGCGGTGGAAACCGGCGCCCAGGCCGCCCTGATGGCGCCGACCGAAATCCTCGCCCGCCAGCACGCCGAGAGCCTCGCCCCGCTGTGCCGGGCGGCCGGCGTCGAGATCGGCCTGCTGACCGGCCGGGACAAGGGCAAGGCGCGGCAGGCGGTGCTCGACCGGCTGGCCTCGGGGGAGCTGCCGCTGCTGGTCGGCACCCACGCGCTGTTCCAGGAGGACGTCGCCTTCAAGGATCTGGCGCTGGCGGTGATCGACGAGCAGCACCGTTTCGGCGTCCACCAGCGTTTGCAGCTCTCGGCCAAGGGGCGGGCGGTGGATGTGCTGGTGATGACGGCGACGCCGATCCCGCGCACCCTGACCCTGACCGCCTATGGCGACATGGACGTCTCGCGCCTGACCGAGAAGCCGGCCGGCCGCAAGCCGGTGCAGACGGTGACCATCGCGTTGGAGCGGCTGGAGGAGGTCGTCCACGGCATCCACCGCAAGGTGGCCGAGGGCGCGCGCGTCTATTGGGTCTGCCCGCTGGTCGACGAATCGGAGCAGAGCGACCTCGCCGCCGCGACCGAGCGCCACGCCTTCCTGCGCGCCACCTTCGGCGACCGCGTCGGGCTGGTGCACGGCAAGATGCGCGGACCCGACAAGGACGCGGTGATGGCCGCCTTCGCCGAGGGGAGCCTGGATGTGCTGGTCGCCACCACGGTGATCGAGGTCGGCGTCAACGTGCCCGAGGCGACGGTGATGGTGATCGAGCACGCCGAACGCTTTGGCCTCGCCCAGCTTCACCAGTTGCGCGGCCGGGTCGGGCGCGGCGAGAAGCCGTCGAGCTGCCTGCTGCTGTTCGACGGCAACCTGACCGAGACGGCGCGCGCCCGGCTGAAGACCCTGCGCGACACCGAGGACGGCTTCGTCATCGCCGAGGAGGATCTGCGGCTGCGCGGCGCCGGCGAGGTGCTGGGCACCCGGCAATCCGGCCTGCCGGGCTTCCGGCTGGCCGATCTGGCGGTGCATGGCGAGCTGCTGGCGGTGGCGCGCGACGACGCCCGGCTGGTGGTGGACCGTGATCCGGAACTGGCGACGCCGCGCGGGCAGGCGCTGCGGACGCTGCTCTACCTGTTCGAGCGCGACGCGGCGGCCAAGACGCTGCGCTCGGGCTGACCGCCGCCGGCCAGAGGGGGAAGGCCGGTGGCAACGGTCTGCCGGTCCGGCGGGACGACGATGCCGCCGGACATCACCAGCTTCAGCCCATCCTCGACCGGCATGTTCAGCACCGTCACCTCATGGCGCGGCACCATCACCAGATAGCCGGCGGTCGGCGGCGCGCAGGGGATGAAGACGTTGACCATCTCCTCCTCGCTGACCCGCTGGACGTCGGGATGGGCGCTGCCGGTGATGAAGCCAAGCGACCAGACGCCGACGCGCGGGTACTGGAGCACGACCACCTCGCGGAAGGCGTTGGATTTCTTCGCGAGCACCGTCTCGAAGATCTGCTTCACGGCGCCATAGACGGAGCGGACGACCGGCATGCGCTCCACCAGCCCCTCGCCCAGCCCCAGCACCAGCCGGCCGACATAGCCGGCGGTGAAGGTGCCGATCAGGGTGACGACGATGATGACGGTGAGGACGCCGATGCCCGGAATCGAGAAGGGCAGGTAGTTTTCCGGGTTGTAGGCCGCCGGGATCAGCGGCCGGATGTGCCCGTCGATGAAGGACACGAACCACCACGCGATGTAGATCGTGATGGCGATGGGGGCGGTGACCAGAACGCCGGCCAGGAAATAGGCGCGCAGCCGGCCGACGAACCCGATCCCTTCGCGGCGCGGGCGCGGCGGCTCCGCAGGTTGCCCGTTCTTCTCCGTCGCGTCCCTGTCCACGCTCGCCCACCCGTCGAAAGCCGTTTCCGGCCATAGTGATGCAAGCGGGGACGCGGCTCAACCACCGCAATGCGGGAAAACGGCGTTCAGCCCCATCCCTCAGCCCAGGGCGATGCAGAACAGGGCGACCGCGCCAGCGATGGCGGCACCGTCGACATGGTTGGGGAAGGCCTGCCAGAACTCGTCCTTGGACAGCGGTTCCGGCGCGTCGAACTCGTCCAGCCACAGGCCGGCGGCCATGCCGCCGCCGATCCGCTCGGCGATGGCGCCCGACAGGTGGGCGGTGGCGACCGCCAGATAGCAGAATTTGGCGAACTCCAGCACGAAGGCCAGAGCGCCGCCGGCTTCGCCGATCGGGTCGGTGACGCTGCCGGTGGCGGCGACGGCCGCCGCCATGGCGATGGCCGCCGCCAAGGGGATCGCGACGACCGAGAGCAGCCGCTGGGAATCGACGCGGCGGGCGTTGGGGATGGTCAGCGAGGGCATGGCGGTCGGGCTCCGGTCGGGAGGGAAGGGGCGGCGCGGTCCCCTCTTTCTCGGCCGTTAGGGTTAACGTACGGTTGACGCACCCTTTTGGTCACAGTCCCTCCCACTTTTGCGCGGAGCCGGCTATTCTTCCGGGGGCATGCCTCCCGCATGTTCCCCCGTTTCGGATCGAAGGTCAGCCTCACCCCGTGTCAAAGCCAGCCGATCCGCCGCTCGGAAGCCTCGACCGCATCGAACTGCTGCGCCCCTTGTCGGCGGAACAGCGGACGGCGGTGGCGCGCCAATGCCGCTGGCGCCGCTTCGAACCGGACGAGCAGCTGATCGGCCATTGGGCGGAAACCAGCGACGTCGCTTTCGTCGTCGAGGGGCGGGTGCGGGTGCTCAGCCATTCGGCGAGCGGGCGCGAGATCAGTTTCCACGACATCGACGCCGGGCAATTCGTCGGCGAGATGTCGGCGCTCGACGGGCGCCCGCGCTCGGCCTCCGTCGTCGCGCTGGCGGAGGGGGCTCTGGTCGCCTTCCTGGCGCCGCGGCCGTTCCAGGAACTGGTCGCCGGCCATCCCGACCTCGCCCTGGCGATGATGGGGCGGCTCTGCGACAAGCTGCGGACGGCGACCGACCGGATCATGGAGCTGTCGACCCTGGGGGCCAACAACCGGGTTCATGCCGAGCTGCTGCGCCTTGCCAAGCGCGGCCGGGCCGATGGAGCGGCCGCGGTGGTCACCCCGATCCCGATCCATTCCGACATCGCCGCCCGTGTCAGCACGACGCGCGAGACGGTCGCCCGTGTGCTCAGCGATCTGGCCCGCGACGGCCTGGTCGAGCGGCGGCCGGATGCGCTGGTGATCCGCGACGTCGGGCGGTTGGAGGATCTGGTCGAGGACGTGCGCGGCGGTGCCTGACGCCGGCTCTGGCTTGACCTTGGCGGTTTGGCCTCGGTGGAAACGCGCAAAGCGCGTGCGCGGGACGCCGTTCCGTCTTGGACGGCGATCCCAGGCAACGCGTGGACACTCGATCGGCAATGGATCGCCGGGTGGGGCCGGCTCGGACGGTCAGCGGGACATCATCCGCAGAGCGATGGACATCGGAGTCGCCTCGAACCAGGCCTTCAGGAAGCGGCCGACCGGGGGCAGCAGAATGGCGGCCGGTGTCGCCTCGTACCAGGCGGCGATGAAGCCGGCGGCCGGGCCGTGGGACGGCGTGGACGCATGGTCGTGACCGGCTTGCGGGAAGGTGACGATGCTCATGATGGCCTCCAGGGCGGAAGATGAAGGGAGACGGGGCGGGATCAGTGGAACAGCGCGCGCAGGGCGATGCCGGCCGGGGTGGCATGGACCCAATCCGTCAGGAACCGTGCGACCGGGCGTAGGATGAGAAAGGCCGGGGTGGCCTGGAACCAGGCGACCGGGAATTCGGCGACGCTGTGAAGGGAGTGAGACGAGGACTGGTCGGCGCTGCCGTGCGGGAAGGTCGTCGAGATCATGATCGCTCTCCATCAAGCTGATGGGGAAACTATAATCTGGTACACCAGATGCCAAATACGCAGACTGTGCATTGCTGGCCGCCATAAAAATTACGGCTGGGCAGAGATTTTCTTTGCCGGATATTCATCGTCGAAGATGATTTGTTACACTGATGATGCGCGGGGTTGGCGATATGTGGAAAAGACTTCGCCGCCTGTTGCGCCGCCTGTTGCGCCGCCGGGCGCCCGTACGGCTTTGGCCGTGCTATGGCGAAAGGCTCCGCTTGACGCGGACGGCAGCGGGACCGACCTCTCGATCAATGGTTCACTACATCGGCCCCGATCCCCTTCGCACGTTGTATGAGGCGGTGCAGACGCTGCGGCAGGATCCGTCGCCGGACGGCTCCCGCACGGCCAAGCTGCTGGCCCAGGGGCGTGCCCGCATGGCCCGCAAGGTGGGGGAGGAGGCGATCGAGGTGGCGATCGAGGCCATGCGCGGCGACCGGAACGCCACCCTCATGGAGTCGGCCGACCTGCTCTACAATCTGGTGGTCCTGCTGTCCGACCTCGGCATTTCGCCCGACGAGGTGATGGCCGAGCTGCGCCGCCGTGAGCTGGCCTTCGGCATCGCCGAGAAGCTGCCGAAAGCCGACGATCCCCCGGCCCCGGCCCCGACCTCCGTCCAGCAGAAGCGCCGCAAGGGGACGAAGGGCTGAACGCCGCCGCGGTCCGTGCCGTTCAACCCGGCTCCCGCCCGGCGAACCGTCCGTCCCTGCGGGTGAAGAGGGCGGCGGTGTCCTTGTCGTCCAGCGACGTCCGCTTGCGGAACAGATGGCAGGCCGCCGCGCTGCCGACCTCGAATCCCTGGGTACGGGGAAAACGTTGGGCGGCGCGCTCCATCGCCTCGCGCGGGTTGGAGGCGACCAGCAGATAGGTGCGCGGCGCCGGCCATGCGGCGGCCAGCCGGGGATCGTTCGGCGCGTCGCCCGCCCGGCGGATCTCCAGCGACCAGATGGTGCCGGGACGGGCGTCGAGCCGGTCGAAGATGTGGTAGCGCTCGGCCGGGGCGGCGCGCGCCCGCTCGTAGCGCTCCGTCAGATGCTCGACCGCCAGACGGGCCTCGTGGATCTGGTCGTCCAGTCCGGCGGTGCGCTGCCGGGCCTGCTCCAGGATGCGGCTGTTGTCGAGGATGCCCTGATCCAACTGCCGCAGCCGGTCCTCGTCGCTCCTCAGCGCCTTGCGCGCGGCGGCCATGCGGCGCTGGCCGATCCGGTTGGCGATGACGCTCGCCGCCATCAGCAGGACGGCGCCGTAGAGGAACAGGGCGGTCATGCCGCCCGCGGCCTCGGCGCGGCGGCGGCCATGCGCAGGGCCGGTCGCGCCGGATCCTCCCTCTTCTCATCCGTCCCGCCGGTTTGGCGCGGAGGAACGGCGGCCCGCTGCATCCGCGCGGCGGTGATGCCGGACCGGGCGCTGAAGGCACGCTGCACGGCGGCCATCGCCGCTTCCGGCGTCTCTGCCCAGACATGGACGATGTTGCTGCGCTCCCAGATTTCGCGGGCGAAGACGACGCGGCGCGGCGTGTCGCGGCCGGCGCTCGATTCGCCGCCTTCGCTGTTCGCGCGCAGATTACCCTGGAACAGGACGGCGCCCGGCGCCGGCTCGCCAACCTCGTGCACCATCTCGATCTTGGACAGCGTCAGCGCGGTGGTCGCCGCCTGGATGCGCGACCGCTCCGACAGCAGGCCGTCGAGCGTCGTCCGCCGGGCGAGCGCCTCCGCCTCGGCGCCGTCGAGGCGCTTCCCGAGATCGAGCGCCTCGTGTTCCCGTGCCTGGATGCGGCGGCCGACCAGCGTCTTGCGGGCGGCGGAAGCGCTGAGCCGCGACGCCTCGAAGATCACCGAAAGCCCGAGGGCGGCCAATCCCAGCACAAGGACAGTGGCACCGAACACATCGACGGTTGCAGGCACGGCATCACCATCCGAAGACAAGAGGAAAGACAGACGATGTTCCCTGCGAGCCGGTCGCAGTCGTTGCGGGTTTCGTGACAGGGCGACTCTTGTGACACTATACGGAAGCGATTGCCATCGCGACATGGTCGGATGGCAAGGATTGCCGGCAACGGGAAACGACCTCCGGTGATTTGCAACAAATTGCAACGAAACCACCCCGCGTTGCGGTTCCGGCTTGGAACCGGCGGCGTCCGGTGGTTCCATCCCGCCGGATGCCCGCGCCGTCCGGGCGTGGGGTCGGGTCTTCAGGGGCGGAACATGGCTGGATTGGACGACGAACCGCTGTTCGGTCCGGAGGATGGCGCTCCGGCGACAGGCCGGCCGGACCGTCCGATGGGCGAGCCGTGGCCGATCCTGGTGGTGGACGACGACCCGCAGGTCCACGCGATGACGGCGGTTCTGCTGCGCGACTTCGATTTCGACGGGCGCCCGTTCGAACTGGTCGGCGCCTTGTCGGCGGCGGAGGCGCGGGCCGTGCTGGCCGAGCGGCCGGATATCCCGGTGGCGCTGCTCGACGTGGTGATGGAGACGGAGGATGCCGGCCTGCGGCTGGTCCGCCATATCCGCGACGAGCTTGGCAACCGGCGGATGCGCATCATCCTGCGCACCGGCCAGCCGGGGCAGGCGCCGGAGCGCGACGTGATCGTCGGCTACGACATCAACGACTACAAGGCCAAGAGCGAGCTGACCGCCCAGCGCCTGTTCACCACCCTGGTCAGCGCGCTGCGGGCCTGGCGCGACATCGTCACCATCGAGCGGAACCGGCAGGGGCTGGAGCGCATCCTCAGCGCCTCGGCCTCGCTGTTCGAGACGCGGTCGATGCGCGCCTTCGTCGAACGGCTGGTCGAGCAGCTCTCGCGCGTCGTCGACCCCGGCAGCGATCCGGCGGTGCTGGCCTGCCGGCGGATGGAGCGCGGCGATGGCCGCGACCAGACCGTCGTGGTGGCCGGGCTCGGCCGCCACGCCTGCGGGATCGGACTGCCGGTGGCCGAGGCGCTGCCGCAGCCGCTCGCCCTGGCGGTGGAGGAGGCCTTCCGGTCGCAGCGCAACCTGTACGACGACGGCTTCTGCATGCTGGTCTTCCGCACGCGCGAGCACGGAGTCACCGTGCTGACGCTGGAGCGGCCGGAGCCCTACACCGCCGACGAGCACCGGCTGCTGGAGCTGTTCTGCAACCGCGTCGCCATCGGCTTCGACAATGTTTGCCTGTACGAGGAGCTGGTTGCGCTGAACCGCTCGCTGGAGCAGCGGGTCGAGCAGCGGACGACCGAGCTGGCGGCCAACCAGCGGGCGCTGATCCTCGCCAAGGAGCGGGTGGAGCGGGCGCTGGAGCGCGAACTGGCCGCCCGCGACAACCAGCGCCAGTTCCTCGGCATGGTCAGCCATGAGTTCCGCACGCCGCTGGCGATCATCGACAGCGCGGCCCAGCTTCTGGCGATGCGCGCTGAGCGGGTGGAGCCGGACATGCTGGAGCGCCTGTCGGTCATCCGCGGCAGCGTCCAGCGGCTGACCGGCCTGATCGACTCCCACCTGACCGACGAACGCCTGCAAAGCAACGCCCTGGTGCCGGAACGCGGCCCGGTCGATCTGCCGGAACTGATCCGCAGCGTCGCCGACCCCTTCCGGGTCGCCTATCCGGTGCGCCGGTTCCTGCTGGATCTGGACCACGCCCCGCCCCGGGCGGAACTCGACGGCCATCTGATCGGGCTGGTGCTCGCCAACCTCCTCAACAACGCGGTGAAATACTCCGATCCCGACGGCCCGATCCTCCTGCGCTGCGAGGGGGAGGGCCCGACGGTGACGATCGAGGTCAGCGACCGTGGGCGGGGCATTCCGGACGCGGAGATTCCGCGCCTGTTCGACCGCTTCTTCCGCGGCTCGGGGGCGCATGGCGTGCCGGGCACCGGAATCGGGCTGCACACCGTCCAGCAGATCGTCCTGCTGCATGGCGGGGCGGTCACGGTGGACAGCGCGGTGGGGGAGGGGACGACCTTCCGCGTCATGCTGCCGGTGTGACGCCGGCGGGCCGGTTCGGTCGCCGCGGTGCGGTATTATTGGGGTATGGTCCTTTGCCGGGGAAGGTGAGATAGTCCCGATTGCGCCCCGCGGTTGTCCGGCGGCGCCCGGCCGACCGCGGCGTCGCGCGCGCCCGACCCGGCGTGGACTTCGGTTTGGAAAGCGAAAGCCGATGCTTGCCCAGCAATACGCCGCCATCAAACGCGACCTCGACGGCAAGGGAATCATCTTCTCCTTCAGCGGCTACCTGTCCGAAGGGATCCTCTATTCGCTGGGCGAGGCCCTGCGCGAGAAGATGACCATCGAAGAGGCCGACGGGCCGACCGTGCGCCGGGTCTTCTCCGTCTTCGTCGAGCAGATGCAGAACATCATCCGCTATTCGGCCGAGAAGGTGACGGGTGCCAGTTCCCGTTCGGTGGAGTTGAGCGCCGGGATGGTCACCATCGGCATGGAGCGGGGCAAGGTCTTCATCGTCTGCGGCAACACGGTGCTGAACGCCGACGTACCGCGCCTGAAGGAGCGGCTGGACCATCTGCGCGGCCTCGACCGCGAGGGCATCAAGAGCTATTACCGCGAGCAGCTTCGCGAGGAGCCGGAGGACGGCAGCCGGGGCGCGACCATCGGCCTGATCGAGATCGCGCGGCGGGCCAGCGAACCCATCGATTACGATTTCGACCCCATGGACGGCGAGCGGAGCTTCTTCTGCCTCAAGGTCCGCATCTGAAGACCGCAGCGGGATACGGGCGAACCTCCATGGACATTCTGAGCATCGCCGCCACCGGACGCACACCGGGCGTGGCGTTCGACTTTCCGGCCGGACAGTTACGACTGACCGGGGAATCCTATCCCGACGACGTCGCGACCTTCTTCGGCCCGATCTTCACCGCGCTGCGCGACTATCTGGCGGTGCCCGGCGACACGCCGATCCGCTTCGACATGGAGCTGCTGTATTTCAACAGCTCCAGCGCCAAGGCGCTGATGAACATCCTCCAGATGCTGGAGGCGGTGGCGAAGGCCGGTCGGCCGGTCGCCGTTGTCTGGTCCCATGAGGAAGGCGATGAATCGATGCGCGAGCTTGGCGAGGATTTCGCCGAGGATCTGCGCCATGTCGCCTTTTCCCTGCGGGAAGTGCCGATCGGCGAAATCGGATGAGCTTCAACCTCTTCGCCGCCGAGGAACAGGCCGTCGAGCAGGCCCGCGCCCTGGGGGAGAGGCTGAAGGAGGTCGCGCCGGACTGCGTGGCCGGGTTCGAGGCGCTGATCGAGTCGTTCCAGCGCAGCATCCGTGAGCAGCGCCGCCTGCTGCGGGTCAGCGACCGGCTGCAAGCCCAGCTCGGCACCGCCAACCAGGAACTGGAGCGCCGCCGGCAGGAGGCCGAAACCGCGCTGGTCGAATTGCGCGAGGCTCAGAGGGCCATGCTGCAAGCGGAAAAGCTGGCCTCGCTCGGCGCGCTTGTCGCCGGGGTGGCGCATGAGATCAACACGCCGGTCGGCATCGCGGTGTCCTGCGCCTCCCATCTGGCCGACGCCACTGTCCGCCTGAAGGCGATGAGTGAGAGCGGCGGGATCAGCCGCGGCGACTTTTCCCGCTACCTCGCCACGGCGGCCGACACCAGCGACCTGATTCTCGCCAACTGCCAGCGGGCGGCGCAGCTCATCGCCGGCTTCAAGCAGGTCGCGGTCGACCGGGCGAGTTCGGAGCGCCGCCGGATCACTCTCGGCTCCTACATCCACGAGACCTTGGTCAGCCTCCAGCCGAAGCTGCGTCCGGCCGGGCACGGCGTGTCGGTGTCCTGCCCGGCCGACCTGGAACTGGACAGCTATCCGGGGGCGCTGTCGCAGATTTTGGCGAATCTGGTGATGAACGCGCTGACCCACGCCTTCGCCGAGGGGCGGTCGGGGGGCATGGCGATCGAGGTCGCGCCGGCCGAAGGCGACATGGTCCGCCTGACCTTCCGCGACGACGGCCGGGGAATGACGGACGAGCACCGGAACCGCGTCTTCGAGCCCTTCTTCACCACGCGCCGCGGGCAGGGCGGCAGCGGGCTCGGTCTGCACATCGTTCACAATCTGGTGGTCGGGGTGCTCAAGGGAAGCATCACGGTGGACAGCGCCCCGGATCGCGGCACGGCCTTCACCCTGCTGTTCCCCCGCTGCACCCCGGACGATCCGGCCCCGCCGGCGGAAGCGCCGGTGAATCCGCCCGCTTAGGATCCCCGCGTGGGATCAGGGGCCGCCCAGCACACGGATGGGGGCGGAAAAGACATAGCCGACGCCGTGCACCGATTTCAGCGGCGCCGTGCCGCCGATGGCGCCCTCGACCTTGTGGCGCAGACGGCCGACGACCGTGTCGATGGAACGGTCCTCGGGATTCCAGCGCCGGCTGTAGAGGGCCTGCGAAATCTGGTCGCGCGTCGCCGGCTTGCGCGCTTGACCGGCCAGCAGGCTGGTCAGCTTCATTTCCATGCTGGTCAGGCTGATGCGGGCGCCGGCCGGGCTGGTCAGCGACCATTCGGTCGGGTCGAGCGTCCAGCGCGCCTCGTCGCCGCCGTCCGCTCCCTGCGTCTCGGCGGAGGCCGCGGGCGGCAGTGGCGAGGGCGTCTCGGCGGCGCGTTCGCTGAGGCGCCGCAGCAGGGACTTGACCTGCGCCTCGAGCTCGCGCAGTTCCACCGGCTTGACCAGATAGGCGTCGGCGCCGATCTCCAGCCCGACCACACGGTCGACTGTGGAACTGCGCGCCGTCACCATGATGATGCCGGCCCCCTGGGTGTCGCGCAGCCGCGCCGCGATCTTGAATCCGTCCTCGTCGGGCAGGTTGACGTCGAGGATGACGACCGAGGCCGTGCGCTCGCCCAGGATCCGGTCCAGTTCGGCGCCACTGCGGGCACCGACGGCGTCGAACCCGCAATTGGCAAGGTACTCGATCATATCGGATCGCAGGGAGTTCTCGTCCTCGACAACCACAATCGTCGGTGCCGCCATGCTTTCCGCCCCTTCCGTCACCCGACCGGGTTGAACATATCGCATAATGTATAAAATTAAAAATAAATCCGAACGACGAAGAGTTCGCTACAAACCGTCGCATTTCGTGTCATATCGATAACATATTCCCGCACCTGTCCGAGGGAAGATTTTCGGGTCGCGGCATCAAGCCGCGTGGCGTGCCCCGCTGTCCGCCGAATGGCGGGTGCCGCCGCTCAGGCGCGGACGGAAGCCGAACAGCGTGATGTCGTCGCGCTGCGACCGCCCGGCCTGATGCCGGTCCAGGCTGTGCTCCAGTTCGGCCCGCAACTGGTCGAGCGGCTGGCCTCCCATGCGCTCCAGGGCTTCGCGCAGCCGCTTTCTGCCGAAGCTGCGGCCCCGCTCGCCGCCGTCCTGGTCGGTCAGCCCGTCGGTGCCCAGGCAAAAGGTCTGGCCGGGAAGCAACGCCATGCCATGATTTGTGAAGCGGACCTCGGGGGCGCCGGCCTCGCGCCGGTAACCCAGGCTGTGACGGTCGCCCCGCAGTTCGCCGACGCCTTCGGCGGTGACGATCAGCAGCGGGATGCGGGCACCGGCGAAGGTCAGCCGGCGCCGCGCCGGATCGACGTGGCAGAGCGCCAGATCGAGGCCGTTGTCGAACTGCTCGGCCAGGCTGCGCGCGAGGCCGTCCTGGTGCAGGGCGGCGCGGACCTTGCGGTCGACCACCGACAGCACGGCGGCCGGATCGCGGCCTCCCATCTGGTCGAGGGCGTTGTCGAGCATGGCGCTGGCGGTCATCGTCATGAAGGCGCCGGGGACGCCGTGGCCGGTGCAGTCGGCGACCGCGACGACGAAGCCGTCCGCCACCGCGCGGCACAGGTAGAAATCGCCGCTCACCACGTCGCGCGGGCGCCACAGCACGAAATGCTCGGTCAGGGCGGCGGCCAGCGTGTCGGCGTTCGGCAGGATCGAGGACTGGATGAGGTGCGCGTAGTTGATGCTGTCCATGATGGCGCGGTTGGTGGCGGCCAGCGCCTCGGTCCGCTCCTCCACGCGGCTTTCCAGGGTGCGGGTGTGGTCCTGGACGGTCTCGGCCATGCGGTTGAAGCTGTCGGCCAGCAGGCCGATCTCGTCGGCCCGGTCGGTCGCCATGCGGGCGCCGTAGTCGCCGCGCGCCATTGCGCGGGACAGCTGGGTCAGGCGGCGCAGCGGCCCCAGGACGATGCGGTTCAGCGTGATCCCCAGCACGGCGACGGCGCCGAGCAGCGACAGCAGCAGCAGCCCGACCACCGGAACCAGCGCGTCGATCGTCGCCTGCACCACCTCCGCCGCCGAATAGACGACGGTCAGATGGCCGACCGTTTCGGTGCGGCCCTCGCGGTTGCGCAGGATGATGGGGCGGTCGACGGTCACCCGCTCGGCGCCGTCGTCCGAGCCGGCCCGCGGGGCGGCGTCGGCCCTGGCGAGCGGCGCCTCGCGGTTGATCTCGTGCACGGCGATGGCGCGGATGGCCGGGTCGCGGGCCAGCAGCGCGTCGATCATGACCTGGGCGGCGCGGTCGTCCAGCTCCCACACCGGGCCGCTCAGCGCGTCGGCCTGGGTCGCGGCGACCAGTTCGGCGCGGCGCAGCAGATCCTGGTGGCGCTGGCCCTCGATGATGCGTTCCGACAGGCCGACGGCGACGACCCCGACCGTCACCGTGGTCACGAGGATCACCACCCCGACGCGGGCAAGCAGCGAGCCGCCCCGCCAGACGGACGCCTTGTGGAAACTGTCGCTCACGGCGTGATCCCGTTCCGGGTCCACAGGGCGCCCAGGCGTCCGTCGGCCTCCAGCCGGTCGAGCAGGGCGTTCAGCGCCTCCACCGTCACCGGACCGCCGCGCCGGACCAGGATGGTGTGCTCATAGATCTGGTCGGTGCGCTCGGACACCAGGATGCGTCTGGCGAGATCCGGCTCGCCCTTCAGGAACTGGTTCAGGAAGGACCGGGTGACGATGGCGAAGGTGGCGCGGCCGGCGACGACGTTGCGGACGTTGCCCTCGTGGGTGACGGTGACCCGCGTGTGATGGCGCTGCTCCAGAGTCTTCGGATCGGAGTCGAAGTTGGCGAAGGCGTAATGGTAGCCGAGCCGCCCGAGGATCGTCTTGCCCTCCAGGCTGTCGAAGATCGACTGGTCGATGCCGGGACCGGCCTTGGCGACGAACACCTCGGCGTCGCGCAGGAAGACGCGGGTGGCGTCGACCGGGCGCCCCTTCCAGCCCCAGGCGAGGCTTTCGAAGGCGATGGCGTCGAAGCGGCCCTGCTCCAGATCCTCGTAGCGCCGCTGCGGCGAGGTCGGCACCAGTTCGAAGCGCCAGTCGTCCTGGGCGGCGTTCAGCAGGTCGAGCAGATCGCGCGTGAGGCTGGGGCCCGAATCGGTGACGTAGGGGGGGAACTCGTAGGCGCCAACCTTGACCAGCGTGGCGGCTTGGGCCGGATGGGCAATCAAGGCGGGCATCACCGACAGAAGCGCTGCCGAAAACACCGCCGACAGCGCGACCCTGCGGGCGACGAACCCCGTCATGCTGCCCCTCTCGCGATGGATTGTCTTTTGTTCCTTTCACTCTAGCCCGGCATTGCCGCGGGTCGCAACGAAACAGAGACTTGTGCGGAGTGGGATGGAGTGGGGCATGGTTCAGGCGAACAGCGGTTCGACGTAGCTCATGACCAGATACAGCACCGCCTCGCGGTCGCCGGGGTTGCGGTAGGCATGGGGAGCGTCGGCCTCGAACAGGATGGAATCGCCGGTGTCCAACCTGTGTTCACCGTCGGCGGTGACGATCTCGACCGATCCGGAGGCGACGGTGATGTTCTCGGCCGTGCCGGCGGCGTGCGCCTCCGCCTCCTCGACCGTGCCGGGGGCGAGGCGCAGCTCATAGAACTCCACGCGCCGCTCCCCTTCGAAGGGAAACAAGGCCCGGGAGGTGAAGCCACCGTCCTGGGACGCCAGGACTTTCGACTCGGAGCGGCGCAGCACGGTGGTGCCGCTGGCCGGCCCGGCGCTGAACAGGCTGGAGAAGGGAATCTCCAGCGCGTGGCTCACCTTCCACAGCAGCGCGATGGTCGGCACGCCGCCGCCCTGCTCGATGGCGTCCAGTTCGGCGCGTCCGACCCCCGACAGGGCGGCCAGCCGCTCCACCGACAGGCCCTGGCCGAGGCGGAAGCGGCGCAGGTTGACGGCCAGGGAGCGGGACAGCGCCTCGCCCCCGTCCGCCGGCGGCTGCGGTGGCTGTGGCGTGGTGGCGGTCATCGCTGAAAACTCCAATTTCCAAGTGTTTATTGTCAGTATATCCCATTAACAATATAGGAAATAAAAAACGGCGCAACGATGCCGGAGAGGAATTCCGGGCAGCGCTGCGCCGTATGGGTGACCGTCCGCGACGGACGGAGGGAAAGGGGGAAGCCGGGGCGTCACGCCGCCTCGGTCGCGCGCTCCTCGGTGATTTGCTCCGCCAGATCCATCAGTTCGGGGCCGCTCAGCGTCTCGCGCTCCAGCAACGCCTGGGCGATGCGGTCGAGCGCCGCGCGGTCGGCGCGCAGCATCCGGCGGGCCTGCTCCATGCCTTCGTCGGTGATGCGGCGGATTTCCTCGTCGATGCGCCACGCGGTGCGCTCGGAGCGGACCGCCGCCGGGTCGTTGCCGGCGTGGGCGACGAAGCCGATGGCGTCGCTCATCCCCCAGGAGGCGACCATGCGGCGGGCGAGGTCGGTCGCGGCGCGGAAATCGGCCTCGGCGCCGGTGGTGACGCGGTCGGCGCCGAAGACGATCTCCTCCGCGGCGCGGCCGGCCATGGCGACGGCGATGTCGGTCAGCAGCTTGGCGCGCGACACCGACACCCGGTCGCCTTCCGGCAGGCGGACGACCATGCCGAGCGCGCGGCCGCGCGGAATGATGGTCGCCTTGTGGATCGGGTCGGCGTCGGAACAGCGCAGCGACACCAGCGCGTGGCCGGCCTCGTGGAAGGCGGTCAGGCGCCGCTCCTGCTCGGACAGGGCGAGGCTGCGGCGCTCGGTGCCCATCAGCACGCGGTCCTTGGCGGCCTCGAAATCGGCCATGGTGATGGTGACGCGGCCCTGGCGGGCGGCGGACAGCGCCGCCTCGTTGGTCAGGTTGGCCAGTTCGGCGCCGGAGAAGCCCGGCACGCCGCGCGCCACGGTGCGGGCGCAGACGTCGGGCGCCAGGGTGAGGCGGCCGGTGTGGGAGCCGAGGATGGCCTCGCGCCCGGCGAGGTCGGGCAGCGAGACGTGGATGTGACGGTCGAAGCGGCCGGGGCGGGTGATGGCGGGATCGAGCATTTCGGCCCGGTTGGTGGCGGCGATCACCACCACGTCGCCCTCGCCGACGATGCCGTCCATCTCGACCAGAAGCTGGTTCAGCGTCTGCTCGCGCTCGGAGTGCGAGTTGGATTCGCCGCGCTTGCCGGCCAGCGCGTCGATCTCGTCGATGAACAGCAGGCAGGGGGCGGCGGCGCGGGCGGTCTTGAACAGGTTGCGGACGCGGGCCGCACCCAGCCCGACGAACATCTCGACGAAATCCGACCCCGAGGCGGCGAAGAAGGGCACGCCCGCCTCGCCGGCCGCGGCCTTCGCCAGCATCGTCTTGCCGGTGCCGGGGGGGCCGACCAGCAGGATGCCCTTCGGCACCCGCGCGCCGGCCATGGCGAAGCGGCGCGGATCCTTGAGGAATTCCACCGTCTCGCGCAGCTCCTCCTTGGCCTCGTCGACGCCGGCGACGTCCTTGAAGGCCGTCCTGGTGTCCTGCGGACGGATGCGGGTGGCGCGGCCCATGCCGAAGAACTGCCCGCCGCCCAGCGCCAGCCCGGCCACCAGCAGGCCCAGCACCAGGAAGGGGGCGGCGCGGTCGAGCACGCCCATGGTCTGCGGCACCAGCCCGCCGGGGCCGTCGTCGAAGGTGATGGCGACCTTGCGCTCGCGCAGCTCCTTCAGCAGGTCGTCGGTGACCGGCATGACGACGCGGTACTGCGTGCCGTCGGCGGCGACCGCGAGTCCGGTTCCCGCCCCCCCGGCTCCGGCGCCAAGGGTGATCGAGGCGATGTCGCCGCGCCCGGCCATGTCGATCAGCGCGCTGTAGGTCGCCGGCCGCTCGTCGCGCTGCCCGGCGTAGTCGCTCCAGGCGGCGAAGCCGAACCACGCGGCGAAGAGGGAGACCAGGGCGGCGAGGACCGCCATCAGGCGTTTCGGCATCGGGGGCATGGCGGTTCCGCGCTCTGAAAGGGAAGGGGATGGCTTTCGGCCTATGCCATTGATGAGGGAGCCGCTTGCCGCCCCGCAACCGATATCGGCCGGAGTCCCTTCTTTGTCGCCGCCCCGCCTTCCGCGCTTGCGGATTGTACGTAGTCCGGATCGTATTGCTCCTCAGCAGAGCTTCGGCCAGTATGGCGGGCCGCAGGCGGACGGACATGATGCCGACACGAACGAACCCCGCAACGACGAACAGGGACGACACGCCGATGCCCGAGGCCGCCGTAATGGCGCCCGCCCTCTCGCTGGAGGGCGTGACCTGCAGCTTCCCATCCCCCGACGGCCGGGGTCAGGCCTACACGGCGGTGCGCGACGCCAGCTTCACGGTGGCGGACGGCGAGTTCGTCTCCATCGTCGGGCCGACCGGCAGCGGCAAATCCACCCTGCTGAACGTCGCCGCCGGGCTGCTGCGCCCCAGCGCCGGGCGGGCCCTGTCCTTCGGCGCCCCGGTGACGGGGATCAATCCCAAGGCCGGCTATATGTTCCAGGCCGAGGCGCTGATGCCCTGGAAATCGGCGCTGGAGAACGTCGCCGCCGGGCTGGAGTTCCGCGGTGTCGCCAAGCGCGAGGCGCTCGACCGCGCCCGCCCCTGGCTGGCCCGCGTCGGGCTGGACGGCTTCGGCGACCGTTACCCGCACCAGCTGTCCGGCGGCATGCGCAAGCGGGTGGCGCTGGCCCAGACGCTGATCGTCGATCCGAAGATCGTGCTGATGGACGAGCCCTTCTCGGCGCTCGACATCCAGACCCGGCAGATGATGGAGAACGAGCTTCTCGATCTGTGGGCGTCCGACCGCAAGTCGGTGGTCTTCATCACCCACGACCTGGAGGAGGCCATCGCCATGTCCGACCGCGTGCTGGTGCTGTCGGCCGGGCCGGGGGCGCGGCTGATCGGCGAGTACCGGATCGACCTCGACCGCCCGCGCGACGTCGCGGAGATCCGCATGACCCCGCGCTTCCTGCAACTGCACCAGGAGATCTGGAACCAGCTGCGCGACGAGGTGCTGAAGGGCTACGCCCAGACCAAGCTGCGGTGACGACACCATGAGATCCCACGCCAAACGCCTGCCCAGCCGTCCGGTCATCCTGCTGCTGCAAATCTGCGTTCTGATCGGCTTCTTCGGGCTGTGGCACGTGCTGACCGTCAGCACCAACCTGCTGAGCCCCTTCTTCTTCGGCACGCCGGGGGCGGTGCTGGAGCGGACCTTCAAGGACTTCGCCTCCGGGGTGATCTGGTACCATCTGGGCATCACGCTGCTGGAGACGGCGCTGGCCTTCGTCATCGGCACGGTGGCCGGCATCGCCTTCGGCTTCTGGTTCGCCCGCGCGCCGTTGGTCTCGGTCGTCTTCGACCCCTACATCAAGGCGGTGAACGCGCTGCCCCGCGTCGTGCTGGCGCCGATCTTCGCGCTGTGGCTGGGGCTCGGCATCTGGTCGAAGGTGGCGCTCGGCGTCACGCTGGTCTTCTTCATCGTCTTCTTCAACGTCTACCAGGGCGTGAAGGAGGTCAGCCCGGTGGTGCTCGCCAACGCCCGCATGCTGAGGGCGAACTCGCGCCATCTGTTCCGCCACGTCTATCTGCCCTCGGCCTTGTCCTGGGTCTTCTCGTCGCTGCACACCGCCGTCGGCTTCGCCATGGTCGGGGCGGTGGTCGGCGAGTATCTCGGCTCGGCCGCCGGGCTCGGCTACCGCATCCACCAGGCGGAAGGCGTGTTCGACACGGTCGGCGTCTTTTCCGGCATGCTGGTGCTGACCATCTTCGTCGTCGCCATCGACGCGGCCGTCACCGCCATCGAGAAACGCCTGCTGCACTGGCGCCCTCAGGAGGCGCAGACGACGCAGACCTGAACAAGAAAAGCGGGAGGAAGGAAGAGACCATGAAGACGTTGAAGACCCTGATCGCTGTGGCGGCCGTCGCCCTGACGCTGGGGGCCGCCGGATCGGCCGCCGCCCAGGCGCTGGAGAAGAAGGACATCAAGATCGCCGTCGGTGGCAAGCCGCTGCTCTATTACCTGCCGCTGACGCTGGCGGAGCGGCTCGGCTACTTCAAGGAGGCCGGGATCAGCGTCGAGATCAGCGATTTCGGCGGCGGCGCCAAGAGCCTCCAGGCGCTGATCGGCGGCTCGGCCGATGTGGTGACCGGGGCCTACGACCACACGGTGCAGATGCAGGCCAAGGGCCAGCCGATCGTCGGCGTCACCCAGCTCGGCCGCTACCCCGGCATCGTGCTCGCCTACGTCAAGAAGAACGGCGCGATCACGTCGGTCAAGGATCTGAAGGGCAAGAAGGTCGGCGTCACCGCCCCCGGCTCCTCGACCAACTTCATGATCAACTACCTGCTGGCCAAGGAGGGCATGAAGCCGGAGGACGTGTCGATCATCGGCGTCGGCGGCGGCCCCAGCGCGGTCGCGGCGGTCAAGCGCGGCGAGATCGACGCCATCGTCAACCTCGATCCCGTCATCAGCCAGTCGGAATCGGACGGCGACATCGTCGTCATGGCCGACACCCGCACCGAGAAGGGCACGCTCGACGTCTATGGCGGTCCGTACCCGGCGGCGGTGCTCTACACCACCCCGGCCTTCATCCAGGCCAACCCGAAGACCACCCAGGCGCTGGCCGACATCTTCGTCAAGACGATGCTGTGGCTGAACAAGGCCAGCACCGAGGAGGTGCTGAAGGTGCTGCCGGAGGAATATTTCCTCGGAAACAAGACGCTCTACGCCCAGGCCTTCGAGCATTCCAAGCCGACCTACTCGCCGGACGGCCGCTTCACCCAGGACGGCGCCGAGGCGGCGTTGAAGGTGCTGAAGGCGTTCGACCCGGCGGTGGCCTCGGCAACCATCGACCTGTCCAAGACCTACACCAACCAGTATGTCGAGGACGCGCTGAAGCGGTTGGCCAAGTAAGTCACGCCAAATAACCTTACAAAAAATGTGGGCGTGGCCTTGTGCCACGCCCTTTTTGATGGCAGGCTTCCGGTGGATCGGACGGAAATGGTCCTGATTGACGACCATGACCCACCACGACGCGGAGCGCATTCCATGGCTGACGTGATTTTCTACGGCCTCGCCGACTGCCCGGCGAACGCCAAGCAGAAGCAGCAGTTGCTCGCCGCCGGGCACAGCCTGACCGAGCGCGATCTGGCGACCGCCCCCCTCACCGCGGCGGAACTGCGCGCCTTCTTCGGCGACAAGGAGCCGGACCAGTGGTTCAACCGCCGCGCCGCGGCGATCAAGAGCGGGGCCGTCAAGCCGGCCGCCCTCGACGAGGCCGGGGCGCTGGCCGCCCTGCTGGCCGACCGCGATCTGATCCGCCGCCCGCTGATCCAATCGGGCGAGCGGCGGGAAGCCGGCTTCGACCCGAACACGCTGCACGCCTGGATCGGCCTGACCTCGGCGGAAAGCTGCGACGACAAGCACGCGCGCGGCCAGTGCGACCACGGCCACCAGCATTTCGTGAAGCCGCCCGTCGCGGCGTGAGGGGTGCGGCTCAGCCGCGCCGATACTCCCACACGGAGGCCGGCGGCAGGTTCGGCGGGGTGAAGCCGACACGATCGCCGGCCAGCCCCAGCGCCGCCCGCTTCGGCCCGGTGCGGAAGACCGGAACCGCCAGTCCCTTACGGCGTTGCTGCCAGAAGTTGGTGACCGGCGTATGACAGGCTGCTGGCGACCAGGAAGAAAAACACCAGCGCCGCGACGCTCAGCCCCAGCCCGACGCCGATGGCGCGGCCGTCGCGCTCGATCAGCCCCAGTGAGATCAGCACCAGCGCGAAGCCCGGCAGCCAGCCGGTCAGCGGCAGCGGCACGATGCAGGTCAGCGTCAGGATGAACAGCAGCAGCCCGAACCAGCGCTCGCCGTCGATGTGGGCCAGCCGGTGGGCGCGCGGCTTCAGCATCCGCTCGATCCACAGCAGCCGGGGCATCGCCGCGTCGAGCGTCCGTCCGGCCAGCGAACGGCCGACCGACCGCTTGAGCAGCCAGTCGGGCAGGCGGGCGCCGTGCCGCCCGAAGGCGAGTTGCGCCGTGTAGAGCATGATCGGCAGATCGAACAGGCAGGACACGCCGAGCGGCACCGGCGCGATGGTCGGCAGCGCCAGCGCCAGCAGGATGGTGCCGAGCGAGCGGTCGCCCAGCGCCCGGATCAGGTCGCCCAGCGAGACGCGGCCCTCCGGCAGGTTGGCGCGGAACTTGGCGATGACGTCGGAGGTGCGCTCCTCGGCATGGTCATGGATCGACGAATCGACCGGCGAATCCGCCAGCACCACGCCGTCCGCGTGCGAGCGGCCGGTCAAGCGCCGGCCTCCGCCGCGGCACTCTCGTAGGCTTCCAGCGCCTCCAGCCACGTCTCCTCGGCGCTCGCCAGCTTCTTCTCGATCACGCCGAGGTCGATCTGGAGCTTGGTCAGCTTCTCGGCCGGGCCGGTGTAGAGCGCCGGATCGGCCATCTTGACCTCGATCCTGCGCTTTTCCTCGGACAGCTTGTTGACCAGCGCCTCGGCGTCGGTCGCCTTGCGCTTGAGCGGGGCGAGCGCGGTCCGCGCCTCGGCGGCGGCGCGGCGCTGGTCCTTCTTGTTCGGCCCGGCGTCGCGGTCGGACGCGCCCTTGGCGACCGCCCGCTCGGCCTTGGCGCGGTCGAGCAGGAAGCGGCGGTAGTCGTCGAGGTCGCCGTCATAGGCCTGCACCGTGCCGTTGGCGACCAGCAGCAGCCGGTCCACCGTCAGCTCGATCAGGTGGGGGTCGTGGCTGATGATGATGACGGCGCCGGGGAAATCGTTGATCGCCTCGATCAGAGCCTCGCGGCTGTCGATGTCGAGGTGGTTGGTCGGCTCGTCGAGCATCAGGATGTGCGGGACTTCCCGGCTCATCAGCGCCAGCAGCAACCGTGCCTTCTCGCCGCCCGACAGGCTGCCGATCTTGGTCTCCGCCTTGGCCTGCGGGAAGCCGAAGCGGCCGAGATGGGCGCGCACCTTCTCCTCCAGCGCCAGCGGCATGATGCGCTGGGTCTGCTGGATCGGCGTCAGCGACAGGTCCAGCTCCTCCGACTGGTGCTGGGCGAAATAGCCGATGCGCAGCTTGGATGGACGGCGCATCTCGCCGGCCATCGGCTGCAGGCGGCCGGCCAGCAGCTTGACCAGCGTCGACTTGCCGTTGCCGTTGGCGCCCAGCAGGCCGATGCGGTCCTCCATGTCGATGCGCAGGTCGACGCGGCGCAGGATGGTCTTGTCGCCGTAGCCGATGCTCACCCCCTCCAGCGCGATCAGCGGCGGCGCCAGCTCGTCGGGGTGGGGGAAGTTGAAGACGACCTCGGCGTCGTCCTCCATCAGCGTGACCGTCTCCATCTTCTCCAGCAGCTTCAGGCGGCTCTGCGCCTGACGGGCCTTGCTGGCCTTGAAGCGGAAGCGGTCGACGTAGGCCATCATGTGCTTGCGGCGCGCCTCCTGCTTGGCGGCCATCGACTGGAGCCGCTCGGCGTTGGCGCGGCGCTGGCGCAGGAACTGGTCGTAGTTGCCGGAGTAGGTGACCAGCTTGCCGTTGTCGATGTGGATCGTCGTCGTCGGCACCGCGTTCAGCAGCTCGCGGTCGTGGCTGACCAGCAGGATGGTGTGCGGGTAGTTCTTGAGATACCCCTCCAGCCAGATCGTCGCCTCCAGATCCAGGTGGTTGGTCGGTTCGTCGAGCAGCAGAAGGTCGGGGCGCGAGAACAGCACGCCGGCCAGCGCCACGCGCATCCGCCAGCCGCCGGAGAAGTCCGAGCAGGGGCGCTGCTGCGCGTCCGCGTCGAAGCCCAGGCCGGAGAGGACCTGCGCCGCGCGGGCCGGCGCGGAATGCGCCTCGATGTCGGCCAGCCGGTTGTGGATCTCGCCGATGCGCATCGGGTCGGTCGCCGTCTCCGCCTCGGCCAGCAGGGCGGTGCGCTCGACGTCGGCGGCGAGCACGGCGTCGATCAGCGTGGTCGGGCCGCTTGGGGCCTCCTGCGCGACCATGCCCATCCGCATTCCGGCCGGCAGGGACACCGCCCCGTCGTCGGTCTGGAGCTGCCCGGAGATCACCTTCAGCAAGGTGGATTTGCCGGTGCCGTTGCGCCCGACGAGGGCGACGCGATGGCCCTTGGAGACGACCGCGGTGGCGTGGTCGAACAGGACGCGGCCGCCGAAGCGGAAGGTCAGATCGTTGATGTGCAGCATGACGGCGAGGATGTAGCACGGGCACCCCCGGATTTGAAGACGCCGAAGGCGCGCGGCCCTTTCTTGACATTGCGGTGACGGCTGTCGGAACGGGGTTGCCGCGCCGTGAAAGCGCCTCTATAAAGCCGCGCAATCGGCGCCCCGCACCAACGGTCGGCGCCTACAGGCTTTTCACCACCAAGCTTTTCATCGCAGGAGTTCCCGCCATGGCCGTTGAACGCACTCTCTCGATCATCAAGCCCGACGCCACCCGCCGCAACCTGACCGGCAAGATCAACGCCAAGTTCGAGGACGGCGGCCTGCGCATCGTGGCCCAGAAGCGTCTGCAACTGTCGAAGGCCCAGGCCGAGCAGTTCTACGGCGTGCATCGCGAGCGTGGCTTCTTCAACGACCTCGTCTCCTTCATGATCTCCGGCCCGGTGGTCGTGCAGGTCCTGGAAGGCGAGAACGCCATCGCCCGCAACCGCGAGATCATGGGCGCCACCAACCCGGCCAACGCCGCCGAGGGCACCATCCGCAAGGAGTTCGCCGAGTCCATCGAGGCGAACTCGGTCCACGGTTCGGACGCGCCGGAGACGGCCGCCCAGGAGATCGCCTACTTCTTCTCGGGCACCGAGATCGTCGGCTGATTTCAGACCGATCCGAGACATTCGGGCTCCGGCCCGGACTTTTCGAGAAGGACCGCCCCGAAAGGGCGGTCCTTTTGCGTTTTCTGGACAGAAGGCGCAATCTCGCGTATTCGGAAATTCCATCATTCCACGCGGATCCGGTCGTTGGTCCGGGTGATTTCTCAGGAGTTGGCGCGATGGACCCCATCCCCACCAAGCCCATCATCGCAGCCCTTCTGGAGCCGTTGCCCCCCCTGAAGCAGGGCCGCAACGATCTGGCCGACGAGTCCATCGTCCGCCTGCTGGTGCGCGGCTTCATCGACCAGAGCCTCGCCGCCTTCCAGGAGGTGCTGCACGGCCGGCTGGGCGAGGACGAGGCGATCGACGGCATCAACCGGCAGGCCACGGCACTGAACAGCGTCTTTCTCGGCACCAGCGGCCTGGACAGCGTCGTCACCCACCCCTGGAATTCGCCGGACCAGCTCGGCGCCTTCCTTCAGGATGTGGTGGCGCTGGAGTATCCGGAGGACGACTGCGTCCGCGCCATGCTGATCCATCTGGCGACCCAGCTCATGCACGCGCTGCGCCTTCCCGACGAGGAGCGCAACGAGGAGGTCGAGGCGCTGACGCTCGATGCCGCCGATCTTCTGCTCGGCCGCGCACCCGAAGAGGATGACGGCTTCGACATCGACGGCGAGTGAGACGCCGGCAACGGCCCGGCATGACGCGAACAAGTCGTGTTTCGCACACGCCAAGTCGATGCCGGCCGCTCGTCTCGTAAAAATCAGAAATTTTTTCTGCGAAACTTGATGTTAACGGCTTCCTTCTAAGACAAGTGGGGTCCGGTGGAGCGTCACCGGCCGACTGCCCTCTTGGCCCGACGGAGGTCCCGTGGACGTTGCAGACGCCGCCGAACCGATCCGCAATACGGTCAGCGACCCGGCAAGCCCCGCATCGGGCCACCGGGCCGCGTTGCCGGAGGTGTTGGCCGCCCTGACCGGCGCCGGAACGGCTCTGGCGCTGCTGGTCCAGGGCGGGGCGGTGAACGCGCCGGCCGTCGGCGCGCTGTCCGTCATGACCGGGTTCGCCCTGTGGAGCGCCCGCCGTGTCCTCGCGAGCAGCGCCGCCCTGCGGCGATCTGCCGCGGATCGGCGAACCGTCGCCGCTGCCCTGGCCGCGTCCCGCCGCCGCGCCCGCGACTTCGCCGAATCCTCGTCCGACTGGTTCTGGGAAACCGGGCCGGACCATCGCTATGTCTATGTTTCCGATCGGTTGGCCAGGATCCTCGGCCGCGATCCCCGCACGGTGTTCGGCGAAACGCTGCTCGACCTTGCCCGGCTGGTCGAGGATGCCGCCACCTGGGCCGAATATGAGGCCGACATCGCCGCCGGGCGCGCCTTCCGCGAGCTGGAGATCAACATCGACGACCCCAGCGGGCGCAGCTTCTTCCTGCGGATCAGCGCCGTTCCGGTGCTGGGGCCCGACGGGCGTTTCATCGGCTATCGCGGCTGCGGCGTCGACGTCACCGCGGAGACGCTGGCGCTGGTCGACGCCCGCTTCATGCAGACGGTGGTCCACGACGCGGTCGACAGCGTTTCCGAGGGTTTCGTCCTGTTCAGCGCCGACGGCCGGCTGCTGATCTGCAACGAGCGCTACCGTCAGGCCTATCCCAACATCGCCGACCTGCTGGTTCCCGGTGTCACCTTCGCCGAGATCCTGCGCGCGGCGGCCGAGCGCGGCGGCTGCGAGGACGGCGACGTCGGCGACTGGGTGGAGCAGCGGCTGAAGCGCCACCTCGATCATTCCGCCCCGGTGGACGGCCTGCTGTCCGACGGCCGCTGGTACCGCATCAGCGAGCACGCGACCGGCACCGGCGGCGTCGTCAAGATCCTGATGGACATCACCGAGCTGAAGACCCGCGAGGAGGAGTTGGCCGGCCAGACCTCGCGGTTGGAGCGCACCGTCTCGGCGCTCCAGGAGAGCGAGCGGCGCTACCGCCAGCTCGTCGAACTCGCCCCCTACGGCATCGTCATCTGGGACCGCGCGGCGATCCGTTTCGCCAACGGCGCCGCCGCCGAGATCCTCGGGGTCGAGGCCGGCGGGCTGGAAGGCAGGCCGCTCGCCGGCTTCCTGGAGGACGGCCACGCGCTGGAGGCCCGTCTCGCCGTGGCCGCCGAGGGCAGGGGGCAGCATCTGGAATGCGAGGCCATCCGCCCGTCCGGCGAGCGCCGCTTCCTGGAGGTCGGTGCCTCGCCGGCCGTCTACCGGCGCGAGCCGGCGGCCCTGCTGGTGCTGAACGACGTCACCGACCGCCGCCGGGTCGAGGGCGAGTTGCAGCGCGCCCAGAAGATGGAGGCGGTCGGCCGCATGGCCGGCGGCATCGCCCACGAGTTCAACAACATGCTGACCGCCATCGGCGGCTTCGCCCGTCTGGCGGAGCGCAACCCCGGCGACGCGGCGCGCGTGCTGACCTGCGTGCAGGAGATCGCCAAGGCGTCGGAGCGCGCGGCCGCCTTGACCGGCCAGCTTCTCGACTTCTCGCATCGCCGGGTGTCGGACGAGCGCGAGGTGGTCGGCGTCGCCCAACTGCTGCGCGACCTGCGGGTGTTCCTCAAGCCGTTGATCAGCGCCGGCATCGACGTCTCCATCGAGATCGGCGACGAGGGCGCCCACACGCTGGTCAACCCGGTCACGCTGAACCAGGCCCTGCTGAACCTTGCGCTGAACGCGCGCGACGCCATGCCCGACGGCGGCGCCCTGACCATCGCGCTGACGGTGGAGACGCCCGACGCCGCCTTCTTCACCCGCCATGGCGGTCTGTCCGTCGGGCGCTACATCGTCATCCGTGTCGCCGACCAGGGCTGCGGCGTGCCGGAGGCGATCCGCGACCGGGTGTGGGAACCCTTTTTCACCACCAAGGAGCCCGGCAAGGGCACCGGGCTCGGGCTGTGGATGGTCTACGGCACCGCGCAGCAGGCCGGCGGCGTCGTGGAGATGGAGAGCGAGGAGGGGCAGGGCACCGTCTTCTCCCTTTATCTGCCGGCCACCGCCCCGCCGGTGCCGGTTCCCGGCCTGGAATCCCTGCGCATGGCCGAGGGCGAGAGCGCGGCGATCCTGCTGGTCGACGACGAGGAGTCCGTCCGCACCTATCTGCGGTTGGCGCTGGAGGAGGCCGGCTGCGTGGTGACCGAGGCCGCCGACGGCATCGAGGCGCTGGAGCGCTACGACGAGGCCGGCGGCCTGTTCGACGCGGTGGTCAGCGACGTGTCGATGCCGCGCATGAACGGCCCGGACCTCGGCCGCGCGCTGGAGGAGCGTAACCCTGACTTGCGCATCCTCTTCCTGACCGGTTATGCCTCGAAGGAGACGGCGGCGGGGCTGACGGCGCAGACCGGACGCACCATCGTCATGAAGCCGGTGACGCCGGAGCGTCTGCTCCAAGCGCTGCGTGACCTGCTGGCCAACTGACCGCGCCCAACAAGAACAAACCAGAACGATTGCCACGGGGAGTGGACGCGCATGGCGTCGGAGAATGCCGCAACCGAAGGTGTGGAGAGCGAGGCGGCGCTCGAAACCGCGGATTGCCGCGATCCGGCGGATTTTTACACCGCCGTGGCGCGTGACAGCGTCGGCCGCTTCTGCCGCCGCTTTCTCGACGAGAACGCCCTGACCGCGACGGAACTGCTGCACAACAACCGCCACCAGAACGCGCTGTCCAACACCGCGACCTTCGTCGCCATCCTGACCCAGGCCGAGCGGACGATGGAGCGCAAGGGGGCGCTCACTCCGCTGGTGAACGAGATCGCCCGCCTGACCCGTGAGCGCGCCAAGGAAAATCCGCCGCCCGACCTGACGCCGGAAACCTACGCCGGCGTCGCCGCCGGATTGCTGGCGGGGGGTGGGTTCCTCGGGCGTTTCCTGCTGGACGCGGCGCTGTCCCAGCACATCGTCACCGGCCGCAGCTTCGCCGACAAGGCGAAGGCGCTGCTGGCGCTGGCGTCCGCCCCCGATATCGCCGAGCAGCATCCCGAAACGCTGGCCCCGATCGAGCGGCTTCTCGGCGAGATCCTGCGCAGCGACGCCGGCACCGCGTCTTGCGCGCAGGACGCGCCCTTCGCCGATTTGATCGGGCTGATCGTGACCCTGGTGGCGGGCGACCGGGCCCTGCCCGACACCGCCCCGCCGGTGTTCCGCGAGCTGGACGCGCTTATGCGGCGCACGCCGATGCCGGCCCTGCGCGACAGCCTGATGGTCGCCTTCCGGCGCGAGATGGGCAAGCCGGCCTGCTTCACGATCGCCAGCGCCGGCGACATGTTCGGCATCGAGGCGGTGCAGCGGGAGATCATGGCGCTGAGCGAGCTGTCCGGCCGCCTGCGCGACGCCGAGGGCGCCTATCACGGCGGCGCCAAGACCGAGGCGGCGTTGCAGCGCCGCACCGCGATCCTGGTGAACGAGGACACCGTCCCGGAGATCACCAAGGGCCGCAACTTCGTGCAGAAGCTGCGCATCCTGTTCGTGTTGCAGAAGATGCCGCTGTCACCCACCGCCGCGCGGGCGGTCAACGACTATCTGCGGAGCTTCTTCGACAGCCGTGACTTCGCCGGCCGGCTGCTCGACTGCTGGAAGGAACGGGCGGACAAGTTGAAGGGGCTGGCGGAGGTGCAGAAGATGGTGCTGGCCAGCGCTTTCTCCGAGGAGGATCGCGACTGCATCGCCGGGCAGGTGGACGACATCCAGAACGCCTTCCTGCGCACCCAGCGGGTCCTCGCCCCCCTGGTGCAGACCAAGGAGGACCCGTCGCCCGAGGCGGTGCTGGAGATCGTCCGGCTGGCCGGCGACGGAGCCTTCTGCACCGGCAAGAGCCGGATGGCGGTGGCCCGCGTCCTCTACCGCCAGACCCACCGCCCACGCTTCGTCCGCGGCTTCCTGCTGAACGCGCCGACCCCGCGGGAGAGGCTGGCGCGGGTGGGCTGGCTGCGGCAATCGCTGGCGATGGTCGGGGTTCCCTTCATCGACCTGGGGAGCCAGCGCGTGCTGGCGGTGGATGACGAGGAGGGGCCGCGCAAGCTCGTCGCCTCGGTCCTGCGTGATCTCGGCATCGGCCGGGTCGACATGGCGGCCGACGGACAGGAGGCGCTGGAGCGTCTGGCCGCCAACAAGGCCGAGTATGACCTGATCATCTGCGACTGGATGATGCCGCGCCTGAACGGGCTGGATCTGCTGAAGCATGTCCGCGAGATGCGGACCGATCTGCCCTTCCTGATGGTGACGGCGCTGGCCACCCTGGAGGCTGTGAAGCGGGCGCTCGCCCATCAGGTCAGCGGCTACATCGCCAAACCCTTCACGCCGGACCAGTTGGAGGAGAAGGTCTTCCTGGTCCTGGCGCAGAAGGGAATGACGGAGTGAGGCCGGCGGTGCTCCGGTTCCGTGGTGGGCACCGCCTTTCCTGATCTCCGCGCGGCCGGCCCGAGCCTCCGAACCCGGCTGCGCGGGTTGTTCCGTCGTGGCGCGGCGTCCTGAACGTTGAGCGCTCGGGGAAAATTCAAGATTTCATGACGGCGATCCTTCCATAGGTATAAATTCATGCCGTGAAACGGCATGACATGGAGGCAGCGTCATGGGCAAACGGAGCGGCAAGCCTGCGCAGCGAAAGGACGCCGCGAATCCGCGAGCGACGATTCCGCCCGCCGTGGAGGAAGCCTTGCAGACCACGACACCGGAACGGCTGAGGCAGTCCCTTCACGTGGTGGAGGTCCGGGACGGGGAGGGCCGCGGCCGCCAGCCGTCCCTGGGGGTTCGGATGCTGGACGCGACGCCGCTGGACGCCTATCGGCGGCGGGGGGTGGTGGACGAGCGCCAGCACGAGGCCGGCGTGTGGCTGGCCCGCTGCTTCCGGCGGGCGGTGCTCCAACCATCGATGATCGCGGTCTACGGCGAGAGGATGGGCGGCGGGGGCGGCGCGGACCCGATGCTGGATGGGCGGAACACGTTGTGGAATTTTCTCCTGGCCAGCGGGCTGGCCGTGAGAGGGGGCGGGGCCGAAGTGGCCAAGGCCGATGCGCGGGTGCGTGAAGCGCTTCCGGGGGCTCGCTCCCCGCTGGTCGTCACCCCCTTGGGACATGTGGCGCTTTCCGTCTGCGGGCTGGAGGAATGGGCCGGCGGCACCCGCAACCTGAACAAGCTGCGCTCCGCCCTGGACAAAGTGGCGGATCACCTTCGGATCGGCCACGGAAGCCCCGCCGTCGGCACGGTCCCCGCCGCCAAGCCGGCGTTCTGAGCGAGCGGAGACGGAACGGCCGCAGGGCGTGATTCCACGAGCGTCGCGCATCATCGGCAACCCCTTGTTTCAACAGGCAATTAGGAATAAATACGCAAAACCTATTGATCGATGTGCATGTTTTCCGATACGGTTTCGCTACCGTGGCAATCGGTGTCGCTGAGCGGCAATCAACCTGGAAGCGCCGCCCGGTGCGCGGGCTTCGATGAATCGGCTGGACCGTGGCGGTTCGACCTCCCTGCGTTGTCGCTTCGGATCGTGAGGCGTTCCTGATCCGAAGCCGGCGTCCCTAAGGCCCGCAGCGCGGGCCGGTCGTCCGCCCAATTCGGCGTCAAACGCATCAACCGAGCCTCTTCCCGAGAGAGGCGTCAGAATGAGGTGGTCACGATGCACCCCAAGACCGCGATCCGGCACGCCCTGGTCGACCATCTGCGGGATCCGCTGTCCGGCTCCCCGCCATCGAATCACCGGACCGCCGCCCAGGGCAGGGTGTTTCCGAACCGCGTCCCCGCATCGACCCCCTTTCCCTGCCTTGCCGTTCGCACGGAGGGGGACAAGCGGGATCCGAGCCATCCAGTGAACGCGGACGGCCCGGTTCGACGCTTGCTCACCATCCTGGTGGAGGGAACGGTCGCCGGGGGGGACGCCGAAGACGACTTGGACGCCCTGTGCCTTGAGGTCGAGGACGCCTTGCGGGCCGACCCGACGCTGGGCGGCCGGCTGGAGAAATTCCACTGGGAGGAAACGGCGGTCGCCGGTGGCGAGGGAGGGACGATGGTGGCCAGGATGAGCTTCTCGGCGGCCTATTATTCCCATCCGCCATCGGAGGACGGCCCGTTTCCTCCCCGCCATGTCTATGGCTCCTGGGAACCGAACACCGGGCCGCCGCATCTGCCCGATTACCGCGAGATCGCGGACGGCCGTCCACCGGAGATGGTGTGATGGCGGACCCCGTGGAAACCGAGCGCCGGCTGTCCAACGTGGTTCACTACGGCACCGTTGAGGAGGCGGACTACACCAAGGCGCGTTTGCGGATCCGCATCGGCGAGAACGTCACCACCTGGATTCCATGGGCCGCCAGCCGGGCCGGCGGGGATCGCTCGTGGCATCCGCCGGAGGTCGGCGAACAAATTCTGCTGGTGGCGCCCGGTGGCGACCTGAACCAGGCCTGCGTGCTGGGCTCCGTCTACCAGACCAAGCATGGGGCGCCGGCCGACAAGGCCACCGTCACCCGCACCGTGTGGAAGGACGGGGCGACGCTGGAATACGACCGCGAAACCCACGCCTACGCGCTGGACGTGCCGGTCGGCGGCACCATCGAACTGCGCTGCGGCGCGTCCTCACTGCGCATCGGCAACGACGGAATCGTGCTGAAAGCTCCCCGCATCGATTTGAATCCATAAGGGAATCCCCGGAAATGCCGAATGTCTGCCGTCTGGGGGATGAGTGCACCGGGCATGGATGCTGGCCGCCCCGGCCGAACGCAGGGGCGAGCGGCGATGTGTTCGTGAACGGCCGGGGCGCCCATCGCGTCGGCGACGCCTGGGCGGCGCACACCTGCCCGGAAAAGCCCGACACCCACGCGGGAGTCCAGGCGACGGGGGCGGCGGCGGTGCATGTGAACGGCCGCCGATTGGCGCGCGTCGGCGACGCGGTGTCCTGCGGTTCGGCGGTTGCCGGCGGGTCGTCCGACGTCGTCTGTGGCGACAACGCGCCGCAGCCGCTTCCTCCGCCTCGCCGCGATCCGGAGGGCGAGGCGTGCAGCGTGGAAATCGTCCCGCCCATCATGCGCAACAAGGGATGGCCGGTTGCCGCGGCGCTGCTGGAGCGCTGGTTCGCCGGCCCCGCCAACGACAAGGCGTTGGATGGTGAGCCGGACACCTCCACGGTGCCGCTGGATTGGGTGCTGTCCTTCCCCCGCGCCAGGATTCACTATGACCGGCTCCTGGGGCGGTCGGGCGGGGCGCCGGCATGGCTCACCACCGCCGCAATGTCTCTTTTGCAGGAGCGGTTGGTGGAGAACGGGGTGTGGGACGGCGGGGCGTTCAACCCCTTCGCCGTCCCACTGCCCGAGGCGCATCGGCGCTGGTATGTGCAGACCCATAGGGTCGAGACCGCCTGGTATCAGGATGCGATTTCCGAGATCGACGAGTTGGACGCGGCGCTCCACAATTTCGCCTTCCACCTGTTTCCGGTGGGGAAGGTGAGCGTCCTCGACAACAGGATCCGATCGGTGGTGATCGATGGCGTCGGCGTGTACATGCGGGACAATTTCGATTTCGGCGGCGGTTGGAACATCCCTGGCCTTCCCGATCTGGGGTCTTGGGGATTGCCGGATCGTGTCTCGAAGTCGCCTCTTTCCGGTCTGTGCCCGATAACCAACGAGATGTTCCGCGGCTGGCGCCGCCGTCACGGACGCGGGCATGATTATCTCGTATTCTCCGACGTGCGATACGTCGCGGAAGTTTCTCCTGTCAGGGTGCTGTACGATCCATGACACCGATGCTGGAATGGATCGGCCACATCATCGCCAACGGAATGCCGCTGCCGCTCGCCCTGTCGGCCGCCCTGTGCATCGTCTTCGGGTGGGGAAGGGAGTGGGACGAGCGTGCCCGCCACCGGTCTTGGTTGTCGGCGGCCCAGGTGACGGCACTGTCGATGGCGGCAAGCCCTTTGGTCTCGATGTTTCTGTTCACGTCCTTGCCCTGGATATTGCGGAATCTCGCAATCTGGACTTTTCTAAAACCACTTACGGAAATATTCATTGTCGTATACGCGCCTTTATTGACCTATTTCATCCTATTGACCTTGCCTATTCATGGAATGTTGCACGATATGCATGTGGGGACGCATGTCTACTGCTCGATGCGTGACTGCGGATTTTTGACGGATTGGCGCCGCAGTTACAGTTTCAACGAATGGGCGGTCATCACCGAAACCGTGCGCCTGTTCGCCGCCTATGCTCTGCAAACCCTTCTGTCCTTCCTGCTGATCCGCGCCGCTTTGGCGGTGCGTGCGCGTCGCTCCCGGCCGGAGCGGCCGTAACCAGCGCGTTCTCTCCCTTTCCCTGAGCATCGGAGCTTTCCATGCGCGGCATGAACGCTGCAGACGGCACCGCTTTGTCCGGGTTGAACCACCTGCGGCAAAGCATCCGCGACATCCTCACCACCCGCACCGGCACCCGCGTGATGCGCCGGGACTACGGATCCGACCTTCCAGCCCTGGTGGACCGGCCGATGAACCCGGCCCTCGCCATGGACCTCTACGCCGCCACGGCCAAGGCCTTGCGGCGCTGGGAGCCCCGCTTCCGCACGCGCCGGGTCGCCATCACCGAGGCCCGGCCGGGCCGCGTCGTCCTCTATCTGGAGGGGCTCTACCTGCCGGACGGCAAGGAAATCACCCTGGATGGGGTGGTGGTGCAATGACCACGACCATCGACCTGTCCCATCTGCCGCCGCCGACGATCCTGGAGGCGCTGTCCTACGAAGCCATTCTCGCCGGCATGAAGGCGGATCTGAAGGCCCGGCTTCCCGACTGGACGGCGGACCTGGAAAGCGACCCCGTCAACAAGCTGCTGGAGGCCTGCGCCTACCGGGAGTTGCTGCTGCGGCAGCGCGCCAACGAGGTGGTGCGCGCCAACCTGCTGGCCTTCGCCGCCGGCGCCGACCTGGATCATCTGGCCGCCTTCTACGGCGTCGCCCGTCTGGAGGGGGAGACCGACGCGGCGCTGCGGCTGCGCATCCAGAACCGTGTCCAGGGCTGGGCCAACGCGGGGGGCGCCGCGCATTACCGCTATTGGGCCCTCTCCGCCAGCCCGGATGTCCAGGACGCCGCGGTGTCCAGCCCCTTTCCCGGTCGTGTCCGCATCGCGGTGCTGGCCCGCACCGGCGACGGCACGCCGGACGCGGCCCTGCTGGACGCCGTCAAGGCGGTGGTCCTGCGGGACGACGTGCGGGTGCTGACCGACACCGTGGAGGTGGTGGGCGCCACCATCAAGCCGGTCGACCTCACGGCGCGGCTGTGGCTCTACCCGGAAACCCCGGAGCAGGTGTTCACCGAAACCGTGGCGGCCTTCCCCTCGACCCTGGCCCAGGCTCGCGGCATGGGATGGGATCTGACCCGCTCCTGGGTGATCTCCCGCCTGCATGTCGGCGGTGTCCACCGGGTGGAACTGGATGGACCGGCCGCCGACGTGGCCTGCGGGCCGGATGAATGCGTGGCGCTCGGAACCATCTCCATCACCCTGGAGGGCCGCAACCGATGACCGCCACCCTTCTGCCGCCCAGCGCCTCCGCCTTCGAGCGGGCCGTGGAGGCTGCCACCGCCGTCGACGACCGGCTTCCCAGCCTCGCGCCGCTGCGCCGGGCCAAGCTGGAGGCGGCGTCGCCGCTGGTGCCGTGGCTGCTGTGGGAATACGGGCTGGGCGAGGTTCTGCCCTATCTGGAGGATCCGCAGCGGGCGATCCGCGAGGGCGTGCTGTGGCAGCGCATCCGCGGCACGCCCGCCGGTCTGCGGGTGGCCTTCGGTTGGCGCGGCCTGGATCGGGTCCTGGTCGAGGAGAAAGGGCCGGGCGTCCATTTCGCCGAGTTCATGGTGGACACCGGGCTGGTGCCGGATTCCCGCGCCGTGCTGGATCTGATCGGGCTGGCGCGGCTGGCCTCGCCGGCCCGGTCCCGGTTGGCCCGCATCTTCCATGGCTACGACATCCGCCGCTTCCGTCTGGATTCGTCCGGGCTGGACGGCGGCGGCCTGCTGTCGGACTATAGCGGCGTCGAGGGGCCGGAGGGCGTGCGCCTCTCCTTCGGTCGCCGCACGCCGGGGGAGGCCGAACTGGGCGGCGTCCGCATCCAGGCGGTTCCGGCGCCCATCCATGCGGCGCAGGCCGCCTATGTGACCGGCTTCCGGCTGGACCGCAGTGCCCTGGATGGACCCAGGCCGCGCCTGTGGCCGCGTCTCCAGCATCTGCGCCTCGTCACCGGGGCGAACGCCACCGGGGTGCCGCCCCCCGCCGGTCTGCGGCCGGTCCGCCGCTTCACCAAGGCCCAGATCGTGCTTTCGGACGGCCCGAGGCTCGGAACCGTCAACGCCTGCACCCAACCCTTCCGCTGGGTGCAGGAGGGACCGCGCTTCATCCTGTCCAGCGGCGCGCGCCTGTCCGGCACGCCGCGAAGGCTCGTCCGGCTGCCGATTCCGGAACGTTTCATCCGCCCGACCAAGGGGGGCTCTCCGGCCTATCCGGACCTGGAGACCGCCGCCGTGACGCGCCACGCGGAGCATGTGGGAACCGCCGTCGCGGGCGCTCCCGCCGTCCATCTCGACCGCACCGAAACCGGCCGGACCTTCTCCGCCGAACACCACGGGCAGCGGTGGACCGGCGCCTTCTGGCCGCGTTCCCGCTGGTCCGGCCTTCGCGAAATCATCGGCGCCTCGCACGCCACCGCCTGAATCCTTCGGAGTTTCCGCCATGACCATACTGACGCGCAGCGGGCGCGCGGCGCTTGCTGCCGCCATCAAGGCGCAACCCCTGCACCTTGCGCTGGGGGAGGGGAACGCGGACTGGGACACCACCCATTCCGCGATCTTCGCTTTCGCCGCCGACACCGTCGCGCTGCCGCACCGCAACCTGTCCGCCGTGACGGTCACGTCCCTGGACTACGACCCCGGCGAGGTGGATGGCGACGGCGCCGTCGTGGTGCCGCCCACCGGCACGCTCTACGCGGCCGGTACGGACTACACGCTGGACTCCGCCGCCGGCACCGTGACCCGTAAGGCCGACGGCGCCATCGCCGCCGGGGCGCAGGTCTTCATCGGCTACCACGCCGACCGTCCGGCGGAGGATCCCGCGGCGACCACCCTGCGGGCCGAGGTGGGCCGCCGGCTGGTCGAGGAGGTGGAGTTCGTCACCCCCGACCCCGCCGGCGGCATCGTGGTCCCCACCGGCCGCTACGCCGTCTCGGCGACGCCGACCCAGCATCTGTTCGTCCGGGTCCGCTTCGACTTCACCGACGCGGCCACCGCCACCGTGCGCGAGCAGGCCCTGTTCGTCGGCAGCGCGACCGACCCGGCCCTGCCGGCCGGCCAGCGCTACTTCACCCCGGCGGAGGTGGATGCTCCCGGCATCCTGCTTCTGCTCCAGCATTCCGTTCCCATCGTCCGCCAGCCGTCCACCCGCGAAACCTTCGAGTTCGTGGTGACGTTCTAAGGAGCCGCCGAGATATGACCCTGGACCGTTACTACAACCTCTTCGACGCGGCGAAGCGTCACGAGGAAATCCTGTTCCTGGCCGGCGAGGGCCTCCAGGCCCGCGAGCTGAACGAGCTGCAATCCATTCTCGGCAACCGCATCGCCGGGCTGGGCGGCGCCATCTACAAGGAAGGCGACCCGGTGAAGGGCGCCGACATCGTCGCCGATCCCGACAACGGCGCCGTCACGCTGGAGGCCGGCGAGATCTTCCTGCGCGGCGCCATCCGCCCGGTGCCGGCCGGTGCCTTCACCATCCCGACCGTGGGCCGGGTTGCCATCGGCGTCCGCTACAGCGAAAGCACCGTCACCCATCTGGAGGACCCCGCCCTGCGCGATCCGGCGGTGGGGACGGATGGCTATCTGGAGCCCGGCGCCGCCCGTCGTGTCTTCTCCCTCGTCTGGGGCTGGGAGGGCGGCGCCTCCAGCGACGGCGGCGGCGGGGCCTTCCACGCCATCTACACCGTGACGAACGGTGTTCTCGACAACCGCGTGACGCCGCCGGCCATGGACGCCGTCACCACCGCGCTGGCCCGCTACGACCGCGAGGCCAACGGCGGATTCTACGTGGTGTCCGGCCTGTCGGCCGCCTTCCTGGAGACCAACGGCGGCGACCATCTGTTCTCGCTGGCCGAGGGGCGCGCCAACATCAACGGTTACAAGGTGGAGCGGGTTCACGGCGCCCGTCTGCGCTACCCGGCCGACCCGGACCTCCAGGAGGTGGAGTCGGAGCCGCACGTCTTCGCCAACGCCGGCGGCGGCTCCATGCGGATCGCCCTCAACCGCGCGCCGCTGGCGGTGGTGCGGGACGTGAAGGTAACCAAGGAGAGGACCGTCACCGTCACCCACGGCGCCTACACCGGCGCGGTCGACACCCTGCCGGACAGCACGGTGGTTCAGGTGGTCTCGGTCGCGCAGGGCGGCACCACCTACGCGGTGGGCACCAGCTACACGGTGTCGGGCGACGAGATCGACTGGAGTCCCGGCGGGGCGGAGCCGGCTCCCGGCAGCACCTACACCGTGACCTACCGCTACATCGACAGCGCCGCCTGGAGCGCCGCCGACGACGACGGCTTCACGGTGTCGGGCGTGGTGAACGGCACCACCGTCTATGTCGATTACGCCTGGAAGATGCCGCGCGTCGACATGCTGGTGATGAACCAGGGCGGTGAGGTGTCGCGCCTGAAGGGCGTCTCCCGCACACGGCAGCCGTCGGCGCCGGTTCCCCCGTCCGACGCGCTGGCGCTGGCCTCGGTCACCCACGACTGGCGGCTCGCCAACAAGCCGGTGGTCCGCAACATCGCGGTGCGCGCCATCCCGGTGTCCGACATCGAGGACATGCGCGGCCACATCATGGAGCTGTACGGCCTGTGGGCGACCTCCACCCTGCGCACCGACGCCAGCATCCGCGAGGCCGGCGCCAAGAAGGGCGTGTTCGTCGATCCCTTCATGGACGGCAGCGGGCGTGACGCCGGGGTGGTGCAGTCGGCGGCGATCGTCGGCGGCATGCTGACCCTGCCGATCGGCGTCAACGGCATCTACACGGCGCCCTCGGGCTTCACCACGCTGGACTACACGCTGGTCCCGGTGCTGGAGCAGGTCCAACGCACCGGCTCGATGAAGGTGAACCCCTACCAGGCGTTCGACCCGGTTCCGGCGAAGGTCACCCTGACCCCGGCGGTCGACGAATGGACGGTGACCAACACCAGCTTCACCGACGACAGCACCGAGCGCTTCATCCGCACCGGCCATTTCGTGCCGGGCGTGTCGCGCGCCGTGTCCTCCAGCACCGAGGTGTCGGAGACGGTGGTGGCGCTGTCCTCGGTGTCGGCGCAGTTCCTGCGCCAGCTCACCGTGCAGTATGTGGCGGAGAATTTCGACCCGGCCGAGCGGCTGGATTTCCTGAAGTTCGACGGCATCGACCTGACCCCCGGCACCCGCCCGGCGGCCAACGGCTCCGGCGTGCTCAGCGGATCCTTCACCATTCCGGCCGGCGTCCCCGAGGGGGCCAAGCGCGTCGAGTTCCGCGGCCAGAACGGCAGCTACGGCGTCACCACCTATGTCGGTCGCGGCGTCATCACCACGGAGACGCGCCGGCGCATCGTCACCATCTCCGAGTACCATGTCGATCCGCTGGCCCAGACCTTCATGCTGCCGGACACCCGCGTGCTGCACGCGGTGGACCTGTGGTTCACGGCGAAGGGTGGCCCATCGCCGGTCATCGTGCAGATCCGCGAGACGGAGAACGGCATCCCGACCCGCACCGTGCTGACGGAGGGGCGCATCGCGGCCTCGGCCATCGTCACCGGCGGCGGGCAGACCCGGATCGTCTTCGACCCCTTCGTCGCCCAGGGCGGCCAGGAATACGCCCTGGTGATCCTGACCGACGACGCCGACCACGCGGTGGCGGTGGCGGAACTGGGCAAGTACGACCCGGTCAACGGCTGGGTGACGCGCCAGCCCTACCAGATCGGCGTTCTGCTGTCCTCCAGCAACGCCGTGACCTGGACCCCGCACCAGGAGAAGGACCTGACCTTCCGGCTGCTGGCGGCGGAGTATTCGAGCACGCCCAAGGAGATCACGCTCGGCACCTACAGCGTCACCGCCGTCTCGGACATGATCGCGCTGGCCGCGGTGGAGCGTCCGGCGGCGAGCACGGACGTCGAGTTCGTGGTGGTCGACGCCTCCGGCCGGATCCACACGCTGACGGAGATGCAGCCGCTCAACCTGGCGGACGCCATCACCGGCAACGTGACGGTCAAGGCCCGGCTGACCGGCGGCGGCGCCGTCTCCCCGGTGCTCTACCCGGCGGCCAAGACGGCGATGGGCAAGCTGGAGGTGACGGCAGACTACGTGTCGCGTCGCTTCCCGGCGGGCACTGGCTTCGCGCTCACCGTGGCGCTGGAATGCCTGCTGCCGGGGACGGCCACCGTGGCGGTCTACGCGGAGAGCGCCTCGACCGGCAACTGGGTTGCGGTGCCCTTCTCCAGCGGTTCGCCGGTGGGCGACGGGTGGGAGGAGCGGGTGTTCAAGGCCACCGGCCTGACCGGCGTCGGCACCGACAAGACCACGCGCCTGCGCATCGTGCTGAACGGCTCGCCGGCCAACCGGCCGTATTTGCGCAAGCTGACCGGCATCGCTCTTTGACGGGGAGGTTCGGCATGGCCGTTCCACACGACGACCGGACGGGGAGGGGGTACCCGCTCCCCCATCCGGACAATTTCCTGCACGACGACGCCAACCCGGCGGACGGCGACGTGATGCGCCTGCGCACGGCGCTGCGGACGATCAACGACGACATCGAAGAAGTCGAAATCCTGGCCTTGGCGCTGGGGAACTAGGAGGCACCCATGCCGCTTGACCTGACCAATCTTCAATCCGCGATCCAGTCCAGGGTCGATGCGCTTGGGTCGTCCTCGGACGAGAAGACCCTGCTGCTGCTGTCCAAGGCCATCGAAGCGGCGGTGGGGAACGTGGCGGTGTCGGAAATCGTCAACGCCACGGCGGAAGGCCTGTCCGATATCGAGGCAAAGCGCGTTGCCGAGGTGCAGGCCGTGCTTGACATGGCCGCTACGCGTATAGCGGCCATCAACGCCATGGATGCCGTGCTGAAATCCGGCAGTACGATGACGGGTGACCTGAGGGCGCCCGTGTTTTACTCCCCCGCGCATGTCGCGGAAGGGGGAAACCCCGTGCACAGTTGGAACGAAACCTACGCGGGGGCGAACGCGAAGCGCTGGGACATCATGGCGATTTCGGGAACGCTGACGTTCCGCATCGTGGATGACATGTACAACGCAGCCAAGTCTTGGATGGAAGTTGGCCGAACCGCCGTTTCCTCCGCATGGGTGCGTTTTACCACTGCTGTGCGGGCGCAAAGGATCGGATTGACGGATGGACCGTCCATCATACCCGATTTCAATGCCGGAAACGCGTTCACGGTGACGCTGACCGGCAACCGCACGCTGGCAAATCCGACCAATGTTCCGTCTGACCACCAGGGCGGCTCCATCACCATCCGGCAGGATGGGGCTGGAAACCGCACATTGTCCTTCGGGTCGGCATGGAAATTCACCAACGGGGCGATCCCCTCGTTGTCCACCACGCCGAATGCAGTGGACAAGCTTGTCTATGAAGTTTTCGGTCCGACGGAAATCCACGCCGATCTGCGCAAGGATTTCAGATAATGCTCATCGGCTCAATGATGCTTGGCGGAGCGCCATCGACTCCCCGTCGCTATCTGCGGCTCGCGTGGCCGGGGGCGTTCAATTCATACCAAGGCTTCAACAACGTCCGGTTCCTGATCAACGGTACGGCCTATCCCCCACCAATGACCGGGGCCAACACGCCGTTCCCATACGAGGTCAGGGGCTTGAACTTCATGAGAGATTTCTTCGGTGGTCAGGAGGAACCTTATGTTTGGCGCGCCTTCGACGACCCCTCTGCGAATTCGGTTTGGTACTATCCAGGCGCCGACGCGAACTGGCTCCAGGTCGACTTCGGTGTGGGGATGCGCGTTTGCCCTGACGCGATTTCGATCACGCCACGATCGCTCGATCCAAATTATCCGGGGGGCATCAAAAGCCCGTTCACCCTCCTGGGGTCGAACGACGGATCAACCTTTGTCGAAATGGCGGTTGTTTCGCACCCCGGCACGGCCTGGACGCCCGGGACATCGATGACGCTTTCCACGGGGTTGATTGGCCAAATCCTTGCCGCATCGGTCGTTCGTTACGGTTTCACAGGCGCAGACCAGGTCATCACGGTTCCTGCCGGAGTCACGAAGGGGCTGTTCTATCTGTGGGGCGCCGGTGGCGGTCACGGGGGCAGCACCGCGGGTGGCGAGGGTGGCTTCACGGTGGCCGAACTCTCCGTAACGCCGGGGCAGAGCTTCACGCTCATGGTTGGGGAGGCTGGTCGGAAGAATCAGACACGCGCCTATCCCAGCGGCGGCCGATGTGGCGATGTGAACTCAGGAGGCGGCGGCGGCCGTAGCCAGATATCCGATGGGACCGGCATAGTCTTGATCGCTGGCGGCGGTGGCGGGGGTGGGTGGAACGGTAACGGAGGACGGGGGGGCGGCCTCAACGGTGAGGGCGTCCCGAATTCCTCCGGGGGCGGCACACAGTCGGGCGGCGGCGGCACGAACGCCAACTATCTGTATGGCGGCGACACCGGCAACAGCGGCGGCGGCTACGGTGGCGGCGGCGATGGCCTGTATGGCGGTGGCGGCTCCGGCAGCGACAGCGGCGGCGGCGGCGGCTCCGGCTATGTGCGTTCGGGGCTGCAAGGTGCCACCGCCATTGGGCGGGCGGCCTTTCACCCTCTGACCCAGAGCGGAATTGGAACCTCGGGCAACCACGGCCAGATCGCCGTGGCGTGGCTTTAGGCATCTCCGCTCGAAGATTTCCGAAAGGGCTCGAAATGATTCCGATTCCTTGTGTCATTGTCGATGAAAGCAATGCGGTTGGGCGTGTCTTCAATTGGCCGGAAGATTTCGAAGGACCGGACGGCGTTCGCCATCCATCCGCTGTGTGGGCGTCCTGGACCCCTGACGGTTTCGCGGAGCGGTGCCCCGGCTGGACCGCCCGGCAGTTGATCGATGAGGCGCCGTCCGGCACAGGCAAGCGCGCCGAGCGATTGCCGCAAGATCAATGGAGAGTTGGCGCCAACGCCGTGACCGTCGCCTACGAACTGGTGGATTTGACCGTCGACGAACTGGCCGCACAGGCCGGCATTGCCGAAGCGGCGCTCAAGAACGCGCGCGCCGCCGCCGTTGCGGCCAACAACGCCGCCGCTGGTCGGGTTCGCGAGGCGTACTTGACCGCAGTGCCGGGGCAGGAAACCACATACGCCGCCAAGCAGGGCGAGGTCGCTCGCTGGGTTGCCGAAGGCCGCCCCGCCGACGTGAATCCCGAATTCTACCCATGGGCCGGCGACCGTGCCGAACTGCGGAACGTCACTGCTGCCGACGTGCTTGCGGAGTGGCAGACGGTCACCAACGGTTGGGAGGCGATCGGTCGGCAAATCGAAAAGGAGCGGGAACGTGTCAACGACATGATCGCCGCCTCCGGCAGTTTGGCTGACATCGAGGCAGCCCGCATGAGCGCCGTCTACCCGTCCTCCTCCTGACATTCCCTCTCTTCACCTTCCCATGCTCCATAGGCCCGGCTTCTTGCCGGTCTTTTTATGCCCGAATGAAAGGCGAGAGCTTCATGCCCGAACAGTTCCTCCATGGTGTGGAAGTTGTCGAGATTGACAACGGCCCGCGCCCGATCCGCACCGTCAAATCCTCCATCATCGGCCTTGTCGGCACCGCTCCCGAGGCGGACGCCATCGCCTTTCCTCTGAACAAGCCGGTCCTGGTCGCGGGCTCCCGCGCCCAAGCGGCCAAGCTGGGCGCCGCCGGCACCCTGCCGGCGGCGGTCGACGGCATCTTCGACCAGGCCGGCGCCATGGTGGTGGTGATCCGCGTCGCGGAGGGGACCGGGGCGGACGATGCCGCCAAGGCCGCCGCCACCCTCACCAACATCCTCGGCGGCGTGGACGGCGCCACCGGCGCCTACACCGGCGTCCACGCCCTGCTGGCCGCCCGCACGGATCTGGACCTGACCCCGCGCATCCTGTGCGCGCCGGGCTTCACCCACCAGCGCACGGTCGGCGGCGTCACCGGCGCCGTGGTGGCCGCCGGCGGCAGCGGCTACGCGGCCGGCACCACCAGCGTGACCATCACCGGCGACGGCACCGGCGCCGAGGCCACCGCCACCGTGACCGACGGCGCCGTCACCGGCATCACCGTCACCAAGCCGGGGCGCGGCTACAGCAGCGCCACCGTCACCATCACCGGAGCCGGCACCGGCGCCGCCGCCACCGCGAACCTCGGTAACGTCGCCAACGCGGTGGTGGCCGAACTGCTCGGCATCGCCGAACGCATCCGCGCCGTGATCATTGCCGACGGCCCTGGCAGCACCGACGAGGCGGCCGTCGCCTACCGCGGCGACTGGGGCTCGCCGCGCGTGTTCGTGGTCGATCCCTGGGGACTGGTGATGAAGGACGGCGAGCCGGCGGCGGAACCGCTGTCCGCCCGCGTCGCCGGCCTGATCGCCAAGACCGACAACGACCGCGGCTTCTGGTGGAGCCCCTCCAACCAGGCGATCAACGGCATCGTCGGCACCTCCCGCGCGGTGGACTTCACGCTGGGGGATGCGAACTGCCGGGCCAATTACCTGAACGAGCACGAGGTCGCGACGGTCATCCGCGAGGACGGCTTCCGCCTGTGGGGCAACCGGAGCTGCTCCAGCGACCCGAAATGGGCGTTCCTGTCGGTCCGCCGCACCGCCGACATGATCAACGACAGCCTCCAGCGGGCGCATCTGTGGGCGGTCGACCGCAACATCACCCGGACCTACCTGGAGGACGTCACGGAAGGCGTCAACGCCTACCTGCGCAGCCTCACCGCGCAGGGCGCCATCCTCGGCGGCCGCTGCTGGCCCGATCCGGACCTCAACTCGGCCGCCAACATCGCGCAGGGCAAGGTCTTCTTCAACTTCGACTTCACCCCGCCCTATCCGGCCGAGCACATCACCTTCCGGTCGCATCTGGTGAACGACTACATTGCGGAGATCCTGTGATGGCGATCCAACTCCCCCGCGTCCTGAAGAATCTGAACCTGTTCATCGACGGCTCCGGCTATGCCGGCCGCGTGGAAAGCGTGGTCCTGCCCAAGCTGTCCCTCAAGACCGAGGAGTACCGCGCCGGCGGCATGGATTTGCCGGTCGAGGTCGACGTCGGCATGGCCAAGCTGGAAGCGTCGCTGGTCCTTTCCGACTTCGATCCGGCGCTGTTCGCATCCTTCGGTCTTCTCGACCTCGTCGGCATTCCCGTCACCATCCGCGGTGCCTTCCAGGCGCAGGGCAACGCGGAGGTGACGTCGGTGGTCGTCAACCTGCGCGGCGGGTGGCGGGAGATGGATGTCGGAACCTGGAAGGCGGGGGACAAGTCGACCCTCACCCTCGCCGTCGCCGCCCACTACTACAAGCTCACCGTGAACGGGGAGGAGCTGGTGGAGATCGACGCCATCAACATGGTGCGCTCCATCGGCGGCGTCGACCTGCTGGCCGCCCAGCGCGTCGCCGTCGGCCTCTGACCCTCTTTTCCCGATAGCCACCACGGACAGGGCCGGCGCGGCGACACCGCCGCCGCCGGCCCTGTCGTTTTTAAATCCCGACATGGGGAGCATGGATATGAACGACACGCAGACCATCGGGCCGCGCCGCGTCGCGCTGAGCGTGCCCATCGCGATCGACGGGCAGGAGACGGCGGAGATCACCCTGCGGCGTCCCAAGGTCGCCGACCTCCGGCGCATGGACGCCGTGAAGGGCGGGGACCTGTCCAAGACGCTGTGGATGATCGGCCAGCTCGCCGGCCTGTCGCCGCAGGAGGTCGACGAGATCGATGCCGGGGACCTGGAGGCCATCGCGGAGGTGGTCGCGGGTTTTACCGGGAGGGGGCGGGAGTAGCCCCGGACATTCTGTGGGCGGCCATGGCGGACGTGGCCGCCGTCTTCCACTGGCCTCCGTCCGCGATGGACGAGATGGAGCCGGCGGACCTGCTGCGCTGGCACGGGCTGGCGCGGGAACGCGGCTCCATGACCGGAGGGATGCATGGCTGAACAGGACCCCACCCTCGCGGGTAAGAAGTTTTCGGAACTCGTCAAGAAGATGGGCAACGTGACGGCATGGGTGTCCGACGCCGTCGCGGGCATGAACCGGGACCAAAGCGTTTCCAACTTGGTAAAGACCATCAAGAGGCTGGCGCGGGAGGGGCTGGAGGCTCGGGCGGGGGTTCGGGGGTATGTCCCCGGTCCGGCCGGCGCGCGTGCGGCCAGGGTCGGACCGGGCCTGTCGTCCTTGAAAACCTACCTGACGCAGCGCGGCGAGGCGGTACGGGCACAGTTCGAGAGGTTCGAGAAGCACGCCAAGCTCTCCGCCATGGGGGACCGCTTCAAGGCCGTGGGAGGGCAGATCGTCACGACCCGCGAGCAGGCGTCCGGTTTGGCCGGCTTGACCGGGCAGGGCCTGTCGGCCTTGTCGGGTGCGCTGGCTTCCACGGGGAAGAGCGCCCTCAGGGCGTCGGCGGATTTCGAGACGTACAAGGCCGTCCTGACCACCATCATGGGGGAGGACAAGGCCAAAACCTCCATGACGTGGATCGACGAGTTCACCCGGAAGACACCCTTCAAGCTGGCGGGAGTGACCCAGGCCTTCATGACGTTGAAGGGTGAAGGCATCGATCCGATGGATGGGACCCTTCAGGCTCTGGGGGACGCCGCCGCCGCCACCGGCAAGCCGCTGAACGACCTGGCGGAGGCGTTCGCCGACGGTGCCGGCGGCGATTGGAAGGGGCTGAAGAAACTCGGCATCACGCTCAAGAAGACCCAGGGCGACATGATGTCGATGACCTACACCGACAAGAGCGGTCGGGAACAGACCATCGAAGCGGCGAAGAAGGACAGCGAGGCCATGCAGGCGGCCATCCTGCATGTCCTCAAGGCCAAGGGGTTCGGCGGAACCCTCGATGCCCTGTCGCAAACCTGGGATGGGATGTGGTCCAGCCTTCAGCACAGCCTGTCCGGCTTCCTGCGCATGATCGGGGACGCCGGGGCCTTCGAGTCCCTGAAGGGCAAGCTGCGGTCCATCCTGGAACTGATCGCCCGATGGAAGGCGGATGGCACCCTCCAGGCCTGGGCCAACAGGATATCCGACAGCCTGAAAACGCTGTTCGATTTTATCGAGGCCAAACTGACTGGGGTGGATTGGGGGAACCTGTTCACGACGGCGACCACCGCCGTTTCGGATTTCGTGGGGTGGGTCCAGCGTGCCGTGGCCTATGTCGGCGGCTGGGAGAACGCCGTGCTGATCCTCGTGGCGGCCTTGAACGCCAACCTGCTGCTGTCTCTGGTCGGTCTTGTTGGCCAGTTCGCGGCCCTGGTGCCGTTGATGGCGCGCGTCATCGTGGCGGTGGCGAGCCTCAACCCGGTACTGGCCTTGATCGGAAGCCTCGCGATGGCGGTGTATCTGATCTACGAGCATTGGGGAAACCTTCCGGCCTTCTTTGCGAGCGTGTTGAACGCAATCGCTCCGATGGCTCAAGGCGTGATGGATGCCTTGCGCACTGCCTTGGAGGGGGCGTCCTCTTGGTTGTCTGATTTCTGTGATGGTGTCCGCGCTGCCTTTGAAGAGGGGTTCATCAACGGGATCATCCATGTGGTCGATAGAATGACCCTCCGGCCCTACCTTGCCAAGATCGCCCAGGAGGCACTGCTGTTCCTCACCGGTATCGATCTCTACGCCATCGGCGCGGAGTTGATTCAGGATCTGTGGGGAGGCATCAAGGCCAAATGGGCGGAACTGGAGTCCTGGCTGACCGATAAATTAAAAAGCCTGACCGACTGGATTCCGGATGTGGCCAAGGACAAGCTTGGCATAACGGCGCCCAGCGGTACGCTGACGGTTCCACCGGCCAACGAGAACCGGAGCGCGGTGGAACGGGTGGCTGCTTCCGGGAGCAAGGCGCTGGCCGCCGGGCTGATGGCCGCGACCCTGGCGGCCGGGCCGGTGGCGGCGTCCCCCACCGTGGCGAAGGCGGCGTCCTCCGCTCTGCCGGCGGTGGAGAATGCGGGCAAAATTCCGGGCGCCGCCTTGGCCGTTCCGGGCGGAGCGGGCGCCCCGTTCCTGTCCCTGTCCCCATCACCAATTGCCCCGTCGCCCATCGCCCCGTCGCCGCCCGGCTCACCGCCCGGCCCGTCATCCGGCAATGTGGTGAACGCGCCGGTGAACGTGTCGATCACCGTCAACGGGATGGCGGAGCTCGATGCCTTGCGCCGGGAGACGGAGAGCGCGGTGCGGTTCGCTCTGGCCGAGTGGACGTCCCGCCAGCAAGCGGACGCCGAGGCGTCCCTGTTCGACCAATGGGCATGATCACTGACGGAGACCGGCATGGCCGAGCGCATCATGTTGGGTTTGGGGGATTTTCGCTTCGAGGTGGGGACCGCCGCCTACCAGTCCATGAAGCGCTCCCAGTCCTTCCGGTGGGGAAAACAGGACCGGATCGGCCGCTCGCCGGCCCTCCAGTTCACCGGCCCCGACCTCCAGACCGTGGAGTTGACCGGAGTCATCCATCCCGCCTTCCGGGGCGGCCTGGGGCAGATCCCGCGGATGCGGGAGATGGCGGCCCTGGGCACGCCGCTGGAACTGGTGGCCGGCACCGGCACGGTGTTGGGCCTCTGGTGCATCACGGAGGTCAGCGAAACGGGCACCGTCCTCACCGACGACGGACGCCCCCGCAAGGTGGAGTTCACCTTGAAGCTCCAGGAATACGGGGACGACGCGCCGGACGTCATCATCCTGGAGGAAACGACCGGCCCGGCCGGAGGAGAGGAGGATCAGCCATGACGCTCCAGTATGTGAGCAAGGCCGGCGACACAGCCGACGGCATTGCGTGGAAGCGGTACGGCGCCCGTTCCGGCACGGTGGAAGCCCTGCTGGACGCCAACCCCGGCCTGGCCGACCAGGGCGCCGTGCTGCCGGCGGGGCTTCTCGTCACGTTGCCGGAGCCTCCCGCGGAGACGGCGCGGGCGGTGATCAGGATTTGGGGGTGACCGATGCGGCCAGCCTTCCGACTGTTGGCGGGCGGGGCGGACATCACCGCCAACATCAAGGACCGCCTGCTGTCCATCACCTACCACGACGAGGCGGAAACCAAATCCGATCGTCTCACCATCCGGCTGGACGATCGGTCCAGACCGGGAAGCGGAGCCCATGTGGCTCTGCCGGATGTCGGCACCCGGCTGGAGCTGTCGCTGGGGTATGAGGGGAGCGGGCTGGTCGCCGTCGGCTCCTTCACCGTGGACCGCATCAAGCACAGCGGCCCGCCCGCCACGCTGGAGGTCGGGGCCACGGCGGCCGACATGCCGGGCCCGTTCCGCTCCCCGGCGTCCCGGTCCTGGGACGGCACCACGCTGGGGGCCATCGCGCGGGAGATCGCCGACGCCCATGGCTACCGCGCCAAGGTGGCGGCGGCGCTGGACGCCGTGCCGGTGGAGCACGAGGACCAGACCAACGAAAGCCCGATGGCCTTCCTCAACCGTCTGGCGGCCCGGCATGACGGGGTGGCCAAGCCGGTGAACGGATTCCTGGTGCTGGCTCCGAAGGGCACGGCCAAATCCGTCACCGGCCGGTCCCTGCCCGCCGTTTCCCTGCGGCCGGAGCGGATGTCCCGCTGGGACTTCAGCTATTCCGCCCGGAAGGAGGCCGGCGAGGCCGCCAAGGACGGGACCGGCAAGGCCGGCAGCGGGGGAGGGGTGCGGACGGTCTATTGGGACAAGGACGCGGCCCGGATGGTCGAGGTGACGACGGGCTCTGCGCCTTACCAGAACGCCCGTTTCGCCTCATCCGATCCACGGGCCGCCAAGGCGGACGCGGCCTCCACGAAGAACCGGAAGGACCGCGAGAAGGCCGAGTTCTCCGCCACCTGTCCGGGGGACCCGGCGTTCCAGGCGGAACAGAGGCTGGTTCTCGGCGGATTCCGGCCGGGGATTCCCACCGAATGGCGCCTGACCAGCGTCGAGCATAAGCTGGAGAACGGCGCGTACTCGATGTCGATCAAGGCGGAACTGTTCAACGGCGCGCAGGCGGACGCGGCGCAACCGGAATGACGTCCATCCGGATGGCCGGGCCTTGCGGCCCGCGTTGCTCCGCGCGCCTCGTCCTCCCTCCCATCTCCGGCCTCGCAAGGTTCGGCGGTTCCGGCCGCCGATTGCCCATCGCAAACGCAAAGGTGTCTTCCATGCCCGACGTGACCAAGCTTAAAGCGGATTTGATCCGCGACGAGGATCTGCGGTTGAAGCCCTACCGCTGCACCGCCGGCAAACTCACCATCGGGGTGGGCCGGAACCTGGAGGATGTCGGCATCGTCAGGGAGGAAGCCATGCTTCTCCTCGACAACGACATCGCCCGGATCACCGCCGATCTCGACCGCGCTCTGCCCTGGTGGCGGACACTGTCGGAGCCCCGCCGGCGCGCCTTGGCCAACATGGGCTTCAATCTCGGCATCGACCGCCTGCGGGGCTTCCGCAAGATGCTGGCCGCCCTGGAGGCCGGTGATTGCGCCCGCGCCGCGCTGGAGGCGGAGGACAGCCTGTGGGCCCGTCAGGTCGGCGGGCGCGCCGCCCGCATCATTGGAGCCATCCGCAACGGGTGATGGCCGCCGGCCGCGGCGATCACCCGGCAAAACGATCACGCAGAAAGGAGAATCCCATGTTCCAGGTCATCCTCCGTGCCCTGTCCCAGCCCTCGACCTACGCCGGTCTGTCCGGCCTGGCCGGAGCCGCCGGGCTGTCCGCTCCGGAATTCCAGGCGACCGCTTCGCTGCTGGCGGCCCTGTTCGGGGCCGTGGCCGTGTTCGTGAACGAGCGCGGCGCCTGATCCTTCGTTTCGCTTCCACCCGGCGGGTGGGAAAAGGCCCCCGGCGCTTCGGCGCCGGGGGCCTTTTTGCGTTGCGGAGCGGTTCCCGGAACCGGGACCGGCATTCCCCGTTTCACAGGCTCGGCGGGGCCGGTATTCTGAAGGCCGGGTTCCGCCATGGCCGATGTCGAGGTGCTGTCTTGGGATGGATCGTCAGAACGCTGGTCTTGTGCTTCATCGTCGGCTTCATCCTTTCGGTGTTGCGGATCGATCCGGCCAGCATCCTCACCGACAGCTGGGAGACGGTTCGCGACATCGCCGAGCTGGCGCTCGACGCGGGGCGCTGGGCCTTGCCCTATATCCTGATCGGCGCGGTGATCGTCGTCCCCCTGTCTGTGCTGGGCGCCCTGCTGCGCTGGTCGCGCTCGCGCCATCGGCCGTGACATGGGCAGCCGCGGGCAAAAAAATAGGAGGCGCCGTTGCCGGGCCTCCTAAACAGGGAGGGTTAGAGACAATTCAAACAATAGGCCCGGCGGAAGGCTTCTACCTTGATCCACATCAACGGGCCAGTTGTTTGCGCTCCCAAGCGGAAAGCCGCACGAAAAAACCGGAGCATCCTGGGATGCTCCGGTCCAGTGATATACAGGGAGGGTTAGAGACGGACGAACCCTAGGCGGATCGCCTAGGTCCTTCGTTGATCTGCATCAAATTAAGGCAAAATCCATCGGACCACTTCAATCCGTCGGATGGGCAAAAAAAGGCCGGACATCCAAGAGAATGTCCGGCGCAGTCGTATACAGGGAGGGTTAGAGACAAGGCGATGTCTATACCCTTCGTCTGGGCCTCAACATGACATGGATCAAAAGACCGCCATGGCGGGAGCCGGCATGCCGGTTCGGTCATCCATGGTTGTGATCGTGCCCGTGATGATTCTGGCCGTAGAGCACGCTGGGATCGGTTTCGACCGCCTGGATCACCTCCAGCTTGCCGTCGCGCCATGCCCGGTAGAAGCAGCTCCGCCGGCCGGTGTGGCAGGCGACTCCATCCTGCTCGACGATCAGAAGCAAGGTGTCGCCGTCGCAGTCGACGCGGAAATCCTTCAGCCGCTGGACCTGCCCCGACGTCTCGCCCTTGCGCCACAGCCCGCCGCGCGAGCGCGACCAGTAGCAGACCCGGCCGGTGCTGAGGGTCTCGATGACCGCGTCGCGGTTCATCCAGGCCATCATCAGAATCTCGCCGGTGCCCTCGGCCTGCGCGATGGCCGGAACCAGACCGTCCGCCGTGAAGCGGATGGCGGCCAGCACCTCCTCGAACGCGGTCGCGTCCGTCATGCCCGTATCTCCTGGAAAATCCGCCCTCACAGGGCGGCGTTGAGGCGTCGGAACGCGTTGTCGAGGTCGCGGATGAGGTCGTCGGGATGCTCCAGCCCGGCGTGCAGGCGCAGCACCTGACCCGGATCGGTCCAGCGCGTCGCCGTGCGGATGGCGGCCGGGCGGGTCGGCAGCAGCAGGCTCTCGAAGCCGCCCCAGCTGTAGCCCATCCCGAACAGCTCCAGATCGTCGACCATCGCGGCCAGCGCCGCGCGCGGCACCGGGTTGATGACGATGGAGAACAGACCGCTGGAGCCGGTGAAGTCGCGCTTCCACAGCGCGTGGCCGGGGAAGTCGGGGCGCGCCGGATGCAGCACGCGCGTCACCTCCGGCCGGGATGCCAGCCAGTCGGCGAGGATCAGCGCGCTCTCCTGGTGCTGGCGCATGCGCACCGACAGGGTGCGCAGGCCGCGCATGCCGAGGAACAGGTCGTCCGGCCCGGCGCAGGTCCCGAAGCGGGTCGCCGCCTTCTTCACCGGGGTCCACAGCTCCTCGTCGCGGCAGGTAATGACGCCGAGCATCGCGTCGGCGTGGCCGACCATGTATTTCGTCGCGGCGTGGATCGAGACGTCGACCCCATGGTCGAAGGGCCGGAAGAACAGCGGCGTCGCCCAGGTGTTGTCGAGCAGCACGGTGGCGCCGACCGACTTCGCGGCCTCGGCGATGGCCGGGACGTCCTGAATCTCGAAGGTCAGCGAGCCCGGGGATTCGAGGAAGACGACGCTGGTGTTCGGGCGCAGCAGCGCCGCGATGCCGGCGCCGATGCAGGGATCGAAGAACTCGACCTCGACCCCGTAGGGGATCAGCGTCTCGCGGGCGAACCGCCGCGTCGGGCCATAGACGCTGTCGCTGACCAGCACATGGTCGCCGGCCTTGGTGAAGGCGCTGAGCGCGGTGGCGATGGCGGCGAGGCCCGACGCGGTGTGGACGGCGCGCCAGCCGCCTTCCAGCGCGGCCACCGACTCCTCGAAGGCGAAGCTGGTCGGTGTGCCCATGCGGCCGTAATGCACGCCTTCCAGCTGGTTGCGGTCGCTCGCCTCCAGCGCGTCGAGCGTCGGGAACAGCACGGTCGAGCAATGATAGACCGGCGGGTTGACGATGCCGTGGTTGTCTCGCGGGCTGCGGCCGGCGTGAACCAGGAGGGTGTCCGTGGTGGCGTTCTTCATCGGCTGTCCGTTTCGCGTGGAAGCTGTTTTGGGCTGGCCGGACATCTTGTCATCCCGTTCCCCGCGCCGCCATCACAGATTCGGCGCCAAGTCCCGGATGCCGTTGGGTTCTTCCCCAACCTCCTAGCCGAACAGAGGATTCGACAAGTCGGATAAAGTTGATGCACTCTTGTCACACGCGCATGGCTGCCGCGCGATCCGGACGGGTGTCCGGCGTTGCCAGGGGCCGGACGCGTCGTCACGCCGCTCAAACGCGGATAACGCAAGAACAGGGTGGAGCTTAAGCATCATGAAATCCGGAATCCTGGCCGCCGCCGCTGCGGCCGTGGTTGTTACCGCTACCGCCGGTGCCGGCGCCGCCACGCTGGACACCGTCAAGCAGCGCGGCTTCGTGCAGTGCGGCGTCAACGCCGGCCTGCCGGGCTTCGGCAACCCGGACAGCGCCGGCAACTGGACCGGCCTGGACGTCGATTACTGCCGCGCCGTCGCGGTGGCGATCTTCAACGATCCGAACAAGGTCAAGTTCACCCCGCTCTCCGCCCAGCAGCGCTTCCCCGCCATCCAGTCGGGCGAGGTCGACCTGCTGTCGCGCAACACCACCGTCACGCTGACCCGCGACACCTCGGTCGGCCTGAACTTCGCCCCCGTCACCTACTATGACGGCCAGGGCTTCATGGTGAACAAGAAGCTCGGCGTGAAGAGCGCCAAGGAGCTGAACGGCGCCACCGTCTGCGTCCAGTCCGGCACCACCACCGAGCTGAACCTGGCCGATTACTTCCGCGCCAACAACATGAGCTACAACCCGGTCGTCATCGAGTCGAACGACGAGGTGAACGCCGCCTACTTCGCCGGCCGCTGCGACGTGCTGACCACCGACGTGTCGGGCCTCGCCGGCACCCGCGCCGGCGTCGCCCCGGTTCCCGACGACCACGTCATCCTGCCGGAGGTCATCTCCAAGGAGCCGCTGGCTCCCGCCGTCCGCCATGGCGACGACCAGTGGTTCGACATCGTCAAGTGGACGGTCAACGCGACCATCCAGGCGGAGGAGTTCGGCATCAACTCCAAGAACGCCGACGAGTTCGTCAACTCGAAGAACCCGGACATCCAGCGCTTCCTCGGCACCTCGCCTGGCCTCGGCAAGGCGCTCGGCCTGGACGAGAAGTACGCGCTGAACGTCATCAAGAAGGTCGGCAACTACGGCGAGATCTTCGACCGCAACGTCGGTCCGGGCACCCCGCTGAAGCTGGAGCGCGGCCTGAACGCGCTGTGGACCAAGGGCGGCCTGCAATATTCGGCGCCGTTCCGGTAAGCCGGTCGGCAGTTCGGTCTGAGGGGGGCCGCCCGCCGGAAACAGGGGGCGGGCGGCCCGCCAAGTGAGAGAGCGACCGCGAAGGGGACCAACGAATTCCCCACGCATCACGTCGCATTGGGAGACATGTCGCATCCGACGGTGTGGGAAAAAGCCCGGAACAACGTCCGGGACCGCGTGGGCACCGGATGGAGCGCGATGGTTCGAGGGAGAGTAGTCCGTGGCGACCGAGACCCGGACCACCCAAGGCGCGCCCGCGCCGGGTGGCTCATCGTTTTCCCTCAGCGACCCGACGTTCCGCGCGGTGGTCTACCAGCTTCTGGTGGTCGGCGCGGTCGTCCTGGTCGGCTGGTTCCTGATATCCAACACGCTCGACAATCTGGCACGGCGCTCCATCGCCACCGGATACCACTTCCTGGAGCGTGAGGCCTCCTTCGGCATCGGCGAATCGATGATCGATTATTCGCCGAAGGACAGCTACGGCCGGGCCTTCCTGGTCGGCGTGCTGAACACGCTGAAGGTGTCGGTCATCGGCATCGTCCTGGCGACGGTCCTCGGCACGCTGGTCGGCGTGGCGCGGCTGTCCAGCAACTGGCTGATCGCCAAGCTGGCCTCGACCTTCGTCGAGATCGTCCGCAACGTCCCGCCGCTGCTGCAACTCTTCTTCTGGTACGCGCTGGTGTCCGACAGCCTGCCGCCGGTGCGCAACGCGCTGAACCCGGTGCCGGGCGTCTTCCTGTCGCAGCGCGGCCTGTGGGTGCCGTCGCTCAGCGCCAGCCCGGTCTGGGCGACGATGGGCATCGCCTTCGCGGTCGCCGTGATCCTGACCATCTTCCTGAACCGCTGGGCCAAGGACCGGCAGGCGCGGACCGGGCAGATCTTCCCGGTGGGCCGCGCGGCGCTGGGTCTGCTGATCGGGCTGCCGCTGATCGCCTACGTCGCCGGCGGGGCGCCGACGGCGCTCGACATGCCGCGGCTGGCCGGCTTCAACTTCGTCGGCGGCATGGCGCTGTCGCCGGAATTCTTCGCCATCCTCACCGGCCTGACCGTCTACACCTCCGCCTTCATCGCCGAGGTGGTGCGCAGCGGCATCGTCGCCGTCAACTGGGGCCAGACCGAGGCGGCCCGCGCGCTGGGCCTGCCGAGCGGCCCGACGCTCCGCCTCGTCATCCTGCCGCAGGCGCTGCGGGTGATCGTGCCGCCGCTGACCAGCCAGTACCTGAACCTGACCAAGAACAGCTCGCTGGCGCTGGCCATCGGCTATCCCGATCTGGTGTCGATCGCCAACACGACGCTCAACCAGACCGGCCAGGCGATCGAGGGCGTGACGATGATCATGGGCACCTACCTGACCATCAGCCTCAGCATTTCGATCTTCATGAACTGGTACAACAAGCGCATCGCGCTGGTGGAGCGGTAATGGCGACGACCGACAACGTCCAACCCGTCGGCCTGCCGGACGAGCGTCCGCCGGCCAACACCATCGGCCCCGTCGCGTGGCTGCGGAACAACCTGTTCAACACCTGGTACAACGCCATCCTGACGGTGCTGGTGCTGGCCCTGCTGGGCTCGGCGATCCCGCCCTTCCTCGACTGGCTGCTGATCAAGGCGCACGGGCTCGACTCGACCTCGCAGGAATGCCGCCAGGGCGGCGGCGCCTGCTGGGGCTTCATCAGCGAGAAGCTGCGCTTCATCATGTTCGGCACCTTCCCCTACGCCGAGCAGTGGCGCCCCTTCGTGACCATCGCGATCTTCATCGCGCTGTTGCTGGCGAGCTGCGACCGCCGCTTCTGGAAGCCATGGTTCGGCCTCGTCTGGGCCGCCGGTCTGGCGGCGGTGGCGATCCTGATGTGGGGCGGCGTGCTCGGCCTGACCTATGTCGAGAACACGCTGTGGGGCGGCCTGCCGCTGACCATCATCCTGTCGGTGATCGGTCTGGCCGTGGCCTTTCCGGTGGCGATCCTGCTGGCGCTCGGCCGCCGTTCCAACATGCCGGCGGTCAAGGTGCTGTGCGTCACCTACATCGAGCTGATCCGCGGCGTGCCGCTGATCAGCCTGCTGTTCATGGCCTCGGTGATGTTCCCGCTGTTCCTGCCCAACGGCGTGTCGGTGGACAAGCTGCTGCGCGCCCAGGTCGCCTTCATCATGTTCGCCGCCGCCTACATGGCCGAGGCGATCCGCGGCGGTCTCCAGGCGATCCCCAAGGGGCAGTACGAGGCGGCCGACGGGCTCGGGCTGGGCTACTGGCAGAAGATGCGCAAGATCATCCTGCCGCAGGCGCTCGCCGTCGCCATTCCGCCGCTGGTGAACACCTTCATCAGCTTCTTCAAGGACACCTCGCTGGTCATCATCATCGGCCTCTACGACCTGCTCGGCACCGCCAAGGCGGCGCTGTCCGACCCGGCGTGGCGCGGCTTCTACCGCGAGGCGTACCTGTTCATCGGCGTCATCTACTGGATCTTCTGCTACAGCATGTCGAAGTACAGCCAGAAGCTGGAACGCGACCTGAACCGCAGCCATCGCCGCTAAGGGAGTACAAGGAACCATGGCCCAGGTCGCCCAACAGGCCCATCACATCTCCGTCGGCGAAGAGATCATCCGCTGCACGGGCGTCAACAAGTGGTACGGCGAGTTCCACGTCCTCAAGAACATCGACCTCAGCGTCCAGAAGGGCGAGCGCATCGTCGTCTGCGGTCCCTCGGGATCCGGCAAATCGACGATGATCCGCTGCCTGAACCGGCTGGAGGAGCACCAGAAGGGCACGATCGTCGTCGACGGCATCGAGCTGACCAACAACCTGAAGAACATCGAGCTGGTGCGCCGCGAGGTCGGCATGGTGTTCCAGCACTTCAACCTGTTCCCGCACCTGACCGTGCTGGAGAACTGCACGCTGGCCCCCATCTGGGTGCGCAAGAAGCCGAAGGCCGAGGCCGAGGACATCGCCATGCGCTACCTCAAGCGCGTGCGCATCGCCGAGCAGGCCAACAAGTATCCCGGCCAGCTCTCCGGCGGCCAGCAGCAGCGCGTCGCCATCGCGCGCTCGCTGTGCATGAGCCCGAAGGTCATGCTGTTCGACGAGCCGACCTCGGCGCTCGACCCCGAAATGGTCAAGGAGGTGCTCGACGTCATGATCGGGCTGGCCGAGGACGGCATGACCATGCTCTGCGTCACCCATGAGATGGGCTTCGCCAAATCGGTTGCCGACCGGGTCATCTTCATGGACCGCGGCGAAATCGTCGAGCAGGACACGCCGGACCGCTTCTTCACCAACCCGAAGTCGGAGCGGACCAAGCTGTTCCTCAGCCAGATCCTGAATCACTGACCTTCGGAAACAAACGCCGTTTTTCCCGGTGTGCGGCGCAATGAAGTGTGGCGACGCACGCCGGTTTCAGGTTCAATCCTCTTCCGTTACGCGCTGCCGGCTGCCACGCACAACGGAGACCGTGCCTCATGGATCTGCTCAGCCCACGCCCTGGCGTCGTACAGATCAAGCCTTACCGGCCGACGCGCCCGCCCAAGGATGGCCGGCGCTGGATCGACCTCTCGCTGACGCAAAATCCCCTGGGGCCGAGCCCGGCGGCGCTGGCCGCCTACCGCAACGCGGCCGGCCAGATCCACCGCTACCCCGACTGGAGCCAGGATTCGCTGCGCCACGCCATTGCCCGGCGCTATGCCATCGACGTCGAGCGCGTCGTCTGCACCGCCGGGTCGGAGGAACTGATCCATCTGGTGACCCAGGCCTTCGCCGGTCCTGGCGACGAGGTGCTGTGCCACGAGCGCGGCTATCGCGGTTTCCTGAAGGCGATCCGCGCGTCGGGCGCCACGGCGGTGGTCGCGGCGGAGCGCGACATGGTGGTCGACGTCCAGGCGATGATCGACCGCGCCAACGAGCGCACGCGGATCTGCTTCCTCGCCAACCCGAACAACCCGACCGGCACCTACATCCCGGCCGAATATGTCCAGAGGCTGCGCGCCGGGCTGCCACCGCACACGCTGCTGGTGCTCGATTCGGCCTACGCCGACTATTGCCGGCGACCCGACTACAGCGACGGGACGGAGATCGTCGAGACCTCCGACAACGTGCTGATGATCCGGACCTTCTCGAAGATGCATGGGCTGGCCGGGCTGCGGGTCGGCTGGGGCTATGGTCCGGCGGCGGTGATCGAGGCGGTCAACGCGATCCGTGGCGCCTTCAACGTCGCCACCCCGGCCCAGGCCGCCGCGACGGCCGCGCTTGGCGACGCCGAGCATGAGGAGGCGACCTACGCCCACAACGCCGAATGGCTTCCCTGGTTGTCGCGCGAGTTGGAGCGGGTGGGGCTGCGGGTCTACCCGAGCGTCTGCAACTTCGTGCTGGCCCGCGTGCCGACCGACCCGTCGCTGGGCGTCCAGGCGGTGATCGACCATCTGGCGGGGCGCGGCATCCTGGTGAAGCCGGTTGCCGACTACGGCCTGCCGGACTGCTTGCGCATCACCGTCGGGCGCGAAGAAGAGAACAAGCTCCTGGTCGCTGCCTTGGCGGAGATATTGGGATAGCATGGGGAACCTGAGGTACCCACTCTATGTGAACAACTTTATGGGGGTTAATCTTTTCGGTTTGAATTTTTTTAAAGTCCCTGAGATCTCAGAAAACTCTTCGATAAATTTTTCCGGATCATTTGTCTGGAGATGGCAGAAATCCTTGAATTCATAATCCCACCATTTTATTGAACTTAAATTAAGAATAATTTTTTCGGGAAATCTCATTTTCAGGATTTTTCCAGGATTACCTCCAAATATTGAATAGGAAGGAACATCCTTGGTTACCACGGATCCCGCGGCGATTACGGCTCCGTCTCCTATTTCCACTCCAGGAAAAACGGATACATTTCGGCCAATCCAGACGTCATTGCCAATGATAGGGGGCGGTTTCTGTGGATTGACGTGTGTGTGAAAAGAGATTTTTTGGTCATCGGCATAAAGCCTTGACGCCAGCATCATGGGGTCCGTCAGCATTGGTGAAGTGCTGATATACTCATGGGCATGGCGCGGTGCCGGCACATCGAATCCAGCGGCGATCGAGCAATAACGACCAATTTTGATTGATGATATCAAGGGCGACCAAGAATAAGAAAAAGCTCCCATTGTACAAAGGCAGCTTCCAGCAAAAAAACTAGTATACGGCTCAATGTCCGTAAATTCATCAAAATGGATGAAGTTCTCGCCTGGAAAACGCTCCCGGAAGGCCGCATCCGAGAAGCCGCCAGGGGACAAAAATATCCGAAAACTCTGAAGAATATCACGAAATGAGTTGGTGAGTTCGGCCTTGTAGACGGTCATGCAGAGTGCCTTGATCAGGATGATTTTTGGAAAATCATGGGCTTATGATCGGAATGTGCGGTCCGGCGCTCTTCGGCAAGGGTCCGCCGATCCGGGGGTCGCGGATCTCCCGCACGACATGCCGCACCGGCTTGAATCCCATGCTCTGGTAGAGCGGCAGCGCCTTGGGGTGGTCGAAGCTGCACGTGTTGACGACCAGCTTCCTCGCCCCGCCGTCCCAGGCCAGCCGGATCGCGGTGTCGAGCAGCCAGGGACCGAGCTTCAGCCCGATGAAGTCCGGGATCATGCCGAAATAGGCGAGGTCGGTCGCCGCTTCCCGCCGGTCGAGCTCGGCGTAGCCGGCCGGAGTCCCGCTCACGTACAGAACCCAGACCTCGACGCGCGGGTCGTTGAGGCTGCGCTCCAGCTCCTTGCGCGGCAGGCGGCGGCGCTCGTGCCACAGCCACGGTTCGCCGACCGTGTCGTAGAGGTAGCGGTAGAAGGACCAGTTCGGCGGGTTGGCGCGGACCAGCGCCACATCGCCCTTCGGCCGGGCCAGCGGCGCGTGGCTCGGCGGCGCCGTCATCTCCAGATAGGTGACGATGACCGAGAGGTTCCCCGGCTTCACGGCGGTCGGCAGGGCGGGGCGCATCAGGGAGAAGGTTTCGTCAGCCATTTCTGCATCATCGTAACGGGCGAGGTGGCATAGCCCAACCGCTCGTAGAAGGCCAGCACCCGCTGGTTGGTCTCGCGCACCAGAAGCTGGACCTTGGGCATCCCGGCCTCGGCCAGCCAGCGTTCGGCGGCCTCGACCATGCGGTGCCCGTAACCGCGCTTCTGGTGGGCGGGATCGACGGCCACATAATAGATCCAGCCCCGGTGCCCGTCATGGCCGACCATCGCGCTGGCGACGATGCCGCCGTCCAGCGTGCCGAGCAGGATGGTCGAGTTCGGCCGGGAGAGCGCCAGCGCGATGTCCGCCGCCGGGTCGTTCCAGGGAACGACCAGTCCGCAGGCGGTCCACAGCGCCACCACCGCGTCGCGGTCGGAGGGGTCGCAGACGCGGATGGCGAGCGTCGGTCCGGTCACGCGGCGCGCGGCCCGGTTTCGATGGGCAGGTCGGGGCGCAGGCCCCATTCCGCCCAGGAGCCATCATAAATGGCGACGTCCGTCTTGCCGGCGGTCGCCAGACCCAGCGCGATCACGCAGGCGGTGATGCCGCTGCCGCAGGAGGCCACCACCGGCCGGCCGAGATCCAGCCCGGCCGCCTCGGCCTTCGCCCGGATGGCGTCGGGCGGCAGCAGGAGCTTGGTGTCCGGATCCATCAGGTCAGTGTGCGGCAGGTTGAAGCTGCCGGGGATGCGCCCGCTGCGGCGGCCGGGCCAGGGCTCGGCGGCGTTGCCCTCGAAGCGGGCCGGGGCACGGGCGTCGGTCACTTGTTCGGCCTTGCGGTCGATGTTGGCGAGCACGTCGTCGACGCCGCGCACCAGCTCCGGACGCAGCCGGGCGGTGAAGCTCCCTGGCGCGGCGGTGGGCACGGTGCCCGATTCGGTCGGGCGTCCCTCGGCCAGCCAGCGCGGCAGGCCGCCGTCGAGCACCGCCACCGTGTCGTGGCCGAACAGCCGGAACATCCACCAGACCCGCGCCGCCGCCGTGGCGATGCCGGCGCTGTCGTAGGTCACGACCGTATCGCCGTCGCCGATGCCGAGCGCGCCGACCTTGGCGGCGAACAGCGCGGCGTCCGGCACCATGTGGGGCAGGGGGCCGGTGTCGGGCGCCGAGATGTCGTCGACCTCGGCGAAGCGGGCGCCGGGGATGCGGCGCTCGGCGAATTCGGCGTGGGTGTCGCGGTTCTGCGAGGCGAAGTACCAGGAGCAGTCGAGCACCCGCAGGCCGGGGCGGCCCAGATTGCGGGCCAGCCAGTCGGTGGAGACGATGGGGCCGGGCAGGGCCTCGACGGAATTGTCAGTCATGGCGGCGTCTTCCCTTCGTTTCTTCGGGCTCAGTCCTTCAGCGCGATGACGACGCGCCGGTTCTGCTTGCCCTTGTTCTCGATCTTGGTGACCTCGATGCCGCCGATCTCGCCGGTGCGGGCGACGTGGGTGCCGCCGCAGGGCTGGAGATCCACCCCCTCGACGTCCAGCAGGCGGACGCGGCCCGAGCCGGTCGGCGGCTTGACCGACATGGTGCGCACCAGCTCGGGCGCGGCCGCCATCTCCTCGTCGGTGATCCAGCGGGTGCCGACGGGTGTGTCGGCGGTGATCAGCGCGTTGACGGCGGCGGCGATGGCGTCCTTGTCCAGGCTCTCGGCCGGCACGTTGAAGTCGAGGCGGCTCTTGTCGGCCCCGATCTGCCCGCCGGTGACCGAGCCGGGCACCACGGCGCACAGCAGATGCAGCGCCGTGTGCATCCGCATGTGGCGGTGGCGCCGTTCCCAGTCGATGACCGCCTCGACCTCGGTGCCGGGAGCGGGCGGGGTGGCCCCGGCCTCCGGCACATGGATCACGTCGTCGGGGCCGCCGTCGCCCTTCACCGTGTCGGTGATGCGGATTTCGCCGCCGCCGAAGCGCAGCGCCCCGCTGTCGCCGGGCTGGCCGCCGCCGGTCGGGTAGAAGACGGTCCGGTCGAGCCGGATGCCGCGCTCGTCCACCGAAACGACGGTGGCGGTGCAGCGTTGGGCGTAAGCGTCGTCGCGAAACAGCGCGTCCATGGAACCCCGCGAGGAAGAATCAGGCGAGCCAATCAGGCACGGGCAGATTCTTCTCACGAAGGAAGTCCGGATTGAAGAGCTTCGATTGGTAACGCTGCCCCCCGTCGCACAGGATGGTCACGACGGTGTGGCCCGGCCCGAGGTCGCGGGCGACGCGGATGGCGGCGGCGATGTTGATGCCCGACGAGCCGCCCAGCACCAGCCCCTGCGTCCTGATCAGGTCGAAGATGATCGGCAGCGCTTCCTCATCGGTGATCTGGAGCGCCTGGTCGATCGGCGCGCCCTCCAGATTGGCGGTGATGCGGCCCTGGCCGATGCCTTCGGTGATCGAGCTTCCCTCGGCCTTCAGCTCGCCGTACGCGTAGTAATTGTACAGCGAGGCGCCCATCGGGTCGGCCAGCGCGATGCGGATGCTGGGGTTGCGCTCCTTGAGCGCCAGACCGATGCCGGCCAGCGTGCCGCCGCTGCCGACCGCGCAGGTGAAGGCGTCCACCCGGCCCCCGGTCTGCTCCCAGATCTCGGGGCCGGTGGTCAGGCGGTGGCCCTCGCGGTTGGCGACGTTGTCGAACTGGTTGGCCCAGATGGCGCCGTTGGGCTCGGTCTTCGCCAGCTCCTCGGCCAGCCGGCCGGAGTAGCGCACGTAATTGTCGGGGTTGGAGTAGGGCACCGCCGGAACCAGCCGCAGGTCGGCGCCGACCAGCCGCAGCATGTCCTTCTTTTCCTGGCTCTGGGTTTCCGGCATGACGATGACGGTGCGGTAGCCCAGCGCGTTGCCGACCAGCGCCAGCCCGATGCCGGTGTTGCCGGCCGTGCCCTCGACGATGGTGCCGCCGGGGCGCAGCAGCCCGCGCCGCTCGGCATCCTGGACGATGGCGAGCGCCGCGCGGTCCTTCACCGAGCCGCCGGGATTCAGGAATTCCGCCTTGCCGAGGATGTCGCACCCCGTCGCCTTCGAGGGGCCTTCCAGGCGGATCAGCGGCGTGTTTCCGATGGCGCCGATGAAGCCGTTGCGAATGTCCACGACCGAGTCTCCTGAATCCTGATGCCGAATGTTGGCCTTCACTATCGGGAGATAGCGGCCGTGATTCAAGATGGGTCTGTGAAATGCAGCATTGAACAAATTTCTCAGGTGGAAACTTGGCCATCGTCGAGCCAGCGCCGGCGCAGCGCCTCGCGGTGGCGGGCCAGCCAGCCGATGGCGATGATGGCGACGGAGTTGCGAAGGCGGTTCTCATCCATCAGCCGGATCGCCTCGTCGCTCGGCATCACCATGATGCGGATGTCCTCGTGCTCCTCCTCCAGCCCGCCGGTCGCGGCCAGCCCACGGCTGTCGACCCGCCCGCAGAAGACGAAGACCTGCTCGGTGAAGGCGCCGGGGCTGACGAAGTAATCGCCGATCGGTTCGATCGCGCCGATGGTGCAGCCGGCCTCCTCGACGGCCTCGCGGCGGGCGACCTCCTCGGGGGTTTCGCCCTCGCCAACCATGCCGGCGACGATCTCGGTCATCCAGGCCGGACCGCCGACGGCGGCGGAGCCGACGCGGAACTGCTCGATCATCACCACGGCGTCGCGGTCGGGATCGTAGAGCAGCACGCCGACCGCCGGCCCGCGGTCGCAGACCTCGCGCGGCGGCAGCACGCCGGTCCAGGTGCCGTCGAACTTCTTGTGGCGCAGGCGGTACACGTCGATGGTCAGAAAGCCCTTGTAGGCCGTCGTCCTGTCGAGGATCTCGATGTCGGGATGGTCCATGGCGAGTCTGCCCCGGAAGCGGAATGAAATGGGTCCTTCCAGGGTTTACCGCATCCTTCCCCCGCTACAAGGTCGGATTCAGCCGCAGGAAGCGCACGCGGTCGGCCGATGGCACGGTGACCGGCTCCAGCCGCGCCCCGCGCAGCACTTCCAGCGGCACCACCACGCCGGCCGGTCCCAGCCCCCAGAGCTTGCGGTAGAAATCGGCCAGCCCGCTGAAGCGCTGTCCGCCGACCCCGACGATCTGGTCGCCCGGCCGCACCCCGGCCGATTCGGCGGGGCCGCGCGGCGACACTTTCTCGACCAGCAGCCGGCCCTGCTCCTCGCGCAGGGTCACGCCCAGCCAGGGGCGGGCCGGCTCCTGCCGCTTGCCGTAGGCGAGCAGGTCGGCGAGGATCGGCTCCAGGGCCGAGATCGGTACGAACATGTTGCCCGGCAGCCCGCGCCCCTCCATCGCCTGCGCCACCAGCAGCGAGCCGACGCCCACCAGCGCGCCGTTGCGGTCGACCAGCGCCGCTCCGTTGAAGGCGCGGATCGGCGGGAAGGTGAACAGCGCCTCGTCCAGCAGATACTCCCAATAGCCGGCGAACTCGCGCTTGCCGACCAGCTTCACCGCCGTCGCCGACCGGTTGCGGCCGCCGCTGAGCGCCAGCAGCGCGTCGCCTTCCTCCACCGCCGCCACGCTGCCCAGCCGCAGCCACGGCGACTCGAAGCCCATCCCGGCGCGCAGCAGGCCGAAGCCGCTGACCGGGTCGTAGGCGACCAGGGTCGCCGGATAGCCCTTGCCCTCCAGCGTGGTCACCTGGATTTCCGAGGCTTCCATGACGGTGTAGCCGATGGTCAGGATCAGGCCGGATCCGTCGATGACGATGCCGCTGCCCTCGCGGGTGGAGCCCAGCGTCTGGGAGCTTTGCGAGTCCGGCGGGACCACCGCCGAGACGCCGACCACGGCGCGCATCAGCCGGTCGGCGTTCAGCCCCTCGGCGGCGCGAAGGGGGGCCGAGGGGAACAAGATCAGGAGAAGGAGGAAGAGACCGGCGCCGCGCGCCGCCAAGGTGGCTGCGGTGGTCCTGGCTGCGATGGCCCAGGCTTCGATGAGATTCGTTCCGGTGATGGTGGCTGTGACGACGACCCGCATGCTTGCCGCCCTCCCGCAAACGCGGATCCGCCCCGGAGCCGCCCCTCATGACATTGCGTGCGAGTCGCGGCGCATCAAGGCGTGACCGTCGCCATCGGCGTGAAACATGCCGCTCCGGCCGGTGTTGTCGTGGAGAAGCATCAGCCATAAGGGAGACCCATGTGATGCCCATCAGCAGCGAGCAGGACCTCGAGCGCGCCGTGGAGGAATTCCAGCGTCTGAGCGACGCGCCCGACGAGTCGAAGGAGGGGGAGCGGCGCAGGGTTCTGGACGCGGACATCAAGGCGTATTACGCCCAATGTTCCGACGCCCTGCGGCCCGGCAAGCCACGCCACGAGTGAGGGACTCCGATCCGTTCCCTTCCTTCGCGGCCACGATGAACGAGAGAGGAATGGTCGGCGATGAAGCGAACGGACACCTGCTACACCTGCCGCTTCTGGGAGGGGCAGGGCCTGCGCCAGCGCGGGCCGAAGGGAACCTGCCGGCGCTACCCGCCGGTGGTGACCCCGCGCAGCCCCGATGGCAACTTCCCCGTCACCCTGTCCACCGACTGGTGCGGGGAATGGAAGCGGGTGGCGTCGCAGGCCGTCGAGGGCGATCCCGATACGACCATCTACGACGATCTCGTCGGCTGAGCGGGCTCGCCGGCTGAGCGGGGCCGGTGGCCGCTGAAGCCGTGTCGCGGGGGCGACCGGACGATCAGCGGGGCAGGGGCGCCATGATCAGCGTGCGGGAGGCTTCCGGCAGGGAGCGGTCGCCGTCCAGCATCATGTCCCAGTCCAGCCCGAGCAGCAGCAGCGCGGTCACCATGACGACGGCGAACAGGAACGCAGCGCCGGTGCAATCGCGCAATCGCATCGGCGCGTCTTCCCCCAGAGGCCTGGCGGGCGGGTCGAGCGGGTGGGATCCTCGCAGTGGCAGAAGCATGGCGGTCCTCCTTCGGCGGAGCACCCAACCGACGGGCTCGGTTCGGAATTGTTGCAAAGTTTAAACCTGTCGGCCCTCCGGCGGCAGTTCGCTTCCGGTGCATCAGCCCCACCATTTGGGCTTATACGATGTCGCCGGAACGGAGACGGTTTGGCCGAACGGCCGATTTCCACGCGGGGCGCCGGAAAAGGAAAAGGGCCGGACGCTGCTGGCGTCCGGCCCTTTTCAATCTGGCTCCCGGTGCTGGACTCGAACCAGCGACAAGCGGATTAACAGTCCGCTGCTCTACCAACTGAGCTAACCGGGATCGGAAGCCCTTGTTCGGGCTGCCGTTGTTGGCGTGGGCGGGTGTATAGCGAAAGATTTCCCGCCTGCCAAGCCCTATCCGACGAAAAAACGCAAACCGCTGAAGAAGCGGCGGGAGGGGGCTGCCGCGACGCCCGCTCCCGCCGGGTTGCGCGCCGACCGGTCCGTTTCGGAAGCCGCTCGGCGCGCCGGTCCTGTCATGGCTTCGCGACGTGCCAGACACTGTTCACGCCGTCACCCGTGGTGTCGCCGGCCTTGGCGTCCTTGGCCCATGTGTAGAGCGGCTTGCCGTTGTAGGCCCATTGCCTGGACCCGTCGTCGCGGGCGATGACGGTGTATTTCCCCATCGGCTTGGCCGAGGCGTCCGCCATCAGCGGCGGCCAGTTCGCGGCACAGGGACCGTTGCAGGTCGATTTCCCGGCGGTGTCCTTGTCGAAGACGTAGAGCGTCATGCCCTTCGCGTCGGTCAGCACCGGCCCCATGGCCGTCTTGCCGGTCATCGCCGGCTCCTTTCCCTGCGCAAGGGCGGACGGTCCGGACAGGGCGATGCCCAGGCCGAAGGCAAGCGCGGTGATGCGGGCTGTGGATGTCATCGTTCGATCCTCCCCATAAGCGAAGCGCGCTGGTTGGCGGCGCCGCTTCATCATGGACGCGGGGAGGCGGTAAATATTCCTCAAGGATGGATACGGCCGTTTGATCCGCATCCACCTTCAAAGAGGGGGCGCTTCAGGGGACCGCCTTCTTCTTGCCAGCGCCGATCCTCGGTTCTTCGCCCTTCAGCAGGCGGCGGATGTTGGCCTCGTGGCGGACGAAGACCAGGACGGCGATGAACAGGCACAGGCCGGCGACCAGCGGGCCGCCGAAATACCAGCCGGTCAGCGGGCTGAGAGCCAGCGCGGTCAGCGCCGACAGCGACGAGATGCGGAAGACCGCCGCCATGACCAGCCAGGTCAGGCAGGCCAGCAGCCCGGCCGGCCAGCACACCGCCAGCAGCACGCCGAGCGCCGTGGCGACACCCTTGCCGCCCTTGAAGCCGAGCCAGACCGGAAAGCTGTGGCCCAGCATGGCGCCACCGGCCGCCAGGACCGCCGCCTCCAGCCCGAGAAAGGCCGGGCCGGCCCACAGGAAGGCGAGCAGCGCCGCGATGGCGCCCTTGCCGCTGTCCAGCAGCAGCGTGGCGAGCGCCAGCGGCTTGTTGCCGGTGCGGAGCACGTTGGTCGCCCCGATGTTGCCGGAACCGATCTGGCGGATGTCGCCCAGCCCGGCCATGCGGGTGAGCACGAGGCCGAAGGGGATCGAGCCCAGCAGATAGCCCAGCAGGGCGCAGACGGCCAGCATGACCACCGGCTCAGCCCTCCGTCCAGACGGTGCGGCCATCGACGATGGTGCGCAGCGGACGGCCCTGGACCGGGCGGTTCTCGAAGGGCGAGTTCTTCGACTTCGACCGGAAGCGCGAGACGTCGATCTGCCAGGGGCTGTCGAGGTCGAAGACCACGAGGTCGGCGGCGGCCCCCCTGGCGATGCGGCCGAGGGCCAGGTCGAGGATCGCCGCCGGGTTGGCGGTGACGCAGGCCAGCGCCTTCAACAGCGGCAGCCTGCCCTTGTGGACCAGCTCCAGCGTCAGCGGCAGCAGCGTCTCCAGCCCGATCACGCCGAAGGCGGCCTGGGCGAAGGGCAGGCGCTTCTGGTCCTGGTCCTGCGGCACATGGTCGGACGCGATGGCGTCGATGGTGCCGTCGGCCAGCCCCTCGACCACCGCGCGGCGGTCCATCTCGCCGCGCAGCGGCGGCGAGACCTTGGCGTAGGTGCGGTAGTCGCCGACATCGACCTCGGTCAGGGCGAAATAGTGCGGGGCGGTGTCGCAGGTCACGCGCAGGCCGCGCGCCTTGGCCCGGCGGATCAGCTCCACCGACTCCGAGGTGGTGACGTGGGCGAAGTGCAGCCGGCCGCCGGTCAGCTCGACCAGCCGCAGGTCGCGCTCGATCATGATGATCTCGGCCTCGCGCGGGATGCCGACGAGGCCGAGGCGGGTGGCGATCTCGCCGGAATTCATCATGCCGCCCGAGGACAGCGACGGCTCCTCCGGGTGCTGCACGATCAGCTTGTCGAAGGTCCTGGCGTAGCTCAGCGCCCGGCGCATCGTCTTGGCGCTGCCGATCGCCTTGGTGCCGTCGGTGAAGGCGACGGCGCCGGCCTGGGCCAGCAGGCCCATCTCGGTGATCTCCTTCCCTTCCGTCCCGCGCGTGGCGGAGCCGTAGGCGAAGACCTTGACCAGCCTGGCCTCGCGGGCGCGGCGGGCGACGAACTCCAGCCCGGCGACCTCGTCGAGCACCGGCGTGGTGTTGGGCAGCAGCGCCATCGCGGTGATGCCGCCGGCGGCGGCGGCGCGCGACGCGCTCTTGATCGTGTCCTTCTCCTCCTCGCCGGGCTCGCCGATCAGCACGCGCATGTCGACGAGGCCGGGGGCGAGGCAGAGGCCGTCCAGGTTCACCGCCTCGGCGTCGGCGGGCACGCCGTCGCGGAACAGGTCCGGACCGAAATCGGCGATCTTGCCGCCCTCGGTCAGCAGGTCGGCGCGCTGGTCCAGCCCGGTCGCGGGATCGAGCAGGCGGGCGTTCAGGTAGGCGACGCGGCTGTTCATTGGTCGGCCTTCCGGCGTTCGCGGGTCAGGAGGTCGAGGACGGCCATGCGCACGGCGACGCCCAGCTCGACCTGGTCGAGGATCATCGAGCGCTTGAGGTCGTCGGCGACCTCCGAGTCGATCTCGACGCCGCGGTTCATCGGGCCGGGGTGCATGATGACCGCGTCCGGCTTGGCGACCTCCAGCTTCTCGTAGTCGAGGCCGTAGAAGTAGAAGTATTCGCGGGTCGAGGGGATGTACTGGCCGCTCATCCGCTCGGTCTGGAGCCGCAGCATCATCACGACGTCGGCGTCCTTCAGGCCGGTCTTCATCTGATGATGGACCTCGACGCCGAGCCGGTCGATCTGCGAGGGCAGCAGGGTCGGCGGCGCCACGCAGCGCACGCGGGCGCCCATGGCGTTCAGCAGATGGATGTTGGAGCGCGCCACCCGGCTGTGCAGGATGTCGCCGCAGATCGCCACCACCAGCCCTTCCAGCCGGCCGACGCGGCGGCGGATCGCCAGCGCGTCGAGCAGCGCCTGGGTCGGGTGCTCGTGGTGCCCGTCGCCGGCGTTGATGACCGAGCAGTTGACCTTGTCGGCCAGCAGCTTGACGGCGCCCGAGTCGGCGTGGCGCACGACCAGCGCGTCGAGATGCATGGCATTGAGCGTCATCGCCGTGTCGATCAGCGTCTCGCCCTTCTTCACCGAGCTGCCGTCCGACGACATGTTGATGACGTCGGCGCCCAGCCGCTTGCCGGCCAGCTCGAAGCTGGTGCGGGTGCGGGTGGAGTTCTCGAAGAACAGGTTCACCAGCGTGCGGCCGTCCAGCAGGGCGGACTTCTTCACGGGGCGGCGGTTCTGCTCGACATAGCCGTCGGCGAGGTCGAGGATCCGGGTGATCTCGCCGGCCCGCAACCCCTCGATGCCGAGAAGGTGGCGGTGCGGGAAGATCTCGTCTTGGGGGTGGGGCGCGCTCATGGGCGCGGACTATAGGAGCGGTGCGGGGCGCCCGCAAGCGGGTGCCGCCGGTATTCAGGGCAATCGCTTGCGGCCTCCGCGCGCGCTCACGGCGTGTTGGCGGCCTCCTCGAACAGCCAGTCGCGGAAGGCCTTCACCTTGGGCCGGTTGAAGTAATGCGGCGGGGCGACGACGTAGTAGGCGAGGCTGCCGGGCAGCCCGACGTTGAACAGCCGCACCAGCCGGCCGCTGGCGATGTCGTCGGACACCAGGACGCCGCGCGCCAGCGCGATGCCGTGGCCGTTGATCGCCGCCTGCAACGTGAAGGACGAATCGTCGAAGCGCAGGCCGCGGTCGACATCCACCCCCTCGATCCCGGCCGCCCGGCACCAGACCGCCCAGGAGATGTTGTAGTCGTCGTGCAGCAGGGTGTGGTTGCAGAGGTCCTCCGGGCAGGTCAGCGGGCGCTCGCCGTTGAGCAGCGACGGGTGGCCGACCGGGAAGATGTCCTCGGTCAGCAACCGCTCGACCCGCAGGTCGGGCCAGACGCCGGTGCCGAAGCGGATCGCCAGATCGACGTCGTGCCGGGTGAAATCCACCATCTGGATGGTGCTCTGCACGCGGACGTCGGTGTCGGGATAGCGCTTCTGGAAGCGCATCAGCCGCGGCACCAGCCATTTCGACGCGAAGCTCGGCATGGTGGAGATGGTCAGGGCGCCGGCGCTGTCGGTGCGGATCAGCTTCTCGGTCGCCTGGGACAGCGTGTCCATCGCCTCGCGCACCGGCGGCAGATAGTTCTGCCCGGCCTCGGTCAGCGCCAGCGCGCGGTTCATTCGGCGAAACAGGGGTAATCCGAGCCACTCCTCCAGCGCCTTGATCTGGTGGCTCACCGCCGCCTGGGTGACGTGGAGTTCGTCGGCCGCCTTGGTGAAGGACAGGTGACGGGCGGCGGCTTCGAAGGCGCGAAGCGCGTTCAGCGGGGGCAGGCGGCGGGACATCGGGATCCGGGGAAGGTATCGGATTAGTTTCTCTAATCGACTCTATGAGAAAGCGTCGTTTGTCCGCAAGGCGTCGTTCGGTCATCTTCAGTCCCACGACGACAGCCGATGCGGCGCGGTCGAGAAGCCTTCCGTCGATCCCCGCATCCAGCCCCTCGAAGCGTGTCTTTCCCATCATCCCCGCATGGCCCGTCCTTCGGGCCTGGTTCTTCGGGCAAGGAGACCGATCATGAGCCGGATCACCCAATCCACCCTGTCCAGCACCCGGACCATGGCGGCGGAGCGTTCCGCTTTCGCCGGTGCCGGCGGCCTGCTGGCCGCGCTGTTCGACCGCATGGCGACCTGGAGCGAGCGGCGCCGCCAGCGGCTGGCGCTGGAAGCCCTGCCGGACCATCTGCTGTCCGACATCGGCGTGTCGCGCGCCGACGCCTCGACCGAGGCCGACAAGCCTTTCTGGCGGGGCTGATGTCCGCTTCCGGCCTCACCGTGTGGACCGGCGGCTGCCTGTGCGGCGGCGTGCGCTACGAGATCGGTTCCCCGCCGGAACCGGTCTCGTTCTGCCATTGCGGCCAGTGCCGCCGCCAGCACAGCCATGTCGGCGCTTACGCCGGGGTGCCGCGCGCGGCGCTTCGCCTGACCGCCGCCGACACGCTGACGTGGTACGCCTCTTCCGGCCGGGCGCGGCGCGGCTTCTGCGCGCGTTGTGGGTCCGGGCTGTTCTGGGAGGCCGTCGATGACGCCGAGCGCATCACGGTGACCGCCGGCAGCCTGGACGACGCGCCGGGCTTGCGCGCCGACCGGCACATCATGGTCGATTGCAAGGGCTCCTATTACGAGATCGGCGCCGACGGGTTGGAACGGCGGACCAGCGCGGGAGAGACGGAATGAGCGGAGAGCAGGGGTTGCCCGGCGGCTGCCTGTGCGGCGGCGTGCGGTTCCTGGCCACGGAACGGCCGATGGGGGTGGTGAACTGCCATTGCGGGCAGTGCCGCCGCTTTCACGGGCATCTCGGCGCCTACATCACCGTGCCGCGCGACACCGTGTTCTTCGACGCCGACTCCACGCTGGTCTGGTACCGCTCGTCCGACAAGGCCGAGCGCGGCTTCTGCGGGCGCTGCGGCTCGTCGCTGTTCTGGAAGGGCGACGGCAACGCGTGGGTCGACATCGCCGCCGGAACCCTCGACCAACCGACCGGCCTGACCACGCTGCGGCACATCTTCGTCGCCGACAAGGCCGACTACTACGCGATCGACGACGGGCTGGAGCGCTTCGACGGCACCGCGCCGGAGCCGCCCTAACCGTCTTTCCTTCCAGCCGGATGCGCGTTTCCGTCGCAGGGGGCGTGCGAAGGGCGCGGGGCGCTTTTCGTTGACCCTGGGTATCTCGGGTGAGAATGCTTTGCATATGCAAGAACGCTCACCGTTCCGAGGTTCCGCCCCATGCACCGCCTGATCGCCCCCCTGGCCCTTGCGGCCGCCCTCCTGCTGCCCGCCCTGACGTCCCGTGCGCCCGCGCTGGCGGATGACGCGCCGGTCACCATCGTCATCAAGGACCACAAGTTCGAACCCGCCGAGGTGAAAGTCCCCGCGAACAGGCGGGTGACGCTGCTGGTCGACAACCAGGACGTGACGTCCGAGGAGTTCGAGAGCGCCGAGCTGAAGGTCGAGAAGATCGTCGGCGGCCGCAAGCAGATGAAGGTCGCGATCGGGCCGCTGAAACCCGGACGCTATCCGTTCTTCGGCGAGTTCCACGAAGCCACCGCCCAGGGCGCCGTCCTGGCCGAGTGAGCCGGCCGTTTCGCTTTCCCCTTCGCGCCGGTCCTTCCTCGGAGACGTCCGCCATGCTCGCCAGTCTGATCATCGTGTTCCGCGAGGTGCTCGAAGCCGGCCTCGTCATCGGCATCGTGCTTGCCGCCACCCAGGGGGTCGTGGGGCGCGCCCGCTGGATCGCCACCGGCATCGCCGCCGGCATCGTCGGATCCTGCGTCGTCGCGGCCTTCGCCGACGGCATCAGCGCGCTGTTCGCCGACACCGGGCAGGAGATGTTCAACGCCGGGGTCCTGCTGGTCGCCGTCGTCATGCTGGCCTGGCACAACGCCTGGATGGCCCAGCATGGCCGGGAACTGGCGCGCGACATGGCGGCGGTCGGCCGCGCGGTGGCGAGCGGCGAGCGCACGCTGGCGGCGCTCGCCATTGTGATCGGCGTCGCCGTGCTGCGCGAAGGGTCGGAGATCGTGCTGTTCCTCACCGGCATCGTGGCGTCGGAGGAGGGCGGCTTCGCCACCGTGCTGCTCGGCGGGCTGGGCGGCGTGGCGCTCGGCGCCCTGGTGTCGGTTCTGCTCTACGCCGGGCTGCTGCGCATCCCGACGCGCCATCTCTTCTCGGTGACGACGTGGCTGCTGACCCTGCTGGCGGCGGGGATGGCGTCCACCGCCGTCACCTTCCTGGCCCAGGCCGGCCTGCTGGAGGCCGGCGGCGAAATTCTGTGGGACAGCTCGTTCCTGCTGCGCGACAAGAGCCTGTTCGGGCAGGCGCTGCATGTGCTGGTCGGCTACACCGACCGGCCGACCGAGGCGCAACTGATCGCCTATGTGGCGGTGGTGCTGGGCATTCTGCTGCTGACCCGCTGGGCGGCGCGCAACCAGCCGCCGGGCGGCCGCATCAGCGCGGCCTGAGGCCGGCGCTTTCCATCGTGACCGGGCTTGGCCCGGTCACCCGCGCGCAAGCATGAGCTCTGCCCTTGGATGCCCGTGCCGGGCACGGGCATGACGCATGAAGGAGCGCCGTTCAGCGGTCGGCGCGGTCTGTCCAGCCGCCGGGGCCGTCGTCGTCACCGTCACCGTCACCGTCACCGTCACCGTCCGCCCCCTCGGCCTCGCGACGGCGCTGGTTCGCCAGCATGTCGAGCGCGCCTTGCAGGATGTAGGCGGCGGCCATCTTGTCGACCACCTCGTCGCGCCGCTTGCGGGTCATGTCGGCCTCGCCGATCATGAAGCGTTCGACCGCCGATGTGGACAGCCGCTCGTCCCAGAAGGCGATCTCCGCCTCCCAGCCCAGCAGGTCGGCGCGTTCCAGCAGATTCTTGGCGAAGGCGCGCACCGATTCGACGCGCGGTCCCTCCGACCCGTCCATGTTCAGCGGCAGCCCGACCACCAGCCCGCCGATGCCGTAATCGCGGATCGTCTTTCCCAGTTCGCGCGCGTCCTGGGTGAATTTGGTCCGCTTCAGCGTGCCGATGGGCGAGGCGACGACCAGTCCGGGGTCGGCGACCGCCAGCCCGACCGTCTTGCTGCCGACGTCGAGCCCGAGAAGCCGTTGCCCCTTGCCCAGCCGGGCGGCGAGTTCGGAGAGTGTGTGGATCATGCGCCGACCATAGGAGCCCACGGGGATTGCCGCAAGACCACTTGAGTTGTCCGGAGCGGCCCTCCACTGTCTCCGGATCATGACCCATCCGCCCCGCATTGTCGGCGACCGTCCGCTGACCGACGCCGACATCCCCACCGTCTGTGGCTTTCCCCGCAACGCCGAGGAGCTGTATTTCCTGTTTCCCCGCGCCACATGGCCGCTGACCCCCGGACAGGTCCGCGCCAGCCTGGCGGAGCGGCGCGACCCGACCGTGGCGATCCTGGACGGCCAGGCGGTCGGCTACGCCAATTTCGTCGCCTTCGAGGAGGGGCGGACCACCAGCCTCGGCAACCTCGCCGTCGATCCGCGGCGGCGGCGGCAGGGCATCGCCGAGCATCTGGTGCGGACGATGATGGAGCGCGCCTTCTCGGTCCACGACCTGCCGGAGATGACACTCTCCTGCTTCAACACCAACACGCCGGGCCTGCTGCTCTACGCCAAGCTCGGCATGACGCCGATCGGGCTCACGACGCACGTCGCGCCCTGGGGCGATACGGTCGCTCTGCTGAAGCTGCGGATGACCCGCGAGGCGTGGCGGGGCGGGGCGGTGGCGGCGTCCTGAGCGGGCGGCCGTCTTGCGGATCATTCTGCTATGTTGTAACGTTTTTGGGTTGCAACCTTAGTCCTGGCTCCGACCCGCGGAGCGGAACCGATGGGGCGGAGAATGGGTGGGCGGACGCGGAACACTGGCCGGCGGGACATCCTCCGGGGGCTGGCGGCCGGTGGGGCGGTCCTGCTCTCCGGATCGGGGGCCGGCGCCATCACCGCCCGGCCGTCCTCGGATTACGGCGCCGTGCTGGACGCGGCCTGCGGACCGTCGGCCGACCATGCCAGGCAGATCGCCGAGATCGAGAACGCCTTCGGCCTCACACGTCCCGACCCGCGCATGATCGAGCGTCTTCGGCGCACCGCGTGCCCGAACTGCGGCTGCCCCCTGATGCCGCCGGCCGGCCCGTCCGACGCCTTCTGAGCGGTTGGCCGATGCATTTTTCGCGTCCCTGTCGCCGTCTTCGGCCGGGCGGGGTGCCGCGAACGTTGCGGCGGGCCGGCGCGGGTGATAGCTTCGCGGCGGATTTCCAATATTTTGGAAGAGAGTAGAGGCATGTCGCTCGACAAGGCCACGGTGGCCAAGATCGCGCATCTGGCCCGCATCAAGGTGCCGGACGGGGAACTGGAATCGCTGGCGGGGGAACTCAGCCAGATCCTGACCTTCGTGGAACAGCTCAACGAGGTCGACACGAAGGACGTGCCGCCGATGACCAGCGTCGCCGCGCAGAAGCTGCGCCGGCGCAAGGACGCGGTCACCGACGGCGGCTATGCGGCCCAGGTCCTGTCGAACGGTCCGGAAACGGCCGAAAGCTTCTACGTCGTGCCGAAGGTGGTCGAGTGATGACGGCGCTCACGCATCTGACCATGGCGGGGGCGCTGGACGGCCTCGCCAAGAAGGAGTTCACCGCGGTCGAACTGGCCGAGGCGCATGTGCGCGCGGTCGAGGCCGTGCGCCCCTTCAACATCTTCATCACCGAGACGCCCGACGCCGCGCTGGCGATGGCCAAGGCCAGCGACGAACGCCGCGCCAAGGGCGAGGCCGGTCCGATGGACGGCCTGCCCATCGCGGTGAAGGATCTGTTCTGCACCAAGGGCGTCGCCACCACGGCCGGCAGCCACATCCTCGACGGCTTCAAGCCGGAGTATGAGTCGACGGTGACGTCGCAGCTCTGGCGCGACGGCGCCGTGATGCTCGGCAAGGTCAACCTCGACGAGTTCGCCATGGGCTCGGCCACCATCACCGCCCACCAGGGCGAGACGGTCAGCCCCTGGAGCCCCGGCGCGCCGGGCGCCTGGGATCGGAAGATCGTGGCGGGCGGCTCGTCGGGCGGCTCGGCCGCCGTCATCGCCGCGCGCGCCGCGCTGGGCGCCACCGGCACCGACACCGGCGGCTCGATCCGCCAGCCGGCCGGCTACACCGGCACGGTCGGCATCAAGCCGACCTACGGCCGCTGCTCGCGCTGGGGCATCGTCGCCTACGCCTCCTCGCTCGACCAGGCCGGGCCGATGACCCGCACGGTCGAGGACGCGGCGATCATGCTGCGCTCGATGTGCGGCTTCGATCCCAAGGATTCGACCTCGGTCGACATGGCCGTGCCGGACTTCCGCGCCGCGCTGACCGGCGACATCCGCGGCCTGCGCGTCGGCATTCCCAAGGAATACCGGGTCGAGGGGCTGTCGGCCGAGATCGACGCGTTGTGGACTCAGGGCATCGAGTGGCTGAAGGAGGCCGGCGCCGTGCCGGTCGAGATCAGCCTGCCGCACACCAAATACGCTCTGGCCGCCTATTACATCATCGCCCCGGCCGAGGCGTCCTCCAACCTCGCGCGCTACGACGGTGTCCGCTACGGCCTGCGGGTCGAGGGCGGCAGCCTGTCGGAGATGTACGAGAACACGCGCGGCGCCGGCTTCGGCAGCGAGGTTCGCCGCCGCATCCTGATCGGCACCTACGTGCTGTCGGCCGGCTATTACGACGCCTACTACAACAAGGCCCGCCAGGTGCGCACGCGCATCAAGTGGGACTTCGACGAGGCGTTCAAGAGCTGCGACGTCATCCTGACGCCGACCGCCCCCAGCACCCCCTTCGCCATCGGCGAGAAGATGGATGATCCGGTGCAGATGTACCTGAACGACGTCTTCACCGTGCCGATCAACCTCGCCGGCCTGCCGGCGATGTCGGTCCCGGCCGGTCTGGGGGCCGACGGTCTGCCGCTCGGCCTGCAACTGATCGGCCGCCCGTTCGACGAGGAGACCCTGCTCCGCGTCGGTCAGGTGGTGGAAAAGGCGGCGAACGTCACGGCGCTGCCGCCCTTCGTGGCCTGAAGATTCGTCTTCGACGGGAAAAGGACCGGCTCCGATGGGGCCGGCCCTTTTTCTTTGAGGACGGGCGGGGCGGTCAGGCCCCGCCGATGCCCTTGATGTAGGTCTCGCCGGTCTTCGGGTCGATGGCCTCGCCGGTGCCGGGCGTGCCGGGAGCGGCCTCGTCACGGTCGCTCAGCGGTTCGTTCCGCGGCTGGACCGGGATCGGCTTGGCCGCCGGCCGGTCGGCGGCCGGACGGTCCTTTTGCGGGCGATCCGTTTGCGTGTGGTCGGGCGTGCGGTCGTCGGCCATCGTCGGGGCTTCCTCTTGGCTGCGGATGGTTGCGGTCGCTTCCTACAACAGGAGGCGGGCGCGATGATCACTCCGCCGCCAGGATCGCCACGGAGGCCTGGGCCGGTGCGACGCGCTTGTGCAGCAGCCACTGGTCGATGACGACGCGGACCAGCACGCCGTCGGGGGTGTGGTAGCTGAAATGGCCGCGCTCGGTTCCACAGCGCAGATAGCCGAGCCGGTCGTAGAAGGGCAGGACCCCGGCGTTGTCGCGGTCGACGCCCAACTCGGCGACACCGCCGCCGCGTTCCGCCACGACCTCTTCCGCCGCGCGCATCAGCCGGCTGCCCAGCCCCGCTCCGCGGAAGGGCTGGAACACCCGCAGCGCCCACAGGGTCGCGCGGCCGAGATGGCGCTTGCGCATGAAGTCCACGCAGATCTGGCCAGCCGGAAAGCCGTTCACCTCGGCCAGCAGCATCGCGCCGACGCCACGTTCCTGCATGCGGAAGGCGTTGCCGATGATCTCGCGGTGCGCGGTGTGCAGGCCGAACCATTCCAGCACCGGAAGGTCGTCGGCGCGTGCCGGGCGGATCGCCACTGTCAGGGACAGCGTGTCCGGGTCCGTGGTCGCCGATGCCGGCCGCATCCTGAAGCCCCACCCGCCATCCGCCATCGCTCGGCTCCTTCCTCTCCTGTGCGCCCTTTCGGCCCGTCCGGCAGCCTTCCGGCCTCGATCTTCCGCCGGGTCGACAGATGAACGGCTGCGAAAAGCCGGCGTTCCCGCCTCTGCCTCATGGACAGGACGGAAGAGGGAAGCGCTTGTCGCCGAATTTCAGAAAATATATCGAAAATACAATGAAACGTCCGGGGTGTGTGGAGAGTGATCAAGGTCTGGAAAGAATTTCATGCTCCATGAAGGGATTGAGGCAAGTTGAGTGGTGTTCGGCTGATTGACAACCGTCCGCATTGTTTGATACCCATAGAAAAGATGTTGGGAACTTCGTGGCGACAATGAAGTTAATCACAACATTATCTAAAATTTTATCTTCAGGGCGGAGGCGGAACATGATGAGAATCGTCAATCTGGGACGCACGGGGCTCTTCGTCGTGATGCGTGGCGGCGCGTTGGCCAATCTCGACGGCCGCAGCCATTGGGGATCGGCCGATGAGGCGCGCCGGGCGGCGCAAATGGCCAACCTGCCGGTCAGTGATTTCGTCGTGCGGACGATGCCTTGAGAATCCGTCCGGCGGGAATCCTTGCGACGCGTGCGGCGTCCGGGACAGGGCAGGGCACACGGTAAAGCGGAACAAACGATAAGGGGCGCGTCCACGCATTGGACGCGCCCCTTTCTCGTCAGCGGTGCCGCGACGGACGCGGCGCTTGGCGGAGGTCAGCCGGCGCGCACGCGGGCGAGGAAGCGGTCGACCTCGTTCCCCAGGGTCTGCGCCTGATGCGAGAGCTGGTTGGTCGCCTCCAGAACCCTGCGGGCCTCGCCCCCGGCGTCGTTGGCCGAGTTGTTGACGCGGACGATGGTCTCGCTGACCTCGCGGGTTCCGACCGATGCCTGCTGGACGTTGCGGGCGATCTCCGTGGTCGCGGCTCCCTGCTCCTCCATCGCCGTGGCGATCGAGGTCGAGATCTCGTTGATGCGGGAGATCGTGCCGGAGATGGAGCGGATCGCCCCGACCGCCTCCTGCGTGGCGCCCTGGACGGCACCGATCTGCGCGTTGATCTCCTCGGTGGCCTTGGCGGTCTGGTTGGCGAGGCTCTTCACCTCGCTGGCGACCACCGCGAAGCCCTTGCCGGCTTCGCCCGCCCGCGCTGCCTCGATCGTCGCGTTCAACGCCAGCAGGTTGGTCTGGGACGCGATGTCGTGGATCAGCTTCACCACCTGCCCGATCTTGCTGGCGGCGTCGGCCAGCCCCTGCACGGTGGCGTTGGTCCGCTCGGCCTCGGTCATGGCGGCGCTGGCGATGGCGGCCGATTGGGTGACCTGCTGGCTGATCTCGCCGATCGAGGCGGTCAGTTCCTCCGCCGCGGCGGCGACGGTCTGGATGTTGACGGACGCCTCCTCGGCGGCGGCGGCGACCTGGGTCGACTGCTCGCTGGTCTGGGCGGCCGTGCGGTTCATGCTCTGCGCGGTGGTCTGCAACTGCCCGGCGGCGGCGGCCACCCCCTGGACGACGCTCTTCACCTCGCGCTCGAAGCTGTCGGCGGTCGAGCCGAGTTCGCGGGTGATGATCGCCGCCGTGTTCAGGTCGATGTAGACCGAGGTCGCCAGATCCATGTCGAGGAAGACGGCCTTGTTGATGGCCTGGAGCAGGGCCGCCAGCTTCTCCGGCTTCTTGCGGTGGAGCTGGGCGGCCTGGTCGATCAGCCGGTTCAGCATGTAGCAGTAGGCGCCGGTGTACCAGCGCGGCTCCAGCCCGATGCGCTGGTGGGTCTGGCCGATCTTCAGGACCTGGCTGACGTAGGAATCGTCGAAGGTTCCGGTGAAGACGTTGCGCAGCCAATGCTGCTTTTGCAGGTCGCGGGCGCGGCCGACGGTGGCCGGGTTGGCCAGGAGCTGGGAGATCTGCGGGACCGCGCGCAGGTATGAATAGAAGTCATCCAGGATTTGGTCGATCCGCTGCGCCAGGTAGGGTTGGAACTCGCGAAGCGCGGCTTTCGTGGAGTCATCGATCCGCAGGAAAGCGATGCGATCTGCGATTGACTGGGTCTGGGCAGGATTCGACATGGAGTGATCTCCGGATAGCGTTATGAGCAGTATACAAAGAGTTTGTTAAAATTTTGGGAGCTTAAGGCGGGCCGGTCATCATGCGTATCTTAACGTATCTTTAAAGACGTCACTTTGTCGCACTTCAAGATTTTGAAGAGGCCGAATTCCGCTTCCGAAGGGGGCGGCGGGTTTTTGCGAGCCTCTGAAACGGAATCGAGGGGATGAGGACAGAAAGAAACCGGCGGAGCCAGGGCGCCGCCGGTTGGAAGTTCGACAGGTCTGGAGGCTAGAAGCGGGCGAACGGCCCGCGGCGCCGTGCGCGGGCGGCTCTCGTCGAGCCGGCCGGCACGCCCACAAGGCCGCTGCCAAGGCGGCGGCCCTGTGGGAAAACTGTGTCAAGCGGTCAGGCGACCATCGGCGTGGCCGGACGGCGCAGGGCCTGCGCGGCGCTCAGCACCGCCTTCTGAAGCTTCTCGAAGGCGCGGACCTCGATCTGCCGCACCCGCTCGCGCGAGACGGAGAATTGCTGGCTCAGCGCTTCCAGCGTCGAGGGGTCGTCCTTCAGGCGGCGCTCGAACAGGATGCGGCGTTCACGCGGGTCGAGCCGGTCGAGCGCCTGGCCGACCAGACGGCGGCGGAGCGCCAGCTCGTCGGCGTCGGCCAGCATGACGTCCTGCGTCGGGCGGTCGTCGGCCAGCAACTCCAGCCAGTTGGTTTCGCCGTCGCTCGACAGGGTGGCGTCGAGCGAGCTGTCGTTGGCGGCCAGCCGGCGGTTCATCTCGATGACCTCGGTTTCCGGCACGTCCAGCTCGGTGGCGATGGTGGCGACGGTCTCGGGCGACAGGTCGCCCTGCTCCAGCTCGGCCATCTGGCTCTTCAGGCGGCGCAGGTTGAAGAACAGCTTCTTCTGCGCGGCGGTCGTGCCCATCTTCACCAGCGACCAGCTGTGCAGGATGTATTCCTGGATCGCCGCGCGGATCCACCAGGTGGCGTAGGTGGCGAAGCGGAAGCCGCGCTGCGGATCGAATTTCTGGGCGGCCTGCATCAGGCCGACATTGCCTTCCGCCACCAGATCGACGAGCGACAGGCCGTAGCCGCCGAAGCCGCGGGCGATCTTGATGACGAGGCGGAGGTGGCTGCCGACGAGCTGCTCCAGGGCGTGCGGGTTGCCGCGCTCGCGCCAGGCTATGGCAAGCTCACGCTCGTCGTCCGGAGCCAGGATTGGGAACCGCTTGGATTCTTCGACGTAGCGGGTCAGGCTGGCGCTTTCGCCGGTCAGAAGTTTCTTCAGCACGCTAATGCCTCCTCTCCAACGCTCCACGGTCGGCCGTGACGCGGTGTTCCATTGGCGAATGCAAGACCAGCATCCACCACGTCGGCTTTTTGCTTTGTCGGGGTTTGTATTCGCCGCGCTTCTTCAGGAACAACGTCCGTCAGACACTGTTAATGTGAATGGGCGTTCCTGTTGGATCAAGCCCTTAAAGGGAAGATGCCGGGTGTTTTTCGGCGTATACCCACGCTCTTCTGCCACGGGGGCAGGCGCTCCGGCGGATCGGACCTTGCTATGACCCTGTCCATTTGGCCGATGGCCGTTCGGACAGGTGCGCGCTCTTTCCGCCGCAGGATCGGCGGTGCCCCGGTGGAATGCCGGACGACCCCTGTCGGCCTTATGACCATGGTCGTCTATGCATCGGACCGGCGGAAGGGAGGAGGGCCGGGCGGGGCGTAGGAACCCTAGATGGGAAGGCTGCGGCAGAGCACCACCCGCACCTTCGGCCTATGCCGTCATTTCTTCGATCCGGACATTCGGGCAGGAAAAAAGGCGCATCCCGGCGGGATGCGCCTTTCCGAGGCGGCGGGAGCGCGGGCGGAGGTTACTCCGCGGAGCGCTTGCGGCCGAGACCGAGCTTGGTCGCCATTTCCGAGCGCGCCTTGGCGTAGTTCGGGGCGACCATCGGGTATTCGGCCGGCAGGCCCCACTTGGCGCGGTATTCGTCGGGCGACAGGTCGTAGACCGTCTTCAGATGCCGCTTCAGCATCTTCAGCTTCTTCCCGTCCTCCAGGCAGACGATGTATTCCGGCGTGACCGATTTCTTGATCGACACGGCGGGAATCAGCTCCGACTTGGCGGGAGCCGGCTTGTCCTCACCCAGGTTGCGGAAGGCCGCCTGCACGTTGTGGATCAGCGACGGCAGTTCATGGACCGACACCGTGTTGTTGCCGACATAGGCGGCGACGACCTTTGCGGTCAGCGATTGCAGATCGGCGGACTCGATGGTCATGGCGGCATTCCCTTCCGGCGCGGGGGCGATCAGCCGTTCACCGAATCGCGCAGTTGCTTGGCCGGCTTGAATTTCGGGGCCTTCGACGCGGCGATGGCGACCACCTCGCCGGTGCGCGGGTTGCGGCCCTCGCGGGCGGCGCGCTCGGCGACCTCGAAGATGCCGAAGCCGGCGAGACGGACGTCTTCGCCACGGCCCAAAGCGGAGGAGATGCCCTCGAACACCGCCTGAACGACCTTGGCCGCGTCGGCCTTCTTGATGCCGGCGTTGGTGGCGACGGTTTCGATCAGTTCGGCCTGGTTCATGCAACACTCCATTGGGTTTGGTTTGGTTTCGGTTTTTCGGAGTTATTGGCAGAACGTCTCCATCTGCACAAGAGGCAACACAGAAAAGGCAACTGTTGGTGTTTTTCTTTGACACCGTTCGTGTCCGATCTGTGGCTGGGATGCACCAAGCCATTGGCCGCGGACGGGGGGCGGAAGGCGGGGGCGGTCGTGGCGCCGGCGCCGCCCGGCCGGATGACGGCGACTCGCGGGGGTGGCGAAAGGCTTGAAATCGGTGCTCTTGACGCGGCGGCGGGCCTCACCACGTAACCAGACGTTCGGGTCCGGGCCCCTCTGGCGACCGAGGCGTCGGTCGTGATGTCGGAACCGCTTGATTTTCCCGCTGACGCAGCGCCATCAAGTGGATCGTTTCGATGGACAGCTTATACGCGTCCTTTCTTTTTGAAGTCATGGGGAAACCGCTTTGGGTCTGGCTGGCCTTCATTGGCATCGTCACCACGCTGCTGGCGTTCGATCTGGGTGTCCTCAACCGCCGCGACCATGAGATCGGCATCGCGGAAAGCCTGAAGCTCTCGGCTTTCTACATCACCGTCGCCCTGCTGTTCGGCGGCTGGATCTGGTGGTCGATGGGCCAGGAATCGGCCATCCTCTACTACACCGGCTTCTTCATCGAGAAGAGCCTGTCGCTCGACAACGTCTTCGTCATATCGCTGATCTTCGGCTTCTTCGCCGTGCCCCGCGCGGTGCAGCACCGCGTGCTGTTCTGGGGCATCCTCGGCGTGATCCTGCTGCGCGGCCTGATGATCGGCGCCGGCGCGGCGCTGGTGTCGGAATTCCACTGGGTCCTCTACATCTTCGGCGGCTTCCTGCTGCTGACCGGCGTGAAGATGCTGTTCGCGTCGGATTCCGAGCCGGACATCGCGCACAACCCGGTGCTGGGCTTCCTGAAGCGCCATCTCCGCGTCACCGACCGCTTCCACGGGCATCATTTCTTCGTGAAGCTGCCGGAAGGGCCGGGTGGCGCCCTGCGCTGGGCGGCGACGCCGCTTCTGCTGGCGCTCATCATGGTCGAGCTGGCCGATCTGGTCTTCGCGGTCGACAGCGTGCCGGCGATCTTCGCCATCACCACCGACCCGTATCTGGTCTACACCAGCAACATCTTCGCCGTGCTGGGCCTGCGCGCCCTGTATTTCGCGCTGGCGGCGATGGTCCACCGCTTCCGTTACCTGAAATACGCGCTGGCGCTGGTGCTGGTGTTCATCGGTTCGAAGATCTTCTACACGCAGTTCTTCGGCAAGATGGATCCGCTGATCTCGCTGGGCGTGACGCTGGGCCTGATCGCCGGCGGCGTCGTGGTCTCGCTGGTCAAGACCCGCCAGGAGGAGCGGGCGGCGCTCGACTCCGGGCAGCGTGACGCCGGCATGAAAACCGGTTGAGCATAGGAAAAGGGCCGGGATATCCCCGGCCCTTTTCCGTCATGCGCTCAAAAGCCGGCGTTCGCAGGCGGGTTCAGCCCTGCCGCAGCAGCTTCGCCGCGTCCACCGCGCCATAGGTCAGGATCGCGTCGCAGCCGGCGCGCTTGAAGCCGGTCAGCGTCTCGATCAGCGCCTTGTCGTAATCGAGCCAGCCATGCCCCGCCGCCGCGCGCAGCATCGCGTACTCGCCCGACACATGATAGGCGAAGGTCGGCACCGCGAAGCTGTCCTTCACCCGGCGGATGATGTCGAGATAGGGCAGGCCGGGCTTGACCATGATCATGTCGGCGCCCTCCTGGAGATCCTGCGCCACCTCGCGCAGGGCCTCGTCGCTGTTCGCCGGGTTCATCTGGTAGGTCTTCTTGTCGCCCTTCAGGAAGCCGCCGGAATTCACCGCGTCGCGGAAGGGGCCGTAGAAGGCCGAGGCGTATTTCGCCGCGTAGGAGCAGACCCGCACCAGCTGGTGCCCCTCGGCGTCGAGCCGGTCGCGGATGGCGCCGATTCGCCCGTCCATCATGTCGGACGGCGCGACGATGTCGGCCCCGGCCTCGGCCTGGGACAGGGCCTGGCGAACCAGCACCTCCACCGATTCGTCGTTCAGGATGCGGCCGTCGCGCAGGATGCCGTCGTGGCCGTGGCTGGTGTAGGGGTCGAGCGCCACGTCGCACAGCACGCCGACGTCGGGCGCGGCCGCCTTCAACGCGCGGATGGCGCGGTTCATCAGGTTGTCGGGGCGGTAGGATTCGGCCCCGTCCTCCGACTTGCCCTCGGCGCCGACCACCGGGAACAGCGCGACGCAGGGAACGCCGAGGTCGCCGGCCCCGGCCACCGCCTCGCACAGAAGGTCGATGGTCAGCCGCTCCACCCCCGGCATCGAGGCGACCGGCTGGCGCTGGTTCTCCCCCTCGATGACGAAGACCGGCCAGATCAGGTCGTCGACCGTCAACCTGTTCTCGGCGACGAGGCGCCGGGTCCAGGAATCGGCGCGGTTGCGGCGCAGGCGCGTGCGCGGAAAGGAGGAGGGCAGGGAGATCGGCATCGCAAAACCAGGCATCGTGCAGAAAGTTGCGCGATCCTACGCCTTCCGTTGCCGATAACTCAAGCCGGCGGGCCACCATGCCACAGGGAACTTACCGGGCGGGGTCACGCCGCGCTGCCGACCGGGCGGAATCCGCTGTCCTGCGCCTGCAACTCCCAGCGCTGTCCCCGCTTGATCCAGGTGGAGACGAGGCCGGCGGTGAAGGCCGCGCCCTCCCACGAGCGGACCTCGAAGGTGACCTGGGGCGGGGCGATGGCGATCAGGTTGTAGGCGTTGGCCTCGTTGCGCAGCCGCGTCGAGGTCGCGGTGGAGGCCTGGGCGACCAGGATCGAGCGGGCGACCTGGGTGTGGTGGCTCATGATGTCGCCGGAATAGGCCTTGTGAAGATGACCGGCCAGCATCAGGTCGACGCCGCAGCTCTCCAGCGCCGGCAGCGCCAGCTTGTGGCGGCCGACCAGCCGGGTGTCGGGCGAATCCGGCGGGGGCAGGAAGGGGTGGTGGGTGAACAGCACCTTGAACACGGTTTCGGGCAGCTCGCAGAACACCTCGCGCACCCGCTGGATCTGCGCCTTGTTCATGCGGCCTTCGGAGAAGTCCAGGATGACCGGGCGGGCGGTGTTGATGCCCAGCACGGCAATCTCGGAATCGACGTGGATCGGGCTGAGATCGGCCGAGATGTAGCGGCGGTAATGGCCGAACGGGTCGGTGAAACGGCGGAAGACGTTGTAGACCGGGATGTCGTGGTTGCCCGGCACCACCAGATAGGGAGCGGTCAATTCGCGCAGGAAGGCGCGCGCCGCCTCGAAATGGCGGGGCTTGGCCCGCTGCACGAGGTCGCCGGAGATGACGATCAGGTCGGGGCGCTGCGCCGCCAGATCGGCCAGCAGCCCATCGACGACCTTGTGGTCGATCCGTCCGAAATGCAGGTCCGAGATGTGCGCCAGCCTCTTCACCCGAACCTCTCGCGTTGCGTCAGCGTGGGGCCAGCACCTTCAGCGCCTCCGGACGAATCCGGTAGTGCAGCGGCCCGGCCATCTTCCGCACCTCGCCATCGTTGACCATCTTCAGCGTCCGCCGCCGGCTGTGGACCGTCAGGCTCGTCACGGTGAACGTATCCAACGCCTCATCCTGCCTCCAGGTTCCCGTGACCAGACGCCCCATCAGCCGCAGCATCGCCAGCGCGCTGCGCTGGTGCGCCACATAGACGCCCAGCCGGCCACCGTCGAGCGAGGCCCGCCGCAGCACGAGGCCGAAGCCGTCGTCGTAGGGGTTGTTGGACACCGCCAGCACCGGCGTGCGGACCCGGCGCGGCCCGTCGCCCCAGTCGAGCCGGACGTCGAGCATCGGCAGCCGGTAGAGCGTCTTGGCCAGCGCCACGGCGGCGCCCGGCCATTTCAGCAGCCGGTGCAGCTTGCGATGCCGCTCGCGCTCCTGCACCACGGCCGGGTAGAAGCCGAGCACCGAGCTGTTGAGATAAGGCTCCCCGTTCACCTCGGCGACGTCGATCGCCCGCATGCTCCCGGCGGCCAGCGCCTGGGCCGCAGCCTCGATCTCCAGCGGGATGGCGAGGTCGCGGGCCAGCAGGTTGAGGGTGCCCAGCGGCAGCACGCCCAGGGCCTTGCCGGTCGGCAGCGCCAGCCGCACCGCGGTGTGGACGGTGCCGTCGCCGCCGCCGACCACCACGCAGTCGGCGTCGGACGCCAGCGCGCGCTCGATCTCCCCGGTGCAGGCGGCGCCCTCGACGGTGCGCAGATCGACCTCGGCGCCCTGGGCTTCGAAGGCGGCGCGCACGGCGGAGACCGGGCCTTCGAGCGGACGGTCGACCAGCGATCCGGCCGACTGGTTCAGTATGACGGCAACCTTCATGACGCTGGCTCGGCCTTCCCCGGTCGTTGTCCCTCACAGATGAGGGCGCGGTCGCAACGGGCCAAGCCCCCGCTTGGTTCCCGGCCGCCGTCGCGTCGATCGTTCCGGTCAGCGGGACGGCTGGCGGGACGGCTGGCGGGATGGCCGGTCCCTTTCAATCCGCTGGCGTATGGCTGGTTTGACAGATCCGCCGCCGCACGTATCATCGGGGCCGTCCGGTTTTTTGACCGAGAGACAGCCGGACGCGGGTTGCCCCGCTATCGCGACCGCCCGATTCGACAACGATAACCGAGAAAAACCAAGACGATGAGCGACGCTGCTGAGATTCTGTTCGAACGCCGGGGCGCCATCGGCCTCGTCACGCTTAACCGGCCGAAGGCGCTGAACGCCCTGACGCTCAACATGGTCCGCCTGTTCATTCCGCAGCTCCGGGCCTGGGACGCCGATCCCGAGGTCAAGGCCGTCGTCATCCAGGGCGCCGGCGAGAAGGCCTTCTGCGCCGGTGGCGACGTGGTCGGGCTCTACGAGGCCGGCAAGGCGGCGCGCGAGGGCAACGGCGACGGGTCCATCGTTCGCGCCTTCTTCAGCGAGGAGTACATCCTCAACCGCCTGATCAAGCGCCTGTCCAAACCCTACGTCGCGCTGATCGACGGCATCTCGATGGGCGGCGGCGTCGGGCTGTCGGAACACGGCACCCACCGCATCGTCACCGAGCGCACGCTGTTCGCCATGCCGGAGACCGGGATCGGCCTCTACCCCGACGTCGGCGGCACCTATTTCCTGCCGCGCCTGCCGGGACAGACCGGGGTGTGGCTCGGCCTGACCGGCGACCGGCTGAAGGCGGCCGACATGCTGGCGATCGGCGCCGCCGACGCCTTCGTGCCGAGCGCCGGGATCGAGGCGCTGGTCGCCGACCTCGCCGCCGGCACCCCGCCGGACGAGGCGGTCGCCAAGGCCAAGGGTTCGGCCGGCGAGGCCGGCGTTCCCGCCAACCGGGCGGCCATCGACCGTTGCTACGGCTTCGACACGGTGGAGGCCATCGTCAAGGCGCTGGAGGCCGAGGGCACCGACTGGGCGGCCGCCCAGCTCGCCACGCTGAGGCGCGTGTCGCCGACCAGCCTGAAGGTCACGCTGACCGCGCTGCGGCGCGGCGCCAAGCTCGACTTCGACGCCTGCATGGTGCAAGAACTGCGCCTCAGCCTCGCCTTCCTGGCCGGCGACGATTTCTACGAGGGAATCCGCGCGGCGCTGGTCGACAAGGACAAGAACCCGAAATGGAAGCCGGCCGATCTGGCCGGGGTCGGCCCGTCCGACGTCGAGCGCCATTTCGCGGAGCCGGCCGGCGGCGATCTCGTCTTCGCCGATTGAGGATGACGGCCGGAGGGGAGACCCTCCGGCTTTCGCCGGGCTCGGTCCGGCCAATTCTTGAGAAGGGCGGTCGGGCATTGATGGTGCCGCCGTACCGCGGCCGAGTGGCTGCTCTCGGTTTGATCGAATGTCCTATTTGAACGGCAAATCAACAGGACGCCGCCCTTTCCATTGCGCCTCGTCTTTTCCGGAATTATTAAGATGATTGCCGACGAATGATCGGTTAATCTCGTCTTAAGGTCCCGGTAACGTCCTTGCGCGGGGACGGTCCGGTGAGAGCCAAAGGAGACCGCGGTGCGCAAACCCTATTATGAAAGCATCCTGTTGATCGAGCGGCTTCACCGCCATTTCCTCGAAGTGCTCAAGACCGAGCTGGACCGGCTGGGGATCCAGGACATCAACAACGTCCAGAGCCTCATCCTCTACAACATCGGCGAAGACGAGATGACGGTCGGCGAACTGACCGCGCGCGGCTATTATCTGGGCTCCAACGTCTCCTACAACGTCAAGAAGATGGTCGAGAACGGCTATCTCGGGCAGGAGCGTTCGCCGCACGACCGCCGGTCGGTGCGCGTCCGCCTGTCGGAGAAGGGCCTCGACCTGCGCGAGAAGATCAGCCTGATGTTCGAGCGTCATCTGACCGCCCTGGAGAAGGCCGGCTTCAGCGACGAGGAGCTGACCAAGGCGAACGAGACCCTGCGCAAGCTGGAGCGTTTCTGGTCCGCCTCGCTCGATTACAGCGGCTTTCCGATGACCTCGGCGGCCTGACCGCCGGCTGTTCCCGGCCGCGTTTGGCTCGCGCGGCCGCCTTCTGCGACGTTTCCCGATCCCGGTTGGGGAACGTCCCCTTATCAGAGCCGATTCGCGGCGGTAGAAGATCGCCGCCTTTCCCCGACATCCCCTCATCCGTCGCGCCGGCGTTTCGGTCTGTCCGGGCCGAACAGCCTCCAGCCTTGTTGAGGTTGGATTCGGCCGCGCGGTTCGCGGCCGCCACGGATCGGGCGGTGGATGTCCTACGTCGTCATGCTGGTCGGGTTTGGCCTTCTGGTGCTGCTGGTGGCGTGGCTGCCGATGGTGCTGAAGGAACTGCCGCTGTCGCTGCCCATCATCTGCGTCGGGCTCGGCTATGGCGCCTTCACCCTGTCGGGGCTGGACGCGCCGGATCCGATGAGCTTTCCGAAGGCCACGGAGCGGTTGACCGAACTGCTGGTCATCGTCGCGCTGATGGGGGCCGGGCTGAAGCTCGACCGGCCGCCGGGCTGGCGGTCCTGGTCGATCACCTGGCGGCTGCTCGGCGTCACCATGCCGCTGTCCATTCTCGGCATCGGCCTGATCGGCTGGTGCGGACTCGGGCTGCCGCCGGCGGCGGCGATCCTGCTGGGAGCGGCGCTGGCGCCGACCGATCCGGTGCTCGCCTCCGACATCCAGGTCGGGCCGCCGCAATCGGGCGAGGAGGACGAGATCCGCTTCAGCCTGACGTCGGAAGCCGGGCTGAACGACGGGCTGGCCTTCCCCTTCGTCCATCTCGCCGTGGCCGTCGTCCTGGACGAGGGGAGCGGCGCCGGGTGGCTGCTGCATTGGTTCGCGCTGGACGTTCTGTGGAAGCTCGCCGCCGGAATCGGGATGGGGTGGGTGATCGGCAAGCTCCTGGCGCTGGCGACCTTCCGCGTGCCGAACCGGGCCAAGCTGTCGCGGACCGGCGACGGCTTCGTCTCGCTGGGAATCACGCTGATCGCCTACGGCTCCACCGAACTGGTGGGCGGCTACGGATTCGTCGCCGTCTTCGTCAGCGCCGTGGCGTTGCGCGATGCCGAGCGGTCCCACCGCTACCATGAGACGCTGCATGATTTCATCGAGCAAACCGAGCGCCTGCTGATGATGGTCGTGCTGGTGCTGTTCGGCGGCACGCTGGCCGATGGCCTGCTCCATCCGCTGCCAGGGGGGGGCGTGCTGGCGGTCCTGGTCATCCTGTTCGTCCTGCGGCCCCTGACGGGCTGGCTCGGCCTGTGGGGAGCCGCGATGTCCACGGGCGAGAAGCTCGCCATCGGCTTCTTCGGGATCCGCGGCATGGGCAGCATCTATTACATCGCCTTTGCCCTGAACGCCGCCGACTTCGGCGTTCAGGGCAAGCTGTGGGCGCTGACCGGTCTCACCGTGCTTCTCTCGATTCTCGTCCATGGCACCACGGTGACGCCGGTGATGCGGCGCATGGACAACCGGCGGCGGCGCGGCTCCGGCGGTTCGGCAGCGCCGGATGGAGAAAGCGCGCGCGTCGCCTGACCATTCCCGAAATCTGTTTCATATGCTGAAAATCAGCTTCGCCTCCAAGATGATGCGCCTGCATAGTGTTGTCGGCGAGGACATGGCCGGACCGTTCCGTCACCGTCGCCGACCGCCCAGGTGCCATATCCCGAGAGCCACATCCAAGAATCGCTGAGGGGGAGGAATTCACGCATGAACGCACGTCTTCTGGCCGGTGCCGCGCTGGCCGCCTTGACCGTGGGAAGCATCGCTTCCGGCCCCGCCTCGGCGCAGGGCAAGCTGTCGGGCGACACCGTCAAGATCGGTGTGCTGAACGACCGCTCCGGCCTCTACGCCGATCTCGGCGGCGAGGGATCGGCGATCGCCGCCCGCATGGCGGCCGAGGAGTTCGGCAACAAGATTCTCGGCAAGCCGATCCAGATCGTCACCGCCGACCACCAGAACAAGCCGGACATCGGCTCCAACCTCGCCCGCCAATGGATCGACCAGGACGGCGTCGACGTCATCGTCGACGTGCCGAACTCCGGCGTCGCGCTGGCGGTGCAGGAGGTGACGCGCGAGAAGAAGACCGTCTTCCTGATGGAAGGGCCGGCGACCTCGCGGCTGACCGGCGACGCCTGCTCGCCCACCGGCTTCCACTGGGCCTACGACACCCACGCGCTGGCCGTCGGCACCGGCCGCGCCATGGTGCAGGAGGGCGGCAAGAGCTGGTATTTCCTGACCGCCGATTACGCCTTCGGCCATCAACTGGAGGCCGACACCTCGGCCGAGGTGAAGAAGGCCGGCGGGCAGGTGATGGGGGCGGTCCGCACCCCGCTGAACACCGCCGACTTCTCCTCCTTCCTGCTCCAGGCCCAGTCGTCGGGCGCGCAGGTCGTCGGGCTCGCCAACGCCGGTGGCGACACCATCACCTCGATCAAGCAGGCGGCCGAATTCGGCCTGACCCAGAGCGGCAAGCAGAGGCTGGCCGGGCTGCTGATCTTCCTCTCCGATGTCCACGCGCTGGGGCTCCAGGTGGCGCAGGACCTGGTGCTGACCACCGGCTTCTATTGGGACATGGACGACGAGAAGCGCGCCTGGTCCAAGAAGTTCGCCGAGAAGTTCGGCGGCCGGATGCCGACCATGGTGCAGGCCGGCAGCTATTCCGCCGTCCGCCATTACCTGAAGGCGGTGGAGGCCGCCGGCACCGACGACGGCCCGACCGTCGCGGCCAAGATGAAGGAGATGCCGGTCAACGACATGTTCGCCAAGAACGGCAAGATCCTGGCCAACGGCCGCATGGTCCACGACATGTATCTGGCCCGCGTCAAGAAGCCGTCCGAATCGAAGGGGCCGTGGGACTATTACCAGATCCTGCGCACCATCCCCGGCGAGGAGGCGTTCGCCACGCTGGCGGAGAGCGGCTGCAAGATCGCGGCGAAGTGACCTGACGCGACGTCCGCCCCGCTCGGGAAATCGGGGGTGGACATTCCTGGCAAGCTTCGCCGGGTGTGCCGGCAAGGTGGGCCGGCAAAGAGCATCGTCGAGCGGAAGCGTCGCTGCATTGCGGCAGCAGTACTGTCGCAATGCAGCGGAAGGCTAATAAGTGAAGGGCTTCAAGGGATTGAAGAATCCTATACCCCGAAAGAATGGATATTCTTTTATTACTTTGCGCCATGGATGGTTTTTGATTTGACGTGTTATATCCTCGTCGCGTGTGGCGGTGCAGCATAAAGGTCCACGCGCAATTTTGGGAAGAAACGTCCGAATCGGACGAACCAAAACGAGGAGCATTGGCATGGCCACCGACAAGGATACGCAGACCGCGTTGCGCGAGGCGACGGCACGCACCAGGGGTGCGGTCGACGAAGCGGTGCGGGCCGGCGAGTCCGCAACCCGCCGCGCCGCCGACGCCGCGCGCTCCATGGCCGAGGACAGCGCCGAGGCCGGCCGCCGCGCCGTCGACGAGGGGGCGGAGACCGGCCGCAAAGCGCTCGACGCCGGGGCCGACCTGACCCGGCGCGGGGCCGAAACGGCGCGTGATCTGGCGGGCACCGCCCAGGAGGTCGCGAACCGCACGACCAGCCAGTTCCAGCGGACCTTCGGGCTGTCGAGCGAGGCCCAGGGCGAGGTGATGCATCAGGCGCGCGAGAACATGGATGTCATGGTCAAGTGCGGCAGCGTGCTGGCCGACGGCTTCCAGTCGATCTGGAAGGAATGGATGGGGCTGGCTCAGGAGGTCGCGAGCCGCAACGCCAGCGCGGTCAATTCGCTGATGCGCAGCCGCAGCGTTCCCGATTTCTACGCCACCCAGAGCAGTGTGCTGAAGGAGAATGTCCAGCTCGTGCTGGACCGCAGCGTCAAGGTGTCGGAGCTGTCGGCCCGCACCGCCCACGACGCCATCAGCAAGCTGGCCAACCGCGCCGAGGACGCCGCCAGGGAAACCGGCCGCTGCGTCTGACGGCCGAAGCAAACCGTTTCGAGAGTTCCATCCTGACTTGCCCCCGGCCCGCAAGGGCCGGGGGATTTTGCGTTCCGATGGAGCGGGAAGGGGTCAGCGTTCCGGCACCAGCCAGCTCACCGCCGCTCCGCCGCCGGTGGTGGGAAGCGACTCGTGCAGGGCGGGCAGCATGGCGCGCAGCGTGTCGTCCAGCGTCCAGGGCGGGTTGACGATCAGCAGGCCCGAGCCGTTGAGGCGGAGGTGCGTGTCCTCCGGGTGCCACGTCAGTTCGGCCAGCAGGATCTTCGGGATGCCGGTCTTCTCGACCGCGTCCTGGAACCGCCAGACGGCGGCGCGCTCCTTGATCGGGTACCACAGGGCGTAGATTCCGGTCGGCCAGCGGCGATGCGCGGCGGCCAGCCCCTCGGCCATGCGGGCGAACTCGTCGGGTTGCTCGAAAGGCGGATCAATCAGGACGAGGCCGCGCTTCTCCCTGGGTGGCAGATGCGCCTTGAGCGCGACATAGGCGTCGGTCTGGTGGACGGCGACGCTGCGGTCGCCGGCGAATTCGGCCTTCAGGCTGCGGGCGTCGTCGGGGTGCAGTTCGGCGAGGACCAGCCGGTCCTGGTCGCGCAGGGCATTGCGGGCGATGCAGGGCGATCCCGGATACCAGCGCAGCTGCCCGTCCGGATTCGCCGCCGCCACGCTGCGCAGATAGGGCTCGAGCGCCGGATGCGGGGCGGGGGCGCCGAACAGGCGGCCGATGCCGTCCTCATGCTCGCGGGTCTTCCGCGCGGGCTCCGACCATAGGTCGTAGAGCCCGATGCCGGCGTGGGTGTCGAGCACGCAGAACGGGGCGGGCTTGGCGCGCAGATGGTCGAGGATCAGCGCCAGGACGGCGTGCTTCATCACGTCGGCCGGGTTGCCGGCGTGGAAGATGTGGCGGTAGTTCATGCCGGGGATCTACCCCATCACGGACGCCCGCGCCAGATCCCTCTCAAAGCTTCGAATCCGCGCCGCGGGCGGTCAATCGATGGCCGCGACCTGCTGGGCGTTGCGGAAGCTGCGGCGGGTCTTGGGGGCGACGCTGACCGTGTCGGTGTCCTCGCAGCGCGAGGAGGCCAGCAGCTTGGCGCTTTGCGCGTCCAGCTCGCTCAGATGTTGCCAGATTTTGCAGACATAGGCCTGGGAGCGGTGGCTGGAGCTGCCGTTGTAACGGGCCAGGGCGGTCTTCCAGTTGCCCTCTTCCCCATGGAAACGGACGAGGAGCTGGCCGGCGTAGAACACGTTGTCGCGGGGCTGGACGATCTTCTCGACGGGCTGGAACTGCCCCCGGTGCGACGCCAGCGACAGCTGCATGCAGCCGACATAGGTGTTGGAGCGAAGCTGGCCGCGGTGGTCGCGAAGATGCTTGGCGGCGTCGCCGACGTTGCGGGCGAAGTAGGAGCGGCCTTGCAGGCTCATGGCGAAGGGGTGGGGAGCGCCGTCCTGGCCGCTCTCGACCAGAGCGATCGCCACCAGCAGGCCGGAGGGGATGTTGAGCTTCTGCTCGGCTTCCACCGCGTGGGTCACGCAGCTTTCCTGTGCCAGGGCCGGCTTCGCTGCCAGCGGGGCCATCAAGAGTCCGGCAGCCAGTGCGCAGCATCCACCCAATGTGGCGCGTACGCGCTGTTTTCGTCCTCGCATCTCCGACCTCCTCTGTCTGGTGCCCCGCCTTGTACGGTGGCTGTTTGACCCCCTGCGCGGGGTCCTTTTTCCGATCGCCGAGTCGCTTACGGCGACCGCCTCCTAACCTGGGTTCGACGCCTCCCAATCGGGCGCCGGGGTGACATTTCCAAAAATTTGATCCATCGTCAACCCACTTGCGCCCTGGTAATACCACACCCTTCGCTCGTCGAATGTCACAGAGGGCGGCGAATCGGCGTGCCTATGCCCTGTGATTCCGGTCATAAGCCTTTGAATTAAGCCGAAACTGCACAATGGGGCATGACCTCTCCGAACGGTTGGGCGAGACCCTACGAAAAAAGGGCTACTGCAACCGCGTGTCGCCGGAATCACACGGCCGGATCATTTTCGGGGCCCCCTTGCGCGGCGCAACATGATCGGGCAATAAGCTGTGCCGCCCCATGACCCGGCTCCAGCCTCGCGAACGCCCCGGACTCGGGCGAGTCGCCGCGAGCCGCCGGGCGGGCGCCCCGTTTCGTTCCCCCGCATCCTTGAGGATCACGCGCGTGTCATCGGACCCGGCCGCCGGCGCTTTCGCCGTGGACATCGACAGCCTGTTTCAACTGGGGTACGACCGCCTCTACGCCGGTGACGCCGACGGTGCGGCCGCCGCCTTCCGCCTGGCGGTCGCCGCCAATCCCGGCAACGGCGAGGCTTGGGCCGCCCTGGCGGAGACGGCCGGCGCCGTTGCGGCCCACGCCCATGCGGTCGCCATCGATCCGCGTTCCTGGACGTGGCGGCTGGGGCTCGCCGAGGCGCTGCGGCTCGCCGGCGCGCTGGACGACTCCGTCGCCCTCTACCGGGTCCTGGCGGAGGAGCGGGCGGATTCGGCGCCGGTCCGTCTCGGCCACGCCCGCGCCCTGCGCGCCGCCGGCCGCGCCGCGGAGGCGCTCGCCGAACATCGGGAGGCCGCCGCGCTGCGCCCCGACGACTCCGAGTCCGCCCTGGAGCTGGCCGAGGCGCTGGTCGCCGCCGGGGACGCCCTCGCCGCGGTGGAGCTGCTGCAACCGCTGTCCCGCCGCGCGCCGGACGACGCGGCGCTGCACCATGCGGTCGGCCGCGCCTGGATCGCCCTGCGCGAACCGGAGAAGGCGCTGAGCGCCCTGCGCCGCGCCCGCGCCCTCGATCCGGAGGACCGGCTGGGCACCGCGCCCCTGATCGCGGCGCTGGAGGCCGGGGAGGGGGCCGATCTGTCCGCCGCCTATGTGCGGGCGCTGTTCGACCGCTACGCCGACCGTTTCGACCAGGATCTGCTGGGCAAGCTCGGTTACGCGGCTCCCGATCTGCTGCGGTCGGCGGTGGACCGGGTGAGCGGATCCGGTGCAAGGGTGGGGGCCGGGGCGATCGGGCCGGCCGCCGGGCCGCGGGTGCTCGATCTCGGCTGCGGCACCGGTCTGGCGGGGGTGAGCTTCCGTCCGCTCGCCGGGTTCCTGGCGGGAGTCGACCTGTCGCCGCGCATGGTCGACAAGGCGCGCGACCGGCGGCTCTACGACGATCTGCGGGTCGGCGACGTGGTGGCCGCGCTCGACGAGGCCCCGGCCGCCTGGGATCTGCTGGTGGCCGCCGACGTGCTGGTCTACATCGGCGACCTCGATCCGGTCTTCCGGGCGGCGGCGCGGGCGCTGGTTCCGGGCGGCCGGTTCGCCGCGACGGTGGAGCGCTCGCCGGAGGACGGCTTCACCCTCGGCCCGGCGCGCCGCTACGCCCACGCCGAGACCTATCTGCGGGCGACGGCCAAGGCGGCCGGCCTGCCGATCCGGCTGATGGAGCCCTGCACCCCGCGCCGGGAAAAGGGCGCCGGCGTGCCGGGGCTGCTGTTCGTGGTCGAACGGCCGCTCTGATCGCCGCGCTTCGGATCGCCGGCATTCAGATCGCCTGGGCGTAGCGCGTCTCGTCCTTTTCGGCGGTCCAGCGGGCGTGCAGCTGCCCCTTGCCGTCGAACGCCAGGGCGAGCCAGCCGCGCTTGGCGACGGTGCGGCGGCCGGTTTCCGCGAAGGCCGGCGTGTCGAGCCCATGGCCCGGCAAAGGCTGTTCCCGCCGCGCCGCCAGCCGCTCCACCGCCTGGGCCAGCCAGCCGGCCGGCGGAGTCGCGGTCAGCGGCGGCCCCAGCAACTGCCAGAGTTCGACGCCGCCGCCGCGCAGCACCGAACGGCCCGCGAAGCCCGAGCCGCCCGACAGGGCGGTGACCCGGCAGCCGGTGCGGCGGGAGAAGTCGGTCAGCGCGCCGATCAGCCGCTCCCATTCGGCGGCATGGTCCCGGCTGCGCCATTGGTCCCCCAGCGACCGGGCCCGTCCGGCCATCCCCGGCAGCCAGGAGGCCAACCGTTCCAGCCCGGCCGTCGCCGGAAACAGCAGGGGCGTTCCGGTCATCAGGATCAGGTGCCGGCAATCCTGGAAACGGTCGAGCCAGTCCGGCAACTGCGCCCAGCTGTGGTCGGACAGGACTCGGCTCCGTGTCCGTTCGGCGCGCGCATCGAGCGCCAGCAGGCCGGTCTCGCCGATGAGGAAGCCCTGGCTCGCCGTTCCGCGGGCGGCGCCCCAGGCGCAGTCGGGCGGCGACTCGGCGAGCGCCCCCATCTGGAACAGCGAGACGTTGCGCCGCGCCGCCATCAGGACGCCGCGCATGACCTTGGTCGCCGCCTCGGCTTCCGGCAGGCGGCCCCAGCCGGTGGCGATGTCGGCGTCGTCCCACATCATGACCGAGGGGATGCTGGCCAGGGTCTGCGCCGTGTCCGCCTGGGCCCATTGGTGCAGGTAGCGCTCGAAGCCGGCGTCGATCAGTTCCTCCGCCATCGCCGGGGAGAAGGGCTGGGCCGCGCGCGCGCGTCCGGACTGGCGGCGCCACGCGGCGAATTGCGGGGAGTCCGCCATCACGGCGTCGCCGTCGATCTGCCCGCCGCCATGCAGCAGAAGATGGTGGCGGTCGGTGGCGTGGCGCGCGAGCAGGTCCCCCCACAGGCCGGGCTCTCCGCCGGTTCCGGTCGTTCCGCCCCCGCAGACGAAGGCGAGGCGCGGGCGCGAGAAGCGGCCCGGAACGACGATGCTCCAGGACGGCCCCTCGGGAAAGCCGTAGGTGACGTCGGTGTCCTGCATCCCGCGCGGCACCGCGAAGTCGAAGCGCCAGACATGGCGCCGCCGCCACTGGGTCAGATGGCGTGGCGGAACGGGCAGGGTGACGCCGTCGACCCGCAGATCCTCCGGCTCGACCTCGCCGTCGAGGACGAACAGGGCGGACAGCCACCAGCGGTCGCGCTGCTCGCCGCGGAAATAAAGAATGGGGCCGAGCAGGATGCTCGGTTCGGCCCGTCTGCGCGCCATGCCCGTCTTCTCATCCGGTTCCGGTCGAGCCCCGGCGCGGTTCCGCCGGCCGGCTTGCCTGGATCCGATAGCCGAACGCGCCGTCCCGCGCATGCGAAAAAGCCGTTCGGGCCTGCGCCGGGTTATAAAAAAGGCGGCCGGAACCGAACCGGTCGCCTTGTCCTGCGTCATTCCGCTCTTCGACGGCGTGGAGCGCGCGCAAGCGCGCCGCTAGCTGTTCCGCTTGCGCAACAGATCGAGCATGCGGGAGGGAACCTCCTCGTCGAGCACGGGGTCGTAGAGCCGGTGAAGCTCCTCGACATGCTGGCGGTGAAGCGACAGCAGCGCCTTGGCGTCGGCATCGCTTTCGACGGCGCTCTCGAACCGCTGGCGCTCCTGGTCGTCCAGGGCGCCGTCCAGATAGGCGTTGATATCGGTCATCGTCACACGCTTCATGTCTGTCGTTCCCGGAGGTCGCCGGGGATCAAGCCCAGGGGACGAAAACAAACCGTACGGCATTCGGCGGTGTTGCCATCCTGCGTGGGCTGGCGGAACGGTGCCTACCTCATCTTATGGTGTGCAACGTGGCCTTCGCCAGTCGGACGAAAGGCTCAGTCCACGCTCTCCCCTTCGACGTTCGGCCCGCGGCATCATCCTTTTCCGTGTCTCTCGCGGAGGGTAACAGCGGTGCGGGAGGGTTGTTCCCAGCCATTTCCACCGGGAACGCCTGGATCCGCCTTCTGTTGTGACGGTGCAACGCATGTTCCGGTCGCCCCATCCGGACCACCGCAAAGGAGAAGGCCATGGCCCAACAAGAGAGCCGCCAACCGCCCCAGCATCAGGACAGCCGCCCCGGCCATGAGGGGCCCATGCACCCCAAGCCATCCGAGACGGCCCCCGGCTACCGCGGCAGCGGCAAGCTGCGCGACAAGGTGGCGCTGATCACCGGCGGCGACAGCGGCATCGGCCGCGCCGTCGCCGTGCTGTACGCCCGCGAGGGCGCCAAAGTCGGCATCCTGTACCTGTGCGAGGACGAGGACGCCGAGGACACCCGCCGTCTCGTGGAGGCGGAGGGGCGTCCCTGCACCCTCCTGCGCGGCGACGCCGGCCAGGAGGAGACCTGCCGCAAGGCGGTGGCGCGGATGATCGAGGAGCATGGCCGCCTCGACATCCTCATCAACAATGCCGCCGAGCAGCACCCGCAGGAGTCGATCGAGGACATCACGGCCGAGCAGCTGGAGCGGACCTTCCGCACCAACGTCTTCGCCCAGTTCCATCTGGTGAAGGCCGCCCTGCCGCACCTGGCCGAGGGGGCCTGCATCATCAACACGGCGTCGGTCACCGCCTACAAGGGCAGCCCGAAGCTGCTGGACTATTCGGCGACCAAGGGGGCCATCGTCGCCTTCACCCGCTCGCTGTCGATGGCGCTGACGGAGCGCGGCATCCGCGTGAACGCGGTGGCGCCCGGCCCGATCTGGACCCCGCTGATCCCCTCGACCTTCACCGCCGAGGAGGTCGCCGAGTTCGGCGGCAACACCCCGATGAAGCGCGCTGGCCAGCCCGACGAGGTGGCGCCGGCCTATGTGTTCCTGGCGTCGAGCGACTCTTCCTACATGTCGGGGCAGGTGCTGCATCCGAACGGCGGCACCGTGGTCAATGGCTGATTCCGGGGCATTCCAGGGCTGATTCCGGGACTGACTCCGGCGCTCGATCCGGCGGATGGCAATGAGCGGGCGAGCATGGAAAAGGCCCCTCCCCCGCGAAGGGGAGGGGCCTCGGGCGAGTCGGGGAAAGGGAAAGGAAGGGTCAGGCGGCCATCAGGTTGTTCAACCGTTCGCGGGCACGGCACAGGCGGGAGCGGATCGTGCCGATCGACACGTTCAGCGTTTCCGCCGCCTCCTGGTAGGGGCGCCCCTCGATGGCGACCAGCTTCACCACCTTGCGCTGGCTGGGGGTGAGGGCGGAAAAGGCGCGGTCGACGTCGCGGAACATCAGCCGCGACATCTGCGCGGCCTCGACCGACATGGCGCCGTCCCACAGCTCCACCTTGGTGACGTGGCGGTCGCGCTGGAGGTTGTTGAAATGCAGATTCTTCAGCATGGTGGTCAGCCACGCCTGCATGTTCGTGCCGGGTTCGAAACGATGCTGACGGGAAAGGGCGCGGGCCAGGCAATCCTGCATCAGGTCCTCCGCCGCGCTGGCGTCGCGGGTCAGTTTGCAGGCGTAGCGTTGCAGGTTGGGCATGCAGCGGATCAGCTCGGATTCGAACGAGTACGCCATGATCGTTATTTCCTCCACAAGGTATGCCGCGTCCCCGTCCGCCGCGCGTCCCGTTCGGAGGCGCGGCGAGGCTGCCGGCCGGGTGGCGCCCGGACGGAGACGACGATTCCCCATCCGGCGCGCGGTTCGGCCGCGGGCCGGTTTCCGGGGAGTGACAAGGCGGTGTCGGGGTCGGTAACGGCGGTTAGAAGGCCCGGCCGATGGAGCCGGAAAGGCGCGCGGAACGAACGGTCGTCATAGGTCCCTCATCGCTCGGCAAGGGGGCGCTTCCGGCGGCGGACCGCTCTGGAGAACGCTCCCGGTGATGATCGCGTTGGTTCATGAACGCGGGGCGATCCGGGTTGTTCCCCGGCCGAGGGCGGAAAGAGCGACTTCGGCGAGGTCGGGCGGCGATTTCGGCCCAACGGCCGCAGAAAGGCTTAACCCTATCGTTATGACAGGGCGCGCGACGGTTGCCGGACCGGAACGATTCAGGCCTCCAGCCGCTTTTCCAGTCGCAACGCCGCCATGTCGTCTTCATAATACTGGAGGTACAGGCCGAACACGCCGTATCCGGTGCGGGTGTAGAGGGCGATGGCCGGGGTGTTGTCGCGCCGCACCTCCAGCCGGATGGCGCGGCAGCCATGGCCCCGCGCCGCGTCCTCCAGCGCCGCCAGCAGGCGGCGGGCGATCCCCAGCCGGCGGCAGCCGGGATCGACGGCGAAGGAGGTCAGGCGGCCGATCCGCGTCCCCGCGTGGAACCCGACGACCCCGTAGCCGGCGACGCGCCCGGCCCGCTCGGCCACCAGGAACGCGCCCTTGGCGTGCGTGATGGCGTAGCGGAAGTTGCGCCGGCTCATCCGGTCGGTCGGGAAGCACAGATCCTCGATGGCCAGCAGCGCCGGAATGTCGCGCAATTCGGCCCGGCGGAACGCAATCGGTGTTGCGGCGCAGTGGACAGGATCGATTTCGTGACGCATCGTTGAGGGGTCGGAAGAGGAGGGCGAGCCATCCTACTCCCTTTGCACCAAAGGGAAAGCGGGCGCTCCGCCGATTCCGGAAAGCAATGCTTAACCAAGCCAATGGACTGTTGTCGTCAGGAAGCGCCGGCCGTGTGATCCACGCCCCCTCGTGATCCTCCCGCTCCCGCTGGCCCAGTCAACGCAGAAGGTCAAGACATGGACGCTCGGTACAAATCCCGTGAAATCGAACGCCGCAGTCTGGATGTCGACGGCCTCAAACGATCATTCCTTGAATGGCTGGTCTATTCGGTCGGCAAGGACGCCCGCGCCGCGACGCGCCGCGACTGGTTCCACACCGTGGCGCTGGCCGTCCGCGACCGTGTCGTCGACCGTTGGATGGACACGACGCGCAGCTATTACCACGAGGATGCCAAGCGTGTTTACTACCTCTCGCTCGAATTCCTGATCGGGCGGCTGCTGACCAACAGCCTGTCCAACCTGGGCATCATCGAGGAGTGCCGGCAGGCGCTCGACCGGCTGGGCCTGTCGATGGACGACGTCACCGATTCCGAACCGGACGCGGCGCTCGGCAACGGCGGCCTCGGCCGTCTCGCCGCCTGCTTCCTCGACAGTATGGCCTCGCAGGGGCTGCCCGGCTACGGCTACGGCATCCGCTACGAGTTCGGCCTGTTCGAGCAGCGCTTCGAGCATGGCTGGCAGGTCGAATACCCGGAACAGTGGCTTCAGTTCGGCAACCCCTGGGAGTTCGCCCGGCCGGAGGTGCTCTACCCGGTCCAGTTCTACGGCCGCGTCGAGGAGTTCCGCGACAGCGTCGGCGAGCGCGCCTACCGCTGGGTCGACGCCGATCGCGTTCTGGCGATGGCCTACGACACGCCGGTGGTCGGCTTCGGCGGCGACACCATCAACACGCTGCGCCTGTGGTCGGCGCGGGCGACGCGCGACTTCAACTTCGGGCACTTCAACGACGGCGCCTACATGAAGGCGGTCGAGCAGAAGATCCTGTCGGAGAATCTCAGCCGCGTCCTCTACCCGAACGACGCGACCGAAACCGGCAAGGAGCTGCGCTTCAAGCAGGAATACTTCTTCACCTCGGCGTCGTTGCAGGACATCCTGCGCCGCTATCTCCAGCACCACACCAGCTTCGACAATCTTCCCAACAAGGCGGCGATCCAGCTCAACGACACCCACCCGGCGATCGGCATCGCCGAGCTGATGCGGCTGCTGGTCGACCAGCACGCGCTGCGCTGGGACGCGGCGTGGGAGATCACGCGGGCGACCTTCGCCTACACCAACCACACCCTGCTGCCGGAGGCGCTGGAAGCCTGGCCGGTGCGGATGGTCGAGCGCGTTCTGCCGCGCCACATGCAGATCATCTACGAGATCAACGCCAAGTTCCTGAACCGCTCCAAGGCGCGGACCTCGGGCGACAACGCCAAGCTGTCGCGCCTGTCGCTGATCGACGAGCGCGGCGACCGCCGCGTGCGCATGGGCAACCTGGCCTTCCTCGGCTCGCACAAGGTCAACGGCGTCTCGGCGCTGCACACCGACCTGATGAAGCAGACGGTCTTCGCCGACTTCCACGAGGAATTCCCCGACCGCATCAACAACAAGACCAACGGCATCACCCCGCGCCGCTGGCTGAAGCAGGCCAACCCGGCCCTGTCGGAGCTGATCACGTCGCGCATCGGCGAGGGCTGGATCTCCGACCTGGAGCAGATCGGGGCGCTCAAGGAGAAGGCCGACGACGTGGTGTTCCGCGAGGAGTTCCGCCGGGCCAAGCGCAAGAACAAGAAGCGGCTGGCCGCCTACATCGCCCGCCAGACCGGCGAGGAGGTGCAGGTCGACAGCATCTTCGACGTGCAGGTCAAGCGCATGCACGAGTACAAGCGCCAGCTTCTCAACGTGCTGCACACGGTGGCGCTCTACAACGAGATGCGCGACAACCCGACCGTCTCCTGGGTGCCGGTCACCAAGATCTTCGCCGGCAAGGCGGCGCCCTCCTACCACATGGCCAAGCTGATCATCAAACTGATCAACGACGTCGCCAAGGTGGTGAACCACGACCCGTCGGTGCACGACAACCTGAAGGTCGTCTATCTGCCCAACTACAACGTCACCGCGGCGGAGATCATCATCCCGGCCGCCGACATCTCCGAGCAGATCTCCACCGCCGGCATGGAGGCGTCGGGCACCGGCAACATGAAGCTGGCGCTGAACGGTGCCTTGACCATCGGCACGCTGGACGGCGCCAACGTCGAGATCCGCGAGCATGTCGGCCCCGACAACATCTTCATCTTCGGCATGACCGCCGACGAGGTGAACGACCTGCGGGTGTCGGGCGGCTTCAACCCGCGCGAGGTCATCGCCTCGAACCCCAGCCTGAAGCGGGCGCTCGACATGATCTCGACCGGCGTCTTCTCGCCGGACGACCGCAACCGCTACCACCCGATCCTCCAGGCGCTGACCGACGGCGGCGACCATTTCCTGGTGACCGCCGACTTCGCCGACTATTGCCGGGCGCAGGAGGCGGCGATGCAGCTCTACCGCGATCCGGAGGAATGGACCCGCAAGGCGATCCTCAACACGGCGAGCATGGGCTGGTTCTCCTCCGACCGCACGGTCAACGAGTACGCCAAGGAGATCTGGGACGTGCATCCGGTCAAGCCGACCCACGAGGGCGACGGCTTCCGGCCGTAACCGGGGCCGGACCGAGATAAATGCGACGACGGCCGCGCGGGCGCTTTACAAGCCCCGCGCGGTCCAGTATGAAGCCTGACCATGATCCGCATCGCCATCACCACCACGACTACGAAAAAAGCGACTCGCTGCGGCGGGCCGTCTCGTGGCGTGTGCTGATCGGACCGATCCGCGCGTATCTTCCACGAGGCAGGCCCCGCCGGACACGGACGGGGCCTCGTCGTATCCGGGGTCTTCGTCCGGTCCAACCACCAGGACCAGACAGGAACGGACCCCGACAATGAGCAGCAACCAAGCCAGCAGCCCCGCCCCCCGCCGCGTCGCCGTCGTCGGCGCCACCGGCGCCGTGGGCCGCGAGATGGTCAGCGTCCTCCACGCCCGCAACTTCCCGGTTTCCGAGATCGCCCTCTTCGCGTCGGAGCGCAGCGCCGGCAAGGTGCAGGACGGCCCCTACGGCCCGCTGACCCTCAAGGCCTTCGACGCCGAGGTGGTGAAGGGCTACGACGTGGTGCTGCTGGCCGTGTCGGGCGATTTCGCCAAGGAGCACGCCAAGACTCTCGCCTCGGCCGGGGCGCTGGTGATCGACAACAGCTCGGCCTTCCGCTACGACGCCGACATCCCGCTGATCGTTCCGGAGATCAACGCCGCCGCCTTCCATGAGGCCTTCCAGGCCGGCAGCCGGCTGATCGCCAACCCGAACTGCACGACGGCCATCGCCGTGGTGGCGCTCGGGCCCCTGCACAAGGCGTTCGGCCTTCGCCGCGTCATCGTCTCGACCTATCAGGCGACCAGCGGCGCCGGCGCCGAGGGCATGGCCGAGCTTGAGGAGCAGACCCGCAACCAGCTCGACGGCAAGCCGGTCACCAACAGCGTGTTCCGCCACCCGATCCCCTTCAACCTGATCCCGCAGATCGACGCCTTCCAGGACAACGGCTACACCAAGGAAGAGATGAAGGTCACCTGGGAGACGCGGAAGATCCTGGATCTGCCCGATCTGGCCCTGAGCTGCACGGCGGTCCGCATCCCGACCTACCGCGCGCATTCGGAGGCCATCACCATCGAGACGCTCCAGCCGGTCACGCCCGACGCCGCCCGCGCGGTGCTGGCCGACGCCGCCGGCGTCAAGGTGGTGGACGATCCGGCCAACGGCGCCTACCCGATGCCGCTGAACGCCGCCGGCCAGTTCGACGTCGAGGTCGGCCGCATCCGCGGCAACCTCGTCTTCGGCGACCATGGCCTCGACCTCTTCGTCTGCGGCGACCAGCTTCTGAAGGGCGCCGCCCTCAACGCGGTGCAGATCGCCGAGCTGGCGCTCTGATCCGGCGGTGGGCTGAGCCAAGCCTCTGGAAACCGGCGGCTTCGGCTGCTATGTAATGCGACGAGGGCCGATGGGCGTGTTCCGCCTGTCGGCCCTTTTCGCCGTTCGCATCGTTTTTCGCCTCAGTCACGGGACTCTTGCGCATGTCCGAGCTTCAGGACGCCGTCTCCCGCCGTCGGACCTTCGCCATCATCGCGCACCCCGACGCCGGCAAGACCACGCTCACGGAAAAGCTGCTGCTGTTCGGCGGCGCCATCCAGATGGCCGGCGCCGTCAAGGCGCGCGGCGAGCAGCGCCGCGCCAAGTCCGACTGGATGAAGGTGGAGCGCGAACGCGGAATCTCGGTCACCGCCTCGGTGATGACCTTCGATTACGACGGGCGCACCTTCAACCTGCTCGACACGCCGGGCCACGAGGACTTCTCGGAAGACACCTACCGCACGCTGACCGCCGTGGACAGCGCCGTGATGGTGATCGACGGGGCGAAGGGCATCGAATCCCAGACGCTGAAGCTGTTCGAGGTCTGCCGCCTGCGCGACGTGCCGATCATCACCTTCTGCAACAAGATGGACCGCGAGGCCCGCGACCCGTTCGACCTCATCTCGGAGATCGAAAGCTCGCTGGCGCTGGAGGTCACTCCGGCGAGCTGGCCGATCGGCATGGGCCGCGACTTCCTCGGCTGCTACGACCTGATCCGCGACCGGCTGATCCTGATGGACCGCAGCAAGGGCGACGAGATCGACGAGGGCATCGAGTGCAACGGCCTCGACGACCCGCGCCTCGACGAGCTGCTGCCGGCCCACGCCGCCGCCAAGCTGCGCGAGGAGGTCGAGATGGCGCGCGGCCTGATGCCGCCCTTCGATCTGGAGGCCTACCGTGCCGGCCACCTGACGCCGATCTATTTCGGCTCGGCGATCAACAATTTCGGCGTGCGCGAGCTGCTGTCGGGTCTGGCCGAGAACGCGCCGCCGCCGCGCCCGCAGCCGGCCGATCCGCGCACCGTCCAACCGGACGAGGAGAAGATCACCGGCTTCGTGTTCAAGGTCCAGGCCAACATGGACCCCAACCACCGCGACCGCATCGCCTTCGTCCGCCTCTGCTCCGGCCGCTACAAGCGCGGCGCCAAGCTGAAGCATGTCCGCTCGGGCAAGCTGATGGCGGTGAACAACGCCGTGCTGTTCCTGGCCCGCGACCGCGAGGTGGCGGAAGAGGCGTGGCCGGGCGACATCATGGGCATCCCCAACCACGGATCCCTGCGAATCGGCGATACGCTGACCGAGGGCGAGGAACTGCGCTTCACCGGCGTGCCGAGCTTCGCGCCGGAGCTGTTGCAGCGCGTGCGGCCCGACGACCCCATGCGGGTCAAGCATCTGCGCAAGGCGCTGGAGCATTTCGCGGAGGAAGGCGCCTCCCAGGTGTTCAAGCCGCTGACCGGGGCCGACTGGGTGGTCGGCGTGGTCGGTCAGCTCCAGTTCGAGGTGCTCGCCGCCCGCATCGAGGCGGAATACGGACTCCAGGCCCGCTTCGAGGGGGCCGGGCTCGACGCCGCGCGCTGGATCGAGACCGACGACAAGGTCCAGTTGGAGAAGTTCATCGACCTCAACCGCTCGGCTCTGGCGGAGGACCATGACGGCGCTCTGGTGTTCCTGGCCCGCAACGCCTGGCACCTGAACCGTTCGCAGGAGGATTATCCGGCCCTGCGCTTCCTCAAGACGCGCGAACAGAACCGCAAGGTCCACACGGCCGCCTGACGCGCACCGCTCGCGAGCATCGGCGGCTCGATCCCCATGGGCCGCCGCCCTTTTGCGCCCAGCCGGTGATTTGCCGGTCGGCGGGCATGGTCGGGGGTTTGGCTCTATTTCTTTCGATGAGATGAGTGAGCCGATTGGCGTCTTGACGGCGTCAATCCGTTGGTCAAACGTGGCATGGTTTCGGGTTGTTTCGGCTCGAAACCGTCACCTCGATCCGGTGACAAGAGAGCCGGGCCGGGGTAGGGAAGCGAGGTCCGCATGGCGGGAGCACTGGAGTCGGTGTGGGATGCGAGCGAGTTCGTGCCGCACGGTGTGTGCCTGTTGTGGAGACCCGACATACTGGCGCTGCATGTCGGTGCCGACAGCCTGATCGGCCTGTCCTATTTCTCGATTCCGCTGGCCCTGCTCTATTTCGTCCACCGCCGCCGCGACATCGCCTTCGGCTGGGTGGCGGTCCTGTTTGCGCTCTTCATCCTCGCCTGCGGCACCACGCATTTCTTCAACATCTGGACCCTGTGGAACGCCGACTACGTCACCGAGGCGGCGATCAAGGGCTTCACCGCGCTGGTCTCGCTGCTGACGGCGGTGACGCTGTGGCTGCTGATGCCGCGCCTGCTGGCCCTGCCCAGCCCGCGCCAGATGGCCGAGGCCAACGAGGCGCTCCAGCGCGAGATCGAGATCCGCCGGCAGGCCGAGCAGCGCTATTCCGGCTTCTTCAACAATCTGGGCGAGGCGCTGTTCATCGTCTCGGTGCGGCCCGACGGGCAGTTCGTCTACGACGCGATCAACCCGGCGCTGGCGCGGGCGACCGGGCTCGATCCGGAGCGCCTGCGCGGCCGGCTCGTCACCGAGGCGCTGGCTCCGTCCCTGGCCGGGGACATCCTTCCCCGCTACACCGAGTGCCGCGACGGCGGCGTCCCGGTCGATTACGAGGAGACGCTGGATCTGCCGGCCGGCCGCCGGGTCTTCCACACGGTTCTGGTGCCGGTGCGCGACGCGGACGGGCGGGTCGCCCAGATTCTCGGCAGCGGCCGCGACATCACCGAGCGCAAGCGCTTCCAGGAGGAGCTGGTCCAGACCACCAAGATGGCGACGCTCGGCACGCTGGCGGCCGGCATGGCGCACGAGATGAGCCAGCCGCTCAACGTCATCCGCCTGTGGGTCGAGAACGCCCTCGACCGGCTGCGCGCGGGCGCCACCGACCCGGTCCGGCTGGAGCGGACCATGACGCTGGTGATCGAGCAGACCGAGCGGATGGGCAAGCTGATCGACCATGTCCGTGCCTTCGGGCGGCGCGACGGCGGCGGGCAGTGCGACTTCACGCCGGCCGGCAGCGTCCGCAGCGCCGTCGATCTGGTCCGCCACCAGTATGGGCTGGAGAACATCGACCTGCGCGAGGAGCTGCCCCCGGAATCCGGGACGGGTGGAGCGTCGGAGCTGGTGGTGCGCGGCCGTCCCTTGCAGCTCGAACAGGTGGTTCTCAACCTGCTCGCCAACGCGCGCGACGCCGTTCTGGCGCGGCGGGCGGCGGACGGCGAGGGAGGCGGTGGGCCGGCCGGCCGCATCGAGGTGGCGGTGCGCGACGACGCGACGTTGGGCGTCGCCGTCATCCAGGTGACCGACGATGGCGGCGGCATCGACCCGGCGATATTGCCGCGCATCTTCGATCCCTTCTTTACGACCAAGGATGTAGGAAAGGGATCGGGGCTTGGCTTGTCGATCGGTTATGGCATCATCGATTCGATGAATGGCCGCATCGAGGCGGTCAATGTGGAGCTGGACGGTGGCCGCCGTGGCGTGCGCTTCACGATCACGCTGCCGGTTCAGCCGCTCGCCCCCCAGGATCGGGAGCTGTCGCATGCCTGACCCCTTCCACATCCTGGTCGCCGAGGACGAGGCCCTGGCCGCGATGGCCCTGGAGGATTTCCTGTCGATCAAGGGCTTCCGCGTGACACTGGCCGGGGACGGAATCGAGGCGATGGAGCGCTACGCCGAGGATCCGGCCGACGCGCTGATCACCGACCTGCGGATGCCGCGCATGGACGGGCACGCGCTGATCCGCGAGATGCGGGCGCGCCATGTCACGCTGCCGGTGCTGGTGATGACCGGCTTCCTGACCCAGGACACCGACCTGACGGACGAGCGCTGGAAGCCGCTGGAGATCCTCAGCAAGCCGGTCAACCCGCAGACGATCCTGGAGACGCTGCGGCGCATGCTCGGCGTGCCGCGGACGGCTTGAGCGGCGCTCAGCCCTCCAGCGGCTCCACATCGACGCTGACGGTCAGGCCGTGGCCGACGCCGCCGATCAGCACGCCGCGCGCCGGGCTGACGTCGTCGTAGTCGCGCCCCCAGGCGATGGTGATGAAGTCGCGGTTGGCGATGCAGGCGTTGGTCGGGCAGACGTCGAGCCAGCCGGCCGGGCCGCACCAGACCGAGGCCCAGGCGTGGCTGACGTCGGCGCCGACCAGACGGGGCTGCCCCGGCGGCGGCAGGGTGCGCAGATAGCCCGACACGTAGCGGGCCGGCAGCCCCATCGTGCGGACGCAGCCGACGATGATGTGGGCGAAATCCTGGCAGACGCCGCGCCGCTTGCGCATGACCTCGGCCATCGGCGTGGCGACGGTGGTCGCCGCCGGGTCGAAGGCGAAATCCCTGTTGACCCGCTGCATCAGGTCGACGGCCGCCGCCGCCACCGGCCGTCCTGGGGTGAAGGAGGCGCGGGCGTAGTCCATCAGTTCCGGGCTGGCCTTCACCAGCGCGCTGTCGAAGCAGTATTGCGTGATCTCCGCCCCGTCATCCGGGCCGGACAGGCCGCGCAGGCTGTCGCGGACATGCTCCCAGGATTGCGTCGCGGCGATGTCCAGCGGCGGCTGGTCATGAACCTCGACCTCGCTCTCGGCGATGACGCTGAAGGTCCGGTGCGGCTCCTGCACGGCGACGTAGGTGACGGTGTTGCCGAAATAATCAACCCGGTCGCTGCGCACCGCCGGAGCCGGCTCCACCGTCAGCAGGGCGCGGCGGACCCGCTGGCGCGGGTGCGGCCGGGCGGTCAGATGCAGCAGATGGTGCGAGACCGGCACATCCTCGCCATAGTCGTACGCCGTCTCGTGGCGCACGCGGTAGCGCATGGGGGCCGCCGGGGCGGAACCCTGGGCGGCGGGGGCGGGGGCGGGGTCAGGCCGATCGGGCGAAGGCATGGCTGAAATACGCGTGTGCGAGGAAGTTGGATATGTCCGGCAGCGACATCGCCAGCGTGTCGAGCAGCGTGTGCAGGGCGTCGCTCGACCGCAGGGCCTCCGGCTTGCGCAGGCTGCCGCGCGCGGCGGCGACGATCGACAGGGCGCCGCCGGTCGGGTCGCCGGTGCTGCCGGCGCCGTGGTTGGGCAGGGCGCTGAGATGCCGCTCCAGCGCCGCGAGCTGGAAGGCCAGCGCGCGCGGGTTGCCCTCGTCGGCCAGCAGCAACTCCAGCACCGGGGTGCGCTGCACGCTGGTCAGGTAGCGCGCGCGGTAGGTCATCACGCTCTCGCCAAGCTCCAGCAGGACGGCGAGCGAGGCCGCCTGCACCGCCTCGTCCTGGCGGTCGAGGTCGGCGACGCGGATGCCGCGCAGCACGGCGACCGTGTGCAGGGCCCGCTCGATCCGCCGTCCGATGTCGAGGAAGCGCCAGCCGGGGCCGCGCGTCATGCTCTCCTGCTCCAGCCCGGCGACGGCGGCGAGGCTGGTCATCAGGTCGTCCATGCGCAGCAGCAGGGCGGCGGCGTCGAGGCGGACGCGCGGCGGCTGGGTCTGGCGGTCGATGGTGGAGATGACGCGCCACATGTCCATCGACAGCCGGTCGCGCACCGAATAGGCGGTGCGGTGCAGCCGGAGGACCTGCGAGCGCAGGCTGTTCGGGTGGTCGGGATCGACCACGGCGGAATAGAGCGCGTCGCGCAGGCCGCGCCCGCCGCCCGCCTCGGTGACGCGGGTCATCTCCCAGGGGATCATGCCGGTCGACGCCTGGAGCGTCAGCAGCGGGCGGAGCTGCGCCGAGGCACCCGGCATGTTGCCGTCGGTCAGCCGGCCCTGGGTGGCGCGCAGCAGCCGGACCGTTCCCTCCGACCGTTCGGCATAGCGGCCCAGCCAGTACAACCCGTCGGCGACGCGGCTCGGCAGGTCGCCGGCGGCGGGACGGGCGACGGCGGGCGTCGGTTCGGTGGCGATGGCCGGACGCGGCTGGGCGGGCGCCACCTCCGACCGGCGGGCGGCGAGGATCCAGGTGTCCTTGCTGCCGCCGCCGCGTTGCATCGACACCACCAGCCGGCCGGATTCGCTCGACACGCGGGTCAGGCCGCCGGGCATCACCGTGTAGCCGCCGCTGGGGGTGGCGCACAGGAAGACGCGCAGCACCAGCGGGCGCGGCTGGAGCTTGCCGTCCTGCCAGACCGGGGCGGTGGAGAGCGCCATCTGCTCCTGCGCCACGTAATACCAGGGGCGCTGCCGGATCTTCTCGACCAGCGCCGCCTTCTCGCCGGCCGCCAGGGTGGCGCCGAAGATCGGCTCGAAGGGCAGGGACGGGAAGGCCGGCTTGAGGACCAGCCCGTCGAGATGGTCGATGACGTAGGCGCGCTCGGCGTCGTTGCCGCACCACCAGCTTGCCACGCCGGGCAGCCGCAGCTCCTCGCCCAGCAGATGGCGGCACAGCGTCGGCAGCGACGACTTGATCGCCATCGATTCCATCAGGCCGGAGCCCAGCGCGTTGGCCACCACCACCGTGCCGGCGCGCACCGCCTCGATCAGCCCGGCGACGCCGAGCGAGCTGTCGGCGCGCAGCTCAAGCGGATCGGCGAAGTCGGCGTCGAGCCGCCGCAGGATGACGTCGACCGGCTCCAGCCCCGACAGGGTCTTCAGGAACACCTGCCGGTCGCGCACCGTCAGGTCCGCCCCCTCCACCAGCGTGATGCCGAGGTAGCGGGCGATGTAGACATGCTCGAAATAGGTCTCGTTGTAGGGGCCGGGGGTCAGCAGCACCACGCGCGACCGTTCGCGGCGTGGGCTGATCGACAGCAGCGTCTCCTTCAGCGTGTCGAAGAAGGGGGCGAGCCGCTCGACCTGGCAATGGCGGAAGCTGTCGGGCAGCACCTTCGCCATCACCGCGCGGTTTTCCAGCGTGTAGCCGCTGCCGCTCGGCGCCTGGGTGCGGTCGGACAGCACCCACCAGCGCCCGTCCGGCGCGCGGGCGAGGTCGGCGGCGTAGAAATGCAGATGGACGTCGTTCGGAACGCGGATGCCGTGGACGGCGCGGCGGAATCCCGGATCGGCGTGGATGACCGCCGGGGGCAGCCGGCCGTAGCGGGTCAGGGTCTGCGGGCCGTAGAGGTCGGTCAGGATGGCGTTGAGCAGCGAGGCGCGCTGGATCAGCCCCGATTCGATGGCCTTCCACTCGTGCGCCGGCAGCAGCAGCGGCATCATGTCGAGCGGCCAGGGCCGTTCCATCCCCTTGGGGTCGCCGTAGATGTTGTAGGTGACGCCGTTCTGGTGCAGCAGCCGCCGCGCCTCCTCCCAGCGCACCGCCATCAGGTCGGCGTCGAGGGGGCCGAGCGTGCTCATGAAGGTCTGCCAGTGCGGCCGCAGCCGGCCCTGGCCGGTCACCATCTCGTCATAGACCTGGCCGGAGCCGTAGCCCATGGCGTCGGCCTCGCCGAACAGCGATCCCTGGGCGAAGGGCACCGGTTGCGTTCCCATCAGGGGTGCGTTGGCCGGTGCGGCGGCGGAGGGATCGTACTGGGACAAGGTCGGGACGGTGCTTTTTGCCTATGAAGGAAGCAACAGTGTGAACGTCCCGGCCCGCCGATGCAAGAACGGCGGGCCGGAACGGCTTCCGATGGCGCAATATTCCTTCCGGATCATGCCGCTAGGCCGTTCGTTCAGGAAAGACCGCCGCCGGCGCCGGCTTGCGGCGTACTCCGGCGGCGGTCCCTGGCGGCGGTCCCCGGACCGCTCCCCCGATCGATGCCGGGCGATGCGGTCAGAGGGTCTTCAGATACTCCAGCAGCTGCCAGCGCTGGGTGTCGGTCAGATGGGCGCCGAACTCGTGCCCGCTGTTCCGGTTGCCCGGCTTGCTGGTGTCGAACAGGAAGGTCGAGCTTGGCGCCGCCGAATCAACCCCGACCTTGACCGGGTCGAGGGCGCCCCCGCCCATCCGGAAGCTGGCCGACCGCTGGGCCGCCGGCAGCAGCATCTCGTACAGGTTCGGCACCGAGCCGTTGTGCATGTAGGGGGCCGTCGCCCAGACGCCGTCGAGCGGACGCGCCTTGTAGGCGAGCAGCCTCTTGATGGTGTCCGCGAACTCCTGTGTCGCCTTGGCGGGGTCCTTCGCCTTTTCCGCCGCTGCCCGGCTCGGTCCGGCGGCGGGGACCGGCGGCTTCACCCTGCTGGAGGCTTGCAGGACGCTGATGATCTTCCGGTGCTGGTCGGTCATCGGCGCGCCCGGCTTGACGAGGGGGGTGGTGTCGAGCGGCTTGCCGGGCGGCTGGGACGCGGCGGCGGACATAGTGGCCGACTGCGACTGCGACTGGGCGGCCCAGGCCGGGGTTGCGGACCCGCCTCCGGCTCCGCTCTTGATGAGGTCGTCGATCAGCCCCGGATCCTTGACGATGTCGCCGAGCATCGCGCCGATCACCGCGTTGGACAGCAGGTTGACGGCGGTGTCCGGATTCTTCAGCTTGGCTCCGCCCAGCAGCTCCGGCGGCATGGCGACGCCGGCGATGGCCCCGGTGTCGGACTGGCGGCACAGCGCGTCCACCGCCATCTTCGGGTCGGAGGCGTAGTTGACCGTCACCATCTTCGCCGTGACCGCCGCCTCGATGCCCTGGGTGCAGATCATGTTGAAGGCGGCGATGACCTTTGTGGGATCGTTCGGGTAGGGCCAGGTGAACAGCGGCTCCATGTGGACGGGGGCGGTGGTGTAGGTCTCGCCGCGCGGCAGGAGCGTGTGGCAGCTCACGCAATTCTGCTGGTAGAGGTCGGCGCCGGCCGCCGCCTTGACGATGTCGACGGTGCCGGCGATGGAGTCCGGCCAGACCGGGGACCGGAGCTGGCGGAGCTGGTTCTCCATCGCCACCAAGTTCCGCCCGCGCACGGTCGAATCATAGTAATAATGCATGACGGTGGGCTTCTTCAGCCTCACGTCGCCGAACACGCCCAGCACCTCGCCGGCGTTGCGCCCCAGCGCGTCGAAAGCGTTGTTGTTGGGCAGCAGGCCGTTCCACTGCACCCAGGGCTGATGCGGGGCGTCCCACAGGAAGGGGTAGCTGACCGGCGCGTCGGGCGGCCGGTTGTTCTTCGGGATCTTGAGGTCGATCCCCGACACCCGGTTGAAGATCATGCCGAAGGCGTCGGTCCGCATCGGCCCCCAGGGGGTGGCCGGCGTGCTCTGCGCCACGAAGGCGGTGAAGCTCGTGTCGAACGCCTTGAGCTGTTCGAGGAGCGCCAGCCGCTGCTGCGGGTTGGCGTCGGGGCCGAGCACGCGGGTCGAGAAGGGCTCGAACACGCCGTCCACGGTGGTGGTGGTGTGGACCGCGTCGCGGATCGCGCTGATCAGGCCATAGAGGTCGCCGGTGGTCACGGCGCCGTCGAGGCGGAGCGTCTTGCCGTTGACCGTCAGGTCGCCGGTGTGGCAGGCGGCGCAGGTCATGCCGAACCATGCCGTCTTGTCGGGATCGACGTCCTTGACGAAGCCGAGCGGCAGCCCGTCCGGATTCCATTTGCCGGCCGCGTCGGCGGGATAGCCGTAACGGGACAGGCTCTTGACGAAGGGCGCCTTGGTCTGCGGATCCTCCAGCGCCATGAACCAGTCATAGCGCATGATCTGCGAGCCCTGGCTCGTGTTGTAATACCACTGGCGCGCGTCCTGCGACCAGTTCTGGTCGAGGTACCAGACGCCGTCGATCTGCGTCGGCGGCTTGACCGGCACCTCGCGCGGCGGGGCCGGCGGCTCGGCGCAGGCGCTCAGCAGAAGGCTGGCCGCGGCGGCGGTTCCGAAAATCCTGGCTTTCATCCCTGTTGTCCCCCAGCAGGTTGATGGCTTGTCGCCTTCAGCGGGTGAGGGTAGGTTCGATAATCGTGAAACGGGTATACGTATTACGATTTTATCGGAAAAATTATTCCCGGACATATGGATGCAGGCAATCGGGTGGGCGATCCGGTCGCTGTCGGGAAGACGGCCAGGGGCGAGGCGATGGGGAAGGGGCGACTCGTGGACGTCTTCCGCCCCCACCCCGGACCTCCCCGCTCTCAGGCGGACCGGAGGTTCGCCTGCCGCGTCAGCGCAAGCGAAGCTTGCGCGTGAGCTGAGCGGGGGAGGGGAAAAGGCTACCCCCGCCGCAGGTCCAGCGTCATCGGGAACTGCGGGTTGCGTTCCTCGCCCGGCACCGTCATCGGGCCCGGCGTGTGGCCGAAGGGGAAGAAGCGGGCGAGGCGCCGGCCCTCGGCCTCGTTGGCGTTGACCGGGAAGGTGTCGTAGTTGCGCCCGCCCGGATGCATGACGTGATAGGTGCTGCCGCCGATCGACCGGCCCGCCCAGCTGTCGACGATGTCGAAGATCAAGGGCGTGTGGACCGGGATGGTCGGGTGCAGGCAGGAGGGCGGTTGCCACGCGCGGTACCGCACGCCGCCGACGAACTCGCCCTCGGTCCCGGTCGGGACCAGCGGCACGCGGCGCCCGTTGCAGGTGATGGCGTAGCGCGCGTCGATCAGGCCGCTGACCCGCACCTGCACCCGCTCGACCGAGCTGTCCACATAGCGCACCGTGCCGCCGCCGCCCGGCTCCTCGCCCAGGACGTGCCAGGGCTCCAGCGCCATGCGCAGCTCCATGGTGATGCCGCGCTGGCTGACATGGCCGTAGGTCGGGAAGCGGAAGTTCATGTGCGGCGCGAACCACGCATCCTCCAGCGGGTAGCCGTGGTCGCGCAGATCCTGGAGCACGTCGGCCAGATCCTGCTGCACGAAATGGGGCAGCATGAAGCGGTCGTGCAGCTCGTTGCCCCAGCGCACCAGCCGGCCCTTGTAGGGAGTCTTCCAGAAGCGCGCGACCAGCGCCCGCATCAGGAGCTGCTGGGTCAGGCTCATCTCCGCGTGGGGCGGCATCTCGAAGGCGCGGAACTCGACCAGCCCGAGCCGCCCGGTGGAGCTGTCCGGCGAATAGAGCTTGTCGATGCAGAATTCGGCCCGGTGGGTGTTGCCCTGCACGTCGACCAGCAGGTTGCGCAGGATGCGGTCGATCATCCAGGGCGGGCACTGGCCGAAGCTGGCGATCTGCCGGTCGATCTCGGTGAAGGCGATGTCGAGTTCATAGAGCTGGTCGTCGCGCGCCTCGTCGACGCGCGGCGCCTGGCTGGTCGGCCCGATGAACATGCCGGAGAAGACATAGGACAGCGCCGGGTGGTTCTGCCAGTAGGTGATCAGGCTGCGCAGCAGGTCGGGCCGTCGCAGGAACGGGCTGTCGGCCGCCGTGGCCCCGCCCATCACCACATGGTTGCCGCCGCCGGTGCCGGTGTGGCGTCCGTCGATCATGAACTTCTCGGCGCACAGCCGCGACTGGCGGGCGTCCTCGTAGAGGTCCAGCGTGTTGCGCACCAGCTCGTCCCAGCTGTGGGCCGGGTGGATGTTGACCTCGATCACGCCGGGGTCGGGGGTGACGGCCAGCGAGTTCAGGCGCGGGTCCTTGGGCGGCTGGTAGCCCTCGATCACCACCGGCATGTCGAGTTCGACGGCGGTCGCCTCGATCTCTGCCAGCATCGCCAGATAATCCTCCAGCGTGCTCATCGGCGGCATGAACAGGTGGAGGCGGCCGTTGCGCGCCTCGCAGGTCAGCGCGGTGCGGACGATCCACCAGGCCGACTTGCCCTCTTCCGGAACCTCGGCGCGGACCTCGGCCATCACGCGCTGGCGCTGGGCCTCGCGCGCCTCGCCATGGACGCCGCGGTCGGAATCGCGGGCCGCGCGTCGGGCGTCGACGCTGCGCTGGAGCGGGTGCGGCGGCAGGGGTTGCCGCTCCTCGAACGGGTCGGTCTCCCAGGCGTAGGGGTAGTCGCTCTTCGACACCCAGGGCAGCGAGCCGAGCGGCAGGCGGTAGCCGACCGGGCTGTCGCCGGGGATCAGCACCAGCTTCTCCTGGCGCAGCGGCCATGTGCTCGAGAGCCAGACCGGGCCCTTCTGGGTCATGCGCCGGTTGATCGGCATGGCGAAGCCGACCGGCTCGTTCAGCCCCTTGGTGAAGACGCGGGCGAGGCGCTCGCGCTCCTCCTTGTCGTCCAGCTTGCTGTTCAGCGGATCGACGTTGATCGGGAGCTTGGCCTCCTTGTTCAGGTAGTGCCAGGAATCCTCATAGGCGGCGAGCACCACCGCCGGATCGACGCCCAGCCGCTTCGCCAGCGTCACCAGGAAGACGCCGGCGTCCTGCGCGGTGTGGCCGTAATCGACGTTCTCCTTCGCCAGCAGGTCGGTGTTGGCCCACATCGCCTCGCCGTCGCGGCGCCAGTAGACGGTCATCGCCCAGCGCGGCAGCGATTCGCCGGGGTACCATTTGCCCTGGCCGAAATGCAGCAGCCCGCCGGGGGCGAAGCGCGCCATCATGCGGTGGATCAGGTCGGCGGCGAGCCGGCGCTTGTTGGGACCGACGGCGGCGGTGTTCCACTCCGCCCCCTCCATGTCGTCGATCGACACGAAGGTCGGCTCGCCGCCCATGGTCAGGCGGACGTCGCCGGTCTTCAGATCCTCGTCCACCCGGTGGCCGAGCGCCTCGATGGCCGACCATTGCTGGGGCGTGTAGGGCTTGGTGACGCGCGGCGCCTCGTAGATGCGGGTGACCGACATCGCGTGGTCGAACTCGACCTCCGCCTCGTCGACGAGGCCGGAGATGGGGGCGGCGGACGAGGCGTCGGGGGTGCAGGCCAGCGGGATGTGGCCCTCGCCGGCCAGCAGGCCCGAGGTCGGGTCGAGCCCGACCCAGCCGGCGCCGGGCAGGAAGACCTCGGTCCAGGCGTGCAGGTCGGTGAAGTCGGTCTCGGTGCCGGACGGGCCGTCCAGCGCCTTCTGGTCGGCGGTGAGCTGGATCAGGTAGCCGGACACGAAGCGCGCCGCCAAGCCCATGTTCCGCAGGATCTGCACCAGCAGCCACGCCGAATCGCGGCACGACCCGGTGCGCTTGCTCAGCGTCTCCTCGCAGGTCTGGATGCCCGGCTCCAGCCGGATGACGTAGCCGATGTCCTTCTGGAGCCGCTGGTTGATGTCGATCAGGAAGTTGATGGTCGGGGTCGGCTCGCGGGGGACCGTCGCCAGATAGGCGGCCAGCGCCGGCTCGACCGTCTCCGTCTCCAGATAGGGGCGAAGCTCCTTCTCCAGCCAGTCCTCGTAGGCGAAGGGGAAGCTCTGCGCCTTCTCCTCCAGGAAGAAGTCGAAGGGGTTGATCGACGCGATCTCGGCGACGAGATCGACCTCGACGATGAATTCGCGGGTCTTCTCCGGGAAGACGAAGCGGGCCTGGTAGTTGGACTGCGGATCCTGCTGCCAGTTCAGGAAATGATGCTTGGGCGTGACGCGCAGGGAGTAGCTGAGGATCGGCGTCCGGCAATGCGGGGCCGGGCGGAGGCGGACGATCTGCGGACCGAGGGACACCAGCCGGTCGTAACGGTAGATGGTCTTGTGATTCAGCGCGACGTGGATCGCCATGTATACCCCGCCTCTTTCCTGTTCGAATATCTTCGCCCGCCGGTTGGTCCGGCGCTTCGTCGGAAACGGTAACACCGATGAAATCCGCCCGACAGGGTGCCCGCGCACCGACTCTACCGCAGTTGCGAGAAAGTCACGATCTTGCCCGGCCGGTGGGCCTCGGCTTTCATTCGTTCGCGTTCCCCGTTATATCGGTTCACACTGGGTCCGGGGTTTCGCGACGGGGCGGGGGCGATGGTGTCACTGGCGTCTTCCTCCATGGGCAGCGGGATGGCGGGCAGCGGGATGGGCGGCGCCGGGCGCGGCGTGGTCACGGGGAAATACTTCAACTTCAAGCCGCTGCCGCCGCCCGCCGACATCCTCGGCAACCCGCTGGTGGTCGCCGACCTGCCGACCCACAAGCTGCCCAGGGAAACCGCCGGCAGCCGGTTCAAGCGCTTCCTCGCCCGCTTCAGCCTGGGCAGCCAGTCGTCGGAGACGCGGCTGCGCTGGAAGCTGCACGACACCATCCACGCGACCATGGCGTCGCTGTCGCCGTGCGCCTCGCTGGTGGCGGGGAAGCGGGCGGGGCCGAAGCGCCGGAAACTGTCGGTGCCCGTCATCGTCGTGCGCCACCCCTACCACCTGCGTCATGTCTTCGAGACGCTGCCCCAGATCCCCGCCGCCCTGGGGATGGAGCGGCGGTTCCTGGAATTGCTGATGACCCGCGCGCTGAAGCGCTACGGCGAACAGATGGCGCTGGTGAAGGGCAGCCCCTTCTCCTTCGAGCACGAGGCGCGGGAGTATTTCTTCGCCGGCTTCCGCCTGGAGAAGCACATCAAGCAGGTCACCAATCCCGACGAGCGCTTCGCCGCGTTGCAGGCCATCTACATCAATTATTTCCATGGCCGGAACTACTACTACTACGCGCTGTTGCGGCGGGAGAAGCTGGCGCCCGACAACAAGCTGTTCATGCTGTTCGCCCGCGCCGTCTATTTCATGGCGCGCGTCGACTGGAACGGCGAGCTGCTCGACAAGCCCAACCCGCGCTCGATGCCCCGGCGCGACGAGGTGATGTTCTTCGTCGAACGTGACAAGTCGGTCCTGACGCGCTATCGCAGCGACCAGGATTTCCAGCGTCAGGTCAAGGCGGTGCTGGAAGCCTTTCCAGCGGCTTGATTTCGGGGTTTGAGCGATGCGCGTTGTCTCCCTGCCGGCCGGCCTGCTCGCCGGTTTGCTGATGGTGGGTTCCGTTCAGGCTTCGGCTCAGGAGGCCGTCCAGAAGGCGGCCCCGGAAGCGGCCCCCAAGACGGGATGCGCCGCAAGCGAATCGCCGGTTGCCGAACTGATCTGCCGCGACCCCGCCCTGGCCGCCGCGACGGAAGCGGTGGATGGCGCGCTGAAGGCTCTGGGCGCGACGACCGACGATCTGGGACGCGCCGCCATCGAGGCCGGCCAGACCCTGTGGCGCTCGCGCCGGGACGAGGGCTGCCCGGTCGCAGCCGCCGACCTCGCCGATCCCAAGGTGGCGAAGGCCCGCGTGGACTGCCTGCTGCGGGCGAGCAGGGCGCGCGTGGCCGCGCTCGACGCCGAGCGGGCGGCGCGCGGCAGGCCGGTGGCCGACCTGCCGTTGACCATCACCGACGCGGCCGCTCCCCGGCTGGTCGCGGTGCCGTCGCGGCCGCCGGCCCTGACCCGTCCGGTGTCGGCGCTGGCGCTGGTCGGGCGCTGGGCCAAGGCCGATCCGGTCAGCCGGGCGCCGATCGACGACTGCCGGACCTCCTATCTGGACGTCACGCGGGAGCAGGCCGTCCAGGCGGTGGATCCCCGTCTTCCGTTCTTCCCGATCGAGGGGAGGCTGGCCGCCGACACGGATCCGGCCGAGGGCATGACGGTGACTGGCGAGAACGGCCCGGTGGGAAGCCTTCGGCTGGAGGCGGCGGAAACGCCGAGGCTGGACCGTCTGGTGCTGCGGCTGGCGCCGCCGGCCACCTTCGCCGCGACCTTCGTGCGCTGCCGGTAGTGCCTTGAAGCACGTCATGCCCGTTGCTTGGCACGGGCATGACGGAAGGAGCCGCGAGACGGTTGTCTACAGCGCCGGTTGTCTAAAGCGTCGGTTGTCTACAGCGCCGCGACGCGGAAGCGCACGGTGCCGGTCAGCCGTTCGCCGGGAGGCAGGGCGATCACGCCGGCGTCCGGTTCCTGGGGGCGGTTCAGCGCGTCGGTCATGTGGCTGACCGGCTCCAGGCACAGGTAATCCTCGCCGGCCGGCGCGTAGACGATCAGGTGGCCGAACGGCCCGTCGGCGACGATGGTCAGCGACAGCCCCCGCCCCGGCCATTCCAGGACGGCCCGGCCGTCCCAGCCGGTGAAGCCGTGGTCCAGCACCAGCCCATCCATCGCCACGCCCTTGGGGAAATTCCAGGCGGGCGGCAGCGGGCGGCGGTTGCGCGGGAGGATCGTCTCGTCGCTTTCCCACATCCCGTTCAGCCGTGCCGTCACCCGCGTGCCCGGCGGCTTCGGGAAATAGGGGTGGAGGCCGAAGCCGGCCGGCATGACGCTGTCGGACTCGTTCACCAGCTCCAGCGTCACCGTCAGCCCGTCGTCGTCCAGCGCGACGGTCTGCGCCGCGCTGTAGCTCCACGGCCAGGAATCGGCCCGATGGCGGAAGGCCAGGCGCGCCGCCGAGGCGGTCCGCTCCTCCACCTGCCCCTCGACCCGCCAGGGAACCGCCCAGCCATGGCCGTGGATGCGGTGGGGGGAACCGGGATCGGTCGGCATCTCCACACGGCGCCCCTGGAAGGTGAAGCGGCCGCCGGCGACCCGGTTCGAAAAGGGAATCAGCGGGAAGCAGGCCATGTCCGGAGCGAAGTCGCCGGCCATCGCCGCTTCGCTCGCCGGCCGGAACAGATCGATCGTCCCGTCGGGGCCGCTCCGCCTCCAGGCGGCGATGGAGCCGCCGCAGCCGGGGGCGAGAAGGCACTCCATGGCGCCGTGCCGCAGCGCCACCATGTCGTGGACCCCAATCATGCGTGCTCCCCGCTTTCAGCCGCTCCGGTCTTATCGCACATGCGAAGTGGGAAGGAAACGCCCCATCCCCGCTGTCGCAGGATCGCCACAACAGGTGTGTATTCGATGAAAAATGTCGATATCGTACACGCCTCCTTTACCGGCGCGATGGAACACTGCCAGCGACCGCGTTCCGCCAGCGCCCGCCGGTCCTGCCCCCCGTGTCGAAAGGCTCGCGTGCCCAGCCCTCTGCCCAGCCGTCCGGCCGCACCTCCGCCGCCCTCCGCCGTCGGAGCCTTCGACGAGGCGGAGCTGTGCGGAAGCCTTGCCGAATGTCACGGCTGGCAGGGCCGCATGGTCATCGGCATCGCCCTGCGCTCCTACCTCGATCCGCTGTTTCTGACCCCGACCGAGCTGATCCACCACGCCAAGCCGCTGAAGGTTCTGCTGGGGCATGGGCAACTGGTGGAAAGCGCGGTGGCGCGGATCGCCGCCGTCCAGGGGCGTCTGCCCGGTCAGGAGCCGCGCGCCCGCCGGCTGGCGCTCCAGGCCGCCGTCGACGAGAGCTGGGCGAAGGCGCGCGCCGCCCAGATCGCCTTCGCCGACATTCCCAAGGGCCGCTCCGCCGTCGATTCCGTGCTGGCGGCCGCGCCGGGCCAATCGCCGACCGGCGATGTCGCCTACGACCTGCGCGTTGCGCTGAGCCTGGAACTGTACGAACTCAAGAGCTGGTCGGCCAAGCTCGACCGGCTGCTCGATATCCTCCAGTGGGACCGCGACGAGCGTCTGTCCGGCGTGGTCGACGGCATGATCGGCGACGTGCTGTGCTCGGCCGCCGCCGGGGTCGAGCTGCTGGGCGGCGGGCTGCCGCCCGGCGCGCTGCTGGTCACGCTGTGCGAGCTGCTGTGCGGCCGGGTCCGCATGGACGCGATGGGACCGAACCGGCTGGGCGTGCTGAACGCGCTGTTCCGCCAGGGCAAGCTGCCGCAGGCGCGGCTGGCCGTGCTCGACCGTGTCCGCCGTCAGTTGAAGGCGCCGCAGCCGCTGGGGCGGGGCGCCTTCGACCAGGAGGCCGAGTGCCTGAAGACGCTGCTCGGCCATCTGCTGACGCGCAACGGGCTGACCGGCGGTCCGGCGATGGCCGACGCGCTGACCGTCCGCTATTCCCGCCGGTTGGAGCAGGGCGGGGCGAGCGCCTATCGCCGCTCCATCGTCGGGCTGGGCGAGGGGCAGCCGGACCTGATCTGCCGCATCCATTACCTGACCGCCGTGGCCGCGGTTCCGGCGGCCGAGCGGCACATGGGCGAGATCGCGGCCTCGCTCGACGCCGCCGTCGGCAATGAGCTGCTGATCGAGAACATGCTGGTCCAGACGCCCGACACGGGGCTGCTGGAGCGGGATTTGGCCGGCGCGCTCGATGCGATCCGTGACTCCGCCCTGCCGTGGGAGGCACGCGGGCCGATCGCCGAGAAGGCGGAGCGGGCGATCGACGGCTACGCCAAATCGGGGAACCTTGCCGCGCGGCTGCGGCAGGTCGAGCCGGTGCTGCGCCGGCGCACCATCCGGCTGGCCGAGATCGCCTGCTCCGGCCTGATCCGCGAGGACGGCGCCCTGCCGCTGATGCGCCAGCACATCCTGGAGATCGTTCGCCAACCGCAGTTCCAGGCCGAACTCGCCGCCCAGCAGAACAACGAGATGGCGCAGGCCGAGGTGCGGCGCCTGTTCGAGCTGCTCGACCGGCTGCGGCAGATGGCGACGGCTCCGGCCCCGGCGCCGCAGCCGCCCGGCCCTTCGGCCGCCGCCACCGTGTCGGCGCCGCCTCCAGCGACGCCCCCGCTCCGTCCGGTGGCGGCACCGCAGGGCGCCGGCGGCCCCATGGCGGCCCCCGCTCCGGCGGTGACGGTCGCGCTGCCGCCCGGTTCCGTTCCGGGACTCTCGGGAACCGGCCTGGACGGGCGCTGCCCGAGCTGCTTCGCCGACCGGCCGACGCGCGACGCCTGCCGGAATTGCGGCTATCCCGCCAGCTCCGACAACCGGCCGGGGGTGCATCTGATGCCCGGCACGGCGCTGCTCGACCGTTACCGGGTGGGCCGTGTGCTGGGGCAGGGCGGGTTCGGCGCGACCTATCTGGGCTGGGACGACCGGCTGCGCGTGAAGGTGGCGATCAAGGAGTTCTACCCCTCGAACCTGATTTCACGGGCGCCCGGCTCCTTCGGCGTCGTTCCCTTCTCCGACGAGCACGCGCGGGGCTTCGCCGCCGGTCTGGCGAAGTTCCTCGACGAGGCGCGGATGCTCGCCCGGCTGCGCGACATCAAGGAGATCGTCGGCGTCCAGGATTTCTTCGAGGAGAACGCCACCGCCTATCTCGTCATGGAGCTGCTGGAGGGCCGCACCATGAAGAAGTATCTGGCCGACAGCGGCGGGCGGATCGACGTGCGCCGCACGCTGGGGGTGCTGACGCCCATCATGAGGGCGTTGCAGACCATCCATGAGCAGGGGCTCATCCATCGCGACATCAGCCCGGACAACATCTTCCTGACCAGCGCGGGTGAGCGCAAGCTGCTGGATTTCGGCGCCGCGCGGCGGTCGGCGGGGCAGGGGGACGGGCTGACCGTGATCCTGAAGCCGGGCTACGCCCCGCCGGAGCAATATTCCAACGAGGGCCGGCAGGGCCCCTGGTCGGACGTCTACGCCCTGTGCGCCACCATGTATCTGGCGCTGACCGGCAAGACGCCGCCGGACGCCACCGCCCGTTTCGTGAGCGACCGGGTTCCACGGCCGAACGAACTCGGCGCCGCCCTGCCGCCGTCTTTCGAGAAGGTGCTGCTGGCCGGTCTCGCCATGCGCTGGCAGGACCGTCCGCAGAGCATGCGCGACCTGCTGCGCGGCATGACCAACGCGTTGGGGGCGGGCTGAGCGGGCGGAGCCGGGGGAAACGCCGCCGGGAGGAACCGGCGGCGCAAAGACGGGATCACTTCTACAGGGTGATCAGCGCCATCAGGACCAGCACGGCGATGACGCCGGCGGTGCTGAGCTTCACGAACTTGGTGAAGGCGATCCAATTCTGCATGTGGGTGCGGACCAGCTCTTCGCTGACCGGGTTGGAACCGACGGCGGCCATCTCAGGAACCCTCCTTTTGGTTTGTGTTGCCCGCAATTCTGCCGAAGCAGATGGGAAGCGCAACAGAAACCGGCAATGCCCGACGGTTTTGGGAGGGTTTGTGTGGATGGGAAGGCCGGCCCCCCACCTATCCTCCGCCGCTGGGTCGGGAAAGGGGCGGGATGGGCGCGCATGCCCGCGTCTGAACGCTCAAAAAGGCGGGTTGACCACCGAATCCAGCACCAGGCCGCCCCCCTCGATCCGCACCAGATCGCCATCGACGCGGGCGCGGCCCTCGGCGATCAGGCGGACGGCGTGCGGGTAGAGCCGGTGCTCCGATTCCAGCACGCGGCCGGCGAGGGCGTCCGCGTCGTCGCCGGGCAGGACCGGAACGGCGGCCTGCGCGACGATCGGCCCGTCGTCCATCGCCGGGCGGACGAAATGCACGGTGCAGCCGTGGAACCGCACCCCCGTCGCCAGCGCCCGCGCGTGCGTGTCCAGCCCCTTGAAGGAGGGCAGCAGCGACGGGTGGATGTTGATGAGCCGGTCGCGCCAGCTTTCGACGAACCATTCCGACAGGATGCGCATGAAGCCGGCGAGGCAGACCAGCTCGACGCCGGCCTCCCGCAGCCTGGCGTCCATCGCCGCCTCGAAGGCCGGCTTGTCGCCGGGGAAATCGCGGTGGCTGACGACCGTGGTCGGAATGCCGGCCGCCGCCGCGCGCTCCAGCCCGTAGGCGTCGGCCTTGTTGGACAGGACGAGCGCGATCTCGGCCGGGAAGTCCGGGGCGGCGCAGGCGTCGATCAACGCCTGCAAGTTGCTGCCCCGGCCCGAGATCAGGACACCGAGCTTGAGCTTCGCGGAGGTCACGGAGCCCACGCCGCATCCATGCCGGTGACGGTGACGCGGGCGTCGCCCTCCTTCAGCGCGGTGACGGTGCCGACGGTGAAGACCGTCTCGCCGCCCTCGGTGAGGATGTCGATGGCCTGCTGCGCCTTGTCGGCCGGGACCACGGCGACCATGCCGAGCCCGACGTTGAAGGTGCGGGCCATCTCGTAGGGGGCGATGCCGCCGGTCTTCATCAGCCAGCCGAACACCGGGGGCAGGGTCCAGGTCGAGGCGTCCAGCGTCACGCCGAGCCCGTCGGGCAGCACGCGCGGGATGTTCTCGATCAGGCCGCCGCCGGTGATGTGGGCGAGCGCCCGGACGCTGCCGGCGCGCACGGCCTTCAGCGTGCTCTTCACATAGATGCGCGTCGGGGTCAGCAGCGCCTCGCCCAGCGTCCTGGAGGAATCCCACGGGCATTCGGCGTCGTAGCCGAGGCCGGATTTCTCGACCAGCTTGCGGACCAGCGAATAGCCGTTGGAATGCACGCCGGTCGAGGCCAGACCAAGCACCACGTCGCCCGCCTGCACGGCCGAGCCGGTCAGCGCATGCTCGCGCTCGACCGCGCCGACCGAGAAGCCGGCGAGGTCGTAGTCGCCTTCCGAATACATGCCCGGCATCTCGGCGGTCTCGCCGCCGACCAGCGCGCAGCCGGCCTGGCGGCAGCCCTCGGCGATGCCCGACACGATGGCGCGGCCGGCGGCCACGTCGAGCTTGCCCGTCGCGTAGTAATCCAGGAAGAGAAGCGGCTCCGCCCCTTGAACAACCAGATCGTTGACGCACATCGCCACAAGGTCGATGCCGACCGTGTCGTGGCGGTTCGCCAGGATCGCGACCTTCAGCTTGGTGCCGACGCCGTCGGTGGTGGCGACCAGCAGCGGATCCTGGTAGCCGGCCGCGCGCAGGTCGAACAGCGCGCCGAAGCCGCCCAGGCCCGCGTCGGAGCCGGAGCGCGCGGTGGAGCGGGCAAGGGGCTTGATCGCTTCGACAAGCGCGTTGCCCGCGTCGATGTCCACACCGGCCTGCTTGTAGGCGTCGGACATGTTATAGGACTGGGTGCTGATGGTATCCTCGCTTGGGCTGAGCTATATACCGGGCCGTTGGATCGGCCCGAACATACTCGAATCGGAAGGCATTGCAATGCTCCACCGCCGCCGCGCGCCGCTGTTTGCGGGTCTCGCCGCCCTGTCCGTCGCCTGCGTCCTCTCGGGCGGGCCGGCCGGGGCGCAAACCGTCGCGCCGCCGCCCGCCTCCATGCCCTCTGCCGTGCCCTCCGCGCTGCCCTCCTCCACGCCGACGGCCAACACCGCCGCCGACGCCTTCGCGGTGTCGGGCGTCAAGGTGGACATCAACGCCGCCAACGCCAACACCGCCCGCGACCAGGCGATCCGCGAGGCGCAGAGCAAGGCCTGGGTCGAGCTGTACAAGCGTCTTGTCCCCGGCGGCGGCAACCCGCCGCGCCTGTCGGAGACCGATATCGCCCGCCTGGTCCAGGGTTTCGAGATCGACGAGGAGAAGGTGTCGGCCACCCGTTACGTCGGGTCGATCACCGTGCGCTTCCGTCCAAACGCGGTGCGCGACGCCATCGGCGGCGCCGGCAGCGCCCAGTATGTCGAGCCGCCGACCCGCCCCTTCGTGGTGCTGCCGCTGACGGTCACCGACGGGCGTACCCTGCTGTGGGAGGACCGCACCCCCTGGCGCGCCGCCTGGGAGGAGCGCCCGGCAACCTCTTCGCTGGTGCCGCTGGTGGTGCCGGACGGCGAGCTGCCCGACGCCCAGGCCATCGGGACGGAGGAGGCGGTGAACGGCAACGCCGACGCGCTCAACCGCATCGCCCAGCGCTACCACGCCGGCGGGGTCATCGTCGCGCGGACGGAGCTGCCGGCCGGCGGCCCCGACCTGTCGCGCGGTTTGGTGGTGGATCTCACCCGCTACGGGCTGGACGGCACCCGCGAGACCCAGACCATCAACGTCAAGCCCGACGCTTCGGACCGGCCGACCGATTTCCTGACCCGCGCCGTGACCTTTGTCGGCGCCCAGCTCGACGAGGCGTGGCGCCGCAACAACGTGACGGCGACCGGGCCGGAGCAGACCACGCTGGTCCGCGTGCCGCTGGGCAGCGCCGCCGACTGGGTGGAGACCCGCAAGCGGCTGGCCGGCCTCGCCGCCGTGACCCGCAACGAGCTGCTGTCGATGACCCGGTCGGAGGCGCTGGTCAACCTGACCCATCGCGGCGACCCCGACCGTCTGGCCCCCCTGCTGAACAAGCGCGACCTCGGGCTGACCCGCGTGGCGCCGCCGGCCGCCATGGGCACGGCGCCGCTGCCGGTGTCCGCCGCCGGCTGGCAGCTCACCCTGCTGCCGCGCGGCTCGGGCTCGGGCTCGGGCGATGCGGCGGCCCCGGCCGCCAACCCCGGCGCGATCCCTCTGGCGCCCTCGGCTCCGCTGGGAACGGCGCCGGCCGCGGCCTATCCCACCGGCGGGCTCGGCGCGCCGCCGCGCAACCTGGGCACCCTGCCGGTGAGAAACGCACCGTGAGCGTTCCCAACATCATCACCTTCCTGCGCATCCTGGCGGTGCCGCTGGCGATGTACATGATCCTCACCGGGAACATGGTCTGGGCCTTCGGCCTGTTCGTCGCGGCCGGCCTGTCCGACGCGCTGGACGGCGCCATCGCCCGCATGTTCCGCGCCCGCACCGTGCTGGGCGGCTATCTCGACCCGCTGGCCGACAAGGCGCTGATCGTCGGCGTCTATGTTGCGCTCGGCCATGTCGGGCTGATTCCGCTGTGGCTGGTCATGCTGGTGGTGTTCCGCGACGTCATGATCATCGCCGGCGTCATCCTGCTGTTCACCCTGAAGGAGACGCTGGCGATGCAGCCGCTCTACATCAGCAAGGTGAACACGGTGGTGCAGATCGCGCTGGCCGCCGCCGTGCTGGCGCCGGCCGCGCTGGGGCTGCCGAATCCGCGGCTGTTCGGGATGGAGCTGGTCGAGGCGCTGGTCTATGTCTGCGCGGCGACGACGGCCGGCTCCGGCCTCGCCTACGCCCGGCGCGCGGCGCTGCTGTTCAACCGGCTCGGCGGTGTCCGGTGACGGACTCCAAGCAGATCCGCTTCTGGCTGATCGGACTCGGGCTGTTCGTGCTGGCGCTCTGGCTGCTCGCCGGCATGCTGCTGCCCTTCGTGGTCGGGCTGGCGCTGGCCTATCTGCTCGATCCGCTGGTCGACCGGCTGGAGGCGATCCGCCTGCCGCGCTGGCTCGGCACCACGCTGGTGCTGCTGTCCTTCCTGCTGGTGCTGGTGGTGTTCGTCCTGCTGCTGGTGCCGCTGGTCCAGGGCCAGATCGCCCATCTGCTGGAGGTGCTGCCGCACTACGCCGCCGTGGTGAAGGAGCGGGCGCTGCCGGCGATCAACCGCCTGCTGCACCGGCTGCCGCCCGACGACATGGAGCGGCTGCGCGCCGCCGCCGGCACCTACGCCGGCGACGTCGCCGGCTGGGTCGCCAAGGTGGTGAGCAGCATCCTGTCGGGCGGGCTGGCCCTGTTCGACGTGCTGTCGCTGATGTTCATCACCCCGATCGTCGCCTTCTACATGATGCGCGACTGGGACGTGATGGTCGCCAAGGTGGACGCCTGGCTGCCGCTCCAGCACGCCGAGACGATCCGCGCGCAGGCGCGCGAGGTGGATTCCACCCTATCCGGCTTCGTGCGCGGGCAGGCGATGGTCTGTCTCGTGCTCGGCCTGTTCTACGCGCTGGCGCTCTCGGCGGCCGGGCTGGATTTCGGGCTGGTGATCGGGCTGGTCGCCGGGCTGCTGTCCTTCATCCCCTATGTCGGCTCGCTGTTCGGATTCGTCGCCAGCACCGGGCTTGCCCTTCTCCAGTTCGACGAGTTCTGGCGAGTCGGGCTGGTGGTCGGGATTTTCCTGTTCGGGCAGGCGATCGAGGGCAACGTCCTGACGCCGAAGCTGGTCGGCGACAAGGTTGGCCTGCACGCGGTCTGGGTGATGTTCGCCCTGCTGGCCGGGGCCAGCCTGTTCGGTTTCCTCGGCGTGCTGCTGGCGGTTCCGGTCGCCGCGGTCATCGGCGTGTTGACCCGCTTCGCGTTGCGCCAGTATCTCTCAAGCGGCTACTACCGGGGCGTGACGCCGGAACCTTGACCGCTTTTCCTTTTGGGCCGCCTTTCCTCCTGCCTTGAGTTCCCGATGAGCTTGCCGGCACAGATTCCGCTCGACCTCGGGCACCGGACGGCGATGGGCTGCGAGGATTTCCTCGTGGCGCCCAGCAACGCCGACGCGGTGGCGTGGCTCGACCGCTGGCCGTCCTGGCCGGCGCCGGCCCTGACCGTGTACGGGCCGGCGGGCTGCGGCAAGACCCATCTCGGCCATGTCTGGCGGGCGCGCAGCCACGCGGTCATCGCCAGCGGCGCCAGCCTCGACGCCGCCGACCTGCCGGAGCTGCTCGCCGCCGCCAACGCCGTGGTGGTCGAGGAGGCCGACAAGGTTGCCGGCAAGCCGGCGCGCGAGGAGGCGCTGTTCCACCTCTACAACCTCGCCCGCGAGCAGGGCGGCCATCTGCTGCTGCTGTCGCGCAAGGCGCCGTCGCGCTGGCGGGCGCGGCTGGCCGACCTGCGCTCGCGCATCAAGGGGGCGCCGGCGGTCGAGGTCGCGGCCCCCGACGACGCGCTGCTCGCCGCCGTGCTGGTCAAGCTGTTCGCCGACCGCCAGCTGCGGCCGGGGCTGGAGGTCGTCACCTACCTGCTGACGCGGATGGAGCGCTCGCTGGATTCCGCGCGCACCCTGGTGGCGGCGCTCGACCACGCCTCGCTGGCGGGGCACCGCCGGGTGACGGTTCCGCTCGCCCGCGAGGTTCTGGCCGAACTGGAACACCGGCCAAAGACACGACAGTAGCGACACGACGATAGGGAGGATACGCCATGGATTTGGGCATCGCCGGCCGCCGCGCGCTCGTCTGCGCCGCCAGCAAGGGGTTGGGCAAGGCCTGCGCGCTGGCCCTGGCCAGGGAGGGCGTCCACGTCACCCTGACCGCCCGCAGCGCCGACGCGCTGGAGGAGGCCGCCGCCGAGATCCGCGCCGCCACCGGCGTGACCGTGACCACCGCCGCCGGCGACATCGCCACCGAGGAGGGACGGGCCGCCGCGCTCGCCGCCTGTCCGGAGCCGGACATCCTCGTCAACAACGCCGGCGGTCCGCCGCCGGGCGACTTCCGCGACTGGGAGCGCGAGGACTGGATCCGCGCGCTCGACGCCAACATGCTGGCGCCGATCCTGCTGATCAAGGCGACGGTCGACGGCATGATCGGCCGCCGCTTCGGCCGCATCGTCAACATCACCTCGGGGGCCGTGAAGGCGCCGATCCCGATCCTCGGCCTGTCCAACGGGGCGCGGACCGGGCTGACCGGCTTCGTCGCCGGGCTGTCGCGCCAGACGGTCAAGCACAACGTCACCATCAACAACCTGCTGCCCGGCCCCTTCGAGACCGACCGCCTGCGCAAGACCATGGAGGGCGGCGCCAAGGCGTCGGGCCGCAGCATCGACGAGGAGATGGACCTGCGCCGCCAGAGCAACCCGGCCGGACGCTTCGGCGACCCCGACGAGTTCGGCGCCGCCTGCGCCTGGATCTGCTCGGCCCGATCCGGCTTCATGACCGGGCAGAACATCCTGCTGGACGGCGGGGCCTACGCCGGCACGCTGTGAGCGTGGTCTCCGGACACCCAATTTTTGGACACGGATGAACATGGATGCTGTCCTTCATCCCGTTCATCCGTGAGCCGGCGCAGCCGGCATCCGTGTTCATCCGTGTCAAAATTTTTCGAACCTTTTGCCGCCGACCTGATAGTCCGGCTCCGGCCGGTGCCGCTTCCGGCGTCCCAAGTTTGTCCCCCCAATTCGCGACAAAAGCCCTTCATCGTGGCGGGCCAGGGGAGTGGCGGGGATCGCCGCCCCCTTCGCGTTCCCTCCGGGGGCGGACAGGGCTCAGGCAACAGGAAGCACGATCATGCAGAGTGCGGCGACCCCGGCGGTCTACACCGACCTCGGCCGCGTCATGGAGAGCATCACGCGGCGGTTTCTCGATGTTCTGCGGATGGAACTGGCGCGGATCGGCGTCACCGACCTCAGCCCGACCCAGGCGTTGATGCTGCTCCACATCGGCAACGAGGAACTGTCGGTCCGCGACCTGCTGGAGCGCGGTTATTATCTGGGCTCCAACGCCTCCTACAATCTGAAGCATCTGGTCGAGGCCGGCTATGTCGACCGCACGCCGTCGCAGCGCGACCGCCGCGCCGCCCGGCTGCGCCTGTCGGAGCGCGGCCTCGCCACCTGCGAAGGTCTGAGGCGGCTGGAGGCCGCGCGTGCCGACAACCTTGTGCGCAGCGAGACCGACGGCGCCGATTTCGAGACGACCTACCGCACCCTGCGCCGGCTGGAGCGCGCCTGGATGGATCTGATCCGTTACGACGACTCTCCCGACCCCTCCTGACCATCTTTTCGTGGTGGGTCGCTCCGGGGCTGTCGCCCCCGGTCGGTCGTTGCCTTTCCGGAAAGAACCACACCCTATCCCATTTCTGCCTCAAGACGGAACGTAAGGGGTCTTTGAAGCGAACATAATAGGAACTTATTCGTTGCCGTACCCCGTTCGTTCTGGTATCAAGCTGGAACACAACATGAACATGGGGGGTTGGCATGTCGGTTCTGGCTTTCGTGCGTGAATGCGTGACGCTCGCGGTGCTGCTGGCCAGCCTCTACGGCTGGATCATGGTCGGCCCGCTGCTGGTGGGATGAGACGGGGAGCCGCCCCTCATCCGAACGGAGTCGCCGGAAGGGCGATGCTGCGTCGGTATGATATCCGAAATCCCAACCCATCCCGCCGGCCGCATCGCTTACATCGGGTAGACGCGGATCGGTTCCCTCGCTGAAACAAGCGCTTGCCGGGGCCGGTGCCGCAAACGCCGACAAGCGTGAGGACTGGGACGGATGCGCAACTTCTTTCGGAAACGGCGGACGGCAACGGCGGCGGACGAGCGGGTACCGGCAGCAGGCGCCGCTGGCGGCGTCGGCATAACGGGCGGCGGTCTGGGCGGCGGTGCCCCCGCCGGCGGTGCGCCGGCGGCGGGTTCGGCCCATCACGGCTTCGCCCGTCCGCCCGGTCCTTCCCATCTGCGGCCCATCGACGGGATGCGCGGGGACGGAATGCGCGGACCGGCGGCGCCCCGCCAGCCGGACATTCTCGGGCAGGACGCGACGGGCGACCATCGCGGGCGCATGTTCCCGGCGCCCGGCGGCGGCGATGCGGGCGACGCCGAGTTGCCGCGCTTCACCATGACCGTCAACGGTGGCTTCCGCGGCGGCATGGGGGTGAACGCGCCGGCCATGCTGAAGGGGCTGACGCCGGAACTGAACGGCCTGCTGCGCGAGGCCTTCACCCCGACACGCCCCAAGCAGCAGCTCAACGGCCTGTTCATCGGCCGCAGCGACACGCTGCGCCGCATCATCTCGGCCATCGAGGAGGAGCGGGCGCACGTCATCCTCTACGGCGACCGCGGGCGCGGCAAGACCTCCGTCGCCAACGGCATCGAGAAAATCGCCGCCCAGGCCGGCTATCTGTCGCTGAAGCTGACGTGCAGCGCCGAACTCAGCTTCGAGGACATCTTCCGGCACTTCCTGAAGAAGATCCCCTCGACCTACTACCGCTCCGGGGCGGACAACCCCTTCGCGGCGCGGCGCAACTTCGCCAGCTTCAACGAGCTGCTGCCGGACGGCACCTTCAGCGTCACCGAGCTGAACGAGGTGCTGTCGGGCATCCACGCCACCCATGTGCTGCTGATCCTGGACGAGTACGACCGCGTCACCGACGAGGATTTCCGCAACAAGCTGGCCGAGCTGTTCAAGAACCTCACCGACAGCTCGATTCCGGTGACCCTGCTGGTGGTCGGCGTCGCCGAGAATCTCGACCAGCTTCTCGGCAAGCATCCGTCGATCCAGCGTTCGCTGGTGCCGGTGCATCTGCCGCTGATGACCGACCAGGAGATCGGCCGGCTGATCCAGGCCGGGGCGGAGAACGCCGGCATCGGCTTCGCGCCCGACGTGGTGCAGCGGATCGCCGAGTTCGTGCGCGGGCTTCCCTACTACGCCCAGCTTCTGGGGTTGCACGCGGCGCGCAGCGCGGTCAGCCGCGGCAGCACCATCGTGGAGCGTTCGGATCTGGCCTACGCCGTCGCCCGCTGTCTCCAGGAGGCCGAGCGCGGCATCGTCGACAGCTACGCCCGCGCCCTGGCCGCCGAACGGCGCGGCGAACTGGAGGACGCGCTGCTCGCCGCCGGTCTGTGCCCGGCCGACGCCTACGGCACCTTCGACCCGGCCGACCTGGCGGGGGAGGGGGGTGAGCCGCCGAGCCGCGAGATGCTCGACCTGCTGAAGCGCCTGACCCGCGAAGACCATGGCGCGGTGCTGGCCCCGGTGATCGAGCCCGGGCGGGAGCGCTACCGCTTCCGCAACCAGATGATGCGCCAGTATGTCCTGATGCGTCAGGCGAACGAGCGCGGCCAGATCTGATCCATTCCCGATCCGGCCCATTTCCGAGGCCCTTCCCCATTGCCGGGGAAGGGCCTTTTCTTGTGGAGTGGGTCAGGGAGGCGAATCGAGCATGATGACCGCCGCCACGATCGCCGCGATGGCGCCGCAGAGGATCGCGACGATCGCGAGGCTGCGCAGGAACTGGCGGAACTCCCCCTGCTTCCAGGCGCTGCGCGCCAGCAGCAGGAGATAGCCGGCGATTCCCGCCCCGATGATCTGCCAGCCCGTCATGCCGTCCCCGCGATTCGCGGCCGCAGAAGCGCATGGGCGGGGTCGGCTCGTCAAGGCCGGTCGGAGGATGCGGAAAAGGGGCGGGACGGGCGTCCGGACAGGGGGCGGCCGTTACGCCGAAAGGCTATGGTCCCGGATGGGGGGAGGGGAAGGCGCGACCTTCCGCGCAGCGGGTTTTCTGCAATTCACGGCGCTATTTTTAGAATCCACATCACTCAATGCGCGTTTTTATTGACAAATAAGTGGTGGTTGTCACGAAGAATAACCTTTTCGATGGGATGAGACGAATACTTTCAACGAGGCCGTTTACACCTTCAAGAGGTCGTGGCTTTGCGCATATGTCCAATGCGTTCTTCTTTTAACTCCGGAGAGTGGTAACGTAGGACACGACACGGGGGTAAGCTCACCCTAAATATTGGTAGGCCGAAGACTTCGAAGGGGGGCGGCGCCGGATGGTTCGGATAGCCGGACGCCCACACGATCGGAATCGTTTTCTGGTCCGCCGTGTCACGACGATCGATCCAAATTCGCGGGAGCTGACCATGGACACAGTGCGTGCTTTTCTGATCGACTCCAACAAGCTGTTCCGCGAGGGATTGAAGCGGCTGCTCGACGACTCGCCGTTCCAGATCGGCGCCGAGGCCGGCAACCTCCGCGAGGCGCTGAACAGCGTCGAGAACGGCCTGCGTCCGCAGCTCGTCCTGCTCGACCTCCAGAACGGCGGCGACGAGGAGGCGGAAGGGATGCGCCGGCTGCGCGCCCAACTGCCGGACGCCCGCATGGTCATCCTGACCAGCGATCTCTGCACCCGCCGCCTGGCCAACGCGCTGGAGGCGGGGGCCGACGGCTACCTGATGAAGGACCTGTCGTCCGACGCTCTGGCCCAGTCGTTGAAGCTGGTGATGATGGGCGAGAAGGTGTTCCCGACCCATCTGGCCGCGCTTCTGATCTCCGGCCGGGTCAACGGCAACGGCACCGAGATGCCGGTGTCGCGCAAGGGGCTGTCGCAGCGCGAGGTGCAGATCCTGCGCTGCCTGCTGAACGGCGACAGCAACAAGATGATCGCCAACCATCTGAACATCACCGAGGCGACGGTGAAGGTCCACCTGAAGAGCCTGCTGCGCAAGATCAACGCCTCCAACCGCACCCAGGCCGCCATCTGGGCGCTCAACAACGGCATCGGCGGCGAACTGGCCGGCGCCGGCGTGGTGGCGGCTGCCGCGACGGCGGCCCACCAGTAACCGTTCCCCACCACGGCTCGACCGCGAAAAGCCCCTCTTCCATCAGGAGGAGGGGCTTTTCGCGTGGGCGCCCCTTGCCGAAACCCGCGACCCGGCCGGATGCCGCAGGGCGGGCGGCGCAAGGGGCGTGACCGCGGGGACGTCGCAAAAAAAACCTCCGGACTTGTGATCCGGAGGGCTTCGAAGCCGATGGGCCGTGGGGGGAGGCCGGCGGGGCTAGGCTCCCGCCGCGCGCTGCTGCTGGGCGGCGTGCATGTGGGGGGGCACGACCCCGTCGCGCGCCGATTGCAGGGCGCCCTGCTGGCGCGCGGCGAAGACCCCGGCCTCGGTCCGGTTGCGGAAATGGAGCTTGGACAGCACGCTGCGCACCATCGACTTGATCACCGCCTCCGACAGGTCCAGCGCGTTGGCGATGGTCCGGTTGTTCAGCCCCTGGCCCAGCAGGCGCAGGGTCTCGTATTCCGGATCGGACAGGCGGGGCAGCAGGCTGAGCCGGATTTCGTCCACCCCCAGCCGCGACAGGAACTGCTTGGGCATCAGGCAGTGGCCCTCCAGCCCGAGGTCCAGCAGCTCGTTGATGCGGTCGACGTTGAGATCCTCGAACACCCAGGCGTCGGCGAAGGCCAGGATGTGGGCGGCGTCGAGCAACTCGCGCGACGACAGCACCACGACGATCCGGGAGCGCCGCGACAGGCGCAGATAGACCATCGGCTCGTTCTCGCGCAGCGCGGTGAACTGCTGGAGGCCGATCAGGATGGCGTCCGGCGTCAGCGCGCTCTGCGTCAGGTCGGTGATGTCGTGCAGCACCGTCACCCGGTGCCGGCCACCACGGTCGAGCGCCTGCACCACGGTTTCGGTCAGCGCGTTGTTGTCGAGGATCAGGCAGACATGCATGGGGGTCACCGCGTTGCGGGTCTGGTGAGATGCTTTCTCATGGGCGTACTCATGATGTGTGTGCATGGGTCAGCTCTGTCTGGAGGAGGCATCCACGGCTGGCCCGAACCGGGCATTGCCGCCTGCGTCTCGGTTGAATGGAAAACCGACCGTGTGTTCGGCCGGCCCAGGCACGCGCAATCCCGATATTTCATAAAATGTTCCAAGTATTCCTGTAAAAGAGAAGAGTTCGCTGGTGGTCCTGGAATAATTTAGAAATTGATGAGGTGGCACGTAAATCGAACGATGGATTATCAACCGAGATCGTCAAGCACAGCCAGGATGGTCGCCTCTTGTTTCGGGACGGTAACACCTCTGGAATGTTGTGTGCTGAACGGGTCACAGCCGATTGCGCGTTGGTACAGGGATCCTTCCGGGAGATTCGAACGGTTCGGCCTGACCCTCCGCGCCCTCGATTCGGGGTTAGTTCAGCTCTGCTCACACGAACGGGATCGCTTCGCAAAGGTTCCAAGACGATTCCCTGCGCGAACGGAGACGATTTTTGCATTTTCGAGTGCTTCGATTGGACGGGCTCAGTCCCGAATCGGGTTTCCTGCCGCGAATCTATGACTTATGGCCTGGGCAATGCTTGGGCGCGCTCTGCCGTATGGTTCGGTCATGGCGCGGCGCGGCGGCTAATGACCTATGGCCCTTGTCGATATACAGCCCCTCTTCCGATCGTGGTATCAATCACCCAAGCCAGTTAAGGCGAGCGAGACGATCCGGGGGCCGCGGGGGCTTACCGGACGCGAAGGCGAGGCCCGCAAGGGGCGGCGAACGAGGGTGACGGGGATCATGAAAATCCTGATCGGTGACGACCATCTGCTGTTCCGTGAAGGGCTGCGGCGGCTGCTCGAGCAGCTGCATGGCGATGCCACCTTCATCGAGGCGGGGACCTTCAACGAACTGCTCGACCGCTGCCGGTCGGACATCACCTACGACATCGTGCTGATGGATCTGCACATGCCGAACTGGCCGGGCTTCGACGGCCTGCGCGACGTCCAGGCCTTGCAGCCGGGGGTTCCCATCGTCGTCATCTCCGCCTCCGAGGCGCTGGGCGACATCCGCGGCGCGCTCGACCACGGCGCCACCGGCTACATTCCGAAATCCAGCAGCGTCAAGGTCATGATGGGCGCGCTGAACCTCGTCTTCTCCGGCGGCATCTATGTTCCGCCCGGAGCCCTGACCGCCAGCATGGACGCGGCGCCGCGCCGCCGCTCGCCGCTGGACGTCGCCGACCGCAGCGGCGGCTACGGCCTGACCCAGCGCCAGCGCGAGGTTCTCGAATGCCTGCGGCTGGGCAAGTCGAACAAGCAGATCGCCTATGAACTGGGTCTGTCGGAAGGCACCGTCAAGATCCACGTCACCGCCATCTTCAAGTCGCTGGGCGTCAAGAACCGCACGCAGGCGGTGATCGCCGCCGCGGCGATGACGGCCTGACGGTTTCCGGGGCGACCTCGTTTCCCTCCGTGTTTCGCTGACATCGGGTGGTGCGCTGAAAAAGGGCCGTGCGGGCGTCGTCCCGCGCGGCCTTTCGCCTGTCCGGCCATCCGAATCCCCAGGGGGCATGGGGGGCGGGGCGCCGTGCGCACTTGACCGGGCGTGGTACCCAATGCTATCCGGCCCTGTGATGGCGCGGACAGGCCCCTCCGGCCAGCCGGGGGTGCCGTTCCGCCCGACCCGAGACCGCGCCGCCGTCCCGGCCGCACGAACAAGGACCGCACCGCAGCGCCATGAGCGATATTTTCCGCGAAGTCGACGAGGATCTGCGCCGCGATCGCGCGGAGCATGTGTTCAAGAAGTATGGCGGCGCCATGATCGCCGCCGCCGTGCTTCTGGTCGCCGGAACCGGCGGCTACACCGCGTGGCGCAACTGGCAGGCCTCCAAGCAGCAGCAGGACACCGCGGCTCTCGTCACCGCCATCTCGCAGACCGCGCAGGGGCCGGAGAAGGGCGTCGAGGCGCTCGCCGCCTACGCCGGCAGCGCCGACCCGCGCATGGCCGCCTTCGCCCAGTTCAACGCCGCGGCGCTGCTGCTGCGCCAGGGCAAGCCGGCCGACGCCGCGACGATCTATGACGGCATCGCCGCCAACAGCTCCGTCGATCCGGTCTACCGCGACCTCGCCACCCTGCTGGGGGCGATGCAGCGGGTCGAGAGCGGCGACGCCGCCCAGCTCACCGCCAGGCTCCAGCCGTTGACCGCCGACAGCAGCCCGTGGCGCTTCACCGCGCGCGAGCTGACCGCCTTGCTGGCCGCCCGCGGCGGCGACACCGCCAAGGCGCGCGGCCTCTTCCAGCAACTGGCCGACGACCAGCAGGCGCCGAGCGGCGTCCGCTCCCGCGCCGCCGACCTCGCCTCCCTCTACGGCAAGACCTGACGAATGACCACGGCCCGTCCTCTGCGCCGTTCGGCGCTCCTGTCCGCTTCGCTGCTCGCCGTCCTGCTGGGCGGTTGCGACACCGTCGGCGACTGGTTCGGCAAGACTCCCGAACCGCCGCTGCCGGGGCAGCGTGTCTCCGTCCTGACCCGCGAGCGCAAGATCGAGCCGGACGCCCGTCTGGCCGACGTCGCGGTCACCGTGCCGCCGCCGGCCGCCAACGTCGCCTGGCCGCAGGCGGGCGGCACGCCGGACCACGCCATGGGGCATCTCGCCCTTGCGGCCAGCCCGTCCGAGGCGTGGCGCGGCGACATCGGCAGCGGGTCGAGCAGCTCGCGCGCCCTGCTGGGCGTTCCGGTGGTCGCCGACGGCAAGATCTTCGCCATGGACGCCGACGCGCATGTCGCGGCGCTCGACGAGCAGACCGGCCGGTCGCTGTGGCGCGTCGACACCAAGCCCGAGCATGAGCGCGGCGGCGCCACCGGCGGCGGCGTGTCCTACGCCGACGGACGCCTCTACGCCGCCACCGGCTTCGCCGAGGTGATGGCGATGGATCCGGCCAACGGCTCGGTCCTGTGGCGCAAGCGCGTCGCCGGCCCGGTGCGCGGCGCTCCGACCGTGTCGGGCGGGCGGGTCCTCGTGCTGACGCTCGACAACCAGATCGTCGCCCTGTCGACCGGCGACGGCACCGTGCAATGGTCGCAGCAGGGCATCCTGGAAACTGCCGGCCTGCTCGGCGCCGCCAGCCCGGCCGCGACGTCGACCCTGGTCGTCGCCCCCTACTCGTCGGGCGAGCTGTTCGGGCTGCGGCCCGAGACCGGCCGCGTCGCGTGGCAGGAGAGCCTCGCCGCCATCCGCCGCACCGGGGCCCTCAGCAACCTCGCCGACATCCGCGGCCTGCCGGTGATCGACCGCGGCACCGTCTACGCCATCGGCCATTCCGGCCGCATGGTCGCCATCGACGAGCGGATCGGCAACCGGGTGTGGGAGGCCGAGATCGGCGGCACCCAGACCCCGTGGCTGGCCGGCGACTATCTGTTCACCGTGACCAACGACGCCGAGCTGGTGGCGGTGACCCGTCAGGCGGGCCGCGCCCGCTGGGTGGCTCCGCTCGACCGCTACGACGATCCCAAGGACAAGACCGGCCCGATCACCTGGGCGGGGCCGGTGCTGGCCGGCGGCCGCCTGTGGGTGGCCGGCTCGAACGGCCAGCTGCTCGGCCTGTCGCCGAACAACGGCGCGGTCGAGGTCACCCGCAAGCTGCCGGCGGCCGCCTACTTGCCGCCGGTCGTCGCCAACAACACTCTCTATGTCCTGTGCGACAACGGGACGCTTGCCGCGTTCCGTTGATGCTTCTCGTCTGTCTTTAGGAAAACCCTGGCGCCATGTCGTTCACAGTCGTTCTCGTCGGTCGGCCGAATGTCGGCAAATCGACCCTGTTCAACCGCCTGGCCGGCAAGAAGCTGGCCCTGGTGGACGACACGCCGGGCGTCACCCGCGACTGGCGCTCCGCGCCCGGATTCGTCGGCGGCCTGTCCTTCACGGTGGTGGACACCGCCGGGCTCGAGGACGTCACCGACGACAGCCTGGAGGCGCGCATGCGCCGCCAGACCGAGCAGGCGCTGGAACGCGCCGACGTCGCGCTGTTCATCATCGACGCGCGCGCCGGCGTGACCCCGATGGACCGCCATTTCGCCTCCATCCTGCGCAAGAGCAAGACCCCGGTCCTGCTGGTCGCCAACAAGTCCGAAGGCAAGGCGTCGAAGTCCGGGCTCTACGAATCCTACGAGCTTGGGCTGGGCGACCCGATCCCGCTTTCCGCCGAGCATGGCGAAGGCATGGCCGATCTGGTCGAGGGGCTGCTGCCTTTCGTTCCCAAGGAGGAGGCCGAGGCCGAGGCCGAGGAGGCCGCGCCCGCCGCCGACGCGTCCGACGAGGGACCGATCCCCGTCGGCGACCAGCCGGAGCCGGAAGAGGACAAGGCCAAGCCGATCCAGATCGCCATCGTCGGCCGTCCCAACGTCGGCAAGTCGACCCTGCTCAACAGCCTCGTCGGCGAGGAGCGGGTGCTGACCGGGCCGGAGGCCGGCATGACCCGCGACGCGATCAGCGTCGATTGGGAATGGCGCGACCGCCGCTTCAAGCTGGTCGACACCGCCGGCATGCGCCGCCGCGCCCGCGTCGACGAGAAGGTCGAGAAGCTGGCCGTCGCCGACACGCTGCGCGTCATCCGCATGGCGAACGTCGTGGTGCTGGTGGTCGACGCCGAGGCGATCCTCGACAAGCAGGACCTCAACATCGCCCGCATGGTGATCTCGGAAGGCCGCTCGCTGGTCATCGCGGTCAACAAGTGGGACATCGTCGACGACCGCGCCATGGCGCTGCGGCAGGTCGAGGACAAGCTGGAGGCGGCGCTCGGCTACATCAAGGGCGTCAAGGTCGTTACCATCTCGGCCCTGAGGAACCAGAAGCTCGGCACGCTGCTCGACGCCATCGTCGACACCTACGCGGTGTGGAACCGGCGCATCCCGACCTCGCAGCTCAACCGCTGGATCGAGGGCGTGCTCGACCACCATCCGCCGCCCCTGATCGAAGGGCGCCGGGTGAAGATCCGCTACGTGACCCAGGTGAAGTCGCGGCCGCCGACCTTCGCGCTGTTCGTCAACAAGCCGCTCGACCTGCCGGAAAGCTACCAGCGCTACCTGATCGGCCATCTGCGCGACAGCTTCGACCTGCCGGGCGTGCCGTTGCGGCTGCTGCTGCGCAAGGGCAACAACCCCTACGCCAAGGAGTGAGGGGAGGGGGCCGGAGTCAGGCCGGCCCCGGATCCCAATCCGGCGGTGCCAGGGTGAAGCCGGCGAACTCGAAGGCCGGCGCCACGGTGCAGCTCACCAGCGACCAATCCCCCAGGCTGCGGGCCGACTGCCAGGCGCCGACCGGCACGACCGCCTGCGGCCGTTCTCCCGCCGCGAGATCCATGCCGAGCCTGTGAACACGGGTTCCGGGAGCGGCCTCGTCGTGAATCGACAGCTCCAGCGGCGCGCCGCCGTGCCACAGCCAGATCTCGACGGCGTCCACCTTGTGCCAGTGGGACCGCTCGCCGGCCTTCAGCAGGAAGTAGATCGCCGTCACCGCGCCGCGCCCCTCGGCGGGAGCGCGGTAGGTTTCCACGTAGAATCCGCCCTCGGGGTGCCGCTGGAGACCGAGCAGCGCGATCAGGCGGTCGGCATCGAAGGCGTCCATCATCGCTAGTCCTCGTCGTCGGATTCGCCGTCGAGGGCAAAGGGCACCTCGGTGTCCTCGTAGATGACCGCAAGCGGCAGTTCGACCCCCAGCGCCGGAAGGCGCAGGACGCCGGCCTCGCCCGAGACCACCTCGTGCAGCCAGCCGTCGCCGTCGCGGCGGAAGCTCTCCACGGCGGCGGCGCGCTGGTGGACGATCACGTACTGCGTCAGCGAGGGTAGGGTGCGGTAGGCCGTGTTCTTGGTCAGGTGATCGCGGGTCGCGGTGCTGTCGGACAGCACCTCGACGATCACGCTCGGCTCGGAGGCCAAGCGGTCCTGGTCGTTGAGCTTGGCGCAGGTGACCAGAACATCCGGATAGAAGACCGAGTCGTCGGCGATGGTCTTCATGTTTTCCTGGAAAACCCGGCACGGAGTGCCGCGCAGAGCGCTCCGGAGCGCTGTGTAGATGTTGCCGGCGATCTGGTTGTGCGCCACGGTTCCGCCGACCATGGCGACGATCTCGCCATGATGGAACTCGTGGCGCCCGTCTTGCCGTTCCTCCCAAGCGAGGAATTCGGCCACCGTCATCGTCCGATGCTTGCGCAAGGCACCCATAGCCACGCCTCCCACCGTCCTGCCGTTCCGGCCATCACCTTATCACGGTCAGACTGTCCGTGCCCGCGCCGCCATGCCCAATCCCTCGCGCAGTTCCGGCAGCAGCACGGCGCCGAGCATGGCGATCACCGGCAGGAAGGCATAGTCGCCGCGCGCCGCCGCCTCGATCAGCTCCTCGCGGCTGTGCAGCTCGATCCGCATCTCCTCCAGGTCGCCGTCGTCGGGCTCGGCGATCTTGCGGGCGTTGCGGGCGTGGAACATGTGGCAGGCGCAGCCGCGATGGTTGCCCTGCACGACGAAGTCGCCGAGCCCGGTCCACTCGTCGGAGACGTAGCCGGTCTCCTCCAGCAACTCGCGCTTGGCGGCGGCCAGCGGATCCTCGCCGGGAGAGAGGGCGCCGGCCGGAAAGGTCAGGCTGACCCGCCGAGCCCCGTGCTTGTAGGTGCGCAGCATGACGACCCGGCCGTCCCCGGTCTCGACGAACATCACGGCGTAGTCGGGCTGCTCGACCTGATAGAAGCTTTCGACCCGGCGGCCGTCGGGAAGCTCGACCGTCTCGGCGCGCACCTTCAGGAAGGGGCTGGCGTCCAGCAGGTCGCGGCTGCCCAGCACCGTCCAGGGCTTCAGCGGCTCGTCGCCGCCGGATTCCCCGCTCAAGCGGCGTCTCCGTAGGGCGGCTGGGTGAAGCCGGCGGGGGAGAGGGTGAAGATCTCGCAGCCGTCTTCGGTGATGCCGATCTGGTGCTCGAACTGCGCCGACAGCGAACGGTCGCGGGTCACCGTGGTCCAGCCGTCCGACAGGATCTTCACCTCGGGGCGGCCGGCGTTGATCATCGGCTCCACCGTGAAGACCATGCCGGGCTTCAGCTCGACGCCGGTGCCGGGCTTGCCGAAATGGTCGACGTGCGGGGCGTCGTGGAAGACCTGCCCGATGCCGTGCCCGCCGAAGTCGCGCACCACCGAGCAGCGGTTCGCCTCGGCCAGCGTCTGGATGGCGTGGCCGATGTCGCCCAGATGATTGCCGGGCCTCGCCTGGGCGATGCCGGCCATCATGCAGCGGTAGGTCAGGTCGACCAGATTGCGCGCCTTCACGCCGATCTTCTCGCCGACGAAATACATGCGGCTGCTGTCGCCGTACCAGCCGTCGAGGATCACCGTCACGTCGATGTTGACGATGTCGCCCTCGGCCAGCCGCTTGTCGTCGCTGGGGATGCCGTGGTTGACGACATGGTTGGGCGAGATGCAGCAGGCCTTCGGGTAGCCGTGATAGCCGATGGTGGCGGGGATGCCGCCGCGGTCGCGCTGGAACGTCTCGATCAGCTGGTCGAGCCGGCCGGTGCTGACCCCCGGCACCACGAAGGCGCCGATGTAGTCCAACGTCTCCGCCGCCAGCCGGCACGCCTTGCGGATCGCCTCGAACCCTTCCGGTCCATGCAGAACGATGCGCTTGCCTTCCTTGTCCGCCACAAATCCCCCGGTCTTCGTCGTCGTGGTGCGAATGTTCGTCGTCGCAGTAAACTACCACCTCGGCGGGCCGAAAAAAGCCCCCGCATTTTCATGGCTGGACCCGGCCGGGGCCATAGGATTCCCGGAAACGCCTTGCTATATGTTGGCCGTCTTACCCCCATCGGACTACCAGACCTTTGGCGAAGCCAACCACCCGCTACGTCTGCCAAGCCTGCGGCGCCTCCTTTCCGAAATGGGCGGGGCGCTGCGACGCCTGCGGCGAATGGAACAGCCTCGTCGAGGAGGCCGCGCCCGACGCGGCGCCGAAGGGGCTGGGCGTCTCGCGCGGCCGCCGGCTGGAGTTCGTCGGGCTGGAGGGATCGAGCGCCGCCCCGCCGCGCCGCCTGACCGGCATCGCCGAATTCGACCGGGTGTGCGGCGGCGGGCTGGTGCCCGGCTCGGCGATCCTCATCGGCGGCGATCCCGGCATCGGCAAATCGACGCTGCTGCTCCAGGCGATGGCGCGGCTGGCGCAGAACCACCGCTGCGCCTACGTCTCGGGCGAGGAGGCGGTCGACCAGGTGCGGCTGCGCGCCCAGCGGCTGGGCTGCGCCAACGCGCCGGTCAGCCTCGCCTCGGCGACCAACGTCCGCGACATCGTCGCCTCGCTCGACGAGGCGAACGGTCCCGAGATCATCGTCATCGATTCGATCCAGACCATGTATGTCGATGTGCTGGACAGCGCGCCGGGCACCGTCGCCCAGGTGCGCGCCAGCGCGCAGGAGCTGATCCGCGTCGCCAAGCGGCGCGGCGTCGTGCTGCTGCTGGTCGGCCACGTCACCAAGGAAGGCACCATCGCCGGCCCCCGCGTGCTGGAGCACATGGTCGACACGGTGCTCTATTTCGAGGGCGAGCGCGGCCACCAGTTCCGCATCCTGCGCGCGGTGAAGAACCGCTTCGGCCCGACCGACGAGATCGGCGTCTTCGAGATGGGCGACGGCGGCCTCGGCGAGGTCGCCAACCCGTCCGCCCTGTTCCTCGCCGAGCGGCGCGGCGACGTGTCGGGCGCCGCCGTCTTCGCCGGGATGGAGGGCACCCGCCCGGTGCTGGTCGAGGTGCAGGCGCTGGTGGCGCCGTCGCCGCTCGGCACGCCGCGCCGGGCGGTGGTCGGCTGGGATTCGGCACGGCTCGCCATGGTGCTGGCGGTGCTGGAGGCGCGCTGCGGCGTGCAGATCGGCACCAACGACGTCTATCTGAGCGTGGCCGGCGGCCTGCGCATCACCGAGCCGGCGGCCGATCTGGCGGTCGCCGCCGCGCTGGTGTCCTCGCTGACCGGGGAGCCGGTGCCGGCCGACGCCGTGGTGTTCGGCGAACTCGGCCTGTCGGGCGAGGTCCGCGCCGTGAGCCAGACCGACACGCGGCTGAAGGAGGCGGCGAAGCTCGGCTTCTCCTCCGCCATCTTCCCGGCGCGGCGCACCGGCAAGCGCGGCCGCAACGCCGACAACGGATTGAAAAGCGTGGAATTGCAGCAACTGGGCGAATTGTTGCCGCTGTTCCAGCAGGGCTCGCGGCCGGCCCGGCCGCGTCATCGCGACGACGAGTGAGAGCAGGGACGAGGGGACGACACGACCATGGAGAATTTTCCCGTCAACCCGGCGGATCTCGCCGTCATCGCGGTGCTGCTGCTGGCGGCGCTGCTGGCCTTCACGCGCGGCCTGGTGGCCGAGGTGCTGTCGGTCGCCGCCTGGGCCGGTGCCGCGGTGGTGACGCTCTACGCGCTGCCGCATGTCCTGCCCTTCGTGCAGGCGCAGATCAAGCTGGAGATGGTGGCCTACGCGGTCACCGCCGTCGGCCTCTACATCGTCTCGCTGGTCGTGCTGACCCTGGTCGGCCGGGCGCTGTCGCGCGGCGTGCAGAATTCCGGCCTTTCGGCGCTCGACCGCTCGCTCGGCTTCGTCTTCGGTCTGGCCAAGGGTGCCATTCTGGTGTCGGTGGCCTATCTCTTCTTCGTGTGGCTGGTGCCCAACACGGCGGAGCATCCGGTCTGGCTGCAAACCGCCAAGACCCGGCCCTTCCTGGCGAACGGCGCCGCCATGCTCTACGACTTCGTGCCGGAGACTCTGCGCAAGGAAGGGGTGGGGCAGATGGACATCGCGCGCGAGCAGGCCAAGCGGGCGATGGAGGCCAAGGAGGCGCTGGACCGCCTGTCCACGCCGGTGCCCAGCCAACCGAAGACCGGGGGTGCGTCGCAATCCGATACCGGCTATAAGGACCGCGACCGCGCCGAGATTGAACGGCTGATGCAGAACGCGCGATAAAAAGCGCGGTTTTCTGCTCTTTTTCGTTGTGAGTTCACCGCGTTTACGGCGCCCGGCAGGGGCGCTTTCACGAAGGACCTTAGCGATGCTGACGACGCATCCGTTCGACGACGACAAGCTGCGCGAGGAGTGCGGCGTGTTCGGGATCTACGGCAACCCGCAGGCGGGCGCCATCACCGCGCTGGGGCTGCACGCCCTTCAGCATCGCGGTCAGGAGGCGGCGGGCATCGTCAGCTTCGACGGCGGGCGCTTCCATCTTCAGCACACGCTGGGCCTGGTCGGCGACCATTTCAGCTCCGAGGCGGTGATCGCCAAGCTGAAGGGCGGCACGGCCATCGGCCATGTCCGCTACGCCACCACCGGCGACACCTCGATCCGCAACGTCCAACCGCTCTACGCCGACTTCGAGTTCGGCGGCTTCGCGCTGGCCCACAACGGCAACCTGACCAACGCGCAGACCCTGCGCCGCCAGCTGGTCCGCCGCGGCTGCCTGTTCCAGTCCTCCACCGACACCGAGGTCATCGTCCATCTGATGGCGACGGCGCGCGGCGGCTCGCCGGTCGACCGGCTGATCGAGGCGGTGCGGCAGGTCGAGGGCGCCTTCTCGCTGGTGGCGCTGACCTCCAACGAGGTGATCGGCGTGCGCGACCCGCTGGGCGTGCGCCCGCTGGTGCTCGGCCGGCTCGGCGACACCCACATCCTGACCAGCGAGACCTGCGCGCTCGACATCGTCGGCGCCGAGCTGGTGCGCGACGTCGAGCCGGGCGAGATGATCGTCATCGACGGCTCGGGCGTCCACAGCATGCGGCCGTTCCAGCCGCACGGCCGCCGCTTCTGCATCTTCGAATACATCTACTTCGCGCGGCCGGACAGCGTGATGGAGGGCACCTCCGTCTATCAGGCCCGCCAGCGCATCGGCCGCGAGCTGGCGCGCGAGGCCGGGGTCCCCGCCGACGTCATCGTCCCGGTTCCCGACAGCGGCGTGCCGGCGGCGCTGGGCTACGCCCAGGAAAGCGGCGTGCCCTTCGACCTGGGCATCATCCGCAACCACTATGTCGGCCGCACCTTCATCGAGCCGACCGACCAGATCCGCCACCTCGGCGTGAAGCTGAAGCACAACGCCAACCGCGCGATGATCGAGGGCAAGCGCGTCGTGCTGGTGGACGACTCCATCGTGCGCGGCACGACCTCGAAGAAGATCGTCGAGATGGTGCGCGCCGCCGGGGCCGCCGAGGTCCACATGCGGATCTCCAGCCCGCCGACCTCGCACCCCTGCTTCTACGGCATCGACACGCCGGAGCAGAGCAAGCTGCTCGCCCACCGCATGACGGTGGAACAGATGCGCGAGTTCATCCAGGCCGACAGCCTCGCCTTCATCTCGCTCGACGGCCTGTACCGGGCGATGGGCGAGGAGAAGCGCGACCCGGCGAAGCTCAGCTACTGCGACGCCTGCTTCACCGGCGATTACCCGATCGCCCTGACCGACGCGCTCGACAGCCCGCCGGTCGAAGCCAACGTCGCCGTCCGGGCGTAAGAAAACCTCCCTCTCCCGCCCCGGGAGAGGGAAGGGGCCCGCGAAGCGGGAAGGGTGAGGGGCTGGCGGGACATGGATTTCGTGCCACGCCCGACAGCCCCTCACCCTCCCCACCGCTTCGCGGCGGGTCCCCTCCCTCTCCCGGGACGGGAGAGGGCCTAACAGTCCCCCCGAACCCGAGAGCCAGATCCCATGTCCCGTCTGTCCGGCCGCATCGCCCTTGTCACCGGCGCCTCGCGCGGCATCGGCGCCGCCGTCGCCAAGCGCTTCGCCGCCGAGGGCGCGCACGTCATCCTGACCGCCCGCACCGTCGGCGGGCTGGAGGAGGTGGACGACGAGATCCAGAAGGCCACCGGCCACAACGCCACCCTGGTGCCGCTGGATCTGCGCGACTACGACAAGATCGACCAGCTCGGCTATTCGGTGTACGAGCGCTTCGGCAAGCTCGACATCCTCGTCAGCAACGCCGGCGCGCTGGAGGCGCTCGGCCCGATCGCCCAGTACGATCCGAAGCTGTGGTCGCGGGTGATGGACCTGAACGTGACGTCGAACTATCGGCTGATCCGCTCCTTCGACCGGCTTCTGCGCACGTCGGAGAGCGGCCGGGCGATCTTCGTGACGTCCTCCGCCGCCAAGGCGCCCTATCCCTACTGGAGCCCCTACGGGGCCAGCAAGGCGGCGCTGGAGATGGTCGTGAAGACCTACGCGCTGGAGATCGCCGCGTCGCCGCTGCGGGTCAACCTGATCGACCCCGGCGTGGTCGCCACCAAGATGCGCACCCAGGCCTTCCCCGGCGAGGACCCGAAGTCCATCACCCAGCCCGACCAGATCACCGACCGCTTCGTCGATCTGGCCGAGGCCGCCTGCACCCTGCACGGCGAGATCGTCAACGCCCAGTGAGTGGGGGGGACGGGGCGGCATCGTCCGCCCCTTTCCAAAAACCATCCGCAAGCGCCGAAAGGCGGAGAAACGGGCGTCGGCCTCGTCTCTCCGCCGTGCGGAGCGTCACCATGAAGGGTGGTGTCAGCGGGCGTTCGGCGTCAGGGCCGGGCCGTGGTCGCCGTGGCCGGACAGCGCGGCGCGCAGCTTGCCGAACAGTTCGCGGATGTAGTCGGCGCGCATCTGGCGGGCGGCCTTCATGATCTCTTCGTGGCTGCGCGGGTCGCGTTCGTAAATCATGGTCTTGGACATGGCAGGGATATCTCCTCGTCGAGAGAGACGTCCCCTCCCCGGACTTTCTTGTTTCGCCTCTGAAGATAGGGAAAAAGGCTGTCCCAAGAAGCGCCATGCCTGCATTGCCGCCCAACGCTGCGCGTATCAGCTTGGTCAATCAACATGACCGCAAACAATTACTTCCCGCCACCATCGCGCCCGCCATCCACCGCGACGTTGCGGTCGTCGACGATGCGGTCGTCCCGGACCTGTTCGGGCTGCGGGCGGTCGCGGCCGTCCTCGCGCGGGCGGGGCAGGGGGCCGGTGCCGAGCCCGCGGGCCTCCTCGCTGCCGGGGATGCCGTAATCCGCCTCCGCGCCGGGGCCTTCGACGTTCTGGAAGCCCATCTCGCGCTCGTCCACGTCGGGCTGAGCGCGGGTGTCGCGGATGTCGAGTGGTTCCTTGCGTTGGTCGGTCGCCATGCCGGTCTCCTGTTCCAATGGAATGGGGTTTCCCTTCGCATCAACAGGCGGACAGCGCGCTCGTCACCGCGCGGACAGCGCGCTCGTCACCGTGCGGACGTCGAACCAGGCGCCGACGCTGTGGCGCAGGTCGTGGCGGCGGTCCTGCTCGGGGGCCGGCGCGATGTCCCACAGCCAGGACAGGTCCGGGGCGGGCAGGGGAAGGCCCCAGACCGAATCCTCCCGCTCCAGGATGGTGCCGGACTCCAGCCATTGGCTTTCGATGTCGGTGAACAGGGCGGCGGTATCGGCGATGCCGCCCAGCCACTCCAGATGGTCGCGGGCGAGCCGCCGCGCGAAGGCGACGCGCTCCGCCGGCGGAACCATGGGAGCCCGCCGCTCCACCGCGTCCAGCGGCAGCAGCGGCAGTTGGGACAGCAGGTTGCAGGAGATCGCGAAGGCGAAGCCCCCACCGGGAACGGGCGGTGGCGTGAAGCCGGCGGGCAGCCCCCGCCCGGCGTCCAGCGCCTCGGCCAGCGGGCTGAGCGCCCCGGTCGCGTCCAGCGTCAGCAGCCGCACGTTGGGGAGGCGCGCCGCCCGCCGCCGCACCGGGCGGGCGTGCAGCATGTCGAGCAGCACCACCTCGTCGAACCGGCTGGCCAGTTCGTCCAGCGGCACCTCGATCAGCAGGCCGGAGCCGGCGACCAGCGCGCGCCCGCCTTCCGGAGCCCGCTCCGTCGCCTCCAGGATGAAGCGCCGGCAGGCGGCGACGTGCGGCGCCCAGGCGCGGCGCTGGCGCCGGTACCGCGCGCCCAGCGCGACCAGTTCCGACAGATAGCCCAGGCGGCGGGGCAGCGGGTCGCAGGGGGTGGTCAGATACTCCAAAGCCTCGCGCAGCATGGGCGGTTTGTCCTCCGTCTCCCCTTGACCCGCGACGGTGGCAAGGTACCTATGGCGGCATGGTCGAGATCAAGAGGAAAGCGGCTCTCGTCACCGGAGCCGGCAAGCGCATCGGGCGTGCCATCGCGCTCGATCTCGCGGCCCAGGGCTGGGCCGTCGCCGTCCATTACCGCAGTTCCCGCGCCGACGCCGACGCCGTCGTCGCCGGAATCGAGCGGGCCGGCGGCCGGGCCGCCGCCTTCGCCGCCGACCTCGGGCGCGAGGAGGAGGTGCGGGCGCTGGTCCCCGCCGTGATCGACCGCCTCGGTCCGCTGACCCTGCTGGTCAACAACGCCTCCCGGTTCGAGCGCGACGCGGTTGCCGACGCCACCCGCGAGTCCTGGGACGCGCACATGGAGGCGAACCTCCGCGCGCCCTTCGTGCTGTCGCAGGAGTTCGCGTCCCGGTTGCCGCCGGAGGAGGGTGGCCTGATCGTCAACCTGCTGGATCAGCGTGTGTGGAACCCGACCCCGCACTTCCTCTCCTACACGGTGTCGAAGATGGGGCTGTGGGCGCTGACCCGCACGCTGGCGCAGGCGCTGGCCCCGCGCATCCGCGTCAACGGCATCGGCCCCGGCCCGACCCTGCGCAACGAGCGCCAGAGCGAGGCGGAGTTCGCCGCCCAGTGGGACTCCACCCCGCTGCGCCGGGGCACGACGCCGGAGGAGATCTGCGCGGCCATCCGCTTCCTGGTTTCGGCCCCGGCGATGACCGGCCAGATGATCGCGCTGGACGGCGGCGAGCATCTCGGATGGGCGCAGCCGGCGCATGGCTTCGTGCCCGTCGAATGACGGGAGGCGGGGTGCGCTGCACAAGGTCCGGACGCACCGTTTCCCCACCGCCGGAAGGGCCGGCGGGCGGCGGCCTGGCCGTGAAGGACCGCGCGTTTTACACAGGTGCCCTCCGCGACGCAAGCTCCGCCTTTGGGGCTATGACATTTTTATGCCTGTGGGCGATTTGCCACAGTCGATTCAGTGTTGACGCATATAAATCAATGACTTAGAAAAAATGCCTCATTTTTAGGCAACTGTGCGGCAACCCTTGCAACGCTTGGCTCCCGGCCCACTACCCCCTTCGTTATCGACAAACTTATCCACAGGATTGGTGGATAGTCTTTCCGGGTGGGGCAACCGACGCCTCCGCGCCTTTCGCGCGGCTTGCGGTTGACCCCGCGCGGCGGCTCGACGACATTCTGGCCATGTCCGAAACGCAGCCCTCCGACCCGGCCGCCAGCCTGCCGGGCGATCCGCCCGCCAATCTGCCCGCCGACCCGCCCGCCGACCCGACGCAAAGCCCGGAGACGGCTCCCCAGCGTCCCCGCCGCCGCCCCGCCGACCTCGCGCGCGGCGTGGAGATCATCCGCGAGCATCTGAAGACGCTGCCGCAGACGCCGGGCGTCTACCGCATGCTGGCGGGCGACGGGGCGGTGCTCTATGTCGGCAAGGCGCGCAACCTGAAGCGCCGGGTGACCAACTACACCCAGGTCGCCAAGCTGCCGATCCGCCTCCAGCGCATGGTTTCCGAGACCGAGACCATGGAGTTCGTCAACACCCACACCGAGGTGGAGGCGCTGCTTCTCGAATCGAACCTGATCAAGAAGCTGATGCCCCGCTACAACGTGTTGTTGCGGGATGACAAGACCTTTCCGCACATCATGATCACCAGGGATCATGACTACCCGCAGCTCACCAAGCATCGCGGGGCGCGCGGGCGCGACGCCGACTATTTCGGCCCCTTCGCCTCGGCCGGGGCGGTCAACCGGACGATCACCGCGCTCCAGCGCGCCTTCCTGCTGCGCAACTGCGCCGACACCGTGTTCGCCGCGCGCTCGCGGCCCTGCCTGCAATACCAGATCAAGCGCTGCACCGCGCCCTGCGTCGGCCGCGTCACCCCGGCGGAGTATCAGGCCCAGGTCGGGCAGGCGCGCGCCTTCCTGTCCGGCAAGAGCCGCGACATCCAGACGGAGTTCGCCGCGAGGATGATGGAGTCCTCGGAGGCGATGGATTTCGAGGCGGCGGCGCGCTACCGCGACCGCATCCGCGCGCTCACCGCCATCCAGGCCCACCAGGACATCAACGTCGAGGGGGTGGTGGAGGACGCCGACGTCGTGGCGGCCCACGCCGAGGGCGGCGTCACCTGCATCCAGGTCTTCTTCTTCCGCGGCGGGCGCAACTACGGCAACCGCGCCTATTTCCCCAGCCACGACAAGGCGGCGGAGACGGAGGAGGTGCTGGCCGCCTTCATCGCCCAGTTCTACGAGAACAAGGCGGCCCCGCCGCTGGTGCTGGTCAGCCACGCGCTGCCCGAACTGGAGCTGCTGACCGAGGCGCTGGCCGTGCGCGCCGGCCACAAGGTCGAGCTGGTCGAGCCCAAGCGCGGCGAGAAGCGCCGCATCGTCGAGCACGCCCTGACCAACGCGCGCGAGGCGCATGGCCGCCGGCTGGCCGAAAGCTCGTCGCAGGCGCGGCTGCTGGAGGGGGTGGCCGGCGTCTTCGGGATGGATTCCGCGCCGGAGCGGGTCGAGGTCTACGACAACTCGCACATCCAGGGCGCGCACGCCATCGGCGCCATGATCGTCGCCGGGCCGGAGGGCTTTATCAAGAACGCCTACCGCAAGTTCAACATCAAGAGCGAGGGCGCGGCCGGCGACGACTTCGCCATGATGCGCGAGGTGCTGACCCGCCGCTTCGGCCGCGCGGTGAAGGAGGATCCGGAACGCACGCTCGGCACCTGGCCCGATCTGGTGCTGATCGACGGCGGGCTCGGCCAGTTGAACGTCGCGCTGGAGGTCTTCGCCGAGCTGGGCATCGACGACGTGACGCTGGTCGGCATCGCCAAGGGGCCGGACCGCGACGCCGGGCGCGAGCATTTCTTCATGGAGAACCGGCCGCCCTTCCAGATGGAGATGCGCGACCCGGTGCTGTATTTCCTGCAACGGCTGCGCGACGAGGCCCACCGCTTCGCCATCGGCACCCACCGGGCCAAGCGCACCAAGGCGATCGGCAAATCCCCGATCGACGAGATCGCCGGCATCGGCCCCGCCCGCAAGAAGGCGCTGCTGCACCATTTCGGCAGCGGGGCGGCGGTGGCGCGGGCCGGGCTGGCCGATCTGGAGGCGGTGGAAGGGATCAATCGGGCGGTGGCGAAAAAGATATACGATCACTTCCATCCCGACGGTTAGAATGGGGAAGCCCGCATTCTTCCTGCCCTCCAGCGGTTCGAGCCTCCGATCATGTTGACCAGCCTGCCCAACCTGCTGACCCTGTCGCGAATCGCGGTGATCCCGCTGGTCGTCGGGCTGTTCTACATTCCGGAGGCGTGGGCCGCCTACACCGCCTGCGGGCTCTACGCGGCGGCCTGCATCACCGACTGGTTCGACGGCTACCTCGCCCGCGCCTGGGCGCAGGAGAGCGTCATCGGCAAGTTCCTCGACCCCATCGCCGACAAGCTGCTGGTGGCGGCGACGCTGATCATGCTGGCCGGATTCGGGCGGCTGGGCGGCCTGTCGATCCTGCCGGCGGTGACGATCCTGCTGCGCGAGGTGCTGGTGTCGGGGCTGCGCGAGTATCTCGCCGGCCTGCATGTCGGCGTGCCGGTGACGTGGCTGGCGAAGTGGAAGACCGGCATCCAGATGGTGGCGCTGGGCTTCCTGATCGTCGGCGACTACGCCCCGCCGGAGATCCCCTCGACCATCCTCGGCACGGTGGGCCTGTGGATCGCCGCGGCGCTGACCTTCTACACCGGCTGGGACTACATGCGCGCCGGCCTGACCCACATGATGGCGGAACAGCCGCCCAAGCGCGGCGCCGCCGCCCGGTCCGCCGGCAGCGCCGGCTGAGACCCTTCGCTACGAGTGCCCGACATGAAGATTTTCGGTCTGACCGGCTGGAGCGGCAGCGGCAAGACGTCGCTGGTCGTCCGGCTGATCCCGGCGCTGACGGCGCGGGGCCTGCGCGTCTCCACGATCAAGCACGCCCACAAGGGCTTCGACATCGATCATCCCGGCAAGGACAGCCACAACCACCGGCTGGCCGGGGCCACCGAGGTGCTGGTCAGCTCGCCTAAGCGCTGGGCCCTGATGCACGAGCTGCGCGGGGACGATCCGGAACCGGCGCTCGCCGACCTGCTGCCCAAGCTGGCGCCGGTCGACCTGCTGCTGATCGAGGGCTTCAAGCGCGAGCCGCACGAGAAGATCGAGGTGTGGCGGAGCGCGGTCGGCAAGCCGCTTATCGCGCCCGAAGATCCGCAGATCGTCGCCGTGGCCAGCGACGGGCCGGTGCCGGGCTGCCCGGTCCCGCTGCTCGATCTCGACGACGCCGAGGCCATCGCCGCCTTCGTGATGGCCCGCTGCGGGCTGGAGCGCTGACGCCCCTTCCATGCTCCACAGGCTCGTCATCTTCGATTTCGACGGCACGCTGGCCGATTCCTTTCCCTGGTTCGTCGGCGTCCTCAACGGCGTTGCCGGACGCTACGGCTTCCAGCCGGTCCGGCCGGAGGAGATGGAGACGCTGCGCGGCTATGACGCCCGCCGGATCATGCGGCACCTGCGGGTGCCCCTGTGGAAGCTGCCCTTCATCGCCAGCCACATGCGCCGGCTGATGGCGCGGGACATCGACGGCATCCAGCTTTTCGACGGGGTGCCGGCGATGCTGCGGACGCTGACCGGGCGCGGCGTCACCGTCGCCATCGTCAGTTCGAATTCGGTGGACAACATCCGCCGCATCCTGGGGCCGGAGAACGCGGCGCTGGTGTCGCGCTACGCCTGCGGCGCCTCGCTGTTCGGCAAGCCGGCCAAGTTCCGCGGGATCCTGCGCGACACCGGCATCCCGGCTGCGGACGCCATCGCCATCGGCGACGAGCTGCGCGACATCGAGGCGGCGCGGCGGGTCGGCGTCGCCTGCGCCGCCGTCACCTGGGGGTACACGCGGGGCGACGCGCTGGAGGCCCACCGGCCCGACCGGCTGTTCCGGCGTGTCGAGGAGATCCCGGCCGGCCTCGCCTGACCGGCGCCGAAGCGGGTCCCATTTCCCCCTTCGCAGCCACGGGTGCGGCGGACTAAAGTTTCGTGCGTTTAATAAGAAACGCACGAAACTTTAGCCTTTTGATGACGAGCGGATTCACGCTCCAAACCGATTCCGGTTTTACGCGATCCGCTCTAGAGTGGCCCCATGGTGCAACTCAGCGACGATTGCTTCGCCTTCGGCGGCGGGATGATGACGGTGGATCGCGCGCTCGCCCTGCTGGCGGAGCGGACGCATCCGGTCACGGCGCCGGAACGGATACCCCTGGCCGGGGCGCTCGGGCGCGTGCTGGCCGCCGACGTCATCGCCCCCTTCAGCGTTCCGCCGCACGACAACGCGGCGGTGGACGGCTACGCGGTGTGCTTCGACGATCTCGCCCCGGATGCGCCGACGGTCCTGCCGGTGACCGGGCGGGTGGCCGCCGGGCAGGCGCTCGGCCGGTCCGCCGCGCGGGGGGAGGCGGTGCGCATCTTCACCGGCGCGCCGATGCCCGAGGGCTGCGACACCGTCTTCATGCAGGAGGATTGCCGTGCCGCCACCCTGGACGGCGCGACCACCGTCACGCTGCCGCCCGGCATCCGGCGCGGCGCCAACCGGCGGCCGGCCGGGGAGGACGTGACGGCGGGGGCGACCGTGCTCGCCGCCGGCCGGCGGCTGCGTCCGGAGGACATCGGCCTGCTCGCCTCGCTCGGGCAGCGCGACGTGGCGGTGCGGACGCCGCTGCGGGTCGCCGTCTTCTCGACCGGCGACGAGGTGCGGGAGCCGGGAACGGCGCTCGCCCCCGGCGCGGTCTACGACGCCAACCGCTTCGCGCTCATGGCCCTGCTGGCGCGGCTCGGCTGCGCGGTGACCGATCTCGGCATCCTGCCCGACCGCGTCGGGACGATCCGCGACGCTCTGGCCGGGGCGGCGGCGACGCAGGACGCGATCGTCACCTCCGGCGGCATGTCCACCGGGGAGGAGGACCATGTCCGGGCGGCGGTCGAGGCGTCGGGGCGGCTCGATTTCTGGCGCCTCGCCATCAAGCCTGGCCGCCCGGTCGCGCTGGGCCGGGTGGGGGAGGCGGCCTTCATCGGGCTTCCCGGCAACCCGGTGGCGGTGGTCGTCACCTTCCTGCGCATCGCCCGGCCGATCCTGCTGCTGATGATGGGCGCGGCCGACGGGGCGCCGCCGCTGTTTCCGGTGCGCGCCGCGTTCGCCTACAAGAAGAAGCCCGGCCGCCGCGAGTATCTGCGCGGTTCGCTGGTCCGCGACGCCGATGGAGTCCTGAGCGTGGTGAAGCACCCGCGCGACGGGGCCGGCGTCCTGTCCTCGCTGGTCGAATCCGACGGGCTGATCGAGCTGCCCGAGGATCTGGCCGGCGTCGAGCCGGGCATGACGGTGGATTTCCTGCCTTTCAACGAGGTCCGGTGATGAAGATTCTCTATTTCGCGTGGCTGCGCACCAAGATCGGGGTGCCGGCCGAGACGGTCGAACTGCCGGCCGAGGTGACGACTGTCGGCGCGCTGGTCGAGTGGCTGAAGACCCGCAGCGAGCGGCACGCCGACGCGCTGGCCAACAGCAAGGTGGTCAAGGTCGCGGTCAACCAGGAGCATGTGCCCTACGACCACCCGCTGTCGCCCGGCGACGAGGTCGCCCTGTTCCCGCCGGTCACGGGGGGCTGAATGGCGATCCGGGTCCAGGCCGGGGATTTCGACGTCGGCGCCGAATACGCCGCGCTGACGGCGGGGCGGACCTCGGTCGGCGGCGTGACGCTGTTCGTCGGTCTGGTGCGCGACATCGCCGGCGGCGAGGCGGTCAGCGCCATGACGCTGGAGCATTATCCCGGCATGACCGAGCGGCAGCTGGAGGCCGTCGAGGCGGAGGCCCGGCGCCGCTGGCCGCTCGACGACGTGCTGATCGTCCACCGCTACGGCCGGCTGGAGCCGGGCGACCGGATCGTTCTCGTCGCCACCGCGTCGGCGCACCGGGACGCGGCCTTCGACTCCTGCCGCTTCCTGATCGACTGGCTGAAGACCAGGGCGCCCTTCTGGAAGCTGGAGGCGACGCCCGGCGGGGAGCGCTGGGTCGAGGCCAAGGACAGCGACGACGCGGCCGCCGCGCGCTGGACGGAGTAGGGAAGGCGGGGGCGGGCCGGTGCGGGGACGAAAGGCCCGTCCCCGCCCGTCGCCGCTTACAGCGTGGCGAGGATCGCCTCGGCCGAGGACACCTCGAACTTGCCCGGCTCCTCGACCGCGACGTGGGTGACCTTGCCGTCCTCCGCCACCAGGGCGAAACGCTTGCCGCGCGTGCCCAGCCCATGGCCCGACGCGTCCATCGTCAGGCCCAGCGCCGACGTGAAGGTCGCGTTGCCGTCCGGCAGCATGACGACCGAATCCCCGACATTGCCCTTGTCGCCCCAGGCCCGCATGACGAACGGGTCGTTGACGGCGAGGCAGACGATGGTGTCGACGCCCTTGGCCTTCAGCGCCCCGGCGTTCTGGACGAAGCCCGGCAGATGCTTGGCCGAGCAGGTCGGGGTGAAGGCGCCGGGAACCGAGAACAGGACGACCTTCTTGCCCTTGAACAGCTCGTCGGTGGTCACGTCCTGCATGCCGTTGGCGGTCAGGTGCTTCAGCGTGACCGACGGGATGGTGTCGCCAACCTGGATGCTCATGTCTCTAACCCTTCCTGATTTTTTATGGGTGAACGGGTTTGGCGGCGAACTCTAGCAGCCTGCGCCGCCACCGCAAGACGGCGCGGCCGTCAGCGACCCCACTATTCCGTTCTGCGGACGGGCGGCGCGGTCGAGCGCCTCGATCACCGCCGCTTCGCTCAGCAGTTCCGGCAGCGCGATGCCCCGTGGCGCGCCCGGTCCATAGACGATGTTGAAGGGGATGCCGTAGCGGCCGTGGGAGGCCAGGAAGCGGGCGATGCCGTCGTCCGGCCGCGTCCAGTCGGCGCGCATGGCGACCAGGGCGGGATCGTCGAAGCGCTTGGCGACGGTGTCGCGGTTCAGCACCAGCTTCTTGTTCGCCTGGCAGGTGATGCACCAGTCGGCGGTGACGTCCACGAACACGGTGCGGCCGGCGGCGACATGGTCGCGGATCGCCGCCTCGTCGAAGCCCGTCCAGCGGGCCGCCGCCTCCGTGACCGTCACCGCCCCGGCACCGGCCAGGGGGCCGAGCGCCGCCGGCAGCGCGAGGGCCGCGACCGCCAGCAGACCGGCCAGCGCCGGCCCGGCCCGGCGGCCGTTCCCGGCCAGACGCCGCCCGGCCCAGAGGACCGCCACCAGCGCGATCATGAGCCCCCCGACCCCGGCGGCCGGCGCCGTCCCGATCTGCACGGTCAGCACCGACAGCAGCCACAGGGCCGTCAGAGCGAGCGCGAAGCCCATGACCGCCCGCAGGGTCGCCATCCAGCGCCCCGGACGCGGCAGCCAGGCGGCCAGACGCGGCCACGCCGCGACCAGCAGATAGGGCGCCGCCAGGCCGATCCCCAGCGCCGTGAAGATGGCGAAGACCTCGGCCGGCCCGTTGGCGAGCGCGAAGCCGACCGCCGTCCCCAGGAAGGGCGCCGAGCAGGGCGTCGCCAGCAGGGTCGCGAAGGCCCCGGTGGCGAAGGGGCCGGCCAGCCCGTCGCCCTCCAGCCGGTCGGCCAGGGCGCGCGGCAAGGGGACCTCGAACAGCCCCCAGAGATTGGCCGAGAACAGGGTGACCAGCACCACCATGAAGACGAGGAACAGCGGCTGCTGGAACTGGATGCCCCAGCCGACGGCGCCGCCCGCCGCCTTCACCGCGACCAGCGCCGACGCCAGCACCAGGAAGGAGGTCAGGATTCCGGCGGCGCTGGCGAGGAAGCCGGCCCGCACCGCGCGCGGCGCGCGGCCGCCCTGCTTGACCACCGACAGCAGCTTCAACGACAGCACCGGCAGCACGCAGGGCATCAGGTTGAGGATCAGCCCGCCGAGCAGCGCCACCCCCAGCATTGCCCACAGCCCGCCCGACGGAGCCGTCCGTCCCGGCGCCGCCGTGGCCGGAGCCTCCACCGACCGCGCGCCGTCCACCAGCGTCACCGTCACCGCCCGCCCGGCGAGGTCGAGTCCCTGCGGCGGGTCGGAGGCCGGAACGCTCAGCCGCACGCGGCGGTCGTTGTCGGAAAAGACCGCCTTGGGGGCGGAGAAGGTCAGCGGCGGGTCGGTTTCGACGAAGACGTCCGGCGAGACGAAGCCGTCGGCGGCGGTCGCCTCGATCTCCAGCGCGGTCCCGCTGGCGCGCACCGATTCGACGGCCAGCAGGCTGTTGCCCTGGCGCGGCACCAGCGACTGGGCGCGGGCGACGTCGTTCGCCGATTCCGACGGCGCGGCCGGTCCGGCGGGAAGCGCCAGGGCCAGCTTGACCGTCTGCGGCACGCAGATCTCGGAGCAGACCAGCAGTTCGGCGGTGAGCGCCAGATCGACCGGCTTGCCGGGCTCGGCCGGGACAGCTTGAAGCGGGAACATCACCTCGACGTCGTAGCCCGCCGTCTCGAAGCCCAGCACGGAGAAGCGGTGCGGCGCCGGGTAGGCGAGCGACGCCTCCTTCAGGTTGGCCGAGCCGCTCCAGTCCAGGCGCGGGGCGAATCCGGCGTCGCCGGGGGACCGCCAATAGGTCTTCCAGCCCGGCTCCAGCCGCAGCTCCAGCCCGAGCGGCAGCGCCGCGAGGTCGCCGGTGCCGCGGACCGAGGACACCAGGCGGGCTTCGACCTGCCCGGCCTTGAACCAGGGGCTTTGCGCCTCTCCGGCAAGGGCGGGGGGGACGGCGGACGCGGCCCCCAGCAGACCGAGAAGGGCGAGCGCGGGAGGGGCAAACCTTTTCATCGTCGGCACTGTTCTCATATCTGAAGGGCCACGCGGACCGTCGCACCCATATATAGGTGACAAAGCTCGGCCGCTGCTGTCACACTCCGGTGAAAGCGTCACGAGAGCGCCCACCACAACCGAACGTTCGGACAGGCGCGGCTTTACGCCGTTCCCCGACCGACGACAAGGATACCCGCCCATGCCGCGCCTCACCAAGTCCTCGGAATCGCTGACCGGCCAATTGCTGATCGCCATGCCCGGAATGGAGGATCCCCGTTTCCAGCGCACCGTGATCTACATGTGCGCCCACAGCGAGGAAGGTGCCATGGGTTTGGTGGTCAACCGGCTGTTCGGCTCGATCACCTTCGAGGATCTGCTGGAGCAGCTCGACATGGAGGTGCCGCAGCCGGTCAACAACCTGCCGGTCCATTACGGCGGGCCGGTCGAATCGGGGCGGGGGTTCGTGCTGCATTCCACCGACTATGTGCGGGATGGCACGCTGGTGGTGAACGACGACGTCGCCCTGACGGCGACCATCGACATCCTGCGCGCCATCTCCGAGGATCGCGGCCCGCGCCGCAACCTCCTGCTGCTCGGCTACGCCGGCTGGGGGCCGGGGCAGCTCGACGCCGAGTTCCAGGCCAACGGCTGGCTCAACGTGCCCTGCGACGAGGAGCTGCTGTTCGACACCGACCTCGAGGCGAAATGGGAGCGCTCGATCGCCAAGCTGGGCGTCAGCGTCTCGATGCTGTCGGGCGAAGCCGGGCACGCCTAAAAAGCGACAGGACATTTCCCCCGCCCTGGAGCGGGGGGCCGCCGCGACCGGCGGCGGCCGGCGAACCGTTATCCCTGGGCGCGCACGTCCGCGACGCCGCGCCGGGCGAGTTCGTCGGCGCGCTCGTTCTCCGGGTGGCCGGCGTGGCCGCGCACCCAATGGAACTCGATCCGGTGCTGGCGCTGCGCGGCGTCGAGCCGCTGCCACAGATCGACGTTCTTCACCGGCTTCCTGTCGGCGGTGGTCCAGTTCTTGGCCTTCCAGCCGTGGATCCATTTGGTGATGCCGTTCTTCACATACTCGCTGTCGGTGTAGAGGCGGACCGTCACCGGCTTCTTCAGGGCTTCCAGCGCCTGGATGGCCGCCATCAGCTCCATGCGGTTGTTGGTCGTCGCCGGCTCGCCGCCATACAGCTCCTTCTCCACCGCGCCGTAGCGCAGGATGGCGCCCCAGCCGCCGGGGCCGGGGTTGCCGCTGCACGCGCCGTCGGTGAAGATGTCCACCGCCTTGGAGCCCTGATCGTCACTCATGATTCAGGCTTCCGCCGGCTGTTCGTCGTCGAGGAAATAGTCGCCGAGCCCCCGCACCGTCTGGTGGAAGCGCAGCTTGCGCAGATACTCCAGGGGATCCTTGGGCCGCACGAAGGCGCCCGGCGGGTGGTTCAGCCAGTCGTAGAGCCGGGTCAGCAGGAAGCGCACGGCGCTGCCCCGGCACAGCCAGGGCAGGGCGTCCAGCTCGGCGCGCGACAGCGGGCGGACCTTGCGGTAGTTGGTCAGCAGCAGCCGGGCCTTGGTGGCGTTGAACGACCCGTCGACCTCGAAACACCAGGCGTTGATGCAGATGGCGATGTCGTAGGCCAGGAAGTCGTTGCAGGCGAAGTAGAAGTCGATCAGCCCCGACAGGCTGTCGCCACGGAAGAACACGTTGTCGGGGAACAGGTCGGCGTGAATGACGCCGGATGGCAGGCCCGTCGGCCAGTTGGCCTCCAGCGCCGCCAGCTCGGCCTCCAGCGTCGCCCGCAGGCCGGGCGCCACCTCGTCGGCGCGGGACGCCGATTTGGCGAACAGGTCCTGCCAGCCGGCCAGCGCCAGCGCGTTCGGCCGCTCCATCCGGAAATCGGCGACCGCCAGATGCAGGCGGGCCAGCGCCTCGCCGAGCTGCGCGCAGTGCTGCGGGTGGATGCGGCGCGGCCACATGCCGGCCAGGAAGGTGACGATCACCGCCGGACGGCCGCACAGCTCGCGCAGCGCCACCCCGTCGCGACCGGGCACCGGCAGCGGGCTGGCGACGCCCTTCTCGGCCAGATGCTCCATCAGCCCGAGGAAGAAGGGCAGATCCTCCCGCCGCGTGCGCTTCTCGTAAAGCGTCAGGATGTAGGGGCCGCGTTCGGTCACCAGCAGGAAGTTGGAATTCTCCACCCCCTCCGCGATGCCCTTGCACGACAGCACCGCGCCCAGATCGTACTGGGCGGCGAAGGTGCTGAGATCCTCGTCGGAGACTTCGGTGTATACGGCCATGATGCCCTGCGCCTTACCGGGTTTCGTGCTGCCGGTCAACGGCGGCCTGTTTCGTGGTGCCCTGTCTCGGGGCGGGCTGTTCGGGAAGGGGGGTGATCGGCTCGTAATATTCCGGGCCGAAGCCGGCGCGCTCGCGGCTCGGCACGTTGAAGGGGCGCTTCAGGCCGCCGCGGAAATGGCGGCCGACCAGTTCCTGCCACAGAGCGACCGGCTCCGCGCCGCGCTGGGCGCAGAGATGGACGAACCAGCGCCGGCCGGCGGCGACATGGTCGATCTCCTCGTCGTGGATGGTCTGGAGCAGGTCGGCGCTCTCCTGGTCGCCGAAATCGCGCAGGCGGCGCACCGTGTCGGGGGTGACGTCGAGCCCGCGCGCCTCCAGCACCATCGGCACCACCGCCAGCCGGGCGGCGACGTCGTGCGCGGTCTCGGTCGCCGCCTGCCACAGCCCGTCATGGGCCGGCAAATCGCCGTAGGAGGCGCCGAGCGCGTTCAGCCGCTCCTCCAGCATGACGAAATGCCGCGCCTCGTCGTCGGCGACCCGGACCCAGTCGTCGGTGAATCCCTTCGGCAGGCCGGCGGAGGCGAAGCGGCAGACCAGATCCCAGGCGAGGTCGATGGCGTTCAGCTCGATGTGGGCCAGCGCGTGCAGCAGGGCGACGCGGTTCTGCGCGCTGCCGCCGCGCCCGCGCTTGGGCATGTCGCGCGGCAGCTTCAGCTCCGGCCGCTCGGGCCGCGCCGGGCGGTCGGGTGGCGTCACGGTGACGGCGGGGGAGAGGGCGCCGTCGCGCCACGCGGCGGCAAAGGCGCGGGTCAGGCGCACCTTCTCCAGCGGCGGCGCGGTGGTCAGGACCGCGACGGCCGCTTCGCCGAGGTTGCTCACCATCCGTAGGCGATGAAATTCGGGTTGGCGATGTCGGGCTTGCCATAGAGCAGGGGCGAGCCGTCCGGCTGCTCGACCCGGCCGCCGGCGCCGACCAGCACGGCGTGGCCGGCGGCGGTGTCCCATTCGCTGGTCGGGCCGAAACGCGGGTAGAGATCCGCCTTGCCGCAGGCCACGGTGCAGAATTTCAGCGACGACCCGCAGGTGATGCGGTTCTTGACCGTGTGGCCGGCGAGGAAGGCGTCGAACGCGGCGCCGCTGCCGTGCGAGCGGCTGGCGACCACGGTCAGCCCGTCGGCCGGGCGGTTGCGCACGGCGATGGGGTGGTCGTGCCGCCCCTCCGCCCAATGCACCGCCGTGCCCGGCCCGGCCGCCGCGTAGAGGTCGCCGGTCGCCGGGGCGTAGACGACTCCCAGCACCGGGACGCCGTTCTCGATCAGCGCGATGTTGACGGTGAACTCGCCGTTGCGCGAGATGAATTCCTTGGTGCCGTCGAGCGGATCGACCAGCCAGAAACGCCCGCCGGAGATGTCCGGCCGGTGCCCGGCGGCCGTCGCCTCCTCCGCCACCACCGGGATGCCGGGGGTCAGGTGGTGCAGGGCGGGAAGGATCACCGCCTCGGCCGCGTGATCGGCCTGCGTCACCGGGCTGCCGTCGACCTTGGTGGCGACGTCGATGCCGTCGTTGTAGAAGCGCAGGATCACCTGACCGGCCTCGTGGGCGATGGTGCGGACCGTGGGCAGCAGGCTCGCCACAGCGGCGTCGGGCATGGTGGTGTCTCCTCAAGCGTGGGGAGTCACCATAGCGCGCCGAACGGGTGGGCCGGAAGATCTTGAACGGGTTGCAAAGCGGAGAAGGCGGATGAGCGTGCGGTGGAGAGCGATGGGCGGAATGGACCTCGACGCGGTGCTGGCCATCGCCGACGTCGTGCATCCCGACTACCCGGAGGAACGCGCGGTCTTCGCCGAGCGGCTGGCGCTTTTCCCCGATGGCTGCCGGCTGGCAGAGGGGGGTGACGGGCGCGCGCTGGGCTACGGCGTGATGCATCCGGGGCTGCTGGGGGTGCCGCCGCCGCTCGACGCCCCGCTGGGGGAACTGCCGGCTGCGGCGGATTGCCTCTACCTGCACGACATCGCGCTGCTGCCAGGGACGCGCGGGCTTGGGCTGGGCGCGTCGGTGTTGCGGGACGCCCACGCGCTGGCCGCCGCGCGGGGGTACGGCTGGCTGGCGCTGACCTCGACGCCGGGCGCCCGGAGCTACTGGGACCGGGCCGGATTCGCGCCCTACGCGGACGCCAGCCCGGCCCTGGCGGCGAAGCTGGCGAGCTATGGCGAGGGGATGGCCTACATGGTGATGGCGGTGGTTCCCTCTCCCGCCTCGGGAGAGGGAAGGGGCCCGCGATAGCGGGAAGGGTGAGGGGCTGTGTGGACATGGATTTGGTACCACGCCCGATAGCCCCTCACCCTCCCCACCGCTGCGCGGCGGGTCCCCTCCCTCTCCCGGGGCGGGAGAGGGCGTGCCGCCCGCTTCACGGGCTCACTCCGCCGCGACGGCCGTCTCGATCTCCACCCCCAGCCGCTTGGCGACGCCGGCGCCGTAGGCCGGGTCGGCGGTCAGGAAATGGCGAAGCTGGCGCTGCTGGATGAAGGCCGGGGCCTTGCCCAGCGAGCCGGCGATGTTGTCCATCAGCCGCGCTTGCGCTTCGGCGCCGATCAGGCGGAACAGGGCGCCGGCCTGCGAATAATCGTCGTTGCCGGCGCGGTGGTCATAGCGGTCGGCGTCGCCGGAGACGCGCAGCGGCGGCTCGGCCTTGCCCGGATCCTGCGCCGGGCCGCCGAAGCTGTTCGGCTCGTAGTTCGGACGGCCGCCGCCGTTGCCGTCGAAGCGCATGGCGCCGTCGCGCTGGTAGGTGCGCGCCTCGGTGGCGTGCGGGCGGTTGACCGGCAGATGGCCGTGGTTCGCGCCCAGCCGGTAGCGGTGGGCGTCGGCGTAGGCGAACAGCCGGCCTTGCAGCATCTTGTCCGGGCTGAAGGAGACGCCGGGCACCACGTTGGCCGGGCTGAAGGCCGACTGCTCGACCTCGGCGAAGTAGTTCTCCGGGTTGCGGTTCAACACCAGCTCGCCGATCTCGATCAGCGGGTAGTCGGCGTGCGGCCACACCTTGGTCAGGTCGAAGGGGTTGATGGCGCAGCGCTCGGCCTCCAGCTCCGGCATGATCTGCACCGAGACGGTCCAGGCCGGGAAATCGCCGTCCTCGATCGAGGCGAACAGGTCGCGGGTGGCGTGGTCGGGGTCGATGCCGGCGACGCGGGCGGCCTGCTCGGCGGTGAGGTTCTCGATCCCCTGGCGGGTCTTGAAGTGGTACTTGACCCAGACCCGCTGATTGGCGGCGTTGATCCACGAGAAGGTGTGGCTGGAGAAGCCGTCCATGTGGCGGTAGCCGCGCGGCGTGCCGCGGTCGCTGAACAGGATCGTCAGCTGGTGCATCGTCTCCGGCGACAGCGAGAAGAAGTCCCAGACCGCCGTCGGATCCTTCAGGTTGGTGGCCGGGTTGCGCTTTTGCGTGTGGATGAAGTCCGGGAACTTCAGCGGGTCGCGGACGAAGAAGACCGGCGTGTTGTTGCCGACCAGATCGTAGTTGCCTTCCTTGGTGTAGAACTTCACGGCGAAGCCGCGCGGGTCGCGGTCGGCGTCGGCCGAGCCCTTCTCGCCGCCGACGGTGGAGAAGCGCAGGAAGACCTCGGTCTCCTTGCCGACCGCCGACAGGAAGGCGGCCTTGGTGTAAGGCGTCACGTCGCGGGTGACGCGGAAGACGCCGTAGGCGCCGGCCCCCTTGGCGTGGACCACGCGCTCCGGGATGCGCTCGCGGTTGAAATGGGCGAGCTTCTCGATCAGATGGAAGTCCTGCATCAGCAGCGGGCCGCGCGGGCCCGCGCTCAGGGAGTTCTGGTTGTCGGCGACGGGGATGCCGGCGGCGGTGGTCAGGCTGCTCATGGGTTTCATCCTTCGCGTTTTTTGTGCGTTTCTGGGTTGGGACCGCTCTCGCCTCTGGTTATCCGCCGCTCGGTTCAATATATCCAAGTCATGGTTCTGAACGGATCGATAGGGAAATTCTATGAACTTGGCCGGGCTGTCCCTGCGCGACCTGGAGTATGTCGTCGCCGTCGATGAGCAGCGGCATTTCGGCAGGGCGGCGGAACGCTGCGCGGTCAGCCAGCCGTCGCTCAGCGCGCAGATCCGCAAGCTGGAGGAGGTGCTGGGCGTCACCCTGTTCGAGCGGACGAGCCGCCGCGTCCTGCCGACCCAGCCGGGCGAGCTGGTGATCCGGCAGGCCCGCGTCGTGCTGGAGGAGGCCCGCCGTCTGCTGACCCTGGCGCGGGGGATGGAGGGGACGCTGACCGGCGACATCGCCATCGGGGCGATCCAGACGCTGGGGCCGTATCTGTTCCCCCACGCGCTGCCGGTGATGCGCCGGCATCTTCCCGACGCGCGGCTGATCCTGTCGGAGGGACGGACGGACGGCCTGCTGGACGAGCTGCGCGAGGGGCGGATCGACGCCGTGCTGTTGGCCCTGCCGGCCGAGGGGGACGGATTCGCGAGCGAGGCGCTGTTCTTCGAGCCCTTCCTGCTCGCCCATCCGGCGGGGCACCGGCTGGAGGGGTTGCCCTCCATCGCGCTGGCGGACCTCGATCCCAGCGAGCTGGTCCTTCTGGAGGAGGGGCATTGCCTGCGCGATCAGGCGCTGGCGGCCTGCGGCGGCGCGGCGCGCGGCATGCGGCACGCCACCGGGCTGGAGACGCTGCGCCACATGGTGGCGGCCGGCGCCGGCTACACGCTGATGCCGCAACTGGCGGCGGGGGAGGGCACGACGGTCGGCGGTCTGATCGCCTACCGCCCCTTCGAGGGAGAGCCGCCCGGCCGCAGGGTCGGTCTGGTCTGGCGGGCCAGCGACCCGCGCGGACCGGGCTTCCGGGCCCTGGCGGAACGGCTCAGGGCCGAGCCGCCGCCGGGCGTCCGGCCGGTCTGAACGGCCGTCAGGAGGCTTGGCGCAAGGTGTCGGTCGATGCGGGCTGGCGGTGCGGCGCCTTGGGGAAGGGCAGGATGTCGCCCGACGCCCTTCCGGCTTCCCGTCCGCCGCGCGGCTCCGTGCCATTCAGGATCCAGCCGTAGGCGGCGGTGATGAGGATGCGGTCGCGGCCGTCGCTGACGAGGATTCTCAGGTCGGCGGCCTTCCCGGCGACGGCCAGCCGCCTCGCCAGCGCCGGATCGGTCAGCAGGACCGCGCTCCGTCCCATCCCGCCGCGGGTCAGCAGCTTCGCCAGCCCTTCCAGATGGGCCGGGGACAGGGCGGCGTCGCTCGCGTCGCGGAGATCGAGGAACAGGCCGGCCGGGCGTGGCCGGCCGCACACCCGGTCGGCGGCATCGCGCAGCGCCGCGATCCAGGCCGGGCGGTCGCCCTCGGTCAGGCTCTTGTAGAGAATGGCGTGGACCCCCCAGTCGTTGACCGAGACTGAAAAGCCTTTCATGGTCCACCCCTCTCCGTTGGCGCTCCGCCCGCGCCGGGGATCGGCGGGGCGGGCGTGGAGTCGAGGATATCGACCGCATTCCTAACAATCAGTTTACAAAACAATCGAGCGGGCGCTCAGGCCGCCTTCCTCATCAGGGCCTCGGTCAGCCAGCCGTCGATCCGTTCGGCGGCCTTTTCCCAGCCATGCTCCAGCATGATGGCGTGGCCCATGCCCGGCATGAACACCGCCTCGGTTCCGAGCGCGCGGGCGGTCCACAGAACCTCCTCGCGGGGGAACAGCAGATCCTTCTCCGCGCCCATGACCATCACCGGGATGTCGCGCGGCGGCAGGAGCGGGAAGGGAATCCAGCCGCCGATGTCCATCAGCACCCGGCGCGATTCCTCCTGGAGGTAGGGCTCGTAGACGGCGGCCTCGGCCTCCGGCATCTGGTCGGAGAACATGGCGCGGCGCACCGCCGCCGGATCGACGGCCGAGGTTCCCAGCGTCATCAGCACCGACATCTGCTGGAACACATGGGGCGCCCGCCACATCAGCCCCATGGTGGAGGACAGCAGCCCGTGCGGCGGGGCCGAGGCCATCAGCACGCCGGCCGGGAAGCCGCCCTTGCGCAGCGCCCGCTGCACCACCAGGCCGCCCATCGAATGGCCGATCAGCACCGGCGGCGCCGAGCAGCGGCCGGCCGCCTCCAGCACGTCGTCGACGTAATCGGCGATGCCGAAGCCGTGCAGCCGCTCGCGCCCCTCGCTGCCGCCATGGCCGCGCAGGGAGACGGCGTGCGCCTCCCAGCCGCGCGCGGCGAACCAGGGCAGGAACTTGGCCTCCCAGATCCAGGCGGCGCTGAAGGCGCCGTGGACGAACAGGAGCGGCGCCGGCTTGGCGGGACCGGCGGGACGGTGGCTGAGAATTTCAAGCTGGGACATCGGGCTCGCGGATGGTCGTTGCGCGGTGCGGTGAGAATGGTGCCGGAGCCTGGCGCTGTCCAGTTGCGCCGCGTGCGGTTTGACGCCGCCGGCCGGGTTTGCGACAGTCGCCACCCGCAACCGCAGGAGACGGCCGTGACGACCGATTCCGCCCCGCCAAAGGCGCCTGTTCTGGATCCGGCGACGCTGACCGCGCGCCCCGGCGAGACCGACTATCCGGAACCGTTCCGGGCGCAGGTCGCCGGGCGCCACCGGCTGGCGCTGGGTGATCCGCTGGGAATCAGCAGGTTCGGGGTGAACCTGACGCGACTCGACCCCGGCGCCTCCTCGGCCCTGCGCCACTGGCACAGCCGGCAGGACGAGTTCGTCTATGTGGTCGAGGGCGAACTGGTGCTGGTCACCGACGCCGGCGAGACGCGGCTGACCGCCGGCCTGTGCGCGGGCTTCCCGGCCGGGGCGGCGGACGGCCACCGGCTGGTCAACCGCAGCGACCGTCCGGCCCGCTATCTGGAGGTCGGCGACCGCAGTGCCGGCGACGTCATCGACTATTCCGACGAGGACATGGTGTGGCGCGACGGCGCCTACCATCACCGCGACGGCTCGCCATGGTGAGCGGCCCGGATCTGACCGCCCCCGACCTCACCCTGGTGCTGGGCGGCGCCCGCTCCGGCAAGAGCCGCCACGCCGAGGGGCTGGTGACGGCGCTCGGCGGGCCGCGAATCTACATCGCCACCTCGCGGGTCTGGGACGACGAGATGGCCGAGCGGGTGGCGATGCACCGCGACGATCGCGGCCCGGACTGGACGACAATCGAGGAGCCGCTGGATCTGGCCGGCGCCCTGCGCCGCCACGCCGCCCCCGGCACCGGCCTGCTGGTCGATTGCCTCACCCTGTGGCTGACCAACCTGATGATGGCCGAGGCCGACATCGCCGCCGAAACGGCGGCGCTGGCCGAAACTCTGCCGACGCTGCCCGGCCGGATCGTGCTGGTGTCGAACGAGGTCGGGCTCGGCATCGTGCCCGACAACGCGCTGGCCCGCCGCTTCCGCGACCATGCCGGACGCTTGCACCAGACCATCGCGGCGCTGGCCCCGCGCGTCGTCCTCACCGTGGCCGGCCTGCCGCTGTTCGTGAAAGGAAACGCCCCATGACCGAGTCCAGCAGGACCGACACCCCGGAGACCGGCGACAAGGCCGAGGCCAACCGCCGCCACGCCGAGAAGATGAAGCGCCGCAAGGCGTTGCAGGAGCGCACGCTGGCCTCCAAGACCATCGAGAAGGGGCTTCTCATGGTCCACACCGGCAAGGGCAAGGGCAAGTCCACCGCCGCCTTCGGCCTGATGATGCGGGCGGTCGGTCACGGCATGCGGGTCGGCATGGTCCAGTTCGTCAAGGGCGCCTGGTCCACCGGCGAGACGGTGGCGCTGGAGCGCTTCGAGGATCTGGTGGACTTCCACACGATGGGCGAGGGCTTCACCTGGGACACCCAGGACCGCGCCCGCGACGTCGCCGCCGCCGAGGCCGCCTGGGCCAAGGCCAGGGCGATGATGGACGACCCGCACTACCGCCTGATCGTGCTGGACGAGCTGAACATCGCGCTGCGCATGGATTACCTGCCGCTCGACGAGGTGCTGGCGGTCCTTGCGGCGCGGCGTCCCGACCTGCATGTCTGCGTCACCGGCCGCAACGCCAAGCCGGAGCTGATCGCCGCCGCCGACCTCGTCACCGAGATGACGCTGGTCAAGCACCCCTTCGAGGCCGGGGTGAAGGCCCAGGCCGGAATCGAGTTCTGATCCATGGCCATCCCCACGGCGACCCCGGCGGCCGCGCCGCGCCGGGCGCGCGCGATCATGCTCCAGGGCACCGGGTCGGACGTCGGCAAGTCGCTGCTGGTCGCCGGTCTGTGCCGGGCGCTGGTGCGGCGCGGGCTGTCCGTGCGGCCCTTCAAGCCCCAGAACATGTCGAACAATGCCGCCGTCACCGCCGACGGCGGCGAGATCGGCCGGGCCCAGGCGCTCCAGGCGCGGGCCTGCGGGGTGGCGCCGACCGTCCACATGAACCCGGTGCTGCTGAAGCCGCAGTCGGACATCGGCTCGCAGATCGTCGTGCGCGGCGTCGTGGTCGGGACGGCGAAGGCCGCCGACTATCAGGCACGCAAGCGCGAACTGCTTGGCACCGTGCTAGACAGCTTCGAGCGGCTGAGGGCGGAGGCCGACATCGTCGTCGTCGAGGGCGCCGGCAGCCCGGCCGAGGTCAATCTGCGGGCCGGCGACATCGCCAACATGGGCTTTGCCACCGCCGCCGGGGTGCCGGTGCTGCTGGTCGGCGACATCGACCGGGGCGGGGTGATCGCCAGCCTCGTCGGCACCCACGCGCTTCTCCCCCAGGATGAGCGGGAGCGCATCAAGGGCTTTCTCATCAACAAGTTCCGTGGCGACGTCCGGCTGTTCGACGAGGGCCTGCGCATCATCGAGCGGCACACCGGCTGGCGCGGCTTCGGCGTCGTGCCCTGGCTGGCCGAGGCGGCGACCCTGCCGGCGGAGGACGCGGTGGCGCTCGACCGCACGCGCGCCGCCGGCGGCGGCGGTCTGCGCATCGCCGTGCCGATGCTGTCGCGCATCGCCAACTTCGACGATTTCGACCCGCTGGCGCAGGAGCCGGGGGTGTCGCTGACCATGGTGCCGCCGGGGCGTCCGCTGCCGGGGGATTGCGATCTGGTGATCCTGCCGGGGACCAAGGCGACCATCGCGGACCTCGCCTTCCTGCGCGCCCAGGGCTGGGACGTCGATCTGCTGGCCCATTGGCGGCGCGGCGGGCGGGTGCTTGGCGTCTGCGGCGGCTACCAGATGCTCGGGCGCCGCATCGCCGATCCCGACGGCATCGAGGGGCCGCCGGGCGAGGCCGCCGGGCTCGGGCTCCTGGACGTCGACACCGTGCTGAAGGGGCCGAAGGTGCTGGAGGAGGCGCGGGGCACCGAGCGCCGCACCGGCGCCGCCGTGGCCGGCTACGAGATGCACATGGGCCGCACCGACGGGCCGGACCGCGCCCGCCCGATGCTGGATCTTGCGGAGGGCGGCAGCGACGGCGCCGTGTCGGAGGACGGCCGGGTTGCGGGCTGCTACCTGCACGGCCTGTTCGGCGCGGACGGATTCCGTGGCGCCTTCCTGGCCGGGCTGGGCGGGGGCGGGTCGGAGCTGTCCTACGGTGCGGCGGTCGACCGGGCGCTCGACGCCATCGCCGAACGGCTGGAGCGCGAGATCGACATCGACGGGCTGCTCGCCGTCGCGGAGTGACGCTATCCGAAGACCGCCAGCACCAGCGCCGACGCTCCCAGCACGACGCAGGCCCGCCGGTAGAGCGCCAACGCCCGCCCGATGTCCGCCGGAGTCGCCGCCGTCCGTCCGCCGCCCAGCCAGACATCCTCGATGCGCGTCGCGCCATAGACGCGCGGGCCGCCCAGCCGCAGGTCGAGGGCGCCGGCCATCGCCGCCTCCGGCCAGCCGGCGTTGGGCGAGCGGTGGCGGTGGGCGTCGCGCCGCACCGACCGCCACGCCTCCGCCGAATCGGCCCCCGTGGTGAAGCGGGCGGCGACCGTCAGCAGCAGCGCGGTCAGCCGCGAACCCGGCAGATTGACCAGATCGTCGAGCCGCGCCGCCGCCCAGCCGAACGCCTCGTGGCGCGGGGTGCGGTGGCCGATCATGCTGTCGGCGGTGTTGATCGCCTTGTAGAGCGCGATCCCCGGCAACCCGCCGACCAGCAGCCAGACGGCCGGGGCGACGATTCCGTCCGAGAAATTCTCGGCGAGGCTCTCGATGGCGGCGCGGCAGACGGCCGGCTCGTCGAGCGTCGCCGGGTTGCGGCCGACGATCATCGCCACCGCCGCCCGTCCGCCCTCCAGCCCCCCCTTGGCGAAGCCCCTGGGCACGGCGGCGACATGGTCGTGCAGGCTGCGCTGCGCCAGCAGGGTCGAGGCCAGCGCCGCCTCCAGCAGCCAGCCGAAGGGCAGCAGCCGGCACAGCCACGCCACGGCGACCGCCACCCCGCCCACCGTCAGCAGCAGGACCAGCAGGGCGAGCGCGCCGAACGCCTTGCGGCGGGCGAAGCCGTCGCCCTCATGGTTGAGCGCGCGGTCGAGCTGCGCGATAAGCGCACCGATCCACACGACGGGATGGCGGACGCGGGCGTAGAGTGCGTCCGGGTAGCCGGCCATCGCCTCGATCGCGAGGGCGGCGGCGAGCAGGAATGGATGAAGCGGCACGACGGCGGAATCCTGGCGGGTTGGGTTTGGGCAGGTAAGGTTTCATGAGCGGAATCGGGGGCGGGATGATGGCCGAAAGCACGGCGGCGACCAAGGATTTGCGGGACGGCATCCTGCATGGCGGCGACCTGGACGGCGCGCGCGCCGCCTTTCCCGACGCCCCGCAGCCGTGGGTCGATCTTTCGACCGGCATCAACCCATGGTCCTACCCGTTGCCGCCGATCCCGCCCGACGCCTGGACCCGGCTGCCCGCGCGCGGGGCGGAGATGGCGTTGCGCGAGGCGGCGGCGGCCTGCTACGGCGCGCCGTCGGCCGAACGGGTCGCCGCCGCGTCGGGATCGCAGGCGCTGATCCAGCTTCTCCCCCGCCTGCGCGCGCCGGGCCGGGTCGCCGTGCTGGCCCCGACCTACGCCGAGCACGCGCTCTGCTGGGCCGGCGCCGGCCATCGACTGTCCGAAACCACCGATCCGGAAACCGCCGACGCCGACGTGCTGGTCGTCGTCAACCCCAACAACCCGGATGGGCGGCTGCTGGAACCGGCCCGGCTGCTGGCCCTGGCGGAGCGGCAGGCGGGGCGGGGCGGCTGGCTGGTGGTGGACGAGGCCTTCGCCGATTGCGAGCCGGCCGGCAGCGTCGCGCCCTTCGCCGGGACGCCGGGTCTGGTCGTGCTGCGCTCCTTCGGGAAGTTCTTCGGGCTGGCCGGCCTGCGGCTCGGTGTCGCGCTGGCCGAGCCGGCCCTGGCGGCGGCCCTGCGCGCGGCGGTCGGTCCCTGGGCGGTGTCCGGGCCGGGGCTGGCGGTCGCCGCGGCGGCGCTGTCCGACCGCGACTGGATCGCCGCGACGCGGATCCGCCTGCGGGCGGAGGCGGAAGCGCTGGACCGGCTGTTGACCGGCGTCGGGCTGACCGTGGCCGGCGGCACCGACCTCTTCCGTCTGGTGACGCATCCCGACGCCCGGTCGCTCCACCGGATCCTGGGCGAAGCCGGCATTCTGGTCCGCCGATTCGAGCAGCGGCCGGACTGGCTGCGCCTGGGCTTGCCGGCCGACGGCGAGGCCCGCCGCCGCCTGCGCGACGCCTGCGCCGTGGCCTGTCGCCCCCGCCAGCCTTCAGCCTGTTGAACGGTCGAAGGAATCCGCCTCCGCGCAACCCGTCGGCTGGCCCCCTGGCCGGGGCGGAAGGGGGCCGCGTGTTTCAGTCGCGAGATACCATCATTGCAAGGAAATAATATTTTATGGGAAACTAATACGCATGTTCGATTCGGGTAGCACGGCGATGATCTCTCAGGAAAACGGGAACGACCCGCGCCAGGCGGGGTGGCGGGCGTTCGACGTTTTGCCGGCGGCTGTGTGCGTGGTCACGCCGATGGGGGAGATCCGTTACGCCAACCCGGCCCTGCACGCCCTGCTCGGTCATCCGGTGCCGTCGCTGGTCGGGACGCTCCTGAGCGAGCTGGAGGTCGCCGCCGGCACGGCCGCCCCGTCGGGAAGCGGGCGGCAGTTGCGCCGCCGCGACGGCCGTTGCCTGTGGGTCGCCGAAACCGCCACGCCCATCGAGGGACCCGACGGGACGCCGCTCCAACTCAGCGTCTTCACGGAAATCGACGAATGGCGGCGGCGCGAGCTGGAACTGCACAACCGCCTGCTGATGCGGGAGGCGCTGTTCGACACGCTGCCGGTGCCCGTCTTCGTCAAGGACGTTCGCGGGCAGTACGCCGACGTCAACAGCGCCTTCGAGCGCTACACCGGGCTCGACCGCCGCGACATCCTGCAACGGACCGCCTTCGCGCTGATGGAGCCCGGCTCCGCCAAGGTGCATGCCGCCCACGACCGCCGGCTTCTGGCCGGGGAGGGGGAAGCCCATTACGAGGAGCCGGTGCCCGTCGCCGACGGCAGCCTGCGCATGGCCAGCCTGAGCAAGGTGTCCTTCCGCGACAGCGCCGGCAACATCGGCGGCATCGTCGGCGTCATCCACGACCTCATCGACTCCCAGCCCAACGAAGCGCGGCTGGAGGCGATCCTGGAGCAGAGCCCGATCGGCGTGTCGGTGTCGCGCCGCGACGACGGGCGGATCGTCTTCGTCAACACCCGATTCGCCGAGCTGATCGGGCTGCCGCGCGAGCGGCTGGTCGGCAGCCGGGCGCGCGACTACTATCTCGACAACCACCAGCGCGAGCGGGTGCTGGAGCGGCTGCGCGCCGCCGGCGCCGTCGTGAACATGGAGGTCCAGTTCAAGAAGGCCGACGGGTCGCCCTTCTGGACCCTGTTCACCGTCAACCAGGCGATCATCCAGGGGGTGGAGGTCAACCTCGCCTGGATCTACGACTACACCGAGCGCCGCAACATGGAGGAGGCGTTGCGCGACATGGCGTCGCGCGATCCGCTGACCGGCATCCACAACCGGCGCTCCTTCATGGAGCTGGCGCGCCAGCAGCTCGCCCGCGCCCACCGCTTCCACGAGCCGCTGGCGGTCTTCGTGCTCGACGTCGATCATTTCAAGCGGATCAACGACAGCTACGGCCACGCCACCGGCGACGACGCCCTGCGCATGGTCGCCGCCGGCTGCCAGGCGATCCTGCGCGAATATGATCTGCTGGGCCGCCTGGGCGGCGAGGAGTTCGTCGTCGTGCTGCCCGGCGCCACCGCCGACGAGACCCGCGTGGTGGCGGAGCGGGTGCGCCGCTATCTGGCGCGCATGCCGATTCCGGGTCCGGACGGCCGCTTCCACCTGACCTCCAGCATCGGCATCGCCGGGCTGGAGGGGGCGACCGACACGCTGGAGAAGGCCATTCACCGCGCCGATCTGGCGCTCTACCGGGCCAAGCACGAGGGGCGGAACCGGGTGGTCGTCTATGAGCCGGGAATGTGACCGGCACCGCACCCCATAGGTAAAGGAACCCTGAAACCCTGAGCGCGCGTGCGGTTTTGCCGCACCCGTTCGTGTGCGATAAATGCGGCGATCGGACAGTTGCTCCGCTATCCAGCCTTGACATCCGGTATTACCACCGGGTGCCCTTGCGGGGAGACGGGCGGCCATGACCTCGACCAGAGCACCCCTGACCGGCCACGAACGCAGGTTCGCGGCCGATGAGATCATCGTTTCCAAGACCGATCTCAAGGGCGTCATCACCTACGCCAACGACGTCTTCCTGCGGGTCAGCGGCTTTTCCGAGAGCGAGCTTCTCGGACGGCCGCACAACATCGTGCGCCATCCCGACATGCCGCGCTGCGTCTACCGCCTGTTGTGGGAGCGCATCAAGGGCGGCCACGAGATCTTCGCCTATGTCGTGAACCGGGCGCGCAACGGCGACCATTACTGGGTGCTCGCCCATGTCACGCCGTTGCTCGACGCGGACGGCACCATCGCCGGCTACCATTCCAGCCGCCGCCTGCCCGAGCGCCGGGCGGTGGAGGCGGCCATCGGCCTTTACGCCGCGCTCCGGGAGGAGGAGGCGCGCCACCGCGCGCCCTCCGACGCCATGGCGGCCTCGGCCGGGATGCTGGACGAACTCCTGCGCGGGAAGGGCATGAGCTATGACGAATTTGTCCTCGGTCTCTAAGGCGCGGATCGCGGTCTGGCTGGTCGGGGCGCTGGCCGCGCTCCAGGCGGCGCTGGGCGGGATGGGCGGACGCTGGGACATGGCGGCGCTCGCCCTGGCGACGCTGGCCGGCTGCGTCCTGATGGCGCGCTGGCTGGCGCTGACCGCCCGGTCGCTCGCCCGCGCCGGGGCGGTGCTGGCGGCGGCGGAGCGCGGCGACCTGCAACCGCGCGTCCTGCACATCCATGGCCACAACGAGATCGCCGACCTGCTGCGCACGCTCAACCGCCTGCTCGACCGCGTGGAATCCTTCGGCAAGGAGGCCAACGCGGCGATGCGTTTCGCGGCGGAGGGACGCTATTTCCGCCGCATCGTGATGACCGGCATGCTGGGCGAGTTCGGCGCCTATTCCCGCTCGATCAACGCCGGGCTGGACGCGATGGACGGCAAAAGCCGCGAGTTCGTCGACAGCGCCACCCGCATCGGCGACAACATCAAGGGCGTGGCGCAGAGCCTCTCGGCCAGCGCCGCGCAGCTGGAATCGGCCTCATCCTCGATGACCCACGTCGCGTCGGTGGCGAGCGAGCAATCGACCTCCGCCGCCTCGGCGGCCGGGCAGGTGTCGGTGAACGTGGACGGCGTCGCCGCCGCGACCGGCGAGGTGTCCGGGGCGATCGGCGAGGTGGCGCGCGGCGTCACCCGCACCGCGACGCTGGCGCGGGAATCGGTCGGCAAGGTCGCCGACGCCGACCGCACCATCGGCCTGCTGATCGCGGCCTCCGAACAGATCGGCGAGGTGGTCAACCTGATCAACGCCATCGCCGGCCAGACCAACCTGCTGGCGCTGAACGCCACCATCGAGGCGGCGCGGGCGGGCGAGGCCGGCAAGGGATTCGCGGTCGTCGCGACCGAGGTGAAGAACCTCGCCAGCCAGACCGCCAAGGCCACCGAGGACATCCACGCCCAGGTCGCCCAGGTGCAGGCGGTGAGCCGCGACGCCGCCGAGGCGATCCGCCACATCGGCGCCATCATCCACGACATCGACGAGATCGCCGTCGGCATCGCCGGGGCCGCCGAGGAGCAGAGCGCCGCCATCGGCGGCATCAGCCGGTCGATCCACGACGCCTCCGACGGCGTGCGGACGGTGGCCGGCGCGGTCACCCAGGTGTCGGGCGGCGCGCAGGAGGCGAGCGCCGCCGCCAGCCAGGTCCTGGCGTCGGCCGGGGATCTGGCGCGGCGGGCGGCGACCCTGCACGGCGACATCGACGCCTTCGTGCGTCGCGTCTGCGGCAGCCGCTGAGCTTACCCGCCGTTGAAATTACCAGCCGCTGAAATTACCGGCCACTGAGCTTGCCGGCCGTGGGCCTCATCGGTCGCCGGGCGTGGGACCGTCGGCGTCCGGCCCGGACCGGGTGAGGTCGACGACGCCGACCGCCTGGTTGCCGGTGCCGACATAGGCGAGCCGGTCGAAGCCGACCATGCGGGCCAGCGCGATGCCGCGCCCGTGGGTGGCGGTCGATTGGAAGGCGTCGAGCGTCAGGTAGCGGCTCGAATCGAAGCCGGGACCGGTGTCGGTGACGGTGAAGACGATGCGGTCGTCGCCGCGCTCGACACGCAGGGTCGCGTGCTTGTCGCGATTCTCCGGCAGGGCGAGCCGCCGCTCGATCTCCCCTCCCAGCTTGCCGTCCACCTTCAGGATGCTCTTGGCCTCGAAGCCGATGCCGAGATTGCCGTGCTCCACCGCGTTCATCAGGATTTCCGACAGCCCGAAGGTCAGGCTGTGGGTGGTGTTGGCGAGCGAGGACAGGGCGATGGCGAGATTCTGCGCCTCCTGCGGGGTCCGGAAACGGAAGGTCGCGTCGCGCAGCAGGGCGATGGCGTCGGCGCGCGAGCGCAGGTTGCCGCGCAGGCTCTTCATCCGGCCGGAGCTTTCCTCCGCCGCCCGGACGACGGAGCGCAGCAGGGCGCCGTCGTAGGGCTTGATGAGGTAGTAAAAGACCCCGGCGCGGACCGCCGCCGCGATCTCCGCGCTGCTGTCGGAGATGGTCTGGATGATGACCGGAATCTCCGCCAGCGCCGGCACCGCCTTCATGCGCTCGTACAGCTCCAGACCGTCGCCGTCGTGCAGGCGGCGGTCGAGCAGGGCGACATGGATGGTGACGCCGGGGGTGTTCAGGATGCTCCACGCCTGCGCCAACGTCTCGGCCTCGAGCGTGCGGTAGCCGATGCGGGCCAGATAGCCGGCCACGATGGCACGCGTCATTTCCTCGTCGTCGACAACCAGGGCGGTGACGGGTTCGGCCATGTTCCGCATGTCTCCGGCGGGTGGGGCGGCGGGTGGGGCGGCGGCAAGTCGCGGCGGTTTCAAAGAGACCGCCGGCTCTCTACCTAACTCAAGTTAGGAGCGATTTTAACTTAAAAACGGTTCTCGTTGAAATTGTAACGTGCGCGACGCATTCCAGAAACGACACGACGGGCGGGACGTCTCCTGGAATCCGTCGGTTGCCGGCGGGGATCATGCTAGGGTCGCCGTCCAGGTGTCGGTTCTGTCGATGGAGGCTGCGGTGATCCTGATTGGTCAGTATGATTCCCCTTTCGTGCGGCGCGTGGCCATCGCGTTGCGGATCTACGGGCTCGACCATGAACACCGGCCCTGGTCGGTCTTCGGCGACGCGGCGGCGATCGCCCGTTTCAACCCGCTGAAGCGCGTTCCCACCCTGGTTCTCGACGACGGCGAGGTGCTGATCGAAAGCGGCGCCATCCTCGACCATCTCGACGAGCTGGCCGGACCGGATCGGGCCCTGATCGCGCGGCACGGGCCGGAGCGGCGCCGGGCGTTGAAGGTTTGCGCCCTGGCGACCGGCCTTGCCGACAAGGCGGTGAGCCTGGTGTACGAGCGGGTGCTCCACCAGGAGACGTCGGCGGTCTGGATCGAGCGCTGCGCGTCGCAGATCGCCGGCGTTCTCGACGCGCTGGAGGCCGACCGGGCCGGGCGTCCCGGTCCCTGGTGGTTCGGCGGCGCCATCGGGCACGCCGACATCGCGGTCGGCTGCGTCCTGCGCTTCGTCGGCGAGGCGCATCCCGGCGTCTTCGATGCCGGCCGCTGGCCCGCCCTGGCGGCCCACGCCGCCGCCTGCGAGGCGCTGGAGCCGTTCCAGGCCGTCGTGCAGCCCTTCTCGGTCAGCGCCTGAGGGGGGGCTTGCGGGCCGGGGTCAGCGGGCGTTGTGGCCGCTGATCTCGGCGTGCAGGGGCTTGGTGTCCTCGAAGCGCTGCTGCTGTTCGGGGCTGGCCTCCTTCTGGTGCTTGGCCTTCCATTCGGAATAGGGCATGCCGTAGACGGCGACGCGGGCGTCCTCGTCGGACAGGGCGACCCCGCGTTCCTTCGCGGCGGCGGCGTACCATTTCGACAGGCAGTTGCGGCAGAAGCCGGCGAGATTCATCAGGTCGATGTTCTGCACGTCGGTGCGCTTGCGCAGATGCTCGACCAGACCGCGGAAGGCGGCGGCTTCCAGCTCGACTCGGGTCTGGGGATCCAGATCGGCCATGGTGTGTCTCTCTCCTGGTGGTCTTCTTATGAGATGGGCGGCCGGTGCAGCGTGACCATCCGGCCATGCGGGTGAAAATCGCGCGACCCGCCGCCGGCCGCGATGGTGCGGGCCACCGCGTCGCGGTCCTCCGCGACGAAGCCGGCCAGCGATTCGATGCCGTAGGCGAACAGGCGCGGGGTCAGCGGCGTGCCGGGGCCGATCAGGGCGACCCGCGCGCCGGCGGCGACGCGCAGCAGGCGGGGCAGGGTGCGGTTGGCGAAGGTCGAGGCGGTGATCGCCACCGCCTCGGCGCCGGGCAGCAGCCAGTCGCAGGCGGCCTCCGGATACTCGCCGTCGCGCGGCGTCATGTCGATCACCTGGGCGCGCGGCAGGCGGCTGGCGATCTGCGGGAAGCCGCCGATCACCACGACGCGCCCCTCGACCCCGGCGAACAGGTCCAGCCCGTTGCCGGCGGCGCCGGTCAGGCCGGGGCGGTTGTAATGGGCGTTGATCGCCGCCATCCCGACCACGAGGTCCAGCGGGTCCCAGCCGCGCGCGGCGAGCGCCGCCAGGTCGCGCAGGCTTCTGCCGGCCCAGCGCTCCGTCGGCTCCTGGCCGCCGCCGGGCGTCTGGCGGGCGGCGACGCCCAATCCGCTTTGGACCGCTCCCTCGTCCGTCTCCACCAGCGCCCATTGCGCGCCGACCACCACGCGGCGGACCGGGACGTCGGCGACGCCGAGCAGCAGATCCTCGTAGAGCCGCTGCGGCCCCCACCAGCGCCACAGCGCCTCCATGGTCGGGGCCAGCCAGTCGCTGAAGCCGCCGGTCGCCGCCTGCCATTCGTTGAGGTAGCGGCTGCCGACGCTGGTCAGCAGCGGGATGCCGTCGGCGATGCCGGCCAGCATCTCGTCGATCAGCCCGTCGCCGGTCGCCTCCAGCCCGGCGAACTTGTTGATCACCAGCAGGTCGACCCGCTCGGCCAGCGCGCGCCGCACCGCCTGGCTGGCGTCGGCGACCCCGGTGGGATCGACCCGGCAGGATTGCGATTCCCGGCCCAGCCGCTGCGTGATGTCGAAGGCGTGGCCGGTGGCGACGTCCACCAGCTCCATCACCTCGGCGCAGGCGTCGTCGATGGCGCCATGGTTGCGCTGGACCAGCCCGCCGACACGGAAGCCCCGGCGGATCAGCTCCGCCGCGAAATCGTCCAGCAGCCTGTCGACCCCGACCGAGCCGGGGCCGTGGATGACGGCGCCGGGGCGCAGCGGCGGCGGCAGGGCGGGGGATAGGGCAGGGGGCAGGGCGGGAGACAGGGAAGGCGGCATCGGGAATCCTTCCGCGACCGGGACGGGCTCAGCCGCCGCGCCGGATGTGGTAGACGAACAGGGTGGCGTGGGCGGCGTCAGGACGTGTCTCGGCCCGGACCTCGTGGGCGACCAGCAGGTTGTCGGTCGTGTTGCAGAAATGCTTGAAGTCGATGACCGAGGCCGGGTCGGTCGCGGTGACGATCACCTCCTCCCCCGGCGCCATGCGGTCCAGGAGCGCCCGTGTGCGCAGGATGGGCAGCGGGCAATGCAGTCCCGTCACGTCAAGCTCTCTCGCCGGCACCGCGCCCGCTCCTTATCCGTTTCCGGGAAAACCAAACCCTTACCGGGCGTATGACTGTAGCGGGTTCGCCGGACCTACTCCAGCCGGATGGCGCGGCTCCCGCCCCGCCGCGACATTCCGGACGCCTTTCTGTTGTCGGTGGCAGAGCGTTCGGAATTCGGGAGTGGACGGGCGATGGCGACACGGTTCGACGACAGGGTGGTGGTCATCACCGGGGCTTCCAGCGGCATCGGCCGCGCGGCGGCGCTGGAGTTCGCGCGGCGGGGCGCCTCGGTGGTGCTGGCGGCGCGGCGGCTGGCCGCCCTGCACGAGGTGGCCGAGGCCTGCGTCGAGGCCGGCGGGCGGGCCATGGTGGTGCCGACCGACGTCACCGACCAGGACGGCGTGCGCCGCCTCGCCGAGCGGGCGCTGGCCGGCTTCGGCGGCATCGACGTCTGGGTCAACAACGCCGGCGTGCTGGCGCTGGGCAGTTTCGAGGAAACGCCGGAGGACGTCTTCGAGCGGGTCGTCCAGACCAACTTCTTCGGCGTCGTCCATGGCTGCCGCGCGGTGCTGCCGCATTTTCTCGACGAGGGGCGGGGCGTCGTCATCAACACCGCCTCGATGGTCGCCAACGTCGGCCAGCGCTACGCCACCGCCTATGTCGGCAGCAAGTTCGCGGTGCGCGGCTTCACCGAATCGCTGCGCCAGGAACTGGTCGACGAACCGGACATCCACATCTGCACCGTGATGCCCGCCGCCGTCGACACGCCGCTGTGGCAGCACGCCGCCAACTACACCGGCCGCGCCGTCAAGCCGATGGAGCCGATCCACCAGCCGGAGGAGGTCGCCGCCGCCATCGTCGCCCTGGCGGACTCCCCCCAGCGCGAGCTGTTCGTCGGCGCCGAGGGCCGGCTCGCCGCGCTGGCGAACGCGGTGGCGCCGGCGCTGGCCGAACGCTCAATGGCGCACGGCATCGACCGCAACATGTTCGCCAACCGGCCGGCGCGGGCGACGTCCGGCGGCGTGCTCTCCGCCATGCCCGAGCATCAGGGCACCAGCGGCGGATGGGCGCCGCCGCCGCGCGGCGACCGCCGCTTCTCCTGGGCCAACCTGACGCTGTTCCTGCTGCCCATCCTGCTGGCCAGCCGGCCGGCGCTGTCGGGCCTCGCGTCCGCGCGCCTGTCCGCACGCGCGTCTTGATCCCGCCGTCCGGAGCCGTTATACGCTCGCCCCTTTTCCGCGGCCCGCAGACCGGGGCCGGAGGGCAGGAGGGGGACGGGCGATGACGGCTTGCGGACTCGATTTCGGGACGTCCAACACGACGCTGGGCGTGCGGGACGGCGACGCCTTCCGCCTGCTGGCGCTGGACGGCGTGCGGACGACGCTGCCGACGGCGGTCTTCTTCGATTTCGAGGCCGACGCCGTGACCATCGGCCAGGCCGCCGTCGATTCCTACGTCTCGGGCGTCGAGGGGCGGCTGATGCGCTCCATCAAGTCGATGCTCGGCACCGACCTGATCGACGCCGACACCGCGCTGCGCAAGGGCCGCATCAGCTTCCGGGCGGTGATCGGCACCTTCCTCGACACGGTGAAGACGCGGGCCGAAACCGCCCACGGCGCTCCCCTGACCGACGTGGTGGTCGGCCGCCCGGTGCATTTCGTCGACGGCGACCCGGCCGGCGACGCCGCGGCCGAGGAGACGCTGGGCGCCATCGCGCGCGCCGCCGGCTTCCGCGAGGTTTCCTTCCAGTTCGAGCCGATCGCCGCCGCGCTCGATTACGAGCAGCAGGTGTCCGGCGAGGAGCTGGCGCTGATCGCCGACATCGGCGGCGGCACCTCCGACTTCTCCGTCGTCCGCATCGGGCCGGAGCGGCGTGGCCGGCCCGACCGTTCGGGCGACATCCTGGCCAACGACGGCATCCGCGTCGGCGGCACCGACTTCGACCGCGACCTCAGCCTCGCCACCGCCATGCCGGAGCTGGGCCACGGCAGCGCCATGAAGCGGGCCGGGCTGCTGGCGCCCAGGAGCATCTATTTCGATCTGGCGACCTGGTCGAAGATCAACTTCCTCTACACCAACAAGGCGATGGCCGAGCTGGAGCGCTTCCGGCGCGATTCCGCCGTGCCGGACAAGATCGAGCGGCTGATCGGAATCGTCGAGCACCGCCAGGGCCACGCGCTGGCGATGGCGGTGGAGCGGGCCAAGATCGCCCTGTCCGACGCGGACGAAACGCGGCTGGCGATCGACTGGGGCGACGGCGAACTGGCGCTGCCGGTCGACGTCGCCGGGCTGAACCGCGCCACCGGGGCGCTGGCGGGGCGGATCGGCGACCGCATCCGCTCCTGCCTCGCCGAGGCCGGCGTCACCCCCGACCGAATCGACGCGGTGTTCCTGACCGGCGGCTCGACCCTGCTGCCGCAGGTCCGCGCCGCCATCCTGGCCGAGGCGCCGGGCGCCCGCGTGGTCGAGGGCAACATCTTCGGGTCGGTCGGGCTGGGTCTCACCGTGGAAGCACAAAGACGTTACGGTTGACGGATTCTGTGCACCGCAGCATTCCGGAAAGCGGAAAAATCGCCGCGCCCCAACTTTGCGACAGTATTTCCTTCGGCCATACGCTATTTTGCAGTCCGGACGACCCCCTGGCCAACTTTGACCGCGGAAACCCCTTCTCGATGACCGTTGCCGCTCCGGCACCGCTGCTTGGTGCCCCGGTTTCGCCCGCCGAAACCACCGTTCCGCCTTGCGCATCCTCCATGAAAGATCCGGCCGCCAAGGCCGCGCACCGCAAGGCGCAGGCCCGTTTCTGGGCGGAGCGGCTCGCCGATTACAAGAGCCCGGTGACCAGCCGCAGTCTGGGCCAGCTCGCCACCACCCTGCTGCCCCTGGTGGCGCTGGTCGCGGCGATGGGCTTCGCGCTGGAGGTCGGCTATTGGCTGACCCTGCTGCTGGCGGTGCCGGCGGCGCTGTTCCTGACCCGGCTGTTCGTGCTCCAGCATGATTGCGGCCACGGTTCCTTCTTCAAGGCCGACTGGGCCAACAACTGGGTCGGCCGCTGCCTCAGCGTCTTCACCGTCACCCCCTACGAGGTCTGGCGGCGCGACCACGCCATCCACCACGCGACCTCCGGCAACCTCGACAAGCGCGGTACCGGCGACATCGACACCCTGACGGTCCGCGAGTATCTGGCGCTCAGCCGTTGGAAGCGTCTGGCCTACCGCATCTACCGCCATCCGGTGGTGCTGTTCGGCATCGGTCCGACGGTGCTGTTCATGTGGAAGTTCCGCTTCCCGCTCGGCGACCAGACGCGCGACGTCAAGGCGTGGCTCAGCGTGCTGTCGACCAACGCGATGATCGCCGGCGGCCTCGCCGCCTTCATGCTGGCCTTCGGCGCCCTGCCGGTGCTGATGGTGTGGGCCCCGGTGGTGATCCTGGCGGCGACCATCGGCATCTGGCTGTTCTACGTGCAGCACCAGTTCGAGAACGTCTACTGGCGCAGCCAGGACGAATGGGACTTCCACGAGGCGGCGGTCGAGGGCTGCTCCTTCTACGACCTGCCGCGCTGGCTGCACTGGGTGACCGGCTACATCGGCTATCACCACGTCCATCACCTGGCCTCGCGCGTGCCGAACTACCGTCTGCGCGACTGCCATCTGGCGATCCAGGAGTTCCAGAAGGTCGCCCGCATCGGCGTCTGGGACAGCCTGAAGACCGTGCGCCTGGCCCTGTTCGACGAGGACAGCCGCCGCATGATCGGCTTCCGCGACCTGCGCGCGATGGCCTGACCGATGGCCTGACGGCCGGTCTTCCGATCGTTGGCGAGATCGCTTCGGGCGGCATGGATCACTCCATGCCGCCCGAAGCGTTTTCAGTGCGACATCAGCGTCGGCAGCGGCATGCCGGCCAGCACGCTGCGGGTGGCGCCGCCCAGCACCAGCTCGCGCAGGCGCGAATGGCCGTAGGCGCCCATCACCAGAAGGTCGGCGCCGAGATCGGCGGCGGTGGACAGGATGCGGTCGCCGACCTCGCCGCCGCCGGTGGCGGTCTCGGTCCGCTGGGCGGCGGCGATGCCGTGCCGCCCCAGCCAGTCGACCAGCGCCGGCCCGTCCCCGTCGCGCCGGCCCGGCGGCGTGACCGTCAGGACCGTCACCGATTCCGCCGTCTCCAGGAAGGGCATGGCGTTGCGCACCGCGTGGGTCGCCTCGCGGCCGTTCTTCCAGGCGATCAGCACGTTGCGCCCGATGGGCGCCGTCGCCGGCTGGTCGGGCGGCAGCACCAGGGTGGGGCAGGCGGTCGCCAGCGGCAGCCGGTCCGGCACATGCAGCGGCACCCGCTCCCCCGACCGCTCGGCGGCGGACTGGGCGACGATGGCGAGGTCGGCGTAGGTCGCGCGCTCCGCCAGCAGCTCGACATGGTCGCCCTCGTCGACGCTCCACCGGTGGGAAACGCCGTCGAGGGCGACGGAGACCTCGGCCTCGATGCGCTCGGCGTTCTCGTGGGCGATGGCGGTCGCCTCGGCGATGTAGCCGTAGGAGGCGGCGCGGCCGGTCGCTCCCGCCGGCATCGACACCGGGGTGGCGATGTAGAGAGCCTCGACATGGGCGGAGAAGCGCCTCGCCAGCGCCGCGGCGACCGCCAGCCGGCTGGCGTGGGCGTCGTCGTTCGCCATGTGCAGGAGGATGGTCTTGATCGGCATGCGCTTCCCTCGCTGTTGATCGGCTCCCTTCTGCGTCCGGACGGGACGGCGGAGCATTGACCCTCTAGGTAATGCTCCGCGCGCCGTTCTGGCAACAGGACCCGCGCGGGAAAGACGTTACTTGACCACCACCGCGTAGCGCTCGACCGGCTCGACCTTCTGGATCAGGCCGCGCGCCTTGAGGAATTCGGCGAAGCGGGCGTAGCGCTGGCTGTCCAGGGCCGCCGGGCTGTGCGAGAAGCGCGGCAGCGTGTCGGCCCAGGCGCGGCGGTTCAGCTCGTCGTTCAGCTCGGGGCGGTCCTTGACGAAGGCGGCCTGCGCCTCCTCCGGATGGTTCAGGATGTAGAGGGTGGCGCGCTCGACCGCGTCCAGGAAGCGCTTGATGCGGGCGTCGCCGGTCTTGTCCTTGTGGGCGATGACGATCAGCTCGTCGTAGGGCGGCACCCCTTCCTCCTCGGGGAAGAAGGCGCGGCCGGGATGCTTCTCGATCTCCATCTGGTTCAGCTCGAAGTTCCGGAAGGCGCCGACCACGGCGTCCACCTGCCCCGACAGAAGCGACGGCGACAGCGAGAAGTTCACGTTCACCAGCGTGACATCCTTCAGGCCCAGCCCGTGCTTCTCCAGCATGGCGCCGAGCAGCGCGTCCTCGAAGCCGGCGATGGAAAAGCCGATCTTGCGCCCCTTCAGGTCCGGAATCGTCTTCACCGGCCCGTCGCGCAGCACGACGACCGAGTTCAGCGGCGTCGACACCAGCGTGCCGACGCGGACCAGCGGCAACCCCTCGGCGACGTGGAGGATGAGCTGCGGCTGGTAGGAGATGGCGAGGTCGGTGCCGCCGGCGGCCACCAGCTTGGGCGGGTCGTTGGGATCGGCGGGCGCGGTCAGCGTCACGTCGAGCCCGGCCTCCTTGAAGAAGCCCTTCTCCTGCGCCACCACCAGCGGGGCGTGGTCCGGGTTGACGAACCAGTCCAGCATGACCGACAGCTTGTCGGCCGCCTTTTCCTGGGCCACGGCCGGCAGGGCCGTCATCAAGCCGGCGGCGACGGCCGCCACGGCGAACATGCGCTTCATCCCGATTTCCTCTTGTCCATGGAGCAGGCGCTTTATCCGTTGAGGCCGCCCGCCGGTTGCGTGTCGGATTGCCAGGGCAGCGCGCGCCGGGCCAGCGCGTTCACGGCGGCGTAGAGCGCCACCGCGAACAGGCCGAGCACCAGCACGGCGGCGAACAGCAGGTCGATCTGCATGCGCGCGTTGGCGTGCAGCATCAGGTAGCCGAGGCCGGAGGAGGAGCCGACCCACTCGCCGATCACCGCCCCGATGGGCGCCACGGCGGCGGCGACCCGCACCCCCGACCAGAAGGCGGGCAGGGCCGCCGGCAGGCGGATCGACCACAGCGTCGCGGCCGGCGTGGCCCCCATGGTGCGGGCGAGGTCGAGCCAGCCGGGATCGGTGCGGCGCAGCCCGTCGAACAGGGCGGTCGTCACCGGGAAATAGATGATCAGCACCGCCATGGCGATCTTCGAGGCCATGCCGTAGCCGAGCCACAGCACCAGCAGCGGCGCCAGCGCGAAGACCGGAATGGCCTGGCTGACCACCAGCAGCGGCATCAGCCAGCGCTGCGCCGCGCGGAAGCGGGCGAGCGTCAGGGCGCTGACTCCGCCCAGCACGACGCCGCCGACCAGCCCCAGCAGAATCTCGGTCAGAGTCGTCAGCCCGTGCTGCATCAGCAGCGGCGCCTGCCGCTGCATCGCCTCGGCGACGGCCAGCGGACCCGGCAGCAGGTAGCGGGGCAGGCCGGTCAGCCACACCAGCCCCTGCCACGCGCCCAGCAGCACCGCCAGGGTGACGGCGCCGCGCGCCAGCCCCCTCATGCCGGCCCCCTCATGCCGCCAGCCTGCGCAGCAGCTCGGCCTGGAGCGCCAGCAGGGCCGGATCGTCGACCCGGCGCGGGGCGGTGCCCGGCGGCTCCAGCGCCGGACCGACGGTCGCCGGGCGGCCGGTCATCACATGCAGCCGGTCGCCGATGCGCAGCGCCTCCAGCGGGTCGTGCGTCACCATCAGCACGGTGCGCCCGGCCAGCGTCTCCGCCGCCGTCTCCTGGAGCCGCAGCCGGGTCAGCGCGTCGAGCGCCGAGAAGGGCTCGTCCATCAGGACCAGCGGCTTGTCCTCCATCAGCGTGCGGGCCAGCGCCACCCGCTGCCGCTGCCCGCCGGACAGCGACGCCGGGCGGTCGCGCTCGCGCCCGGCCAGCCCGACGCGGGCGAGCAGGGCGACGGCGCGCTCCACCCGGTCCGCGTCCGGTTTCCGCCGCCGCAGCCGGTCGCCGAGCAGCGCGTTGTCGAGCACGGACAGCCAGGGCAGCAGCAGATCCTGCTGGGCCATGTAGGCGATGCGCCCGGCAAGCGGCCGGCCGTCGCCGGCTTCCACGCGGGTCGGCGGCTCGGGTTCGGCCAGCCCGGCCAGCACGCGCAGCAGCGTGGTCTTGCCGACGCCGCTCGGCCCCAGCAGGCAGGTCGTCCGCCCGGCCTCCAGCGTCAGGGTCAGGTCGGAGAATAGCACCGTCCCGCCGTAGGTCAGCCGCGCCGAGGACACCGCGACGGGCAGGGCCGCGACGTGGGGAGGGACCGGCCGGGCGCCGGAACGGAGAAGGACATCGGTCATGACTCACTGATCCCTACGCCGGTGTGAACCGGATCAGGTTCCAGGGGTCGTCCCACGCCTTGGGACCTCTCAGCCGACCATCGGCTCCCCCCAGTGAAGGCGCCGACTATAGGCGGGCGGCGGCGGGCGCCGCAAGGGGGCGGTGGCGCCATCCCGCCTTGCGGAAACGCGTATGGCGCCGGCCCTTGACCGGAGGTTCCGGCCGCGCCACGTCATCGACGGCGGCGTTCCGCTCGCGCTGCGGCCAGACCGGATCATCCCTTGCCCGTTCCCCTGTTCATCGGCCCCCTGTTCATCGGCGGCGAGATTTACCGCGGCTCGACCTACGGGCCGAAGCACCCGCTGGCGATTCCGCGCGTCTCGACCGTGATCGACCTCAGCCGCGCCATGGGCTGGCTTCCCGAGACACGGTATCTCGACACCCATGTCGCGACGGAGCGCGAGCTTGCCCGGTTCCATACACCCGACTACATCGCCGCCCTGCGCCGCGCCGAGGCGGAGCAGCGGGTCGATGCGGAGACCGGCGCCCGCCACAACCTCGGCAAGCTGGAGAATCCGGTCTTCCCCGAGATGTACCGGCGTCCGGCGACCAGCGCCGGTTCGGCGATCCAGGCGGCGCGGCTGCTGCTGGAGCGTCCGTCCGGCATCGTCTACGCCCCGGCCAGCGGCACCCACCACGCGCGGGCCGGACGGGCCAGCGGCTTCTGCTACTTCAACGCGCCGGTGCTGGGCATCCTGGAACTGCTCGACCAGGGGGTGCAGCGGGTGCTGTACGTCGATCTCGACGCCCACCACGGCGACGGGGTCGAGGAGGCGTTCGCGGAGGATGGGCGGGTGCTGACCGTCTCGGTCCACGAGGAGGGCCGCTGGCCCCGCACGGGAAAGGCGGAAGACCGCCACGCCGTCCAGGCCCGCAACCTGCCGGTGCCGCCCGGCTTCAACGACAGCGAGATGGCGTACCTGATGGAGAAGGCCATCCTGCCGCTGGGCCGCGCCTTCCGGCCGGAGGTCCTCGTCATCCAGACCGGCGCCGACGCGCTGGCCGAGGATCCGCTGAGCCGGCTGGAGCTGTCCAACCGCGCGCTGTGGGACTCGGTGGCGGCGCTGCTGCCGCTGGCGCCCAGGATTCTCGTGGTCGGCGGCGGCGGCTACAACCCATGGTCGGTCGGGCGCTGCTGGGCCGGGATCTGGGCGGTTCTGAACGGCATCGACCCGGTCACGGACCCGACCCCGGAGGCCGAGGCGGTTCTGCGCGCCCTGACCTGGACGCGCGCCGCCGGCCGCAACCCGCCGCCGCACTGGTTCACCACCCTGGCCGACGAACGCCGGCCCGGCCCGGTGCGCGATGCGGTCCGCCGCATGGTCGATGTGGCGCTGGCGTGACGATCCCGTGGCGGTTGCGATTCGGATCGTCGAATTCCGTCACGTTTCGTTGACGAAACCGGATTGTTCGGGGATTCTGCTTTTCATGCGGTTCCGGTCGCGCCCCGTCGGGTGGCGCTGGCCCGGCTCCAGGGCGCGAGCGCGCGGGTTTGGGAGTGCTGGCGGACGGATGTCGAACACGACGCTGTTCCTGATCGCCATCGTCGTCATCATGCTGGCCGCGATCCCCGTGGCCATGATGCTGAAGGATTTCCTGCCGGGCATCCTGGAGAAAAGCTCCGGCCTCGACCAGCTGGAGAACCGCATCTACGTCCTCCATGCCGAGTCGCACGACCTCCAGGACCGGGTGAACGGGCTGGTCCAGCGCCGCAACGGGCAGGCGTCCGACAAGCACCGGCTGGAGGCCGACATCCGCAAGGCGGAGAAGCAGATCCGGGAGCTGGCCGAGCAGCCGCCGCTGTTCGTCCACGAGGTCGGCGATCCGCAGGCCGGCCTGACCAAGTTCGTCGCCAGCGTCAGCCAGGAGAAGGCGTCGGCCGCCGCCCGGCTCAACGGGGACCGGGCGCAGGTCAACCCGATCTGGCGCTGCGCCAACGTCGCCGAGATCTGGGCGGCCAGCCAGGAGGAGGCGCGGCAGATGGTGGACGTGGCCTTTCCCTTCAAGATGGGCTTCGAGACGTCCTTCCAGCGCGCCGGCAAGGGCGCGCCGAAGAAGCCGGCGCTGCCGCCGAAGGTGGATGCCGTCTGATGATGCTCAACTTCATCATCGTCCTCGCCATCGTCGCCATCGGGGCGTGGCTCGGCAACGTGCTGCTGACGGTGGAGGCGCGGGTGTCGCAGACCCGCAACCGGGTGCGGGGCGCGCGGAGCAAGCTCGACGCGCTCGAAGGCAACATCCGGCGCCTCCACCGCGAGGAGGAGAAGCTGCACGCCGAGATGGATGAGCTGATGCGCGACGTGGTCGGTCTGCGCAAGGAGCAGTCGGAGGTCCAGCGCCGCCTGTCGGAAGCCCAGGCCAGGCGGCGCCCGCAGATCCTGATCCTGACCGACCGTCGCAACCCCAACGACAAGGAATGGCTGGTCACGGTGGTGAACCAGCAGATCGGCGAGATCGACGCCGCGCACCCGCTGGCGCTCGATTGGGCGCGCGGGCGCGAGTATCTGGTGTGGGCGGACTCGGAGCGCGAGGCCGCCGAACGCGCCAACCGCCGCTTCAGCGCCCGGCCGGGCTATCAGGTGAAGGCGGTGGCGCCCGTGAAGGGCGACCTGTATTCGGCGGGCGCGGCGCGCGGCGCGGCCTAGGTCCCGCTCCGCGCTTTCGCGCTCCGTCCCGCAAGGCCCTTCCCCGGCCGGGCGTGGCCGGGGAAGGGAAGGGGCTCAGCGGGCGCCGGCCTTGGCCGGGGCGTTGCCGGTCTGGCGGAAGGCGTCGTGCAGGTAGGGCGACAGCGCCAGACGCATGTTGCGCAGCCACTCGTGGATGACGATCAGCGAGCGCGAGGCGACCGGCGGCGTCATGCCCAGCTTCACCAGATCCTCGCGGGTCATGGTGGCGACCTGATCCAGCCGGTGGCCGGTCAGCCGCGCCCAGGCCGGGGCGGTGCAGGGGGGCATCGCGATGACGTGGACGCCCTCGCGCTCGACCATCTCGGCCTTGCGGCGGGCGTACTGGCTGTCCTCCAGCTGGCTGAAGGGGCCGGAGGAGCCGTTCTCGACCAGCACGCGCTTGGCCTTCGGCGCGATGGCCGCCACCCGCTCCAGCGTCGCCATGCCGGTGGACAGCGAGGCGAGATCGACCGTGACCGGCACCATGAAGGTCAGCCGTTCGCCGTCGCCGACGTAATAGTCGAAGCCCGACACCTCGGCCCAGTTGAAGAACCACTGCGAGATGTTGCCGCCGAAGTCGTACAGGCGGCCGCCGCGCTGCAACTCCGGCCCGATCAGATCCCAGAACTCGTAGAAGCCGTCGCCCGAGCCCATCATGTTCATGAAGTCCTGGGTGATGCGGCGGTGTTCGACCACCTCCGGACCGAACAGGCGGGCGAGACGCTCGTTCACCTCGTACTCGACGACCTTCAGTTGCAGGCCTTCCAGCATGGCGGTCGCCATCAGGTGATGGGACAGCAGCGTCTTGCCGACGCCGCCGCGGTCATTGAGGACGAAGATCGTGCCCAGCATGCGATCGCCTTTCCAAAAAACGTTCGTTGTTTCGTCGTGAGAGAGGGTTGAGCGGGTGATGTGCGATGCCGTGGGCGGCGGAGCCGCGGGCAGGGGGGGCACGGCCGCCGTTTCCGGCAGGCCCGTGTCCCAATGCGCCGGTTCGGGATGGTCCGGTCCGGGGTTCGGTGCGTCGAGGGGTGGTGCATCGTCCAGGGCCGCCGGGACCTGGGACTCCGCAGGGGACGGCTCTGCGGGTTCGGCCTCCGGTTCCGGAGGCGTCGCGGCGGGGTCCTCCCCCGGCAGGGGCACTGCGGCGGTGGTCCCCGTTTCCGGGGCCGCCGCCTCGCTGTCCGGGATTTCGCCGTCCGGACTCCCGTCAGCCAGGTTTTCGTCGTTCGGAGGTGCGCCGTCCGCCGAGTCGGTCAACGCCGTTTCCTCGCCCGCTTCCCGATCGCCGACCCGATCGCCGACCGTCTCGTCGCGTCGTGGCGGAATATCCCGAGGCGTGGAAGGTTCGGCGGCGCCGTCATCGGCGGCCGGCGGGCGCCGGGCCTCCAGCGCCGCCCGATGCACGGCGGCCAGCGTTTCCGGCGGGGTCGCGGAGGCATCCTCCGCCGATTCGGCGCCGCGCCCCTCGTTGCCGACCAGGAAGAAGGCGGAGCGCAGCGTCACCGCCGAGATCGGCTGGTTGTCGCGGGCGGTCACGCCCAGCCTGGCCAGCAGTTCGGAGATTTCGGCCCAGGACAGGCCGCGTTCGCGCATCAGCCCGATGTCGGCATAGCTTTCGCGCACGGCCTGCATGGCGCTGCGGTTGCCGGTGGGGCGATCGGCAAGGAGCCGTTCAAGTTCCGTGCGATCGATCGACACCGTCGGGGATTCCGGAAAGAATTGGGCGTTGGATTGGATGCCGCGGGAACGAGAAGCCGCAAGGAATCCGTTCCCCCGGCGGGCAAAAAATAGTACAAGCGGCCACAGCGCGCAAACGGTTTCCAAGCGCTCTTAACGGCGTTAAACAAGCAGCTTGCGGCGTGCCGCGCGACGGTTTCCGGTGTTGACGCGGTTTCAGGATCGAACAGGATCGAATCTCCAGGGTCTGGTCAGGATGCCTCACGACTTCGGGTCTTTCGGGTCGCGCGACCGTCGTTCCGGATCGGCTTCCGCTTCGGGAATCGGCTTCCACGAATTGCGGCAGGCGTGCGAGATCTCGACCCTGCGGGAGGATGTGGAGCGTCTGGCGCACGAGGCCGCCACGCTGCGCGACCGCGTCGAGGAGGCGGTCGAGGACATCCGCGACCGCTTCGCCGCGCTCAGCGCCGAACAGCTGACCGACGCGGCGGCGATGGCGCCGCTGCTCCAGGTCGCCGTCACCACCCTGTTGGACATCCGCGAGCAGACGCGGCGGCTGAACACGCGGACCGGCCCGCTGCCCGACGACGACCGGTCCTCCTGGCTGGCCGCCGCCGACGCCCCGCCCGTCCGCCCGGCCGCCGCCGCCCCGCCTTGCGCGCCGGCGCCACCCGCCCAACCGCTCCCGCCGGAGGTGGCCGCGCCGGCCGCGCGGGCGGCGTCGCCTTTCCCGGTCCCGCCGCCCCACGTCCCCGACGCCGTTCCTCCGGTCCCCGCCGCCCCGGCTGCCACGGGTTCCGCGGGTTCCGGTCCCGGCGCGCCGTCGGCCTCCTGGCTCACCGCCCGGCCGTCCCCAACGCCTCCCCCGTCCCGCGCGGCGGCGACGCGGAGCGGCGGCCCGTCCCCCGCGAAGCCGGGCGGCATCGACTGGCTCGGCCCGGCCGGCCGCTGATCCCTGTCCGGCATCCCGCATGGCTTCGGCCCGCCGGCTGGGGGCGGCGCATTCTGTCCGGAGTCCCGCCCGAAAGTTCATTTTCGCAACGAATGCGCTTGCAATTTCGGGGTGAGGGTAATATGACTGGGGAAATGGTAAATTAAATTTTACCAAAAAACGCAGCGATTGCCCGCAACGTTCGCCGAGGTCGGTCCCGATGCTGAAGGCCGATACCCTGACCCGATCGACCGGCGCCTCCCGGCCCCGCCCGCCGAGCCGCCCCCTGCGCCTTCTGGTCGTCGAAGACGAGCAGCTGTCGGCGGAAGCCGTCTGCATGGCGGTCAGCGATCTTGGTCACACCGTCTGCGGGACGGCGGCGACGGAAGCCGAAGCGGTCGAGATCGCGGCGCGGGTCCGCCCGGACGTCGCGCTGATGGACGTCCGTCTGGCCGGCGGCGATGGCATCGCGGCCGCGCGGCGGCTCCACACCGACCATGGCATCCGCTCCATCTTCCTGTCCGGCTACGCCGACCATGGCGTCATGGCGCGCATCACCGAGACCTACCCGCTGGGCGTGGTCCACAAGCCCTTTTCGCACGGTCAGCTGAAGGTGGTTCTGGATCTGGCCGCCCGCCGTCTGCGCTGAGGTCTGCGCTGAGCGCGGGCGTCCGGTCTTTTTCGTCTCCTCGACGTTACGCCGAAGGAATCCGTTTCCCGGCGCTCCCTGTTCTGCTATAAATGTTCATGGAGTGTTCTTGTTCGGCGCGGTGGGGTGAGTGCTCCGCGCCGGCGCGATGGGAACGCTTCGACGGCGGTTGACCCGCGCCCCGTCCCCGTGCTTCGGTGCGGCCGGACCATGGCGGGGTCGCGACTTGTCACGCTGGCCCCCGCGAACGGGAACCCTCGGCATCCGGATGCCCACCGCCGGGCATCCCCATGGGCCGGCAAGGATGCTGGGACACTCGCGCTTACGGAGTATCGAGCGATGAATGTTTGGACGTTTACGGGACGCTTGGGCGCCGACGGCGAGTTGCGCACGACCCAGAGCGGCGAGAAGGTGCTGGGCTTCCGCGTTGCCAACGACGTTGGCTTCGGCGACCGCAAGACGACCCAGTGGGTCGATTGCTCGATCTGGGGCCGCCGCGCCGAGTCGCTGGCTCCGCACCTGACCAAGGGCAAGGCCGTTGTCATCTCCGGCGAGGTGACGCTGCGCGAGTTCGAGAAGCGCGACGGTACCCGCGGCGCCGGCCTGTCGGTCCGCGTGGCCGAGATCGACTTCACCGGCGGCAACCGCGAGGAAGGCGGCGGTGGCGGCAGCTATGGCGGTGGCGGTGGCGGTGGCGGTTACGAGTCGCGCGGCGAGTCCCGTGGCGGCGGCGGTGGGTATGGCGGTGGCGCCGGTTCCGGCGGTGGCCGCAGCGGCGGTGGCGCTCCGCCCCGTCACGAGGATCTGGACGACGAAATCCCGTTCTGAAATCGACCGGACGCTCTCGGGTAAGGTCGAAAGACCGTGAAACGCCCAGGGAGCTTCGTTGCGCATCCCTTCCGGAGCCAATCCCGCATGTGTGGGATCGGTTCCGGGACGATGTGCGGGGAATGCCGGCTCGGCGCTTCCGTCAGCGCAGGGTGTTGCTCTTCAGGCCGGAGACGATGCCCATCGCCCGCTTGCCTTCCGCCATGTGGTTCAGCAGGGCGTTGATCATCTGGCGGCGGTTCGCCTTTCCCACCATGTATTCACGGTCGATCTCCGCGAGAATCTTCCTGTTCTCCTCCTGCATGTCGGCCGCCATCTCCTTGTAGGCGACGTTGGTCGCCCCGATCATTTGAAGTCCGATGCCCTTGGCCGAAACCGGGTTGTAGCTCATCTGTTCGATGGTCTGCACATTGTCGGGCGTGAAGAGGCTGAGCGCCACCAGCGCCGGGGCGTTGGTGAATCCGGTCACCTTCAGATTGCGGTACACCGCTTCCGACAGGAAATTCCAGTCGATGCGGTCGCCCATCGCCCAGCGGTTCGACTTCAGCGCCATGTTGAGGCGCTCCGCCTCCCTATACTCGCGGTAGGACGGAATGGTTTTGACGGTGTTCTCGGCGCCGGCACGCACCAGCGGATCATTTTCGAACGCCCCGATCATCTTGAGCGATTGGTTCATTTCATTGGCCATGACCGAGGTCGAGAGAACGAAATCGACCTTTTCGGTTTTCAGGCGCTCCAGCACATTCTCGTAATAGAATTTACCGTAGAAGGCGAAATCCCCCCGCAGGGTCGTCGCCATCAGCCCGTTCTCGTTCGACATGTTGTCGGCGGCGGCGAGGATCGGATTGGCGTAGGTCGGGGTAAGGTGCCTGCGCACCGCGTCGGCGTATTTCTGCTCCAGCGTCTTGCGCCACTGGTCCAGGAGCGTGGCGTATTTCTGGCTGGTCGCCAGCGGAGCCAGCTTGAAGCTGCCCGACAGCGCCTTGTGCAGTTCCTGGGTTTCCGCCCAGTCGATTTCGTTGCGGAAGACTCCACCCGCCGTCAGCCGGGGGCGATAAACCGGCTCGAGGACGCCGACTCCCTGTGCCAGCATCGAGCGTGCCAGATCAATGTACGGTTTGCGAAGCGTCAGGGATTGAACGTATTTTCGGCCGGAGATTTCCTTGTTTCCGAAATAATACTCGCCGGTTTCGTCGCTAACGACTTTTCCCGTATTGGCCGTTATCAGGGCGATCCATTCCTTCTTGTCGGATTCGTCCGCAATGATCGGCTGGTACTTCGAATTCGGAACCCCCGACATGTCGGCCATGGTTTTTACGCAACCCGACAGGGCGATGGCCGCGGCAAGGGCGACGAAAACCCGTTTTATCTCCATGATGAATGCAATCTCCGAGGGATGAACATGTCGCATTTTTCTGAAATGTAGAATAACATTCCATCTGTCGTTCGGAAAGCGATGCGGCTGCTTCACAAGGACATCCCATCCCCCATCCCCCGTCCTCATGGCGGCCGTGTTTGCCCTCCTGACCCTTCTCCGCCCTCGGCGGACCAAAAAGGCCCGCCCGGCAGGGAAGGGAAGGAGAGGGCTGGGGTGGGGGTGGGGCGCTCGTGGCCCAATCCGCGCGGTTCCGTCGAGAGCGGCTTCCGATCATTCCGGCTTCACCCGACAGCGAGGCTTCGTCAATCATGCTGCCCCGCAACACGCCGGCCGCCTTTGCGCTGCTTTCCGCCATTCTTCTTTCGGTCAACCCGCATCCGGCGGCGTCGGACAGCCCGCGCGGCGTCGCTCGTACGGTGATCGCCACGCTGTCGGGCGACCTCAACGGCGACGGCGTTCCCGACCGCGCGGTGCTGACCGGGCTGGACGACGAGGCCGATCTGGCGGTCCATCTGTCGGTTGATGGCGCATTGCCGGCCGACCCGACGCTGTACCGGCAGGCCATCGGCTGGAAGGGTGAGCTCGCCGGGACGCTGCCGGAGATGTCGATCACGCCGCGCGGCTCGCTGGTGGTGGTGTTCCAGAACGACGCCATCGGCCGCAACCGCTGGCGCGAGCAGTTGACCATCGCCTTCCGCAACGGTGTTCTGGTGGTTGCCGGCTACACCAATGCGTCACGCGACACGCTGGATCCGAAGGGCGGTGGATCGTGCGACCTGAACCTGCTGTCCGGCAAGGGCGTGCGGAACGGGAAGCCGGTTACCATCCCAGCCAAACCCGTTCCGCTGGCCGACTGGACGCAGGACTCGGTCCCCGAATCCTGCGTTTTCTGAACCGGCGGAAGCGGCGGCGCGACGGTCAGCGCCGCAGGTCGCGGTCGAGGTTCAGGTCGGCCTTCGTCCCTTCGAGGCGCGAGCGGTAGACCAGCACGGCCTCCATCACCCGCTGCACGTAGTTGCGCGTCTCGTAGATCGGGATCAGCTCGATCCAGTCGACCACGTCGATGCTGCCGGAGCGCGGGTCGCCGTAGGTCTGGATCCACTGCCGCACCCGGTTCGGCCCGGCGTTGTAGCCGGCGATCGCCAGCACGTAGGAGCCGTTGAAGCGGTCGATCAGATCCGACAGATAGGCCGACCCCAGCGTGACGTTGTAGTCGGGGTCGCTGGTCAGCCGCCCGTTGGCGTGCTTCAGCCCGAGCTTGCCGGCAACGAGCTGCGCCGTGGCCGGCATGAGCTGCATCAGCCCGCGCGCTCCCGCCGACGAGACGACGCGGGTGTTGAAGGTGCTCTCCTGGCGGATGATGCCATGGACCAGCGCCAGCTCCGGCGAGGCGGGGCGGGCGTCGATCATCGGGTAGCCGGCCTCGACCAGGAAGACGTCGTTCTGCGCCGCGTCCTTGGCGGCGGCGACCGCCAGATCGCGGCGGCCGACGGCGCTCGCCAGCCGGGCGGCCAGCGTGTAGTCGGCCGGCGTCTTGGCGTCGAGGCTGAGGCGGCGCAGGAAGGCGGTCACCCGCTCGTCGTCGCTGCCCTCGATTTCGGCGAGCAGCCGCACCACGCGCACCACCTCGCGGCGCTCGAAGGCGGTCGCCTCGGCGTTCGACACCTGCGGCGGGGCGGGCAGGGTGACCTTGCCGCCGGCGAGGTGGCGGGCGGAGAGCTGGCCATAGAAGGTCGTGCCGTAGGGGGCGGCCTTGGCGTACCACTCGTTGGCCTGGGCGGTCTGGCCGAGCGCCTCGGCGGCGCGCCCGCACCAGTAGGCGCCGCGCGCCTTGCTGATCGGCGCGCTGACCGAGCGGTAGAGCTTGTTGAAATGGTTGAACGCCTCCGACGGCTGGTCGAGGAAGCGCAGCGCCAGGAAGCCGGCCAGGAACTCGGCTTCGGCGAAGCCGGAGCCGTCCTTCTGGCCGTGCGCCCTCACCAGCCGGTAGGCGAGGTTGTAGTCGCCGCGCTCGATGGCGCGCCGCGCCAGCAGATGGCGCTCGCTCCACCACGCCTGCGGGCGGCCCATCTCGGCGGGGGCCTGGGTGATGATCTCCAGCGCGCCGGCGTCGTCGCCCTTGCGGCGGCGCCAGCGGGCGCGGTCGAACAGCAGGCCGGGGTCGTTGCGCAGGTTCGGCGCCACCCGCCCGACCGCCGCGTCGGCGTTGCCGTTGTCGGTGTCGAGCGCGATGCGCGCCTCGATCAGCGTGTCGTAGGCGTCGTCGAAGAAGGGCAGCATCCGGCGCACCGGCGCCTCCTGCCGCTCCCACAGCAGCCGGTCGATGCGCGCCTTGTGGTCCTGTTGGCGCAGGTGCGAGCGGTAGCGGACGAGGAAGGCGGCCTCCTCGTCGGCGGTGAAGTTGCTCTCCACCCAGCGGGCGCGGATCAGCGGGACGGCGCGTTCCGTGCCGCCGCCGCCGATCAGCGTGTCGGCGTGCATCAGGAAGCCGTCGTTGGACAGCGGCGGATACTGCCGGAACCACGCCAGCACCTGGTCGGCGTCGAGGTCGACCGGCATCGCCTTCTCGGCCTGCCGGCGCAACTGCGCCTGGTTGGGCCAGTCGGGGTTGTCGCGGATGAAGGACGATATCTCGGCGAAGCTGCCGCCGCTCGGCGTCGCCAGCGTCATCCAGCGGATCACCTTGGCGGGCAGCGGGTCGGCGGCCTGCCCGGCCAGCCGCTGCGCCTCGTCGTGGCGCTCGTTGTCGGCCGCCTTGAAGGCCTGCCGGTAGAGCGCCAGATCCTGCGGGCTCAAGGCTCCGCCCAGCGCGGAAGCGGGGGCGAAAACGGGGGCGGGGAGGGCGAGCAAAGCCGCCAAAATTGCCGTTCTGGCGCTCTTGCCCAAGACGGCGGGGAGGTCTAATGTGCGCAACTCTTTTTTTCCAGAAGTCCGTCTGAGGAGGCTGCCATGTTCCACGGTTCCATCGTCGCTCTCTTGACTCCGTTCAAGGGCGGGAAAGTGGACGAGGCCGCCTTCCAGTCCTTCGTGGAGTGGCACGTCGCCCAGGGCACCCATGGCCTGGTCCCCTGCGGCACCACCGGCGAATCGCCGACCCTCTCCCACGACGAGCACAACCGCGTCGTCGAGCTGTGCATCGAGGCGGCCGGCGGCAAGGTGCCGGTGATGGCCGGCAGCGGCTCCAACTCGACCGACGAGGCGATCGCGCTCACCCGCCACGCCAAGAAGGCGGGCGCGCAGGCGGCGCTCGTGGTGACGCCCTACTACAACAAGCCGTCTCAAGAGGGTCTCTACCAGCATTTCAAGGCGATCCATGACGCGGCGGATTTGCCGATCTTCATTTACAACATTCCGGGCCGCAGTGTCGTGGATATGTCTGTGGCCACGATGGCCCGGCTGGCCAAGCTGCCGAACATCGTCGGCGTGAAGGACGCCACCGCCGACCTGTCGCGCCCGTCGCGCCTGCTGGCGGAGGTCGGCCCCGACTTCATCCAGCTCTCGGGCGAGGACGCCACCGCGCTGGGCTTCAACGCGCAGGGCGGCACCGGCTGCATCTCGGTGACGGCCAACATCGCGCCGGCGCTCTGCTCGGCGATGCAGACCGCCTGGGCCAAGGGCGACCTGAAGGAGGCGTTCCGCCTGCGCGACGTGCTGTCGCCGCTGCACGACGCCATGTTCGTCGAGACCAGCCCGGCCCCGGTGAAGTTCGCCGCCAGCCTGCTCGGCCTCGCCACCGACGAGGTTCGTCTGCCGCTGGTCACGGCCTCGGAATCCGCCCGCGCCGCCGTGCGCGCGGCCATGAGCAAAGCCGGCCTGCTGTCGTAAGGGCGCGGGCCGCCGAGGAGAACGCAGTGTCGCGCGACACGGAAGTTAAAAAATACGCGGCGCAGAACCGTCGGGCGCGCTTCGACTTCTTCATCGACGACACCTTGGAGGCCGGCATCATGCTGACCGGCACCGAGGTGAAGTCGCTGCGGAACGGCCGCGCCAGCGTGAACGAGGCCTATGCGGGGCTGAAGGGCGGGGAGCTGTTCCTGTTCAACGCCTACATCCCCGAATACCTCCAGGCCGGGCGCTGGCTCCAGCACGAGCCCAAGCGCCCGCGCAAGCTGCTGATCCGCCGCCGCGAGCTGGACAAGCTGGCGGCCGGGATCAAGCAGAAGGGCGTCACGCTGATCCCGATGTCGGTCTATTTCAACGACCGCGGCATGGCCAAGGTCGAGCTCGGCATCGCCACCGGCAAGAAGAAGCACGACAAGCGCAACACCGAGAAGGAACGCACCTGGCAGCGCGACAAGGCGCGCCTGATGCGGGACAAGAACTGAGCTTTTTTGTCTCTCCCTCTCCCGCCCCGGGAGAGGGCGTGAAGACGACGGCCGCAGGCCGGACGAGCGCCGAAGGCGATCGTAGACGGAACGCGGTCGTGAGATTTACGAACGACCTCGGGGCCCGCGATAGCGGGAAGGGTGAGGGGCTATGTGGACATGGATTTCGTACCACGCCCGCCAGCCCCTCACCCTCCCCACCGCTTCGCGGCGGGTCCCCTCCCTCTCTCCCGGGGCGGGAGAGGGACTGTCACACCAAGGATTCTCACAGTGAGCCGATTGGACAACCGTGCGACGGACCGCGATTCCACCATCGCCGTCGTCGCGGCGGAAGCCTTGGCCGAGCGCCGGCCGCAGGGGCGCATCCTCGTCGCCTTCGATTCCGATGGCGGCATCGAACGGGCGCTCGCCGAGGGCGGGGCGGAGGTCGTGTCCTGGCTGCGGCTCGCCCAGGCAGGCCGCATGGCGACGCCCTGGCCGGCGGACGGTCCCTTCGACGGGGCGGTGCTGCGGCTGCCGCGCGGCTGGGCCTCCTTCGGGATGGCGCTGCACGCGCTGGCGGCGCGGCTGGCGCCGGGGGCGCCGCTGTGGATCGTCGGCAGCAACGACGAGGGCGTGACATCGGCGCCCAAGCGCTTCGACGGGCTGGTCGAGGGGGCGGAGACGCTGACCATCAAGCGCCGCGCCCGCGTCCTGGAGACCCGCCGCACCGCCGTCCCGGCGCGCGGCGCGCTGGAGGCGTGGCGGGAGAGCGTGACCCTGCCGCTGCCCGAGCCGGCCGCCCCGCTGGATCTCGTCTCCTACCCCGGCCTGTTCGCCCACGGCCATCTCGACCCCGGCACCGAATGCCTGCTGCGCGTGCTGCCGGAGGTCGCGGCCGGCACGCGGGTGCTCGATTTCGGTTGCGGCGCCGGGGTGATCGCGCGGGCGGTGCGCGAGCGCCAGCCCGAGGCGGTTTTGACCCTGCTGGACATCGACGCGGTCGCGTTGCACGCGGCCCGCCAGAACGTGCCGGATGCCGAACTGGTGCTGAGCGACGGGCTGGCCGGTCTCGGCACCCGCGAGCGCTTCGGGCTGATCCTGTCCAACCCGCCGCTCCACCGCGGCAAGGACGAGGATTTCGGCATGCTGGAGGCGCTGGTCGCCGGCACCAAGCAGTATCTCAAGCTGCGCGGCTCGCTGGTGGCGGTGACGCAGCGGACGGCCGGCGTCGGCAAGCTGTTCAAGACCGCTTTCGGCCACGCCGACCTGCTGCTGGAGACCACCCAGTTCCAGGTGTGGAAGGGCACGCCGAAGTAACGCGCCGGCTGCCGCCACGCGTGGGCAAGGGAGGGACGAAATGCGCGGGAACAGCGGGTATGGCGAGAACGCGGAAGCGCTCACCGAACAGTACGAGAGCGTGGCGTTTTCCGATGTCCACCGCGACGTGCTTCACCTCTTTCCGTCCCAGCCGAGCCGGATCCTGGACATCGGCGCGGGCACCGGGCGCGACGCCGCCGCCCTCGCGCTGTCCGGCCATGATGTGACCGCCGTCGAACCGACGACGGAGCTTCGCAGCGCGGGGATGCGCATCCACGCGGCGCAGCCGATCCTGTGGATCGACGACGGCCTCCCGGATCTGGCGGTGGTGAGAGGCAAGGGCGGGTCGTACGACGTCGTGATGCTGACCGCCGTGTGGATGCACCTCGACGAGGCCGAGCGCGGCATCGCGATGCCGCATCTCGCCGCCCTCCTGACCCGCAAGGGCAGGGTGGTGATGTCCTTGCGGCACGGGCCGGTGCCGGCGGGGCGGACGATGCACGACGTTTCGGCCGCCGAGACCGTTGAACTCGCCGCTTCGGTCGGCCTCCGCTGCATCCATCACAGTCAACGGGAGGATATGCTCGGGCGCGGCGACGTGTCCTGGAGCTTCCTTGGCCTGGAGGCGGACTGACGGCCGCCATCCTCGGTGCCGTCACGCTTACGGTGCACGCATCCCTCGGCGTCAGAACCCCAGCTTGCTCAGCGCGCCGATGCTCTCCGCCGCGCTGCGGTGCAGGATGAACGCGCCGCCCGCCGCCTCCCAGGGCTCTTGCGCCTTTTCCCGGTCGTCGACCAGCACGGTGCCGGGGCCGCCGTGGCGCGGCTTGTCGCGGGCCATGCAGGTGATGACCCGGACGTCGGCCCCGAGCATCCGGGCGACCCAGCGGGTCTTCTGCGCCGGCGCCCAGCTTCCCAGCGGCAGGCCGGTCAGGATGGTCGGCCGGTGGGGCGCGCAGAAGGCCCACAGCTCCTGCGCGTCGTGCATGAACTCCAGCGTGCCGAAGAAGTCGGGGTGGCGGGACAGCGCCCGCCACATCTCCTTCATCGGCAGCTGTTCCGGCCGCTTGCCGGTGACCGCGACGACGCCCCGGTCGAAATCGGCCAGCACCCCGTCGAGATCGAGGAACAGCGCCGGCAGTTCCATCAGGCGCCGCCCAGTTCGGTCCGCTCGCGGAACTCGTCGAGCGCCTGCGGGTTGGCGAGCGCCTCGGTGTTCTTGATCGGGCGGCCGTGAACGGCGTCGCGCACCGCCAGCTCGGTGATCTTGCCCGACCGCGTGCGCGGGATGTCGCTGACCTGGACGATCTTCGCCGGCACATGGCGCGGCGAGCAATTGTCCTTGATCCGCTTGCGGATCGTCGCCTCGAGCCCGGAATCGAGCGTCATCCCCTCGCGCAGCACGACGAACAGGATGACGCGGACGTCGCCGTCCCATTCCTGGCCGATGCAGACCGCCTCCATGATCTCGGGCAACTGCTCGACCTGCCGGTAGATCTCGGCGGTGCCGATGCGCACGCCGCCGGGATTGAGCACCGCGTCGGAGCGGCCGTAGATCACCCAGCCGCCATGCTGCGTCTGCTCGATGAAGTCGCCATGGACCCAGACGTTGGGGAAGCGGTCGAAATAGGCGGCGCGGTACTTGGCGCCGTCGGGGTCGGCCCAGAAGCCGATGGGCATGCTGGGGAAGGGACGGGTGCAGACCAGCTCGCCCTTCTCGCCGCGCACGGCGTGGCCGTTGTCGTCGAAGGCCTCCACCGCCATGCCGAGGCCGCGCGTCTGGATCTCGCCCTTCCACACCGGGGCGATCGGGTTGCCCAGCACGAAGCAGGACATGATGTCGGTGCCGCCGCTGATCGAGGCGAGATGCACGTCCGCCTTGATGCCCTCGTAGACGAAGTCGAAATTCTCCGGCATCAGCGGCGAGCCGGTCGAGGCGATCGCCCGCAGGCTGGCCAGCGAATGGGTCTCGATCGGCCGCAGCCCGGACTTCTCCAGCGACTGGATGAACTTGGCCGAGGTGCCGAACACGGTGATCCGCTCGGCGTCGGCGTAGTCGAACAGGATGTTCCCGTTCGGCGCGAAGGGCGATCCGTCATACAGGACCAGCGTCGTGCCGCTCGTCAGCCCGCTGACCAGCCAGTTCCACATCATCCAGCCGCAGGTGGTGAAGTAGAACAGCCGGTCGCCCGGCTTCAGGTCGCAGTGCAGCCGGTGCTCCTTGACGTGCTGGAGCAGCGTGCCGCCGGTGCCGTGCACGATGCATTTCGGCTTTCCGGTGGTGCCCGACGAATAGAGGATGAACAGCGGGTGGTCGAAGGCGACCCGCTCGAACACCGGCTCGGTGGCGGGGTGCGGCGCCATGAACTCCCGGAAGCCGATGGCGCCCGGCACGCCGGACAGATCCGGCGCCTCGGCGACGTAGGGCACGACGACGGTGGCGACGACGGTCGGCAGGTCCTTCAGCACCTCGGCGAGCTTGGCGCGGACGTCGTGGCTCTTGCCGTTGTACCAGTAGGCGTCGGGGGCGAAGACCACCTTCGGCTCGATCTGGCCGAAGCGGTCGACGATGCCCTGCACGCCGAAGTCGGGCGAGCAGGAGGACCACACGGCGCCGAGGCTGGCCGTCGCGATCATCGCCGCCAGCGTCTCCGGCATGTTCGGCATGATCGCCGCCACCCGGTCTCCCTTGGTCACGCCCTTGGCCTTCAGCGCCTGCTGCAACCGCGAGACGGTCGCCCGCAGCTCGGCGCCCGACCAGCGGTATTTCACCTTGTCCTCGCCCCAGAACACCAGCGCCGTGTCGTCGGGCGCGTTGGCCAGCATGTTCTCGGCGTAGCTCAGGCTGGCCTCGGGGAACCAGCGGGCGCCCGGCATCCTGTTGCCGTCCAGCAGATCGACCCCGCCGAGGTCGCCCGTCAGCCCGGCCCACTCCCATAGGAAGCGCCAGAAGCGCTCCTTCTCGGCGATGGTCCAGTTGTAGAGCGCCTCGTAATCATCCAGCCGCAGCCCGAAGCGCGCGTTGGCCGCGTCGCGGAAGGCGGTCAGGTTGGCCTGGGCGACGCGTTCCTCGCTCGGGCGCCACAGCGGAGTGTCCATGCTCTCGTTTTCCCTCGTTACCATGGTGGGGCCGGATTGTTCGGCGCCTCGGATTGCGGGGCAGCATAGCGCAGCTTCCGGCCGCTTGTCTGTCCCTAGAGTGCGGTTGCGAAAACGGAACTTTCGCGTGGTCCGGCCGGTTCCCCTTGGAACGCTCAACCCTGGCGAGGCGGCATGACGGTCATCGGCATTTCAGGCTCTTACGGCGGTCTGAACACGGGCGACGAGGCGATCCTGACCTCGGCCATCGAGCAGTTGCGGGCCACGGTCCCCGGCGTGGAGATCGTCGTCTTCACCCGCAACGCCGACCACACCCGCCAGCACCACGCGGTCGACCGCGTGCTGAACCCGCGCGAGGCGATGCGCGACGAGATCATGCCGGAGGTCGAGCGGCTCGACCTGCTGCTGCTCGGCGGCGGCGGCATCCTCTATGACAGCGAGGCGCGGACCTACCTGCGCGAGGTCACCATCGCCCAGCGGCTCGGCATTCCCACCCACACCTTCGCCATCGGCGTCGGCCCGCTGCGCGACCAGACCGAGCGCGACGCGGTGCGCGACGGGCTCGACCGCATGGGCGGCATCACCGTGCGCGAACTCAGCGCCAAGCGGCTGATCGAGGAGATCGGCGTCCGCCTGCCGGTCGAGGTCACCGCCGACCCGGCCCTGCTGCTGACCCCCGACCCCTTCACCGACGAGATGCTGGCCGAGGCCGGCATCCCGCGCGACCGGCCGCTGGTCGGTCTGTCGGTGCGCGAGCAGGGGGCGGCCGCACCCGACCTGTCCGACGCCGCCTACCACCAGCTTCTCGCCGAGGCCGCCGACTTCATCGTCGAGCGCTTCGGCGCCGACGTGGTGTTCGTGCCGATGGAGCGCGCCGACGTGCGCGAGGCCCACCGCGTCATGGGCCGCATGGCGCTGCCCGACCGCGCGCATCTGCTGAAGTACCGGTACGGCCCGCGCCAGATCATCGGGCTGATGCGGCATTTCCAGATGGCGGTCGGCATGCGGCTGCATTTCCTGATCTTCGCGGCGATCACCGGAACCCCGCTGATCGCCTTGCCCTACGCCTCCAAGGTGTTCGACTTCCTGACCTCGCTGGGGATGGAGCCGCGCGCCACGGTCGCCCACACCACGGCGGGAACCTTCCTGGCCGACCTCGACCGGCTGTGGGACCACCGCGACGACCAGCGCGCCCTGCTGCGCGACGGGGTGCCCGCGCTTCAGGATCTCGCGCGCCGGACCGCCCCGCTCGCCACCCGCGCCGCAAGGGGGGAGTGAGGGAGCCGCCTCGCATTCGCCCGTTCCCCCTCCAGGCGGAGGGGGAACGGGCAACACGCCCAGCATGAAGGAGACCGACCCGTGCCCGTCCTGACCCTGCCGCCCAACCCCGCCACCGTGATGCTGCCGCCGCGCGCCGCCACCCGCGTCGGCCGCTGCGACGTGCTGGTCGTCGGCGGCGGGCCGGCGGGGATGGCGGCGGCGATCGGCGCCTCCCAGGCCGGCGCCGACACCATCCTGGTCGAGCGCTACGGCTTCCTCGGCGGCAACGCCACGGTGGCGCTGGTCATGCCGTGGATGAGCTTCTACACCCAGCGCGGCTCGGTCGCTGTGGTCGACAACACCAAGCTGATGCCGCAGGACCACGGCCCCGGAGAGCCGGTGGTCGGCGGCGCCCTGTCGCTGTTCCTCGGCCGGCTCTACGCCGCCCACGGCGCCATCCCGCCCTCGCCGGACACCGGCTTCACCGTGCCCTTCGACCCGGAGATCCTGAAGGCGGTGTCGCAGGAGGTGCTCGACGAATCCGGGGTCAGGGTGCTGCTGCACGCCTTCGCCTCCGGCATCGTCGGCGAGCGCGGACGGCCGACCGGCGTGGTGTTCGAAACCAAGTCCGGCCCGCTGGTGATCGAGGCCGGCACCATCGTCGACGGCACCGGCGACGGCGACATCGCGGCGCTGTCCGGGGCCGATTACGAGGTCGGCCGGGAGGAGGACGGTCTGGTCCAGCCGATGACGCTGATGTTCCGGCTGGTCGGTTTCGACCGCGACCTGTTCTCGCGCTTCGTCCACGAGAACCCGACCCAGTGGCGCGGCGTGCACGGGCTGTGGGATCTCGTCTCGAAGGCGACGGCCAACGGCGACCTGTCGCTGACCCGCGAGGACATCCTGTTCTTCGGCACCACCCACCCGGACGAGGTGGCGCTGAACTGCACCCGCGTCACCGGCGTGCTCGGCACCGACGTCTTCGACCTGACCCGCGCGGAATGGGAGAGCCGGCGGCAGGCCGCGCAGATCACCGCCTTCATGCGGAAATACGTGCCGGGTTTCGCCGACTCGCACCTGTGCCAGACCGGCGTCGCCGCCGGCGTGCGCGAGACGCGGCGGATCGTCGGCGACTACCGGATGACCGCCGACGACGTGCTGGGCGCCGCGAAGTTCGAGGACGCGGTGGCGCGCGGCACCTACCCGGTCGACATCCACAGCCCGACCGGAAAGGGCACGACCTTGCGCAAGGTGCCGAGCGGCGAATGGTACGAGGTGCCGCTGGGGGCCCTGCTCCCGAGGGGGATGGACAATCTGCTGGTCGCCGGCCGCTGCATCTCGGGCAGCCACGAGGCGCATTCCTCCTACCGGGTGACGCCGACCTGCATGGCGACGGGGCAGGCGGCCGGAGTCTGCGCCGCCTTCGCCAGCGCCCGGCGCGAGCAGCCCCGCGCCATCCCCGCCCGCGCGGTGCAGAAGGAACTGCTGCGCCAGGGCGCGCTGCTGCGGCCGGTGGAGTGACGCGGACGATCCGCCGGTCCCGTTCGGGGGTGTCGGACGGGGAGGCGCCTCACCCCTTCGTGGCAACCGGAGGGGGCGCTCTCCCCAAGCTGGAACAAAGCCGTGGAATTCCCGTTCCGATCACTGCCTATCCGTCACTTGGGAGGATGCCATGATCGGCACGATTCTGCTCGTTATCCTGATTCTTCTGCTTCTCGGTGCCGTCCCGGCCTGGCCGCACAGCCGCGGCTGGGGCTATGGGCCGAGCGGCATCCTGGGCGTTCTGCTGATCGTCCTGATCGTGCTGCTGCTGATGGGGCGGATCTGACCTAGCCCCGTTTTCCCCGGATGCGGGAGGGCCGGCGGAGCGCGAACAGCAGCCAACCGACCGGCCCCAGCATCAGCACCATCACCAGCCAGCCGGCGCGCGGGCCGAACGGGCAGCGCGACCCCGGCGGCGGACGCCAGCCGCCCCCGCGCGGCGACAGCGCGACGTGCAGCAGCGGCAGCCCGTAAAGGGCCGACAGGATCAGCCAGGGCAGGAAATCGGCGTCGGACATGCCGCAGGGTAGCATCGTTGCGGCCATCCGTCGCGCACCGCCGTCCGGCGGTCATGGCGGCACCGCGAAAAGCACGCGACTGGATGGCTTGCCCAACCTATCCGTTTTTACTAGGCTCCCTGCCATCGGACTGTCCAAAAGGCCAAGCCATGGCACTGGAGATCGAGCGCCGCTTCCTGGTCCGCAGGGACATCCGGCATCTGTGCCGGAACGGGGTGCGCATCATCCAGGGGTACCTGCCGCAGAGCGGCGACAACACCGTCCGTGTCCGTCTGACCGACGACGACGCCACCCTCACCATCAAGACCCGGAAGACCGGCGCCTGCCGCGAGGAGCTGGAATACCCGCTGGGTTTCGATCTGGCCCGCAAGCTGCTGCGCCATTCCTGCACCGGCCGCGTCGTCCGCAAGACCCGCTACCTGCACCGCCAGGACGGCTTCTGCTGGGAGATCGACGTGTTCGAGGGGGAGAACGCCGGCCTCGTCATCGCCGAGGTCGAGCTGTCCGATCCGAACCAGCTTCTGCCGCTTCCCGACTGGATCGGGGCGGAGATCACCAGCCTGCGCGCCTACAGCAACTCCTCGCTGTCGCGCGCGCCGATCCGCCGCTGGACCGCCGCCGCCTGAGCGGGGCATGCTCGTCAAGGGCGGGCACGCTTCCCGTTCGCCTTGGCCTGACTTGATCCGGCCACCCACGGGCGCGCTTCAAAAGCCATCGGAGGTTTGCCCGCGGATGCCCGGCGCAAGGCCGGGCATGACGGAAGGCGATGCGGTGGCTTACGCCGTGCGCACCTTGTTGAGGAAGCCCTGCACCTCGCCGCGCAGCCGGTCGGCCTGACCGGCCAGGGTGCGGCTGGCCAGCAGCACCGCGTCGGCGGCTCCGCCGGTCTTGCTGGCGGCGGTCGTCACCTCGGCGATGTTCTGCATGACCTGCTGGGTGCCCTCGGCGGCCTGCTGGACGTTCTGGGCGATCTCGCGGGTCGCCATGCCCTGCTGCTCCATCGCCTGGGCGATGTCGGTCACGGTGCGGCTGATGGTGGTCACCGCGTCGGAGATGGTGCGGATCGCGTCGACCGCGCTGACGGTGGCCGACTGCATCTCCATCACCTGGGTCGAGATCTCCTCGGTGGCCTTCGCCGTCTGGCCGGCGAGGTTCTTCACCTCGGTCGCCACCACGGCGAATCCCTTGCCCGCCTCGCCCGCCCGCGCCGCCTCGATGGTGGCGTTCAGCGCCAGCAGGTTGGTCTGCTCGGCGATCTCGCCGATCAGCCCGACCACCTGGCCGATGCGCTCGGCGGCGTGCGACAGCCCTTCGACGATGCCGTTGGTCTGCACCGCCTTCTGCGCGGCGCCGACCGCCGCGTCGGAGCTGGCGTTGAGCTGGCGCGAGATCTCGGCGATGGAGGCCGACAACTCCTCCGCCGCCGCGGCGACGGTCTGCACGTTGTTGGTCGCCTGCTGCGAGGCGGTGGCGACGGCGGTCGACTTGGCGGTGGTCAGCGCCGCGTCCGACGACATCTCCTGGGCGTCGCGGCCCAGCGTGCCGGCCGATTCGGTCAGCGACACCACCACGCCCGACACAGCCTGCTCGAAGCCGTTGGCGAACTCGTTCATGGTGCGGCGGCGGTCGGCGTCGATCTGCTGGCGCATCTCCTCGCGCTCGCGCTCCATCCGCTGCATCTCCAGGGCGTTGTCCTTGAAGATGGTCATGGCCTGGGCCATGGCGCGCAGCTCGTCCTTGCGGTCGCTGCCGGGCACGTCGACCGACAGGTCGCCTTCGGCCAGACGGCCCATGGCGCCGGTCATCGCGTGCAGCGGGTGGGTGATGGCGCGGTCGATGACGAAGGCCATGATGGCGCCGAGCAGCAGCGCCACGGCGGAGCCGACGGCGATGACCATGCCGGAGCTGGCGCGCCCGCTCTCGCGGTCGTCGCGCTGCATCGTCACCAGACGGCCGACCTGGTCGCTGACCGACGCGGCGGCCTTGGCCATCGCCAGCGAGGCGTCGTGCTGCTTGCGGCTGGTGGCGACCAGCGCCGCGAATTCGGTGTCGAAGGCCCGCGCCGCCTCGGTGGTCGCGGCGATCAGGGCGCGGCCCTCCTTGTCGACCAGCAGGGGGGCGGCCTTGGCGGCGAGGTCCAGCATCTCCTTGACGGCGCCCGTCACCAGGGCCTGCGAGGCGGCCGAGCCGCTCAACAGGAAGTCGCGCTGGCCGAGCATGGCCGACTGGGCGCTCTGCACCAGCCGCATCGCCAGACCGCGCAGCAGCACCGCCTCGTTCACCTCGGACTGGGCGTAGGCCGACGCCTCCAGCAGGGCCGAGGACACCATGGTCTGGTTTTCCTGAAGCTCCAGCGCGCGGATCTGCGCGGCGCGCGCCGCGTCGTCGACGGCCTGGGCGCGGTCCTCGGGAATGGGGCCGGCGATGGCGCGCATCGCCTGGAAGGCCTCGCGGTAGGCGTGGGTGTCGGCGGTGATCTGCTGGGACAGCGTTTCGTCGTTGGTGCCGGCCAGATCCCTCTCCACCGCCTCGGCGGTCGCCACCAGCTCGTCGATGGCGGCGGCGATGCGGTCGGGCAACAGGGTCGCGCCGGTGCGCAGATACTCGCTCTGAAGCCGGCGGGCCTCCTGCACGCGCTCGATCAGCCGGTTGGCGCGCTCGGCCGTCTCGCCGCTGTGGCGGACGGCGGTGTCGGCGTCCTTCTGGCTGACCATGTTCTGGTCGTAGCGGTCGGACTGCTGCCTGCCGATCTTCTCGGCGTTGTCCTTCAGGGCGTTGGCCCGCGTCTCCATGCTGGCGGTGCGGGTGTGCGCCTCGTTGTCCTGGGCGACGAAGTTGGCGAAGGCGGCGCGGTAGCCGTCGATGCCCGCCAGGATGTCGTCCACCAGCCGCAAGCCCTCGCCGGCGGCGAGCGCCGCGCGGGTGTCCTGCGCCTCGCCGCGCAGCGCGTCGAGCATCACCGGCACGCTGGTTGCCGCCTTGGCGTCGCGCTCGGTCACGAAGCGCGCCTCCTCGATGCGGACGGACTTCAGCCGGGCGTCGAGTTCGGCCGTGTGGGCGGCGAGATCGACGCGCTCGGCATAGGTGCGCAAGCTGTTCCAGCCGACGAACGCCACGGCAACCGTCAGCAGCAGCACGGTGGCGAAACCGAGCGCGATCCGTGTTCCGATCGTCATGGATGGTGAACTCCCCGATGGCCTGCGGTGCGATTGCCGCTCTTACCCCCTTAGTTAAGCACCATGGGTTAATTTCAGGTTTGATGCAGGTCAGGTAGCGCCCCTGATTTTCAGAAGCGATCGTTCATCCAGGGGTGTGCGCCGCAAAACAACTGGTCGAGGGTTTCAATCACGACATCTTCGCCGTCCAGCATCCCTGCTTGCCGAAGCGCGCGAGCGGAGGCGTGGCCGCTGAACAGCGTCGAAAAAGCGGCGATCCCAATTCTCGCGACCGCCGAGTCGTCTTGCGCGCGTTCGGCGATTACGCCAGTGCCTCCGTCAACCTGAAGATGGAAGCGTCCCGAATTGTCGGGAATTAGAGAATCATTTGTATCGAAAGTGATGGAACCAACGACGTTCGGCGGATAACCACGGGCCGTGAGCGCGCGCCGCACATCCAGGACGCGCAGAAGCCATTCCTCGCGCCCGTCCATCCGCACCCCGGAATCGTCGGCCAGCAGCGCCAGCGGGTCGTCGGGGCCGCCGTGCCACGCCACCCGCTCCACCTGGGCGCGGTAGCCGGCGAGCAGGCGCCGGGCCAGCCGCAGCGCCAGCGGGGTCGGCGCGCACAGGTCGGCGACGGTCAGAAGCCCATCCTTGGGCGGCGTCACCGCGACGTAACCTTCCGGCCCGTCCGCCCCGCACAGCAGGAAGACGTCGGACGGCTCGCCGTCCGGGCAGAGGGCGAGGTTCCACAGGGCCTCGTTGCGTTCGGGCAGGCCGTTCGCCCCGGCCAGCAGCGCGCGGCGCAGCGCGGCCAGCGGGGCCGCGTCGAGCGGGTCGGCCGGCCGGATGCAATCTCCGGGTTCGGCGGAGGGGGCGCCCAGGGCGGCCGGGGGCGCGCTCCAGCCGCAGGACACCCCGCCGCGCCCGTAGCCGAGCCGCCGGTAGAAGGGCAGGGTGGAATGCCACAGGACGGAGACGGCGGCCCCGGCCTCCCGGCCCTCGGCGAGCACCCTCCGCATCAGGGCCGATCCGGTCCCGCCGCCGCGCAGGGCCGGCTCGACCGCCACCATGGCGACTCCCTGGGCCGGCACCGGGCGGCCGCCGAACCATTGGTCCATGCCCCACAGCGCGGCGCAGCCGGCGATGGAGCGCCCGTCCGCGCCGCGCAGGCTGCGGATGGTGTCGTTGCCGAACAGCGCGGCGTAGCGGTCGAACAGGTCGCGGGGGACGCCGAAGCCGGTCCGCGACAGCCGGGCGATGGCGTCGAAATCGTCGGGGGAGGCGGGGCCGTAAACAGTCATCGCGTCAGTCTTTCCATGGCCCAGCGCGCCGAATCGCGCACGACGTCGCTGGGGTCGTCGATCAGGGCTTCGGCGGCCGGGCGCAGGCGGCGGTCGCCGCTGTTGCCCAAGGCCACCAGCACATTGCGCACGAAGCGGTCGCGGCCGATCCGCTTGACCGGCGAGCCGCTGAACACCTGCCGGAACCCCGGATCGTCCAACTGCGCCAGATCGGCGAGGCGCGGCGCCGTCAGCTCGGCGCGCGGCAGGAAGGCCGGCTCGCGCGTCGCGCGCGCGAACTTGTTCCACGGGCAGGCGGCGAGGCAGTCGTCGCAGCCGTAGACGCGGTTGCCGATCAGCGGCTTGAGGTCGTCGGGGATCGGCCCCTTGTTCTCGATGGTCAAATAGGAGATGCAGCGCCGCGCGTCGAGCTGGTAGGGCGCCGGGAAGGCGTTCGTCGGGCAGGCGGTCTGGCAGGCGGTGCAGGAGCCGCAGCGGTCGCGGCCCGGCTCGTCGGCGGGCAGTTCCAGCGTCGTGTAGATTTCGCCGAGGAACAGCCAGGAGCCGTGGTCGCGCGACACGAGGTTGGTGTGCTTGCCCTGCCAGCCCAGCCCGGCGCGCTCGGCCAGCGGCTTTTCCATGACGGGGGCGGTGTCGACGAACACCTTCACCCCGGCCTTGGTCTGGTGGTGCAGCCAGTGGCCGAGCGTCTTCAGCCGCCCCTTGATCAGGTCGTGATAGTCGCGGTTGCGCGCGTAGACCGAGACGATTCCCCGGTCGGGATGCTCCAGCAGCCCGCGCGGGTCGGCGTGCGGGGCGTAGCTGGTGCCGAGCGCGATGACCGTCCGCGCCTCGTCCCACAGGTCGCGGGGATGGCTGCGCTGGTCGCCGCGCTCGGCCATCCAGCCCATGTCGCCGTGACGGCCGGCGGCCAGGAAGGCGGCCAGCTTCGCGCGCGCCTCCGGTCCAAGGGCGGCCGGCGCGAAGCCGACCGCGTCGAAGCCCAGCGCCAGCGCGCGGTCGCGGATGCGTTCCCGCAACAGCGCCGGGTCGCTCGGCGGCCGCTCAGCCCCGGCCACGGTAGGTCTGGACGTCCTGCGACGGGATCCACACGCCCTTCGGCGGCTCGCCGGTCTGGTAGAAGACGTCGATGGGGATGCCGCCGCGCGGGTACCAGTAGCCGCCGATGCGCAGCCAGACCGGCGACAGCTCCGCCACCAGCCGTTTGCCGATGCCCACCGTGCAGGCCTCGTGGAAGGCGCCGTGGTTGCGGAAGCTGGTGAGGAACAGCTTCAGCGACTTGCTCTCGACCAGCCAGTCGCCCGGCACATAGTCGATGACCAGATGGGCGAAGTCGGGTTGTCCGGTGATCGGGCACAGCGAGGTGAATTCGGGTGCTGTGAAGCGCACGACGTAGCCGTCGCCGGGGTTCGGGTTGGGCACGCGCTCCAGCACCGCCTCTTCCGGTGTCTTCGGCTGGATCGTGGCGCCGCCGAGCTGGGTCAGGTTGGCGTAGATGTTCTCACTCATCGCTCTTGTCCTCTGCGGCCACGGCGGCCGCGGCCTCGCTCTTCCCGACCGGGGCCTGATCGGTCTTCGGCGTCTGCTGCGGGCGATTCTGCCCAGGGCGGTTCTGCCCAGGGCGGTTCTGCTTCGGCGGCTTCGGCGGCTTGCCGATGGGATCGGCGGTCGCCTCGACGTCGCCCTCGTTCAGCCGGGCCTCCAGGGCGGTGGCGGCCTGCTCGAACCGGCCCTCGGCGATGGCGTGGCGCATCTCCCGCATCAGATCCTGGTAGTAATGCAGGTTGTGCCAGGTCAGCAGCATCGGCCCCAGCATCTCGTTCGCCTTGAACAGATGATGCAGATAGCCCCGGCTGTACTTCTGACAAGCCGGGCAGCCGCATTCGGCGTCGAGCGGGCGCTCGTCGTGGGCGTGGCGGGCGTTGCGGATGTTGATGGTGCCGCGCCGCACGAAGGCTTGGCCGGTGCGCCCCGAGCGGGTCGGCATCACGCAGTCGAACATGTCGACGCCGCGCCGCACCGCGCCGATCAGGTCGCTCGGCCGGCCGACGCCCATCAGGTAGCGTGGGCGCTCCCGGACCATCGCCGGCTCGGTGAAGTCCAGCACGGTGAACATCGTCTCCTGCCCCTCGCCGACCGCCAGCCCGCCGATGGCGTAGCCGTCGAAGCCGATGTCGGACAGGGCCGCGACGCTCTCCGCCCGCAGCTCCGGATAGACGCTGCCCTGGACGATGCCGAACAGGCCGTAGCCGGGGCGTTCGACGAAGGCGTCCTTGCTGCGCTTCGCCCAGCGCATCGACAGCCGCATCGAGGATTCCGCCTGCGCCTGGGTCGCCGGGAAGGGCGTGCATTCGTCCAGGCACATGGTGATGTTGCTGTCCAGCAGGTGCTGGATTTGGATCGAGCGTTCCGGCGTCAGATGGTGGCGGCTGCCGTCGAGGTGCGATTTGAAGGTGACGCCCTCTTCCGACATGGTGCGCAGGTCGGACAGGCTCATCACCTGGAAGCCGCCGCTGTCGGTCAGGATCGGCTTGTCCCAGTTCATGAAGCGGTGCAGCCCGCCGAGCTGCGCCACCCGCTCCGCCGTCGGCCGCAGCATCAGGTGGTAGGTGTTGCCGAGCAGGATTTCGGCTCCGGTCGAGGCCACGGCGTCGGTGGTCATCGCCTTGACGGTGGCGGCGGTGCCGACCGGCATGAAGGCCGGCGTCTCGATGGAGCCGTGGGCGGTGGTCACGCGCCCGCGCCGCGCCCGCCCGTCGGTCGCCAGAAGCTCGAAGCCGATACCGGTCATGTTGGATCCGTCCTGTGCAGAAGCGAGGCGTCGCCGTAGCTGAAGAAGCGGTACTCGGCGGCGATGGCGTGGGCGTAGGCCGCCTTCATGCGATCGAAGCCGGCGAAGGCGCAGACCAGCATGAACAAGGTCGATTTCGGCAGGTGGAAGTTGGTCCACAGCAGATCGACGATGCGGAAGCGGTAGCCTGGCGTGATGAAGATGCTGGTGTCGCCGCTGAAGGGGGCGAGCGTGCCGTCCTCCCGCCCCGCCGTCTCCAGGATGCGCAGCGCGGTGGTGCCGACCGAGACGATCCGCCCGCCGTCGCGCCGGGCGGCGTTCACCGCCTCGGCGGTCTCCGGGGAGATCTCGCCCCATTCGCTGTGCATCCTGTGCTCGGCGATGTCGTCGACCTTCACCGGCAGGAAGGTTCCGGCCCCGACATGCAGCGTCACCGGAACCCGCCGGACTCCGCGCGCGTCGAGTGCGGCCAGCAGCTCCGGCGTGAAGTGCAGACCGGCGGTGGGGGCGGCGACGGCCCCCTCGCGCGCGGCGAAGACGGTCTGGTAATCGGCGTCGTCGTCCGCGCCGGACTTGCGGCGGATGTAGGGGGGCAGGGGCATGCGGCCGTGGCGGTGCAGCGCCTCCATGAGATCCGGGCCGCCGGCGGAGAAGCGCAGCCGCACCTCCATGCCGTCCTTGGCGATGACTTCGGCAGAGAAATCCTCGGCGATCACGATGACGTCACCGGGCTTCAGCCGCTTGCCGGGCCGGGCGAAGCTCGCCCATTCGCGCTCGCCGAGCCGCTTGTGCAGGGTGATCTCCACCGCCACCTCGCCGCGCCTTCCGTCGAGGCGGGCCGGGATGACGCGGGTGTCGTTGACGACCATCAGGTCGCCCGGCTGCAACAGCGCGGGCAGGTCGCGCACGACGCGGTCGTGCAGCCGGTCGCCCACCTCCAGCAGGCGGGCGGCGTCGCGCGGCCGGACGGGATGCTCGGCGATCCGGTCGGGCGGCAGGTCGAAGTCGAAATCGGCGGTCTTCATGGAGGCGGCAGCTATAGACCGAACCGCCCGCCCTTGGGAAGGCATGCGGTGGGGCAGGGCGGGACAATCGGCGGAATGCGGTCGGGAAGGTGGACCTTTGACACGGATGAACACGGATTTTTACACGGATGAACACGGATGAACACGGATGACGGCTGACCGGCGTGTATCCATCATCCGCGGGCGGGCGAAGCCCGCATCTTGTTCATCCGTGTCAAATCCCTCCTGACCGAACACTGTTCATTCCGGCGGCGGCAACCCTTGCGCAGCCAGCGCGGCGGCCTGCCGGGCGGCGAGCGTCTCGACGTCGAAATCCTGGATCAGCCCCTGGAACAGCCGGTACCAGTTCACCTCCGCCTTCAGGTGCAGGAAGACCGAGCCAAGCCCGACGGCGGCGCGGTCCATGAAGACGAACTCGCGCGGGATCGCCACGCCGCCGACCCGGCGCAGCTCGGCATGGACCTTCCCGGCGGTCTCGCGGCCGTAATGGCCGCCGTTGGTCTCCTCGATGCGGCGGCTGCGGTCGTCCATGATCGGGGCGTAGACGAAGCGCGCCCAGATGTTCAGGACCTCGACCAGTTCCTTGGACGGGTCGGCGAAGCCCCAGGTCCGGTAGGCCTCGGTCGCCGCCTCCTGGTCGTCGGTGCGCAGCGCGTTGTAGAGGTCGATCACGCCCTTGACGAAGCTCGGCCGGAAGACGCGCACGCAGCCGAAATCCAGCAGGTTGATCGAGCGGTCGGGACGGACCGAATAGTTGCCGAGATGCGGGTCGCCGTGGATCACCCCGTAATTGTAGAAGGGCACGTACCAGGTGCGGAACATGTTCATCGCCAGCTCGTCGCGCGCCTCCGGATGCTCGGCGACGAACTCCAGGATCTTGCGGCCGTCGACCCATTCCAGGGTCAGCAGGCGGCGGGTCGACAGCTCCCCGACGATCTCCGGCACATGGACGCCGGGGGTGTCGGCCAGCATGGCGCGGTAGAGGCGGGCGTGCTTGGCTTCCCGCTCGTAATCCAGCTCCTCGCGCAGGCGGGCGCCGATCTCCGTCTGGATGTGGCGGGTCGAGATGGCGCTGTCGGTGCGCTCGAAGATGGCGAGGATCAGCCCGAGCTGCCGCAGATCCGCCTCCACCGCCGAGGCCATGTCGGGGTATTGCAGCTTGCAGGCCAGCCGCCGCCCGTCCGGCCCGACCGCCCGGTGCACCTGCCCGAGCGAGGCGGCGGCGGCGGCCTCATGCTCGAAGCTCCGGAAGCGGGATTGCCAGGACGGCCCCAGCTCGCTCGCCATCCGCCGCTTGACGAAGGGCCAGCCCATCGACGGCGCGTCGGCCTGGAGCTGCGACAGCTCCTGCACATACTCGCGGGGCAGGGCGTCGGGGATGGTGGACAGGAGCTGCGCCACCTTCATCAGCGGCCCCTTCAGCCCGCCCAGCGCCGCCCGCAGCTCGGCCGCGTGCTTGTCGCGTTGCAGGGGGATGCCCAGCACCCGTTCCCCGGCGAAACGGGCGGCCAGGCCGCCCACGGCGGTTCCGACGCGCGCGTAACGCGCGATCCGGCGACCCAATCGGTTCTCGTCCTCGTTCGGCATGGATCACAAAGTGGTGCGGAGGGGGCAAAAGGCCAGCCCGCGCCGCTGCGGCGAATTTCGCAATGCGGGAATAGGACGGGCTCTTGACAGGCCCGGCGAACAGGCGCAGGCTTCTTCTTACAGTAATCGTGCCTGAGGTGAACAAAACGGCTTCACTGTCAACCGCTAAGCTCAAGCAACACTGCGCGAGCGAAAGTCGATACCGAAGCAAGGGAGGGTGAGTAAAATCATGACTCCACCGGCGCTTACTTGAGCATGCCGATCTGTTCGGCCTAAACAGTTTTGAGATTTGTCGCCCATCGGGCGAAAGAGATGCGAGCCCTCAGCGCTTGCAACGGAAACCCTCGCAATACTTTGCGAGGGTTTCTTTTTTGTTTGATCGACAGCAAAAAATCGCCGTTTCCGATGCTTTCCTCTGTTGACAGCCGGTCCAATCAGGTTCAGGCTTCTCCTTACAGTAATCGCTGAGGTGACGAAAACAGCTTCACCGCTCAAGATTTCGCTCAGGTCGCTCGGCTTGAGACGGATACTCGATACCGAAGCAAGGGAGGGTGAGTAAGATCATGGCTCCACCGGCGCTTACTTGATGAAGCCGAAACACTCGGCCTGAACATTTCGAGGGTTCCTCGCCTGACCGGCGACAAGACCTGTGGGCCGTCAGGCCCCTCAACGAAAGCCCCCGCAGTCTGTGCGGGGGCTTTCTTTTTGCCCGGTGGGGGCGGCTTCCGCTCCGGAACGGCGTTCTCCCCGCTCGTCGCAACAGCGGTCGGCAGCAGGGTCTCATCCCTCCGCCCCACGACACACCCTCTCGACAGCGATAAGGTTTCATACGATACTGTTTGTGTTGACTAACAAACTGTCCGGCCCGCCACGGGCCGGCAAGCGGTTGGCGTTCCGGAAAAGACGGCAAGAAACGCTCCAAGAAAGCAAACGGGAGGAACCATTGAACGCAACGATACGGCCCGTCGCCGTCGCGGCGGCGCTGCTCGCCGGCACGGCGCTCACCATTCCGGCCGAGGCCGCCCAGCCGGTGAGGATCGGCGTCCTGGCGGACGAGGCCGGCTTCGCCTCGGACATCGGCGGCAAGGGCGCCACGGTCGCCGCCCGCATGGCGGTGGAGGATTTCGGCGGCACGGTGCTCGACCGGCCGATCGAGATCGTTTCGGCCGACATGCAGAACAAGCCGGACGTCGCCTCCAACATCGTGCGGCGCTGGTTCGACCTCGATGGCGTCGACATGGTGACGGACATCCCCGTTTCCTCGGTGGCGCTGGCGGTGCAGGCGGTGGCGCGCGAGAAGAAGAAGGTGCTGATGATCAGCGCCGCGACGACGACCGAACTGACCAACGCCCAATGCTCGCCCTACAGCATCCATTGGGCGGACGACACGGCGTCGCTGGCGGTGGGCGCCACCAAGGCGGTGGTGCAGGCCGGCGGCACCTCCTGGTACTTCATCACCGCCGACTTCGCCTTCGGCACGGCGATGGAGAAGGCGGCGACCGACGCCATCAAGCAGGCCGGCGGCAGCGTGCTGGGCAGCGTCAAGCACCCGATCGGCACCAGCGATTTCGGCTCCTACCTGCTGAGCGCCCAGGCCAGCGGCGCCAAGGTGGTGGCGCTCGCCAACGTCGGGGCCGACACCATCGGGGCCATCAAGCAGGCCGGCGAGTTCGGCTTGACGGCCGGCGGCCAGCGCATGGTCGGCTACATCGTCTTCATCACCGACGTGCATTCGCTGGGGCTGGATCTGGCCAAGGGCCTCTACGTCACCGAGGGCTTCTACTGGGACCGGAATGACAGAACCCGCGCCTGGTCCAAGCGCTTCCTCGAGCGCCACGGCAAGATGCCGAGCAAGGAGCAGGCGAACACCTACCTCGCCACCCTGCACTGGCTGAAGGCGGTCAAGGCCGCCGGCACCACCGATTCCGAGCCGGTGACCGCCAGGATGAAGGCGATGCCGACCGACTATTTCGGCACCCCCGGCAGCATCCGCAAGGATGGCCGCGTGCTCTATGATCTGGCGCTCTATCAGGTGAAGAGCCCGGCGGAAAGCAAGGCGCCGTGGGACTATTACACCCAGGTCCGCAGCATTCCGGCGTCGGAGGCCTTCCTGCCGCTGGAGTCCAGCACCTGTCCCTTCGTGACCGGCAAGTAGCGCATGCCATCATCCGCCCGGCGGGATTTCCCGGAAGAGGGGTTCCCGCCGGACCGTAAACCGGGTTACACTCCGCTCTTTAAGCGCGGCGGGAAGACTTCGTGGATTTGCAGGTGCAAGGCGAACGGCAGAACGACACCGGACGGTTGCGTTCGTCGGCGCTGGTGCGCCCGGTCTTCGCCGCGCTCGATCTCGGGACCAACAACTGCCGCCTGCTGATCGCGAAGGCCGCCCCCGGCGGCGGCTTCCGCGTCATCGACGCCTTTTCGCGCATCGTCCGCCTCGGCGAGGGGCTGAGCCGCAACGACCGGCTGTCCGACAGCGCGATGGAGCGCACCATCGACGCGCTGCGCATCTGCGGCTCCAAGATCGAGCGGCGCGGCGTGACCGCCGCCCGCGCCGTCGGCACCGAGGCCTGCCGCCGCGCCGTCAATTGCGGCGAGTTCGTCGAGGCGGTGGAGCGCGAAACCGGCATCGCCCTGGAGATCATCTCCAGCCAGGAGGAGGGCCGGCTGGCGCTGGCCGGCTGCGCCTCGCTGCTGGAAACCCACAGCCCCTACGCGCTGGTCTTCGACATCGGCGGCGGTTCCACCGAGCTGATGTGGCTGGAGCAGGTGCGCGGCCGCGCGCCGCGCGTCCTCGACCAGACCTCCATCCGCTGCGGCGTCATCGGCCTGACCGAGGAGTTCGGCGGGCCGGAGGTGACGCCCGCCATGTACGCCCGCATGGTCGAGGCGGTGGCCGACGCCATCGCCCCCTTCGAGGCGCGCAACAACATCCAGCGCCGCGTCGCCGCCGGCCAGGTGCAGATGCTCGGCACCTCGGGCACGGTGACGACGCTGGCCGGCGTGCATCTGGGGCTGTGCCGCTACGACCGCCGGGCGGTGGACGGCAGCTACCTGCGCATCGATCACGCCCGCACGGTGATCGGGCATCTCGTCGGGCTGGACTTCGACGGCCGCGCGCGGCATCCCTGCATCGGGCAGGACCGCGCCGATCTGGTCGTCGCCGGCTGCGCCGTGCTGGAGGCGCTGTGCGACGTCTGGCCGGTGGAGCGGCTGCGCATCGCCGACCGCGGCCTGCGCGAGGGAATTTTGGTGGACCTGATCGGGTCGGCCGGGGAATGACCGGCCGCCGCGCCGGGTGATCGAGGGTATTGAGAAGCATCATGGTTGAGAAGAATTCGTCGTCGCGTCCTGGAGGGCGCCGCGCCACGGTTCGCGTGAAGACCGCCGGCAAGCGCTCGGAATCCTCCAAGCGCTGGCTGGAGCGGCACCTGAACGACCCCTATGTGGCGGAGGCGACCAAGCGCGGCTACCGCTCGCGCGCCGCCTTCAAGCTGTTGCAGCTGGACGAGAAGTTCCGGCTGCTCGGCCCCGGCAAGCGGGTGGTCGATCTCGGCGCCGCCCCCGGCGGCTGGACGCAGATCGCGGTGGAGAAGGTGCAGGTTTCCAAGGAGGGCTGGAAGGTCGTCGGGCTCGACATCCTGCCGATGGACGCGGTTCCCGGCGCCACCACCATGCAGGCCGACTTCCTGGAGGACGGCGCGTCCGACCGGCTGAAGGAGGCGCTGGGCGGGCCGGCCGACGTCGTGCTGAGCGACATGGCGGCGCCGACGACCGGCCACCAGCAGACCGACCATCTGCGCATCATGGCGCTGGCCGAGGCCGCCTACGACTTCGCCGAGGAGGTGCTGGCGCCGGGCGGCGCCTTCGTCGCCAAGCTGTTCCAGGGCGGGGCGGAACGCTCGCTGCTCGACCGGCTCAAGCGCGACTTCGCCGTGGTCCGCCACGCCAAGCCGCCGGCCAGCCGCGCGGAATCCTCGGAGACCTACGTGGTCGCCACCGGCTTCCGTGGCGGGAACGCCAACGATTGAGCGGATGGTTGGGAGGGCCCGCGAATTCGGCGCTCTTTTACCGCTTTGCATGACAGATGCTGTGTGCGCACGGGTTCACAAGCCCATTCTCTTGTGTATAGTGCGCCACGTTTTTCTTCCGGGAGATCCACAGCATGGCGCGCGACACGAAAATCCGCGAGGCCCTGACCTTCGACGACGTCCTTTTGGTTCCGGCCGAGAGTTCCGTCCTGCCGAACGACGTGGACACCCGGACAAGGCTGACCAAGTCCATCGAGCTGGGCATCCCGCTGATGTCCTCGGCGATGGACACCGTGACGGAGAGCCGTCTCGCCATCGCCATGGCCCAGGCCGGCGGCATCGGCGTCGTCCACCGCAACCTGACCATCGAGCAGCAGGCCGAGGAGGTCCGCAAGGTCAAGCGGTACGAGTCGGGCATGGTGGTCAACCCGATCACCATCACGCCGAACGCGACGCTGGCCGACGCGCTGCAACTGATGGCCGACTACCGCATCTCCGGCATCCCGGTGGTGGAGAGCCGCGACGCGCTCGGCAGCGGCAAGCTGGTCGGCATGCTGACCAACCGCGACGTCCGCTTCGCCACCGACCCGCGCCAGCCGATCAGCGAGCTGATGACCAAGGACTTGGTGACGGTGCGTGAGGGCGTCAGCCAGGAGGAGGGCAAGCGCCTTCTCCACCAGCACCGCATCGAGAAGCTGCTGGTGGTCGACGAGGATTACCGCTGCATCGGCCTCCTCACCGTCAAGGACATCGAGAAGGCGCAGGCCTATCCCAACGCCTGCAAGGACGGCAAGGGCCGCCTGCGCGTCGCCGCCGCCACCGGCACCGGCAACGATGGGCTGGCGCGCGCCGAGGCGCTGTTCGACGCGGGCGTCGACGTGCTGGTGGTCGACACCGCGCACGGCCATTCGCTGAAGGTCCTCGATCAGGTCCGCGCCGCCCGCGCCCTGTCCAGCTACACCCAGGTCATCGCCGGCAACGTCGCCACGGCGGAAGCCGCCAAGGCGCTGATCGACGCCGGCGTCGACGCCGTGAAGGTCGGCATCGGTCCGGGCTCCATCTGCACCACCCGCATCATCGCCGGCGTCGGCGTTCCGCAGCTCACCGCCGTGATGGACGTGGTGGACGAGTGCGAGAAGCACGGCATTCCGGTGATCGCCGACGGCGGCATCAAGTATTCGGGCGATCTCGCCAAGGCCATCGCCGGCGGCGCCAGCGTTGCCATGCTGGGCAGCCTGTTCGCCGGCACCGACGAGAGCCCCGGCGAGGTCATCCTGTTCCAGGGCCGCTCCTACAAGAGCTACCGCGGCATGGGTTCGGTCGGCGCGATGGCGCGCGGTTCGGCGGACCGCTACTTCCAACAGGAAGTCTCGACCATGAAGCTGGTGCCGGAAGGCGTCGAGGGCCGCGTCCCCTACAAGGGCCCGGTGTCGGCGGTCATCCACCAGCTCGTCGGCGGCCTGCGCGCGGCGATGGGCTACACCGGCAGCGCCTCGATCGCCGAGATGCGCGAGAAGTGCCAGTTCGTCCGCATCACCAACGCCGGCCTGCGCGAGAGCCACGTCCACGACATCACCATCACCAACGAGTCGCCGAACTACCGCCAGGGGTGATGAAGCGACCCTCCGTGAAGCTGGCCCTCTCCCCCCTGGGGAGAGGGTTAGAGCTTCGAGCTTGAAACGCGAATCGTTGTTGCTCCTGGGCCTGGGTTGTGATTCACCGTCGTTGGAGGTGGATCATGGGTCGAGGTTATTCGTCGGATCTGCGGGTCCGGATTTACGGTGAGATCGAGCAAGGCGGTTCGCGTCGGGCAGCGGCCCGGCGCTTCGGTGTCAGCGCGAGCACGAGCGTGCGGCTGGCCCAGCGGATGGCGGCGACCGGCTCGCTGGAGCCGGCCCGGCAAGGGCGCCCGCCGGGCGGCGGCAAGCTGGCGCCCTACGCCGAGCTTCTGACTGGCTGGGTGGACGCGCAAGGCGACCTCACCATGCCGGAACTGGCGGCCAGGCTGAAAGCCGAGCAGGGTATCACGGCTCACCCGGCCTCGCTGTCGCGCTTCCTGATCGCTCGCGGCTACAGCGTCAAAAAAAAACGCTGCTGGCGAGCGAGGCCGATCGCGCTGACGTCGCCCAGGACCGCCAGACCTGGCGTCGCCACCGCCAACCTCGGATGCGCGCGGAACCGGAGCGGCTGGTGTTCCTCGACGAGACCGCCACCACCACGAAAATGACCCGGCTGCGGGGGCGGGCCAAGCGCGGCCAGCGGCTCAAGGCCAAGGCCCCGGTTGGCCACTGGGGCACCCAGACCTTCATCGCCGCCTTGCGCTGCGACGGCCTGACCGCCCCCTGGATCATCAAGGGCGCGATGAACAAGGCGCTCTTCGAGACCTACGTCGAAACCCAGCTCGCCCCGACCCTGCGGCCGGGCGATGTCGTCATCCTCGACAACCTGTCCAGCCACAAGAGCGAGAAGGCCAAGGCCACTCAAGGCCAAGGGCGCCTGGTTCCTCTTCCTGCCGCCCTACAGCCCCCATCTCAATCCCATCGAGATGGCTTTTGCCAAGCTCAAGGCCCACCTCCGCCGTATCGGTGCTCGAACCATCGACGACCTGTGGAAAGCCGTCGGCTCCATCTGCGACCTCTACACACCCGACGAATGCTGGAACTATCTCAGGCACGCAGGGTATGCACCAGATTAAACGCTCGAAACTCTAGACTTGCGGAATGACGTTATTTGCCCACCGCCGCGAAGCGCGCGAACAGGGCGACGCTGACGGCGACGGTCGCGTTCAGCGATTCCACGGTGCCGGTCGTCGGCACCGACAGCCGCGCCGCCGGGCAGTCCGCCGGCACGCCCTGGCCTTCCTCACCCAGAATCAGCCGCATGTCCGCCGGCCAGTCGAAGCGCGTCAGATCCGCGCCGCCGCCGTCGAGCGCGTAGAGCGGTCCCGCCGCCGCGTTGACCTCGGCCCAGCGCGGACCGCGCAGCAGCGTCAGCGTGAACTGCGCGTTGGACGCCGCGCGCAGGCATTTCGGGTGGAAGGGATGCGCGGCCCCCTCCAGCAGAACGATCCGCGACGCGCCGAAGGCGGCGGCGCTGCGCAGCAGGGCGCCGAGGTTGCTGGGATCCCCGAGCGCGCAGAGCAGCTCCAGCCCTTGCGGCGGCCGGCTCAGATCGAGGACGGGCAGGCGCGGCACGTTGCCGACCAGCAGCGGGAAGCCGGTTCCCGAGACGTCCAGCGTCCGGAACAGGGCGGGGGCCAGTTGCACCGGCTCGACGCCCGGCGGAATGGCCCAGCCGGCGATGTCCGCCGGATCGGTGAACAGCAGCCGCTCGAACCGGTCGGGGTGGTGGCGCAGGGCCTCCGGCACCGTCTTCAGCCCGGCGAGCAGAAATTTGCCGTGCTTTTTCAGGCCGCGCCCATCGAGCGCGGATTCCCACAGCTTGAACTGCGCGTTGTGCGGGCTTTCGATGAGCAGCGGCGGGCGGGACATGGCGGACGCTTTCGGAAGTTTCGCCCTGCCTAGCACAGCCTCCGGCCCAAAAACAGCAGGGCGCCGCGTTGCAGCGCGTCGGTGAAGCCGGCCCGCTGGTAGAAGGCCACGTTGCGCGCGAAGACCCCCGTCACCAGATGCACGCCGGGCAGGCCGTCGGCCCGGCAATCCTCGGCGAAGCCGTCCACCAGCCGCCGCCCGATCCCGTGGTCCCGCCAGCCGGGCCGGACGTTGACATGGAGATGCGCCGGGTAGGCGGCGAAACGGTCGGCGAAGACCTCGTATTTCGGGACGACCCGCGCCAGCGCTTCCGCTCCGGCGCTGTCCTTGCAGCCGGTCAGGTAGCCGACGACGGTCTCGCCCCCGCAGCCGTCCTCCGCCAGGGCGAACCAGAGGTCGGCCGGCGCGTGCTCGACATACCAGCCGGTCCAGGTCGCCAGGAAGGCGCGGCGCTCCGCCTCGGAGGCGAACTCCGTCCGCGTCGTCGAGGCGAAGAAGATGTCCTCCAGCGCGGCGAGCGCGGCCGCGCGGTCGGGCAGGGCGGTCAGACGGGCCAGCCGCAAGGATGGTCTCCCTTATCTGCGCTGGGCCGTCTCGATGGACAGGTTGCGCGGCGACAGCATGGTGTAGCGCCCGCGCGCCTTCATGACGCCGGCCCCGTCCTCGGCCTCGGCGCCGTGGCCCCAATAGAGGTCGCCGCGCACCGGCCCCTTGATGGCGCCGCCGGTGTCCTGGGCCAGCACCAGCCGGTTGATGGCGCCGCCCGGCACCGGCGCCTCGCGCACCTCCAGCCACAGCGGCACGCCGAGCGGGATGTGCTCGGGATCGACCGCGAGGCTGCGGCCCGGCGTCAGCTCCATGTTGCGGGCGCCGCGCGGGCCGCCCTCGCTGCGCGGCTTGAAGAAGACGTAGGAGGGATTCAGGTCCATCACCCGCTTGGCCTCGTCCGGATGATTCTTCAGCCAGGAACGGATCAGTTGCAGCGACATCTGCTCCGGCGTGGCGTCGCCGCGCTCGATGATGTGGCGGCCGATCGGGTAATAGCCGTGACCGTTCTGCCCGGCGTAGCCCAGCCCGACGAGCGAGCCGTCGGTCATCCGCACCCGGCCCGACCCCTGGATCTCCAGGAAGAAGGCGTCGACCGCGTCGTCCACCCACATCAGCTCCAGCCCCTTGCCCTTCAGCGCGCCGTCGGTGATGCGGGCGCGGGTGGGCAGGCCGCGCTTGCCGCGCGGCGGCATCCGGTAGAGCGGCACAGTGTAACGGTCGGTGCGCGTCCAGCTTCCGCGCAGCTCGATCTCGTAATAGCCGGTGAACAGCCCATCCTGCCCGGTGCCGAGCGCCACCGGGGTGAAGAAGGTCTCGAAGAAGCGGCGTGCCGCCTCGGGGTCGCCGGCCGGCAGGTCGCGGGCGGCGGCGCAGATGGAGCGCCAGTCGTCGGTGGTGCCGGCGGCGCGCAGCGGCCCCAGCGCGCGGCCCGGCGGCTGCCCCTTCACCCAGCCGCAGGTGCGCTGCACGGCGGGAACCGCCTGGGCGTGGTCGTCGTCGGTCCAGCCGGCCAGCGCGCGGAAATCGGGCGCCACCTGATCCAGGCTCACCCGCTGCGACGCCGGGCGCTGGGCCAGCGATTCCGGTCCCGCCGTCCCGGCGCAGGCCGCCAGCAGCGCCACGCCGCACATCATCGCCGCGCGCGCCAACGCGCGATTGACAGCCATGCGCGCCAACCCACGCACGACTTCCCCCTCGACCGCAGCCGCCATCGCCCACGCCCCCAGCAGGATCCGGAATTTCCGATAAGGCCCCAGGAGGCGGTCCCGGCCGCGACTGTCACGGCTTGGTCACATCCCTCTTTCGTTTTTGCCGGGCGCCGGAAGGTCCGTCAACGACTGTTTGCGCCTTCGGATTAACCCTTGCGGCGTTGTCACGGCCATCCTCGCGGCCGCTCCGGCTGCGGCCGAGCGCGCAAGGCGTGACAAGCCACCGGCAAACGCGGTATCGACAGAGTGGGCCGACGCGGCTTCGCGTCCGCCGGCATTCCCATGCCCCCTTTTCATCTCCGCAGGACTTCGCCGCCATGACACCCGCCGCCCGCCTCCAGGCGGTCATCGATCTGCTGACCGAGATCGACGAGACCCCCCGCCCCGCCGACGCGGTGATGAGCGCCTATTTCCGCAACCGCCGCTTCATCGGGTCGAAGGACCGCACCCACATCGCGCAGACCTCCTACGCGATCCTGCGGCGCCACGCCCGGCTCGGCTGGTGGATCGAGCGGACGGGCTTCCCGCGCGCCACGCCGCGTGCCCGCGTGCTGGCCTATTCGCTGCTGGAGGAGCGCCGCAACGCCGGCGTCGTGCTGGAGATGTTCAGCGGCGGCAAGTTCGCCCCGGCCCGCCTGACGGATGAGGAGCTGGCGCTGGTCACCGCGCTCGACACCCACACGCTCGACCACCCGGACATGCCGGAGACCGTGCGCGTCGAGTGCCCGGAGTGGGCGGAGGGCCCGATGCGCGCCGCGCTCGGCGACCGCTTCGCGGTGGAGATGGAGAAGCTGCTCGACGCGGCGCCGCTCGACCTGCGCGTCAACTCCATGAAGGCCAACCAGGCGAGCGCCATCAAGGCGCTGAGCAAGGTGCAGATCACGGCGGAGACGACGCAGTGGTCGCCCTGGGGCCTGCGGGTCAAGGGCCGTCCGCAGCTGGCCGGCGTCGGCGCCTTCAAGGACGGGCTGGTCGAGATCCAGGACGAGGGGTCGCAGCTCGTGGCGCTCGCCGTCGCGCCCCGGCCCGGCCATCAGGTGGTGGATTTCTGCGCCGGGGCCGGCGGCAAGACGCTGGCCATCGCCGCCTACATGAAGAACAAGGGCCGCGTCGTCGCCTGCGACGTGCTGGAGAAGCGCCTGAAGCGCGCCACCGAGCGGTTCCGCCGCGCCGGTCTGCACAACATCGAGGCGCACCCGCTGACCAGCGAGCGCGATCCCTGGGTGAAGCGCCACAAGCGCAAGTTCGACCGCGTGCTGGTGGACGCCCCCTGCTCGGGCACCGGCACCTGGCGCCGCAACCCCGACGCCCGCTGGCGCCAGCTCGGGCCGGGGCTGGAGCAACTGCTGCCGCTCCAGGCCAACATCCTGGACAGCGCCGCGCGTCTGGTGAAGCCGGGCGGGCGGCTGATCTACGCCACCTGCTCGATGCTGCACGACGAGAACGAGGGGCAGGTCGAGGCCTTCCTGCAAAGCCATCCCGACTTCACCGTCAAGCCGATCGCCGAGGTCTGGGCGGAGGAGGAGGCCGGCACGCCGCCGGTCGAGGGCCCGTTCCTGCGCCTGACGCCGGCCCGCCACGACACCGACGGCTTCTTCGCCGCCGTGCTCGACCGCAAGGCGGAGGACAGCTTCCCCACCGCCGAGGCCGGGGTGGATGAGGTCGATCCGCTGGAACTCGGCAAGGCGATCGACGCCTGACCGGGGCCTGACGCTTGAAGCCCCTCTCCCTCAGGGAGAAGGGCTTCATTGAGCGATCGCCCCGTCGCGCCGTCCTATGCCTTGACAGGCGGGGTGGCGCGCTCCTTATCGCTGGGTTAGGGTTTCCCCCGCTTCATCGCTTCCGGGCGCGTCCCGCCGCCCCCGCCATCTCAAGCCGACATCTCAAGAGGACCACATGAAGTTCTCCTTCGCCAAGCCGGCCCTGCCCAGCAGCGGCATCCTCGCCGTCACCGTCGCCGCCGACCGCAGCCTGGGCGTGCTCGGCCAGGAACTCGACCAGAAGACCGGCGGCGCGCTCGGCCGCGCCATGGCCGCCGCGCGCTACAGCGGCAAGAAGGACGAGACGCTGACCCTGCTGGCCCCGGCGGGCGTCGAGCTGGAGCGCATCCTGCTGGTCGGCGTCGGCAAGGCCGGGGAGATCTCCGACCTCGTGCTGCAATCGGCCGGCGGCACGCTGTTCGCGGCGCTCGACAAGGCCGGCGACGAGGTGTCGGTGCTGGTCGACCTGCCGTCCGGCGCCGCCCTGGCCGGCGCGGCGGCCGCCGCCGAGATCGCCTTCGGCGCCCGCCTGCGTTCCTACAAGTTCGACAAGTACCGCACCAACGACCGCAAGGCCGACAAGAAGGAGCCGAAGCCGAGCCTGCGCAAGCTGACGCTGCTGGTTGCCGAGCCCGACGCCGCCAAGAAGGCCTTCGCCAGGCTCGACGGTCTGGCCGATGCGGTGTTCTTCGCCCGCGATCTGGTGTCGGAGCCGGCCAACGTCATCTACCCGGAAAGCCTCGCCGACCGCACCAAGGCGCTGGCCGAGTTCGGCGTCGAGGTCGAGATCCTCGACCAGAAGAAGCTGCGCAAGATCGGCATGGGCGCGCTGCTCGGCGTGGCCCAGGGCAGCGCCAACGAGGCGCGCGTCGTGGTGATGCGCTACAACGGCAACGGCGACGCCGAGGACCAGCGCCCGGTCGCCTTCATCGGCAAGGGCGTGACCTTCGACACCGGCGGCATCTCGATCAAGGGTGCGGCCGGCATGGAGGACATGAAGTGGGACATGGGCGGTTCGGCGACCGTCATCGGCACCATGTACGCGCTGGCCGCCCGCAAGGCCAAGGTCAACGCCGTCGGCATCGTCGGGCTGGTGGAGAACATGCCGTCGGGCACCGCGCAGCGGCCGGGCGACATCGTCACCTCGCTGTCGGGCCAGACCATCGAGGTCATCAACACCGACGCCGAGGGCCGTCTGGTGCTGGCCGACTGCCTGTCCTACGCGCAGGACGTCTTCAAGCCCAAGCTGATGATCGACCTCGCCACCCTGACCGGCGCCATCATCGTCGCGCTGGGGCATGAGCACGCCGGCCTGTTCAGCAACGACGACGCGCTGTCGGCCAACCTGACCGCCGCCGGCCTGAAGGTCGGCCAGCCGGTCTGGCGCCTGCCGATGAACGACGCCTACGACAAGGAGATCGAGACCCCGGCCGCCGACATGAAGAATGTCGGGTCGGGCGGCGGCGCCGGCAGCATCGTCGGCGCGCAGTTCCTCAAGCGCTTCGTCAACGACGTGCCGTGGGCGCACATCGACATCGCCGGCGTCGCCTGGGCCAAGAAGGACAGCGCCACCGTGCCGAAGGGCGCCACCGCCTTCGGCGTGCGTCTGCTCGACCGCTTCGTCGCGGACTTCCACGAGGGCTGACGATCAAGCCCCTCTCCCGGGGCGGGAGAGGGGCGTTCCCCGGAACGAGGCCCATGACCGAAGTCCGATTCTATCATCTCCAGCGCCGGACGCTGGAGCAGGCGCTTCCCAAGATCCTGGAGAAGGTGCTGGAGCGGAACTGGCGCGCCGTCGTCCTCGCCGGCTCGGCCGAGCGGGTGGACGCGCTCAACCAGCATCTGTGGACCTACGATCCCGGCTCCTTCCTGCCGCACGGCGCCGCGCGCGACGGATTCGCCGACCAACAGCCGGTCTGGCTGACCGCCGAGGACGAGAACCCCAACGGCGCCACCGTGCTGGTCACGGTGGACGGGTCGGTCAGCGACCGTATGGGCGGCTTCGAGCTTGTCTGCGACCTGTTCGACGGCAACGACGAGGAGGCCGTTCTCGCCGCGCGCGGCCGCTGGAAGGCGTGCAAGGCCGCAGGCCATTCCCTGACCTACTGGCAGCAGAACGAGCGCGGCGGCTGGGACAAGCGCGCGTGAGGCTGGGAACGACGCGTCGTTGCCGGGAAAGGTGCCGAACCATTGCAATAAAGTCGTTGCATTTCAGCGGTGACCCGGCAAGGCTTGTGTCCCAAACAGACGGTTCGTCTCGAACGTGAGGGCCGCGTCCCGATGATCCGAAGCCAGATCGACCCGTCGCTCGAACGCCAGATCAAGGATGCCAGCATCCTGATCGTCGACGACAACATCTCCAACGTGGAGCTGTTGCGCGAGATCCTGACCCATGACGGCTACGCCCGCATCCGCGGCGAGACCGATCCGCGCAAGGTCCCCTACCTGTGCGCCGGCGAATCCTTCGACCTGCTGCTCATCGACATCCGCATGCCGCACATGAGCGGGTTCGAACTGATGGAGCGTCTGAGGCCGGTGTTCGGCGCCGACTATGTTCCGATCCTGGTGCTGACCGCCCAGACCGACCAGGAGACCCGGCGCAAGTCGCTGGAACTCGGCGCCAACGACTTCCTGACCAAACCCTTCATCGCCTGGGAGCTGCTGCACCGGGTCCGCAACATGGTGGAGATCCGCACCCTCTACCGCCGCACCGTCGAGCAGAACCGCGACCTGGAGCGCCGCGTCTCCGAGCGCACCGCCGAGCTGAGCAGCGCGCTCGACGCCGCCCGGCAGGCCGACCGCGCCAAGCTGGATTTCCTGTCGGTGATGAGCCACGAGCTGCGCACGCCGCTGAACTCGATCATCGGCTTCGCCGACGTGCTGGGCAGCGAGGGGATGGGCAAGCTCGGCCATCCCGACTATGTGGAGTACGCCAAGCTGATCGAGGACAGCGGCAAGTCGCTGCTGACCATGGTCAACAACATCCTCGACTACACGCGTGGCTCGACCGGGGCCATCGAGCTTCAGGAATCCGACGTCAACCTGCCGCAGCTGCTGAGCTCCTGCGTCGACCTGCTGGGGCCGAAGGCCGATCCGAAGCGGCTGACCGTGGCGGCGCAGCCCTGCGCGCCCTTCCGCCTGCGCGCCGACCACCGGCGGCTGCGCGAGATGATCCTCAACGTGCTCGACAACGCGGTGAAGTTCACGCCGCCGGATGGCCATGTGCTGGCCTCCATCGAGCAGCGGCAGGGCGCGGTCGCCGTGGTCGTGCGCGACGACGGACCGGGCATCGCGCCGGAACTCATGGGGCGCATCTTCGACCCCTTCTTCCAGGCCGAGCGGTCGCTGGTGCGCCAGCATGAGGGGATCGGGCTGGGGCTGCCCATCGTCCGCCGCCTCGCCGAGCTGCATGGCGGCAGCGTCGAGCTGGACAGCGCGCCGGGGCAGGGCACCGCCGTGACCATCCTGCTGCCGGCCGGCCGCCTGACCGGCTGACTCCTTCCGGCCCGGTCCGTCAGTGGAAGGTGAAGGTTTCGGGCAAGGCGCCGAGGCGGGCGACCAGACCGCCGCCGGCCGGTACCGGACGCCATTGGTCGCGCTGGGCGTCCACCGGCTCCGACACCACGACCAGCCCGTTGCCGCTGCTGCGCCAGTAGAGGCTGGGCGGCTTGTCGTCGGAGGCCCAGCGCACCGCCCACACCGTCCGCCCGTCGGTCCAGGTCGCGGTGAAGCGCAGCGGCGCGGTGATGCCGAGCGCCGCCATCTCGTCGCGGATGGCGTGCAGCACGGTCTGGAAGGCGCCGACCGAATCCTCCTCCAGCCCGTGGCCGAGCGCGGCGAGGAAGATCGCCTCGCTGTCGGTCGTGCCGGTTCGGGTGGCGTAGAGGTGGTCGGGGATCATCGCCTCGACCTTGCGGCGCAGCCGGGTCCAGTCGCCGACCTGCCCGTTGTGCATGAACAGGAAGCGCCCGGCCTTGAAGGGGTGGCAGTTGGCCCGGCTGACCGCCGTTCCGGTCGCCGCCCGCACATGGGCGAAGAACAGGTGCGAGCGGACATGGCCGCAGATCGATTGCAGGTTCTCGTCCGACCAGGCCGGGCGGATCTCGCAGTAGCGGCCGGGCTCGGGACGCTCGCTGTACCAGCCGACGCCGAAGCCGTCGCCGTTGGTCTCGGTCTTCGCCTCCGACGCGCGCATCGACTGCTCGATCAGCGAATGGCAGGGCGTGCAGACCAGCGTTTCCAACAACACCGGCTCACCGCAATAGGCAAGAAAACGGCACATCGGCGGGCGCACCTTGAAGGCAATGCGAGGCGAGGATGCAGCGCAGCACAGGTGCGTCAATTTGGCCAGAACGCCGCTGTGAAACAAGAGGCGGCGTTCACGGATCCGTCATGAGGACAGGGGGTGTGGCTTTTCTGCCGGGCCGCCCCCGCCGTCCACCACGCCCCACCTACCACGCCACGCGCGGCACCGACGCGACCTTCAGCGGGCCGAGGAACAGCGCGCTGTTCTGCACGGTGACCGGGGCGGTGAGGACCGATGCGCCGCCGGGGCCGGTCGGGCGGGACAGCATGGCCAGCACCGTGCGGGCCATCGCCGCCTCGTTCGGCCGCATCATCGGCTTGACCGCGTCCAGCACCGCCGGGGCGCCCTGGATCTCCGCCGTCAGCGCCGCCTGCGGCTGGAGGTCGCCGTCGAGCGCCAGCGTCCCGTTCATCGTCACCGCCAGCGGACCCCAGTTCAGCGCCAGCCGGTCCAGCTCCACGGTGCCGCCGTCGCGGCTCCAGGCCGACAGGCCGGCCGGCTCGGGACGCGGCGGCCGGCCGAGCACGCGGGCCGACAGCTCGGCGCGCTTCACCTCGCGGCCGAGCGCGGGCGGGGTGGTTTCGGGCAGGGTCAGCCCGTTGGCGATGATGCCGACCGTCAGGCCGGTCGCGGTGTGGGCGGCGGGCGGCTCGCCCGGCTGCGCGGCGCTGACGTCGAGCGAGGCGATGGGCATCGGCAGCCCCGCCGCCTGGGCCGTCAGGTCGGTGAAGGACAGCCGGAGTCGCTCGACGGTGCCGGCCAGCGACCACACCGCGTGCCCGGTGCCGCCGCCGCGCGCCGTGAGGTCGAGCGGCGGCTGGCCGGCCTGGACCAGCGTCAGCCGCTGCTCGCCGGGCAGGCTGAGGGCCACCTGGGTGACGTTCCAGGGCGCGGCCTCCGCCACCAGCCGCCCGCCGCGCCATTCCGCGCCGCGCGTCGCCAGATGCGGCTGCTCCAGCGTCGCGCGCAGGGTGAAGGGGAAGCCGTCCACCGCCAGCCCGCCATGCTCGACCAGCGCGCCGTTGGCCCTCTGCTCCGCGACCCAGGCGAGCAGCCCCTGCTCGACCATGCGGGCGGCCTGCCACCACCACAGCGCGTAGCCGGCGAGCGGCAGGGCCACCAGAAGAGCCAGGATCAGGCCGGATCGGCGGCGAAACTTGGGAAGACGCATGGGGGAGCTGTCCGTTTCGTGTCGGTCCCGTTATAGCGGCTGGCGGAAACCCATGCTAGGCTTGCTCCTTCCCTGGCGCCGCCGTCGCGCCGGCTGCGCCGCGCGGACCATGCCTGCCGACACGCACACCGCTTCCCCCGTCCGGTCCTCTCCCCTCTGGTCGTCCGACATCGCCGTGACGCCCGGCGCCGATCTCTGGGTCTTCGCCTACGGCTCCCTGATGTGGAATCCCGGCATTCCCTTCGTCGAGCGCCACGCCGCGACGCTGGGCGGCTACCACCGCCGCTTCTGCGTCGCCTCGCACCGCTACCGCGGCACGCCGGAACGGCCGGGGCTGGTGCTCGGCCTCGACCGTGGCGGCTCCTGCCGGGGCATCGTCTTCCGCGTCCCGGCGGCGGCGGTGCCGGAGGCGCTGGACTATCTCTGGGAACGCGAGATGGACAACCGCGTCTACCGGCCGAAGATGCTGCGCGTCCGCCTGCGCGACGGGCGCTCGGCGGAGGGGGCGACGGCGGTGGAGGCCTGCTGCTTCGTCGTCGACCGGGGGCACCGGCAATATTGCGGCTGCCTGGAGGCGTCCGAGCTGGTCGCGCGCATCGCCGGCTGCTGCGGCGCGCGCGGGCCGAACATCGAGTATCTGGCCAACACGGTCGTGCATCTCGACGAGCTGGGCATCCGCGACGAGGCGTTGCACCGGCTCTACCAAGCCGTCCTCGGCCACCGCGCGTAACCCGCCGTCCGGCGGAGGGACCCGGTGCTGGCGCCCTGGCGCCCTGGCGGCGGGGCGCCTATCTTCGGGGGCATGCCGACTCCCCGCCTCGCCCCCCTCGTTCCGATGGTCGCCGCGCTGATCCTGGGCGTCGTTGCCCCGGCCTGGGCCGCCACCGCTCTCACCCCCGCCGTCCATCACGACCTCGACGTCACGCTGGATCCCGCCGCCGGGACGCTGGAGGTGACCGACCGCGTGAGCCTGCCGCCCGGCGTTCGGGAGTTCCGCCTGCTCCCTGGACTGACCCTGCGCGAGGCCAGCGCCGCCGGCCGGCCGCTGCCGGCACGGCGCGACGGCGGCCGTCTGACGCTGACCGTCCCGGAGGGGGCGGGCGAGGTGACAATCCGCTATGGTGGCACGCTGCCGGATTTTGGAAGGGAGCGCTCCATCGGGGCGGCTGTCGGGGCCGAGGGCGCCTTCCTGCCCGGCCTGTCCGGCTGGCTGCCCTCGACGGGCGGCGAAACCGGCGGCGAACCGCCGAGCTGGCGCCTGTCGGTCCGCGTTCCGGCGCCCTTCGCCGCCGTGGCGACCGGCCGGCTGGTGAAGGAAGTTCGGGAGGCCGGCACCTACCGCGCCGTGTTCGAGGAAACCCGCGGCGTCGAGGAGCCCTCGCTGTTCGCCGGCCCCTGGACGGTGACGGAGCGGATGCACGGCGCGCTGCGCCTGCGCCTCTACGGCCATCCCGGACAGGAGGCGCTGGCCGGGGATTACCTCGACCTGACGGGGCGGGCCATCGACGGCTACGCGGCGCGGATCGGCGCCTACCCGTTCGACGGCTTCTCCATCGTCTCGGTGCCGCCGCCGGTGGGGCTGGGCTTTCCGGGGCTGACCGCGCTGGGGCGGTCGGTGCTGCCGCTGCCCTTCGTCCGTGGGCAGTCGCTGACCCACGAGGTCCTGCACAACTGGTGGGGCAACGGCGTCCGGGTGGGGGAGGGCGGCAACTGGGCGGAGGGGCTGACCACCTATCTGGCCGACCACGCCGCCGCCGAGGACCGCGACCCCGCCGCCGGGCGGGCGATGCGGCTGGACTGGCTGCGCGACTACGCGGCCCTGCCGGCCGAGCGCGACAGCCGGCTGACCGATTTCCGGGGAAAGACCCACGACGCCTCGCAGATCGTCGGCTACGGCAAGGCGGCGATGCTGTTCCACATGCTGCGCGCCGAGGTTGGCGCCGACGCCTTCGACGCCGGCCTGCGCGGCTTCTGGAGCGCCCACGCCTTCCAGGAGGCGGGCTGGACCGATCTGCGCCGCGCCTTCGAGACGGCGGCCAAGCGCGACCTCGGCGGCTTCTTCGCCCAGTGGCTCGACCGGCGCGGCGCCCCGGCCCTGACCCTGGCCGACGCGCGGGCGGAGGGGAACGCCGTCAGGCTGACGCTGCGGCAGGAGGCCGACCGGCCCTACGCCCTCTCGGTTCCGGTGGCCGTCGAGACCCCGGCCGGCACCGAGCGCCACCACCTGCGCCTGGATGGCCGCGAGGCTTCGGCGACCCTGCGCACCGCCGCCCGTCCGCTGGCGGTGACGGTCGATCCCGACTTCGCCCTGTTCCGCCGTCTCGGCGCGGGGGAGGCGCCGCCGATCCTGCGCGATGTGACGCTCGATCCCGGAACCGCCGTGATCGTCGCGGCGACCGGGGAGGCGGCGACGGCGGCCAAGGCCCTGGCCGACCGTCTGGTGGACGGGAAGGCCGGAAACGCCGGTGCCGGATCGCCCGCGCTGCTGGTCGGCACCGACGAGGCCGTCGCGGCGGCGCTGGCCGGGCGCGGTCTGCCGCCGGTTCCGGAGTCGCTGGCCGGCCGGGGAAGCGCGCGGGTGTGGACCGCCCGCCCGGCCGGGGGCGCCCCGCTGCTGGTGGTGTCCGGCGCGGACGCGGCGGCCTTGCAGGCGCTGCTGCGCCCGCTGCCGCATTACGGGCGGCAGAGCTGGCTGGTCTTCGACGGCGCCAGGGCGGCCGACCGTGGCGTCTGGCCGGTGGGCGACAGCCCGTTGCGGCGGATCCTCGCCGAGCCCTGAACGCGCTTCGCGGCTCCGGCGCCAATTCGCCGGGACGGCGATTTGGAGGTGCATCGCCGGAGCGGCTCTGGCCTTCCGCGACGCTTTGCCGCAGTATCGACCGCCTTGCCGGGTATACACATGATGCCACCATGAACCGTCGCCGGCCCTTCAAACCAGGGAGGGCCGCATAAGACAGCGGGAGGAAACACCATGCCTTACAAGCACATTCTCGTTCATCTGGATTCCAGCCCGCACGTCGAGGCCCGCCTCGACGCCGCCATCGCGCTGGCGGCCAAGCATGGCGCCTTTCTGCGCGGCCTGTTCGCGCAGGGCGACCGCAACGCCACCAGCATCATCGCGCGCCGTCCCAGCGAGCATCTGACCGAAGCCGCCGCGAAGAGCGAGGCGCTCTTCAACGCAAGGCTGGCCGCCGCCGGCCTGAAGGGGCAGTGGCACGGGCTGACCCATGGCGAGCACAACCACGTGGTCCGCGAGATGATCATCTGGTCGCGCTTCGCCGACCTGACCGTGCTCGGGCAGTATGACCGCGAGATCGGCTCGTCGGGTGCGCCGGAGGAATTGAACGAGCAGGTGGTGCTGAATTCTGGCCGGCCGGTGCTGGTGATCCCCTACGCCGGCCATTTCCCGGTGATCGGCAAGCGCGTCGCCGTCGCCTGGAACGCCGAGCGCGAGGCCGCGCGCGCCCTGTCCGATTCCCTGCCGCTGCTCGAGAAGGCCGACGAGATCACGGTGATCACCGTGCTGACCCAGGCGTCGGGCGACCATGCGGAGACGCCGCGCGTCGGGCTGCTCGATCATCTGGCCCTGCACGGAATCAGCGCCGAGCAGACGCACTTCACCGTGACCGACATCGGCGCGATGGATGCGCTGCTGGCCCGCACCATGGACACCGGCGCCGACCTGCTGGTGATGGGCGCCCACGGGCATTACGGCTTCCCATTCCTGCACCGCGGCAGCGGGACGCGCCACGTCCTGCGGACCTGCCCGGTTCCGCTGCTGCTGTCGCATTGAGGATATCGCCCTCTCCCGCTCCGGGAGAGGGCATTCTCGGGTATCACCCCACCTTCAGCTTCCGGCGCAGCAGGGACAGCGGATCCGTCTCGTCCAGGCTGGGCTGGAAGGCGACGGTGATCTCCGTCAGCGCGTTGGCCCAGCTCTCCGGGTTGGTGTCCTCCGGCGCCTCGACCGACGTGAAGCCGGTGCGGACCAGGAATTGGTACTGGTCGGGAATCACATGCCCGACCGCCCGGATCTCGCCGGTGTAGCCGTAGCGCTCCCGCAGCTCGCGCGCGGTGGAGAAGCCGCGCCCGTCGCGGAATTTCGCGAACTCCACGGCGACCAGCGCGAAGCGGTCGAGATCCGGGGCGATGGCCCTGGCCAGGGTGCCGCTCTTCAGCCGCACGCCGAGCTTGGCGTTGCGGCCGTCGAAGCTCGCGCGTTCCGCCTGCCAGCGCTCGAAGCTGATGATGACCGGGCGGTCGTTGGGCACCGGCTCCCCGTCGGGGGCGAAGCTCCAGGCGTCCTCGCCGATGCGGCCATTCTCAATCAGCGGCATAGATTCTCTCCTTGAACGGCGCATGGCCGACGCGCTTGAGGGTGTCGATGAAGCGCTCGTCCTCGCCGGTCCGGTTGGCCAGATAGACCTCGACGATGGCCTCGACGGCGTCCACCGCCTCGGTCTCGGTCACAGCCGGGCCGAGGATGTCGCCGATCGCCGCCGTCAGGGTCGGGTCGCCGCCGACGGTGATCTGGTAGAACTCGGTGCCCTTCTTGTCGACGCCGAGGATGCCGATGGCGGCGATGTGGTGATGGCCGCAGGCGTTGATGCAGCCGCTGATCTTGATGCCCAGCTCGCCGATGGTGCGCTGGCGGATCGGGTCGGCGAAGCGGGCCGACAGAGCCTGCGCCAGCGGGATCGAGCGGGCGTTGGCGAGCGCGCAGTAATCCAGGCCGGGGCAGGCGATGATGTCGCCGATCAGCCCGGCGTTGGCGGTGCCGAGCCCGGCGGCGTCGAGCCGCGTCCACAGTTCGAACAGCTCGTCCTGCTTGACGTGGGCCAGCACGATGTTCTGGACATGGCTGACGCGCAGCTCGCCGAAGCTGTGGCGCTCGGCGAGGTCGGCGATGAGGTCCATCTGGTCGCAGGTGGCGTCGCCGGGGATGCCGCCCGCCGGCTTCAGCGAGATGGTGGCGATGGCGTAGCCGGGCTGCTTGTGCTCGGCGACGTTCACCGCGACCCAGTTGGCGAAATCCTGGCTCTCCGCCTTGGCGCGTTCCAGCGCGTCCGAGCGCGCCGGCAGCTCCTCGAAGGGCGGCGGGGCGAAATGCGCGCGGATCCCGGCGACGATCTCGGGGTCCAGCCGGTATTTCGCGCCGCGCAGCCGGGCGAACTCCTCCTCGACCTCCGCCTTGAATTTTTCAAGGCCAAGCTCGTGGACGAGGATCTTGATGCGCGCCTTGTAGATGTTGTCGCGCCGGCCATACTGGTTGTAGACGCGCAGGATGGCTTCGAGATAGGCGACGAAATCCTCCTCGGCCACCCACTCGCGCACCAGCTTGCCGATGAAGGGCGAGCGCCCGAGCCCGCCGCCGACGTAGAAGGTGAAGCCGGCCTCGCCCGCCGCGTTGCGCTTGGCCAGCAGCCCGACGTCGTGGACGCGCACGGCGGCGCGGTCGCTGGCCGCACCCGAGATGGCGATCTTGAACTTGCGCGGCAGATAGGTGAATTCGGGGTGCAGCGTCGTCCATTGCCGCAGGATCTCGGCGTAGACGCGGCCATCCACCACCTCATCCGCTGCGGCGCCGACGAACTGGTCGGTGGTGACGTTGCGCACGCAGTTGCCGCTGGTCTGCAACGCGTGCATGTCGACCTCGGCCAGCTCGTGCAGGATGGCCGGGGTGTCCTCCAGCTTGATCCAGTTGTATTGCAGGTTCTGGCGCGTGGTGAAGTGGCCGTAGCCCCGGTCGTACCGGCGGCCGATCGAGGCCAGCTTGCGGAGCTGCACCGAGGTCATGACGCCGTAGGGCACGGCGATGCGCAGCATGTAGGCGTGGAGCTGGAGATAGAGGCCGTTCATCAGCCGGATCGGCTTGAACTCCTCCTCCGTCAGCTCGCCGGCCAGGCGGCGCTCGACCTGTTTGCGGAACTGCTCGACGCGTTCGCCGACGAAGCGGCGGTCGATCTCGTCGTAATGGTAGATCCCGGCGCGGGCGCCGGGCGCGATGTGGTTCATGTCACTGTTCCCAAGGCCGGGGTAAGCGCTGGCTTGCAGGGGCGGTCAGGCCGCGGCCTGCTTGCCGAGATCGAGACGGACGGAGGGGCCGAGCGCGCGGATGCGCTCGCGCATCTTGACCGGCACCGGGACGCCGTTCTCCGTCTCGACGTCGAAGGCGTAGATGTCGACGCCGAACTGCTCGCGCTCGGCCCGTGGCTTGGCGGCGGCGAGCGCCGTCTCGGCCTTGGCGGCGGGGAACAGGGCCGCGTCGGCGAAGGATTCGACCCAGGCCGTGGCCACCTCGCCCCCGGCGTTCCAGTCCGGACCCAGGAACACGACGACGCCATCGCGCAGACGGTTGGCGGTGATGGCTTTCAACGATCCATCTTGCGACGGCATCTGGCTCTCCTCGCTTCTCTAAACTCAGGCTGTTCTCGAATTCAGGCGGTCAGGACGGCGGCCGGCGCGGTCGCCGTGGCCGTCTGCTGGAACCCGTGCATCCAGCCGCGCAGCCGAACCACCTCGCCGATGGCGACGATGGCCGGCCGTTTGGGCTGTAGCCGGACGAGGTCCTCGCCGCAACGGGCAAGATTGGTCTCGATCACCGACTGGGCTTCGGTCGAGGCGCTCGACACGATGGCGACCGGCGTCATCGGCGGCTTGCCGGCGGCGATCAGGCGGCGGGCGATCTCGTCCAGCGTGCCGAGCGCCATGTAGAACACCAGCGCTCCCGGCAGCTTGGCCAGCACGGCGAAGTCGAGCGACTCCGGCAGTGCTCCCGACCTGTCGTGCCCCGTCACGAAGGTGGCGGTCGTCGCCATGCCGCGGTGCGTCACCGGAATGCCGGCGTAGGCGAGCCCGCCGATCCCGGCGGTGATGCCGGGCACGACGCGGAAGGGGACGCCCGCCGCGGCCAGCGCCAGACACTCCTCGCCGCCGCGTCCGAAGACGAAGGGGTCGCCGCCCTTCAGCCGCAGCACCCGCAGCCCCTCGCCGGCCAGCTCGACCAGCGTGGCGTTGATCGCGTCCTGCGTCGGGGAGGGCCGGCCGGCCCGCTTGCCGAGGTCGATCATCCGCGCCGCCGGGTTGGCCAGCGCGAGGATGGCCGGATCGACCAGCGCGTCGTGGATGATCGCGTCGGCCTCGCCCAGCGCCTTGGCGGCCAGCAGGGTCAGCAGGCCGGGGTCGCCGGGGCCGGCGCCGGCCAGCCAGACGCTGCCCGGCGCGAAGTCCGGCAGGGCGAGGCCGTGGACGCCGATCATGGCAGCCATCCCTCTCGGGCGATCCGCTCCTTGGTCGCGGTGGCGATGGCGGACATCGAGGCGCCCGCCTTGCGCATCCCGTCGCGCAGGTCGGAGATGGTCCGCAGGCGCTCGGCCCACACCTCCGGGAACAGCGCCTCCAGCCGCTCGCGCAGCAGCCTCGCCAGGGTCGGGCTGCGCCCGCCGGTCGAGACGCTCAGCAGCAGGTCGCCGCGCCGGACCACGGAGGGGGAGTGGAAATCGCACAGGGGAACGACGTCCTCGACGTTCACCAGGATCCGCCGCGCCCGCGCCCGTTCGGCCAGCTCCGTTTCGACCGCCGGATCCAGCCCGGCGACGAACAGCACGCGCACCGCGTCGAGTTCGTCGGGGCCGGGCAGGGCGCGCACCAGACGCTCCCCGGCCAGCGCCGCGAATTCCCCGTCCGGTTCCGGTGAATAGACCGTCGGATCGGCACCGCCCTCGCGCAGCTGGGTCAGGCGGCGCACCGCCAGCGGGCCGTTGCCGGCCAGCGCCATCGGCGCGCGCGCCGGGTCGAGGACCAGCGGGATCATCGCCGGCCGCCGACGCCGCCGGCGCGATGGAGGGCGTGCCAAACCACACCGGGAATTGCGGGGAAAATAAGCATGGCGGTATTTAGCCCACGCCCGACGGGACATTCAACACATTTCACACAAAGGGTACATTCCTATTAAACAAGTAGATAATGTATTTGCGTTGCACCCGAACCGGACGGGTGATAATGTGCAAATCACAGAGCCAATTCTACTTATTGAGTAGACAAAAGCCATGCCGGAAGGTTCGACGACGATGGATGCGGTGGCGCGGGTCGAGGAATTGACCGCCTTGTATGGAACGCTCGAAGGCGCGCCGTTGCTGGCGGCGGTCCATGGGGCGTTCGACGGGCGCGTCGCGCTCGTGTCGTCCTTCGGCACCGAATCCGCCGTGCTGCTGGCGCTGGCCGCCGAGGCGAAGCCGGACTTTCCGGTCGTCTTCGTCAACACCGGCAAGCTGTTTGGCGAGACGCTGCGCTACCGCGACCAGCTTGTGGAAGCGCTGGGCCTGACCGACGTGCGCGAGGTCGGTCCGACGGCCGACGATCTCGCGGCCGGCGACCCGCAGGGGATGCTGTTCGCCAAGGATTACGACGCCTGCTGCCACCTGCGCAAAACGGTGCCGCTGGACCGCGCGCTGGCGGGCCTGGACGCCTGGGTGACCGGGCGCAAGCGCTTCCAGGCTGCCACCCGCGCCGCGTTGCCGCTGTTCGAGGCGGAAGGAAACCGTGTCAAGATCAACCCCCTCGCCGCCTGGGACAAGGCGCGGCTGGAGGAGGAGTTCATCCGGCGCGACCTGCCGCGCCACCCGCTGGAGGCCGACGGGTTCCTGTCCATCGGCTGTTACACCTGCACCGAGCGCGTGGCGCCCGGCGCCGACCCGCGTTCCGGCCGTTGGGCCGGCAGCGCCAAAACCGAATGCGGCATACACATGAGCATGATTGGAACCGCCCGATGAGCGCCGATCTCGACCAGCTTGAGAACCAGAGCATCTACATCCTCCGCGAGGCCTACAACCGCATCGACAAGCTCGCCCTGCTGTGGTCGATCGGCAAGGACAGCAACGCGCTGCTCTGGCTCTGCCGCAAGGCGTTCTTCGGCCGCATTCCGTTCCCCGTGGTGCAGCTCGACACCGCCATGGAACTGCCGGAGGTCTACGAGTTCCGCGACCGCATCGCCAAGGAGTGGGACCTGAACCTCGTCGTCGAGCAGTGCCCGCCGGAAGAGGAGATGGACCAGACCCTTCCGCCGCTGACCCGCGCCGCCGCGCGCAAGACGGAAGGGCTGAAGAACCTGCTGCGCAACGACGCCTACCAGGGCGTCATGGTCGGCATCCGCCGCGACGAGCAGGCGACCCGCGCCAAGGAGCGCGTCTTCTCGCCGCGCTCGCTGGAGGGCGACTGGGACGTCAAGGACCAGCCGGCGGAGTTCTGGGACCATTACAAGACGCGCTTCCCCGAGGGCGTCCATGTCCGCATCCATCCGCTGCTGGCCTGGACCGAGCTGGACATCTGGCGCTACTCGCAGCGCGAGGGGATTCCCATCGTCCCGCTGTACTTCGCCCGCGACGGCAAGCGCTACCGCTCGCTCGGCGAGAAGAACATCACCTTCCCGGTGGATTCGACCGCCGCGACCATCGACGAGATCATCGCCGAGCTCCAGGTGACCCGCGTGCCGGAACGCGCCGGCCGCGCCATGGACAACGAATCCGAAGACAGCTTCGAGCGCCTGCGCAGCGTGGGGTACATGTAATGCCGCATTCTCAACTCCGCATCGTCATCGTCGGCCATGTCGACCATGGCAAGTCCACGCTGATCGGCCGCCTGCTGAACGACACCGGCAGCCTGCCCGACGGCAAGGTCGAGCAGGTCCAGGAGATGAGCCGCAAGCGCGGCATGCCCTTCGAATGGGCCTTCGTGATGGACGCCCTCCAGGCCGAGCGCGACCAGGGCATCACCATCGACACCACCCAGATCCACTTCAAGACGGCGCAGCGCCCCTACGTCATCATCGACGCGCCCGGCCACACCGAGTTCCTCAAGAACATGGTGACCGGCGCGTCCCAGGCCGACGCCGCGCTGCTGGTGATCGACGCCGGCGAGGGCGCCCTGGAGCAGTCGCGCCGCCACGCCTACCTGCTGCATCTGCTGGGCGTCCGTCAGGTCGCGGTGGTCATCAACAAGATGGACCGGGTGGAATTCTCGCAGGCCCGCTACGAGACCGTCGCCCACGAGATCAAGGAGTATCTGGCGGAACTCGGCCTGTTCCCCAAGGCGGTGATCCCGATCTCCGCCCGCAACGGCGACAACATCGTCGCCCGCAACACGGAGCAGGCGCGCTGGTACCTGGGGCCCACGGTGATCGAGCAGCTCGACTCCTTCCGGCCGCAGCAGACCTCGCCCGACCAGCCGCTGCGCTTCCCCTTGCAGGATGTCTACAAGCCCGACGACCGCCGCATCCTGGCCGGCCGCGTCGAGAGCGGGAGGCTGCGCGTCGGCGACACGCTGCGCTTCGCCCCGACCGGGGCCAGCGCCAAGGTGGTCAGCATCGAGGCGTGGAACCATCCGGAGACCGTGCTGTCGGCCCAGGCCGGGCAGAGCATCGGCGTCACGCTCGACAAGCGCATCTTCGCCGAGCGCGGCCACGTCGCCTACCATGAGGATTCCGCCCCGGTCCTGACCCACCGGCTGAGCGTCCGCCTGTTCTGGCTGGTGTCGGAGCCGATGCAGGTCGGCCGCACCTACACGCTGAAGATCGCCACCGCCGAGCACCGGGTGACGGTGGAGCAGGTGACGGCGGTCATCAACGTCGAGGATCTGACCAGCACCCCCGGCAAGGCGGTGCACCGCAACGAGGTGGCGGAGGTCGTGCTGCGCTCCCGCTCGCCGATCGCGGTGGATCTGGCGGCGGAGCTGCCGCGCACCGGGCGCGGCGTGCTGCTCGACGGCCACGATGTCGTCGGCGGCTGCCTCGTGGTCGAGGCCGAGGATTCGGCGACGGCCAACATCACCGAGGTGTCGCACACCGTCTCGGCCGAGGAGCGTTCGGCGGCCAACGGCCACAGGGGCGGCATCCTGTGGCTGACCGGCCTGTCGGGCGCCGGCAAGTCGACGCTGGCCATGGCGTTGGAGCGCGCGCTGTTCGACCGCGGCTGGCAGACCTTCGTGCTGGACGGCGACAACGTCCGCAACGGGCTGAACGCCGGCCTGGGCTTCTCGCCCGACGACCGGGCCGAGAACATCCGCCGCGTCGCCGAGACGGCCAAGCTGTTCGCCGACGCCGGGATGGTGGTCATCGCCTCGCTGATCTCGCCGCTGCGCGACGACCGGGCGCGGGCGCGGGTGATCGGCGGCGACCGCTTCCACGAGGTGCATGTCGCCGCCGATCTGGCGACCTGCGAGGAGCGCGACCCGAAGGGCCTCTACAAGAAGGCGCGGGCCGGCGAGATCGCCGAGTTCACCGGCGTCTCGGCGCCCTACGAGGCGCCCGAGCAGCCGGAACTGGTGATCGACACCGCCGCTCTGAGCCGCAGCGAGGCGCTCGCCCATCTCCTCGACTACGTCGACGAGACGCTGGGCAAGGCCAGCCTGCGGACCGGCAAGGAGTTGACCTACGTGATCTGAGGCGACCGAGCCCGTTCAAATGATAAGCCCTTCTCCCCTTGCGGGAGAAGGGTTGGGATGAGGGGTGTTCCGCCGCAGGCGGAAGATTTGCTCGCCCCCTCACCCCAACTCCTCTCCCTCAGGGAGAGGGGCTTACGGGCGTGCCGAAGTGGATGCACACAGAAACAACTTGTAAATCTCGTTAAATCTCCAATTCCCTTCGATCCTTCTGTTGAAATCGATCTTCCTTCATCCGGTTTTCGTGCTAAACAGCAGCAGAACCCTTTCGAGGAAGATCCGATGCCCAGCTTGACCCGCCGTGCCGCCATCGCCGCGATGGCCGCTTTCGCGTCCCTCTCGACCCTCGCGCCCGGCGCCGTGCGCGCCGCCGATCCGGTGAAGCTCGAAATCGGTTACATCCCGATCCTCGCCGCCGCCCCGCTGTTCCTCATCGACGGCCAGGGCTGGGCCAAGGATGCCGGCATCGCCCTGAAGCTGACCCGCTTCGAATCCGGGCCGCACGCCATCCAGGCGCTGGCCGCCGGCCAGATCGACCTGCTCTACGCCGGCGTCGCCCCGGTGCTGGTCGCCCGCACCAAGGGCGTCGATGTCTCGGTCATCGCCAACTCGGCGGTCGAGGAGATGGTCGTCGCCGCGCGCGGTCCCTTCGCCAAGTCGGTGGGCGCCACCCCGACCGCCGAGTCCTTCAAGAAGTTCGCCGCCGACACCGGCCGCAAGGCCAAGATCGGCACCCAGCCGCCGGGCTCGGTCCCCGACACGGTGCTGAAGCACTGGCTGTTCAAGGTCGTGAAGGTCGATCCCGCCGACGTCGAGCTGGTGCCGATGGGAATCGAGAAGACCCAGCAGGCGCTGCTGGCCGGCGCGCTCGACGCCGCGACCATCCGCGAGCCGACGGTCACCGTCACCCAGCAGATGGACCGGAACGTCGTGCTGCTGGCGACCGGCGCCCAGATGTTCCCGGACCAGCCCGGCACCGTGGTGTCGGCGCGCGGCGAGGTGCTGAAGAAGAACCCCGAGGCCATCGGCGCCCTGGTCAAGGCGCATCTGCGCGCCGTCGATCAGATCGCCAAGGATCCGGCCGGCTCCGCGAAGGTCGTCAACGAGTATCTCGGCAAGGGCCTGCTGGAGCCGGCGACGCTGGAGGCCGCCTTCCGGGGGCCGGGCTCCAAGTTCGTCGCCGATCCGCACGGCGTGGTTCCGGCGGTCGAGAAGATGATGAACTACGCCAAGGAGATCGGCTCGGCCGAGGGCGTCATTCCGGTGGCGGAAGCCTTCGATTTCCGCTTCTATGACGCCGCCGTGGCCAAGTAAGCACAACAGCAAGACGTTCGATGAAGACCCGCACCTCACTCGCCCTGTCGGCGCTCGGCGTCGTCGCCTTCCTCCTGCTGTGGGAGGCGGTGGCGCAGAGCGGCATCGTCCCCGCCCGCCTGATCCCGTCGCCCAGCGCCGTCCCCGCCGCCTTCCTCTCCGAGTTCCGCAGCGGGACCTGGCAGGCGATGGTGCTGGCCAGCCTGTCGCACTATCTGGTCGGGCTGTCGCTGGGGGCGTTCCTCGGCGTGTCCTTCGGGACGGCGGCGGCGCTGTGGGGGCGGTGGGACGCCTTCCAGGCCTGGGTCGTGCGCATGCTGCGCCCGATCCCGGCCATCGCCTGGATCCCCTTCGCCATCATCTGGTTCGGCGTCAGCGAGGGGGCGGCCTCCTTCCTGATCGCGCTGACGGTCTTCTGGATCAACTACTACGCCAGCTACGCCGCCGTGCGCGGGGTGGACAAGGACCTGATCGAGCTGGGCCACGCCTTCGGCCAGGGCGGGCTCGTCCCGCGCCTGTTCAAGATCGTGCTGCCGGGTGCTTTGCCGGGCATCCTGTCCGGCCTGCGGGCCGGGCTGGGGCAGGGCTGGATGACCGTCGTCGCGGCCGAGCTGTTCGGCATCTCGGGCCTCGGCATGCGGATGATGGAGGCGTCGGGCCTGCTGGCGACCCACATCGTCGTTCTCTACATGGTGACCATCGCGCTGCTCTACGGCGTGTCGGACTTCCTGTTCATGCAAGTGCAGTCGCGGGTTCTCTCATGGCAACGGTAAACGGGGCGCCGGCCAACGGCGCGGTATCAAGCGGCGCGGCGGTGATCGACCTCAAGAACGTCTCCATCGGCTACGGGGCCGACACGCCGCCGGTGCTGGTGGACGTCGACCTGACGGTGGAGCGCGGCAGCTTCGTCGCCATCGTCGGGCCGTCGGGGGTCGGAAAATCGACCCTGCTGCGCGTCGTCGCCGGCCTGCACAAGGCGCGCACCGGCGGCGTCACCATCCACCAGGACCCGCGCCCGGCCCACCGCCCGGTCGGGCTGGTCTTCCAGGACGCCCGGCTGCTGCCCTGGCGCCGGGTGGTGAAGAACGTCCAGCTCGGGCTGGAGGGGCTGCCGGTCAGCCGCGCCGAGCGGCTGCGCCGGGCCGAGGAGGCGCTGAAGCTGGTGCGTCTCGACGGCTACGCCCGCCGCTGGCCCTACGAGCTGTCGGGCGGCCAGCGCCAGCGCGTCGGCATTGCCCGCGCGATGGCGGTCGATCCCGACATCCTGCTGATGGACGAGCCGTTCGGCGCGCTCGACGCCATCACCCGCAACAACCTCCAGGACGAGCTGCGGCGGATCCACCGGGAGACCGGCAAGACGATCCTGTTCGTGACCCACGACCTTGAGGAGGCGGTGCATCTGGCCGACCGCATCATCGTGCTGGGCGGCACCCCGGCGCGGGTGGTCCGCGACGTGCGCAACAACGCCGGCCGCGACGGCGCGGTGTTCCGCGAGCAGGTCGAGCAGCTCCGGCTGGAGATCGCCGACAACTACAGCATTTGAGGGGGTGCCCCCTCTTCCGTCCCGGAAGAGGGCGTTCTACGAGACGTTGGTCATCAGCGCGGTCGGGTAGCCGGCCTCCGTCATCCGCGCGATCAGCGCCTGCACATGCGTCTGGTCGCGGGTTTCCAGCACGACATCCACCTCGGCCATCTTCACCGGCACGTTGTGGAACAGCCGCTGGTGATAGACCTCGACGATGTTGGCCCCGGCCTCGCCGAGCAGGCGGGTGACGCGGGCCAGCGCGCCGGGGGCGTCCGTGATGCCGATGCGCAGCCGGACGATCCGCCCCTCATAGACCAGACCGCGCATCAGGACCTGCGCCAGGATGCGGGAATCGATGTTGCCGCCCGACACGACGATCCCGACGTTGCGGCCCTTGAACGCTTCCGGGTCGTTCAGCACCGCCGCCAGCGCCGCCGCGCCGGCCCCCTCGGCGACCAGCTTCTGCATGGTGGACAGGCGGTAGACCGCCTCCTCCAGCCGCGTCTCGTCGACCTCGACCACCTCATCGACCAGCGCGCGGACGATCGGCAGGGTCAGCCCGCCGGGCGCCTTCACCGCGATGCCCTCGGCGATGGTGGCGCCGCCGCAGGCCACCGGCTGGCCGGCCAGCGCCTGCCGCATCGCCGGGTAGAGGCTGCACTGGACGCCGACCACGCGGATCCCCGGCTTCAGCGCCTTGGCCGCCGTCGCCATGCCGGCGATCAGCCCGCCGCCGCCGATGGGCACCACCAGCGTGTCGAGGTCGGGCACCGCGTCGAGGAACTCCAGCGCCGCCGTGCCCTGGCCGGCGGCGACGAAGGGGTCGTCGTAGGGGTGGACGAAGGTCAGCCCCTCGCGCGCCGCCAGATCATGGGCGAAGGCCGCCGCGTCGCTCAGCGTGTCGCCGTGCAGCTCCACCTTGGCGCCCAGGCTCTCCGTCCGCTCCACCTTGGTGAAGGGGGTGAAGCTGGGCATGACGATGGTCGAGCGGATGCCGAGCCTTGTCGCGTGACAAGCCACCGCCTGCGCGTGGTTGCCGGCCGACATGGCGATGACGCCGGCCCGCCGCTCCGCCTCGCCGAGCGACAGCAGCTTGTTGAGCGCGCCGCGCTCCTTGAAGGAGCCGGTGGCGTGCTGGCTCTCCAGCTTCAGGTGCAGCCGGCAGCCCGCCATGTCCCCCAGGCGGGGCGCCGGCACGGCCGGAGTGGATGACAGATGTCCCGCGATGCGCGCCGCCGCGGCGCGCACGTCCTCCAGCGTTATCGTCATGGTCAGTTCGTCCCGGTGTTGCGTGGTGTGAGTGTCAGCACCTCCGCCCCTGCCGTGGTCAGCGTGCCACGGTCGCCGGACAGACGCAACGAGCCGCCGTCGCGCCACATCGACACCAGATCGCCCCAATGGGCCGAGAAGGGGTTGCCCGACTGGCCGGTCGCGATGACGAACCGGGAATTGTCGAGGTCGGCCAGATCATACACCCCGCGATACCCCGCGCCATGGACATGGGCGAAGGGCGCGGCCGCGTCGCGGATCCGCGTGGTCCCCCGGTTGACGGTGAAGAAGCCGCCGTCGGTCTCGACCGACAGGTCGCTCATCCCGCCGAGCAGCGGGATGCGGTCGAGCATCCGGTGCTTCAGCGCCACCTTGTGCTCGTCGCCCCAGCGCCAGTTCGCCACCGTCGAGCCGTGGCGCTTCTCCAGCATGGTCAGCGCGTCGCTCAGAGCGCTGGCGATGGCGTCGGCGCAGCTCTCGGTCGCCGAGGTGGCGACGTCGTCGCACCATTGCGGCCGTTCCTTCAGCACCCGCATCAGGGCGGCCGGCCGCAGCTCCCAATAGACCGCGAAGTCGGGGCCGAGCTCGTCGGCGAAGACGGTGCGGACCAGGGCGCGCAGCCACGCCTCGAAGATCAGCGGTTCCGGCCGGTCGCGCGCCATCGTGCCGTCCCAGCCCTTCAGCAGGGCCACCGCGTCGGCCGCCATGCCGCGCGGCACCGGGTATTTCAGCAGCTCCGGCAGCAGCTCGCGGGCGGGCAGGGAAACGACGTCCATCTGCTGGCGCGCCACGTCCTCGACCGAATGGCGGCCGGTGCCCAGCATCTCGACGATGCGCTTGGCCCGCGACGGATCCGGCCATTCGGTGGCGATGCGGTAGGGATAGTCGGCGCCGACGATGGCGTTGTTGGCGTTGACGAACTGGCCCGACGGCGGGTTGACCGCCTGCGGCAGCGCGTAATAGGGCAGGAAGCCGGTCCAGTCATACTCGCCGGTCCAGCCCGGAACCGGCACCCGCCCGTCGCCCTTGCGGCGGATCGGCACCCGGCCGGGGGAGATCAGCCCGACCTCGCCCGTCTGGTCGGCGTAGACGATGTTCTGCTGCGGCGAGACGTGCAGGCGCAGCGCCTCGCGCACCGCCTCGGCGTCCCCGGCGTGGTTCAGGCGGTAGAGCGCCTCGGCCGAGCTGTCGTCGGCGGCCAGACCGGGGAAGGAGAGGGCGAGGACATGGCCGGCGGGCGCCGTGCCGTCGGCCTCCAGGTCGGAGATCACCGGGCCGTGCCGGGTCTCGCGCACAGTCAGCGTCTCGTCGGGCCGGCCGGCGACGCGGATGGTCTCCTTGCGGCTCTCGAAGGGCTGGCTGCCGTCGGGGGTGGCGTAGCGGGCGGGATCCTGCGGGTCGATCCTCTCGACGAAGAGGTCCTGCGTGTCGCTGTGGGTGGTGGTGAAGCCCCAGGCGACCTTGCCGTTGTGCCCGAGGATGTGCAGCGGCACGCCGGGCACGGTGGCCCCGGCGATGCTGTGCTCCGGCGTGACGATGCGGGCGAGGTACCAGAGGATCGGCGCGTCGAGCCCGAGATGCGGATCGTTGGCGATGATCGGCTTGCCGGTGCTGGTGCGGGCGCCGGTCAGCGCCCATTCGTTCGACGCGGTGTCGAAGCCGAGCGTCGGCAGCGCCGCGAGGGTCCGTTGCAGCAGCGGCCCGAGGTCGCGCTGGCCGCGCAGTTCGGTCGCCAGCGTCACCGGCGAGCCGGGCGGATCGGGCGGGAACAGGTCGTCGACCTGCTGCGGCGTCAGCCGCTCCAGCACGCGGGCGCGGAACAGCTCGTCGCGGTGGTTGGCCGAGAGCTGCAACGCCATCAGCTTGGCCCAGACCAGGCTGTCGGCCGGCGTCCACGGCTCCGGCGTGTGGCGGAGAAGCTGGAACTCGATGGGCAGCGCCTCCCGCCGGGTGGCGAGGTAGCCGTTGACCCCCTCGGCGTAGGCGTCGAACGCCGCGCGCGCCGGCGGGGAGAGGGTGGCGGCCATCGCCTCGGCGGAGCGGCGGACGCCCAGCGTCCGCATCATGCGGTCGTTGCGCAGCGCGAAGTCGCCGAAGCGGGTGCCGACCAGCCCGGCCAGCCGGCCCGACCCGGCGAGCCTCATCGTCTCCATCTGCCACAGCCGGTCCTGGGCGTGGGCGTAGCCGAGGGCGCGGTAGGCGTCGCGCTCGCTCGTCGCGAAGATGTGCGGCACGCCGTGGGAATCGCGGATGATCTCGGTCGCCGCGCCCAGGCCGGGAAGGGAGACGCTGCCGCCGGTCTGCGGCTGCTGGGCGCGCATCCACAGGAAGGCGCCTCCCAGGGCCAGCGGCGGCAGGAGGACCAGGACCCCCGCCGCGACGGCGATGCGGGTCAGCAGGGGTTTGCGCAGCATTGCGGCTCGCAGTTCAGGAATCGACGGCATGGGACTGCAACACGGGGGGAGGGGGCGGAGAGCCGCAGCTTTACGCCGCCGAGGCCAGAATGTCGCGCAGGATCGACGGCGACACCGGCTTGTGCAGCAGCCGGTGGCCGCTGCGCTGCACCTCGGCGATGCGGGCCGGGTCGGTGTCGCCGGTCAGCACCACGGCGGGCACGCGCACGCCGCACACCCCGTAGATGTCGCGGATCGCCTGGACGCCGGTCCGCCCCTCGCGCAGGCGGTAGTCGGCGACGATCATCGCCGGGCGCTGGCCGAGGTTCAGCAGCGTGTCGATCGCCTCGTCGGCGGACACGGCGGCGACCACGTCGTAGCCCCACTCCTCCAGCATGGCGCGCATGCTGAGCAGGATGATGCTGTCGTCCTCGACGACGACGATCAGCCCCTTGCCGCGCGGGCGGTCGACGGGCGCGCGGGCCGGCTTCGGCACGGCGCGCGGCGTCACCGCCGGCACCTCCAGCAGGAAGGCGCTGCCGCGTCCGGGCTCCGAGTGGACCGTCATCCCATGGTCGAGCAGACCGGCCAGCCGCTTGACGATCGCCAGCCCGAGGCCGAGCCCCTTGCGGCGGTCGCGCTCCGGGTTGGCGAGCTGCGTGAACTCCTGGAAGATGTCCTGGAACTTGTCGGCCGGAATGCCGATGCCCTGGTCGAACACCCCCAGCCGCAGCCGGCCGTCGCGGTGCAGGCAGCCGAGCAGGATGCCGCCGCTCTCCGAATAGCGGATGGCGTTCTCGATCAGGTTGCGCAGGATGCGCTCCATCAGGGCCGGGTCGCTGCTGGTCCAACTGCTGGTCGGCACGTAGCGCAGCTCCAGCCCGGCCTCCAGGGCGCGGACCCGGTATTCCTCGGCCAGCCGGGCCATCAGGGGGGCGAGCGCGAACTCGGTGACGTTCGGCTTCACCACCCCGGCGTCGAGCTTCGACACGTCGAGCAGGCTGTCCAGCATCACCCGCAGCCCGTTCAGCGATTCGCTCATGCTCGCCAGCAGCGGCGCGGTCGGGTGGCCCTCCAGCTTGTCGGACAGGGCGTGGGCGAAGAAGAACAGCGATTGCAGCGGCTGGCGCAGGTCGTGGCTGGCGGCGGCGAGGAACTTGGTCTTGGCGCGGTCGGCGCGCTCGGCGGCGCCCTGGGCGCTCAGCGCCTCCTCCCGCGCCGCCTCCGCCTCGTCGCGGGCGCGCAGGATGGCGACCTCGGCCGCCTTGCGGGCGGTGATGTCGCGCATGATGCCGGTGAACAGCCGCCGCTTGCCCGCCCGCCATTCGGCGACCGACAGGTCGAGCGGGAAGGTGCTGCCGTCCTTGCGCCGCCCCTCCACCTCGCGGCCGATGCCGATGATCCGGCGCTCCTCGGTGCGGCGGTAGCGGGCGAGGTAGCCGTCATGGGCGGACTGGTGCGGCTCCGGCATCAGCATGGAGATGTTGCGGCCGATCGTCTCGGCGGCGGTGTAGCCGAAGGTCCGTTCGGCGGCCGGGTTGTAGGATTCGATGACGCCGCGCTCGTCGATCACCACGATGGGATCGACGGCGGTGTCGACGATGGCGCGGTAGCGGGCGTCCTGCTCCGCCGTCCGTTCGTCGTGGATGCGGCGGTCGAGCAGCGACGAGACCAGCGCCAGCGCCAGCAGCACCAGCGTGCCCAGCCCGGTCATCGTCGCCAGCAGCGGCGAGGAGAGCGAGGGCATCCCGCCATGCACCGTCCCATGGGCGCCGATGCCGGGCTCCATGCCGGCGGCGGCCATGCCGGTGTAGTGCATCGCCACCACCGCCAGCCCGAGCAGGACGGCGCCGGCGGCGCGCTGAAGCGGCCGGGTGGTGCGGAAGGCGAGCCAGAGCGCCACCGTCGACGCCACGATGGCGATGGCGACCGAAGCCGCGACAAGACCCGCGTCGTAGGACAAGCGACCCTCCATGCGCAGACCGGCCATGCCCACATAATGCATGGCGACGATCCCGAGGCCGGTGATGCCGCCGGCGATCGGCAAGGTGAGGCGGTGGAACCGCCGATGCGCCGCGGTGAACAGCCCGACCCCCGACATCGCCACGGCGATCAGGAAGGACAGGGCGGTCAGCCCGGCGTCGTAGCCGACCGGCTGGTCCATCCGGTAGGCCAGCATGCCGACGAAATGCATCGACCAGATTCCGGCGCCCAGCGCCAGGGCGGCCCCGCCCAGCCAGGATGCCTCTGTCCGCCCCGCGCCCTGCGCGTGGTGGGCGAGATCCAGCGCCACGTAAGCGCCGAAGACGGCGATCACGTAGGACAGGGCGACGAGGAGCGGATCGTAATGGCCGGGCAAGGGAGTTACGTCGCCATGCTGCAAGGGTTGCACTGGACGGGGAAGAGTTCCCGCCCCCGTATGGACAATTTGGGCGAGCGTGCCACCCCCACCAACCCAACGAAAGGCCTTCCTTCGTGGTAGAAAACGTTCTAGGCCATCCGTACGGGTATGACCAATGAGCAGGATCTCCCTCCGTATCCGGGCCGTCGCCGCGCGCGCCCTGCGGCCGTTGGTCACGGCGCTGGCCCTGCTTTATTTTCTGATCGACGCGCTGGTCTATTGGGTGGTGAAGCCCTTCGCCCGATGGGTCGGGCGGCTGCCGGTCTTCGCGCGGTTCGCGCTGTGGGTCGGCGGGCTGGGGCGCTACCCGTCGCTGGCGCTGGTCCTGGTGCCGCTGGCGTTGCTGGAGCCGGCCAAGCCGGCCGCCGCCTGGTTGCTCGCCACCGGGCGCCCGCTGAGCGGGATTCTGGTGCTGGCCGGGGCGGAGCTGGTCAAGATCACGCTGGTCGAGCGGCTGTTCCATCTGACGCGTCCCAAGCTGATGACGATCCCCTGGTTCGCCTGGCTGTTCCTGCGCGCGGTCCGCTGGCTCGACTGGCTGAAGTCGCTGCCGCCCTGGCGGGCCGCCCGGCGCGCCGCGAAACGGATCGGCGAGGCGGCGCGGCGCCTCGCGGCGGCGCTGCGCGGGGCGGGGTAGGGACAAGAGTCGGTGCAACCCTGCCCCGACCTTGCCGAGTCGGGCCGGCGACCCCATACTTGCCCGGCGCCCCCCGTGCCTGTCGGGCGTGTGCCTGTGCGGATTCGGAGGATGAAGGGTTGAACGGTCGCGTCGTCTCGGTGGTGCTGGCCGGGCTTCTCGCCTTGGCGGCGCCCGCAGCCCTGGCGGCCGACAAGCCCGCGTCATCCGTGGCGGAACTCGCCGCGCCGGCCCGGCCGTCGTCCCTGCCCAAGCGCTCGACCGATTGCGAGGCGGCGGAGCAGGGCAACGCCGACGCCGCCTTCCGGCTGGCCCGCCGCTACCTGTTCGGGGTCGGCGTGACCAAGAACCGCCGGCTCGGCACCGCGTGGCTGCGCGCGGCGGCCTCGCTCGGGCATGGCGAGGCGCGGCGTCTCGCCAACTACGTCCCCGGCCGCATGGGCCGCATCCGCCCCTGGTGCCGGCCCGGCGCCGGCCCGGTGCGCGAACCGTCGGCGCCGCCGGCCGAGATCGTCCGGCTGGTCAACGCCATCGCCCCCAGGCATGGCGTCGATCCGGCGCTGGTGCTGGCGGTGATCCAGGCGGAGAGCGCCTTCCGCACCGACGCGGTGTCGCCCAAGGAGGCCGCCGGGCTGATGCAGCTCATCCCCGACACCGCCGACCGCTTCGGCGTCGACAATGTTTTCGACCCGGCGCAGAACATCACCGGCGGGGTGCGCTACCTGCGCTGGCTGCTGAGCTACTTCCAGGGCGACGTGACGCTGGCGCTCGCCGGCTACAACGCCGGGGAACGGGCGGTCGACCGCTTCAAGGGCGTGCCGCCCTACGAGGAGACCCGCAACTACGTCCGCATCATCCGCCGGGTCTACGGCGCCGAGCGCCACCCCTTCGACGACCGCGCGGCCGATCCCTCGCCGCTGTTCGCCGCCGGCGCGGCTGCGGAGTTGCCACGCCCCGCCAAATCGCCGAAAAAGGGCTGAGAGCCGAACGTCCCCGGCCCGACACCCCAAGCCGAACACCCCAAGCCGAACACCCGGATCATCAGGAGACCCCGCCCCGTGCCGATGTCCGAACGCAGCTTCCTTGGCCTCAGCGCCGCCGGGTTCCATCGGGTGGCCTACACGCAATGGGGGCGCGACGACGCGGCGCGCACCGTGGTCTGCGTCCATGGCCTGACCCGCAACGGGCGCGATTTCGACCATCTGGCCCTGGCGCTGGCCGACCGCCGCCGGGTCGCCTGCCCGGACGTGGTGGGGCGCGGGCGCAGCGGCTGGCTGCCGGTCCCGTCGCTTTACGGCTACCCGCAATATTGCGCCGACATGGCCGGCCTGATCGCCCGGCTGGGGGTGGAGGAGGTCGATTGGGTCGGCACCTCGATGGGCGGGCTGATCGGCATGACGCTGGCCGCCCAGCCGAACAGCCCGATCCGCCGGCTGGTCATCAACGACGTCGGCCCCTTCATCGCCAAGGCCGGGCTCCAGCGCATCGCCGACTATGTGGGCAAGGATCCGGTGTTCGAGGATCTGCCGGCCGTCGAATCCTACCTGCGCTTCGTCCTGATGGGGTTCGGCCGGCTGTCGGACGCCTGCTGGCGCCACATGGCGGAGCACAGCGCGCGCCGCCGCCCGGACGGCCGCTACGGCCTCGCCTACGACCCCGGCATCGCCGAGGCGTTCAAGAACCAGCCGATGAACGACGTCGATCTCTGGGCGCTGTGGGACCGCATCCAATGCCCGGTGCTGGTGCTGCGCGGCGCCGATTCCGACCTTCTGACCGCCGGGACCGCCGAGGAGATGACCCGGCGCGGTCCCGGCGCCGGGCCGGGCGTGCGCGTGGTCGAGTTCGCCCACACCGGCCACGCGCCGGCGCTGATGAGCGAGGACCAGATCGCCGTCGTCCGCGACTTCCTTCTCGACGCGTAGGGCGGATCCGATGCCCCGCCTCCTCTGGGTCGCTCTGCTGGCCGGGTTGGGGGGAGCGCTGGCGGCGGTGCCGGCCGGTGCCCAGGGCGATGCGCAGGTCGCAAGGCAGAGGGACGCGCTCGACTGGCTGGCCGGCGAGCCGATGACCCTGCTGGACTGGGGCATCGCCAGGCTGCGCGGGGACCTCGACGACGCGGCGGGGGAGGCGGCGCATGGCGGGCGCTCCACGCTCGCGCGCAGCGGGGTGTTCTACCGCCCGCAGGACCGCCGCATCGTCGCCTACGCCAGCTTCGTCGAGCCGCCGGCCAACCGCACCGACGCGGTCTGCGTCGAGCTGTTCGGGCGTCTGGCCGCGGCGCTGGTCCATGGCGCGCCGCAGGGCTCGGGCGGGGCGAGCTGGTATCTGGAGAATCTGTTCGGCCACGAGGCCCGCTTCGCCAGCCGCCCGCCGGATCTGGGGGAGCAGATGGCCGACCGCGTCGCCTTGCAGGTGACGGTCGGCGCGCGGGCGGCCGACGCCTTCGAGGATTCCCGCCGCGTCACCTGCACGGGCCGGCTCGACTCCCCGCCTTCCGCCATCGCCCTGCGCGTGGAGGGCTGACGGCGGCGCGGCGGCGGCTTATAAGACGAACATGACCGATCCGATTGCCGCCCCCGCCACCGCTTCCGTCCCGACCTTCGACCCGCACGCCCTGCCGCCGCTGCGCGACGTCATCGCGCGCTTCGACCTGGGAGCGAAGAAGTCGCTCGGGCAGAATTTCCTGCTCGATCTGAACCTGACGGGGCGCATCGCCCGCTCGGCCGGACCCATGAAGGGCGTCACCGCGATCGAGGTCGGCCCCGGCCCCGGCGGCCTGACCCGCGCCCTGCTGGCGACCGACGCGGTGAAGGTGATCGCCATCGAGCGCGACCGCCGCTTCATCGAGGCGCTCCAGGAGGTGGTCGACGCCGCCGCCGGCCGGCTGAGCATCGTCGAGGCCGACGCGCTGACCGTCGATCCGGAGGCGCTGGCCCCGGCGCCGCGCGCGATCGTCGCCAACCTGCCCTACAATGTGGCGACGCCGCTGCTGCTCGGCTGGCTGGCGCGCATCGATTCCTACGTCAGCCTGACCCTGATGTTCCAGAAGGAGGTCGCCGACCGGCTGGTGGCGCGGCCCGGCAGCAAGGCCTATGGCCGGCTGTCGGTCATCACGCAGTGGCGGTCGGACGCGCGGGTTCTGTTCAACCTGCCGCCGCGCGCCTTCACCCCGCCGCCGAAGGTCGAATCCACGGTCGTCCAGCTGACCCCGCGCGCCAACCCGGAACCGGCCGATTGGAAGGCGGTCGAGCAGGTGACCGCCGCCGCCTTCGGCCAGCGCCGCAAGATGCTGCGCCAGAGCCTGAAGTCCCTGGGCAACGCCGAGGCGCTGCTCGAGGAGGTCGGCATCGCCCCGACCGCGCGGGCCGAGGAGATCGACATCGCCGGCTTCGCCGCGCTGGCCCGCGCCCACCGCGCGCGGAATCCGGTGGAGACGCCGTGATGGCCCCCTCATGACGACGATCCGCGTCACCCCCCGGATCAGCCTGGACGAGAGCGAACTCCACGAGGATTTCGTCCGCGCCTCCGGTCCGGGCGGCCAGCACGTCAACAAGACCGAGTCCGCCGTTCAGCTTCGCTTCGACGTCGCCGCCTCCCCGAACATTCCGCCGGATGTGAAGGCCCGGCTGGTGAAGCTGGCGGGATCGCGGATGACCTCCGACGGGGTGCTGATCATCCAGGGCGACAGCTACCGCAGCCAGCTTCGCAACCGCGAGGATGTGCGGGAGCGGCTGATCGACCTGATCCGCGACGCCTCGGTGCCGCCCAAGATCCGCCGCAAGACCAAGCCGACCTACGGATCCCAGCAGCGGCGGCTGGAGGGGAAGGCCAAGCGATCGGAAGTCAAGCAGGGCCGGCGCGGCCCGACGGGGGATTGACCGCCCGCATGGCCGCCTTGCAAGGGCGCCGGCCGTCTTGAACTGCACCCGCGGCGGCCTCACAACAGGATGTCGCTATTCCAATGACGTGAGCGTGCCCACCATGCGCATCCTGGTCGTGCAGAACAGCCGCACCGCCCCCATCGGCCTCGTCGGCGAGGCGCTGGCCGACAACGGCGCCGCCCTGGTCACCGTCGCCGCCAACGAGGGCGAGGCGATTCCGGCGCTGGACGGTTATGCCGGCCTGGTCGTGCTGGGCGGCCCCCAGGATGCCTGGAACGACGCCCAAGGCCCGCATTTCCCGGTGGTGATGGAGACGATCCGCGCCTTCACCGAGGCCGACCGCCCGGTGATGGGCATCTGCCTCGGCGCCCAGCTCGCCGCGCGGGCCTATGGCGCGCGGGTCTACCGGCACGAGGTCGCCGAGCTGGGCATCCACGGCGTGACGCTGAACGAGCGGGCCGCCGACGATCCCGTGCTCGGCGGGCTGGGGCCCGAGCTGAAGCTCGCCCAATGGCATTACGACACCTTCGAGTTCCCCGAGGGCGCGGTGCCGCTGGCCCACAGCGCCGCCTGCGGCCGGCAGGCCTTCCGCCTCGGCCGCGCCACCTACGGCTTCCAGTTCCACCCGGAGGCGACCGGGGAGATCGTGCGCGGCTGGGCCTCGCGCTTCGGCGAGGAGGCGCGGGAGCGCAACCGCGGCCTGCTCGACGGGCTGGACGCGGCGCTCGACGCCCATCTGCCGGCGGCGGAGACCTTCACCCGGACGATCACCCGGCGCTGGCTGGATCTGGCGGCGCCCTGAACTGCGCGAGCAGTTCCGGAGTGTCCACATCGTAGAGGATGCCGGCGTCGTCCACCGGAACCTCGCAAACCCGGTCGGCGTGCAGCCCGAGCAGCCGCTTGGCGCCGCTGTCGCCGGTCAGGGCGGCCATCTCGGTGAAGAAGGCGCGGTCCCACAGCACCGGGTTGCCTTGCTTGCCGTGGGTGGTCGGAATGCAGATGGCGCGGCCCTCCGCCGGGCTGTAGGCGGCGACCAGCCGGTCGATCACCCCGGCCGCGACGCGCGGCATGTCGCCCAGGCAGACGACCACCGCGTCGGATTCGCTGGGCACCGCCGCCAGCCCGGCGCGCAGCGAGCCGCTCAAGCCCTCGGCGAAGGCCGGGTTATGGACGAAGGTGACGGGTTTGCCGGAGAGCGCGGCGGCGACCCGCTCGCCCTGGTGGCCGGTGACGACGATGACGCTGGCCGCCTGGCTCGCCAGCGCCGCATCCACCGCGCGGGCGACCAGCGGCGTGCCGCCGACGTCGGCCAGCAGCTTGTTGGTGTCGCCCATCCGGCTCGACCGGCCGGCGGCCAGCACCAGGGCGGTGACTCGCGGAGCGCGCGGGGTCTCGGCGACGGCGCCGGAGCGGGGCAGGGGACGGCTCGGGATCTCGGCCAGCAGGCCGCCGACCCCCATCCGCATCACGTCCGCCCGCGACGGCGGCAAGCCGGCGGCGATCCGTTGCAGCACCCAGTCGAAGCCGTTCAGCTTGGGCGAGCGGGCGCAGCCCGGCAATCCAAGCACCGGACGCTCGCCGGCCCGCGCGCCGAGACGGGCGAGCAGCAGCAGGTTGCCGGGATCGACCGGCATGCCGAAATGCTCGACCGTTCCGCCGGCCCGCTCGATGGCGGCGGGCAGCACGTCGCGCCGGTCGGTGATGGCCGACGCCCCGGCGATCAGCAGCAGATCGACCGGCGGCGCCTCGTCGATGCGCCCGGCGAGATCCGTCTCGTCGTGGCCGCAGCGCGCCTCATGGACCAGCCGGCCGCCCAGCGCCTCGATCCGGTCGCGGGTGACGCCGACGGTCTTGTCGAGCACGCTGTCCTTGACGCCCGGCAGACGGGTCTGGATCAACCCGACCGTCAGCGGCCGGAAGGCGGCGACGCGCAGCGGCGGCGAACCGGCCAGGATGGCCTCCGCCTCCTCGACACAGCGGGCGGGGGCGGCGAAGGGAATGATCTTGACGGTCGCCAGCATCTGCCCCGGCTCGACCGGCGACAGGTCGGGCAGGGTGGCGACGGTCACGCTCTCGTCGATCAGGTTGATCGTGTCGAGGCGGGCGGCGTCGAGCCGCAGCAGGCCGCGCCCGGCGGCGAACAGGTTGACCCGCCCGGTGAAGGCGGCGGCGACGGTGACGCCCTCGCCGGCCACCGCCGTGGCAACGCGCGAGGCCGCCTCGTCCTCGCCCAGATCGTCGGCCGACAGCCGCGCGGCGATGACCGTCTCGATTCCGAGGCCGCGCAGGGTGGCGACGTCCGCGGCGGACAGGCGGCGGCCCTTCTTGAAGGCGACCGCGCCGCGCCGCAGGGAATGCGCCAGGATGGCGCCCTCGGCGTCGCTCAGCGGGACGGAGCCGAACTGCATGGACGCGGGCGCTCCCTCGGGGCGGTTAGGGCAGGGCGGTCAGCAGGGGTGGTTCTCTCCCCGGCGGACGCAGGTGATCTGCGCCAGGATGGCGATGGCGATTTCAGATGGGGTGACGGCGCCGATCGACAAGCCCACCGGGCCACGGATCCGCTTCACCTCGGCCTCGCTCAGCCCCTCGTCGCGCAGGCGGTCGAGGCGCAGCGCGTGGGTGCGCTTGCTGCCCAGCGCGCCGACGTAGAAGGCCGGGGAGCGCAGCGCCGCGATCAGCGCCGGGTCGTCCAGCTTGGGGTCGTGCGTCAGCGTGACGATGGCGGTGCGGACGTCGGGCTTCAGCGCGGCCAGCGCCTCGTCCGGCCACAGGTCGCTCAGCTTGGTGCCGGGAAAGCGCGCCTCGGTCGCGAAGGCGCCGCGCGGGTCGATCACCGTCACGTCGTAGCCGGTCAGCGCCGCCACCGGGGCCAGCGCCTGGGCGATGTGGACGGCGCCGACGATCAGCAGCCGCATGGCCGGGTTGTGGACATGCACGAACAGCTTGAAGCCGTCCTCGTCCTGCGGGTCGGTCAGCAGGCCGGAGCGGTCCTGGCGGATGCGGCGGCGCACCTCGTCCAGCAGGTCGGGCTCCAGCCCGAAGCCGCCATGCACGGCGTCGTCATAGACCAGCGATTGCAGGCCGCTGTTCAGATCGGTGACCAGGGCCACCGGAAGGGCGGCCTCCTTGGCGGCGACCAGACGGTCGAGAATATCGCGTTTCATTCCACGGCCTCGACATAGACCTGAACCTGCCCGCCGCAGGCCAGCCCGACTTCCCAGGCCATTTCGTTGGTGATGCCGAAGGACAGCAGGCGCGGTTCGCCGTCCTCCATCGTCTTGGCCGCCTCGTGGGCGACGGCGCCCTCGATGCAGCCGCCCGACACGGATCCGGCCATCGAGCCGGCGTTGTCGACCGCCATCTGGCTGCCGACCGGGCGCGGCGAGGATCCCCAGGTCGCGACCACGGTCGCCAGCGCGACCTTGCGGCCGGCGGCCCGCCATGCGGCCGCCTGCTCCACGATGTTGTCAGCCATCAGGGTGTCGTTCATCCCGCCGCCTCCTTGACCCAGCGGCGCAAGCCCGGATGCCGGCGCGGGCCCTCGCGCGACAGGGCGTCGGCGAGACCGGCGAGGCTGTTGAGGCTGTGAGCCGCTCGAAAATCGTCCACATGCGGCAGCAGCGCCCGGATGCCGGAGGACTTCGGCGCGAAGCCTTCCCAGCGCAACAATGGATTCAGCCAGACGAGCCGCCGGCAGCTTTTGTGCAACCGTTCGGCCTCCGCCGCAAGCCCTTCCCCTGCATCCCTGTCCAGCCCGTCGGTAATGAGAAGCACCACGGCGCCCTGTCCCAGCACGCGCCGCGCCCACTGGCGGTTGAAGGCGTGCAGCGCCGTGCCGATCCGCGTGCCGCCCGACCAGTCGGCCACCGCGCCCGACACGGCGTCGAGCGCCACGTCCACATCCTTGTGGCGCAGATGGCGGGTGATGTTGGTCAGCCGGGTCCCGAACACGAAGCTGTGCACCCGGTCGCGGTCGTTGGTCACCGCGTGCATGAAATGCAGCAGCATGCGCGAGTAGCGCGTCATCGAGCCGGAGATGTCGCACAGCACGACCAGCGGCGGCGGCCGGGTGCGCCGCCGCTTGCGCGCCAGATCGGCGAGGTCGCCGCCCGCCCGCAGCATGCGGCGCAGCGTGCCGCGCGGATCGACGCGCGGTCCGGCCGGGTCGGGGCGGTGGCGCCGCGTCGTCACCTCGGCCAGCGGCAGGGCGAGGCGGGTGAGCAGGCGCTTGGCCTGCGCCATCTCCTCGCCGGTCATCTTCTCGAAATCCTTGTCCTGCAACCGTTCGGCGGCGGAGACGGTGAAGCTGGCGTCGATCTCGATCTCGGTCTTCTCGGGGCCGTCCTCTTCCTTTCCCGCGCCATGCAGGGCCTCGGCGAGGCGCTGGGCCATCTCGGCGCGGTCGGGCGCGGCCTCCGTCCGCACGGTCGGCAGCATCAGCGCCATCATCCGCTTCAGGATGTCGGGGTTGCGCCAGAAGATGTGGAACGCCTGGTCGAACAGCTCGCTCTGGTCGCGGCGGTTGACGAACACGGCGTGCAGCGCCCAGTAGAAGTCGGTCCGGTTGCCGAGCCCGACCGTCTCCACCGCCTCGACCGCCTGCAACACCTTCCCCGGCCCGACCGGCAGCCCGGCGGCGCGCAGCGCGCGGGCGAAATGCATCAGGTTGAGGACCAGCCGGCTATTGATGGAAGCCCCCCTGCAAGTTCATGAGTTTAGACAATATTGATATTATCGCTGTTGGGCAGGCTCGCTGTGGCCGCCTTTTTGATTGAGCAGGTCGCTATTGCAGCTGCTCCTGATTGAGAATTTGTCGGAAGTTCTATAACCAGCAAAGATTTATGGGAATTTGACAAGCTTAAATTCAGAACGATGTAACTTATAATTCCTCTCAGATCTACGGCGCTTCCGCCCCAAAGAACAACGCGAACTTGGTTAACTGGAGTTCTTGCTTTAAATCCGGAATCAATAAAATACATAACCTTATTGTAATCATGATAATTAAACCCCGGACACCCACGATCCCAACTCACCAAAAATGGCTTTTTATGTCCAGAATTTACACCAGCATTATATACTGAAGATAAAAGCATGTCGTTATCTATGAGATTTTTTATTTTTTCGAGCGTAGACGGCATTTTCCCCTCATTTGCAAACTGATGATCAATTGAAATCAATAATAATGCAGATTTTTAGCAATTAATCAACCTCTGGTGAAAAATTACAGGCTTTTTTCGGCTATCGGGCGGTGGTGGCGGCGAGTTCGGTCTTCACCTGCGACAGGATGCGGGCGGCCTCGCTGCCCTGGATGCGGGCGATGTCGTCCTGGTACTTCAGCAGCGTGCCCAGCGTGTCGTTGATGACCGAGGGTTCCAGCTCCAGCTGGTTCAACTCGACCAGCGCCTGCGCCCAATCCAGCGTCTCCGCCACCCCCGGCGCCTTGTAGAGGTCGAGGCCGCGCAGTGACTGCACGAAGCCCACCACCTGGGCCGCCAGCCGCGCGTCGGCGCGCGGCGCCTTGACCGCGACGATCTCGCGCTCCCGCGCGGCCGACGGGTAATCGACCCAATGGTAGAAGCAGCGCCGCTTCAGCGCGTCGTGGATCTCGCGCGTGCGGTTGGAGGTGAGGATGACGATCGGCGGCTCCGGCGCGCGGATGGTGCCGTATTCGGGGATGGAGACCTGGAAGTCGGAGAGGATCTCCAGCAGATACGCCTCGAAGGGTTCGTCGGTGCGGTCCAGCTCGTCGATCAGCAGCACCGGCGGGCCGGCGGGATCGGGTTCCAGCGCCTGGAGCAGCGGCCGCTTGACCAGGAAGCGCTCGGAGAACAGGTCGGCGGCCAGCGCGTCGCGGTCGGAAGCGCCACCGCCGGCGCTGTTGGCGGTCGCCTCGGCCAGCCGGATCTCCATCATCTGGCGGGCGTAGTTCCACTCATAGACGGCGGAGGAAGCGTCGAGCCCCTCGTAGCATTGCAGGCGCAGCAGGCGGCGGCCCAGCGTGGCCGACAGCACCTTGGCGATCTCGGTCTTGCCGACGCCGGCCTCGCCCTCCAGGAACAGCGGCCGCTTGAGCTTCAGCGCGAGGTAGAGCGCCGTCGCCAGCGAGCGGTCGGCGACGTAGTCGCCACGGGTGAGAAGCGCCAGCGTGTCATCGACGGAGACGGGGACGGAGGCGGGGAGGGGGATGGTCATGAACACCTTGCGGACTGGCGGAGATTGCCCTCTCCCGCCCCGGGAGAGGGCGCAGAACCGACGGCCGCAGGCCGGACGAGCGCCGAAGGCGATCGTAGGTGGCGCGCGATCGCGAGACTTGCGAGCGACCGTGGGACCCGCGAAGCGGGGAGGGTGAGGGGCTATCGGGACATGGATTTCGTACCACACCCTCTAGCCCCTCACCCTTCCCACCGCTTCGCGGCGGGCCCCTTCCCTCTCCCGGGGCGGGAGAGGGAGAATCATATCACCCCGCCGCCTCGACCGCCCGCTTCGCCATCACGGTGACGAGATGGGCGCGGTACTCGGCGCTGGCGTGCAGGTCGGCGTTCAGGCCATCGGCCCCCACCGACAGGCCGTTCAGCGCCTCGGCCCGGAAATCGGCGGCCAGCGCCGTCTCGAACGCCTCGGCGCGGAAGACCGACCCGCCGGCCCCCGTCACCGCGACGCGGACCTCCGCCCCGAAGCGCGCCACGAAGACGCCGACGATGGCGTAGCGGCTGGCCGGGTTGCGGAACTTGGCGTAGGCCGCCTTGTCGGGCTTGGCGAAGCGCACCGCCTTGACGATCTCGCCCGGCTCCAGCGCCGTCTCGAACATGCCGGTGAAGAAGGCGTCGCCGGCGATCTCCCGCCGGTCGGTCACCACCGTGCCCTTCAGCGCCACCACCGCCGCCGGATAGTCGGCCGACGGGTCGGCGTTGGCGATGGAGCCGCCGAGCGTCCCCATGTTGCGGACCTGCCGGTCGCCGATGCCCTCCGCCAGGCTCGCCAGCGCCGGGATGACGCGCCGGACGAGGTCGGAATAGGCCACCTCGGCGTGGCGGGTGAAGGCGCCGATCTCCAGCCCGCCGCCGGCCTCGCGGATGCCCTTCAGCTCGGCGATGGCGCCGAGGTCGATCAGGTCGGACGGCCGGGCCAGCCGCTGCTTGAGCGTCGGCAGCAGGGTTTGCCCGCCGCCGAGCAGCTTGGCGTCCTCCGCCTGGAGGGCGGCGGCGGCCTCGGCGAGGGACCTGGGCCGCTGGTACGAGAATGCGTACATCGGGTCTTCTCCTTATTCCTCGGCGGTCATTTGGCGGCGATCATTCGGCGGCGGTCATTCGGCGGCCATGGCCGGGGTGGCGGCCTGGATGACACGCCAGACCTTCTCCGGCGTGGCCGGCATGTCCATATGGATGACGCCGTAGGCCGCCAGCGCATCGACCACCGCGTTCATCACGGCGGCCGAGGCGCCGATGGTCCCGGCCTCGCCGCAACCCTTCACGCCGAGCGGGTTGTGGGTGCAGGGCTGGTCCTCGTGGTAACGCACGGTGAAGGACGGCACGTCGTCGGCGCGCGGCATGCAGTAGTCCATGTAGGAGCCGGTCAGCAACTGGCCGGACTCGTCGTAGACGCAGTTCTCGAACAGCGCCTGCCCGATGCCCTGGACCAGCCCGCCATGCACCTGCCCCTCGACGATCAGCGGGTTGATGACCCGGCCGAAATCATCGACGGCGGCGAAGGCGACCACTTCGGTGACGCCGGTCTCCGGGTCGATCTCCACCTCGCAGACGTGGCAGCCGTTGGGGTAGGTGAAGTTCTTGGGGTCGTAGAAGGCCTGCTCGTCCAGCCCCGGCTCCAGCTCGTCGAGCGGGAAATTGTGCGGGACGTAGGCTTGCAGGGCGATGTCGCCGATGCCGAGCCCCTTGTCGGTGCCCGCCACGGTGAAGCGGCCGTCCTTGACCTCGATGTCGCTCTCGGCCGCCTCCAGCATGTGGGCGGCGATCTTCCGGGCCTTGCGCTCGACCTTGTCCATCGCCTTGACCAGCGCCGAGCCGCCGACCGCCAGCGAGCGCGAACCGTAGGTGCCCATGCCGAACGGGATCTTGGCGGTGTCGCCGTGGACGATCTCGACATTCTCGATGGGAATGCCGAAGCGTTCGGCGACGAGCTGGGCGAAGGTCGTCTCGTGGCCCTGGCCGTGGCTGTGCGAGCCGGTGAAGACCGTCACCGAGCCGGTCGGGTGGAAGCGCACCTCCGCGCACTCGTACAGGCCCGCCCGCGCGCCCAGCGCGCCGGCGACGTTGCTGGGGGCGATGCCGCAGGCCTCGATGTAGGTGGCGAAGCCGATGCCGCGCAGCTTGCCCTTGGCCCTGGACGCCGCCTTGCGCGCCTGGAATCCGTCGTAATCGACCAGCGGCAGGGCGATCTCCAGATTCTTGGCGAAGTCGCCGGTGTCGTATTGCAGGGCGACCGGCGTCTGGTAGGGCATCGCCTCCGCCGGCACGAAGTTGCGCCGCCGGATCTCGGTGCGGTCGAGCCCGGCGACTCCCGCCGCGACGTCGACCAGCCGCTCGATCAGGTAGCAGGCCTCCGGACGGCCGGCGCCGCGGTAGGCGTCCACCGGGGCGGTGTTGGTGAAGACCGCCTTGACCTCGGCGTAGATCGCCGGGGTCTTGTACTGGCCGGCCAGCAGGGTGGCGTAGAGGTAGGTCGGGATCGAGGGCGCGAAGGTCGAGAGATAGGCGCCGAGGTTGGCCAGGGTGGACACGCGCAGCCCCAGGAAATGGCCGTCCTTGTCCATCGCCATCTCGGCGTGGCTGACATGGTCGCGGCCGTGCGCGTCGGTGAGGAAGCTCTCCGAACGGTCGGCGGTCCATTTCACCGGACGCCCGATCCGGCGCGCCGCCCAGGTGACGACGGCCTCCTCGCCGTAATGGAAGATCTTCGAGCCGAAGCCGCCGCCGACGTCCGGCGCCACGACGCGCAGCTTGTGCTCGGGGATGCCCAGCACGAAGGCGCCCATCAGCAGCCGGATGACGTGCGGGTTCTGGCTGGTGGTGGTCAGCGTGTAGTCGCCGGTCGCCGCGTCGTACTCGCCGAGCGCCGCGCGCGGCTCCATCGCGTTGGGCACCAGCCGGTTGTTCACGAGGTCGATGCGGGCGATGTGCGCCGCCTGCACGAAGGCCGAATCCACCGCCGCCTTGTCGCCGAGATGCCAGTCGTAGCAGACGTTGCCCGGCGCGTCGTCGTGGACCAGCGCCGCCGCATCCTCGACCGCGCGGGTGGAGGAGGCGACCGCCGGCAGTTCCTCGTAATCGACCACGACCAGCTCGGCGGCGTCGCGCGCCTGCTCGCGGGTCTCGGCGATGACCACGGCCACCGCGTCGCCGACGTAGCGCACGCGGCCGCGCGCCAGCGGGAAATGGCCCGGCTCCTTCATCGGCGAGCCGTCCTTGGAGTGGATCTGCCAGCCGCAGGGCAGGCTGCCGACCTTGTCGGCCTCCATGTCGGCGCCGGTCAGCACGGCGACGACCCCCGGCGCGGCCAGAGCCTCCGCCGCGTCGATGCCCTTGACCAGGGCGTGCGCGTAGGGCGAGCGGACATGCACCGCGTGGGTCATGTTCGGGCGCTTGAAATCGTCCGTGTAGCTGCCGCGGCCGGTCAGGAACCGCTGGTCCTCGCGCCGGCGCACCGGGGCGCCGATGCCGTTGGGGTTCGCCATCTCGTGAATCCTCCCATCGGAACGCTTCTTGTTCGCAAGACTGGTGCGGTTGCCGCGCCTTACTCCGCCGCGACCTTCGCCGACTCGGTCCCGGCCATCGCCTCGGCTCCGGCCATCACCGCCTTGACGATGTTGTGGTAGCCGGTGCAGCGGCAGATGTTGCCCTCCAGACCCTCGCGGATCTCCTGCTCGGTCGGGCTGGGGTTGTCGCGCACCAGATCCACGGCGCTCATCACCATGCCCGGCGTGCAGAAGCCGCATTGCAGCCCGTGATGCTCGCGGAAGGCGGCCTGCATCGGGTGCAGCGTGCCGTCGGCCGCCGCCAGCCCCTCGATGGTGGTGACGGCGGCGCCGTCGGCCTGGAGCGCCAGCGCGGTGCAGGACTTCACCGAGCGGCCGTCGACATGCACGACGCAGGCGCCGCACTGGCTGGTGTCGCACCCGACATGGGTTCCCGTCAGGCCCAGGGTTTCGCGCAGGAAGGTGACGAGCAGGGTGCGCTCCTCCACCTCGCGCGTGACCGTCTTGCCGTTGACGGTCATCGTAACGGTACTCGGCATTGGATACCTCCCGCTGGCTAACTTTCGGCTGGCAGTTTGGTCGGCCCGCTTCCGTGCGGATGTCGGCGGTCATTCCACCGCAAGGATAGGGTAGCCCTCCCCGCCGAGGTCAAGCGGTCCTATGGCCGTCGGCCGAAAGAATGGGATTGAAATGGTCTATGACTCGGATTGTACGTACTGGCGCGCAATTTTGCGCCGCGTTACAGTGGCTTGGCAAGAGCCCGCGAGCAAAGCGGGCGCAAACGGCCTCAGAACGTCACGTCAAAAACGCCCTTGGGAGAAAACGCATGAAACGCTTCGCCGCCGCCGTCGGAGTCTGCCTGTTCCTGTCGCTGCCGGCGCAGGCCGAATCCTTCATCACCGTGCTGACCGGGGGCACCAGCGGCGTCTACTACCCGCTGGGCGTGGCGCTTTCCAACGTCTACGGCAAGGCGCTGCCGGGCGCCAAGGTGACGGCGCAGGCCACCAAGGCGTCGGTGGAGAATCTCAACCTGCTCCAGGCCGGGCGCGGCGAGATCGGCTTCACGCTCGGCGATTCGCTGAGCGACGCCTGGAAGGGCAACGAGGAGGTCGGCTTCAAGGCCAAGCTGGAGAAGCTGCGCACCATCGCCGCCATCTACCCCAACTACATCCAGGTGGTGGCGACCAAGGAGTCGGGCATCAGGACGCTGGCCGACCTGAAGGGCAAGCGCGTGTCGGTCGGCGCGCCGAAATCGGGGACGGAGCTGAACGCGCGGGCGATCTTCCACGCCGCCGGCCTCGACTACAAGGATTTCTCCAAGACCGAATATCTTCCCTTCGGCGAATCGGTCGATCTGATGAAGAACCGCCAGCTCGACGCGACGCTGATCTCGGCGGGTCTCGGCGTCGCCGCGATCAAGGATCTGTCGGCCTCGCAGGAGGTCACCGTCGTCACCATCCCGGCGGAAATCATCGCCAAGGTCGGCGACCCCGCCTACATCGCGGAGACGGTGCCGCCCAACACCTACCCCGGCCAGACCGAGGCGGTGCCGACCGCCGCCGTGCGCAACCTGCTGGTCACCCATTCCGGCGTGTCGGACGACGCGGCCTACGCGATGACCAAGACGCTGTTCGACAATCTCGACGCGCTGGCCGCCGCCCATGTCGCCGCCAGGCAGATCAAGCTGGACGCCACCGCCACCCAGTCGCCGGTGCCGCTGCACCCAGGCGCGGCCAAATTCTACAAGGAAAAGGGTCTGATGTGAGCGGACACCGGCCGGAGACGCCGCGTTGACCACGAAACAGGGCGAGGCGGACGCCCAGATCCGCCAAGCCATCGACCGCGAGAATCCGTCCACCGTCGCCGCCTTCGAGGGCTTCGACGGGCGGGCGGTCTTCGCCATCGCCGTCGCCTTCTCCGTCTTCCAGCTGTGGACGGCCGCCTTCAACCCCGTGTCCAGCATGGTGGTGCGGTCGGTCCATGTCGGCTTCCTGCTGCTGATGACCTTCGCCCTGTTCGGTTTTCGTCAGGAGTCGGCGCGCAAGCGGGTGCCCTGGTACGACTGGCTGCTCGGCCTGACCGCCTTCGGCACCGGCCTGTACCACTACGTGTTCGAGGTCGAGCTGATCCAGCGCTCGGGGGATCCCAGCACCGCCGACCTGATCGTCGGCGCCATCGCGGTGGCGCTGGTCTTCGAGGCGGCGCGGCGCATCATGGGGCTGGCGCTGCCGATCATGTGCGGCGTCTTCATCCCCTACGCGCTGTTCGGGCGCCATCTGCCCTTCGGGCTCGGGCATCGCGGCTACGACCTGGATCAGGTCATCGACAACCTGTTCCTGTCCACGGAAGGCATCTACGGCACCCCGACCTTCGTCTCGGCCAGCTACATCTTCCTGTTCATCCTGTTCGGCGCCTTCCTGGAGCGGGCCGGGATGATCAAGCTGTTCAACGACGTCTCGCTCGGGCTGGTCGGCCACGCCAAGGGCGGACCGGCCAAGGTGGCGGTGATCTCGTCGGGCCTGATGGGCACCATCAACGGGTCGGGCGTCGCCAACGTGCTGACCACCGGCCAGTTCACCATCCCGCTGATGATGCGCTTCGGCTACCGCCCGGCCTTCGCCGGCGCCGTGGAGGCCACCGCCAGCATGGGCGGACAGCTGATGCCGCCGGTGATGGGGGCCGCCGCCTTCATCATGGCGGAGACCATCGGCGTGCCCTACAGCGAGGTGGCGATCGCCGCGGCGATCCCGGCCATCCTCTATTTCGGCAGCGCCTTCTGGATGGTCCATCTGGAGGCCGGCATGCGAAACCTCGTCGGCCTGCCGCGCGACCAGTGCCCGAGCGCGCTGAGGGCGGTGGTCGAGGGCTGGTACCTGCTGCTGCCGCTGGCGGCGCTGATCTACCTGCTGTTCTCCGGCTTCACGCCGCTGTTCGCCGGGGTGATCGGCATCGCGGCGACGGCGGCGCTGATCCTCGGCATGAGCATCGCCGGCGCCGTCGGCGCCACGGCGCTGCGCGTCGCCTTCTGGGTCGTGGTCGGGCTGGCCGCGGCGGGGCTGTGGCGGCTCGGCATGCGCACCGAGCACCTCGCCTTCACCATGGTGGCGCTGCTGATCGTCCCCTGCCTGATGTTCCGGGGCGGGCGGGAGACGCTGCGGCTGGTGGTCAACAGCATCGCCGACGGCGCCAAGAACGCCATCGGCGTCGGCGTCGCCTGCGCGCTGGTCGGCGTGCTGATCGGCATGATGACGCTGACCGGGCTGGCGTCGAGCTTCGCCTCGACCATCGTCGACTGGTCGGGCGGCAACCTGCTGGCGGCTCTGGTGCTGACGATGATCGCCTGCATCGTGCTGGGCACCGGCCTGCCGACGACGGCGAACTACATCATCACCGCCTCGATCGCCGCCCCCGCCTTGCTGACCATGGGCGTGCCGCTGATCGTCAGCCACATGTTCGTCTTCTATTTCGGCATCATGGCCGACCTGACGCCGCCGGTGGCGCTGGCCGCGCTGGCCGCCTCGTCGATCTGCAAGGCCGACCATATGGAGATCGGCTGGATCGCCGCCCGCGTCGCCATGGCCGGCTACGTCGTGCCCTTCATGGCGGTCTACGACCCGGCGCTGGTGTTGCAGACCGGCGACTGGCTGGCGGTGGCCTATGTGTTCGGCAAGGCCTGCGTCGCCATCGCGCTCTGGGGGGCGGCGACCATCGGCTTCTTCTGGACGCCGCTGCCGCTGGCGGCGCGCGTTTACGCGGCCGCCACCGCCTTCCTGTTCGTGCTGGCCCTGCCGGTGACCGACGAAACCGCCTTCGCGATGACCGGCCTGTTCCTGCTCTGGCAGCACCGGCGGCGGCGGACCCAGACGGCCCTGCGGGCGGCGTGAGCGCATCGCTGTGCCTGATGGCCCTCGGCGGCGCGCTGCTCGCGGCGCTGCCGGGGCCGTCCTTCACCCTGTCCTGGACGCACTCCATCGAGAAGACCGAATGGCGGGAGGCGTGGCGGGTCGAGGCCGGCCGCCTCGTTCCCGTCGAGGCCCGCGTGCGCGGCGCCGGCGCCGGCATGGAGCCGGGGCCGGACGCCCGCCTGACCGCCGACGGCTGGTGGGTGTGGGTGCCCGGCCTGCCGCCGCAGGAGAGCGTGACGCTCGCCGCCTCGTCCTTCACCGCCGAGCATCGCCTGTGCGCGGGCGACCTCTGCAAGCCGCTCGGCGGCTGGACCGGGCGGCGTGACGAACCCGTGACGCTGCGCGCCTGCCCGTGACGCGGGCTCGAACATCGGAAGACGCGCTGTTACGGCGCGAGGTCCAGCGACCAGATCTGGTCCACAAGATCGTGACCGAACCGATGGTTCGGCATTTCCCGGGTCATCACGAAGCCGGCGCGCCGATAGAGCCGGCAGGCGGCGGCCAGCACGCTGACGGTCCAGAGATCCAGGCGCCGGTAACCCAGCTCGCGCGCGCGAGCGACGCAGGCCGCGACCAGCCGCCCGCCCACGCCCATGCCCCGCGCGTCGGATTCGACGTAGAGCAGGCGGAGCTTGGCGGCCCCCGGTTCCTCGCCGCGCACCAGGAAGACCGAGCCCACCATCCGCCCGCCAGCCTCCGCGATCCAGCAATCGTCCTTCGCGGGATCGAAGGCTTCGTGGAAATCGGCCAGAATGCGGGCGACCAGGGCCTCGTAATCGCCGTTCCATCCGTATTCGGAGCTGTAGAGGATCGCCTGACGGGCGGCGACGAGGCCGAGGTCGCCCGGCCGCAGCCCCCGGAGCGTCACCGTGGGCTCGTCACCGTCGAAGACCTCGTTGATGGCGACCGCCGCCGACAGGAGGCGGGAGCGCTGGAACGGACCCAGGCTCTCGATGAGCGTTCCGACCGCCGCGCGCGTGCTGGCCTCAAGGGCCGCGAAGGCGGCCCGCCCCTCCTCGGTGAGGGAAAGAAGCTGGTGGCGGCCGTGGGCCGGATTCTCGCGGACCGCGACGAGGCCGCGGTCCAGGAACCGTTTGACGGTCCGGCTGAGCTGGGCCGGGTCGAGGCGCAGCGCGCGGGCGATCTCCGCGGCCATCGGGCTGGTCCGGTTCGCCAGCTCGTACAGGATGCGCGCCTCGCTGAGGGTGAAGGGGCTGCCGTCGTAGGTGGCGTCGAGAAGCCCCAGACGGCTCGTGTAGGTCCGATTGAAAGCGCGCAACGTCGCGACGTCCCGGTCGTGCTGAGCGGTCATGGGGCCTCCAGTGTTGACTCAATCAATATTCGACACTGTTGATCGAGTCAACACTGCCCGGCCGGCATTTTCCAATCCCACGCCCGAAACCCGCCGGCGGGCAGGGCAGGGTGGGGGGGAGGCATGGCGACCCGCCGGGCCCCGCCGCCTCGCTTGCGCTTGGGCTCCTTCACCCCGCATACTCCCGCCCCTTCCGCCAGCCGACAATTCGGACCCATGACGAACCTGCCCTTCCTCCCCCGCCTTGCCGCGGCCGCGCTCGCGCTGGCGGGCTTCCTTCTGGCCGGAGCGCCCGGCCTCGCCCTGGCCGCGGAAGCCGGCGCGCCGCATCTCGACGGGCGCGCGATGGGCGTGCTGTGGGTGGTGCCCTTCGCCGGCATCCTGCTGTCGATCGCGCTGTTCCCGCTGCTGGCCCCGCTGGTCTGGCACCATCATTTCGGCAAGATCTCGGCCGCCTGGGCGCTGGCCTTCCTGCTGCCCTTCGCCGCCGTCTTCGGGGTCGGGCTGGCGACCTACGAGCTTCTGCACACGCTGCTGCTGGAATACATCCCCTTCATCGTGCTGCTGACCGCGCTGTTCACGGTGGCCGGCGGCGTCCGGCTGACCGGATCGCTGGTCGGCACGCCGCTGGCCAACACGGTCGGACTGGCGCTGGGGACCGCGCTGGCCAGCGTGATGGGGACGACCGGCGCCTCGATGCTGCTGATCCGGCCGCTGCTGCGCGCCAACGAGCACCGCCGCCACAAGGTCCACACCGTCGTCTTCTTCATCTTCCTGGTGTCGAACGTCGGCGGCTCGCTGACGCCGCTCGGCGACCCGCCGCTGTTCCTGGGCTTCCTGAAGGGCGTCAGCTTCTTCTGGCCGACCATCCATCTGCTCGGGCCGATGGTCTTCCTGTCGGCGCTGCTGCTGGCGATCTATTTCGCCCTCGACCTGTTCCTCCACACCCGCGATCCCGGCAAGCATCCGCTGATCGAGGGCGTGCACGAACGCGAGCCGGTGCGCATCGAGGGCGGCGTCAATCTGCTGCTGCTGGCCGCCATCGTCGGCGCCGTGCTGCTGAGCGGCGTCTGGCATCCCGGCACCGGCGTCACGCTGTACCATGTCGCGGTGCCGCTGGAGACCATCGTCTCGCAGATCCTGCTGGTCGCGATCACGCTGCTGTCGCTGAGGCTGACCAGCGCCAGGAGCCGCAGCCTCAACGGCTTCAGCTGGGGGCCGATCCTGGAGGTCGCCAAGCTGTTCGCGGCGATCTTCCTGACCATCATCCCGGCCATCGCCATCCTGAAGGCCGGCACCGACGGCGCGCTCGGCGCCATCATCGCCGCCGTGAACGACAACGGCACGCCGAACCCCGCCGCCTATTTCTGGGCGACCGGCATCCTGTCGAGCTTCCTCGACAACGCGCCGACCTACCTGATCTTCTTCAACACGGCCGGCGGCGACGCGCAGGTCCTGATGGGCGATCTGGCGCTGACCCTGACGGCGATCTCGGCCGGCGCGGTGTTCATGGGGGCGAACAGCTACATCGGCAACGCCCCCAACTTCATGGTCAAGGCGATCGCCGAGGAGCGCGGCGTCGCCATGCCCAGCTTCTTCGGCTACATGGTGTGGTCCTGCGGCATCCTGGTGCCGCTGCTGGGGCTGACGACCCTGGTGTTTTTCGTGTGAGAGGGCAGGCGAGGGCGCCTCAGCCCTCGCCGCGTTCCTCCCGCTTGGCCTGCTGCCAGAAGGCTTCCATCTCGTCGAGCGTGGCGTCCTGCGGCTTGCGGCCCTGGTCGGCGAGCAGCGCCTCGATGCGGTGGAAGCGGCGCTCGAACTTGGCGTTGGTGCCGCGCAGCGCCGATTCAGGCTCGACCTTCAGGCGGCGCGCCAGATTGACCAGGGCGAACAGCAGGTCGCCCAACTCGTCGGCGACCCGCTCCTGGGCCGAGCCGGCGTCCATCTCGGCCCGCAATTCCCGGACCTCCTCCTCGATCTTGTCGAGGATGTCGCGGGCGTCGGTCCAGTCGAAGCCGACCCGCGCGGCGCGGTTCTGCAACTTCAGGGCGCGGGTCAGGGCGGGCAGGGCGGGGATGACGCCCTCCAGCGCCGACGGGGCGCGCCCTTCCTCGGCGGCCTTGGCGGCGCGCTCGGCGGCCTTGTGCTCCTCCCAACGCGAGGTCTGGTGGTCGGCGGTCTTCACCTCGTCGGGGCCGAAGACGTGCGGATGGCGGCGGATCATCTTGTCGGTGATGACGCCGGCGACCTCCTCGAAATCGAACAGCCCTTCCTCGCGCGCCATCTGGCTGTAATAGACGACCTGGAACAGCAGGTCGCCGAGTTCCTCGCGCAGCGCCGTCTTGTCGTCCTTCTCGATGGCGTCGGCGACCTCGTAGGCCTCCTCGATGGTGTGCGGCGCGATGGTCCTGTAGGTCTGCACCAGATCCCACGGGCAGCCGCCGTTCGGATCGCGCAGCCGCGCCATGACGTCGATGAGCCGGTCGATGTTGCGGGTCATGGAATGCGGTCTCCGGAACGGGAACGAATGGAAGGAAGGTGGATCGGGAGCGCGACGATAACCGAGCCATCAGGGCATGGGAAGACCGGGGGCACGAAAATCACATAATCAACATTATGGAAAATAATATCCGGCAAGCCCGACCTGCCTCATGGAAACGAGCCGGTTCCGGTCAGGCACTCGAATCCCGTTCCGCGCGAACAGGATGCCTCATGCACAATTGGCCGACTCCCTTGCTGTCGCGGGATGTGACATCCTGTCAGCCGCATGGCCGGAGAGCCCGGCGACACCCCCAACGATGATGGAGCATCAATGCCACGGAATCCGAACCGGCCTTTGTGGCGCGCATCATCCTCGACACCGCAACCACCGGATCGGCCCTCCGGAGCCGCCGCCCCCACGGCTGCGCGCTTGTCGGCGCCACCCCCGCCCGGTCTCCTTCCGGTCCAAATGAAGAGAAAAGATTGGGACCAGGGCCATCATCAGGCGCTTCCTCCGGCGGCTTTCGGCCAAGGGCGGGCGCCGAAGAAGCCGGAGACGCCGGGATGGCCGCAACCCGCCTTGGCGGCCGGCCCGCGAACCATTCAGCCCTGCAACCGGAATTCCGCTCCGGCCCATCAGCCGCCAGGAATCGGCGCGCGGCCCCCGGCGGCGGGCCATCGTCCCTTCCGCCCCGGCGTCGTCCAGGCCATGGAGGTGTTGAACCCCGTCTCCCTGGAGCAGAGGCAGGTTATCGAGCAAGGAAACATTCCTCAAGAAGCCTATCAGGCTTCAGAGAAGCAAATCATGGATTTGAGGAATGTCGTGCAAAAATGGAACGGCTCCGTTCCCAGTGTCGCCACCTTCAAAAATGACACCTCTGTGTTTTTTGAACTGTCATACACACTGGCGTTCGGACAGATCATCAACAATCTTGCTTTTTTCCATGCGGCGCGAACCCAGGAAGAAAAAATCATAAGGGCAAACCATCTGATCCTATCCTGCAATTACTGGCTTCGAAAGGCGAACGTCAAGACCAAGGATTCAAAGCCGCTGGATTACGTCAACAACGGCCAACTGCCCAAGGGTGGCTTGAAACTCAAGGGTGCGGAAAGCCGCCGTGTGCCGATCCTTGCGCTGAGCGTCCTGCTGTCGAACTGGCTGACCGGCCAGGGCAAGACGGCCACAATCTCTTCGATCATCGACAGCATGACGATACCGAATCAGGGCATGACCCCCGACCATGGTTCCAAAGACGTCATATGGTGGAACAGATTCGCCGGAAATAGAGTTCCCGAAACGATCAAGACGAAGGAACTCCGCAACGAAGGCTCCTTCGATGACATCGATGAAAGGCTGGTCAGTCTTGACAACGATAGCCAGAAACGGATTGCCAAGCTGATTTTCAGGGCCGGCGTGGCCTACAAGTGGGGCAACAACGATTTTGGGAGAATCGACGACGTCGGCTACGCCCTGTTCAACACATCCTCTTCCGGCGTTCATTTCGTGATGGATCGCCGTGGCCGGATTTACGCGGGAACGCTGTCGAACGTCTTCTTCGTCCATTCCTCCCTCGTGGGCTTCGCCGACGCCCTCTCCGCCGGCTTCATCGTTGCCAAGCAGGGCAGGATCACCGGCATCAAGAACGACAGCGGACACTACAAGCCGGGAGCCGAGGAGATGGTCAAGGCGCTGCAACGGCTGGAGCTTTACGGGGTGAATCTGTCCGGCGTGAGCGTCGAGCGGCTCCAAGCCACCCATCGGCTGGGCGGCCGGGTGTTCTCCGCCGCCGAAATCCTCAATGCACCTTCCGGCAAATGGCCGGACGAGGAGGGTTGACCAGGCCCGACGGCATGGGCTTGACGGCATGGGAGGCAGCGCAGGGTCGCGTCGCGGCCGCTTCCGGTCCGTCCTCCGATGCACTATCGTCGGCGCCGGCGATGGACACCGGAAGATTTGGCGGCGTGCGACGGTTCGACATGGCGATGGCGCGTTTCAAGGCGGGGCTTCTCATCGGGACGGCCCTGTTGGTGGTTGGAGTCTTCGGCGCCGGGAGCAGCGCGGCGCAGAGCCTGTCCTGCGCGAAGCCGGCAAGCGCGGTGGACCGCACGCTCTGCGCCAGCGCCGACCTGAGGATCGCCGCCGAGGATGTCGCGGCGGCGTTGCGCGACACGCTGGCCAACACGCCGCTGGCCGAGCGCGATCCCGTCACGCGCGGCCAGCAGGCGTTCCTGGCGGAGCGTGACCGGCTGTGCGCCGACCGCTCCGGCCTCGCCGCCTGCCGCCAGTCCTACGAGAAGCGCGTCGCCGACCTCCAGGCGCAGAACAGCGCCGCGCAGAAGAAGCTGGCCGCCGTCGCCGCCGGGATTCCCAGGGATCCGAAGGCCGCCGCCGCCGCCCTGCAACGCTACGACGGCGCCGCCGCCAAGGCATGGCAGGTCTATCTGCTTCAGTCGGGCCTGCTTCAGTCGGGCCAAACCCAGGCCGCCGACCGCGAGGCGACGGTGCGCGCCCTGGTCGCCTCGGTGATCGACAAGGATCTGCCGCCCGACCCGGAGTTGAAGGAGGAAATGCGCAACCTCGGCGATGTGGCGACGGCGCCCCTCGGCACGGCGCTTCTGTTCCTGCGCCATGTCCTGTCGACCACCGAGATGGAGGCGCCCTGCTTCCTCTTCACCCGGCACGGCCAGCCGGCCTTCGAGGCGTTCGGCCCCTTCTGGGGCAACAGCCGCGACGCCTCCCCCGCCCTGTGCGAACCGCCCTCCTCCCTCTACGACCTGCCGGAATGGCAGCGGATCGAGGCGCGCCTCGCGCCCGCCGTCGATCCCGCCCTGGAGGAGCGCGGCAGCATCCGCGAAGGCTACGAACGGCAGTTCGCGGTCGACAACCTGCAAGCCTCGCTGGTCCCCGGCACCCTGCTGGAATCGCCCCATTCGCCGGAGGCCCGCAAGGCCGCCGAACAGCGCAAGGCGACGGTGACCGCCTTTCGGAGCTGGAGCGACTTCGCGGTCTGGCCGGAGGCCGACTACAAGGCGGTCGTCGCCGCCCTGCCCGCCGCCCAGGCCGCGACGGCGCGGATCTACCGGGAGAAGTTCGGCCTGAACCAGCAGACGGCCGATCAGGCCGCCCGCGCCGCCGCCGACCGCTTCATCGCCGCCCGGCTGGGCCTGCTGATGCCGGACGACTGATCCGGAGCGGCCGGACCGGCCACCGGCAATTCGGTCACCGTCTATTCGGCCGCCTGCGGGCGCATCGGCTGGGCGATGTCGCCCTTGCGGTTCAGCGCCTTGGCCAACGCGTCGACACGGCGCTGCACCGCCTCGCCCGACGGTACGGTCCCGTCGTCGGGCAGGGTCAGCACCAGACGCTCGCCGACGACCTTCAGGCTGGTCCGCTCCAGCAGCGCGGTGGCGCCGCCCGACAGCGTGTGCGCCAGCCGCAGCGCCAGCCCGAGCACCAGCGCCTTCAGCCCCTGCCCTTCGCTCAGCAGCGAGCGGGCGCCCAGAGTCTGCGGTGATTCGACGGTGCCGGCGTAGCGGGCGTAGGCGGCCAGCGCCAGGAAGGCCCGCTCGTCATGGTCGAGCGCCGGGAACGGGTAGCGCAGGATGCGCAGGAAGGCGTGCTCGGCGCGGTAGTCGGGATGCTCGGCCCAGCCGACGTCGCTCAGCAGGCAGGCGGCGTGGCGCAGCCGGGTGGCGTTGTCGTCCTCGCCGGCGAACAGCCCGGCGGTCCAGTCCAGCAGCAGCGACGGGTCGCCCATCCGCACGAAACGCTGCGCCCAGTCCGCGGCCGAGGCCAGCAGCGGATCCACGCGCCGGCCTTCCGGCGTCAGCAGCGAATAGAGATGCCCCTCGCGCAGGCCATAGGCGGAGAACACCACCCTGGACGGCTGGGCCGCGCGCAGCAGCCGCTCGAACACCAGCGCCGCGAAGGGCAGCGTGTCGAGCCGCCGCCGCGAGCCCGACAGCTTCTCCAGCGACGAGCGGCTCTGCCGGCCCATCAGGGCCGCGAACTCCCGCGCCTCGCCGGCCGGCATGCTGTAATGGTGGATGATGTGCAGCGGGTGGTTGCTCTGCTCCATGTGCAGCTTGGCGATGGCGCGCCAGCTTCCGCCCACCGGGTAGAAGGGCCGTCCCTTGGCCTTGCCGAGCCAGGGCAGCGATTCCAGACGCTGGTCGATCAGCCGGATCAGCCCGTTCTGGCGCGTCACCCCGGTTTCCATCAGCCGCAGCGGGCCGAGCGGCAGGGTGACCTGCTCGCCGATGGCGCCGCGGTCGAGCGACACCAGCTCCAGGCTGCCGCCGCCGAGGTCGCCGACCAGCCCGTCGGCCTCCGGCGTGCCGGACAGCACGCCCATCGCCGAGAGCCGGGCCTCCTCCTCGCCGCTGATGACGCGGACGGTCAGGCCGGTCGACCGCTCCACCCGTTCGACGAAGGCGGCGCCGTCGCGGGCGTCGCGGACCGCCGCCGTGGCGATCACGTCCAGCCTCGCCACCCGCATGCCGGCGGCGAGGCGGGCGAAGCGCTCCAGCGCGGTCAGCCCCTGGGCAACGCCGTCCGGGTTGAGGTTGCCGGTCTTCTCCACCCCGCGCCCGAGGCCGCACAGCACCTTCTCGTTGAACAGCGCCAGCGGCGACCGGATCAGCCCGTCATAAACGACCAGCCGGATCGAGTTCGACCCGATGTCGATCACCGCGACCCGGCCGCCCGAGTTTCCAAGGGCCAAATCCCCGCCGGCGCCTTCGGCCGGTGAGACCGTGCGATTGTCCATCCCCATCGTCGTCGACTCCGTCACCCGAACCTCAGGACACCGTACGCAACATCAAACGCGGAGGCGTCTTTTTGTTGCTCAGGGCGCTTCCCCGGCCCGACAGGCTGGGGTTGGTCATGAAGTAATTGTGGACGCTGAAGGCGTCCGGACCAGCCTTGATGCGGTGGTACACGCCGTCGGGGCCGAGCTTCCAGGTGCTGGCGTCGTCCTTCAGGTTGGCGACCATGATCTGGTCGAGCACCTGCTCGTGCACGGTCGGATTCTCGATGGGGATCAGCGTCTCGATCCGGCGGTCGAGGTTGCGGGTCATCCAGTCGGCCGAGGAGATGAACAGCTTGGCCTGCGGGCTGGGCAGCCCGTGGCCGTTGCCGAAGCAGATCACCCGGCCATGCTCCAGGAAGCGTCCGACGATGCTGCGCACCCGGATGTTCTCCGACAGGCCCGGCACGCCCGGCCGCAGGCAGCAGATGCCGCGGATCACCATGTCGATCTGCACGCCGGCCTGCGACGCCTTGTAAAGCTGGTCGATGATGGTCGGATCGACCAGCGAGTTCAGCTTCACCCAGATGGCGGCCGGCCGCCCGGCGGCGGCGTGGGCCATCTCCGCCTGGATCAGCTCGGCCAGCCGCTGGCGCAGCGTGATCGGGGCGATGGCGATCTTCTCCAGCACCTTGGGCGTGGCGTAGCCGGTCATGAAGTTGAACATCACCGCCGCGTCGTGGCAGAGCGCCGGGTCGCAGGTGAAGAATGACAGGTCGGTGTAGATCTTGGCGGTGATCGGGTGGTAGTTGCCGGTCCCGAAATGCACGTAGCTGCGCAGCGCCTTCTTCTCGCGCCGCACCACCATCGACACCTTGGCGTGGGTCTTGAGATCGACGAAGCCGTAGACCACCTGGGCGCCGGCGCGTTCCAGGTCGCGGGCCCAGCGGATGTTGGCCTCCTCGTCGAAGCGGGCCTTCAGCTCGACCAGCGCGGTCACCGACTTGCCGGCCTCGGCCGCCTCGATCAGGGCGGCGACGATCGGGCTGTCCTTGCTGGTGCGGTAGAGCGTCTGCTTGATGGCGACGACCTGCGGGTCGCGCGCCGCCTGCCGGACGAACTGCACCACCACGTCGAAGCTCTCGTACGGGTGGTGGACCACCAGATCCTTGTGGCGGATCGCCGCGAAGCAGTCGCCGCCGAAGTCGCGGATGCGCTCGGGGAAGCGCGCGTTGAAGGGGCGGAAGACCAGATCCGGCCGCTCGTCGACGATCAGGTTCTTGGTGTCGGTCAGGCCGATCAGCCCGTCGAGGCTGAAGACGTCCTCGCTGACGACGTTCAGTTCATGCCGCAGGAACTCGCGCAGGTCGGCGGCCATGCCGCTGTCGGTCTCCAGCCGGATCACGCTGCCGCGCCGGCGGCGCTTCAGCGCCGTCTCGAAGGTGCGGACCAGATCCTCGGCCTCCTCCTCGATCTCGATCTCGCTGTCGCGCAGCACCCGGAAGACGCCGTTGCCCTTGACCTGGAACGGAGGGAACAGGCGGTCGATGAACAGCATCACCACCTTCTCCAGCTGGACGAAGCGGATGTCCGAGCCGGGCAGACGGATGAAGCGCTCGATCTGCGAGGGCAGCGGCACCAGCGCGTCGATGTGGCGCCCCTTCACCGGGTCGTGCAGCTGGAGCGCCAGCGAGAAGCCCAGGTTGGGCAGGAAGGGGAAGGGGTGGGCCGGATCGACGGCGATCGGCGTCAGGATCGGGAAGATGTCGTCGAGGAACTTGGCCTCCAGCCAGTCCTTCTCGCCCTCGGTCAGCTCGTCGGGGTCGGCGACGGTGATGTTGGCCTCGCGCAGGTCGCCCTTCAGCGAGCGCCACATCGCCTGCTGGCTCGCCATCAGCTCGACGATGCGCTGTTTCACCGCACTCAGCTGCTGGGCCGGGGTGAGGTTTTCCGGGCTGGGAGTCTTCACTCCGGCCGCCACCTGCCCCTTCAGGCCGGCGACTCGGACCATGTAGAACTCGTCCAGGTTGCTGGCCGAGATCGACAGGAACCGCAGCCGTTCCAACAGCGGGTGGTTCGGATTTTCAGCTTCGTCCAGGACCCGCTGGTTGAAGGCCAGCCACGACAGTTCGCGATTGATGAAGCGCTCCGGCGCGGTGGCTTCGATGCAGACCGTTTCGAGATCCTGGAGATTGGTCACGGCACCCTCTGAGGTTCGTCAGCCGCCCCCGCCCCGGACGGGCGAGGGGATGCAAAGATGGCGGACAAGTCTATCCCATCTGCGTTACGGTTTCAGGACTCCTGTTTCGGATAAGCCCCCCCTTGCGATGAAGACCCTGTTTCTCCTTCGCCACGCCAAATCCTCCTGGGACGCTCCGGGCCTGGGCGACCACGAGCGGCCGCTCGCCCCGCGCGGCGAGAAGGCGGCGACCCTGGTCGGCCGCCATCTCGCCGCCCACCACGCGCGCGTCGATCTGGTGCTGTGCTCCACCGCCGTCCGCGCCGTGGAGACCCGCAAGCGGGTGATGGCCGCCATGGGCGTGCCCTTCCCGCCGGTGGAGCATGAGCGCGGCCTCTATCTGTGCGGCGCCCGCACCCTGCTGGAGCGGCTGCGCGACGCGCCGGATTCGGCGACCGGGCTGATGCTGGTGGCCCACAACCCGGATCTGCACGATCTGGCGCAGGAGCTGGCCGGCGACGGCCCGGCCGAGCACCGCCACGCGCTCGCCGACAAATTCCCGACCGGCGCCTGCGCCGTGCTGGTGTTCGGGGCGATGCGCTGGCGCGACCTCGATCTCGGGGCCGGGCGGCTGGCGGATTTTGTGCAGCCGCGGAAACTCTCTTAACGCGGTGCGTCCTCTTGGGGTATCCACGGATCCGGCCGCCAACGTCCGGACCGGGAGGATTTGCCGTTTGCCCCAAGCCAAGCCCGACACGGCCGCCAACAGCCAGCCCGGCGGAACCGCCTTCCGCGAGGTCGAGCTGAAGCTTCACGTCGCCCCGGCGGATCTCGCCCGCGTGGCGGCCCTGCCCGCCGTCCGCGAGCTGGCCGACGGACCGGCGGTGGTCAGCCATCTGCGCACCGTCTATTTCGACACGCCCGACCTGCGGCTGTTCGCCAACGGGGTCGCCTTCCGGGTGCGGCGCGACGGCGACCGCTTCATCCAGACGCTGAAGACCGTGAACAGCGCCACGCCCGGCGATTCGGCGGCGGTCGCGGTGCGCCGGGAATGGGAATGGGTGGTGGCCGGCGAGACGCCGGACTTCACCGTTCTGGCGGCGGAGGGGGTGGCCGGTCTGGTCCCCGCCGACGCGCGCGACGCCCTGCGTCCGCTGTTCGTCACCGAGTTCCGCCGCACCGCCGTGATGGTCCGCCCCGACGCGGCGACCACCATCGAGCTGGCGGTGGACGAGGGCCGCGTCACCGCCGGCACCGCCAGCGTGCCGATCAGCGAGGTCGAGCTGGAGCTGAAGGCCGGCCGCGTCGCCCGGCTGTTCGACCTCGCGCTGCGCCTGCAACGCGCCGTGCCGATGCGCATCGGCACGGAGAGCAAGGCGGAGCTGGGCCTGCGGCTGGTCACCGGGCGCCTGCCGCCGCCGGTCGGCTCGGAGCCGCTCGGCCTGTCTCCCGTCACCACGGTGGCGGAGGCCTACCGTCACATCGTCCGCCACGCGCTGCGCCAGTTCCTCGCCAACGAAGCCTGCGCGCTGGCCGGCGGCGACGTCGAGGGGCTGCACCGCATGCGCGTCGCGCTGCGCCGGCTGCGCATCGCCCACCGGCTGTTCGCGCCGCTGATCGGGTCGGTCGAGGCCGACCGGCTGGTCGCCGAAAGCCGGGCGATGGCCAAGCAGCTCGGCCCGGCGCGCGGCTGGGACGTGCTGCTGACCGGGGTCATCGACCCGCTGTCGGCCAACCCCAAGGCGCCGCCGGGCCTGCCGATCCTCGCCGCCGCCGCCCGCAGCGCCGGCGCCGGACCGGCCCGCCAGGCGGTCGCCGCCATCCTCGCCCCGCACGGCACCACCACCGTTCTGGGACTGGCCGCCTGGCTGGAGGACGGGCGCTGGCTGGCCAACGCCGGCAAGGACAGCCGGGCGGCGCTCGACGCCCCGGTCACGTCCGTCGCCGGCCCCTGGCTGTCGGCCCGCCTCGCCAAGCTGGGCAAGCCGGCCAAGCTGCCCGACGAGCCGAAGGAGCGCGAGAAGCTGCGCCGCCGCCTGCGCACGCTGCGCTACGTCGCCGAGTTCTTCCGCGGCCTCTACCCGGAATCCGCCACCCTGCCCTTCCTGGCGGCGCTCGATTCGCTGCTGGCGGCCCACGACGCCGACCACGACGCGGCAACCGGCCGCAAGATGCTGGCCGCCCTGCCCGGCGCCGACCCGCGGACCGTGGCGGCGGCCGTCGCCTGGATCGACCGGCAGGCCGACAAGCGGCGCAAGGCGCTGCCCGAGCTGTGGAAACGTTTTCGAGACACGCCGGTTTTCTGGACCTGACCCGCGCGCGGCGCCGTTGGGAACCGCCTGTCCGCCGCCTATATCGTCCCATCGGCCGAAGCGGGCATCGAGGAACGGGCGTAGGCACTTCGAGCCCTTCTCCCCTCGTGGGAGAAGGGTTGGGATGAGGGGGATTCGCCGCAGGCGAAAGAGAGAGTTTGCTTTGCCCCCTCACCCCACCCCCTCTCCCTCGGGGGAGAGGGGCTTTCAAAGTGCATATGGCCCCCTCACCGCCCGCATGAAGCCGCTTTCCAACCGGATCGGCTTCGAGTAAAAGAACAACCCATGAACAAGTACATCAGCGTCCGCGGCGCGCGGGAACACAACCTGAAGAACGTCGATGTGGACCTGCCGCGCGACGAACTGATCGTCATCACCGGCCTGTCGGGGTCCGGCAAGTCGTCGCTGGCCTTCGACACCATCTACGCCGAGGGGCAGCGCCGCTACGTCGAGAGCCTGTCGGCCTACGCGCGCCAGTTCCTGGAGCTGATGCAGAAGCCCGACGTCGATTCGATCGAGGGGCTGTCGCCGGCCATATCGATCGAGCAGAAGACGACGTCGAAGAATCCGCGCTCCACCGTCGGCACGGTGACCGAGATCTACGACTACATGCGCCTGCTGTGGGCGCGGGTCGGCATCCCCTACTCGCCGGCGACCGGCCTGCCGATCGAAAGCCAGACGGTCAGCCAGATGGTCGACCGCATCATGGCGATGCCGGAGGGCACCCGCCTGCTGCTGCTGGCCCCCTTCGTGCGCGGCCGCAAGGGCGAGTACAAGAAGGAGATCCAGGATCTCCGCAAGCGCGGCTTCCAGCGCGTCCGCGTCGACGGCACCATGCACGAGATCGACGAGGTGCCGGCGCTCAACAAGAAGCTGAAGCACGACATCGAGGTGGTGGTCGACCGCATCGTGGTGCGCGAGGGGCTGGGCAACCGCCTGGCCGATTCGCTGGAGACCGCGCTGGGTCTGGCCGACGGCATCGTCTGGGTCGAGAACGCCGAGACCAACGAGCAGACCGTCTTCTCGCAGAAATTCGCCTGCCCGGTGTCCGGCTTCACGATTCCGGAGATCGAGCCGCGCCTGTTCTCCTTCAACAACCCGTTCGGCTCCTGCCCGGCCTGCGAGGGTCTGGGCAGCAAGATCTATTTCGACCCGATGCTGGTCGTCCCCGACGAGCGGCTGACGCTCGGCAAGGGCGCCATAGCACCCTGGGCCGGCTCGACCTCCAAATACTACGACCAGACGCTGGAGAGCATCGCCCAGCACTTCAACGTGTCGATGGGCACGCCGTGGGAAGAACTGCCGGAGACGGTCCGCCAGACCATCCTCTACGGGTCGGGCGGCACCGCCATCACCATGACCTACGACGACGGGCTGCGCAGCTACCAGACCAACAAGCCGTTCGAGGGCATCGTCACCAACCTGGAGCGCCGCTACCGGGAGACCGAGAGCGCCTGGATGCGCGACGAGCTGTCGAAGTACCAGTCCTCCCAGCCCTGCGAGGTCTGCAAGGGCGCCCGACTGAAGCCGGAGGCGCTGGCCGTCAAGGTGAACGGCCACCACATCTCGCAGGCGGCGGAAATGTCGATCTCCGACGCGGCGGCGTGGTTCGGCGGGCTGAACGAGCATCTGCGCCCGAAGGACCGCGAGATCGCCTATCGCATCCTGAAGGAGATCAACGAGCGGCTGGGTTTCCTCAACGCGGTCGGGCTGGAATACCTCACGCTCAGCCGCGGCTCCGGCACGCTCTCCGGCGGCGAGAGCCAGCGCATCCGCCTGGCCTCGCAGATCGGCTCCGGCCTGACCGGCGTGCTCTATGTGCTGGACGAGCCGTCGATCGGCCTGCACCAGCGCGACAACGACCGGCTGCTGGAGACGCTGAAGCGGCTGCGCGACATCGGCAACACCGTCGTCGTCGTCGAGCATGACGAGGACGCCATCCGCAGCGCCGACTATCTGGTCGACATGGGCCCCGGCGCCGGCCAGCACGGCGGCAACGTCATCGCCCAGGGCACGCCGGAGGAGGTCCAGAAGAACCCCGACAGCGTCACCGCCCAGTTCCTCAACGGCACCCGCTTCGTCCCCATCCCCGACGAGCGCCGCCCCGGCCATCCCGGCCAGTTCCTGGAGGTGACCGGCGCCCGCGCCAACAACCTGCGGAACGTTTCGACGAAGATTCCGCTCGGCACCTTCACCTGCGTGACCGGCGTGTCGGGCGGCGGCAAGTCCACCCTGATCATCGAGACTCTCTACAAGGCCGTCGCCCGCAAGCTGATGGGCGCCCGCGAGCACCCGGCCGAGCACGACACGGTGATGGGGCTGGAGCATCTCGACAAGGTGATCGACATCGACCAGTCGCCGATCGGCCGCACCCCGCGCTCGAACCCGGCGACCTACACCGGGGCCTTCACGCCGATGCGCGACTGGTTCGCCGGCCTGCCGGAGGCCAAGGCGCGCGGCTACGGCCCCGGCCGCTTCTCCTTCAACGTCAAGGGCGGGCGCTGCGAGGCGTGCCAGGGCGACGGCGTCATCAAGATCGAGATGCACTTCCTGCCCGACGTCTACGTGACCTGCGACGTCTGCCACGGCAAGCGCTACAACCGCGAGACGCTGGAGGTCACCTACCGCGACAAGACCATCGCCGACGTGCTCGACATGACGGTCGAGGAGGGCAAGGAGTTCTTCAAGGCGGTGCCCGGCATCCGCGACAAGCTCGACACGCTGGAGCGGGTGGGGCTCGGCTACATCCACATCGGGCAGGCGGCGACCACCCTGTCGGGCGGCGAGGCGCAGCGCGTCAAGCTTTCCAAGGAACTCAGCCGCCGCGCCACCGGCCGCACCCTCTACATCCTCGACGAGCCGACGACGGGCCTGCACTTCGCCGACGTCGAGAAGCTGATGGAGGTGCTTCACGCGCTGGTCGACCAGGGCAACACGGTGCTGGTGATCGAGCACAATCTGGAGGTCATCAAGACCGCCGACTGGATCATCGACCTCGGGCCGGAGGGCGGCACCGGCGGCGGCGAGATCGTGGCGGAGGGCACGCCGGAGGATGTGGCGAAGGTCAAGCGCAGCTACACCGGCCGCTATCTGGCCCCCTACCTGAAGGCGAAGCCCAAGTCGCGAAAGAGGGCGTGAACAAACAGAGGCTCGGCGGTGTTTCCCGGTCATTGTTCGCTCTGAAACGAGGAGACGAGGAATGACCAGGACGCTTCTGACCGGTGTCGGCGCCGCCATGGGCGCCGCCCTCCTGCTGGCCGCCTGCGGGTCCGACGGCAGCAGCACCAGCACGACGACCACCACCACCACGACCCCGAACTACGGATCGAGCACGGTCGTCACGCCGGCTCCCTCGGGTTCGGCCACCGTCGTGACCCCGGCCCCGTCCTCGACCACCGTCGAGCGCCGCACGACGACCAAGACGGAGTGAGGGGCGGACACGCTCCGCCCGTTATCGCGGCCGGCCCCGTGCGGAACGGGGCCGGCCGTTTTCGTTGGGAAGGGCTGACGGCCCGGTTCCGTGCTATGATCCTTCCCATGATGAACGACGTCCGCCTGCGCGCGCTCGACACCGTCAAGTGGATCCTGTTCGACCGGCTTGCGGGACATCCCGCGCGCGTGTACCTGTTCGGTTCCTGCGCGCGCGGCAACCCGCGCCACTGGAGCGACATCGACGTCGCCATCGAACCGTCCGAACCGCTGCCGGCCGGCCTGCTCGCGGACATCGACGAGGATCTGGAAGAGAGCACGGTGCCTTATTTCGTCGATGTGGTGAATCTCGCGACGGCAAGGCCCGAACTCCGCGATACGGTCAGGCGGGAGGGCGTCGAATGGACCCGCTAGAGCGGAAGCTGGACAACGCGGGGCTGGCCTTGCGGCGTTTCCAGGAGATCCTGACGCACCCGGTCGACGAGATCGTGCGGGATTCGGCGATCCTCCGTTTCACCCTGGCGACCGAGACGGCCTGGAAGGCGGCCCGCGCCGTGATCGCGGAACGGGCCGGGCCGGAACGCCTGACCTCCGCCAGCCCCAAGGCGATCGTGCGCGAAAGCCAGATCGCCGGCCTGTTGACCGAGGCGCAGGCGGAAGCGGCCCTCGGCATGATGAACGACCGCAACCTGACGGTTCACACCTACGACGAGGAGAAGGCCAACGAGCTGTTCTCCCGCCTGCCCGGCCACGCGGCGCTCATCGACGCGTGGTTGACGGCCATGCGCAGCGGTGCGACAGGCTTCTAGCCGACGCCGGCTTTCACACCCTCCGTTCTTCGCCTCTGTTTTCTGGAAAGATTCATGACCGACACCCTTCGCCCCGTCCATGTCATCGGCGGCGGTCTCGCCGGATCCGAGGCCGCGTGGCAGCTCGCCTCGCGCGGCGTGCCCGTGGTCCTGCACGAGATGCGGCCCGTCCGCAAGACCGACGCCCACGACACCGACAAGCTGGCGGAACTGGTCTGCTCCAACTCCTTCCGCTCCGACGACGCCGAGTACAACGCGGTCGGGCTGCTGCACGAGGAGATGCGGCGCTGCGGCTCGCTGATCCTGCGCTGCGCCGACGCCCACAAGGTGCCGGCCGGCGGGGCGCTCGCCATGGACCGCGACGGCTTCGCCGGCGCCGTGACCGAGGCGATCACCGGCCATCCCCTCATCACCGTCGAGCGCGGCGAGATCGCCGGCCTGCCGCCCGAGGAATGGGACAGCGTCATCGTCGCCACCGGCCCGCTGACCTCGCCGCCGCTGGCCGAGGCGATCCGCGCCTTCACCGGCGAGGAATCGCTGGCCTTCTTCGACGCCATCGCCCCCATCGTCTATCTGGAGAGCGTCGACCTGTCGAAGGCGTGGTTCCAGTCGCGCTACGACAAGCCCGGCCCCGGCGGCACCGGCAAGGACTACATCAACTGCGCCTTCGAGAAGGACGAGTACCGCGCCTTCATCGACGCGCTGATCGCCGGCGAGAAGACCGACTTCAAGGAGTGGGAGAAGAACACGCCCTACTTCGAGGGCTGCCTGCCGATCGAGGTGATGGCGGAGCGCGGCGTCGATACCCTGCGCTACGGCCCGATGAAGCCGGTCGGCCTGACCAACCCGCACAAGCCGGAACGCCGTCCCTACGCCGTCGTCCAGCTTCGCCAGGACAACGCGTTGGGCACCCTCTACAACCTCGTCGGCTTCCAGACCAAGCTGCGCCACGCCGAGCAGACGCGCATCTTCCGCATGATCCCCGGCCTGGAGAAGGCCGAGTTCGCGCGGCTGGGCGGCCTGCACCGCAACACCTTCCTGAACAGCCCGCGCCTGCTCGACGGCGCCCTGCGCCTGAAGGCGCAGCCGCGCCTGCGCTTCGCCGGTCAGGTGACGGGCTGCGAGGGCTACGTGGAGAGCGCGGCCGTCGGCCTGCTCGCCGGCCGCTTCGCCTCGGCCGAACGTCTGGGCCAGCCCATCGTCAACCCGCCGGTCACGACCGCGCTGGGCGCGATTCTCGGCCACATCACCGGCGGCGCGGAGGCCGAGACCTTCCAGCCGATGAACGTCAATTTCGGCCTGTTCCCGCCGGTGGACGAGAAGATCCGCGGGCGCGACCGCAAGCTGGCCTACACCCGCCGCGCCCTGGCCGACCTCGACGGCTGGCTGGCGGCCTGACCGCCCGGCCCGTCCGACCGCCGTCGTCAGTACGCCCCGCGCACCGCCGCCCAGCCCAGCCGCAGCTGACGGAACGGGTTGGGCAGCAGCACGCGCGGGGCAAAGGGATCGTTGCCCTCCCGCGCGAGAACGCCGAGATGCAACTCGGCCAGCACCGCCGGCAGCAGGGCCGGCACGGCGGCGCGCGGCACCGAGCGGCGCAGCTTGCGCGCCTCGCCCAGATGCTTGCGCGCCACCAGCGCGACGTCGCCCACCACCGGCCGCAGCTCGGGCGTGGAGCGCAGTTCGAACAGGTCGTGCGACCGTGCCCCCTGCCGCGCCATCAGGTCGGCGGGCAGCAACTGCCGGTGCTGGCGCGCCAGGAAGGGCACGGCGCGCAGGATGCCGGCCAGGGCGTAGGCGATGCCGACATGGCGCCCGGCGGCCATCGCCGCCTCGTCGCGCACGCCCAGGATCTCCAGCGCCAGTTGGACCAGCGGCGCCCCGGTGACCTCGGCGTAGTTGACCAGACAGGTCAGGTCGGCCGGCGGCGTGTCGTCGAGGTCGGCCTCGCGCGCGTCGATCAGCCGGTCGAACAGGGCGCGGCTCAACCCCAGGCTCCGCGCCGCTTCCGCCAGCGGATCCATCACCGCGTGGCGGGGTACGGGTCCGTCCCCATAGACAGCCTCGATGCCGTCGCGCCAAAATTGGAGCCGCATCTGCCCCATGATCGGCTCGCTGACCACCTCGCGGGTCTTGGCGATCTCCAGATTGAAGGCGTGCAACGCGAACAGGGCTTCGCGCCGGTCCGCCGGGGCGAAGAGACCTGCCAGAAAGTGATCGTTGTCATACTTCCGGACCTCCCGTCCGCAATAAGACAGGTCGGTGGTCGTCTTCGCCATGTGAAACCCGGATGGAAAAAGAGGGGTGGATCGCGGTGAGGCGGCGGTCAAAGCTTGAGTCCACGCCTATATGAAGCACACTCGATCGCACCGCCAGTCCCGACGCGCAGCAGGCAGGGCCCCATGACGGATTTCAACACGGACTTCAACACCGCCCCGGCGAAACCCCGCAGGCCGAGCCCGATCGCCCGCAAGGACGAGAGCACGGAAAACTTCCCGGTCGCGTCGCGCCTGCTGCCGAAGCAGTTGCGCCCGCACGTCATCGCCTTCTACCGCTTCCTGCGGCTGGCCGACGACATCGCCGACGACATGGATCTGGAGCCGGAGACCAAGCTGGCCTATCTGGAGGCGCTGGAACGCGCCCTGACCTCGGGGCAGGCCAAGCACGCCTACCTGAAGCCGGCGCTCGACCTGCGCGACAGCCTGAAGGCGACCGGGGTCAGCGACCGCCACGCCCGGCAGGTGCTGCGCGCCTTCCGCCGCGACGCCGTCGGCGCCCGCTGCCACAGCTGGAGCGACCTGCTGCTCTATTGCCGCTTCTCCGCCAACCCGGTCGGGCGCTACCTGCTGGAGCTGCATGGCGAGGGGGTGGCCGCCGGCCCGGCGTCCGACGCGCTGTGCTCGGCCCTCCAGGTGCTGAACCATCTTCAGGACGCGCGCGAGGACTGGTCGCAGCTCGGCCGCTGCTACATCCCGCTGACCTGGTTCGAGGAGGCCGGCGTCAGCGTCGAGCGGCTGGTGGAGCATGAGAGCGATCCCCGCCTGCGCGCCATCTTCGACCAGGCGCTGGAGCACACCGACCGCCTGCTGGAGCGCGCCGCCCCCCTGCCCGGCCTGATCCAGCATCGCGGCCTGCGGATGGAGGCGTCGGTCATCCTCAGCCTCGCGCAATCGCTGTCGCAGCGGCTGAAGGCCCGCGACCCGATGAAGGCGCGGGTCGTGCTGGGTCCGCACCACAAGCTGGTCGCCGTGGCGCGGGGGCTGGCGCGAAGCTTCTCCGCCTCCTAAACTTCCGGGCCGCGTTCGTCCGAACGCCCGGCCCGGGAAGATCCGCATGACGCCTCCGCTGTCCGATTCGTCTCCGCCCCCGTCCACCGACACGCCCTCGGCGGTGGCGGAGCGGTCGGGAAGCAGCTTCTATTGGCCGATGCGGCTGCTGCCGGCGTCCAAGCGCGCCGCGATGTTCGCCATCTACGCCTTCTGCCGGCGCGTCGACGACATCGCCGACGAGCCGGGCGATCCGACGGAAAAGCGCGACGCGCTGGATTGCTGGCGGCGCACGATTCGCGGCCTCTATTCCGGCGACGCGCCGACCGGCCCGCTGCCCGCCGCGCTGAAGGGCGCCATCGACCGCTACGGCCTGCCCCGCGCCGAGTTCGAGGCGGTGATCGACGGCATGGCGATGGATGTCGGCGGCGATGCCGGCGGCGGGCTGCGGGCGCCCGGCCTGCCCACCCTGCGCCTCTATTGCCGCCGCGTCGCCGGGGCCGTCGGCATGCTGGCGATCCGCGTCTTCGACCGCGCCGACCCGGCGACCGAGGCCTTCGCGCTGGCGCTCGGCGAGGCGCTGCAACTGACCAACATCCTGCGCGACCTCGCCGAGGACGCGGCGCTCGGCCGCCTCTACCTGCCGCGCGAACTGCTGGACGCCGCCGGGATCGGCACGGACGTGCCGGACGAGGCGCTGGCCCATCCCGGACTGCCCCACGCCTGCGAGGCGCTGGCCGAGCTGGCGGAAACCCGCTTCGCCGAGGCGCGGGCGGCCATCGCGGGGACGGCGCGCGGCTCGCTGTGGGCGGCCGTCGCCATGATGGTTCTCTACCACCGGCTGCTGCGGCGCCTGCGGGCGCGGGGCTGGAGCGATCCGGCGGTCCGTGTCCGGCTCGGCCGGCGCGAAAGCGCCTGGGTAGCGTTGCGCTGCCTGATCGGCGTGCCGCCCGCCGCGTGACCGCCCCGCCTTCTCCCAACGCCGGAACGGTGCATGTGATCGGCGCCGGGCTCGCCGGCCTGTCGGCCGCCCTCCGTCTGGCCGAGGCGGGGCGACGCGTCGTCCTGCACGAGCAGGCCCCCCAGGCCGGCGGGCGCTGCCGCTCCTTCCACGACGCCACGCTCGACCGGACGCTCGACAACGGCAGCCACATGGTCCTCGGCGGCAACCGGGCGCTGCTGGATTACGCACGCCGGATCGGGGGGGCCGGCGCGCTGACGGAACTTCGCCCGGCCGCCTTTCCCTTCCTCGACCTGCGCGACGGCGCCGCCTGGACCCTGCGGCCCGGCGGGCTCTGGCTGTTCGACGAGGCGCGGCGGGTGCCGGGAAGCCGGCCCTGGCAGTATCTCGCCGCGCTGCGCGCCGTGCTGGCCGGTCCGGCGGCGGCGCTGGACGCGGTTCTGCCTCCGCACGGCCCGCTGCACGGCCGGCTGTGGGCTCCGCTGGCGGTGTCGGCGATGAACGGCCCGACCGCGCGGGTGTCGGCCCGCCTGTTCGGCGCGGTGATGCGGGAGACCCTGCTGCGCGGCGAGGCGGCCTGCCGGCCGGTGATCGCCGCGCAAGGGCTGTCCGCCGCCTTCGTCGATCCGGCCCTGAACCGCCTCGCGACGCTCGGCTGCGAGGTCCGGTTCGGCGCGCGCGTGGACGGACTGCGTTTCGACGGCGGCCGGCTGGCCGGGTTGTCCATCGCAGGCTCCGGTTTCGACCTTGGGCGGATGGATTCCGTCATCCTCGCGACGCCGGCCTGGGTGGCCGGGCGGCTGGTGCCGGGGCTGTCCGTGCCGCCGCCCGGCCCGGCCATCGTCAACGTCCATTACCGCTTCGACGGGCCGGTGAGCCTGCCGGGCGGGCTCCCCTTTCTCGCGCTGGTCGGCGGGCGGGCGGAATGGCTGTTCGCGCGCGGCGACGTGCTGTCGGTCACCGTCAGCGACGCCGACGCCCTGGCCGACCAGCCGGCCGACGCCATCGCCGCCCGCCTGTGGAGCGACGTCGCGGCGGCCCTGCGACTCGATGTCCCGATTCGCCCCTTCCGGGTGGTCAAGGAGCGCCGGGCGACCCCCGATCAGGCGCCCGACTCGGTGCGGCGCCGCCCGCCCGCCCGCTCCCGCTGGAGCAACCTCGCCCTGGCCGGAGACTGGACGGACACAGGACTTCCAGCCACCCTGGAGGCCGCGGTGCGCTCCGGCGACCGGGCGGCGGCGCTGCTTCTCGCCAAGCCCTAGCCTCTTTCTCTCAGTCTGGAGCCATTCCAGCCTTCACTTTGCCGCGCCGTCGGCCTATCTGGACGGGTGGATGGGCCAGGCCCGCAAAGCCAAGCTCGGAAGTGCATCCAAAAAAGAGAGAGGGTATTCAAGATGGCGTTCGAACTTCCGCCGCTCCCCTACGCGTACGACGCTCTGGAGCCGTACATCTCGTCGCAGACCCTGCATCTGCACCACGACAAGCACCACCAGACCTACGTCACCAACCTGAACAACCTGACCAAGGACAGCCCGCTGGCCAACGCCAGCCTGGAGGAGGTCATCAAGGCCTCGGCTGGCGACGCCTCGAAGGTCGGCATCTTCAACAACGCCGCGCAGGTGTGGAACCACACCTTCTTCTGGCAGTGCCTGAAGAAGGACGGCGGCACCATCCCGGCCGCCCTGGAAGCCCGTCTGGTCGCCGATTTCGGCAGCGTCGAGAAGTTCAAGGAAGAGCTGACCCAGGCCGCCCTGACCCAGTTCGGCTCGGGCTGGGCCTGGCTGTACGAGGAGGGCGGCAAGCTGAAGGTCGGCAAGACCGGCAACGCCGACACCCCGCTGGCGCACGGCCAGAAGCCGCTGTTCACCATCGACGTGTGGGAGCACGCCTACTACGTCGATTTCCAGAACCGCCGCGCCGACTTCGTGAAGGCCGTCATCGACAACCTCGCGAACTGGGACTTCGCCGCCGAGCAGCTCGCGGCCTGATCCCGACGGCCTGACCGCGAGGTCGCGCTGAAAACGCGCTGAAAAACGCGAAGGCGCCCCCGACCGGGGGCGCCTTCGTCGTTTCGGACGGGATGAACGCGGAGCGGTCAGACCGGCAGCAGCGCCGCCGCCACCCGCCGGCCCTCGGCCAGCAGCACGTTGTAGGTGCGGCAGGCCGCCCCGCTGTCCATGAACTCCACCACGATGCCGGCCCCGCGCAGCTCCTGGCGGAGCGCCTTCGACACCAGCTTCATGGTCGGGCCGGTGCCGAGCAGCAGCAGTTCCACCTTCGGCTCCGCCTCCAGCACCGCCGCGAAGTCGGCGGCGGTCAGCGCCGCCGCGTCGGTGGCGGTCCAGGGCAGCGTGCGGTCGGGCAGCACGATGACCGCGCCGACACGCCACTGACTCGACACGCAAAACTGCCCCTCGCCATAGCCGTCGATGACCTGACGGTCGGACGGGATGATCGGCGTGATGTCGGCCATGGCTGGATCCTGTCTTCCGTTACGGCGTCGTCGCCGCGTTGGAGGCGGCGGCCTCCGGCGCGCCGCGGCGCAGGCGGTTCTCGCCCAGGAACAGCAAGATGGGGGCGGCGATGAAGATCGACGAGGTCGTCGCGATGAACACGCCGAGCAGCAGCACGATTCCGAAATCCTGCAACGCCTCGCCGCCGAACAGCGCCAGCGGGATGACCGACAGGAAGGTGCACATCGAGGTGCCGACGGTGCGGTTCAGCGTCTCGTTGATCGACAGGTCGATCAGGTCGCGCAGCGGCATCTTCTTGTAGATGCGCAGGTTCTCGCGCATCCGGTCGTAGACCACGACCTTGTCGTTGATCGAGTAGCCCATGATCGTCAGGATCGCCGCGATCGCCGTCAGGTTGAACTGCATGCCGGTGATGGCGTAGAAGCCGATGATCTTGGTGATGTCGAGCAGCAGCGTCACCACCGCGCCCAGGCCGAACTGCCATTCGAAGCGGAACCAGATGTAGATCAGCATCGCCACCATGGCGAGGCCCATCGCCAGCATGCCGTTGGCGAACAGCTCCGAGCTGACCGAGGCGCCGACCGCCTCGACGCGGCGGACCTGGGTGCCCGGCAGGATCTGGGCCAGCGAGGCGCGCACCTTGTCGGCGGCCACCTGCTGGGCGGCGTCGTCGCCCGGCTGGCGCTCCAGCCGGATCAGCACGTCCTGCGGCGAGCCGAACTCCTGCAACGCCACCTGCCCCATGCCCAGCTCGCCCAGCGAGTGGCGCAGCGAGGCGAAGTCGGCGGCCTGCGGGGTGCGGGCCTCGATGACGATGCCGCCCTGGAAGTCGATGCCGTAGTTCAGGCCCGGATGGAAGAACAGGACGATCGAGGCGATCGACAGGAACGCCGAGGTCAGCAGGCCGGCGAACCGGCCGTTCATGAACGGGATCTTGGTGTCGTCGGGGACGAGGCGGAGGTGGAACATGGATCGTCCTCTCAAACCGGCAGCGCGGCGGGCCGCGTGCGGCGCAGCCACGTCACCATCATCAGGCGCACCAGCACCGTCGCGGTGAACATGGAGATCAGGATGCCGAAGGTGATGGTGACGGCGAAGCCCTTGATGGCGCCGGTGCCGAAGATGAACAGCAAGGCCATCTTGAGCGCCGTCGTCAGGTTCGAATCGACGATGGTGCTGTAGGCGCGGCTGAAGCCGGCCTCCATCGAGGCGAAGACGCCCCGGCCCTTCCTCGTTTCCTCGCGGATGCGCTCGTTGATCAGGATGTTGGCGTCCACCGCGAGGCCGAGCGACAGCAGCACGCCGGCGATGCCGGGCAGCGTCAGCGTCGCCTGGAGCATCGACAGCGCCGCCAGCGTCAGCACGAGGTTGACCAGCAGGGCGAAGCAGGCGAAGGAACCGAACAGCCCGTAGGACGCGATCATGTAGATGCAGACCATGACGAAGCCGACCATCACGGCGGTCAGGCCGGCGCGGATGGAATCGGCGCCGAGGTCGGGCCCGACCGTGCGTTCCTCGATCACCTTCAGCGGCGCCGGCAGGGCGCCGGCGCGCAGCAGCACGGCAAGGTCGTTGGCGGTGGCGGCGGAGAAGTTGCCGCTGATCTGGCCGCGCCCGCCGGTGATCGGCTCGCGGATGACCGGCGCGCTGATGACCTTGTTGTCCAGCACGATGGCGAAGGGGCGGCCGACATTCGCCTTGGTGATCTCGGCGAAGCGGTTGGCGCCGGCGCTGTTGAACTCGAAGTTCACCACCCATTCGCCGGTCTGCGAGTTGGTCGAGGCCGACGCGTTCTTCAGCGTGGCGCCGTCGACCTCGACCTTCTTGCGGATGACGTAGGTGGTCTGGAACCGCTCGCCCTCGGCCGACGGCAGGATCTCGGAGCCCGGAGGGGCGCGGCCGGTCGAGGGGTCGGCGTTGGTGTCGACCAGACGGAAGGTCATCTTCGCCGTGGTGCCGAGCAGCCGCTTGACGCGGTCGGGATCCTCGACGCCGGGAAGCTGGACCAGGATGCGGTCGTTGCCCTGGCGGGCGATGGTCGGCTCGTTGACGCCGGTCTCGTCGATGCGGCGGCGGACGATCTCGATCGACTGCTCGATGGCCTGCGTCGCGCGGTCGCGCAGCGCCACCTCGCTCAGCTGGACCGTCACCGTGCTGCCGTTGGCGCTCACCGTCAGGTCAGGCTGGCCGCCGCCGAGCGCCGTGCCGCCGACCGGGCTGGCGAGGCCGCGCAGAGCCTTCACCGCCTCGTCGGCCTGGGCCGGGTCGCGGAGCTGGACGGTCACGGCGCGCTCGCCGGGGTTGATCGCGGTGTAGCCGACGTTGGCGGTGCGCAGCTGCTGCCGCGCCCCGTCCACCAGCCCCTCGACGCGGTCGCGGATGACCGCGCCCATGTCGACTTCGAGCAGCAGATGCGATCCGCCGCGCAGGTCGAGACCCAGCGACACCTTGCTGTGGGCGTACCAGCCGGGCAGGTGCGCCAGCGTGTCACGGCCGAGGAAGTTCGGCAGCATCATGACGAAGCCGGCGGCGCAGATCGCCACGATCGTGTAAATCTTCCAACGCGAAAAATACAGCATGCGTCACTCGAATCCGATTCGACGACCGGCGCGCTGGTGACCGGCGCCGGCCCTGTTTGCGCCGGTCTTACTTGCGGCCGAACAGCTTGCCGATGCCGCCGGCGGCCGGGGTCTCGGCGGGCTTGGCCTCGCCCTCGGCGGCGGCCGGGGTGGCGCCGTCGCCGCCCTTGCCGGCCGGCTCGGTCTTGGCCAGCACGAGGTTGACCGTGGAGCGGACGCAGCGGACGCGGACATTCTCGGCGATCTCGACGGTCAGCTCGTCGTCGGCGCCGACCTTGGTCACGGTGCCGATGATGCCGCCGCCGGTCACGACGCGGTCGCCGCGGCGGATGTTGCCCAGCATCGCCTTGTGCTCCTTCATCTTCTTCTGCTGGGGGCGGATCAGCAGGAAGTAGAAGACGACGAAGATCAGAATCAGCGGCAGGAATTGCACGAGCATGTCGCTGCCGCCAGCCGGCGCCGCGGTCTGTGCATAAGCCGTCGAAACGAACATCAGGGAGCTCCTTTTGGTTTGGTCCCGGCGCGGGTTCGGCGGACCGCCGGGACGCCGCGACTATAGCCGCCCATGCCCCGGATGCAACGGTGATGCGGCGAAAACCGGGGAATGGCGGCTGCTTGTGCGCACGCATTGCTGTGATACCGTGCGATCGCGTCGGAAAGATGGCTGCGCCGACCGCCGGTTTCCATGAAATTTTGTGAAAAGGTGCCTGGAAAACGATGTCCCCCGACTCCCTGCTTCCGTTGCTGACCCGCATCGCCGACGCGCTGGAGCGTCTGGCCCCGCCGGCCTCCGTGCCGCTCGACCTGACCGCGGCCGACGCCTTCGTCTGGCACACCGAGCCGGACCGGCTGGAGCCGGTGCCCGCCGTCAACCGGGTCGACATCGTCCTGCTCCAGGGCGTCGAGCGGCAGCGCGACACCCTGCTGGAGAACACCCGCCGCTTCGCCGCCGGCTATCCCGCCAACAACGCCCTGCTGTGGGGCGCGCGCGGCACCGGCAAGAGTTCGCTGGTCAAGTCGGTCCACGCGCTGCTGTGCCAGGAGCGTCCCGGCGAACTGGTTCTGGTGGAAATCCACCGCGAGGACATCCCCACCCTGCCCCGCCTGCTGACCCGGCTGAAGGGCGAGACGCGGCGCTTCATCCTGTTCTGCGACGACCTGTCCTTCGACCATGACGACGCGCACTACAAGTCGCTGAAGGCGGTGCTCGACGGCGGCATCGAGGGGCGGCCGGAGAACGTCGTGTTCTACGCGACCTCGAACCGCCGCCACCTGATGCCGCGCGAGATGATCGACAACGAGCGCTCGACCGCCATCAACCCCGGCGAGGCGGTCGAGGAGAAGGTGTCGCTGTCCGACCGCTTCGGCCTGTGGCTCGGCTTCCACAACTGCGACCAGGACACCTACTTCGCGATGATCGAGGGCTACGCCCGCCACTTCGGCCTGGAGATCCCGCTGGACCAGCTCCGCGCCGAGGCGGTGGAATGGTCGGTCACGCGCGGCAGCCGCTCGGGCCGCGTCGCGTGGCAGTTCATCCAGGACCTGGCGGGCCGTCTCGGAAAGCCCCTTCGATAGGCCGGCGGTCCATCTGATCGGTCGGATCGACCGCCTGGCTGCCCTTGCGAAGCTCGAAATGGAGCTGCGGGCTGCTGACGGCGCCGGTCTGGCCGACCCGGCCCACCGTCTGCCCGCGCTTCACCGTGGCGCCGCGCTCCACGTCGATGCGGTCGAGGTGGGCGTAGGCGGTGATCCAGCCGTCGGCGTGCTTCAGCAGCAGCAGGTTGCCGAAGCCGCGCAGCTCGTTGCCGGCGTAGGCGACGACGCCATTGTCGGCGGCGACCACCGCCGTGCCCTTGCCGGCGGCGATGTTCAGCCCGTCGTTGTGCAGCCCGTCCGGCTTGGGGCCGTAGCCGGAGATCAGCTTGCCCTTCACCGGCCACAGGAAGCGCGCCGAGCCGCGCGGCGGCGGCGCGGCGACCTCGGCCTTCGGTTCCGGCTTGGGCGGCGCGGCGGCGACCTCGGTCGGCGCCGGCGCGGCGGTGCGGCCGGCCGGAAGGCTGGGCGGCAGCGGCGAGGCGGCGACCGCCGCCGGGGCGTCCGGAGCGGGAGCCGGCTCGGCCGTCACGCCGGGTTTCGAGCCGGGCGGGCGGAGCGAGACCGGAGCCTGTCCCGGCTGATAGGCGACCTCCGGTTCTCCGGACGCGGCGGCGGCGGGACCGCCCGGCTTCGCGGCGGACGGCGGCGGCGCGGTGACGCCGCCCCCCGGAGAGCCGGACGGGGGAGCGGACGGCGCGGCGCCCGGCGCCGGCAGCTCGGCCGCCTGGATCGAGCCGCGGCCGGCGCGCGGCGCGCCATCGGCGGCGCCCGGCGGAGCGGCGGGAACGGTTCCAGCATCGGCCAGCACGACCGGCCCGGAGGACGGCCGTTGCCCGGCGCCCGGCAGGCGGAGCGGCTGGCCGGCCTGCACCGCGTAGGGCGGCGACAGGTTGTTGAGGGTGGTCAGCTCGCTGACGTCCACATTGTGCATGCGGGAGATGCCGTAGAGCGTGTCGCCCTTCTGCACGATGTATTGCCGCGCCGCCGGCAGGGTCAGCCGTTGCCCGACCTCCAGCTTGTAGGGCGGCGTCAGGCGGTTGATCTCGATCAGGTCGCGCAATGGCACATTGTAGCGCCGGGACAGCATGTAGGCGTTGTCGCCCTTCTGCACCGTGATGGCGCCCCCGGCGGAGTCCGGCGTTCCCCCCATCATGTCGGTGAAGGGGGCCAAACCGCCGATCCGCTCGCAGCCCGCCAGCGCCAGCAGGGCGAGCGAGACGGCGGCGAGGCGCGCGGCGAGGCCGCCCCGGCGCGCGGACGGGGGGACGGACGGAGCGGCGGGCGTCATGATGCGGAACGGACCTGTTGCGGCGGGTCGGACAGCAGCGGAACGAAACGGACGGGCCACAGGTCCTCCCGGATAAGACCATCTTCGGTGCGCCGGAAGCGGACCACCTTCTGATCGTGGTAGCCGTCGCCCAGCGGAATGAGCATGACACCACCAACGGCGAGCTGATCCGTCAAGTCTTTTGGCGGCTCCGGCCCGCCGGCGGCCGTGACCAATACGCGCAGGAACGGCGCCTGCTCCGGCCAGCCGCGCGTTCCGTCGCCGAGCCGCGTGGTGATGTTGTCGATCCCAAGCGCCCGGAAACGCCTTTCCGCCTCGCCCAGCAGCGGTTTCAGCCGTTCGATGGTGAAGACGCGGCGGCACAGCCGCGCCAGCACCGCCGCCTGGTAGCCGGAGCCGGTGCCGACCTCCAGCACCAGATGGCGGGGGTGCAGTTCCAGGGCCTGGGTCATCAGCCCGACGACCAGCGGCTGGCTGATCGTCTGGCCGAGCTCGATCGGCAGGGCGGTGTTCTCCCAGGCCTGGTCCTGGAAGGCGTCGGGGACGAAGACCTCGCGCGGGACCCGTTCGATGGCGGCCAACACCTTGGTGTCGGTCACGCCGGACTGGCGCAACGCCATCAGCAAACGGATCTTGCGCGCGTCGATCGTCACACGAAGGCCTGCCTCAGCGTCTGCAAGGTTGGGGTGTGGGTGAGGTCGAGATAGACCGGCGTCACCGAGATGCCGCCGTCGTGCAGAACGACGTGGATGTCGGTGTCCGGGGTGGCGTCGGCCTCGCCGCGCAGGGTGCCGATCCAGATGTAGGGCTTGCCGCGCGGATCGACCCGCTCGAACAGTTCGTCGCCGATCTTGCGCTTGCCGTGGCGGACCACCTGGATGCCGGAGACCTCGGCGGCCGGGCGGGCCGGGAAGTTCACGTTCAGCAGCACGTTCTTCGGCCACGCCACCGTGACCGCCTTGCGCACCACCTCGGCGCCGTGGGCCTCGGCCGCCGACCAGTCGATCGGCTGGCCCGGCTCGTAATGCTGGCTCATGGCGATGGCGGGGACGCCGAGCAGCGTCGCCTCCATCGCCGCGGCGATGGTGCCGGAGTAGGTCACGTCCTCGCCGATGTTGGAGCCCTGGTTGACGCCGGACAGCACCAGCGTCGGGCGGGACTCCTTCATCACGTGGTTGATCGCCAGCAGCACGCAGTCGGTCGGCGTGCCGTCGACGGTGAAGCGGCGTTCGCCCAGCGTGCGCAGGCGCAGCGGCCGGTTGATGGTCAGCGAATGGCTGGCGGCCGACTGCTCCATCTCCGGCGCGACCACCCAGACGTCGTCGGACAGGGATCGGGCGATCGCCTCCAGCACCTTCAGCCCGTGGGCGTGGATGCCGTCGTCGTTGGTGACGAGAATGCGGGTCCGGGACAGGTCGAGCGGCAGGTCGAACATCAGGCGGTAATCCTTTCCGCTCCGCGCATGTAGGGCCGGAGGGCTTCGGGAATCAGGATCGAACCATCGGGCTGCTGGTAGTTCTCCAGCACCGCGATCAGGCAGCGCCCGACCGCCACACCCGACCCGTTCAGGGTGTGAAGGAATTGAGTTTGCTTCTCCCCCTTGGCTCTGCAACGGGCCTTCATCCGTCGCGCCTGGAAATCGCCGCAATTGGAGACGCTGGAGATCTCGCGGTAGGCGTTCTGGCCGGGCAGCCACACCTCGACGTCATAGGTCTTGCGCGACGAGAAGCCCATGTCGCCGGTGCACAGCACGATGGTGCGGTAGGCCAGCCCCAGCCGTTCCAGCACGGTCTCGGCGCAGCGGGTCATCCGCTGGTGCTCCGCCTCCGACTGCTCGGGCGTGGCGATGCCGACCATCTCGACCTTCCAGAACTGGTGCTGGCGGATCATGCCGCGCGTGTCGCGCCCGGCCGAGCCGGCTTCCGCGCGGAAGCAGGGGGTCAGCGCGGTGTAACGCAGCGGCAGATCCTCCGCCGCGACGATCTGGTCGTTGACGAGGTTGGTCAGCGGCACTTCCGAGGTCGGGATCAGATAATGGTCGCCGGCCTTGAACAGATCCTCCTCGAACTTCGGCAGCTGGCCGGTGCCGAACAGGGCGTTGTCGCGCACCATCAGCGGCGGGGCGATCTCGGTGTAGCCGTGCTCGCCGGTGTGGATGTCCAGCATGAAGTCGGCCAGCGCGCGCTCCAGCCGGGCGAGCCCGCCCTTCAGCACGGTGAAGCGGGCGCCGGACATGCGGACGGCCGCCTCGAAATCCATCAGGCCGAGCGCCTCGCCCAGCTCGTAATGCTGCTTGGGGTCGGCGATGTCGGGCGGGGTGCCCCAGCGGCGGATCTCGACGTTGGCGGTCTCGTCGGGGCCGTCCGGCACCTCGTCGGCCGGAAGGTTGGGGATGCCGGCCAGCAGCGTGTCGAGTTCGGCGCCGAGGCGGCGCTCCTCCTCCTCGACCTGCGGCAGCCGCTCCTTGAGCTGGGCCATCTCGTCGAGGATGGGCTGGGCGTCGCGGCCCTCGCGCTTGGCGACGCCGATCTCCTTGGCCGCCTCGTTGCGGCGGGCCTGCATCTCCTGCATCTGGGTCTGCGCGGAGCGGCGGCGGCCGTCCAGGTCGAGCACGGACGACGACAGCGCCGCCAATCCCCGGCGGCCGAGGCCGCGGTCGAAGGCTTCGGGATTCTCACGGATGGCGCGAAGATCGTGCATGGCTCGAACGGATTTCGAATGATAGGGAGGCTGTTTATACGGCGCGCCTTGCCGAAGGTCCAGAGCGAGGCCGGAAATCGGGCGGTCGGGGAAAGCGATGGAAGCCCTTCTCCCTGAGGAAGAAGGGTTGGGATGAGGGGGATTCCGCCACAGGCGGAAAGAGCTTGCGGCCTCCTCACCCCAACCCACGAAACCCGCGAGGGGAGAGGGGCTTCGGATGGACTTGCGCTCCGGTCATGGCGGACGCGCCGAGACCGCCTTGGACAAGAGGCCTGCCGACGGGTCAATCTGCGCCATGCCGCACCGCAACATGGGTGTGGACACGCGATGAGAGGACCAGCGGTGCGCGACGGAGACGAACCGGGCTACCTGACGGCGGGAAGCGCCGCCTACCGGCTGGCAAGCCGCATCCTCTTCGTGGCCGGCTTCTCCACCTTCGCCACGCTCTATTGCGTGCAGCCGCTGCTGCCCGACTTCGTGCGCGAGTTCGGCGTCACCCCGGCGGAATCGAGCCTGTCGCTGTCGCTGACCACCGGGATGCTGGCCGGGATGCTGCTGGTGGCCGGCGCCGTGTCGGACGGGGTCGGGCGCAAGCCGATCATGGTCGCCTCCCTGCTGGCGGTCGGGCTGCTGGGGATCGTCGGGGCGCTGGTGCCGGACTGGCACGGCTTCCTGATCGTCCGCGCGCTGGAGGGCGTGGCGCTGAGCGGGCTTCCCGCCGTCGCCATGGCCTACGTCTCCGAGGAGGTCGATCCGAAATCGGCCGGCGTGGCGATGGGGCTCTACATCGGCGGCACCGCGGTCGGCGGCATGTCGGGCCGGGTGCTGACCGCGGTGGTCACCGATCTCGGGACCTGGAGGCTGGCGGTCGGCGTCGTCGGCGCGATCGGCATCGCGGCGGCCGTGACCGTCTGGGCCGGTCTGCCGCCGTCGCGCCATTTCCACCGGCGCCCGGCCGGCCTGCGGGAGCTGGTCAAGGCGTGGCGCGGGCTGCTCGGCGACGGCGGGCTGCTCGGGCTGTTCTCGCTGGGCTTCCTGCTGATGGGGGGCTTCGTCACCGTCTTCAACTACATCGGCTTCCGGTTGGCCGAGGAGCCCTTCGCGCTGCGCCCGGCGGTGGTCGGCGCGATCTTCCTGGTCTACAGCTTCGGCGTGGTCAGCTCGCCGCTGTTCGGGCGGCTGGCCGGGACCTATGGCAACGCCCGCACGCTGGCGGCGGCGGTGCTGCTGATGCTGATCGGGCTGGCGCTGATGGAGCCGGACAGCCTGTGGTTCATCGCGCCGGGCATCGCGCTGTTCACCTTCGCCTTCTTCGGCGCCCATTCCACCGTGTCGGCCTGGATCGGCCAGCGCGCCACGGTCAACCGGGGGCAGGCGTCGTCGATCTACCTGTTCTGCTACTACATGGGCTCCACCGTGGCGGGGACGCTGGGCGGGCTGTTCTGGCACGATTTCGGCTGGACCGGGGTCGCCGCCTTCATCGCGCTGCTGCTGGCGGTGGCCGCTCTGGTCGCCGGCCGGCTTCTGCTGGCGGCGCGGCGCTGAGCGGCCGGGGCCGAGCGGCGAAGGGTCGCGGGGCCGCGAAAAGGATTGCCGTCGCCGCTTGCCGGGAACAGGGTTTGCCCGAGGGCTGGGGAACCAGGCCGGAACAGCGGACCTGAGCGCCATGACCCACCTGACCGTCTATCACGAGCACGACCCGGTGCGGCCCGAACTCGCCACCGGCGACCCGATCGTGCTGGCCGGCCATCTCGCCATGGCGGGGGTTCTGTTCGAACGCTGGCCGGCGGAACACCCTCTTCCCCCGGATGCCGGCAGCGACGCCGTGCTGGCGGCCTACGCCGCCCCCATCGCGCGGCTGAAGGGGGCGCGGGGCTACCGGTCGGCCGACGTGGCCCGCGTGCCGCGCGGCGTGCCCGACGCCGCCGCGCTGCGGGCGAAGTTCCTCGACGAGCACACCCACACCGAGGACGAGGCCCGCTTCTTCGTGGAGGGCAGCGGCGCCTTCTACCTGCATCTGCGGCCGCGCGTGCTGCGCCTCGTCTGCGAGGCCGGCGACCTGCTGAGCGTGCCGGCGGGAACCCCCCACTGGTTCGACATGGGGGCGGACCCGCATTTCACCGCGATCCGCTTCTTCACCCGCCCCGACGGCTGGGTCGCGGAACCGACCGGCGATCCTATCGCCGCGCGCTTCCCGGCCTACGAGGGGCCGGAGGCGATCTAGGCACTGACTCTCATGCCCCCTGCGAATCCGGCCTTTATCCCCTCTCCGGGGGGAAGGGGGATTTCGCGGCACCCCGGGACATGTGCCTGCCAGAACCCCCATGGACCGGGGTTTTCCCGACACCCCCACGTGCAGGACATTTTTCCTATATCATGGGCGCCGACCACTCGCCGCCCATGGAGCCCCGCCGTGCCGCCCTCCCCCGCGCCCTTCCTCCCCCTCCCCATGCGGTGCATGCGGCGCATGGGTCACCGGACCGTGGAACATGGAACGGACCCGGAAAAACGTTCCACGGTGTTTCAAACGTTCCAAACGTTCCACTCCCCGCTTTCCAGGCGCGGCACGCGGCCCCCGCCACCGCGCGGCCCCGCTTCCGTACAAACCCGTATCCCAAAAAATTCACTTGAATCGCCGCCGGAAAAGCGTAATTCAAAGCGAACGACGCACCCGCACGTGCCTATGGCCCTCTGTGGTTATGCTACGACGTACCGCGTCCTTTTTGGCAGAACCGACCATTCCAGTGGGTCGGTCCCGAGAGGGAGGTCAGTATGTACGCTGCCCACGGTGGGGCTGTGAGACGGTAGCCCTGCAGCCGGTTCATCGACGCGCTGTTGCCCGGAGCTTCGCAGCCCGGGGCCGCTGCCCGACCCGGCTTTCCGTCTCCCACCCTCCCCTATCCGATCCATTCGCCGATTCCGCTCCGCGCGCCAGCCTTGGCCGCAACGGGTCGCCGTCTGCTTGTCTGGGCCGGCTTCGCCGCCGCGCCCAGGGTATGGAGTTGCGCCATGGGCTTCCTGCGTTCCCGTTCCGCCGTCACCCCGCTCCGCCGCAACGGCTCGGCCACCACCGCGACCGTCTCGCTGTCGAGCGGCCGCCGCACCACCGTCACCCAGGCGGTCGCCCTGCACCGCCCGGAGGAGCCGATGCACTGCATCCGCCCCGGCGTGCTGGCCGACACCGCCGAGAGCTTCCTCGCCGCCTTCGGTGAGGCGACCGCCTCGGTCGGGCGCGGCGGCGACGTGCTCTACGCCGTGAAGTGCAACCCGGAACCGGCGGTGCTGCGCGCCCTGTGGGCCGGCGGCGTGCGCCATTTCGACGTCGCCTCCCCCGGCGAGATCCGCCTGATCCGCCAGATGTTCCCCGAGGCGGTGCTGCACTACATGCACCCGGTGAAGGGCCGTCAGGCGATCCGTGCCGCCTACCAGCAGCATGGCGTCCGCGACTTCGTGCTCGACAGCCGCGAGGAGCTGGACAAGATCCTGGAGGAGACCGACGGCGCCGCCGACCTCGGCCTCGTCGTCCGGCTGGCGCTGCCCAAGGGCAACGCCGTCTACGACCTGTCGGGCAAGTTCGGCGCCGCCATGGCCGACGCCGTGGAACTGCTGCGCGCCGTCCGCGCCGCCGCCCCCAAGGTCGGCGTCTCCTTCCATGTCGGCTCGCAGATGCTGGATCCGGCCGCCTACGAACGGGCGCTGGCGTTGGCCGGGCGCGTGATCGCCGAGGCCGGCGTGACCATCGACGTGCTCGACGTCGGCGGCGGCTTCCCGGTGTCCTATCCGGGCGTCACCCCGCCGCCGCTGGGCGACTTCATGGCCGCCATCGCGCGCGGCGTCGCCGCCCTCGGCCTGCCGGAGACCTGCCGCGTCTGGTGCGAGCCGGGCCGCGCGCTGGTGGCGCCGGGCGTGTCGCTGGTGGTCCAGGTGGTCAAGCGCCGGGGCGACGAGCTGTTCATCAACGACGGCGTCTACGGCGCCCTGTCGGATGCCGGCGTTCCCGGCTTCCGCTTCCCGGCGCGGATGATCCGTCCCTTCGAGGCGATGACCGACGCCGGGGGCGTGGCGTTCAGCTTCTACGGCCCGACCTGCGACAGCGCCGACAGGATGAACGGCCCCTTCCTGCTGCCCGCCGACATCAAGGCGGGCGACTGGATCGAGCTGGGGCAGCTCGGCGCCTACGGCTCCTGCCTGCGGACCGCCTTCAACGGTTTCGACCAGGCGAAGGTGGTCGAGGTGGCGGACGCGCCGCTGCTGGAGACCCCCGGCTACCTCCTGCGGTCGTGCGCCGCCTGACGGCGGCAATCGAACGTCCCGCCGGAAACTGTGGATAAAGTCTAAAGACACCCGTACCATCGACCAGCCGGCGCCATCCCGCCCTTCTTCACCGAAGAGACGGGAGCGCCGGCTTGCGTCGTCGTTTCGATTACTTCGGCAAACTACCTTGGAGGAGCACGCAATCATGGCCCTGGACACGAAGTTCCAGACGTTCACAGGCCGCATGGTCATCGTTGGTTTCGGTTCGATCGGCCAGGGGGTTCTGCCTTTGCTGTTGCGCCATCTGGACGGCCTGACGGCCGACCGGATCACCATCGTCACGGCCGAGGAGCGCGGGCGCGAGGAGGCGGAGCAATACGGCGTCGCCTTCCACAACAACCCGCTGAACAACGACAACTTCTTCCAGATCCTGAAGCCGCTGCTCGACAAGGGCGATTTCCTCGTCAACGTGTCGGTCGACGTCTCGTCGATCGCCTTGATCGAGTTCTGCCATCGCATCGGCGCCAACTACATCGACACCTGCATCGAGCCCTGGGCCGGCGGCTACACCGACCCGACCCTGTCGCCCTCGCTGCGCTCGAACTACGCGCTGCGCGAGACCGCGCTGGCCACGCGCGACAGGCTGGCCGGCGGCCCGACCGCGGTCATCACCCACGGCGCCAACCCCGGCCTCGTCTCGCATTTCGTCAAGCAGGCCCTGCTCAACATCGCCGCCGACACCGGCGTCGAAACCGACATCCCGACCGACCGCGACGGCTGGGGACGGCTGGCGCGGACGCTGGGGATCAAGACCATCCACGTCGCCGAGCGCGACACCCAGGTGTCGAACCAGCCCAAGCGGATCGGCGAGTTCGTCAACACCTGGTCGATCGACGGCTTCGTCGGCGAGGGCTGCCAGCCGGCCGAACTCGGCTGGGGCACGCACGAGCGGCATTTCCCCGAGGACGGCCGCCGCCACGACTTCGGCAGCGACGCCGCCATCTACCTGATGCGGCCCGGCGCCTCGACCAAGGTGCGGACCTGGACCCCGCTGGAGGGCCCCTTCCACGGCTTCCTGATCACCCACAGCGAATCGATCTCGATCGCCGACTATTTCACGGTGCGCGAGGGCGGACAGGTGGTCTACCGGCCGACCTGCCACTACGCCTACCACCCGTGCGACGACGCGGTGAAATCGATCCACGAGCTGGCCGGCAAGAACTGGGCGATGCAGGCGACCCAGCGGCTGATGATGGACGAGATCACCAGCGGCATGGACGAGCTGGGCGTGCTGCTGATGGGCAACCCGAAGGGCGCCTACTGGTACGGCTCGCGCATGACCATCGACGAGGCGCGGGAGCTGGTTCCCTACAACAACGCCACCTCGATCCAGGTGACCTCCACCATCCTGGGGGGCATCGTCTGGGCGCTGGAGAACCCGAATCGGGGCGTCGTCGAACCCGACGAGATCGATTTCCGCCGGGTGCTGGAGATCGCCACGCCCTACCTCGGCGAGGTGGTCGGCGCCTATGGCGACTGGACGCCGTTGCAGGACCGCAACCTTCTGTTCCCGGAGGACATCGACGAAAGCGATCCGTGGCAGTTCAAGAACTTCCGCGTGCTCTGAACGGCCGGGCCCAGGACCGGCGGTGGCCGGGCGGTAACAGCCGCCCGGCCACCGCCGGACGCCCGAACCGAAACCGTTGACTTGGCGGGGCGCTTCCCCCAATCGTTCGTGCCATGCCCACGCACGCTCCCCGGCGCGCCCGCGCCAACGCCAAGCCCGCCTCGTCCCTGATCCTGCGCTCCGGCATCGTCGGGCTGATGATCGCGTGCGGGGTGGCGACCGTCGATCTGGCCAGCGCCCAGTCACCCGCGAAGGAACCGCAGCCGCCGGTTCTGCTGACCGCCGACCAGGTGACCTTCGACGAGCCGAACGGCCTCGTCACCGCGACGGGCAACGTGGAACTGGCGCAGGACAAGCGCAGCGTCCGCGCCGACACGATCACCTACAACCAGAAGACCAAGGTCGTCACCGCGACCGGCGCCGTCCGCCTGGTCGAGCCGTCGGGCGACATCGTCTTCGCCGACTACGCCGAGCTGACCGACGACCTGAAGGACGTGTTCATCGAGAACATCCGCGTCCTGATGATCGACAACGGCCGCATGGCCGGCAACGAGGGCGAACGGCGCGAAGGCCGGCTGACGCGCGTCAACCGCGGCGTCTACAGCCCTTGCGACCTGTGCAAGACCGATCCGACCCGGGCGCCGCTGTGGCAGATCCGCGCCGTCCGCATCGTCCACGACAACCAGGAGCACGAGGTCCGCTACAAGGACGCGACGATGGAGATCTTCGGAATCCCCATCGGCTACACGCCCTACCTGTCGCACCCCGATCCGTCGGTCGACCGCAAGAGCGGTTTCCTGACGCCGTCCTTCGGCAACAGCTCCGACCTCGGCTTCATCCTGAAGAACCATTATTACTGGGACATCGGGAAGGACCAGGACGCGACCTTCGACCTCCAGGGCTATTCCAAGCAGGGGCTGCTTCTGGGCGGCCAGTACCGCAAGCGCTTCGAGAACGGCCGGCTTGAGCTGGAGGGCGCCATCACGCGCGCCGACCTCGCCAACGGCCAGCAGACCGGCGCACCCAAGGACAAGCGCACGCGCGGCTACGTCGCCGCCAAGGGCCTGTTCGACATCGACGAGACCTGGCGGGCCGGCTTCGACCTGAAGCGGGCGAGCGAGGAGACCTTCCTGCGCCGCTATTACGACTTCCGCGAGGATTATCTCACCAGCAAGGCGTATGTGGAGGGGTTCCAGGGGCGCAACTACGCCTCGGTCGCCGCCTACGGATTCCAGGACCTGCGCTACGGCAACACGGTGGCCGAGCCGATCGCCGTGCCGGCGGCCCGCTACAACGCGCTGGGCGAGCCGGGCAGCCTGCTCGGCGGGCGCTGGTCGTTCGACACCAGCCTGCTGGCCGTCACCCGGCCGGACGACGCCGGGCCGAACAGCCGGCGCTTCGTGGTGCAGCCGGGCTGGGAACGCAACATCATCGCGCGCGCCGGCTTCATCACCACCCTGTCGGCGAGCGTGCTGGCCGCCGGCTACACCGCCGACCGCTTCAACTCGTCCGATCCGACGACGCGCGGCACCGGGGAGTCGAACGGCGTCCGGCTGTTCCCGCAGGGACAGCTCACCGTCCGTTACCCCTTCGTCCGCTACGGGGCGTCCTCGCAGCAGCTGGTCGAGCCGATCGTGCAGCTCACCGCCTCGCCCAAGCTCGGCAACAGGAAGATCTTCCCCAACGAGGACAGCCTCGACGTCGAGTTCGACGAGGTCAACCTGCTGACGCCCAACCGCTACACCGGCATCGACCGGCTGGACGACGGCGTGCGCGTGACCTACGGCCTGCGCACCGCGCTGTACGGCTACAAGGAAGGGTCGGCCAGCCTGTTCCTCGGCCAGAGCCGCCGCCTGACCGACGCCAACTCCGGTTTCCAGGTCGGCTCGGGGCTGGAGGACCGGGTGTCGGACTATGTCGGCCGGCTCGACCTTCAGCCGGCCGACTGGCTGGACGTGAACTACGGCTTCCGCATCGACCACGACACCCTGAGGCCGCGCCGCCATTCGCTGAACGCCTCGGCCGGCGTGCCGATGCTGCGGGTGTCGACCGCCTACACCTACGTCGACCAGACCGCCTCGCGCGCCGCCGTCACCCAGGACCGGGTGGAGCAGGCGACCTTCGGCCTGTCGTCGGCCTTCTCGGATCACTGGAGCCTGGGCGTCGCCCACGTCCAGGCGATGGAGCCGCAGCCGGGCGCGCGGACCAGCCTCGCCACCCTGACCTACAACGACGAGTGCCTGATCTTCCAGACGGTGCTCCGCCGCGACTACACCACGACGGCCGGCGACGTGAAGGACGGCAACAGCATCTTCTTCCGCTTCGTCTTCAAGAACGTCGGCGAGATCACGACCCCGGCCATCAGCGCGAGTTTCCTGGGCGGCGGTTCGTCCTCGTCCAACTAGCCAGCAGCGGCAGGATGTCCGCCAGACGGCCGAGCTTGTGGTCGGCCGTTCGCGTTTCGGCACCGGCCTCCGGATTGGCATCCGAACCGACCAGCAGCTTCAGCCCGACACCGGCCGCCTGCGCCGCCTGCATGTCGGTCGGCTGGTCGCCGACGAACACCGAGCGGGCAAGGTCGAGGTCGAGGCGCCGCGCCGCCTCCAGGATCATCCCGGGGCCGGGCTTGCGCCAGAAGCTCTCGCGGGCGTAACGCTCGACCGGGCCGCCGCGGTGGTAGGGGCAATGGAAGACCCCGGCCAGTTCGATGCCGCGCGCCCGGAACTCCCCCGTCATCCAGGCGGTGAAATCGAGGAACTCCGCCTCGGTGAAGTAGCCGCGCGCGATGCCCGACTGGTTGGTGATGACCGCGACGCGGTAGCCCTGGTCCACCGCCGCCCGCGCCAGATCGAAGATGCCATCCATGAACTGGAAGCGGTCGTGGGTGACCACGTAGCCATGGTCGACGTTGACGACGCCGTCACGGTCGAGGAACAGGGCGGGACAGGGCAAGGCGCGGAACTCCCGGTGGCCGACAGGCGATGACAAAGTTCGGACGTTGGTAGCATGGCGCGGGCAACGGGAAAACAATGTCCGGGCCATTGTCTGTGACGGGGCTGTCAAGGGGTTGCATCGCACCGGCGTTGCCGCTAGCCATAGTGCCCTTCCCCGCCACACCGCTGCGACGCATCATGACCCTCGGACGCTATGATTACGAACGACGCTACCGGCGCCGTGTCTGGGCCGGCTTCGGCAAGTTCGGGCTTCTGGCCGCGGTGATCCTGGGGGTCGGGCTGTTCGCCTACCAGATGGGCATCGAACAGCTGAAGGGCCGCGACGTCACCCTGCGCGAGGAGATCGCCACCCTGTCGCGCCAGAAGGCCGAGTTCGAACTGCTGGCCTCGCAGATGCAGACGGCGGCCCGCACGGCGGAGGCGCGCAGCGCCGAGCTGGAGGCGAGGCTCCAGCGCGAGGTGCCGACCGGCGACCTCGCCCGTCTGTCGCAGCTCGTCAGCGAGCGGCTGAAGGGCGGCCTCGACGCCAACCGCCTGTCCTTCGTGATCTCCCAGGCACAGACGCCGCGCAACTGCCAGCCGGCGGACAGCAAGCGCTTCGTCCTGTCGACCCCGCTGTTGAAGAGCGGCGTGCGCGGGACCACCTTCGGCAACGGCACCATCACGGTGTCCGGCGAGGGACAGTCGTCGCACAACAACCAGGGCAACCCGGAAAGCTGGTTCGACCCCGGTCAGCCGGTGACGATCAAGATCACCGGCATCGGCGGCAAGACCGCCACCGCGACCGGCGTGCTGCCGCTCCACCAGTCGCTGGTGGTGGACAACAACGAGTACCGCTTCACCTTCGCCGCCGGCCAGCGCTCCTTCGTCGACGTCACCGCCGACCGCTGCGCCTATCCCTGACGCTTTTCCCTAGCCGGGCACCGCGAAGGAGCGCGGCGCCTCGCCGCGCGCGTGGATGTCCCACATGGTCGTGAAGGCGCTTTCCAGGCGACGGGCGAAGCGCGCGCTGTCGAACAGGGGCGCCACCTCCCGGTTCTCGGCGAGGCGTGACCGCAGCGCCTTCAGCGCTTCCGGCCGGCGCGCGAGGTCGAGCGCCATCGCCTCGTAGGCCTCCCAGCTCTCGGCCACGAGGTCCGGCAGACCGACCGCGCGCAGCAGGCTGGCGCCGACACGCGCGGCGAAGCTCCCGCCCAGCATGGTCAGCACCGGCAGCCCGGCCCACAGCGCCTCGCCGGCGGTGGTGTGGGCGCCGACCGGGCCGGTGTCGAGGAACAGATCGGCCAGCCGGTAGCGCGCCAGATGGTCCGGGCCGGGCAGACGCGGCGCGAAGACCAGCCGCTCCGGCGCCACTCCCCGCGCCACCGCCTCGCGGCGCAGATTGCCGGGCACCTCGGGATGGCTGGCCAGCAGCCAGAGGACCGAGCCGGGAACCGCGTCGAGAAGGCGGCACCAGCGGCCGAACAGCTCCGGCCCGATCTTGTAGGCGGCGTTGAAGCAGCAGAAGACGAAGCCATCCTCGGGCAGCCCGCAGGCGGCGCGGCCGGGTGTCGGGCCGATGGCGCGGGTGCGGTCGTTGGGCTGGTAGCTGCCGGGCAGATGGACGATGCGCTCGCTGTAGGCGGGCTGCTGGTCGAAGGGCGCGACGGCGGCGTCGGCGATGACGTAATCGATGAAGCCGGCCCCCACGCTGCCGGGATAGCCCAGCCATTGCGCCTGGACCGGCGCCGGCCGGTGGGCGGCGATGCCCGGCCGGGCATGCTGGGTGTGCCCTTTCAAATCGACCAGCAGATCGATGCGCTCGGCGTGGATGCGGTGGGCGGCGTCCTCGTCGGGCAGCGCCGACAGATCGATGAAGCGGTCGAAGCCGCGCCGCAGACGCGCTCGCATCGGCCCGCCGTCGTCGGCGCCGTGCGACAGGCCGACGATGGTGAAACGGTCGCGGTCGTGCCGTTCGATCAGTTCGGCGATCAGCACGGCGGTCGCGTGCTCGTGGTAGTCGGCCGACAGATAGCCGACGCGCAGCCGCTCGCCCCGCTCCCTGCGGAGGGGGAACGCCGGGCGGATGCCGCGCGTGCGCCACGCGCTGTAGCGTTCGGCGCACGCGCGCTCCAGAGCCGGGCCGGCGCCCTCGCCCAGGAAGATCCAGGGATGGACCTGCTCGGTCCGTCCGTCGCGCACCGCCGCGATGAGACGGACCGACAGCTCATCCAGCCCGTCCCAGCGCGCGAGATGCCGGCGCTGCTGCACCAGTTGGGCAAGCACGCCTCCGGCGTCGGGCAGGCCAAGACGCAAGGCCCGCTCGAAGCCCGGCAGGCTTTCGGGAATCCGGTCCGTCTCCTTCAGCGCCAGCGCCAGGTTGGCGTGTGCCTCGGCCAGATCGGGGCGCAGGGCCAGCGTGTTGCGGAACCCCCGGACCGCGCCTTCCCCGTCACCACGGTCGCGCCGGACGGCGGCGAGGTTCAGCCAGCCCGCCGCCAACCCGCAATCGGTCGCCAGCGCGCGGCGCAGCGCCGCCTCCGCCTCGTCCCAGCGGCCCAGCGCGCGCAGCATGGCGCCCTCGTTGCAGGCGGCACCGGCGAAGGACGGCATGAGGCGGGCAGCCTCGCCATAGGACTCCGCCGCCTCGCCGGTGCGGCCGAGTGCCTGGAGCGTGACGCCCAGATTGAAGTGGTTGCCGCCGAAGCCCGGCAGCCAAGCGACGGCCCGGCGGTGATGCGCCTCCGCTTCCGCCGCCCGGCCCTGCCTGCGCAGCGCCTCGCCGAAGTTGGAGCGGGCGACCGCCTCCTCCGGCGTGCCGGCCTCGCCCAGCGCGTCGAGCGCCGCGAACAGCGCCGACAGAATGGCCGGATCTCCCGGCCGTTCGGACAGCCGGCGGCGCTGCTCGCGAAGCGCCGCGCGCGGATCGGTGCCGGCGGTCACGTCACTTGCGCTGCCAATGGCCGGCCGGCGTCATGACGAACTGGCCGGCGGGCGTGCGCTCGACCAGCTGCTGGCCGGCGACCGCCTGCACCTTGTCGAGCGCGGTGCCGTTGCTTGCGGCGATCTGCTTGTAGCGGGCGAGGCGCTGGGCGTTGACCTCGGCCACCAGCGTCTCGACCAGCGGCGGCGCGCCGGGGAGCGAGCCGACCAGACCGTCCGGCCGTTCGCCGATCTGTCCGGCCGTCTTGGCGGCAGCCAGCGCATCCTGAGCCATGGCGGGAGCGGAGGCCAGGACGGGAGCCCCCAGCAGGAACAGGGCCGCGGTCATGGCGCGGAGGAAACGGCTGGTCATGGCGTCTTCCCCTTGGTGGCGGCCGGCGTTGCGCCGGACACGGAAGCGGGCGGCAGGCCGAACAGGCCGGGATCGTTGCGGATGGCGCTGTCGACGTCGCGCTCCAGCTTGACGCGGACCTCCTGCTCGATGCGGACGTTCAGATTGATCTCGATCGGTTTGTCGGGCGCCTCGATCTTCACGGTCGGGGAGCAGGCCACCAACGCCACGGCGAGAAGCGGTGGTGCCAGCAGGCTGGGGAATCGGGTCTTGGTCGTCATGATGGCCGTCAGGGGTCCTTACTTGTCGAAACCGGTCATGCGGTCGCGCACCGCGTCGGGGATGCGGGCGGCGTCGAGGCTCTGGCGCAGGATCCGGTCGAGCGCGCCCGACAGCTTAAGGTTAAGCGCGACCGGATGACCATCATAGAATGAGGGGTTGGCGCCGCGCACCGACAAGCCGACGCTGAGATCGGCCCCCGCCTCCCCATCGATGGTCAGGCGCAGGCTCTCGTAACGGAAGTCGGTCAGCGCGCCGAGCAGCAGCGCGCCGGGGCTGCCGTCCTCTCCCTGAAGGGAGGGTGGCGGATGGGCCGGGTCGTAACGCAGGGTGCCGGCGTCCCGTGCCTCCAGCACGCCGCCGTCGAACCGGACATGCTGGCCGTCCAGCCGGACCGGCAACATGCCGGACAGGGTGCCGGTGGCCTCCATCCCCTCGACGTCGATGAGGTCGAAGATTCGGGCGAGATCCACCCCCTCGGCACGGAGGGTCACCGTGCCCTTGGGCGCGGTCGGCGACAGCTCGAACGGGTCGGCGCGCAGCCGCCCGCCCGCCCAGTTCCACACCGCCTCATCGACGTCGAGCCGGCGGTCGCGGCCGTAGCCGAAGCGGACGGTGCCGTCGGTCAGCGGCACGCCGACGTCGAGCAGCGCGACCGCCAGCTTTTGGCCATCCGGGATGACCGGCGGCAACAGGCTGGAGAGGGCAACGGTCCCCTTCACCCCGGCGACGGTTACCGGCCCAAGCTTCCCGGCGGCGTCCTGAACCCGGATCTGCCCGCTGGAACGGGTGCCGGACGCTCCCCAAACCAACGTTCCCTTGACGGTCAGGGTGCCCGAGGCGCCGCCAATCGATCCGGCCAGCAGCGGCGACAACGCTTTCGCCCCTGGCCCATTCGGGACGAGGCGCACCGGCTTGGTCTGGAGATCGGCCCGGCCTTCGCCCGTCCGCGCATCGTGGGTGCCGCTCAGATTGGCCGTCAGCAGCCCCTGCGCGCCGGCCGCCGTGCCGGTGAAGCGCCAGACCATGTCGTCCGCCGCCTGCCTGCCTTGAATCTGGAGCGCCAACGGCACCAACTCGGCCGGGTTGACGGTCCGGCGCAGCGCGGCGGCACGGGCATCCACCTCCTGTCCGGGCGGTGATTGCATCCAAGCCACCGACAGGCCGTCGACACGCAGGGCGCGCGCCGGCAGATCCAGGCGGGGCGCCCGCAGGTCGGCCGCCAGGGTCAGCCCGTCGCCGGACCAGCGCAGGGCCGAGGCATCCTTGGGCGCGCACAGGGTCAGCCCGTTTGGCAGGGCGAGGGATTCGCCGTGCAGCGAGAGCTCCTTCCCCGCGCCCTCCAGGCAGCCGAGCGGCATTGCCGTCAGCGCCCAATCCGACAAAGCCACAACCACGGTGCCCGACAGCCGCGCACGTCCGCCGAGCGGCACGCCCAGCGCGGCACCGGCGCCGTCCAGGGGGCCGAAATCGATGGCGGCGTCCAGTTGCAGCGCCCAGCGGTCGGGATCGAGGCCGATCCGGCCTACGTCAACCACGGCCCCTTCGAAGCCGGCACGGCGCAAGGCCATGGTCGCGGCGGCGCCCAACCCGGCGTCGGCGAACAGGACGGCGGGCACGGCGACGGTCACCGCCGCTCCGGCCAGCAGGACCGCCACCCTCCACGGCCGCCTCCGGCGCACCGTCCCGCTCCCATCCCCGACCAAACGCTGTCTCCCGCTCTTCGACCCGCCGTCATCAACACCCACTTGCGACCCTATCGTCCGTGACTTTTGGAGGATAGTGTGGGGACCGCCGGGCGGCTTTGCATCGGGTGGCTTTTCCCCTATGGTCCCCGGCGCGGATTTCGGAACATCGGAGTGTTTCGCATGTTGCGGTGGACCCGCGTGTTGCTGGCGGCCCTGTTCGCCATGTTTCTAATCTCTCAGGGGGAGGCCAAGGCCTTGGATCCGGAAAACACCCTTTACCTCGACCTCAAGGACGGTCGAGTCGTGATCGAGATGCGTCCCGACCTGGCGCCCAACCACGTCGCCCGCATCAAGGAGCTGACCCGCCAGGGCTTCTACAACGGCGTCGTCTTCCACCGCGTGATCGACGGCTTCATGGCCCAGACGGGCGACCCGACCGGCACCGGCTCGGGCGGCTCGGGCAAGAAGCTGAAGGCCGAGTTCTCCAGCGCCCCGCACATCCGCGGCACGCTGTCGATGGCCCGCACGCCCGATCCGGACAGCGCCGACAGCCAGTTCTTCATCTGCTTCGCGCCCTCCTCCTTCCTCGACCGCCAGTACACCGTCTGGGGCCGCGTCGTCGAGGGCATGGAGTTCGTCGACAACATCAAGAAGGGCAGCCAATCCGCCAACGGCGCGGTCAAGGATCCCGACAAGATCGTCAAGATGCAGGTCGCGGCCGACGCCAAGTAAGGCCGGCAGGGCTGAAGGGTCGCTCCCCGCCCCGTCTCGTCATGACCGGGCCCGTCCCGGTCATCCACGCGGAAACCGGATGGTTCACCCATGGATGCCCGCGCCAAGCACGGGCATGGCGTTCGGAGAAGCGCGGAACGGTGGTTCCCATCAGCCGGACCAGACAAAAGGCCCGCCTTCCGATCGGAGGCGGGCCTTTTGCGTGGAGGACGTTCAGACCTTGATCGACGCCACGAACCGGTCGGCGTCGCTTTCGAGCTGTTGCAGCTCGGTGGTGAGTTGGCCGGCGGAATACATCATCTCGACGGCCGACTTGCCGGTCTCGGCGGCGGTGATGGCCATGGTGCTGACGCTTTCCGACACCTCGTGCGAGTTGTGGGTGGCGCGGTCCACCGCCGAGGCGATCTTCTGCGTGTGCTCCAACTGCTGGCTGACGGCGGCGGACACCTCGCCGGACAGGATCTGCACCTCCTCCACCGTGGCGCGGATGGCGCGGATGGCGTCCACCACGTCGGCGGTGGCGCCCTGGATGGCGCCGATCTGCGAACCGATGTCCTCGGTCGCCTTGGCCGTCTGGCCGGCCAACACCTTGACCTCCTGCGCCACGACCGCGAAGCCCTTTCCCGCTTCGCCGGCCCGCGCCGCCTCGATGGTGGCGTTGAGAGCCAGAAGATTGGTTTGCCCGGCGATGTCGGTGATCAGCCGGACGATCTCGCCGATCCGTTGCGAGCTGTCGGCCAGCGCCTGCACCGCGGCGTCGCTCTGCCGCGCCCGGTTCACCGCCCGCTCCACCGCGGTCGAGGTGGTGGTGACCCGGCCGCCGATCTCGCCGATCGAGCTGCTCAGCGTCTGCGACACCGTGTTGACGATGCCGACCACCTCCGACGTCTGCTCCGCTTTCTCCGCCGTGTGGAGCGCCTGCTCCTTCATCGTCTCGGCGATGTCGCGCAGCAGATGGGCGCCGTTGCGGATCTGCTCGGTGGCGTTGCCGACGGTGCCGAGCACCCGGCCGAAGGCGCCGTCGAAGTCGGTCGCCACGTCGCGCAGCGACGCCTTGCGGTCGGCCTCGGCGCGGCGCTCGGCCTCGCGCGCCTCGATCTCCAGATCGTGGGTGCGTTGCAAGTTGTCCTTGAACACGGCGACGGCGCGGGCCATGGCGCCGATCTCGTCGCGCCGCCGGGTGCCGGGCACCGCGGCGGCGCGGTCGCCGGCGGCCAGCTTCTCCATCGCCGCCTCGATCAGCCGCAGCGGGCCGGTGATGCTGCGCGCCACGAACAGGCTGGTGACGATGAAGCCGACGAGCAGCACCGAACCGGCCATCAGCGCGTTGGTGGTGACCTCCTCGCCGACGGCGTTCTGCGTGTTCACCGCCCCGGCCATGCCGGCGTTGGCGCTCTCCAGCAGCGCGTCGAAGCGCGGGACGAGCGCCTGGAAGGCGCCGTTGAAGGACTGGACCTGGGCACGGAACGCCTTGCTGCCATCGACGAACTTGCCGAGGTCGGTGCGGTAGGTGCGCGCCAGCCCCTCCAGCTTGAGCTGGGTGGTCTCGTCCAGCCCGGCGTCGGCAAGGAAGAAGATGAACTCGTTGAAGGCCTTGCGATGCCCCGACAGCATCCCCTCGTCCTGGTAGATGATGAAGTCCTTCTCCATCTTGCGCATCGATTCCATGCGGCCGGACAGCTTGTCGGCGTTCGGCCACTGCTTCAATTCGTCCTCGATGGCCTTCGCCGAGGCTCGCAGGACGCCGCGCAGGCCCGTCTCGTCGGTCAGCCCCAACTCCTTGGCCTTGTCGACCACGCCGGAGAACTGACCGTTCAAGCCGGACAGCCCGCCCGCCACCTGCTCGATATCCGCTCCCGCCATCAGTTCGCCGGCCTTGTCCTTGATGCCGGCCAGCAGTTCCACCGCCGCTCCGGCGTTGGCCTCGAAGGAGCGGGCGGCCTCGGCGTCGCGCTCGGCCACGAAGCGCTGGCCCTGGAACTGGAGGCGGGCGACCCGGCGTTCGACGTCGGTGATCTGTTCGTAGATCCCGCGGAACCGGTTCATCTCGGCCGTCGCCTCGAACACCTGCCGCGCGCCGACCGCGACGGTGCCGCCCAGCAACCCCACCGTGACCAGGGAGGCGACGACCAGCAGCGCGATCCGCGTGCCGATGGAGAGGTTGGACAGCATGGGCCGGGTTCCTTTTCGACTGGGCCGGATTTTCGCAAGGCCGATCACCCGGCGGACAGGAGGCGTTCCGGCGGGCGGCAAAGATTAACGCCGCACCGGCGACGCCCTTGTTAAGGAACCATGTCGTTTTTGTGTCACGGGCAGCCCGTCCAACCCCGCATTGCCGGCCAAGCTTGGTTTGCCGGAAAGCGGCGGCAGCGCTTATGCTCCGGCCCGTCGGCCATGACCCGTGCGAGGGAACCGGTGCTGTCCTTTGTCCTGTCGAAGCTGTTCTGGGGGATCCTCAACCCTGCCAACGCGCTGGTCCTGCTGCTGGCGCTCGGCGCGCTGATGCTGCGGCGCCCGCGCTGGCGCCGTGCCGGCGAGCGGCTGGTGATGGTGGCGGCGCTCGGATTCCTGGCGGCGACCTTCACGCCGATGGGTTCCTTTGTCGCACTGCCGCTGGAGAACCGCTTTCCCCGCGTCGAGCCGGCCGGGCCGGTGGACGGCATCATCATGCTGGGCGGGGCGGTCAATCCGCCGATCACCGCCGACCGCGGCGATCCCTCGGTCAACGACGCGGCGGAGCGGGTGCTGGCCTTCGCCGATCTGGCGCGGCGCTTTCCCGACGCCAAGGCCGTCTTCACCGGCGGCTCCGGCCGGCTGCTCGGCCAGGACACCAAGGAAGATGCCTCGATCCGCGCGGCGCTGGCCCAGGCCGGCGTCCCCGAGGGGCGGGTGATCTACGAGACGGAATCCCGCAACACCTGGGAAAACGCCCTGTTCAGCCGCGATCTGGTCCGGCCGGCCCCGGAAGAGCGCTGGGTGCTGGTGACCTCGGCGATGCACATGCCGCGCTCGGTCGGCATCTTCCGGCGCATCGGCTGGGAGGTGGTCCCCTACCCGGTCGATTACCGGACCCGGCACGACGGCCGCCCCTACCTCCGCTTCGAGCTGGAGCACAGCCTGCCGGTGCTCAGCCAGTCGGTGCGCGAGTGGATCGGGCTGGTTTCCTACCGGCTGATGGACCGCACCGCCACCCTGTTCCCGGCTCCATGAGGGGTGCCCTGCCACCCATCTGAAGGATTGTTGGGACGGCGCCGCTCCAGCCTTGGCGCGAGCGTGGCAACTCGGCTAGAGTGCCGCCCTCTGTCGAACAAGGGATGTCGTGGATGGGCCGCTGGCGCAGGCTGAGAGGGGCAATGGTGCTGGCCGGCGTGGCCGCGCTCGCCGCCTGCGCGCAGGCTCCCACCGTCGGCGGCCCCGGCCTGCCGACCAGCGGCATCTACAAGGTCGGCAAGCCCTATCAGATCAATGGCGTCTGGTATTATCCGGCCGAGGATTTCGCTTATGACGAGACCGGGGTCGCCTCCTGGTACGGGCCGGGCTTCCACGCCAAGACCACGGCCAACGGCGAGCTCTACGACCAGAACGAACTGACGGCGGCGCACCGGACGTTGCCGATGCCCAGCCTCGTCCGCGTCACCAACCTGGACAACGGACGCTCGGTGGTGGTGCGGGTCAACGACCGCGGCCCCTACGCCAACGGCCGGGTCATCGACATGTCGCGGCGCGGCGCGCAACTCCTGGGATTTGAGGGCAACGGCACCGCCAAGGTGCGCGTCCAGATCCTGGCGGAGGAGACCCGCGCCATCGCCGCCGCCGCACGCCAGGGCACCCCCGCCCCCATCCTGGCCGAAACCGACGGCCCGGCGCCGAAGCCGGTGCCGCGCAGCCGCATCGAGGTCGCCGGCCCCGCCGCCGGCCCCACCACGAACAAGGAACCGTCCGCCGGCATCGTCGGCAAGCCGGTGCCGCCGCCCACGACGGTGGCGGGCGCGGTGGTCGAGGGGCGCTTCGTGCCGGCGCCGGTGGTGGCACAGATGCCGGTCCCCGCCGGCCACGAGAACCTGTTCGTGCAGATCGGCGCCTTCGGCAGCGCCGAGAACGTCGCGCGGGTGCGCGCCCGCCTCGCCGCCATCGGGCAGCCGGCGGCCGTGACCGCCACCCGGACCGGAAAACAGACCTTGCAGCGGGTCCGCGTCGGCCCGCTGGAGAGCGTCGACCGTGCCGACGCCGTGCTCACCCAGATCATTCAGGCTGGCCTTACGGAAGCCAAAATCGTGGTCGATTGATCGCCCCAGGCTGATTCGACCATGTTTCCTTGGAGGGACGTTACCATGAACGCTGTTGTCGTCCGCACCCGCGCCGTGATCGGCCTCGCGGTCGCGCTGGCCTCGGCGAATGTCGCGCTGGCTGTCGGGGCGCATGCCGCCACCATCGACACCATCGCCAAACAGGCGATCCTGCTCGACCTGACCTCGAACACAGTCCTGTTCGAGAAGAACGCCGACGAGCGCATGGCTCCGTCGTCGATGAGCAAGATCATGACCGCCTATCTGGTGTTCGAGGCGATCAAGGGCGGCCGCCTGACGCTGGAGAGCACCCTGCCGGTGACCGAGCGGGCGTGGCGCATGCAGGGCTCCAAGATGTTCGTGGAGCTGCACAACAACATCAAGGTCGACGACCTTCTGAAGGGCGTCATCGTCCAGTCCGGCAACGACGCCTGCATCGTGCTGGCGGAGGGCCTGTCGGGTTCGGAATCGGCCTTCGCGGCCCAGGCGACCAAGAAGGCGAAGGAACTGGGACTGACCGGCACCAACCTGACCAACGCCACCGGCTGGCCCGATCCCAACCACTACATGACGGCGCGGGATCTGGCGCTCCTGGCCGAGCACCTGATCAAGGACTTCCCCGAATACTACCATTACTATTCGATGCGGGAGTTCAAGTATCACGGCATCACCCAGGGCAACCGCAACCCGCTGCTCTACCGTGGGATGAACGTGGACGGCATGAAAACCGGCCACACCGAGGCTGGCGGCTACGGCCTGACCGCGTCCGGCGAGCGTGAGGGGCGCCGGCTGCTGCTGGTGGTCAACGGGCTTCCCAGCATGCAATCCCGCGCCGACGAATCCGCCCGTCTGATCGAGTGGGGCTTCCGCGAGTTCGCCACCTATTCCCTGTTCAAGGGCGGCGAGACGATCGAGCAGGTTCCCGTCTGGCTCGGCGAGCAGGACATGGTTCCGGTCTCGGTGCCGAAGGACCTCAACGTCACGATGGCGCGCGCCGACCGGTCGGGCATGAAGGTGTCGCTGGTCAGCAGCGCGCCGGTCGCCGCCCCGATCAAGAAGGGCGACGTCGTCGGCAAGGTGATGATCACCGCCCCCGGCTTCCCCGGCAAGGAGGTGCCGGTGGTCGCGGCGCAGGACGTCGAGAAGCTGGGCTTCGTCGGCCGTGCCTTCGCGGCGGCCAAGTATCTGGTCTTCGGCGCCAAGAGCTAGGCGACCTCAAAAGCCCTTCTTTTCCCGCGAGGAGAGAAGGGTTCTTCAAGAATGGGCAGCAACAAATGACCGTCACGAAGGGCCGCTTCATCACGCTGGAGGGCGGCGAGGGCGCCGGCAAGTCGACCCAGCTCCGCCGTCTGGCCGAGGCGCTGAACGCGCGCGGGATCGACGTGCTGACCACGCGCGAACCGGGCGGCTCACCGGGCGCCGAGGAGATCCGCGCCCTGCTGGTGTCCGGCGAGACCGGCCGCTGGGGCGCCGTCACCGAGGCGCTGCTGCACACCGCGGCCCGCCGCGACCATCTGGAGCGCACCGTGTGGCCGGCGCTTGAGGCTGGCCGCTGGGTGCTGTGCGACCGCTTCTTCGACAGCACCATGGCCTATCAGGGCTACGGGCTGGGGTTGGGCCGCGACCTGATCGCCGGCTTGCAGAGGACGGCGCTCGGCGACTTCCGTCCCGATCTGACGCTGATCCTCGACATCGCGGTGGAGACTGGGCTGCGCCGCGCCGCCTCCCGACACGGCGGCGAGGATCGCTACGAACGGATGGACATCGGCTTCCACCAGCGGCTTCGCGACGGCTTCCTCGACATCGCCCGGCGCGAGCCGGAGCGCTGCTCGGTGATCGACGCCGACGCGGACCTCGACAGCGTCCAGGCCCGCGTCTGGAACGCCACAGCCACCCGCCTGACGCTGGCATCATGAGCAAGGCCCGTGCCGCCACTGGATCCGCCACCCAGTCCGCCGCCGACGAGGGGTTGTCCCCACGCCGCAATCCTGAGTTGACGGGACACGTCGAGGCCGAACAGCTCCTGCTCGACGCCTGGAACTCGGGCCGACTGCCCCACGCTTGGCTGATCGGCGGCACGCCCGGCATCGGCAAGGCGACGCTGGCCTACCGCTTCGCCCGCTTCGTGCTGGCCCAGGAACCGCCGGGAGACAGCCTGTTCGGCGGCAACGCCCCGGCGACCTCGTTGCACCTGCCTTCCGACCATCCGGTGTTTCGCCGCGTCGCGTCCGGCGGGCACGCCGACCTGCTGACCGTGGAGCGCCAGCGCGACGAGAAGCGCGACCGGCTGAAGCGCGACATCGCCGTCGACGACGTCCGCAAGATCGGTCCCTTCCTGCGTCGGACATCGGCCGAGGGCGGCTGGCGCGTGGCGGTAATCGACGGCGCGGATCGCATGAATCTCAGTGGCTTGAACGCTATTCTTAAGATTTTGGAGGAACCGCCGCCCGGTGCCCTGCTGCTGCTGATCAGCGACAACCCCGGCGGCATGTTGCCCACCATCCGCTCGCGCTGCCGCAAGCTGTCTCTTAACGCTCTACCTGAGGATTCGGTTGTCAACCTGTTGATACAGAACCGTTCCGACATCGCGGAAGAAGATCGGCCGGCGCTCGCCCGGCTGGCGGAAGGCAGCGTCGGGCGGGCGATCCACCTTGCCGACGCCGGAGGGCTGGCGCTCTACCGCGAGATGATCGGGTTGCTGTCCGGCCTGCCCCGGCTCGACGTGGCCGCCGCGCACGCTTTTGGCGACAAGCTGACCCGCAAACAGGACGACGGCCTCTACGAGACGGCGACCGAGCTGCTGGTCTGGTGGCTCGCCCGCTTCGCCCGCTCTCTGGCGCGCGGGCAATGGCCCGCAGAGGTGGTTCCGGGCGAGGCCGCCCTGATGACCCGCCTCGCCAACGCCCGCGGCCTTGAACGTTGGGTGGAGGTGTGGGAAAAGGTCCAACGCCTCTTCGCTCGTGCGGAATCCGCAAATCTGGACCGCAAGCAGGTGGTACTGAACGCCTTGGCGGCGCTGGAAACCGCCGCCACTTAATAGAGCAGTGCAAAGACAGCAGTGCCGAACAACCCCTCGGGAGAGTGCCGAACAATGGCCGGGCCGAAGACGTTTTACCTGACGACGCCGATCTACTACGTGAACGACGTGCCGCACATCGGCCACGCCTACACGACCCTCGCCTGCGACGTCCTCGCCCGGTTCATGCGCCTCGACGGTTACGACGTGAAGTTCCTGACCGGCACCGACGAGCACGGCCAGAAGGTGGAGAAGTCGGCCGAGAAGGCCGGGATCCCGCCGCAGGACTTCACCGATCGGGTGTCGCAGAATTTCCGCGACCTCGTCTCGCTGATGAACTACTCCAACGACGACTTCATCCGCACCACCGAGCCGCGCCACGTCGCCTCGGTGCAGGCGCTGTGGAAGGTGTTGGAGGAAAAGGGCGAGATCTATCTCGGCTCCTACGCCGGCTGGTACTCCGTGCGCGACGAGGCCTTCTATGGCGAGGACGAGCTGACCACCAGCCCGTCCGGCAAGAAGATCGCCCCGACCGGCGCCGAGTGCGAATGGGTCGAGGAACCCTCCTACTTCTTCAGGCTCTCGGCCTGGCAGGACCGGCTGATCGCTTTCTACGAGGCGAACCCGGACTTCATCGCCCCGGCCGGCAAGCGCAACGAGGTGATGGCCTTCGTCAAGTCGGGCCTGAAGGACCTGTCGGTCAGCCGCACCACCTTCAAATGGGGCATCCCGGTGCCCGGCAACGACGCGCACATCATGTATGTGTGGCTCGACGCGCTGGCCAACTACATCACCGCCGTCGGCTACCCCAACACGGACGGCGACTTCGCCAAATACTGGCCGGCCGACCTGCACATGGTCGGCAAGGACATCCTGCGCTTCCACGCCGTCTACTGGCCGGCCTTCCTGATGGCCGCCGGCCTGCCGGCGCCCAAGCGCGTCTTCGCCCACGGCTGGTGGACGATCGAAGGCCAGAAGATGTCGAAGTCGCTCGGCAACGTCATCGCGCCGGAGACGCTGGTCACCACCTACGGCCTCGACCAGACCCGCTACTTCCTGCTGCGCGAGGTGCCCTTCGGCAACGACGGCGACTTCTCGCACAAGCAGATGGTCGCCCGCATCAACGGCAACCTCGCCAACGATTACGGCAACCTCGTGCAGCGCGTGCTGTCGATGATCGGCAAGAATTGCGGCGGCGCCGTGCCGACCCCCGGCCCCTTCACCGAGGCCGACAACGCCCTGCTGGGCGCGGCGCACGGGCTGCTCGACGTGGTGCGCGCGGAGATCCGCGCCCAGGCCTTCCACAAGGCGCTCGACGCCATCTGGGCGGTGATCGGCGACAGCAACCGCTACGTCGACGAGCAGGCGCCCTGGACGCTGAAGAAGACCGATCCGGCGCGCATGGCCACCGTGCTCTATGTGCTGGCCGAGACGATCCGCCACCTTGCCATCCTGACCCAGCCGGTCATGCCCGACGCCTCGGCGAAGATCCTGGACCAGCTGGCCCAGGGGCCGGACGCGCGCGGCTTCGGCAACCTTGGGCCGGCGGGCACGCTGGTCGCGGGCACCCCGCTGCCGACCTCGCAGGGCGTCTTCCCGCGCTTCGTCGAAGAACCGAAAGCCTGAGTGCCTTGAACATGCTGGTCGACAGCCACTGCCATCTTGACTTCCCCGACTTCGCCGAGGAGCTGGACGCGGTCGTCGACCGCGCCCGGCAGGCCGGGGTCGGCCGTATGGTCACCATCTGCACCCACCTGACCCGTTTCGACCGCATCCTGGCGGTGGCGGAACGCTACGACGACGTGCTCTGCACCGTCGGCGTCCACCCCCACCAGGCGGCCGAGGAGTTCGCGGTCACGACCGTCGAGGCGCTGGTCGAGCGCTCGAAGCACCCGAAGGTGATCGGGCTCGGCGAGACCGGGCTCGACTATTTCTACGACAAGAGTCCGCGCGACCAGCAGCAGGAATGTTTCCGCCGGCACATCCGCGCCAGCCTGGAAACCGGCCTGCCGCTGATCATCCACACCCGCGATGCCGACGACGACACCATGCGCATCGTCAAGGAGGAGGCCGCCGGCCAGCCGGTGAAGGGTCTGCTGCACTGCTTCAGCTCCGGCCGCGCGCTCGCCGAGGAGGCGCTGGAGTTCGGCTTCACCCTGTCGCTGTCGGGGATCGTCACCTTCAAGAAGTCCGAGGAACTGCGCGACATCGTCAAGGACGTGCCGCTCGACCGCATCCTGGTCGAGACCGACGCGCCCTATCTGGCGCCCATCCCCTTCCGCGGCAAGCGCAACGAGCCAGCCTTCGTCGCCCACACCGCCGCGACGGTCGCCGGGGTCAAGGGCGTCGCGCCCGAAGAATTGGCCCGCGTGACCACCGAGAACTTCTTCCGCCTGTTCGACAAGGCGACCGCATGAGCGACGCGGGCCGATCCGCCGGGCCGATCCGCATTACCGTTCTCGGCTGTGGCGGCTCGCGCGGCGTTCCGGTGGTCGGCCCCGGCGGCTGGGGACGCTGCGACCCGGCCAACCCGAGGAACCACCGCCTGCGCCCATCGGTGCTGGTTGAATCGGCGCAGGGCGGGGGGGATAACGCGGCGGTGCTGGTTGACAGTTCGCCCGACCTGCGCCAGCAACTCCTCGCCAGCGGCTGCGAGCGGCTGGACGCCGTGCTGTGGACCCACCAGCACGCCGACCACGCCCACGGCATCGACGAGCTGCGCGAGATTTGCCGGCTGATGCAGGCACCGCTCGACGCCTATGGCTGGGACGAGCATCTGCGGGATCTCGAGACCCGCTTCCCCTATTGCTTCGAGCCGTTGAAGCCGGGCTTTCCCTATTACCGTCCTGTGCTGAACGCGCGACGCGTGACCGGCCCCTTCATGGTCGGCGATCTCCCGGTGATCCCGTTCGAGCAGGATCACGGCTACATGAAGACGGTCGGCTACCGCTTCGACCGCTTCGCCTATTCGACTGACGTGGTCCGGCTCGACGAAGCCGCCTTCGCGGCGTTGGAGGGCGTCGATACCTGGATCGTCGATTGCGGACGCATCGAGCCGCCGCACCCGGTCCACGCCCATCTGGCGCTGACCCTGTCCTGGATCGAGCGGGTCCGCCCCCGGCGCGCCTACCTGACCCATATGGACAACAGCATGGATTACGATCACCTGCGCCGCATCCTGCCGGCCGGGGTCGAGCCCGCCTACGACGGGCTGGTGATCGAGGTCTGACAACCCTCCCGGGGATCGGTCTTTCAGCCGGCGGCCCGGACCACCTCATCCTCGCCGAACTGCAAACGGCAGAGCCGTGCGTAGGCGCCGTTGGCGGCCAGCAGGGCGTCGTGGGTCCCCTGCTCGATGATGCGTCCGCCCTCCATCACCACGATGCGGTCGGCGTTGCGCACCGTCGCCAGACGGTGGGCGATCACCAGCGTGGTGCGCCCCTGCGTCAGCCGCTCCAGGGCGCCCTGCACCAGCCGCTCGGATTCGCTGTCGAGCGCGCTGGTCGCCTCGTCAAGCAGAAGAATCGGCGCGTCCTTCAGGAAGGCGCGGGCCAGCGCCAGACGCTGGCGCTCGCCGCCCGACAGCTTCACCCCGCGGTCGCCGATGACGGTGTCGTAGCCCTCCGGCAACCGCATCACGAAGTCATGCGCGGCGGCGGCCTTGGCCGAAGCGATCACATCACCGAGCGGGGCGTCGAGCCGGCCGAAGGCGATGTTGGCGCGCACCGTGTCGTTGAACAGCACCGTGTCCTGACTGACGATCGACACCGCGCCGCGCAGGCTGCGCAGGGTGGCGCCGCGGACGTCCTGCCCGTCGATCGTGACCCGCCCGTCCACCGTGTCGTAGAGGCGCGGAATCAGATTGAAGACCGTCGATTTGCCGGCGCCGCTGCGCCCGACCAGCGCCACCGTGCAGCCGGCCGGCACATCCAGGTCGACGCCCTTCAGCGTCTCGACCCCCGCCTCGTAGGCGAAGCGGACGCCATGCAGGGCGACCGCCCCCTTGGTCAGGGCCAGCGGCCTTGCATCGGGCGCTTCGGTGATTGTCGGCCGTTCGTCGACCAGCTCGAAGATGCGCTGGGCGGCGGCCAGGCCCTCCTGGAGAGCGGCATTCAGCGTGCCGATGGCGCGCACCGGCTGGGCCGCCATCAGCAGCGCGCCGACGAAGCCGGAGAAAGCGCCGACCGAGCCCTCGCCCATCGCCATGCGGTAGCCGGAGAAGGCGATCACGCCGGCGACCGCGACGCCACCCAGCACCTCCATCATCGGGTCGATGCGCGAACGGGCACGCGTCGCCTTCATGGTCAGATGGTAATTGTCCTCGAAGGCGCCGGCGGCGCGGGTCCGCTCGTAATCCTCCAGGCAGTAGGTCTTGACCATGCGGGCGCCCGACAGGCTTTCGGTCAGCAGCGAGGTCATGTCGCCCATCTGCGCCTGGGTGTCGCGCGACACCCGGCGCAGCCGCTTGCCTATCCGCACGATGGGGATGGCGGCGATGGGGTAGATGACGAAGACGATCAAGGACAGGAGCCAGTCGAGGTAGAACATCGACCCGACCAGCGCCACCACCGTCAGGATGTCGCGCACCAGCCCGGTCAACGTGCGCGACAGCGCGTTGCGGATCAGGTCGACGTCGTTGATGAAGCGCGAGGTCAGCGAGCCGGTGGGGGCCGCGTGGATCTGGGCCATGTCGGCGGCCAGCAGATGCGAAAACATCGACAGGCGGACGTCGGCGATGATGCGCTGAACGATGTCGCTGGTCACCACCGTCTGGGCGTAAAGCGACACGCCCTTGACCATCGTCACCAGCACGATCAGCGCCGGAATCACCAACAGCATCCCCCGGTCCTGCGCCGAGAACATGGCGTAGGACTGGTCGATCAGCAGCGGGTAGGCCCCGGTGGTCGCGGCGACCAGCGCCATCAGCAGGAAGGACAACCCCAGCTTGGCCCGGTAGGGCCGCACCCAGTCGCGCCACATGCGGCCGACCAGCCGCTCGGTCGTCGCGTCCAGGCGCAACGGCACGCCGCCTGCCTTGCCCACGGTCGTCTTGCTCACGGTCGCGCTCTTTCCTGCGTTCGGGGATCGGCCTTCGTGAAGTCCGCCATCCATTGCCCGATGGCTTAGCCGATGGGGTCCGGTTTTGTCCACCGGGGCGCGGGTCGGGGGCGCCATCCAGCCTTCCTTAACCCACTTATGGAATCATCAGGACAATCGGTCGCACAATCAATGTGCATCGACCGATGGGGAGACGATGCGGAAGGAGAACGCCATGGCGAACGGTGGAACGGGCGGCAACAGATCCTCCAGGCCGCGCATCGGCATCGCGCTGGGCGGTGGAGTGGCGCGCGGCTGGGCACACATCGGGGTGCTGCGGGCGCTGAAACGGTACGGCATCGAAGCCGACATCGTCTGCGGCGCCTCGGTCGGCGCGCTGGTCGGCGGCCTGCATCTGGCCGGAAAGCTCGGCGTGCTGGAAGAGTGGGTGCGCGGCCTCAGCCGGATGAAGATCGTCGGCTATCTGGATCTGCGGCTGCGCCAGGGGGGCGGGCTGATCGGCGGCGACCGTCTGATGGCGGAGATGCGGCTCCATCTCGGCGACCTGCGGATCGAGGAACTGCCGGTACCCTACGCCGCCGTCGCCACCGATCTCGCGACCGGCCATGAGGTGTGGTTGCAGGATGGAGAGCTGGCGGACGCCATCCGGGCGTCGATCTCGCTTCCCGGCGTCTTCCCCCCGGTGCTGATCGACGGACGCTGGATGATCGACGGGGCGCTGGTCAACCCGGTTCCGGTGTCGGCCTGCCGGGCGCTGGGGGCGCAGATGGTCATCGGGGTCAATCTGGCCGGCGACATATTGGGCAAGGCCCGCAAGCCCGGCGCCGCCATTCCGACCGCCGCCGGCTTCGACTTGCTGAAGCTGATCGACGAGGAGATGCCGGAAACCCGCTCCTCATCCGCCATCGGGGCACTGACCCGGCGCATCTTCCGCCGGGACTACGAAGGGCCGAGCCTGTTCGGCGTTATGGTGTCGTCCCTCGGCATCGTCACCGACCGCATCACGCGGTCGCGGCTCGCCGGGGAGCCACCGGACGTTCACATCGCCCCCCGGCTCGGCCACATCGGACTGACGGAGTTCGACCGGGCCGACGACTGCATCCGCGAAGGCGAGGCGGCGGTCGAGCGCGCCCTCCCCGACCTGCATGACGCCTTGGCGGTTTTCGCGACCAGCCCGCGCGAAAGCACGCGCGCGCCGGTGCGAAGCTGACACCATCCAGGGGATGCGCCGAAACGTCCGCCTCCTCCTGTCCGCCACACCCGGCCTTGGGCCGGTTACGACGCGATGCAGGGGGTGAAGCCGACGTTTCCGCGCATCTCCGAAGCGTCAATGATCCAGGGCGGTGCCCAGCGCGGCACCGCCCAGGCCGCCGATGATCGCGCCTCGGCGCCCGTCCACCGCATAGCCGCCGGCCGCGCCGGCCGCGCCGCCGACCACGCCGCCGGTCGAGCAGGCAGCCACGGAAAGAAGCGCCAGGGCGGCTCCGACCAGGCGCAAACGGGACGTCAAACGGGACATGGGAAACCCTCCTCGTGGTCACTGTTCCTTCTCTCAACACACGAAAAGGCGTTTTGCTTCCATCCGACCCGTTCTTTTGCCTGCGCTTTTGAACGGGAACATTCGCCCTGGCCGCGCGTTTCCCCAGGTTTGGAACGAAGCAGCGGGGGAAACCAGCATGAATCGGACGAAGACCACACGCGCCATGGCGCTCGCCACCGTCATGGCCCTGTCGGTCGGCGCCTGCCAGACCGGCAGCATGAGCACCTCGGAGACCGTCGGCACGCTGGGCGGCGCCGTGGCCGGCGGCCTGCTGGGATCGCGCTTCGGCGGCGGCGCCGGCAAGGTGGCGACCACCGCCGTCGGCACGCTGCTCGGCGCCTACGCCGGCAACCTGCTGGGCCGTCGATTCGGCGACGCCGACCAGACCCGCGCCTCGGACGCGGAGGAGCGCGCCGTCTCCAGCAACCAGGCCATCACCTGGAACAATCCGCAGAGCGGCTACAGCGGCAACGTCCAGCCAACCCGCACCTATCAGGATTCCAACGGCCAGACCTGCCGCGACTACACCCACACGGTGACGATCGACGGCAAGAGGGAGGTTGCGCGCGGCACCGCCTGCCGCCAGGGGGACGGAAACTGGAAGCTGGTGTCCTGACCGCACCTGTCCGGACGGTTGAACTCCAATCCGAAAGACCGACTCCGGGCGGTTCGCCTTGCGGACGGTGTGGGTTAACGCCAAGATCGACGGGTTCCGCCCAGCGGCGGCCCGACGGATATGGCGCGCGAGGCATATGGAGGCGGTCAGCTACATCATCCTGATTGGTTCGACCCTGCTGATCGCCAGCATCCTGACCAGCTATCTGGCCTTGCGGATCGGCACGCCCCTGCTGCTGATCTTTCTCGGCATCGGCCTGCTGGCAGGCGAGGACGGAATCGGTCACATCGCGTTCAACGATCCGCAATCGGCCTTCCTGATCGGATCGATGGCGCTGGCCGTGATCCTGTTCGAGAGCGGATTCGACACCAAGCTGTCGAGCTACCGCGCTGCCGCATGGCCGGCCATGTCGCTGGCAACGGTCGGGGTGGCGGTCACCACCGGGGTGATCGGGGTGGCCGCCCATCATCTGATGAAGCTGCCCTGGGCGGAGGCTCTGCTGGTCGGGGCGGCGGTCAGCTCCACCGACGCGGCGGCGGTGTTCTTCCTGCTGCGGGTCGGCGGCATCACGCTGCGCGACCGCGTGCGCTCGACACTGGAGATCGAGTCGGGCACCAACGACCCGGTCGCCATCATGCTGACCATCATCCTGGTGGAAGCGGCCAGCCACGGCTGGGCCTCCCCCTGGGCGGTTCTGGAGGAGCTGGTCCGCGCCTTCTCCTTCGGGGCGGCGCTCGGGCTGGCCGGCGGGTGGCTGCTGGTCACCTTCATCAACCGGGCCAACTTCGAGACCGGGTTGAACCCGGTTGTGACGCTGACCTTCGCCCTGTTCATCTTCGCCAGCACCAACATGCTGGGCGGCAGCGGCTATCTGGCGGTCTACGCCGCCGGCCTGTACGCCGGCAACGTCAAGCTGCGCGGCGCCCTGGAGCTGCGGCGCTTCCACTCCGGGCTGACCTGGCTCAGCCAGATCGTCATGTTCGTGATGCTCGGGCTGCTCGCCACCCCGCGCGAGTTCGGCGAGATCGCGCTGCCGGCCCTCGTCATCGCCCTGCTGCTGATCCTGGTCGCCCGGCCGCTGGCGGTCTGGCTCTGCCTGCTGCCCTTCCGCTTCTCGGCCAACGAGACGACCTTCATCGCCTGGGTGGGCCTGCGCGGCGCCGTGTCGCTGCTGCTGGCGCTGGTGCCGGTGCTGGGCGGGCTGGAGAACGGCCAGAGGGTGTTCAACGCCGCCTTCATCGTCGTCTGCGTCTCGCTGCTGGTTCAAGGCTGGACCATCGGCGCGATGGCGCGCTGGCTGAAGCTGATCGTGCCGCCGCGCCGCGGGCCGGTCGAGCGCGTCGAGCTGGAGCTGCCCGGCAACGCCGACCAGGAGCTGGTCGCCTACACCGTCCACGCCAAGTCGCCGGCGGCGCGCGGCCAGCGCATGCCGCGCTGGGCGCGCCCGTCGCTGGTCATCCGGGCCGGCTCGGTGGTGCCGCCGCATAAGGTCAAGCCGCTACAGCCGGGCGATCATGTCTATCTGTTCTCGGCGCCCGACCGGCTGCCTCTGATCGACAAGCTGTTCGGCGGCAGCCGGGCGCTCGACCAGGACGACCGCGAGTTCTACGGCGACCTCGTGCTCAGCCCCGACGCGACGGTGGAGCAGATCGCCGAGATGTACGGCCTGCCCCTGTCGCTGGCCAACGCCAAGCTGACCCTGCGCGACCTGCTGCGCAACGAGTTCGGCGGCTCCTGCGAACTGGGCGACCGGGTAAGGATGGGCGGAGTCGAGCTGATCGTCCGCGACATGGACGATCATGGCATCACCTCGGTCGGGCTGGCGCTGGAGCCCACCGGCGTCGGCAAGCCGCGCGTGGTCCTCTTTGCCCGCCCGCGGGCGCTGGCCGGCGCGCTCGGCGACTGGTGGCGGGAACGCTCCTTCCAGCGCTGGAAGCGCCGCGAGCAGCGGCGGGAAGGAGGAAGCGGCGGACAATTGACGGACGACCGGCCGGGCGACGGGGTCGCGGGGTCGGATTAGAGTCTGTCTGTTTGTGTCTGAATCGGAGATGGGGATTCCCGAGGGAGCGGATGTGTGATTCAACGGGTTGACTGATTTGGGAGATCAACCCTGATGGCACGTCCGTTGTCTCTGGATCTTCGTGAGCGGATTGCGGCGGCGTTGGCGAGTGGCCTGACGACCCGCGCGGTGGCGCAGCAGTTCAGCGTCTCAGTTGCGACGGCAGTGCGGATCGGTCAGAAGCAACGTGCCGGACAAGGGCTTGAGCCGGGCAAGATGGGCGGTCATCGTCCCTTCGTGCTGGGGCCGGAGGCGGTGGATTGGCTGCGCGAGCGGCTGGCTGAGAAGGGCGACCTGACGATCCGGGCGCTGACGGCGGAGTTGGCGGAACGCGGCACAGTGGTGACGCCGGACACCGTCTGGCGATGCGTGCGCCGGTTGGGCCTCAGCTTCAAAAAAAACGCTGCTGGCCAAGGAGCAGGATGGGACGAAGCTGGCTCGCTTCCGAGCGCGCTGGAAAGCCCACCAGCATAAGATCGATCCCAAGCGCCTGGTCTTCATCGACGAGACCTGGGTGAAGACCAACATGACCCGCACCCGGGGTTGGTGTGCGCAGGGCCAGCCTTACCTCGCCAAAGTTCCCCACGGCCATTGGAAGACGCTGACTTTCCTGGCAGGCCTGCGTCACGACAGGATCGTGGCTCCTCTGGTCCTGGATGGGCCGATCAACGGGACCATGTTTACGGCCTGGGTCGAGCAATTCCTGGTGCCCACCCTGGCACCGGGCGATGTCGTCGTTCTCGACAACCTGGGCAGTCACAAAGGAGCCGCGGCGCGCAACGCCATACGGAATGTCGGCGCCCATCTGCTCTTCCTGCCGCCCTACAGTCCTGATCTCAATCCCATCGAGATGATGTTCGCAAAGCTCAAAACCTTGGTCCGGAAAGCCGAGGAAAGGACGATCGAAGCCGTATGGCGGCGCATCGGAAACCTGCTGGAGCACTTCCAGCCTCACGAGTGCGCCGCATATATCCGACATGCAGGATACGATCCTACTTAAATCAGACAGACTCTAGTTCTCCCACCCGCTCCCTTCCCGATTCCTCTTCAGGCGTGTGCCTTCGGCTCCGGCACGCCCACGCCATGCACGCCCTGCCCCCGAACCATCTCGCCCAGCGCCTCGGCGGTCATCGGCCGGCCGAAGAGATAGCCCTGCATCATGTCGCAACCGACCGACACCAGGAAATCGCGCTGCTCCTCCGTCTCCACCCCTTCGGCGACGGTGGCGAGGCCGAGGCCGTGGGCCATGCCGATCGCGGCGCGGATCAGCGCGTTGCTCTTCGGATTTTCCGGCACGTCGACGACGAAGGCGCGGTCGATCTTCAGCTTGGCGACCGGCAATTGCTGGACGTAGCTGAGCGACGAATAGCCCGACCCGAAATCGTCGATGGCCGCCTGGATTCCCAGCGCCGCCAGCTCGCCCAGCGTCCGCACCGCCACCTTCAGGTCACGCACCGCCGCCTGCTCGGTGATCTCCAGCCCCAGCCGGGTCCGCAGATCCGGGCAGTCGGCCAGCAGTTCCTCCAGCCGGGGGGTCAGGTTGCCGCGCAGGAACTGCTGGCCGGAGATGTTGAGGAACACCCGCTCCGGCAGCACGCCCTCGCCCTGCCAGCGCGCCATCTGGCCGATGGCGGTGGACAGGACCCAATCGGTGATCGGCACGATCAGGCCGCTTTCCTCCGCAACCGGAATGAACTCGCCGGGCGACACCGGCCCCAGCGTGTGGTGCGTCCAGCGCAGCAGCGCCTCGGCCGAGACGATGCGGCCGGTGCGGTCGACGATCGGCTGGTAGACCAGATGCATCTCGTTGCGCTCGATGGCGTGGGTGAGATGCACGGTGAGCAGCATGCGCCGCGTCGCCGCCGCCGCCATCTCCGGCGTGTAGAAGCACACCGCGTTGCCGCCGTCGTGCTGGACCGCCTGGAGGGCCAGCTTGGCCTTGGCGTTGAGATCCTCCAGCGATTGCCGTGGGCCATCCTGGAGGGCGGCGCCGATCGACAGCCGAAGCCGCACCCAGTGGCGATCGGCGTAGATCGAGGCGGTGAGCCGGTCGTGCAGCACGTCGGCCAGCGTCCGGGCGTGCTCCATCCCGTCGACCCGCGCCAGAGCCGCGAACTCGTCGGCGGCGATGCGGCAGATGTAGGTGTTGGCCGGCAGAACCTCGGTCACCCGGCTGACCATTGCCTTCAGCGCCGCGTCGCCGACATGGAAGCCGAACGCCTCGTTGACGTCGCTGAACTGGTCGACGTCCAGGGTGAACAGGGCGAAGCCGCCCTCCCCGTCCCCGCCGCCGTCGCGCAGCAGCGCCTCGCATTCCTCCAGGAAGGCGGTGCGGGTGAGGACCCCGGTCAGCGGGTCGTGCCGCGCCAGATAGGAGGCGCGCTGTTCCGCCGCCAACCGGTCGGAGATGTCGCGGATGATGCCGACGAAGGTGACGTTGTCGCCCAGCCGCGCCTCGCCGACGCTGAGATGGATGGGGAAGACGGTGCCGTCCTTGCGGCGGCCCAGCGTGTCGCGGCCGATGCCGATGATCTTCGGCCGCTCCGTCCGCATGTAGGTGTCGACGTATTTGGCGTGGTCGCGCGAGAAGGGCGGCGGCATCAGCACGGTCATGCTCTGGCCGAGCAGTTCCCCCTCCTCGTAACCGAACAGGGTCAGGCAGGCGCGGTTGATCGAGCGGATCAGGCCGCTGCGGTCGGACACGATGATCCCGTCGACCGCCGCGTCGAGCAGGGTGGCGACAAAGGGATCGCGGCGGGTGACGAACTCGGCGACGCGGCGCGTGTCGGCGGTGTCGAGAAAGCTGCCGAGGAACCCCAGCGTCTCCCCGGCCGCGTCGCGGTGGGCCAGCAGGCTGCCGCTGACCAGCGCGCGGCTCCCGTCCTGGCCGGCGACCTCGCAATCGACCGGGACCGACCCGGCGCCGGACCGGGTCAGTACGGCGACCGCCTCGCCGACCGCGCGGGCCAGCGGGTGATCGAGCCCGTCGAGGGCGGATCCGGCGAGGCCGGCCGGCGCGCGGCCGAGCAGGGCGGAGAAACGGTGGTCGGCGTGGCGGCACAGGCCGTCGGCGCCGATGTAGACCAGGGCGAGGTCGGTGTGGCTCAGCAGGCTGGAGGCGAGCGACGCCAGAAAGGCGGGATCGCGGGGAAGACCGCTCTCCTCCGTTCCATCCCGATCATGCTCATGCTCCGCCGGCTTCTCATGCAAGGACTTGTTCGCTTTCACCGCTGTCGCCGCACCATTCACGGACATGAATGGGCATCCCGCCGGAGGGATTATGACCCTCCCATCCGAATTTTCCAACGCCCCCAAACTCCGTGCCCCATCCGGTCGCGGACGGACGAAAACACCCATGGCAAACCACCCGACCTCGCGCGCGCCACGTCCGGCGCGCCATAAACCGTTTTGCACTCTAACGGTCATAGGGATGTCACCGATTGACATGGTTCAATCGGCCGAACGATTTTTCAACGGGACGAAAGTGTCATCCGCCGGCCTGGCCGCGCAACCGGCCAGTGCGGTCTCTGCAACAAAAAGGAGGTGCCGGACCATCGGGCTTGGACCGCAAGCGGGTTTGCGGGCAAGATGCTCCCGGTTCCGTCATGCCTCCGCATCGGCGGAAAAAAAGCCGACCAACCCTGTTTCATGGGGAATAAAGCGCCGGCCTTCGACGTTCATTCGGCAAACACCACTGGAGTGCAACTCCGGACCGAGTTCGTCGGGCCACCACAACCGAGCAGCAGAGATGGGGAGCATCGCCATGACCACCGCCTTCCGCCACATTCGCCATGCCGACGGACGCGCGTATTACGAGGGAAAGCCGCTTTCCCTGGCCGATGCCCAGATCATGCTGAACGACGACATTCTGCGGCGGATGGTGCGGGTCGACGCCTACCTGCGAATCGATGAGTCGGGTCTGGTCCTGGAAACCGGCCCCTGCGGTGCGCCGTTGGTGAACCGCCCTTTCACCCCCCACGCGGGCCAGCCAGGATAACCACCGTCCCGACGAGGCAGAGCAGCGCGCCGGCCATGTCCCAGCAGTCCGGCCGCACCCCCTCGACCAGCCACAGCCAGAGCAGCGACGCGCCGATGTAGACCCCGCCATAGGCGGCGTAGGCCCGGCCGGCAAACTCCGCGTCGACCCGCGTCAGCAGCCACGCGAAGGCGCACAGGCTGGCGATCCCCGGCGCGGCCCACCACGCCGACTGCCCCAGCCGCAGCCAGGCCCAGAAGGCGAAGCAGCCAGCGATTTCCGCCAGCGCGGCCGCCCCGTAAAGCCCCACTGCCAGGAAGGTTGCCGACTGTCCCATGCGCTTGCTTCCAGCCCCCCGAGGCCGATATTTCGTATTTTGTTAAAATACGGCACAGTTTGTTTCAATTTTCCCCGGCCATGTTGCTGGGTTTTCATATTTTTTCAAGCGCACCGAGGCATGCTTCCGACTGGAACGGAAGCGGGACGCCATGATTCCGGGGGCGATGATTCTGGACACGACGAATCCGATGTTCGATGCCATCGAGACCATCAAAGGCACGGACGTGATCTCGGACGAGAAGAAATGCGCCCTGTTCCAAGGCATCGAGCGCCTGCGGCGAAGCCATTGCCCACCGAACCAGACGTTGTGCACGGCCTGTCCGACGCGGCGGCGCTGTCTGGCCGACATTCTGGATCTGCTGGGATCCTGAAGCCTTCCGGTATCGCCTGTTCCCCGGCCGGCGATTCTCCGCGACCGGCTGGTTAACCCAATTTGCGGCTCCGTCACGTTTGCGCTCGGGACCCTTTCCGCGACCGGCCTGTTGTTTCCTGCATAATCAAGACACAACGGAGGTCCACCATGGATAAGGATCGTATCGAAGGCGCCGCCCGCACCGCGAAGGGCACCATCAAGGAAACCGCCGGCAAGCTGATGGGCGACACCAAGATGGAAGCCGAAGGCAAGACCGAGAAGGCCGCCGGCAAGGTCCAGAACACGGTCGGCGGGGCGAAGGACGCGGCGCGCGACGCGCTGAAGGAGTAACCGCCCCCCACGACGCAGTGGACTGCGAAGCGACAAGGCCCCGCCCCGGTTCCACCGGGGCGGGGTTTCGCATGTCGAGGCCTCCCGCCGCGAGGCTCAGCCCGCCGGCAGCGCATCGAGTTCCACCGGGCGCGCCTGTGGAGGAAACACTTCATCGGACACCGCGCCACCGTCACCCGATGCGCCAGCCTGGGCGCCGCTCTCCTCGCCCAGCCGCAGGTTCAGCAGGCGGGCCAGTTCCCACAGAGCGCTTTCGGCCAGCCCCAAGGCGGCCAGCAGCCGGGTCCGTTCGGTCAGCGGGATGCCGCCGTCGGCTTCGAGGTAACCCTGCCGCAGCCGCGCCGCCGCGCCGCCGCGATCGCCGATCATCGAGCGCATCATCCGCAGATCGTCGGTGTCGCCGCTGCCCAGCGCCGCCAGCGATTCGAGCAGCACCGCGTCCAGCGCCTCGACCAGGATGTCGGCGAAGCTCCGGCCGGCCGGCGACAGCGGCTCGCCCCCCAGTTCACGGGTGAAATCGAACAGGTGACGTTCCAGCGCCCGGCCATGGTCCTGACTTTGGAGGACGCGCATGAGCACCGGCACCAGCGGCGGCGGGATCGGGCGCTTGCACAGGTTGCCGGCGAAATCGTCGATCTCGCGCGCCAGCGAGCCGAGCGCCGTGTGCAGGGCCGCGGCGCGGACGCCGGCCTTGCGCGACTCGTCCGGCCTCGATCCCTCGAACCTTGCCGCGGACAACAGCGCCGGCAACGCCTGCTGGAAGCGGACCTGCTCGCGCTCCAGCAGGCGGACGGCGGTCTCCGGCTCCTCCAGCGCCTTGGCGAACAGGTGGCGGGGCACCGACAACTCGTCGTCCTCGCCCTGCCCCTGCCCGACCTTCGACAGAATGCGCGCCATCAGCGGCACGAAGGGCAGCATCACCGCCGTGTTGAAGACGTTGAAGCCGGTCGAGTAGGAGGCGATGGCGATCGGCACCAGCGGGTGGCTGACCGTGGCGTCGGCGGCGGTGACGGCGGCGCCGGGATCGCCGCCCAGCGCCCAGGCGACCAGCTTCAGCGACAGCGGGAACAGCGGCAGCATCAGCAGCACGCCGATGACGTTGAAGGCCATGTGGCCGTAGGCGGTGCGCCGGGCGTTGGGCGACAGGTTCAGCGCCGCGACGTAGGAGGTCGCCGTGGTGCCGACGTCGGCCCCCAGCGTGAAGGCGAGCGCCGCATGCCAATCCATCACGCCCGAGGCGCCCAGCCCCATGACGATGCCAACGGTCGCCGACGAGGAATGGATGATCGCCGTGACCAGCGCCGACAGCAGCACGCAGAGCAGGATCCCGCCGTAGCTGTCGGCCGACAGCCAGGTGAAGATCTCCATCATCGCCGGGGCCGAACGGATCGGCCGGAAGCCGCTGGTCAGCAGATCCAGCCCGTAGAAGATCATCCCCAGCCCGAGCAACGCCAGCGCCGCGTAGCGGACCCTCGGCCGACCGACGAAAAGATAGACCAGCGCGGCCACGCCGATCACCGGCAGCCCCCATTTGCCGATGGGCAGCGCGACGAAGACGGTGGTCAGCGTCGTGCCGATGTTGGCGCCCATGATCAGGCCGATGGCCTGCTCCAGCGTCACGATGCCGCTGTTGACGAAGCCGACCACCATGACGGTCATCACCGTGCTGGACTGGATGACGCCCGTCACGAAGGTGCCGGTCAGAAGCGCGAAGATGCGGTTCGTCGTGAAGCGTTCGAGAATTTGGCGCATGCGCGCCACCGCCAGCGACTGGATGCCGTCGGACAGGAACTCCATGCCCAGCATGAACAGCCCCAGCCCGCCCAGCACGCGGAACACCATGTCCTGAAGAATGTCGGCGTCCATCGAGCCTCCGCCCCTTTCACAAAAGCGTCACGAAGAATACGCGGGCCATCGGAGAAGGCAAAAAGGAAGCACCACGAACGGATCGCCGGCGCAATTTTCCTTTGGACGGTTTCCCCCGGCGGATGTCCGGCAACCCGGCACAACCGGCCGGAAATGCGCTGTTGCCGCCCCACCGCGCCCTATCTATGATGCGCCGCCCCGGCCGGACGGCCGAACGACGCGCTCAGATTCGGGTCCCATGCTCCAGTTCATCCGCAATTTCGCCGGTTCGTGGGTCGTCAAGATCCTGTTCGTCCTGTTGATCCTCAGCTTCGGTGTCTGGGGGATCGGCGACGTGTTCCGCTCCAGCGTCCCCACCACGGTGGCCGAGGTCGGCAAGGTCGCGATCGAGCGCGACGCTCTGGACCAGGAATTCCGCCGGCAGATGGACCGGCTGCGCCCGATGCTCGGCGGCAACCTGACGACCGAGCAGGCCAAGCAGTTCGGCCTGCTCGACCAGTCGCTGAACGCGCTGATCCAGCGCACGCTGTTCGACCTCGCCGCCAAGGACGCCGGAATCAGCGTCGGGCCGGACGTGGTCAAGCTGCGCATCGCCGACGAACCCGCCTTCCGCAACCCGCAGGGCCAGTTCGATCCGAACCTGTTCCGCAGCGTGCTGCGCAACAACCAGTTGACCGAGGAGGGGTATGTCGCCGTGGTCACCCGCGAGACCGCGCGCGAGCTGGTGGCTGGTGCCGTCAACGCCGGGGTGGCCGCGCCGAAGCCGCTGGTCCAGGCGCTCTACCGCTTCCGCGGCGAGACGCGCGTCGCCGAGTTGGTGACCCTCCCCAACGCGGCCGTCGGCGACGTCGGCGTTCCGGACGATGCCGAGATCACCAAATCCTACGAGGATCATCAGGTCCGCTTCACCGCCCCCGAATACCGCGCCCTGACCGTCGCCCAGCTCTCGCCGGACGCCTTGGCCAAGGACATCAAGATCGAGGACGACCAGCTCCGCGCCGCCTACGACGAGCGGTCGGCCGAGTTCGGCACGCCGGAGAAGCGCACCGTCCAGATGGTGGTGGTCGACGACGAGGCGAAGGCGAAGGCCATCGCCGAGGCGGCCAAGACCAGGAGCCTGACCGACGCCGCCAAGGAGGCGGGGATCGAGCCGCTGACTCTCGACAACATCGCCCGCGCCGAGCTGCCGGAGCTGGGCGACGCCGCCTTCGCCCTGGAGCAGGGCAAGCCCAGCGAGGCGATCAAGAGCGCGCTCGGCTGGCATGTGCTGGCCGTCACCGGCATCCAGGCCGGCTCCACCAGGAGCTTCGAGGAGGTGCGCGACCAGCTGCGCGCCGAACTCCAGAAGGAGAAGGCGCTCGACGCCGTCTTCTCCATCGCCAACCGGGCCGAGGACCAGCTCGCCAGCGGCGCTTCGCTGGACGAGGTGGCTCAGGCCCAGGGTCTGGTCGTGACCAAGGTCGCCGCCATCGACAGCACCGGCAAGGCTCCGGACGGCAAGGAGGCCGCCCCCAACCTGCCCGCCCTGAAGGCGCTGCTGCCGACCGCCTTCCAGCTCCGTTCCGGCGCAGCCTCCAACCTCACCGAAGGACAGGGCAGCGTCTTCACCGCCGTCCGCGTCGACAGCGTCATCCCCGCCGCCGTCCGTCCGCTGGCCGAGGTGCGCGATCAGGTGATCGCCGACTGGCAGGCCGCCAAGCGCGCCGAACTGGCCGCCAAAAAGGCCGAGGACATCGCCGCCAAGCTCAAGCAGGGTGCCGAGCAGGCCGCCCAGACCGTGGCCACCGACGCCGGCGCCAGCTTCGCCATGACCACGCCCTTCACCCGCGACGCCCGCTCGGTCGAGGGGCTGCCCGGCGATCTGGTGCGCAAGCTGTTCGACGCCAAGCCCGGCGATGTGGTCAGCGGCGCCAGCGCCGACGCCCAGGTCGTCGCCCGCCTGAAGGAGGTCATCGCCGCCAACCCGGCCGCCGATGCCGCCGCCCTCGGCCCGATCGAGAGCACGATCACCCAGGGGATCGAGAGCGACCTGATGGCGCAGTTCGGCAACGCCCTGCGCGGCCACTACCCGGTCCAGATCCATCGCCAGCGGATCGACCAGTTCTTCGCCGCCAGCAACTGAGGTCCCGCCCCCGCGTTCGCGCGGGGGCCTGCGAGAGAGGTTCGTGCCGTGAAGGTCCTGCCCGAGAACACCGCCTTCGACGCCGTCTACGCCGCCGGCCGGCCGCAGGTGGTGTGGACCACCCTGGTCAGCGACCTGGAGACCCCGGTCTCCGCCTACATGAAGCTGGCGGACGGCCGCCCCTTCGGCTTCCTGCTGGAATCGGCGGAGCGCGGTGCCGGGTCGCGGCGCGACCGCTACTCGGTGATCGGCTTCAAGCCCGACGTGGTGTGGCGCTCGCGCGGGGCCAGGGCGGAGATCAACCGCGACGCCTTGCACGACCGCGACGCCTACAGGCCCCTCGAGTCCGCCCCGCTGGAAGCGCTGCGTTCCCTCATCAACGAAAGCCGCATCGAGCTGCCGGCCGAGTTGCCGCCGATGGCCGCCGGCCTGTTCGGCTACATGACCTACGACATGGTCCGGCTGATGGAGCGTCTGCCCGACGCCAACCCGGACGAGTTGAACATCCCCGACGCCATCCTGACGCGGCCCAGCATTGTCGCCATCTTCGACAGCCACACCGATTCGATCACGCTGGTGACGCCCGTCTGGCCGAAGGCCGGGCGGGACGCGGCCGCCGCCTACGCCGACGCGCGGGAGCGGCTGACCGACGCGCTGGCCGACCTGGAGCGCCCACTGCCCTACCGGCGCGAGCCGCGCAGCGACGCCGGGCTGCCGCTCGCCTGGACCTCCAACACGACGCGCGAGGAGTATCACGCGATCGTCGAGCGGGCAAAGGAGTACATCCGCGCCGGCGACATCTTCCAGGTCGTGCCGTCGCAGCGCATCCGCTTCCCCTTCAAGCCGTCACCGCTTGCGCTGTACCGCACGCTGCGCCGCCTGAACCCGTCGCCCTTCCTGTTCCACTGCGACTTCGGCGAACTGACCATCGTCGGCTCCAGCCCCGAGATCCTGGTCCGCGTGCGCGATGGCAAGGTGACGGTTCGCCCCATCGCCGGCACCCGCAAGCGCGGCGCCACGCCGGAGGAGGACCGGGCGCTCGCCGACGACCTGCTGAGCGATCCCAAGGAACTGGCCGAGCATCTCATGCTGCTCGACCTCGGCCGCAACGACGTCGGCCGCGTGGCCAAGGTCGGGACCGTCAAGGTGACGGCCAAGATGATCGTCGAGCTGTACAGCCACGTCATGCACATCGTGTCCAACGTCGAGGGCGACCTCGACCCGAAGCACGACGCGCTGGATGCGCTGATCGCCGGCTTCCCGGCCGGCACGGTGTCGGGCGCGCCGAAGGTCCGCGCCATGGAGATCATCGACGAGCTGGAAAAGGCACGGCGCGGCGTCTATGCCGGCTGCGTCGGCTATTTCGGCGCCTCGGGGGCGATGGACACCTGCATCGCGCTGCGCACGGCGGTCCTGAAGGACGGCATGATGTATGTCCAGGCCGGCGGCGGCGTCGTCGCCGACAGCGACCCGGAAGCCGAGTACCAGGAGACCGTCAACAAGGCCAAGGCGTTGATCCGCGCGGCCGAGGAGACGGTCAAGGCGACCTCTGCGCGGTAGGTGTCCGGCAGTTCCAGGAGCCCTTCCCCCGACATGGAGGAGAGGCTCCCGGAGCGTTCCGTCACCGCTTCGGCCGCTCCGACCGGCTGTAATTGCTGAAATGCCCTTCGCGCGCCGCCTGTCTGCGGGCGCCCTGGATGATCGCGCCGGACTTGCCTTCGGCAGCGATGGACGACACCAGGCGGTTCACGTCGACGCTCCCGCAAGCGGGACAGGGCGGCGTCTCGGAGAAGCGGGCCAGGGTTTCGAACCCGTGGTCACAAGCTTTGCAACGGAACGAATAAAGCGGCATGGGGCCTCGCGGGCGGGTGCGGTTGTGATCCGGACCCGCCGAGTATTCCCTCATGACCGTAAAAATAAAATGGTTTTGTTGCGACGCAGCGCTCAGGCGGCGCCGCCGAAGTCGAAGCCGGCGGCCTCGACTGCCGTCCGCACCGTTTCCAGCGGCACGCCGCCCGCAACGATCACGGTGCCGACGGACAGATCGACGGTGACGGCGGCGGCCGGCGCCGCCTTGACGATGGCGTTCGAAACCGAACGGGCACAGCCGCTACAGGTCATCCCGCCCACCTTGTACGCATCAGTCATGACTTCACTCTCCTCGTGGGCACGCCTCAGCCGCCCGCGTGATGCGCGCGGACCACGGCGCTGACCGGGACCAGAACGAACCCACGCTTTTGCACATCCGGCACCCAGGACGCCAGTGCCTCGATTGTCGCATCATGGGGATGCCCGATGGCGATGCCGTAGCCCTGGCGCTTCGCGACCTGCTCGACCTTGGCCAACTGGGCGCGAACGGCGGCGACCTGGGCGGTGTTGTCGAGGAAGATGTCGCGACCGGCGAAGGGCATCTTCAGCTCCTGGGCAAGGCCGATGCCGGCGCTTTTCGGAGTCGTCCGGCTGTCCAGCCACAGCAGGCCGCGCCGGTGAAGCTCGGCCAGCACCGGGGCCAGCGCCGCGCGGTCGGCGGTGAATCGGCTGCCCATGTGGTTGTTCACCCCGACATAGCCGTCGAAGCTGTCGAGCGCCGCGCGGAAGCGGCGCAGGACCTCCCCCCTGTCGAGCGAGACCAGCAGCGCCTCGGGGCCTGGGTCGGCCTTGACGCTGGGTTCCATGGGCATGTGCAGCATCAGTTCGTGCCCGTTGGCGCGGGCGGCGCGGGCCTGGGCCGGCAGGTCACGGGCATAGGGCAGCCAGGACAGGGTCAGCGGCCCCGGCAACGCCGCCATCCGAGCCGCACGCCTGCGGTCCAGCCCCATGTCGTCGATGACGATGGCGATCACCGGCTTGCCCGCCGGTACCGTCACCGGCACGGCGTTCTTCCGCCACAGGGCGGCGTTGCCGGCCGGCGGCTGCACCGGCGGATGGGCGGGCGGCGCCGGTGGCGGCAGCATCGCCAGGGTTGTCGGCAGCGGAGCGGGTGATGGAGCGACCGGAGGCGGAGCGGCGACCTCCTCCTCTTCCGCACCCATCGCCGGGTCCGGCCGAACGATCGGGGGCGGCGTGGGAACCACCGGTTCAACCGGCGACGGAGCCTTGACGGCGACGGGGGACGGGGGCGGCTGAGGAACCGGAGCCGGCGCCGAAACGGCAGGCTGGACCGGCCGTGCCGGGGCCGCGACCTGAACCGCCGGCTTGCTTCCGGACTCCGTCACCAGCGACACGCCGAAGCCGATGGCGAAGACCGCCGCGACGGCCGCGAGTGCCAGAACGAGCGGGTTTCTGGCGAGACCGGCCTTGCCAGCCGCTTTGCCTGCGGTCTTGCGGGTGGCCTTGCGCGGGGTCTTGCGGACCATGGCGGGACGTTCCATCCTGATGACGACGAAAGGGCGGCACAGTGGCACCCGGCCACCACCCGCCGCAACCGGCCTTTCGGCGCGAGCACGCAGAGCAGCACCGACGCCGGCGCCATTGAGGCATCACCGTCCACCGGATTCGCAAGGGACAGAATTATGGCCACCGTCCAGGAGGCGCTTCTCTTCGCGTTCGACCTTCACCGGGAAGGCCGCCTGACGGAAGCCGACACCATCTACCAGCGCATTCTGGACGTTGCTCCGGGCTTTCCCGAGGCGCTCCACCTCCGTGGTCTCATCCTGGCGGAAGCCGGCCGCCTGGAGGAAGCGGCCGGGCACATCGACCGGGCGATCGCCGGAAACGGGGCAAAGGCGGATTATCATGCCAACCTCGCGAGCGTACTCGAGGCGCTGGACCGCCAGGACGAGGCCGCCGACCGTCTCACCGCTGCCGTGGCCCTGGATTCCGCCAAGGTCGAAGCCCTGAACGGCTTCGCCGCCCGCCGGCTGCGCCAAGGCCAGCCGGATCTGGCCGCCCGGATCCTGAGGGACGGGGTGGCGGCGGCTCCGCTGCTGCCCGAATTGCGCTACAATCTCGCCCTTGCCCTGACCCGGCTCGGGCGGGACGCGGAAGCGGCGGCCCAGCACCGGGCCGGGCTGCTCCTCGCCCCGGACGATGCCGGCGCGGCGCGGCTTCTTTCTGAACGGCTGTGCGCGTTGAACAGGGACCAGGATGCCATGCGGATCCTGGTCCGCGCGGTCCGCCTCGATCCGGCACAGCCCGATTCCTGGAATCTCCTCGGCAATCGGCAGAAAGCCGACTCAAGGCTTTCCGAGGCGCGCCGCAGCTACGAGCGGGGATTGTCGCTGGCCCCCGGCGCCGCCGAGATTTGGAACAACCGGTCGAGCGCTTTGAAGGGACAAGGCGATCTTCCGGGAGCCGTGGCGGCTCTGCGCCGCGCTCATGCGCTTTTTCCAGATTCCCCGGCGATCCTGAACAATCTGGCCGACGCCTTCCTGCTGTCCGGCGAAGCGGAGGACGCGCTGGACGCGGCGGAGCAGGCGCTCGCCCTGGCTCCCGAGCTTGCGGATGCCAGGGTCATACGCGCCGTCGCGCTGCTCTCCCTCGAACGTTTCGCGCAGGGATGGGCCGCCTGGGAAGACCGCTGGTTGGCTGAGCCCTGGAGTCTATTCGCCGCGCGCTTCCCGCAGCCGGCCTGGGACGGACGCCCTCCCGCCTCCGGACAGTTGCTCATCTGGGGGGAGCAGGGCGTGGGAGACGAAATCCAGTTCGCCGCCCTCGTTCCATCCTTGACGCGGGCCGGGATCGACTGCGTGCTGGAATGCGAGGAGCGCCTTATCCCGCTGTTCGAGCGTTCCCTGCCCGCCGTCCGGCTGGTCGCCCGCACCACCCCTCCCGACCCGGCGCTACTGTCGCCCGGCATCGCGGCGCAGTGCCCGTCCGGCTCCCGCCCCGGTTTCTCCTGGAAGACAGCGGCCGGTTCAGGCTCAATCCCTATCTGAAGGCCGATCCGGAGCGCACCGCTACCCTGCGGGCACGCTGCACCGCCGCCCCCACCGACACTCTGCCAAGCCGTCCGCTGTTGATCGGCATCGCCTGGCACACGACCAATCCCAAGCAGGGGTGCAGCCGAAACCTTCCACTCGCCACGCTTGCTCGGAGCCTCAACCTGCCAGGCGTCCGGATGGTGGTCCTGCAATAGTGGGTCGCGGCGCTTGAGAAGGACGGGATCGACGTCCGCGACCGGCTCGCGGCGCTCGTGGGTCGGGCGCCGACGGCGTGACGCGACAGACTCGGGAGGCTGGAAATCCGCCCCCCCAGCCGCTAGGGTGGCGGCGGTGGAACGGGGCCGGAACGGCGCGGCCCCGGAACGGCGCAGCCGGGGGCTTGGCCAGCGGCGCGACCGGACGATTCAGGCGAAGGCGAAGGCGCATGCTGCTGCTCATCGACAACTACGACAGCTTTACCTACAACCTCGTCCATTATCTGGGCGAGCTGGGCGCCGACGTGCAGGTCCGCCGCAACGACGCCCTGACGGTGGACGAGGCCATGGCCCTGCGCCCCGACGGCATCGTGCTGTCGCCCGGCCCCTGCGATCCCGACCGCGCCGGCATCTGCCTGCCCCTGATCGACGCCGCCGCCAAGGCGCGGCTGCCGCTGCTGGGGGTCTGCCTGGGCCACCAGTCGATCGGCCAGTCCTTCGGCGGCAAGGTCGTCCGCGCGCCGGTGCCGATGCATGGCAAGGTCGACAACATGCGGCATGACGGGCGCGGGGTGCTGGCCGGCCTGCCCTCCCCCTTCCGCGCCACCCGCTACCATTCGCTGATCGTCGAACGCGCCAGCCTGCCCGCCTGCCTGGAGGTCACCGGCGAGACGGGGGACGGCCTGATCATGGCGCTCGCCCACCGCGAGCTGCCGATCCACGGCGTGCAATTCCATCCGGAAAGCATCGAGAGCGAGCACGGTCACCAGATCCTGCGGAATTTCCTGGACATGACCCGTCCCCGCCTGGAGAGCGCGGCATGAGCGCTCCGTCCTCCCATGGCGACATCGCCGACATGAAGGCCATCCTGGCGCGCGTCGCCGCCGGCCATACCCTGACCGAGGCCGAGGCCGGGCTCGCCTTCGACATCATCATGTCGGGCAACGCCACCCCTTCGCAGATGGGCGGCTTCCTGATGGCGCTGCGCGTTCGCGGCGAGACGGTGGACGAGATCACCGGCGCCGCCCGCGTCATGCGCGCCAAGGCGGTCCCGGTCGAGGCGCCGGCCGGCACCATCGACACCTGCGGCACCGGCGGCGACGGGGTCGGCACCTACAACATCTCGACCGCCGCCGCGCTGGTGGTGTCGGCCTGCGGCGTCCCGGTCGCCAAGCACGGCAACCGCGCCATGTCATCGAAGTCGGGTGCGGCCGACGTGCTGGGCGCGCTCGGCGTCAACCTCGACTGCGATCTCGGTCTGGTCCGCAAGGCCCTGTGGGACGCCGGCATCGGCTTCCTGATGGCGCCGCGCCACCACCTTGCCATGCGCAACGTCGGCCCGACACGGGTCGAGCTGGGCACCCGCACCATCTTCAACCTGATGGGGCCGCTCTCCAACCCGGCGACGGCCAGGCGCCAGCTCCTCGGCGTCTACGCCCGGCAGTGGGTGGAGCCGCTGGCCCAGGTGCTCAAGCGCCTGGGCTCGGAGGCGGCCTGGATCGTCCACGGCTCCGACGGGCTCGACGAGATCACCACCACCGGCCCGACCACCGTCGCCCAGTTGAAGGACGGCGCCGTCACCGTGTTCGAGGTGACGCCCGAGGACGCCGGCCTGCCGCGCGCCGCCATCGACGATTTGCGCGGTGGCGACGCCCAGGTCAACGCGGCGGCGATCCATGCCCTGTTCGACGGCGTGCGCGGCCCCTACCGCGACATCGTGCTGATCAACGCCGCCGCCGCCTTGCTGGTGGCCGGCAGGGCGGCCACGCTGAAGGACGGCGTAGCGCTCGCCGCCGACGCCATCGACGGCGGGGCCGCCCGCGAGCGGCTGAACCGCCTCGTCGCCATCACCAACGAGACGGTGCCCGCATGAGCGACGTCCTGACCCGCATCAACGCCGACAAGCGCGCGCTGGTCGCCGCGCGCAAAGCCGCCCGCCCGCTGGCGGAGGTGGAGGCGGCGGCCCGCGCCGCCGACCCGGCGCGCGGCTTCGTCGCCGCCCTGCGCGGCGCCGTCGAGGCCGGCCGCTACGGCCTGATCGCCGAGATCAAGAAGGCCAGCCCGTCGAAGGGCCTGATCCGCGCCGACTTCGACCCGCCGACGCTCGCCCGCGCCTACCGCGAGGGCGGGGCGACCTGCCTGTCGGTGCTGACCGACGAACCCTATTTCCAGGGCAAGGACGAGTATCTGGTCGCCGCCCGCGCCGCCGTCGATCTGCCGGTGCTGCGCAAGGACTTCATGGTCGATCCCTACCAGATCGTCGAGGCGCGCGCGCTCGGCGCCGACTGCATCCTGATCATCATGGCCTCGCTGTCCGACACCCAGGCCGGCGAGATCGAGGACGCCGCCATCGCCCAGGGGCTCGACGTGCTGGTCGAGGTGCACGACCGCGCCGAGCTGGACCGCGCTCTGCTGCTGAGGACGCCCCTGCTCGGCGTCAACAACCGCAACCTCAAGACGCTCGCCGTCGACATCGCGACGACGGAGGAACTGGCGCGCAACGTGCCGGCCGACCGCATGCTGGTGGCGGAAAGCGGGCTCTACAGCCCGGCCGACCTGTCGCGGATGGCGGCGGTGGGCGCGCGCTGCTTCCTGGTCGGCGAATCGCTGATGCGGCAGGAGGACGTCGCCGCCGCGACCCGCGCCCTGCTGGCCAGAGGCTGATCCCATGCCGGACGTCGCCATCGCCGCCGAGGATCCGCGCCAGGAGGCGGTGACCGCCCTGGTCGCCGCCCTCGACTCCTACCTGACGGACCTCTACCCGGAGGACTCCTGCCACCTGCTCGATGTCGAATCGCTGGCGGCGGCCGACGTTCGCTTCCTCGTGGCGCGCAAGGGTGAGCATCCGGTCGGCTGCGCCGCCCTGCGCGTCGATCCCGAGGGCTATGGCGAGGTCAAGCGCATGTATGTGGCGCCCGCCGTGCGCGGCGGCCGCATCGGCGCACGGCTGCTCGACCGGTTGGCGGAGCAGGCCAGGGTCGAGGGGCTGAACTCCCTGCGGCTGGAAACCGGCATCCATCAGGCGGAGGCGCTGATGCTCTACCACAAAACCGGCTTCACGGAACGCGGCCCCTACGCCGATTATCCGGACATCCCCCTCAGCATCTTCATGGAAAAGGCCCTATGACCGGCTTCACCCATTTCGACGCGGAAGGGCGCGCGGTGATGGTCGACGTCTCCGACAAGGCGGAGACCGAGCGCACGGCGACCGCCGCCGGATCGGTGCTGATGCGGCCGGAAACGCTGCGGCTGATCATGGAGGGCGGCGTCAAGAAAGGCGACGTGCTGTCGGTGGCCCGGCTGGCCGGCATCATGGGGGCCAAGCGCACTCCCGACCTGATCCCGCTGTGCCACCCGCTGATGCTGACCTCGGTCAAGGTGGAGCTGACCTGCGACCCCGACCGCAACGCCATCGACATCGCCGCGACCTGCAAGCTGAAGGGCCGCACGGGCGTGGAGATGGAGGCGCTGACCGCCGTCTCGGTCGCGGCGCTGACCGTCTATGACATGTGCAAGGCAGTGGACCGCGGCATGACCATCACCGCCGTCCGCCTGCTGCGCAAGGCCGGCGGCAAGAGCGGCGATTGGACATCCGGCGCGCTGCCAGCGGAATCCGCCGATGATCCCGGTCGCTGAGGCGCGCGCCCGCATCCTCGCCGCCTTCACGGCACTGCCGGCCGAGACGGTCGCCTTGCCCGATGCGCTCGGCCGCGTGCTGGCCGAGCCGGTCGTCGCCCGGCTGACCCAGCCGCCCTTCGACGCCGCCGCCATGGACGGCTGGGCGGTGCGCGCCGCCGACGTCGCCGAGGCCCGCGCCGACCACCCGGTCACGCTGCGCCGCATCGGCGAATCCGCCGCCGGCCACGCCTTCTCCGGCCGGGTGGGGCCGGGCGAAGCGGTGCGCATCTTCACCGGCGCGCCCCTGCCCGCCGGCGCCGACGCCGTGGTGATGCAGGAGGATTGCACGGCCGACGCCCGCACGGTCCGCATCGGCCGTGCCGTCGTCGCCGGCCGCTTCGTGCGCCACGCCGGCTTCGACTTCGCCGCCGGACAGGAACTGCTGCCCAAGAGCCGACGGCTGACCGCGCGCGACGTCGCGCTGGCGGCCGGCGCCAATGTGCCGTGGCTCGCCGTCCACCGCCGCCCGCGCGTCGCCGTTCTCGCCACCGGCGACGAGATCGCCCTGCCCGGCGATCCGCTGGGGCCGAGCCAGATCGTCAGCACCAACGCGCTCGGCCTCTGCGCCCTGGTGACGACCCAGGGCGGCGTCGCCCACAATCTCGGCATCGCCCGCGACACCGCCGAGAGCGTCGCCGCCATGGCCGCCGGCGCGACCGGCTGCGACCTGCTGGTGACCACCGGCGGCGCGGCCCAGGGCGATTACGACCTCGTTCGCGACGTGCTGGCCGACAAGGGTGTGTCGCTCGACGTCCACGCCATCGCCATGCGGCCCGGCAAGGCGGTGATGTTCGGACGGGCGGGAAGCGTTCCGCTGCTGGGGCTTCCCGGAAACCCGGTGTCCACCGGCGTTACCGCCCTCCTGTTCCTCCGGCCGGTCCTGCGGCTGCTGCAAGGGCTGTCGCCGGACGAGGATGCCGGGCCGGTCCGCGCCCGGCTGGCGGTGGCGCTGAAGGCCAACGACCGGCGGGAGGATTACCTGCGCGCCACGCTGGCGACCGGGGCCGACGGCGGCCTGACCGTTACGCCCTTCGCGCGCCAGGACAGCGCGATCACCTCGCTCTACGCACAGGCCGACTGCCTGATCCGCCGCGCCGCCCACGCGCCGCCGGCCAGTCCCGGCGAGATGGTGGAGATCCTTTCCCTGTCCGGCGGCGCGCTGAATCCTTAGCGGGGACTGGAGCGGAAATCGATCCAACCTTCGGTGAGGCCGCGTCGAGAGACCTTGACGTTCTGCGGGAACCAAACTAGAACATGGGGTAACGTTTTACTTTTGTTCCATGTCCAGTGTGGCGACCGCCGGGAGGCACAAATGCTCACGCGCAAGCAGCACGAATTGCTGCTTTTCATCAACGAGCGGCTCGGCCAGGGCGGTGTTTCCCCTTCGTTCGACGAGATGAAGGACGCGCTCGGGCTGAAATCCAAGTCGGGCATCCACCGTCTGATCACCGGGCTGGAGGAGCGCGGCTTCATCCGCCGCCTGCCCCACCGCGCCCGCGCGCTGGAGGTCCTGCGCCTGCCGGAAGGGCTGGAGGCGTCCCGTGGCCGGTCGTCCTCCGCCTCGGCCCGCTCGAAGTTCCAGCCGAACGTCATCAAGGGCGACTTCGCCCTGACCGGCCGCGAGGTGAGCCGGTCCCCGGTGGTCGAGACGGTGCAGTTGCCGCTTTATGGCCGGATCGCCGCCGGTACGCCGATCGAGGCGTTGCGCGACGGATCCTCCTTCATCGACATCCCGGCGACGATGCTGACCGCCGGCGATCACTACGCCCTTGAGGTGGCCGGCGATTCGATGATCGAGGCGGGAATCCTCGACCACGATACCGTCATCATCCAGCGCTGCGATTCGGCCGACAACGGCGCCATCGTCGTCGCCCTGGTCGATGAGGGCGAGGTGACGCTGAAGCGGCTGCGCCGCAAGGGCAACACGGTCGCGCTGGAGCCAGCCAACGCCTCCTACGAAACCCGGATCTTCGGCGCCGACCGCGTCCGTGTCCAGGGCAAGCTGGTCGGGCTGGTCCGCAAGTACTGACGGTCCGCGAGGAAACGCCTCCTTTCCTCCCCGCCTCTTCCGTCATGACCGGGCTTGTTCCGGTCATCCACGTGGAAACTTGAAGCTTGCCCGTGGATGCCCGCGTCAAGCACGGGCATGATGGATCCGGAGCCGGCGTTACCGCCGCCCTGTCCAGGGGCGGTCGCCCCGCTGGTCGCGCACGCTTTCGATCCGGATGCCTCCTGCCTCCAGATACAGCGCGTGCGCGCCATCGCGGCGCAGACGCCAGCGGTCGATGACCAGCGGCGCCCGGCAGGCCCGGGCCGGAAAGGCGGCGACAACGACGTCCGCACCGCCGCAATCCTCATCCAGCGCGTCCGGCAGACGCAGCAGAGCCACGGTCCGGCCACCCCTCCGGTAGAGGCAGCCCAGCGCGTCGCAGGTCAATTCTCCCCCGGCGCCGGCTCCGGTGCGTGGCCAGGGCTCGTCCGGCTCGGGAACGCCGTCCCGCTGCAACCAGGTTTCGGCGGTGCGCCCCTCGCTTTTCACCGACAGGCTGAGACGGCCGGAGGCGGCACGAACGGCGGCGATCCTGCCATCGCCGGACACGAGGACATCCGGCCGCTCGACCAGCGCCGGGGTCGCGAGGCCGGCGGCCACGGCGGCCAGCCCCCACCAGCGCCAGCGGCGGGTCCACACGCACAGCCAGAGGCCGCCGAGGATCACCGCCGCGAAGCCGCCGGCCGGCATCGCCGGGACGGTCAGCGACGCCCAGGGCAGCCCGCCGAAGAACTCGGCGGTCCAGATCACCACCCGGTCGCCCCAATTCATCGCGATCACCGCCGGAGCCTCCAGCCCGAAGGGGAACAGCGCGTAGGCGATCAGGCTCCACGGCATCACCCAGAAGGAGGTGACGGGAATGGCGATCATGTTGGACAGCACGCCGTAGAAGGCGATCTGCTGGAAATGGAACAGGGAGAAGGGCAGCGTCGCCAGCGTCGCGATGACGCTGGTCAGCACGATCCCGCCGACATAGAGCGCGGACCGTCCGAACCAGCCGGCGTCGCGCCCCCAGCGCGCCAGCGGTCCACCGCCCTCGAAGGCGGCGATCAGCGCCACCACCGCCGCAAAGGACATCTGGAAGCTCGGGCCCAGCATGCCTTCCGGGTCCATCGCCGCCGTGACGATGCCGGCGAAGGCGACCAGCCGCATGCTGAGCGGGTCGCGGTCCAGCAAGACCGCGCCCATGACGAGGCCGGTCATCAGCACCGAGCGCACCGTTGGCAGCGGCGCGCCCACCAGCAGTGTGTAGGCGAGCGCCGACAGGATTCCGCACAGCGCCGCGATCTTCTTGATCGGCCAGCGCAGCGCGATGAAGGGGATGGCCGCCAGCAGTGCCCGCACCACATAGAACAGGATGCCCGCCGCGATCCCCACATGCAGGCCGGAGATCGACAGCAGATGCGCCAGCCCGCTGTTGCGGAAGGCGTCCATCGTCGCGTCGGGAATGGCGAACTGCTCGCCGTTCAGCAGCGCGGCGGTGACGCTGGCTTCCACCGGGTCGGAGATGGTCGCCGCCACCCGCTCGGCGATATGGCCGCGCGCGCGCTCGAAGGCCACCGTCACGGCGGCCCAGCCGGTGAGCGGCGGCGCCTCGATCACCTCCGCCGCCCCGACCGAGAATCCGGCGGCGCCCAGCCCCATGAAATAGGCCCGCCGCTGGAAATCGAAGGCTCCCGGCTCGGCGGGCGGAGCCGGCGGCGACAGGGTGGCGCGAAGCCGGACCAGGGCGCCGGGCGGTGGCGGCGGATAGCGATCCGACAGGCGGATCCGCAAGGCGGCGGGCGTCTCCTCGGGTTTCAGCCGGCTCACCGTCGGATCGCGCAGGGTGATTCGCAAGGCGCCCGGCCGCCGCTCCACCGCCATCACCCGGCCGGTGACGACCGCCGACGGAATTTCGCGCGCCAGGATCGGGCTCGCCACCCGCCAGGCGTGACCCTGCGCCGTCAGGAATCCGGCGGCCACCACCAGCAATCCCAGCGCGACGGCCAGACCGGGCAGCCAGCGGCGCAACAGCGCAAACCCCAGAATCGCGCCACCGACCGCCACAAGACCGGCCCATGCGGGCGGTTCGCTCCGCAAGGCGAAATACAGCACCGCGCCGAACCCGAAGCCCACGGGGATCCACAGCACCCAGCGTTCACGCTCCGCTGCCAGTTGCCTGACCAGCCAGTTCCAGGCCCGGAACAGCGGACCGAGCAGCCGTGGCGGGGATTTCGCCGGGGGCGTTTCCCACGCCTCGTCCAGCTCATCCCCGGCCCCCCCGTCGGCGGAACGGTCGGTCACGCGCGCCGCCCCTCCGACGATCGCTGCCGCACCGCCTCCTTTGCCGCCCATGCGCGCATGGCATTGCCCCTGAACCGGGTCCCTGTGGTAAACGATGGAACACACTCCGTTGCAGTGTAGCAGCGCAGAACCCGGAATTGAGACACCGATGACCGTCGTCACCCGTTTCGCCCCGTCGCCCACCGGCTTTCTCCACATCGGCGGTGGCCGCACCGCCCTGTTCAACTGGCTGTACGCCAAGCGGATGGGCGGCAAGTTCCTGCTGCGGATCGAAGACACCGACCGGCAACGCTCCACCCAGGCCGCCGTGGACGCGATCCTCGATGGGTTGACGTGGCTGGGCCTGGATTGGGACGGCGAGGCGGTCAGCCAGTTCGAGCGCAAGGACCGCCACGCCGAGGTCGCCCACCAGATGCTCGCCGCCGGCAAGGCCTACCGCTGCTATTGCAGCCCGGAGGAGCTGGAGCAGATGCGCGCCGCCCAGAAGGCCGCCGGCCAGCCGATGCGCTACGACGGCCGCTGGCGCGACCGCCCCGAGTCCGACGCCCCGGCCGGAGTCGCCCCCGTCATCCGCCTGAAGGCTCCGCAGGAGGGGCAGACCGTCCTCAAGGACCTCGTCCAGGGCGAGGTGACGGTGCAGAACGCCCAGCTCGACGACCTGATCCTGCTGCGCGCCGACGGCACCCCGACTTATCTGTTGGCCGTGGTGGTGGACGACCACGACATGGGCGTGACCCACGTCGTGCGCGGCGACGACCACCTGACCAACACCTTCCGCCAGATCCAGATCTTCAACGCCATGGGCTGGGACCTGCCGCAGTTCGGCCACATCCCGCTGATCCATGGCGCCGACGGGGCCAAGCTGTCCAAGCGCCACGGCGCGCTCGGCGTCGACGCTTACCGCGACCTCGGCTATCTGCCGGAGGCGGTGCGCAATTACCTGATGCGGCTCGGCTGGTCGCACGGCGACGAGGAGATCATCTCGACCGAGCAGGCCATCGAGTGGTTCGACCTGGAGAGCATCGGCCGCTCCCCATCGCGCTTCGACTTCGCCAAGCTCGACAACCTCAACGCCCATTACATGCGCCAGGCCGACGATGCCCGGCTGGTCGGGCTGGTCGTGCCGCGGCTGGAGGCCGACCTCGGCCGCGCGCTCTCCGACTCCGACCGCGCCCTGCTGACCCGCGCGATGAACGGGTTGAAGCAGCGCGCCCGCACGGTGGTCGACCTCGCCCAGAGCGCCCGCTTCTACGTCGCCGCCCGGCCGCTCGCCTATGATGAAAAGGCGTCGGCCCTGCTGGACGAAAAAGGCCGCGGGCTGTTGAAGGAACTGGCCGACCAGTTCGCCGGGGAAACGGACTTCACCGCGGCGGCGCTGGAGACCCGTGTCCGTGCCTTCGCCGAAGCGAGTGGCGAAAAATTGGGCAAGGTGGCGCAACCGCTGCGGGCGGCGCTGACCGGCTCGACCGTGTCGCCCCCGATCTTCGAGGTTGCCGAACTTCTCGGCCGGGAGGAGACTTTGTCTCGCATCCGCGACGCAGCGGGTGCAGCATAAAGTCGGTTCCGTGCGTTGCCATCGGCCTGTCATAGAACTATGCTGCGCCGACGCAAAAAAGGGCACCAAGCCCAGACCTCAACGATAAGGACGTGCCGAGATGACCCAGACTGAGGACGGCAACGACACCGTCACCCTCATCGACAACAAAACGGGCAAACAGGTCACGATGCCGGTGCTGCATGGCAGCGTGGGGCCGAGCGTGATCGACATCCGCAAGCTCTATGCCGCCACCGGCTACTTCACCTACGATCCGGGCTTCACGTCCACCGGCTCCTGCGAGTCGGCGATCACCTACATCGACGGCGACGAGGGTGTCCTGCTGCACCGCGGCTACGCCATCGACGAGCTGGCCAAGAACTCGACCTTCCCAGAGGTCTGCTTCCTGCTGCTGAACGGCCATCTGCCGACGGCCGCCGAGAGCGCCGAGTTCGACATCATCCTGCGCCGCCACTCGATGGTTCATGAGCAGCTGACGAAGTTCTACAGCGGCTTCCGCCGCGACGCGCACCCGATGGCGATCATGTGCGGCGTCGTCGGCGCCCTGTCGGCCTTCTACCACGACTCGACCGACATCGAGGATCCGGTGGAGCGCAAGATCGCCGCGCACCGGCTGATCGCCAAGATGCCGACCATCGCCGCGATGGCCTACAAGTATTCGGTCGGCCAGCCCTTCATGTATCCGCGCAACGACCTGACCTACGCGGAGAATTTCCTCTACATGACCTTCGGCACGCCCTGCGAGCCGTACAAGGTCAACCCGATCCTGTCCAAGGCGATGGACAAGATCTTCATCCTGCACGCCGACCACGAGCAGAACGCCTCGACCTCGACCGTCCGTCTGGCCGGCTCGTCGGGTGCCAACCCGTTCGCCTGCATCGCCGCCGGCATCGCCTCGCTGTGGGGTCCCGCCCATGGCGGCGCCAACGAGGCCGTGCTGAAGATGCTGGAGGAGATCGGCTCGGTCGATCGCATTCCGGAGATCGTCCGCCGCGCCAAGGACAAGAACGACAACTTCCGCCTGATGGGCTTCGGCCACCGGGTCTACAAGAACTACGACCCGCGCGCCCAGGTCATGCGCGAGACCTGCCACGAGGTGCTCGCCGAGCTCGGCATCAAGAACGAGCCGCTGCTCGACATCGCGATGGAGCTGGAGAAGATCGCCCTCTCCGACCCGTACTTCATCGAGAAGAAGCTGTATCCGAACGTCGACTTCTACTCGGGCATCATCCTGAAGGCGATGGGCTTCCCGACCAGCATGTTCACCGTGCTGTTCGCGCTGGCCCGCACCGTCGGCTGGATCAGCCAGTGGAAGGAGATGATCGAGGATCCGGTGCAGAAGATCGGCCGTCCGCGCCAGCTCTTCACCGGCGAGACCAAGCGGCCGTTCGTGCCGCTGAACGAGCGTGGCTAACCGGCCCACAGCTCACATCGGAATGGGCGGCTCCAACGGGGCCGCCCAGGACCCGGCTGCGTTCATCGTGCCGGCCCGGCGGGTGCGTCTGCACCCGCCGGCCAACGACAACAAGGCGCCGCTCGGCTGGCGCCTGCGCCGGCTGGTGGTGTATCTGCTGATCCTGGCGCTGGTCGCCGGCGTCGTGCTGATCTGAGCACCGTCACTCCGTGTCCTGCCCTGCCGCGATGGCGAAGCCCTCGTCGGCCCACCCGGTCATGCCGCCGATCATCAGCTTGACCGGCCGCCCGAGACGGGCCAGCCGCAGCGCCGCCCGATCCGCTCCATTGCAGTGCGGCCCGGCGCAATAGACGACGAACAGCGTCTCCGCCGCCCACTCCTCCATCCTCCGCGCCGTCATCTTGCCATGCGGCAGATTGAACGCTCCGGGAACATGGCCACGCGCGAAGGCCGCCGGACCGCGCACGTCGAGCAGGACGAAGTCGGCGGGACCGCCCTTCAGCGCCTCATGGACGTCCCAGCAATCCGTCTCCAGCGACAGGCGGCGAGCGAAATGCTCCTCGGCCAGGGTGGAGGGAGCGGCGGCGATCTCGGCGACCAGACTGGGCATGGAACAGGCTCCGTTCGGGGATATGACCGACCCCGACGGTGCCGCAGCCGGCACAGGCTGGAAAGTGGCGCGGATGCCAGTTACCGTGCGGATCATGCCAAACACTCCGCACCTCGTCGTCGCCCTCGCCTATGACGGCCTCTGCACCTTCGAGTTCGGCGTCGCCGTCGAAGTGTTCGGCCTGCCGCGCCCGGAACTCGGGCCGGACTGGTACCGCTTCGCCGTCGCGGCGCTCGACCCCGGTCCGCTGCGGGCGATGGGCGGCGTCCGCTTGCTGGCCGACGGCGGGCTGGAATTGCTGGAGGCGGCCGGCACCATCGTCATTCCCGGCTGGCGCGGAGCCCGCGAGCCGGTTCCAGCCATCCTGACGGAGGCGTTGCGGCGGGCCCATGCACGGGGTGCCCGCATCCTGTCGATCTGCTCCGGCGCCTTCGTGCTCGCCGCCGCCGGCCTGCTGAACGGCCGGCGGGCAACGACCCACTGGCGCTACGCCGAAACGCTCGGCGATCTCTATCCGGCGATCCGTGTGGCGCCCGACGTGCTCTATGTGGATGAAGGGAACATCCTGACCTCCGCCGGCAGCGCTGCCGGGATCGATCTGTGCCTGCATCTGGTGCGGCGCGATTTCGGCCCGGAGGCCGCAAACAGCGTCGCGCGCCGGCTGGTGGTCCAGCCGCACCGCGAGGGTGGCCAGGCGCAGTTCATCGAAACGCCGGTTCCCACGGCGCGGGAGGGCGCCCGGCTCGGCCCTCTGCTCGATCATCTCCGTGAAAGGCTGGAGGAGGAGCACACGCTGGCCTCCATGGCCGAGCGGGCCGGCATGAGCCTGCGCACCTTCCTGCGCCGCTTCAACGCGCTGACCGGCCGGACGCCAGGGGAATGGCTTCTGGCCGAACGGCTCGCCCGTGCCCGCGCCCTGCTGGAAAGCGGAGAGACGGCGGTGGAGGAGGTGGCGACACGGGCCGGCTTCGGCTCCGCCGCCACGCTGCGCCACCATTTCCGCCAGCGGCTGGGCATCAGCCCGGCGACATACCGGGCGCGGTTCCGCCGTTCCGTTTGAGACCGGCTGCAACAGCGCCGGAACCATTTTTCCCGGCAAAATTGTCCGGCCGGCAAGATCACGCCATCTGCTGCGCCAGGAACAGCAGGCGCGCCCGCTTGGTTTCCTGGATTTGCCCATACAGGGGATCCTGCATCATCGCCGTTTCGTCAAAGATCGGTTTGGGCTTGGGCAGCGAGTCGTAACGCTGCTGGCTTATCGCGGTCTCGGACGCCACCACCTTGCCGCCAAGCAGCTTGGCCACCGCCTCCGCCCGCGCCTGCGCCAGCAGCGGGCCGGATTTCCCGTTTGGCCCGATGTCGGGAATGCGCCCTTCGACCTGGGCGCCGACGCTGTTGGAGGTGATCAGGAAGCCGTTGTTGTCGACCCGCGCGAGTTCCTTCCCACCGACCATGACCCGGGCGTAGTCCTTGTAGGCCGGATGGTCGGAAAGGTCCGCAGGCTCGGTGTAGCGATGCCGCAGCATCATTTCCTGGGAGTCGATGAGTCTTTGAAAATGTTCCTGCGGAGCTTCGGTCAGCTTGACGGCCTTCAGCCCCGAAACGTCGATGCGCTTGGCGTTGGCGATCGAATATGGGCCTGAGCCCGACTGGACGGTGAGTTGACCGGACGACATGTTTGAGCCTCCCCCAAGGACACACGGTTTGCCTGGGGAGGTTCAAGCAAAAGCTGCGCCATAGGGTTGCGCGCGGACGACGGGCAGCACCGCGTCCCGGCGGCCGGCGGCGTTCAAGCCGCCAGCCGTCCAGGAACTCTTACTTCTTCTCGATCAACTCGACCTTGTAGCCGTCCGGATCCTCGATGAAGGCGATCACAGTGCTGCCATGCTTCATCGGGCCGGGCGCGCGCGGGATCTTGACGCCTTCCGCCGCCAGCTTGTCGCAGGTGGCGTAAATATCCGGCACGCCAAGCGCGATGTGGCCATAGCCGGTGCCGATCTCGTAGGGCTCCGCCTGGTCCCAATTATGGGTCAGCTCCAGCACCGCGGTGTCGGATTCGTCGCCGTAGCCGACGAAGGCCAGGGTGAAGCGGCCGCCCTCGTAATCGTTGCGGCGCAGCAGCTTCATGCCGAGCAGCCGCGTATAGAAATCGATCGACTTGTCCAAATCCAGAACGCGCAGCATCGTGTGCAGCAGTCGGAAATCGCTCATGGTCTTGCCTCTCCCGCTTCGGGGTTGGGGTGGTGTCGGGCGATGACGTCGAGGATGGCGCGGGCGGCGCGCTCGCTGGGCGGGCGGTCGCCCTGCCCCAGCCACCGGGCGACCTCGGCCACGCCGTCGATCTGCGTTTGCCGGGCCTGCGGGTCGTCGAGCAGCCGCGCCAGTTCCCCGGCCAGCCGGTCAGGCCGGCAATCCTGCTGGAGCAGTTCGGGCACCAGCATGCGGTCGAGCATCAGGTTGACGAGATTGACATACTTCACGCGGATCAGTCGTCGATAGAGCGCCACCGTCACCGGGTTCAGCCGGTAGGCGATCACCGCCGGCAACCGGGCGAGCGCCAGTTCCAACGCCACGGTTCCCGACGCGGCGAGCGCCGCCTCCGCCGCTGCGAAGGCGTCGTATTTGGCGGAGTCGCCCTCGATCACGATGGTGCGCACGGGCCAGTCGGCGACCGCCGCGATGACGCGGTCGCGCACCGTCGCCACCGTCGGCACGACGGCGACCAGACCGGGATGGGTCGGCCGCAACCGTTCCAGCGTCGCGCGGAAATCGGGAAGCAGGCGGCTCACCTCGCCCTTGCGGCTGCCCGGCAGGATGGCGACCAGCCGATCGGTGGGGGCCAGACCATGCCGCCCCCGGAAGCGGCCGGCATCGCCGGCCCCCGCCCCGCTCTCGACCACCGAATGGCCGACGAAGGTGCAGGCCAGCCCCTCGCGCTCGAAATAGGGCGGCTCAAAGGGTAGGACGGCCAGGAGGTGGTCGTAGATCGCCGCGTATTTGGCGGCGCGCTTGGGTTTCCAGGCCCAGACCGTCGGCGCGACGTAATGGACCAGCGGAATGCCAGGCGCCGCCGCCCGGACCTTTTTCGACACCCGCACCGTGAAGCCGGGCGAATCGATGCCGACCACCACGGCGGGGCGGTCGCGCAGGATCGTCTCCACCGTCTGGTCGATGCGGCGGATCAGATTGGGAAGATGCGGCAACAGCTCGAAGATGCCGAACAGCGTCAGTTCCGCCATGGGAAACAGGCTTTCGAGCCCTTCGGCGATCATCCGCTCGCCGCCGATGCCGGCAAACCGCACACGCCCGCCGGTCAGCCGCTTGGCCGAGGCCATCAGCCGGGCGCCGAGCGCATCGCCCGACGGCTCTCCGGCGATCAGGAAGAGGGTCGGCACGCTCATGGCGCCGGCCCGGTGGAAGCGCCCGGCGCGTCGATGCCGACGACGAACAGGCCGAGCCGATCGGCCGTCCGCGCCACCGCCGCGCGATCAACCAGCAGGCTGCCGCCCGCCTCGACCGCGATGCCGCGCAGACCGGCCGCCGCCGCGTTCTCCACCGTCGTCACGCCCATGGTCGGCAGGTCGATGCGGCGGTCCTGGCGCGGCTTGGCGAGCTTGACCAGAACCCCGCCTGGCCCCGGCCGCGCCAGCCCGGCGCAACGCGCCAGCATGGCGTCGGTGCCCTCGATGGCCTCGACCGCCAGCACGATGCCCTGCTGGACCACCGCGCCCTGCCCGACGTCGAGATTGCCCATCGCCCGCGCCACCTCGGCCGCGCGGGCAATGTCGCGCAGGGCCTCCGCATCCGGAACCAACGATCCGACGGGGCCGGGGGTGGTCAGCAAATCCTTCAGCAAATCATGCAACCCGACGACACGGAACCCGTCCTCCTCCAGTTCGCGCACCACGGCGCGCAGCAGCCCGTCGTCACCGAGCGCCCGCGCGCCGACCCGCGCCAGGAAGCGCGTGGTCCGCCAGTCGGGCAGCAGTTCGGTGAAGGAGGGACGCTTGACCGGCCCGGCGAACACCACGTCGCCGACGCCCTCGTCGTGCAGACGGCGGATGATGGTCCCGGCAGCCCCAAAACGGCTCCACAGATGCGGGAGCCCGGCCACGGTGTCGGGATCGGTGTGCCCCTCGAAGGCGACCAGGAAGACCGGCCGCCCCTGCCCCAGCGCCGCCGCCGCGATGCGCGCCGGCAGCGTGCCGCCGCCGGCGAGGATGGCGAGCTTCTGCGGAACGGCGGTCACGGGGCGGGGCTCCGCCGCCTCAGCCTTCACGCGGCTGGCAGAGCGAGCGGGCCTCTTTGGCGCGGATGAAGTCGAGCACGTCGGTGATCAGGGCGCGCTCGCCGAAATCGCGGCCGACCCCCTCCACACGCTCGGCGAAGGTGCCCTCCGGACCGAACAGCATGCGGTAGGCGGCCCGCAACGCGTGGATGTCGTCCTTCTTGAAGCCGCGCCGCTCCAGCCCGACCAGATTGAGCCCGGCCAAGCGTGCCCGGTCGCCCATGACGAGGCCGAAGGGGATCACGTCGTTCTCGACGCCCGACATGCCACCGATCATGGCGTGGGCACCGATGCGGACGAACTGACGCACCGCCGACAGACCGCCGATGATGACGTAATCGCCCAGCGTCACATGGCCGCCCAGCGTCGCGTTGTTCGCCAGGATCACATGGTTGCCGACGATGCAGTCGTGCGCCACATGCGAACCCATCATGAACAGCCCGTCGTCGCCGACGCGGGTGATCATGCCGCCGCCCTCGGTCCCCGGATTCATCGTCACATGCTCACGGATCTGGTTCCGCGCGCCGATGACCAGCTCCGACGGCTCGCCATGGAACTTCAGGTCCTGCGGCCGATGGCCGATGGAGGCAAACGGGTAGATCTCCGTGCCGGCGCCGATGCGCGTCCGCCCCTCCACCGCGACATGGGACACCAACCGCACGCCATCGCCCAGTTCGACCTGGGGACCGACGACGCAGAAGGGGCCGATCGAGACGCCCTCGCCCAGCGAGGCGGCGGGATCGACGATGGCGGACGGGTGGATGGTGACGGTCATTTCTCGTCCAGGATCATGGCGGAATAGACGGCTTCGGCGACGAGGACGCCGTTGACCTTGGCCTCGCCCTGAAACTTCCAGACGTTGGCGCGCTTGCGCTGCTTGGTGACATGGATGTGGATGGTGTCACCCGGCGTCACCGGGCGGCGGAAGCGCGCCTCGTCCACCGTCATGAAATAGACCAGCTTGCCCTCGGCTTCGGCCCCGAGCGTGCCGACGACCAGGACGGCCGAGGTCTGGGCCATCGCCTCGATGATCAGCACGCCGGGCATGACCGGACGCGAGGGGAAATGCCCCTGGAAGAAGGGCTCGTTGATCGAGACGTTCTTGATGCCGGTGGCACTCTCGCCCAGCACGATGTCGACCACCCGCTCGATCATCAGGATCGGATAGCGGTGCGGGATCATCTGCATGATCCGGTTCACGTCGAGATCGGGAAGCGTGTTGCTTTGCGCGTTGTTGTCTGCCGTTACATCCATCGTCCGGCCGCCCGCCTTTCCAAAACCGCCGAAAGTTTCCGCGTTCCCAAAACCGGGAACGGGGCGCCGCGTCGCCGCGGCGTCTGACCTGTTCGCCGCCTTCTTGCCCGATTTCGGCGGCGACTGCAATCGCTCAGCCGGCGTCCCCCGGCAACGAAAAGGGCCGCCATCGCCCGGACGGGCGGTGGCGGCCCTTTTTTCCGGACGCCCTTACTGCTTGGGAACGTTGAGAGCGACCTGCGGAAGCTTCTTGTTCACCCGCTCCAGAACGGTGTCGGTGACGTCGAGCTGGGTGTCGACCAGAACGAACTGCTGGCGCGCCAGCACCAGATTGGCGCCACGCTCGCGCGAGATGTCGGCGACGATCTCGACCATCGTCTTGTGGACCACCGCCATCGCCTCGTTCAGCGAGGTCTCCAGCACCCGCTTGCGGGTCTGGACGGTCTTCTGCACCTCGGCGACCTGCTTCTCGAAGTCACGCCGCTTGTTGGCGAGCGCTTCCGGCGCCAGAACGGTCTGCTGCTTGCGCAGTTCGTCCTCGCCCTTGCGCAGTTTGTCCTCGAGCGCCGAGATTTCCTTCTGGTAGGTCTCGCGCAGCGTCTCGAAGGACTTGGAGATGCCCTTCGAGGCGTTGGATTCCTGCATGATCTTCTGGACGTCGATCACCGCGATCACCGGCGCCTTCAGCTCGCCCGTCGCCGGAGCGGCGGCGGGGGCCGCCGCGGCAGGAGCGGGGGCGGCCGCCTTGGGCGGCTCGGCCTTGGGAGCCGCCTGGGCCAGGACCGCCGGAGCGTAGGACAGACCGGCGGTCACGGCGACCGACAGGGCGGCGGCGCGAAGCGTCGCCTTGAGCGTGCTGGATTGCATCTTAGAACCTGGTTCCGAAGCTGAAACGGATGAGCTCTTTCTTGTCGTAGCTTTCCTTGCGCAGAGGAAGCGCCACGTCGAGACGGATCGGGCCGAACGGCGACTTCCACGACACGCCGGTGCCGACCGACACGCGGATCGATTCCTTGTCGACGACGTTCGGATCGCTGATGTCGACCTTGCCCAGCGAGCCGACGTCGGTGAAGGCGTGGCCGAGCAGTCCGAACTCCTCTGGCAGGCCGAAGGGGAAGCTCATCTCGACCGAGGCGCGGGCGTAGCGCGTGCCGCCCAGCGAATCGCCGGTCGTGATGTCGCGCGGACCGATGCCGGCGGTGTTGAAACCGCGCAGCGTGTCGCCGCCGATGAAGAAGCGATCGGCCAAGGCCACCTTCTGGCCCATGCCGAGGATGTAGCCCAGCTCGCCGGTGGTGCTCAGCACCCAGTTCTCACCGTCCAACGGCAGGTAATAGCCACCGGCCAGACGGTTGCGCAGGAAGCGCACCGAACCGCCGAGACCGGCGATGTCGTTGGTCAGACGGATGAAGTAACCCTCGGTCGGCGTCAGCTTGCTGTTGCGCCGGTCGTAGGTCAGCTCCTGGCCGATCAGCGAGGTCAGACGCTCGCCCTTCTGCTCCTGCACGTATTTCGAGGCGGTGATCGGCACCTCCTCGATCAGGGTGTCCTGGAGCTGGTAGTAAACGCGCTGGCGCAGGTTTTCGCTCAACGGGAAGCCCAGACGCAGCGAGAATCCGGTGTTCTTCTCGTTGAAGGAGCTTTCGTCCTGGTAGTTGCGGCGGACACGGAAGATGTCGACGCCGGCCGACAGGTCGCGGTCGAGGAAATAGGGCTCGGTGAAGGAAATGTCGTATTCCTGGCGGACGCCGGAAATCGTCGCCCCCAGCCGCAGATCCTGGCCGCGGCCCAGCAGGTTGCGCTCGCGGATCGAGAAGTCGCCCAGGGGACCGTCGGAGGTCGAGAAACCGGCGCCGATGGAGATTTCGCCGGTCGACTGTTCGGCCACCTCGACGTTGACCACGGTGCGGTCGGGAACGCTGCTTTCGGCGGTGGTGACGTTCACCCGCTCGAAATACCCCAGATCCTTGATGCGCTGCTCGGACCGCTTCAGCTTGGAAGAGCTGAACGGGTCGCCTTCGGACAGCAGCATCTCGCGCCGGATCACCTTGTCCAGCGTGCGGACGTTGCCGTTGATGTCGATGCGGTCGACGAAGACGCGCGGCCCCTCGTTGATCTCGTAGGTGATGTCGATCGCCTGGGTCTCGCGGTTCCGCGAGATGCGCGGCCGGACATCGACGAAGGCGTATTGCAGGTCGCCGACCGCCGAGGTCAGCTTGGTGATGGTGTTCTCCACCTCCTGCGCGTTGTACCAGTCCCCTTCCTTGGTCGTCGTGATCGTCTCAAGGGTCGCCGGGTCGAGCTGCTTCAGCGAGGATTTGATGTCGATCTTGCCGAACTTGTAGCGCTCGCCTTCCTCGATGGTGAAGGTGATGAAGAACGCCTCGCGGTCCGGCGTCAGCTCGGCCACCGCGGAGACCACGCGGAAATCGGCGTAGCCCTCCTTCAGGTAGAAGCGGCGCAACAGGTCACGGTCGTAGTTCAACCGGTCGGGGTCGTAGTTGTCGTCCGAGGTCAGGAACCGCCACCAGGCGGTCTCCTTGGTCTGGATCGCCTCGCGCAGGGAGCCGTCGGAGAATTTCTCGTTGCCGACGAAGGTGATGCCGCGCACGCCGGTGCGCACACCCTCGTTGATCTCGAAGACCAGATCGACGCGGTTCTGGTCGAGCTGGATGATCTTCGGCTCGACCGTGGCCGCGAATCGGCCCTGGCGGCGGTAGATGTCCTGGATGCGCTGGACGTCGTTCTGCACGCGGGTGCGGGTGTAGACCACGCGCGGACGAAGCTGGATTTCCTTCTCCAGATTGTCCTTCTCGATCCGCTTGTTGCCCTCGAAGGCGATGCGGTTGATGATCGGGTTCTCGACCACCGCCACCACCAGCGTGTCGCCGTCGCGCCGCAGCGTGACGTCGGCGAACAGGCCTGTGTTGAACAGCGCCTTCAGGGACTGGTCGATGCGGTCGGGATCGAACGAATCGCCCGGCTGAATCGCCAGATAGGAGCGGACCGTGGAGGCCTCGATGCGCTGGATGCCATCGACACGGATGTCGCGCACCGTTCCGCCGGAAAAGACCTGGGCGACCGACGACCCGAACGCCGCTGACGGGGACCCTGACTGGGCGAGGGCGACAGACACCGTCGTCATGGCGCAGCCGGCCAGCAGGCCCGCCACCAGAACTTTGCTCGACACCGGCAAATCACGCTCCCTGGCAAGGGGCTGGCGTTACGACACCAGTCCCCGGAAGAAATCGACCACGCGCAATTGAACGAGGTCGTTCCACGTGGCGAAGACCATGAGCGTTAATACCAAAGCCAATCCAATGCGGAAACCGTATTCTTGCGCTCTCGCTCCGAGGGGGCGTCCGCGCAGCGCCTCGATGCCGTAGAACAGCAGATGGCCGCCGTCGAGCATCGGCACCGGGAAGAGATTGATCAGGCCGAGGTTGACCGACAGGAAGGTCATGAACCAGACCAGCGGGTACCAGCCCGACTGCGCCACCTCACCCGACATCTGGGCGATGCGCAGCGGCCCGCCCAGCTCCTCGGTCCCGCGCGAGCCCTCGACCATCTGGCCGAGCGCGGTGAAGGTGCCGGTGATCATCCCCATCACCTCGCGCCCGGCCTGCCAGACGGCGGTCAACGGGTCGTGGCGCTTCATATCGACGCTGCCGCGGGTGATGCCGAGCTGGCCGACACGGTGGGTGTTGCCGAGTCGGTCGGTCATCTCGCGGGCGTCGGGAGTCGCGTCGAGCGTGACCACCCTGCCCTCGCGCTCGACCTCCATCCGCAGCGTCTCGCCCGGCTTGATCGAGACGATCTGGCGGATTTCCTCGAAGCGCTGGATGCCGGCCCCGTCGATCGACAGGATCAGGTCGCCCGGCTGGAGCCCGGCGCGCTCGGCGGCGCTGCCCGGCTGCACGCCGCCGACGTCGGCAGGCGTGAAGGACTGGCCGGCGGTGGCGAACAGCACCGCCAGCACCACGATGGAGAAGACGAAGTTGGCGATAGGGCCGGCGGCGACCACGGCGGCGCGCTGGCCCAGCCGCTTGTGGTGGAAGGAGACGGCGCGCTCCTCCGCCGACATGGCGGTCAGATGGGCGCCGGGCGTGCTGGCCGGATCGGCGTCGCCGAACATCTTGACGTAGCCACCGAGCGGCAGGGCGCTGAACTTCCAGCGCGTGCCGGTTCGGTCGGTGAAACCGAACAGCTCCGGCCCGAAGCCGATGGAGAAGACCTCGATCCGCACGCCGTTGCGCCGCGCGACCAGATAATGGCCAAGCTCATGCACGAACACGAGCACGGTGAGGACCACCAGGAACGCGAGAACCGAGGTCCAGAAACCGCCGAGAACGTCCATCACCACCCTTTGCGCCCGTTCGGGCCTCGAACTCGGATCACCGGCTGCCAACCGCAGACGCACCGCAGGCCGTCACGCGCGCGGCGGCGTCGCGGCGCGCCTCGGCATCGGCCTCGCGCACTGCGGCAAGATCACGCAGCGGGCGGTGGGGCAACGCCGCCAGCGTGCCCTCGACGATTTTTTCGATGTCGAGGAAGCCGATCCGGCGGTCGAGAAACGCCTGGACGGCCACCTCGTTGGCGGCACTGAGAATAGTAGGAGCGCCCCCCCCGCTTTGCAAGGAGGCGCGGGCCAGCCGCAGGGCCGGAAAACGCACGGGATCCGGCGCTTCGAAGGTCAGGGTCGCCGCCCGTGTCAGGTCGAGCCGCTCGGCCGGGGTGGCGATGCGCGCCGGCCAGCCGAGCGCGTAGGCGATCGGCGTGCGCATGTCGGGCGTGCCGAGCTGCGCCAGCACGGAGCCGTCGACATACTCGACCAGCGAATGGATCACCGACTGCGGGTGGACCAGGATGTCGATGCGCTCCTCGGGGATGCCGAAGAGGAAATGCGCTTCGATCAGCTCCAGCCCCTTGTTCATCATGGTGGCGCTGTCGACCGAGATCTTGGCGCCCATGTCCCAGGTCGGGTGCGCCACCGCCTGCTCGCGCGTCGCCGCCGCCATGAAGGCGCGGTCGCGCGTGCGGAACGGGCCGCCCGACGCGGTCAGGATCAGCCGGGCGACGCTTTCGGTCCGGGCGAAGTCGAAGACCTGGTAGATGGCGGAATGCTCGCTGTCGACCGGCAGCAGCGTGGCGCCGTGGACGCGCACCTCCTCCATCATCAGGTCGCCGGCGCAGACCAGCACCTCCTTGTTGGCGAAGGCGACGATGGCGCCGCGGCGCACGGCGGCGAGCGTCGGCTCAAGCCCGGCGGCGCCGACGATGGCCGCCATCACCCAGTCGGCGGGGCGCTGCGCCGCCTCGGCCACCGCCTGCGGACCGGCGGCCGTCTCGATGCCGGTGCCGGCAAGGCGCTCCCTCAGCTCGGCGTGCCCCGCGGGATCGGCAACGACGGCGAGCCGGGCCTTCAGGCGCCGGGCCTGCTCGGCAAGAAGGGCGACGTTGCGGTTGGCGGTCAGCGCCTCGACCGGGAAGCGCTCCGGGTCGCGGGCGACGAGATCCACGGTCTGGGTCCCGACCGAGCCGGTCGAACCCAGGATCGTCACCCGCCGGGGGCCACCGCCCGTCGTCACCACCATGATAGAGCCGTTCCGATGGTCGCGTGGAAAACAGCCAGCACCGGGGCGGCGACCAGAAGCCCGTCGATGCGGTCGAGGATGCCGCCATGCCCGGGAATGAGCTGGCCGCTGTCCTTGACGTCGTAGCGGCGCTTGACCGCCGATTCGAAGAGGTCGCCCGCCTGCCCCACCACCGCCGCCACGGCACCCATCAGCAGCGCCAGGGCCGGCATCGCCGCGCCGACGGCGAGAGCGATCAGCCAGCCGACCAGGGCGGCGGCGGCCATGCCGCCGATCAGGCCGGCCCAGGTCTTCTTCGGGCTGATGCGCGGCGCCAGCTTCGGTCCGCCGATGGAACGGCCGGCCGCGTAAGCACCGATGTCGGTGGCCCAGATGGCGAGCATGGCGAAAAGGAACAGGGCCAGCCCATCGCCCGGCAGGTCGCGCAACCACGTCAGGCCGGCCATTCCCGCCGCGACGTAGAAAACGCCGAAGCCGAGCAGGCCGCGGTCGCGGCCGCCGCCGGCCAGCGCGGTCAGCGCGGAAAAGGCGACGGCCACCCCCAGCCCGACCCAGGGTCCGGCGGCCAATTGCGCCATCAGGGACACCAGCACGCCGGCAACCGACATCAGCCGCGCCGGCAGGCGCCGGGCGCTGGGGACCAAATTGATCCATTCGGAAATGGCGACGACCGCGCCGAAGGCGATCAAGGCGCGGAAGACCCAGCCGCCGGCCCAGACGGCGCCAAGCACGATCGGCGCCATGATCAGCGCCGAGACCACGCGGGTCTTGAGGTCGCCCGTCTTCGGGTTGGGTTTTCCCGCGGAGGCCGACTCAGCGGGAGCCGGCCGTGGTGGCGCCGAAGCGGCGTTCCCGTCGGTGGAACTCTTCAATCGCCGCCTCCAGATCGCGCTTGGTGAAATCGGGCCAGAGCGTGTCGATGAACACCAGCTCGGCGTAGGCCGCCTGCCACAGCAGGAAATTGCTGATGCGCTTCTCGCCGCTGGTGCGGATGATCAGGTCGGGATCGGGAATGTCGGCGGTGAACAGGCGGGCGGCGAAGGCACCCTCATCGATGGCGCTGGCGCTCACCCGGCCGGCAGCCACATCCTCGGCCAGCCGCCGGGCCGCCAGCACGATCTCCTGCCGCGACCCGTAGCTGAGGGCGACGACCAGCGTCATCGTCCTGTTGTCGCGGGTCAGATCCTCGGCGTTGTCGATCAGCCGGTTGATGTCGTCGGACAGGCGGAGCCGGTCGCCGATCACCCGCAGCCGGATGCCGGCCTTGTGCAGTTCGGCGACTTCGCTGCGCAGATAGAAGCGCAGCAGGCCCATGAGGTCGGTGACCTCCTCCTCCGGCCGCCGCCAGTTCTCCGAGGAGAAGCTGAAGATGGTCAGGGTGCCGACGCCCAGTTCGCGCGCCGCCTCCACGGTGCGACGGACGGCGTCCACGCCCTTTTTGTGGCCGGCGGTGCGCGGCAGGCCGCGCGCCTTCGCCCAGCGCCCGTTGCCATCCATGATGATGGCCACATGCTCGGGAGGGGTGATCGAACCGCTTCCGTCCATCCGGTTCTCGTCCGCGTCGCGCATTCCGGATCAGACCTGCATGATGTCCTTTTCCTTTTGCGCTAGCGTGTCGTCGACCAGCTTGATGTGCTGGTCGGTCAGCGCCTGCACCTTGTCGGACTGCGTTTTCAGCTCGTCCTGCGTGATCTCGCTGGCCTTCTCGGCTTTCTTCAGGCCGTCCATGCCGTCGCGGCGGATGTTGCGGATGGCGACGCGGGTCTGCTCGGCGTATTTGTGGGCGACCTTCGCCAACTCGGCGCGGCGCTCCTGCGTCAGGTCGGGCAGCGGCACGCGGATGACCTGACCCTCGGCCTGCGGGTTCAGCCCGAGACCCGAATCGCGGATGGCCTTCTCGACCGCCTTGGTCATGCCGCGGTCCCACACCTGCACCGTGATCAGGCGCGGCTCGGGAACCGAGACGGTGCCGACCTCCTTGAGGTGGACGCGGTTGCCATAGGCCTCGACCATGACCGGCTCCAGCAGGCTAGAGGAGGCGCGGCCGGTACGGAGGCCGGTGAGTTCCTTGCGAAACGACTCGAGCGCGCCTTCCATGCGGCGCTTCAGGTCCGATGTGTCGGGCGCAGCCACGGGACCTACTCCCTTTCTTCCGTTATGATGGTGTGCTTGCCACGGCCCTGCATCACCTCGGCGAAGGAACCGGGGGTGTGGATCGAGAGGACCAGGATGGGGATCCGGCTGTCTCGTGCCAGGGCGATCGCCGACGCGTCCATCACCTGGAGATCCTGGGCCAGGACGTCCATGTAGGTGAGGCGGTCGTAATGCGTGGCGGTCGGGTCCTTCTTGGGGTCGGCGGTGTAGACGCCGTCCACCTGCGTGCCCTTCAGCAGCCCGTCGCAGCCCATTTCCGAGGCGCGCAGCGCCGCGGCGGTGTCGGTGGTGAAGAAGGGGTTGCCGGTGCCGGCGGCGAAGATCACCACCCGCCCCTTTTCCATGTGACGGATCGCGCGGCGCCGGATGTAGGGCTCGCAGACCGACGACATGGGGATGGCCGACTGCACGCGGGTCGGCACGCCCATCCGTTCGAGCGCGCTCTGCATCGAGAGCGCGTTCATCACGGTGGCGAGCATCCCGATGTAGTCGGCCGACGCGCGCTCCATGCCGCCCGCCGCCCCCTTGACACCGCGGAAGATGTTCCCCCCGCCGATGACCAGGCAAACCTGGACACCGAGCGCGACCACCGCCTTCACCTCGTTGGCGATGCGGTTGACCATGTCCGGATCGAGGCCGTAGTCGCGCTGCCCCATCAGCGCCTCGCCCGACACCTTCAGCAGCACCCGCTTGTAGCGGATGCTCTCCGGTGCGATGGCCGGCGTGGTGGTTCCGGTGGTCTCGGCCCCGTTGATCTCGGGCATGAGGGGAACGCTCCCTTGCTGTTTCGAATGCGGCGCGGCGTGGAGGTTATCAGGCCTGACCGGCGGCGGTGGCGGCCACTTCGGCGGCGAAGTCGCTCTGGGCCTTCTCGATGCCCTCGCCCAGCGCGAAGCGGGCGAAGGACGCGACCTTGACCGGAGCGCCGATGTCCTTGGCGGCGTTCTCGACCACCTTGCGGACCTTGGTCTCGCCGTCGATCACGTAGACCTGCTCGAGCAGGCAGACCTCTTCGTAATACTTACGGACGCGGCCCTCGACCATCTTCTCGATGATGTTCTCCGGCTTGCCCGAGGCGCGGGCCTGCTCGGCCAGCACGCTGCGCTCGCGCTCCAGCGCCGAGCTGTCGACGTCGGCGATGTCGAGCGCCTCCGGACGGGCGGCGGCGATGTGCATGGCGATCTGCTTGCCGAGGTCGGCCAGCTTGGCCACGTCGCCAGTCGACTCCAGCGCGACCAGCACGCCGATCTTGCCGAGGCCCGGCGCGATGGCGGAGTGGACGTAGCTGACGACGGTGCCGGCCGACACTTCCAGCGTCACGGCGCGACGCAGGTTCATGTTCTCGCCGACGGTGGCGATCAGGCTGGTCAGCTCGTCCTGGGCGGTGTGCGCGGTGCCCGGGTAGGCGGCGGCCTTCAGCGCCTCGACGTCGCCGCCGGTGGCGAGCGCGATCTCGGCGGCCTTGGCGGCGAAGCCCTGGAACTTGTCGTTGCGGGCGACGAAGTCGGTCTCGGCGTTCACCTCGACGACGGCGCCCTTGGTGCCAGCGGTGGCGACGGCGACCAGACCCTCGGCGGCGATGCGGCCCGACTTCTTGGCGGCGGCGGCGAGGCCCTTCTTGCGGAGCCAGTCAACGGCGCCCTCGAGGTCGCCCTGGGTCTCGTTCAGAGCCTTCTTGCAATCCATCATGCCCGCGCCGGTCTTCTCGCGCAGTTCCTTGACGAGCGAGGCGGTAATCTCGGCCATGTTGCGCCCTCTTCCTTACAAGCGATCCGTGGCGGATCGGATTGAGTCACAAAGTCAATTCGGGTGGCAACCCACAAAAAAGGCAGCCGGGCCATTGGTCATAAGGCCCGGCTGCCCCTTTCCAAACCGCTGGGGTCAGGCCTGGGCGGCTTCGGCGGCGGTCTCGTCTTCCGGCAGTTGCTCGGCCGGGGCGTCCTCACGGGCGCCGACGTCGATGCCGGCGGCGCTCATCTCGGCCTGCAGGCCGTCGAGGACCGAACCGACCACCAGATCGCAGTACAGGTCGATGGCGCGCAGGGCGTCGTCGTTGCCCGGAATCGGGAAAGCGACGCCGTCCGGATCGGAGTTGCTGTCGAGGACCGCGATGACCGGGATGCCGAGCTTGTTGGCTTCCTTGACCGCGATCGACTCCTTGTTGGTGTCGATGATGAAGATGACGTCCGGCAGGCCGCCCATCTCCTTGATGCCGCCCAGCGCGCGCTCCAGCTTGTCGCGCTCGCGGGTCAGCTCGAGGATCTCGCGCTTGGTCAGGCCCGAGGTGTCGCCGCCCAGACGCTCTTCCATCTCGCGCAGGCGCTTGATCGACAGCGAAATGGTCTTCCAGTTGGTCAGCATGCCGCCGAGCCAACGGTGGTTGACGTAGTACTGGCCGCACTTCGAGGCGGCCTCGGCGATGCGCTCCTGGGCCTGGCGCTTGGTGCCGACGAACAGCACGCGGCCACCGCCGGCGACGACGTCACGCGCGGCCTGGAGGGCGCGGTGCAGCATCGGGACGGTCTGTTCCAGATCGATGATGTGCACGCCGTTACGCACACCGAAGATGTACTGGTTCATCTTCGGGTTCCAGCGACGGGTGTGGTGACCGAAGTGGACGCCGGCCTCGAGCAGCTGGCGCATGGTGAAGGTGGGCATAGCCATGGAAAAATCCCTTTTTCCGGTTGGTCCGCCGCGGGCGTCTGTCCACAGGTGTGGACACCGGATCGGGCCATCGGGGTAAAACCGAGGGTCCGCCAGCCCGCGTGAGGTTTTGACGACGGCGCTTACATAGCCCGATGAACCGGGTTTGGCAACAGCGATGGCAGGAAAAGAACGGTCGGATGCCGTCGATCCTTGCCGGCCGCGGCGGGACCGGGCGGCAGGTCGGATCCTCCCTCCTCCCGAACCCGATTCGTCCCCATATTTCCCGACGACCATCCGTTGCGCGCAATCTCGCCAGACCGGGAAAACCGTTGGAGACGGTCGCGCGGCGTTCGCGGCTCTTCACTGGAACTCAACAGCGCCAAGGAATGGAAACGTGCCGGATCCTCATGAGATTTCCAGAAACACGAATTCATGCGCCATCTTGGAGAGGGAGGATTTCGAGATCCTCGTGCAGGCCGCGAACGAATACATCGCGGCCAGAAGCACTCTCATGAGCTTCATGTCCTCGCTCGGCAGCAAGATCGAGGCTGGCATCGACATGCTGCCGGAGGGAACAAAGGCGACCCTCCTCGACGCCATCCGCGGCGCCTTGGAGCACGCGCACAGGATATCGACCGGATACATGGACAACGAGAAGGGCCGCGAGGCGTCCACGGGGCTGTACAGCCTCATCGGTGCCGCCACGGGGGCCGCGAGCGGCTTTTTCGGGCTGGCGGCCACCGCCGCGGAGCTTCCGATCGCGACGGCGACCATCATGCGATCGATCGCCGACATAGCGCGCTCGAAAGGCGCCGATCTCGACGATGTCGGCGTCCAGGCGACCTGCATCGAGGTCTTCGCCTATGGCGGCCCGCTCGAGGATGACGACGATGCCGACATCGCCTTCGTGACGTCGAGGCTCGGAGCCACGCTGGGCGCCGCCCCCATCTCCGAAATGATCACCAAGGTCGCCGCCCGCTACGCGATCGCGATTTCCCCGAAGATCCTGGCGCAATCGGTCCCCATCACCGGCGCCGTCCTGGGCGCCGCGCTGAACTGGACCTACATGCGGTTCTACCAGTCGATCGCTTCCGTCCTCTTCACGCTCCGCCCGGTCGAGTTGCGGTACGACAAGGATCAGGTCCGCTCCTGCTTCGCGTCGATCGTGCGGGAGATCGAGAAGGAGAAATTTCCCCGGAAGAAGGCTTGAGCGAACGGCAAGCCGGGAAATGGCAAGGGCCATGGCGTCCGACGCCATGGCCCCTTCGCGATGAACGCGTGCGCCCTGCCCTTTACGCCTGCGGCGCGGCGACCTTCGGCTTGGGCAGGTCGAGCTTGATGTGCAGCTCCTTCAGGCGGGTCTGATCGACCTGCGCCGGGGCCTGCATCAGCAGATCCTCGGCCCGCTGGTTCAGCGGGAAGGCGATGACCTCGCGGATGTTCGGCTCGTCGGCCAGCAGCATGACGATGCGGTCGATGCCCGGCGCCGAGCCGCCGTGCGGCGGGGCTCCCAGCTTGAACGCGCTCAGCATGCCGCCGAATCGGGCCTCCAGCTCCTCCGGCGGGTAGCCGGCGATGTCGAAGGCCTTGTACATCACCTCCGGCAGATGGTTCCGGATAGCGCCCGACGACAGCTCGACGCCGTTGCAGACGATGTCGTACTGGTAGGCCTTGATGTCGAGCGGGTTCATCTCCTCCAGCGCCTTCAGGCCGCCCTGCGGCATCGAGAAGGGGTTGTGGCTGAAGATGACCTTGTTGGTCTCCTCGTCCAGCTCGTACATCGGGAAATCGACGATCCAGCAGAAGCGGAAGGCGTTCTTCTCGATGAGGTCCAGCTCCTCACCGATGCGGGTGCGGGCCAAGCCGGCCAGCTTGGCCGCCGGGCCGGGCTGGTCGCAGACGAAGAAGACCGCGTCGCCGTCCTCGAGCCCGACCAGCTCGCGCAGGGCGGCCTGCGCGGCCTCCGGCACGAACTTGGCGATCGGACCCTTGCCGCCGGCGGCCTCCATGACGATGTAGCCGAGGCCGGGAGCGCCGAGACCACGCGCCCAGTCGTTCAGCTTGTCGAAGAAGCTGCGCGGACGGTCAGAGACCTTCGGCGCGCGGATGGCGCGGACGACGCCGCCCTTCTCCACCGTCTGCTTGAAGGCGCGGAACTCGACGTCGTCGCGCTTGAAGATTTCGGTGACGTCGGTGATGACCAGCGGGTTGCGCAGGTCGGGCTTGTCGTTGCCGTACTTCAGCATCGACTCGGCGAAGCTGATGCGGCGGAACGGCGCCTGGTCGATGACCGGCTTGGTCTCGCGGCGGAAGCCGCCGAACTCGTCGAAGAGCCCGTGCAGCACCGGCTCGACGGCGGCGAAGACGTCCTCCTGGGTGACGAAGGACATCTCGAAATCGAGCTGGTAGAACTCGCCCGGGCTGCGGTCGGCGCGCGCGTCCTCGTCGCGGAAGCAGGGCGCGATCTGGAAGTAGCGGTCGAAGCCGGCGACCATCAGCAGCTGCTTGAACTGCTGCGGCGCCTGCGGCAGGGCGTAGAACTTGCCGGGGTGGTTGCGGCTCGGCACCAGATAGTCGCGGGCGCCCTCCGGCGAGGAGGCCGTCAGGATCGGCGTCTGGAACTCGGTGAAGCCCTGGTCGATCATCCGGCGGCGCGCCGACGCGATGACGCGCGAGCGCAGCAGGATGTTCTCGTGGATGCGCTCGCGCCGCAGGTCGAGGAAGCGGTAGCGCAGGCGCATGTCCTCGCCGGTGTCGGCCTCCTGGTTGACCTGGAGCGGGATCTGCTCCGCCTCGCCCTGGACCGTCAACTCGGCGATCTGCATCTCGATGCGGCCGGTCGGCAGCTTGTCGTTGATCGTCTCGGCGGTGCGCTTGACGACCTTGCCGGTGACGGTGATCACCGATTCCAGCTTCAGCCGGTTGGCGACCTCGAAGGCGGGATTCGAGGTGTCGACCACGCACTGCGTCAGGCCGTAATGGTCGCGCAGGTCGACGAACAGAAGCTGTCCGTGGTCGCGCTTCCGGTTGATCCAGCCCGACAGGCGGACGGTTTCGCCGGCATTCTCTTCACGAAGCTGGCCGCAGGTGTGCGTGCGGTAGGGGTGCATGGGTCGAAACACCTTGAAAAGGTCGGATTCCGGCAAGGAAATGGGGTCCGACACACCACACCGTAAGCCGGTGAAAGTCAAGCCGCGTACGACGAATGCGCACGCGGCGCGTCGCCGCCGAGCGAAAGCGCAACGATCTTTCACCCCCCTTTAACCCGCCCGCCGCCTCGTGTATGAAGCAACCATGACGCTCATCACGACAAACGACGCCCTTCAGGCCTTCTGCCAGTCGCTGGCCGGGGCCGAATACATCACGGTCGATACCGAGTTCCTGCGGGAAAAGACCTATTGGCCGCAGCTCTGCCTCGTGCAGATCGGGGGACCCGACGGCGCCGTCGCCATCGACCCGCTGGCCGAGGGGCTCGATCTGGCGCCGCTCTACGCCGTGATGGGCGATCCGTCGATCCTCAAGGTCTTCCACGCCGCCCGCCAGGACGTGGAAATCTTCTGGCACCTGTCCGGCAGCATCCCCACCCCGCTGTTCGACACCCAGGTCGCCGCCATGGTCTGCGGCTTCGGCGAGAGCGTCGGTTACGAGACGCTGGTCACCAAGCTGGCTGGCGCGCGCATCGACAAGTCCAGCCGCTTCACCGACTGGTCGCACCGCCCCCTGACCGAGCGGCAGCTGACCTACGCGCTGTCCGACGTCATCCACCTGCGCCCGGCCTACGAGAAGCTGAAGCGCCGCCTCGCCCGCACCGGCCGCTCGCACTGGCTGGAGGAGGAGATGGCGATCCTCACCGACCCGCGCACCTACCAGGTCGATCCTGACAGCTCCTGGCTGCGCCTGAAGGTGCGCACCAACAAGCCGCGCTTCATGGCGGTACTGAAGGAGCTGGCGGCGTGGCGCGAACGCGAGGCGCAGCGCCGCGACATGCCGCGCTCGCGCGTGCTGCGCGACGAGGCGCTGCTGGAGATCGCCGCCCACGCCCCGACCAGCGTCGACGACCTCGCCCGCACCCGCGGCATGGGTCGGGGCTTCGCCGAGGGGCGCCAGGGGGCCGACGTGCTGGCCGCCGTCCAGGCCGGTCTCGACATTCCCGACCGCGACCTGCCCAAGATCGAGCCGCGGGAGGAGCCGCCGCCCGGACTGCAACCGATCGTCGAGCTTCTCCGCGTCCTGCTGAAGATGAAGTGCGACGAGAACAACGTCGCCGCCAAGCTCGTCGCCTCCTCGGCCGATCTGGAGGCGATGGCGGCCGACGATTCCGCGGACGTTCCGGCGATGCAGGGCTGGCGCCGCGAACTGTTCGGAGACGACGCGCTCGCCCTCAAGCATGGAAGGATCGCGCTGGCGGTCATAAACCGTCGTGTCCGCATCGTTCCTGCTGGAGAACCGATGCCGCTCCCGAAATCCGAAGAAACCGAAACTTGACGTTTCTGGATGGCGTGGTTTCGATGGGCCTATCGCTTTAGGCACAATATCGAATGCATTTATTTCGTTAACCATGCCTTAAAGGCTTTTTAAAGAAAGTTGCAAGCAGTATCGGTTCGGGGCCGCATGTCCTTGTCCAGTGCTTCCAGTGCTTGGTCGGGACGTGACTCCGGCTCCGCCCGTCATCCGGCGCGTTCCTGGTCGGGAGCGCGCGGGCATGCCGGTGTCTGCGGACACGGCGGCGTGATCGGGAAAAGTCGGTTCGGGGGAAGGCACGGAATGAGCAGGTTCGGCGGCAAACCACCGATGGGACGGGACCGGGTCCGGCTTTCCACGACGGAAAAGCAGGCCGCCGTCGCCGCCGCCAAGGACCAGCGCCCCGATTTCGACAATGACAAGCTGCTGAATCTGCTGCGCTCGGCCAAGAGCGAACTCCAGGGCATGCGGCTGATCCACATGCACCTGTCGCTGCTGCGCGACAAGGATCCCACCAGCCAGATGATGGTCCGCACCATCATCCAGGAGCTGGGAAGCAAGGCGTCCTTCCTGCAATCCTTCAACATTTCCAACGGCGACGTCATCATCCTCTACAAGGGGCTGAAGCTGACCGGCGTGACCGATGTTTGCCAGAAGCTGGAACAGGTCTTCCTGTCGAAGACGACGCTGACCGGGCCGAATCCCTACAAGGAGTATTCGCTCTACTCGATCATGGAACTGGCGTTGAACTTCATCAACGTCATCCGCTTCATCGAGGAATTGCAGGCCAACGAGACCGGCGGCGGCCCGCTGGAGACCAAGCCCCCCATCACGCTGGAGGAACTGGGCAAGCTCGAACGCTCCATGCAGATGTTCGACCTGTCGCCCTTCCTGTTCAATCAGGCCATCGCCAACATCGGCAAGGGCAGCGAGGAGGAGATGGAGTATTTCGAACTCTACATCTCCATCAAGCTGTTGCAGGAGCGTCTCTGCCCGGACTACGACATCACCGCCAACAAATGGCTGTTCAACTACTTCACCGCCAACCTCGACCAGTCGGTGCTGCGGGCGTTGAACCACGGACTCAGCTTCATGCGCGGGCGGCGGATCGGCATCAACATCAACCTGTCGACGGTGATCTCCACCGGCTTCGTGAAGTTCGACGAGCGGCTGCCGATGGATTTCCGCGGGCAGGTCGTGCTGGAGGTCTCCAAGGGCGACCTGATCGAGAACCTGTCGCTGTTCAACGAGGTGGTCGAGTTCGCGCAGGACCGTCGTTACCAGATCGCGGTGGACGGGCTGAATCCCTTCTGGGTGACGAACTTCGACCTGGAGTATCTCAACGCCGATTACGCGAAGATCTTCTGGTCGAACGACATGCTGGAGATGGAACCGTCCTTCGAAAAGTACTTCCGCGACCGCATCGCCGAGCAGGACCGCTGCAAATTCATCCTGGCGCGCTGCGACAGCGTGTCGAGCCTCGTCTACGCGCACAAGATGGGCATCAACTTCGTCCAGGGCCGCGCGGTGGACAACATTCTGCGCAAGGGCGTCAGCGTCCGCGACGCCATCGCCCACGCCAAGGCCGACTGACCCTCACCCCTTCTTCGGCGCGCGGGTCAGGGCGGCGTCGGTCCAACCCGGCGGCAGCAGCGCCAGCAGCCACACCGCCGCCGCCATCGGCCAGGGAAAGCCGATGCGCGCCGCGTTGCGCTCCAGCCCGCGCTTGATCGTCCGCGCCGCCGCGTCGGTCTCGACCAGGAAGGGCATGGGAAAACGGTTGACCGCCGTCATCCGGCTCTTGACGAAGCCGGGGCAGATCACCGAGACGCCGATCCCCTCCGCCGCCAGATCGCCGCGCAACGCCTCGCCATAGACGCGCACCGCCGCCTTGCTGGCGCAGTAGGCCGGAGCGCCCGGCAAGCCCCGAAAACCCGCCTGCGACGCCATCAGCGCGATCTGCCCGCGCCGCCGCGCCCGCATCGCCGGCAGCAGCGGATGGATGCTGTTCAGAACGCCGTCGATGTTGACCGACAGGATGCGGCGGGCCTGCGCCTCGCTCTCCACCCCGCCGCCGGTGCCGGCGGAAATCCCGGCGTTGGCGATCACCAGATCGACCGGAGTCGCGGCGTCCACCGCCGTCAGCCACGACGCCATCGCCTCCCGGTCGGCGGCGTCCACCAGCCCGGCGGTGACCGACGCGCCGGCCCGGCGACAGCGTTCCGCCACCTCCTCCAGCCGCGCCGGATCGCGGCCGGTCAGCGCCAGGGCCATGCCGGGCGCTGCGTAGAGGCCGGCCAGGGCCGCGCCGATGCCGCTGGAGGCGCCAGTGATGACGATGGAACGCGGATCCCGCATGAAACCTCTCCCTTGCCCGCTTGTTGCCGGATCATACCGCCGGTATAAGGTGGGCCACATCATTCAACAGCTTGCAGCCGAGGTCCCCTTGCCCGCCCATCGCCCTGTTGTCGCCAGCATGACCGGTTTCGCGCGTGTGGACGGGCACGGGGACGGCTTCTCCTGGACCTTCGAGGCGAAGAGCGTCAACGGCCGCAGCCTGGATCTGCGCTGCCGCCTGCCGTCCGGCTTCGACGGCGTCGAGGCGGTGGCCCGCGCCGAGGTGCCGAAGAAGCTGGCGCGCGGCAACGTCAACCTGACCCTCACCGTCAACCGCAGCCAGGCCGTCTCGCAGCTGCGCATCAACCGCGAGCTTCTGGCCCAGGTGCTGGAGTTGGCCCGCGAGATCGAGGGCGCCGGGGCCGCGCCGCCGCGCCTCGATTCGCTGCTGGCGGTGCGCGGCATCATCGAACCGGTCGAGGAGGACGAGACCGAGGCGCGTGAACGGGTCGAATCGGCGCTGAAGGCCGATCTGGCCAAGCTGATCGACCAGCTCGCCGTCAACCGGCTGGCCGAGGGCGCCCGGTTGGCGGCGGTGCTGAACGGCCATCTCGACGAGATCGCCCGGCTGGTCGAGGCCGCCGGGGCTTGCGCCTCGACCCAGCCCGAGGCGCTGCGCGAGAAGCTGCGCACCCAGGTCGCCACCATCCTCGGCTCCTTCCCCGCCCTGTCGGAGGAACGCCTCGCCCAGGAGGCGGCGATCCTCATCGGCAAGGCCGATGTGCGGGAGGAGATGGACCGGCTGCGCGCCCACATCCAGGCCGCCCGCGACATGATGACGGAGGGCGGCGCCATCGGCCGCCGCTTCGACTTCCTCTGCCAGGAATTCAACCGCGAGGCCAACACGCTGTGCTCCAAGTCGGCCGACGTGGAATTGACCCGCATCGGCCTGTCGCTGAAAGCCTCGATCGAGCAGCTTCGCGAACAGGTCCAAAACATCGAGTGACCGCCATGGCCCCGCAGCGCACCCAGTCGCCCGCTTCCCCTTCGAAGACCATCTCCCGGCGCGGCCTGATGCTGGTGCTGTCGTCGCCCTCTGGCGCCGGCAAGACGACCATCTCGCGCCGCCTGCTCGACCGCGACGGCGACCTCGCCATGTCGGTGTCGGTGACGACCCGCCCGATGCGCCCCGGCGAGGTTCCGGGCGTCGATTACCATTTCATCGACCTTGAGCTGTTCGACCGCATGGTCGAGGCCGGCGAGCTGCTCGAATACGCCCGCGTCTTCGGCAACTGCTACGGCACGCCGCGCGGCGCCGTCGAGGACGCGCTGGCGTCCGGCCGCGACGTGCTGTTCGACATCGACTGGCAGGGCACTCAGCAGTTGGCGCAGAACGCCCGCGACGATCTCGTCAGCGTCTTCGTCCTGCCGCCCTCGGGCGAGGAGCTCGAACGCCGTCTGCACAGCCGCGCCCAGGATTCGGCGGAGGTCATCGCCAACCGCATGGCCAAGGCGTCCGACGAGATCAGCCACTGGGCCGAATACGATTACGTCATCGTCAACCACGACGTCGAGGAAAGCGTGGCGGCGGTGGAGGCCATCCTGCGCGCCGAGCGGCTGCGCCGCCGCCGGCAGGTCGGCCTGCCGCGATTCGTGCAGACCGTGCAGGCCGCGCTGTAGGCGGGGAGCGGAAGAAGCCCCGTCCCGATGGAACGGGGCTTCTTCCCTTTGCCTCAGGCGACCGACGACAGCCGGGCGCTCGCCACCAGATCCTCGATGGTGACGACCGGCATACCGTGCGTCTCGGCAAAGGCGACCAGTTCCGGCAGCCGCGCCATGCTGCCGTCCGGGTTCATCACCTCGCAGAGGACGCCGGCCGGCTTGCGGCCGGCCCGGCGCATCAGATCGATGGTCGCCTCGCTGTGCCCCCGGCGCGCCGCCAGCCCGCCCGGATGGGCGCGGATCGGGAAGACGTGTCCGGGACGCGCCAGATCGTCGGGCCGGCAATCGTCGGCGATGGCGGCGCGGATGGTGGTGACGCGGTCAGCCGCCGACACGCCGGTCGACACCCCCTCGCGCGCCTCGATCGACACCGTAAAGCCAGTGCCAAAGCGCGAGCTGTTGGACTCGACCATTGGCGGCAGCTCCAGCCGGCGCAGATGCTCGGCCGGCAGGATGAGGCAGACGATGCCGGTGCAGGTGCGGATGAGGAAGTTCATCTGCGCGGCCGTGATGGTTTCGGCGGCGTAGACGATGTCGCCTTCGTTCTCGCGGTCCTCGTCATCCACGACGATGACGCCTTGCCCCTCGCGCAGCGCGTCGAGCGCACGGTCGATCCGTTCGGCGGCCGTGCCGAAACGGGCCAGGAGACTGTTGCCATGCTGGGCTTGAACAGACTGATTCACAAACTGATTCATGGGTCTTACTCCGGTTCGAGCAAGCCTGAATCAGGGCGCAAAGAGACAGCCGACGGCCGGGAACGGAATCCCCGGACCATCGTCGCAGGCCACCGCCGCCGCCGCCGGTTTTCCGGGGACGTCACCCATGGCCGGCTCATTCTCTTTCATCCGGACTGTGACCGTCGGCCCCGGCGTCTCACCGGGTCTGCTGACCCCGCGGCCAATGGCCGCGGGCGCTCGCGGGCTCCCTCCCTTGCGAGGAGGATACCGCCGGTAGGGACTTCCACCCTGCCCTGAGAACAAGCGCTATGACACCGCCCGACAGCGGACGGCTGCTCTTCACCTATCGACAGGCGATGGATCTTGTCAACGCCCCGCCTCGAAGAAAGCCGAGCTTTCTCACCTTGCGGGAAACGGCTTCGGCCGCAACTTGATCTCGTGCCCGTCCGGGCCGTCGCTGCCGTCGGGCTGCTTGCCCCGGTAATAGCCCTTCTGCCAGCGCTCCTGCGCGGCGGCGCTGCCGGGCTTCTGGAGTTCGGCGTTGAACTGGCTGCGCGAGGTCGCCCAATGGCGGTACTGCGCCGCGGTTTCCGGGTCGCTGTCGAGTTCGCGGATCTCCGGTTCCAGCGATTCGACCAGACCGCGCTGGATCGGCATCAGGTGGGCGTAGGGCTCGCCCTTCTCCCAGGTCACCGGCACGTTGGGTGCGGTGAACTTCCAGTTCATGGTGAAGGGATAGGGCGACCAGTCGGTCTCGATGATTCCCGAGAGTCCCATGATCCCATGCTTGGGATGGTTGATCGGCCCGGTGACCATCAGGTTGATCCCCGGCGGCGTGCGGAACAGCACGGCGACGTGGAAGGTCAGGACGCCGCTGCCGAAATGGCTCGCCGGCAGCAGCGGATGCTGCTCCTCCGCCGTCACCGTGATGGCATCGATGCCGGTGCCGCCGTTCCACACCGCCGTCGCGCGGCAGGGGCTGCACACCTCCCACCCGTGCATGCTGGCGATGTTCAGGGGCAGACAGCGGTAGCCGTACTGCTCCGGCAACGCGTCGATCCAATCGCGCGTGGCGCGGGCGGGACGGATATCGGGAAGCGCGCCCGACAGCGGGTATGCGATCAAGGTCATGGAGTCACTCTGCCAGATGCGATGCCGGGCGGTAAGCCGTCCGAGGCGGATAGGACGTCGCACCGGGGTAGAACGCCCGTCGAGTCCGATGTCCTGCAAAGATCACCGTTTTTGCACCTGCGTCATACTGTCCGTCTGTCTTTAGTGACGATTGCATACGGCCATTGCGCCGTATTAGCCATGGAAAATTTGTTGATATTCCCCGCTCGGGCCGGAGCGGCGCTGTTTGGGCGCTGCCGGCCCGCTCGTGGGCGAACCGATGGAAAGCGGACGGTCGGCATGCGGATTTCCTTTCACAGCATCAGAGCGAAGCTTCTGATCCTTCAAGGGCTTTTCATCGTCGCCATCCTGGCGGCGGGGGTCTGGTCGGCCTATGCGAAGCGGGCCATGATGGTCGACGGCTACGAGAACACCATCCGTTCGGTGGTGGAATCCTCCGTCGCGATCCTGAAATCCTACGACGCGCGGATGGCCAGGGGCGAACTCACCAAGGAAGAGGCGCAGGCACGCGCCAAGGACGCGCTGCGCTCGGTGCGCTTCTCCGGGCAGGAATACGTCTTCGGCTTCGAGTATGACGGGACCAACGTGTTCCACATACGGCCCGACATCGAGGGCACCCGCAAGCTGGCCGATTTCAAGTCGAGCGACGGCACCCTGATCATCCGCGAACTGCTCAGCCGTGCGCGGGCCGGCATCGGGTTCCTGGTCTACGACTTCCCCAAGGCCGGCGGCGACCAGCCCTTCCCCAAGCTCGCCTACGCCGCCCTTTACGAGCCCTGGGGCTGGATGATCGGCACCGGCGTCTACATCGACGACGTCGATGCCGCCTTCCGCTCGATCCTGGTCGGCACGCTGGCGACCACCGTCGCCACCGCCCTGCTGCTCGGGCTGTTCGGCTACCGTCTGGTGTCGCGCATCGCCAACGGGCTCGACAGCATCGCCGGGGCCACCGGCAAGATCGCCAGGGGCGACCTCGCCGCCACGGTCGAGGGGGCGGAACGGCGCGACGAGGTCGGCACGCTGGCCCGCGCGGTCGAAGCCCTGCGGCTGACGGCCATCGAGGCGGCGGACCTGCGCGCCGGACAGGCCGCGCTGGAAGCCCGCGCCGCCGAGGAGCGCCGCGCCGCCATGAACCGCTTCGCCGATGATTTCGAGCGCACGGTCGGCAGCCTGGTCCGCTCGGTCGCCGAGGCGGCGGAGACGCTGACCGGCACCTCCAGCGCCATGAGCCGGGGAGCCGATCAGACCACCGGCCTGATGGGCACCGCCGCCGAGGCCGCCAGCCACACGTCCGGCAACGTCAACGCCGTGGCCGAGGCGACCGAGCAGCTCGCCGCCTCGATCCGCGAGATCGCCCAGCAGGTCGCCGAATCGACCGCCGGCTCGACCCGCGCGGTCGAGGATGTGCGGCGCACCTACCAGCTCATCGAACAGCTCGACACGGTGGCCAAGCGCACCGTCGAGGTGGTCGACCTCATCCGCTCCATCGCCGCGCAGACCAACCTGCTGGCGCTGAACGCCACCATCGAGGCGGCCCGTGCCGGCGAGGCCGGCAAGGGCTTCGCCGTCGTCGCCAGCGAGGTGAAGAACCTCGCCAACCAGACCGCCAAGGCGACCGACGACGTGCAGGCGCAGATCGCGGCGATGACGGCGGCCACCGCCTCGGTGGTCGACGCCATGCGCGGGGTCGGCGGGGTGATCGAGACGGTGAACAACGTCGCCTCCAGCATCTCCGCCGCCATCGAGGAGCAGGGGGCGGCGACCCGCAACATCAGCGCCAACGTCAACGAGGCGGCGCAGGGCGTCGCCCAGGTGTCGAGCAGCCTGACGATGGTGTGCGGCCACGCCACCGCCACCGGCAACGCCTCCGCCGAGGTGGCCGAGGCCGCCCGCGCCGTCAGCGGTCAGACCGAGCGCATGCGGACCGAGGTGTCGGGCTTCCTCGCCAAGATCCGCCAGGGATAAAGGGGATCCGGAGGGGGCGGTCGCGGGACGGGGTGCATTCCGCAACAATCCGCGCTATGGAAGGATCCGGATTTCCTGGATGGCTTCCATGACCACCCCCTCCTCCACCGCGCCCATGCCCGCGCCCGTTTCGACGCCGCGCGGCTGGCTCGACGAGGCGCTGCGGCGCATCGACGCGGACGTCAACCGTTCGGCCGACACCCACCTGCTGCGCCTGCCGATTCCGGGGGCGCCGGGCGTGACGCTGTACCTGAAGGACGAATCGACCCACCCCACCGGCAGCCTGAAGCACCGGCTGGCGCGATCCCTGTTCCTCTACGCGCTGTGCAACGGCTGGGTCCGCGAGGGCAGCACGGTGATCGAGGCGTCGTCGGGCTCGACCGCCGTGTCGGAAGCCTATTTCGCCCAGCTTCTCGACCTTCCCTTCGTCGCGGTGATGCCGCGCGGCACCTCGCCGGCCAAGATCGCGCAGATCGAGTTCTACGGCGGCCGTTGCCACATGGTGGAGCGCGCGTCGGAGGTCTGCGCGGAGGCACGGAGGCTGGCGCGGTCCTGCGACGGCCATTTCATGGACCAGTTCACCTACGCCGAACGCGCCACCGACTGGCGCGGCAACAACAACATCGCCCAATCCATCTTCGAGCAGCTGGCGCAGGAGCCGCACCCGGTTCCCGACTGGATCGTCTGCGGCGCCGGCACCGGCGGCACCTCGGCCACGATGGGGCGCTACGTGCGCTACCGCCGGCTGCCGACGCGGGTCTGCGTTCCCGATCCGGAACAATCCGCCTTCTTCGAAAGCTTCCGCGACGGCAACCCCGACGCCACCGCGCCGCGCGGCTCGGGCATCGAGGGGATCGGGCGGCCGACGGTGGAACCCTCCTTCCAGGCGGGCGTCATCGACCGCATGGTCAAGGTGCCGGACGCCGCCAGCGTCGCCGCCGCCTGGGTGCTGCGCGACCGGCTGGGGCGCTCCTGCGGCGGCTCGACCGGCACCAATCTGATCGGCTGCATCACGCTGATCGCCGGAATGCTGCGCGAGGGGCGGCGGGGCAGCGTCGCCACCCTGCTGTGCGATTCGGGGGAACGCTACGCCGGCACCTACTTCAACCGCGACTGGCTGGCCAGCGCCGGCCTGGACATCGATCCGTGGATCGCCCGGATCGACGGCTTCTTCCGCACCGGCGCGTGGAGCACAGAGGGGGACGGCTGGGAGCTGGCGACGGCCGACCGCCCGGAAAGGCAGGGAACGCCATGACCCGCATGCGAATCCGGATCGATTTCCAGCCCGGCGGATCGATCGGCCCCGGCAAGATCATGCTGCTGGAACGGATCCGGGAAACCGGCTCGATCTCCGCCGCCGGGCGGGCGCTCGGCATGTCCTACCGGCGGGCGTGGCTGCTGGTCGACGACCTCAACCACATCTTCCGCGAGCCGGTGGTCAGCGCCGCGGTCGGCGGCAAGCATGGCGGCGGCACCGTGCTGACCGCCTTCGGCGAGCAGGTGATCGACCATTACCGCGCGGTGGAGCGCGAGGCCCGCGTCGCCACCGCCCACCGTCTGGCGGCGCTCCAGGCCACCGTCAACCCGGACTACGGCGCCACCGACAAGACGGTGGACGACGGAAGTTTCGCCGGCGATCCCGGCCTTCAGCCCGGCTGCGAAACGACCGGCGGATAGGCGCCTGGCGCGCTCACCCCGGCGGCACCTCGCGCGGCTTGCGGTCCTCGCCGATGGCGACGTAGGTGAAGACACCCTCGGTGACCTTGATCGGTTCGGCTCCGGACCGTTCCCGGCGCACCCAGGTTTCGATGCGCACCCGGATCGAGGTGCGGCCGACCTTCTCGACGGTGGCGAAGCAACTCACCTCGTCGCCGACATAGACCGGCTTGTGGAAGGTCATCGCCTCGATTCCGACGGTGGCGACCCGGCCGCGCGAGCGGCGCACCGCCACCGTGCCGCCGGCCAGATCCATCTGCGCCAACAGCCAGCCGCCGAAGATGTCGCCGTTCGGATTGGTGTCGGCCGGCATGGCGATGGCCCGCAAGGCCGGCCCGTTGTCGAAATCATACCCCGCGCCTCCGGTCCCCGTCCCCCCGGTCCCTGCACCCTTGGTCATCGGCCCCTCGCAGTCGCAAAAAATTGACGCACCAAATCTTGTATCGAGGGTATATAAGCGCCACAGGATGCGCTTGCGCACCCCTGACGAAATTCCTATCATGCCGCCATGAGCGATCTTTTCGAGAACAAAGGGCCCAAGGCCGACAGCTACTCCGCCCAGGACATCGAGGTTCTGGAAGGGCTTGAGCCCGTGCGCCGTCGCCCCGGCATGTACATCGGCGGCACCGACGACCGGGCGCTGCACCACCTCGTCGCCGAGGTTCTGGACAACGCGATGGACGAGGCCGTCGCCGGCCATGCCAGCCGCATCGACCTGGAGCTGACGGCCGACGGCACCGTGGTGGTGCGCGACAACGGGCGCGGCATCCCGATCGACGACCACCCGAAATACCCCGGCAAGTCGGCGCTGGAAGTCATCCTGACGACGCTGCATTCGGGCGGAAAATTCTCCAACAAGGTGTACGAGACCTCGGGCGGCCTGCACGGCGTCGGCCTGTCGGTGGTCAACGCCCTGTCCGACCGGCTGACGGTGGAGATCGCCCGCGAGAAGCAGCTGTACGTGCAGGAGTACAGCCGCGGCCTGCCGCAGGGGCCGCTGACGCCCAAGGGCAACGTCAACCGGCGCGGCACCACCATCCGCTTCCACCCCGACCCCGAAATCTTCGGGGAGACCGCGCGTTTCGAACCGCACCGGCTGTACCGGCTGGCGCGCTCGAAGGCCTATCTCTACCGCGGTGTCGAGATCCGCTGGAGTTGCGATCCCTCGCTGCTCTCCGTCGACGCGACGACTCCGGCGGCGGAGACGCTGCATTTCCCCGGCGGCCTGCTCGACTACCTGACGGCGGCGCTGCGCGATCGCAGGACCCTGACCCCCTCCCCCTTCGCCGGCTCGCTGGACTTTCCCGGCGGCCAGGGGCGCGTCGAATGGGCGGTGGCGTGGCCGGACGACGACGAGGGCTTCTCGCACACCTACTGCAACACGGTACCCACCCCGCTCGGCGGCACGCACGAGGCGGGCCTGCGGGCGGCGCTGACGCGCGGTCTGAAGGCCTATGGCGAGCTGACCAACAACAAGCGCGCCGGGCAGGTCACCGCCGACGACGTGATGGGCGACGCCTGCGTCCTGCTGTCGGTCTTCATCCGCGAGCCGCATTTCCAGGGTCAGACCAAGGAGAAGCTGGTTACGGCCGAGGCCCAGCGCCTCGTCGAGACGGCGGTGAAGGACCATTTCGACCATTGGCTGTCGGGCAACCCGCCGTCCGCCAACGCCCTGCTCGACCGGCTGATCGAGAAAGCCGAGGAGCGGATGCGCCGCAAGCAGTCGAAGGAGATGGGCCGCAAGACCGCGACCCGCCGCCTGCGCCTGCCCGGCAAGCTGGCCGACTGCTCGCGCAACTCGCCCGAGGGCACCGAGATCTTCCTGGTCGAGGGCGATTCGGCCGGCGGTTCCGCCAAGCAGGCGCGCCAGCGCGAGACCCAGGCGATCCTGCCGCTGCGCGGCAAGATCCTGAACGTCGCCAGCGCCTCGACCGACAAGATGCGGGCCAACCAGGAGCTGAACGACCTGACCCAGGCTCTGGGCTGCGGCGTCGGCAAGGATTTCTCGAGCGACAAGCTGCGCTACGAACGGGTCATCATCATGACCGACGCCGACGTGGACGGCGCCCACATCGCCTCGCTGCTGATGACCTTCTTCTACCGGGAGATGCCGGGGCTGATCCAGAACGGGCACCTGTACTTGGCGCTGCCGCCGCTCTACCGGCTGAGCCACGGCAACAAGCAGGTCTACGCCCGCGACGACGCCCACAAGGACGAACTGCTGTCCCGCCAGTTCAAGGGCAAGAAGCCGGACATCAGCCGCTTCAAGGGCCTGGGCGAAATGATGCCGGCGCAGTTGCGCGACACCACCATGGATCCGGCCAAGCGCACCCTGCTGCGCGTCGTCGTTCCCAACGCCGCCGATCCGGAGGAGCGTGCCGACAGCGACCGCACCCGGATGCTGGTCGAGGATCTGATGGGAAAGCGGCCGGAGCTGCGCTTCCGCTTCATCCAGGACAACGCCAAGTTCGTGAAGGCCGACGACATCGACGTCTGACGGCGGCGGGGCGCTCCCGTCCTGCTCCTGTCAATCGTGCCCTGGCGCGCCATATCAGAGCAGGACGGTTTCTGATCGGAGTGAGGATGAGATGACTCGCTGGCACGCGCTCCCGGCCCTGCTCCTCGCCGGAACGGCCCTGCCGTTGCTGGGGGGCTGCATGAACGAGCGGGTGGTGGCGAACGACCCGATGCCCGCCTACACGCTCAGCGAGGTCGCCTACGCCGCGTCGGAGCGGGATCTGCGGGTGGTCCTGATCGGCGACCCTTTCGGACTGGACCCGCAGAGCTTCGCCGCAAAGGTGCTGCCCTCGATGCAGAACCGCGTCTTCGGCGTGAAGACCAATCTGACGACCACGCCGAACGAGACAGCCCGGCCCGACTACAAGGTCGTGCTGGCCTTCAACATCGCCAACACGACGCTCAGTTCCGCCATCTGCGGCGACGCCCCCATCCCGACGCGGCCGCCGGGCGGCCCGATCGTCGTCCAGGGCGCCTTCTGCCGTGGCGGCGGGGCGCTGACCTCGGCCACCGGCTGGCTCGACCGGCCGCAGGGGCCCGACGACCGGGATTTCCAGTACCTGATCAGCGACATGACCTTCTCGCTGTTCCCGACGAGGCAGGCCAACGACACACGGTGTGGCGGCAACCCCGACTGCTGAGGCGTCCCGCCGAGGCATCCGGGGCCCTGACGCCACGGCCTCGGGGGCATTGTGAAGGACAGGCTTCCGGCTCCCCATCGTGTCCGCCGTCCTCCGGCGCGTCATGGCCGTGGCAAGCCCGGTCACGATGGAAAAGGCCTGGAGGCGGTTGCTTCCAGATGAACCGTCAGGGACGCAGCAGCCAGTCGCGCATCAGCGCGGTGACCGCCTGCGGCTGCTCCATCGCCGACAGATGCCCGCACTGCTCGACCAGCGCCAGCCGGGCGCCGGGAATGGCGGCGGCCATCTCCGCGTGCAGGTCGGGCGGGGTCAGCGCGTCCTCTCGCCCGCACAGGACCAGGGTCGGACAGCGGATGGCGCCGAGGCCGGGCCGGCTGTCCGGCCGGTTCATGATGGCGTTCTGTTCGCGCGCGTAGCCCTCGACTCCGACCCGCTCCATCTGGGCCAGCACCGAGTCGACCAGCGGCCGGTCGGACAGCCGGTCGGGATGGACCAACCGTGCCAGCCCGGCCCGCATCACCGAGCCGTACTTGCCCTGCCGGGCGAGCGCCACGGCGTCGCGGCGGTTGGCCGTCTGCTCCGGCGTGTCGGGCCGCGCGCTGGTGTCCAGCAGCGCCAGCCGCTCCACCCGCTCCGGAGCGCGCCGCAGGATCTCCAGCGCGACGTAACCGCCCATCGACAGGCCGCCGAGCGCGAATCGGGAAGGCGCGCCATCAAGGACATGCTCCGCCATGGCGCCGATCGAATCATGGGCCGCCAGGTTGGCGACGCGGGCCTCCGCGACCTCGGCGAGATGGCGGACCTGGTGTTCCCACAGCGCCGCGTCGAGCGGCATGCCAGGAAGCAGGATCAGGGTCGGCCAGGTCATTCCTTCCACCTCCGTCATCGTCCCGCCGTCACTTGATCAGGGCGCTGACGGTCTTGAAGACCGGCGTCCCCGCACGTTCCAGCCATTCGAACACCACCATCTCGGTGGTGACGATGGAGGCCCCGGCGGCGCGCAGGCGGTCGATGGCGGCGGCGTGGTTGGCCGGCGTGCGCGACGACACGGCGTCGGCGACCAGATGAACCGTGTATCCGAGTCGCAGCAACCCAAGCGCGGTCTGCAACACGCAGACATGCGCCTCGGTCCCGCACAGAACGACGGAGCGGCGGCGCAGCCCCTCCAGCGCGGCGACGAAGGCCGGCTCGCCGGTGGAGGCGAAGGTGATCTTTTCGATGGTCGGCGTGCCGGCGGGCAGCGCGGCGCGGACCGGTTCCACCGTCTCGCCCAGCCCCTTGGCGTACTGTTCGGTCAGGAGCACCGGGACGGACAGCGCCCCGGCCGCCTTCAGCAGGATGCCGGCGTTGCGCAGCACCCGGCCGGACTCGTGGATGGCGGGCAGCAGACGGGCCTGCACGTCGACGACGACCAGGACCGACTCTTCGGCGCGGATAAGCATGGACGGACACTCTCCAACGAGGAACCACAGCCCTCCCAGGGGCGACCCAACCTACCGCAAGTCGGTTTTTCCGCCAACGGCGGCGGCATTCCCGCCTATTTTGGGGGTTTCAACATCGGGTCTATTGACATGGGCCTTTGACTACCTATTCTGCCGCACTATCTAGGCATCGGGCGTTGCACGCTCGATTTGCGAACTCCAGATCAGAAACAGGTTGGATGCTATTTTCGGAACTTGGGCTTGGCCCTGACGTCCTGCGCGCCATCGAGGACAAGGGTTACACCCAGCCGACGCCCATTCAGGAACAGGCGATTCCCTGGGTCCTGCAAGGCCGCGACGTGCTCGGCTGCGCGCAGACCGGAACCGGCAAGACGGCGGGCTTCACCCTGCCGATGATCTCGCTGCTCGCCTCCGGGCGGGCGCGGGCACGGATGCCGCGGTCGCTGATCCTGGAACCGACGCGCGAACTGGCCGCCCAGGTGGCGGACAGCTTCGAGATGTACGGCAAGTACCACAAGCTCAGCATGGCGCTGCTGATCGGCGGGGAGACCTTCTCCGAGCAGGTCAAGAAGCTGGACCGCGGCGTGGACGTGCTGATCGCGACTCCGGGTCGTCTGATCGACCTGTTCGAGCGCGGCAACATCATGCTGAACGACATCAAGGTCTTCGTCATCGACGAGGCCGACCGCATGCTCGACATGGGATTCATTCCGGACATCGAGCGAATAGTCAGCAAGCTGCCGAAGACCCGCCAGACCCTGTTCTTCTCGGCGACCATGCCGCCGGAGATCCGACGTCTGGCCGACGCCTTCCTGACCACTCCGCAGGAGGTGACGGTCGCCCCGCCCGCCTCCCCGGCGGAAACGGTCACCCAGGCCATGGCCCTGGTGCAGGACATGGACAAGCGCAAGGCTCTGCGCCACCTGCTGCGCACCGAGGACGTCAAGAACGCCTTCATCTTCTGCAACCGCAAGCGCGACATTGCCGTGCTCCAGAAGTCGCTTGAGCGTCACGGCTTCAACGCCGGCGCACTGCACGGCGACATGGTGCAGTCCAAGCGAACCGAGACGCTCGACCTGTTCAAGAAGGGCGAGATCTCGTTGCTGGTCTGCTCCGATGTCGCGGCGCGCGGCATCGACGTCCAGGGTCTCAGCCACGTCTTCAACTTCGACGTGCCCCTGACCCCCGACGATTACGTCCACCGCATCGGCCGCACCGGCCGCGCCGGCAAGCAGGGCCGCGCCTTCATGCTGGCGACGCCCGACGACACCAAGCTGGTCGGCGCCATCACGCGCCTCATCAAACGGGAGATTCCGATGATCGCCATCGACGGCCTCGAGACGGCCGAGTTCGGCGACGAGGACGCTCGCCCCCGCCGTGGCGGCCGTGGCGGCAGCCGCAGCCGTTCCGAAGGTCGCCCGGAAGCCCGGTCGCGCGATGAGCGGCCGAGCCGCGAGGAGCGCCCCGCTCGGGAAGAGCGCGCCGTCCGTGACGAGCGTCCCCCCCGTGAGGAACGTCCGCTTCGCGAGGAGCGTCCGGAGCGTCAGCCGCGTGAATCGCTGGCTGCCGCGGAAGCCCGCCGCAATGGCGAGCCGCGCCGCGATCGTGACCGCGACCGCCGCCGCCGCCGTGACGACGATGACGACGATGTGTCGGTGATCGGTTTCGGTGACCACATGCCCGCCTTCATGCTGCGCTCGGCCCGGCCTCGCCCGGCGGCGGAGACGGTCGCGGAATCCGCCGAGCAGAGCCAGGAGGGCTGAGTCCGTGCAGACCATCTTCGTCATGGTCAAGTGCGAGCTGGGAAAGGCCTATCTGGTCGCCGACCAGGCGGTCCAGCAGATTGAACCGGTGTCGGAGGTGCATTCCATCTCCGGCCAGTACGATCTTCTGATGAAGTGCTATCTCGGACAGGACGACGACATCGGCCGTTTCGTGACCGAGCATGTCCAGACCTTGCCGGGCGTCCGCGACACCTTTACGCTGATCGCCTACAAGGCCTTCGCATAGACACTGATCATCGCTTTGCGGGAAGGGCCGGGAATTTCCCGGCCCTTTTTTCTTTTCCGAATTGTCGCTGACCGCACCCGGCCGCCCACCGTTGCGGCTGGACTCCGATCCCCCAGCGGCTACAATCCTCAAAACTCTCGCCGGCTAGAGATTTGAGTTGCGGCTGGACCCCGATCCCACAGCGGCTACAATCGGGCGGCAGGAGCGGTTCGAGATGAGCACGTTGCGGCTGGACCCCGATCCCACAGCGGCTACAATTGACCGTCTGTCCGCAGGACCGGGAGGATTGTTGCGGCTGGACCCCGATCCCACAGCGGCTACAATAGGTCTCCAGATAACGCTTTGTTATAAAAGCGCTATCTGGAGATTTTTCCATTGCCATCCGGAGCTAACCAGCCATCAAAACAGCTTAAACTGTTCGTAACGCGCTCCGGGTTCCCGTTTCGTGCGCGCCTCCAAACAGACCATTGTCTGGTATTGGCGATCGGTGAAGGTCAAGATCTGCACTTTTCCCCTCTTCGGGACATTGGAACGGATGCGTCCGATTCGCGCTTCAACCTGCGGCGTTCCCGCACAGAAACGCAGGTAGACGCTGAACTGCGACATCTCAAAACCTTCATCCAGCAAGAAGTTCCGAAATTTCGTCGCTGCCTTCCGATCCGACTTCGTCACCGTCGGCAGATCAAACATCACCATCATCCACATCAAGCGATACGCGCTGAGTGCCATGCGCGCCCTCCTTGCGAGATTGCGGAACAGCCAAATCGAGCGGCAGTGGCAACAACGGCAAATCCAAGACCTTCCGTTCACCCACCATCACCTGCGCAAGCGACGAGGCAAGCCGAAACAGACAGGTGGACAAAGGCGTCACGCCAACCTCGGTCCGCAGGTCCTGCACCAGAATTCCCGCCAGGACGCGCTTGGTTTCACGGTCCACCTCTTGCTGCCCGCCGGCCACAAGCCGATGGACAACGACATCGACCAAGGGCCGGAATGGCTCCATCAAATCATCGACAAGGCACATCGGGTTGTATCGGTTGGAATGCTTCAGCCCGAGCGTGGGATGCAACCCGGCCGCCGCGACGGCTCGCGCGGTGCCGCCACGCAAGACCGCATACCCATAATTCAACAGACCGTTGATGCCCGGCTCATCGCTGTCGCGTCGGAAATCCGATCCGAACAGCAACGGCCAATACCGACGCGCCGCCTGCGCCTCGATGTTGTCGGGGTCACCCGACCGTAGTTTCCGAGCAAGTTCCACGAAGGCACCCGCCGGCTGACCGAGTGATTCAAGAACCGCCCCCTGCGTTCGCACCTTGGCTCGCGCGATGGCCTGCCACAATCGGTTCTTGAAGGCATCGGTCACTTCGGCCTGCGCCCGCATCCGCTGAGCCTGGACGTGATGGCCGTCGGTCGGCCACAAAATGGCGGCAGGACTGAAGTTGCGCCCGCACAGAACAACCGCACAGTCCCTTTCCAGCAGCGCCAGCAACAGGTTGTTGGAATAGGTCAACCCATGGGCGGTGCCGATCAACACCGCGATGTCGTCCAGCGGCACGCGGCCGATTTCATTGCCACGCGCCGAGACCACCATGAACCCACGATCAAGCGACAGATGCCGCCCGTCTTCCGCAACCTCGATGACGATCCCGGCCGCGCTTGCCATGGCTCACTCCACCGGCCCCTTGTCGTGGACATAGCCGAGCAGGTCCACGCCGGCGGGCCTTGCCTGGGCTTTTCGCAGGGCCTCGGGAGAGCTGTAGCGGTACTTGAAGGGATCGCCCTTGTCGGCGTCCCGAGCCTTCAGGTTCCCGGCTTCGTGATGGGAGGCGAGGACGATCTGGCCCTCGGAGAACTTTACCACCCGCAGGATCTGGCGGTCGGGCGCGACGCCCAGCGCCAGCAGGTCGCCCTTGAACAGCCGAAACAGCGGCGTGTCCGAGTTGCCGACCACGCGCCGGGCCGCCCATTCCTGGAACGGGCGGCCATCCTCGGTACGCGCGGAGCCGGTCTCGGCCACCCATTGGCGATGCAACTGGTACGCCTCGTGGGTGCTGACGATCCGCCCGGTCCAGCGGCCCCGCCCGTCGCGGAGGATCTCGTACCACGCGTTGCTGTCGCCCTTGTAGAGCTTGAACACCGCGCCGGCCGGGTCGCGGACCGGAATCGGGCTGCCCAGCTTGTCGAGCATCCGCACGCGGCGCACGGTTCCGTTCGTCCATTCGAAGGCGCTCAACGCCTCGGCGAAGCCGCGCCCCTGCGCCGCCTGCGCCTCGACGTGGGCCTCCAGCGCGGCCGCCAGCTTGGGATCGCGGATGTTCGGCAAATCCTTGGCGGTCAGGCTGGCGAGCGGCTTGCGCGTCACCACCACATGGGCGCCGTCCGCCTGGACGGCCACCGGGCCATAGGCGGTGTCGTTGTGCATGCGGCCCTGCCAGCCGTGCTCCGCCTTGTGCGAGACGACGATGCCGCGCGCTTTGTCCCGCACCTGGTCGCCGAAGGAATCGACGCCCAGCCCGTCGAAGGGATCGGGCAGGCCATCGAACAGCCGCTCCAGCTCGTTGACCTCCGCCCGCTCGGCCGCCTTGGCGACCTGCTGCACGAGCCGCTGGTCGACGACGCCGAGCACCGCGGCGTCGACGGCGTGGTGCCGATGGTCGCTGCGGTTCTTGAGGTTCGAGTCGGAGAGGATCTTGTTCAGTCCCCAGCGGGCCCGCAGCAGCGCCGTCAGCCGGACGGGCGCCACACGCACCCTTTCCAGCGGCAGGATGCTGCCGAGATACTGCCGGGCGATGCGGGACAGATGCCGGGTTTCCGTGAGCTGGCGGTCGAGGAAGCCCTTCTCGCCGTTGAAGCGCTCCATCGCGTCGGGTTGGAAGCGCCAACGCTTGTTCCGGGGCAGTTGCTCGGCCCGCTCGCCGATGGCCGCCCAGTCGTAGCCGTCCACCGGGACGACGCCGAAGGCTTCCCAAGGGGTGCGGTTGCGCTTGAAGCGGTTGGCGCCGCGCACGCAGACGATCTTGTTGTCGGGGCCGTCGCTCAGCGTCTTGCTGAAGGGCAGGATGTGGTCGATGTCCACGTCGCCTTGCAGCAGGCGTGTCAGGCTGATGACCTCGCCGGTGTAGACGCACACGCGGGCCAAGCCATGCTGCGGCAGTTCCTCCCACAGGCGCAGGCGCAGGCGCGACTCGGCCTTCACCTCGACCCCGAGTTCGCGCAGGCGGTTGGCGCGTTCCTCGTTCCGGCGCTGGTTCTGCGCCTGGTCGCGCTGGAGCTTCTCGCGTTCGTCGCGGCTGCGCTTCAGGTCGCGGGCGAGTTCGACGACGATCTCCTCCGGCTTGCCCCAGCGCTGGATGATGCGGTTGACCAGCTTGCGCAGCTCGTTCAGGCCGATGTGGACGGTCGGGTTCGGGAAGCGGCCGAGCCGCAGCTCCGGCGGGTCGGACGGCTCGCCGGTGCCGAAGGCGATGAAGCGCTCCAGCGGCTCGCCGTAATAGGGAAGCTCGTCGAGCAGCGAGTCGGGCCGGAAATCCGAATGGTGGAGGCCCAGGGCGCTCACCGCCTCGTCATAGCGCAGGTGCTGGTCGCGCATCAGCGGGACGACCTCCTCCAGCGCCTTTTCGCTGAGGCTGCAATGGCCGTCCGGCAGGCCGGGGCGCTCGGCGGTGAGAATCGCCACCTCCCAGCCCAGGCCGACATTCTCGACCAGCCAGACGGCGAGTTCCTCCTCATCCTCGGTGTCGAGCAGGCGGCCGACAATCGCGCGCTGGCGGGCCGGCGGCAGGTCGTGCCAGGGCGGGCCGATCCGCCGGCGCTTGCCCTTGTCGGCCGACAGGGCGTCGGCCACCGCGTCGCCCTTCAGGCGGTCGCGCTTCTCGTCCTCCAGGTTGATGCGGGTGTCGGGGGGAAGCTTCAGGTCCTTGCGCATCGCCTTGAAGGTCAGGTCGCCCTTGCGGCACAGGCGCGCGAACAGGGCGGCGCTCTCGTCGGCGGTCAGCTCCCATTGGGGTTCGCCAGGACGCTCGAAGCGCAGGTTGGCCAGCTCCGTCAGGATGCGGAACTGCTGGGCGATGGGCAGGGCCCAGGGGGCGCGCTCCTCGGTGGGGTACAGGGTGCATTTGCCCGGCTTCACCGGCTTCAGCGGGCGCTGGTGGAAGATGATCGACTCGATCCGGTCCCACTGGGCGGGAGTCACGCCGGGCTGGTGCGGAGCCTGCACGGCGCGGATCACCTGGAACTCCTCATGCACCAGCGAGCGGTCGGGGTAGAAGCTGTAGGACGCCTTGGCCCCGGCGCCGGTCAGGCGAGCGCGCACCGGCTCGCGGCGGGCGTGGCGGGCGGCGAGCCACTGGCCGAGCGTGCCGGCGCCGCTGGCGGCCAGCTCCTCCTTCAGGGCCGAGATCCCGGTCTTGACCTTGCCGGCCTCGTTCTCGTCACCGGCGGCCTTGCGGTTGCTCTTGAAACCCCGGCGCTGGTTCAGGTGGAACAGGGCGCGGCCGAGCTGGTGGGGCGGCAGAGGCTCCGCCACCGCGCGGGCTCGCAGGGTGTAGGGGTCGTCGTGCTCCAGGGCCTTGCGGTCGGCCGGATCGGGCGGCATCAGGCCGGCGGCAGCCAGAGCGTTCATCAGCACGGTGCGCCGCCGCAGGTAGCGGTCGCGCCGCCGCCGCATCGAGCGCGCCAGCCGGCGGTCAGCAGCCAGCGACGCCTTCGATTTCGGATCGCGCCCATCGGGGAAGATGCGGACACCCATGCGCCGGATCCCGCAGGGCCGCCCCTCGCCGTTCAGATCGAGCAGGCAGAAGCCGATGCTGTTGGTGCCGAGATCGAGGGCGAGGCGATAGCGGAGACGCTTGGACAAGGGATTCCTCCCGCGCGGTCGGCGAGGGATTGAAGTTCCTTCGCCTTGGAAAGAGCTGGATTGTCTTTCTGCGCCCGAAGCGTGTCTAGCTTGAATGCTTCTTCAACCCTCTTGACGGGCGCTGAATGGAGTGCGAGCCTAAGCGTGGAAAGACAATCACCTTTGCTTAGCCGCTGGGGGATCGGGGTCCTTCCGTTAACACGTCACGGGGGTTCGCCCCTGGTGGCACAAGATGTGCGGCGGGCTTCGGCCCGCCGCGTTTCGTTTGGGCCTACCCCTGCCCTCCCATGGTGCTCTGGCCAGCGAGGAACTGGCGGATGGCGATCGCCTCGCGTTCCAGGATTTCGGCGACGGTGTCGATGTCAATCCGCTCGCCTCGGCGCAGGCGGTGGAGGGCTTGGCCGGTCAGCGCGGCGCTGAAGCACCGTTTCCACGACACGAAGGCAAGCTTCGTCTCCGCCGTCGCCCTCGTGGCGCCTGCCGCCGTCACGCAGCAGCTCGCGCGGCACAAGAGCTACGAGACCACCTGCCGCTATCTGCGCGTCGCCGACAAGGCCGCCCGGCGTGCCGTCGAGGACGCGACCATGGCGAGTCTGCGTGTGGGAATCGGCTCGACTTCCACACAGGATTTCCACACGAAGGCTGTCAGCGGGCCGGACGGTGCTGCGGTCGGGCCAAATGAAAAAGCCTTGGAACCGTTGGGTTCCAAGGCTTCTCATATCCGTCCGGAACTGGTCGGAGCGACAGGATTTGAACCTGCGACCCCCAGACCCCCAGTCTGATGCGCTACCAGGCTGCGCTACGCTCCGTCAAACAAACCACGGGATTCCGTGGCTTGGTTCCGAACGGTGTGACCAGGAAACTTTCCTGGTCGTGGCGGAGGGGATGGGATTCGAACCCACGATACGGTTTAACCCGTATGACGGTTTAGCAAACCGTTGCCTTCAGCCACTCGGCCACCCCTCCAACCCGGTCCGCATCCTTGCGGTGCGGCTGGCGTGGGTGGGTTTCTAGCGGCCCGACCGGCCCCTTGTCAACGCTTACAAACCATAAATTCAAAAGATTAGAACAGCCAAGAAAGTGAGATAAATCTGTATAAAATTTTAGTCATTTTTTAATCTCCACGGGCTAGAATGGAACCATGAGCAACGAACCCTTCGGGTGAACCGCCTCACCCGCCTGCCGCGGAGGACACCATGACCCTGTCACGCCGGTGCGCCGAAACGCTGATCGATCTCGTCGAAATCAAGTTGAGTTGCCTGGAGGTCACCGACCGCGAGGACATGCGGGAAAAGGAACTCCTGATGCGTTGCGTGCAGGAATTGAACGCGGAACTCCGGGGCGAGAACGGAAGCGCCGCCGCCCTGGCCGCGCCCAAGCGCCGCGGCCGTCGGCCCAAGCATCTGCAATTGCACGAACTGCACGCCGCCTGACCCGTCCGGCGTTCCGGACCGGCGGCCGATGATCCACTTCGGCGGGCCCGAAGGTCAGGGAGAGGCCGCCACCACCACCGGCTGCGGCTGAGCGGCCGGTGCCTCGCGCGGCAGGAGCAGGGTGAAGCGGGTCCCCTGCCCCGGCCAGGAGCGCACCGACACAGTGCCCCCCAGCGGCCCGGTGACCGTGTTGAACACGATGTGCAGGCCGAGCCCCGAACCGCCCTGCCCGCGCTTGGTGGTGAAGAAGGGATCGAACACCCTCGACAGATGCTCCGGCTCGATTCCGGCGCCGTCGTCCATGAAGTCGATCCGCACCCGGTCCGGGCCATCCGCCTGCCCGGCGATTCGGATCGTTCCCGTTCCGCCGTCGCCATAGGCGTGGACGATGGCGTTGATCACCAGATTGGTCAGAACCTGACCGAGCGCGCCGGGAAAGCTGTCCATCATCAGATCCTCGGTGCACTCGACCGTCAGGGTCAGCCGGGTCCGCTTCAACCGGGGACGCAGCGAGAACAGGATCTCCGCGATGTAGCCGCGCAGGTCGAAGACCCGGCGGTCGCCGGAAGACTGGTCGACCGCCACCTGCTTGAAGCTCTGGACCAGCGAGGCGGCGCGGTCGATGTTCGCCATCATCAGCCGGGCGCTCTCGCCCAGCCCGTCGAGGAAATCGGTGAAATCGGATCGGCGCAGCGTCCCGCAGGTGAAGCGGTCCCGCAGCATCTGCGCCTGCTCGCCGATGTGGCTGGCGGCGGTCAGGGCGATGCCGATCGGGGTGTTGATCTCATGCGCCACACCGGCGACCAGTTGGCCCAGCGACGCCATCGTCTCGGCCTGGATCAGACTCTCCTGGGCGGCCCGCAGGTCGGTCAGCGCCCGCTCGGCATCCTCACGCGCGCGAATCGAGGAAGCCTCCGCCGTCTTGCGGTCGGTGATGTCGTACAGCCAGGTCAGCAGCGCCGACTCGCCGTCCAGCTCGATCATGTTCCAGGAGGACAGCACCCAGACCACGGCACCGTCCGGTCGGCGGAAGCGGATCTCGGCATCACGGAACGGCCCCTCGCGGTCGAATCGGGCGATCAGCGCCGCGCGGTCGGACGGGTCGGCGTAAAGATCCGGGATCGGCGTCCGCATCAGTTCGGCACGGTCGCGACCCAGCAGATGAACGGACTGGGCATTGCAGAACAGCCAGCGCCCATCGCGGGTCGTCAGGTTCAGGCCGATGGGCGCCGCCTCCATGATCTTCAGCAACCTCTCCTCGCTGGCGCGCAGGCGCTCGCTTTGCCGCCGCGATTCGGTGATGTCGCTCATGATCCCGGCGTAGCGGACCGCGCGCCCCTCGCCGTCGCGAAAGGCCCGGCCCTTGGCGGCGATCCAGATCCAGCCGCCGCTTTCGTGCCGCATGCGGTATTCGTAGGCGTAGCTGCTGGTCTCGCCGCCGAGATGGGCGGCGATGTGGGCGAGAACCCGCTCGCGGTCGTCGGGATGCAGACGCCGTTCCCAGAAATCGGCGGGCATCGGCGGGACATCGGCATAGCCGAGCATCGCGGGGAAGGTGTCCGACCACCAGCAGGTGCCGGCCACCAGATCGGCGTCCCAAACCGCCGCTCCGGTCGCCTCCAGCGCCATCTCCAGCCGCTCGCCGATGATGCCGCGATGGATGGCGGCCTCGCGTTCGAGCAGCGCGCTGCTGGCGGAACGGTGTCCGTGGCGCTGCCCCCGCCGCCAGCCCAGCGCGGCTCCCGAAACAGCGCCGAGGAGCATGCCGACGCCCAGCGCCGCCAGCGCGACGATCACCCCCTCGTCCGTCATGGCCCCTCCCCATCCGAGAGATAGTGGCCACAGCAGTCCGGAAAATCCAATCCCGCCGTTTGGCCGGACGGAATGCCCGCCCCAAGAAAAAAGCCTCTCCCGCGACGGGAGAGGCTTTCTCACAGGCTTGGCCGGACGGCGCGTGGCGCCGGTGGCGTCAGCCCTTCAGCTTGGTGGTCAGGATCTCGTTGACAAGGGCGGGATTCGCCTTGCCCTGGGTCGCCTTCATGACCTGGCCGACGAAGAAGCCGAACAGCTTGTCCTTGCCGCCGCGGAACTCGGCCACCTTGTCGGCGTTGGCGGCCATCACCGTGTCGATGGCGCCCTCGATGGCGCCGGTGTCGGTGACCTGCCGCAGCCCCTTCTTCTCGACGATGTCGGCGGCCTTTTCACCAGTCTCGAACATCGCCTCGAACACCTCCTTGGCGATGCGCCCGGAGATGGTGTTGTCGGCGATCAGGTCGATCAGGCCGCCGAGATTCTCGGCGCTGACCGGGTTGTCCTCGATCTCCTTGCCGGCCTTGTTCAGATAGCCGAACAGCTCGCCGGTGACCCAATTGGAGGCCAGTTTCGGGTCACGTCCCTTGGCGACCGCCTCGAAGTAATCGGCCTTGGCGCGTTCCGACACCAGCACGCCGGCGTCGTACACCGACAGCTTGTAGTCGTCGATGAAGCGCGCCTTCTTCTCGTCGGGCAACTCCGGCAAGGTGTTCCTGATCGCCTCGACCCAGTCGGCCTCCAGTTCAAGCGGCAGCAGGTCGGGATCGGGGAAGTAGCGGTAGTCGTGCGCCTCCTCCTTCGACCGCATCGAGCGGGTCACGAACTTGGTCGTGTCCCACAGGCGGGTCTCCTGCTTGATCGTGCCGCCTTCCTCGATCACCTCGATCTGACGGCGCGCCTCGTACTCGATGGCGGCCTGGACGAAGCGGATGGAGTTGACGTTCTTGATCTCGCAACGCGTGCCGAAGGGCGCGCCCGGCTTGCGCACCGACACGTTCACGTCGCAGCGCATGGAGCCCTCCTCCATGTTGCCGTCGCAGGTGCCGAGGTAGCGCAGGATCGAACGCAGCTTGCGCAGGTAGGCGCCGGCCTCCTCCGAGGTGCGCATGTCGGGTTCCGACACGATCTCCATCAAGGCGACGCCCGACCGGTTGAGGTCGATGTAGGTCTTGGCCGGGTGCTGGTCGTGCAGGGACTTGCCCGCGTCCTGCTCCAGATGCAGGCGGGTGATGCCGACGGTGCGGCTGGTGCCGTCGGGCAGGTCCAGCACGATCTCGCCGGTGCCGACGATCGGCTGGAGGAACTGGCTGATCTGGTAGCCCTGCGGCAGGTCGGCGTAGAAGTAGTTCTTGCGGTCGAACACCGAGTGCAGGTTGATCTGCGCTTTCAGGCCCAGCCCGGTGCGGACCGCCTGCTCGACGCAATACTCGTTGATGACCGGCAGCATGCCGGGGAACGCGGCGTCGACGAAGCTGACCTGGCTGTTGGGGGCCGCCCCGAACTCGGTGGCGGAGCCGGAAAACAGCTTCGCGTTCGAAATCACCTGGGCATGCACCTCAAGCCCGATCACGATTTCCCAATCGCCCGTTTCACCCTGGATGTACGACATCGTTCCGCTCTTCGACGTTCTGGCGCGGGGACGGCCGGACGGCGCCCGGCAGTCCCTTGGAATCCCACTCTTCTTCTAACGCCCTTTGCGCGGCGGCGCACGCTTTATCACGCTGGCCGGACGCTACCCCCATTGCGCGACACCCCCGGAGCCCTCCGTTAACCGTCAGGCAAGCTTTCACCGCCACGCTGGACACAGCAGCAAGGAGGTTCGGTCATGGCGGTGAAGACGGCAGCACGGACGGCGGCACGGTGGCTCGGCCTGGGCGCCCTGCTGACGATGGGCGCCGCCACGCACGGCTTCGCCGCCGACACGCCGGCCGCCATGGCGGTGGCGCACCCCGCCCCCCAGTCCGCCGCCGAGCGCATCGCCAGCGAGTTCCCGGACGCCGCCCTCAGCCGCTCCGAGCAGGGCGGCGCCACCGTGCTGCGGGTCGACGGAATCATCACCGCCGGGGTCGAGCAGCGCTTCGCCGAAGCCCTGCGCGGCCTGCCGGCCGGACGTCCGTTGGTGGTCGAACTGTCCAGCCCGGGCGGCTTCACCTCGGCCGGCTACAGGATGATCGACGCGGTGCTGGCCGAGCGGCAGTCGGGGCGCTCCATCGCCACGCGGGTGCGCGGCGGCGAATCCTGCGAGAGCATGTGCGTCGGCCTCTACCTCGCCGGCTACCCGCGCTACGCGGCGCCCAGCGCGGAGTTCATGGTGCACGCCCCGCGCATGGCCGAGAACGGCCGGATGACCATGCGCTCGACGCAGACGATGGTGCAGCGGCTGGTGTCGCTCGGCGCCTCGCCGGTGTGGGTCGAGCGGGTCAAGGCGGCCGGCGGCTTCTCCGGCGCCCTCGACTACCGCGAGAAGGCCGACCGGCTGACCGCCGACGGCGCCAACATCGTCACCGAACTGACCCGCTGACACCGGCCGGAAGGGCCGCGCCCGCTCACGCCGCCGCGACCGCCTCCGGTGAGCGGCCGACGAGCCGCTCGTAGACCTGCGGATCGGTCGCCCCCTCCGTCCCGAACACCAGCACCCGCGCGTCGGGCGCCAGCCCGAGCGCGCGGCGGACATCCTCGTGCGCGGCGGCGCAGAGCAGGCCGGCCAGACCGGCAACCCCCGATTCCCCGGCGACGATCGCCCGCCCGCCATGCTCGCCGTCGGCCAGCTTGCGCATGGTGCGGACGGCGCCTTCGTCCGGGATGGTCAGGAAATCGTCGGCCCCGCGTTCCAGGATCGCCCAGGCGAGCAGCGAGACCTCGCCGCAGGCCAGACCGGCCATGACGGTGTCGAGCCCGCCCACCGACCGGGCCGGGCGCCCCGCCAGCGCGCTCTGATACAGGCAATCGGCGGTGTGGGGCTCGACCACGACGAGGCGCGGGCGCTGGCGGCCCAGGCTCTCCCACAGATGGGCGCAGACGGCGGCGGGCAGACTGCCAACCCCGCCCTGGACGAAGACATGGGTCGGCCGCTCGCTGGCGGGAAGCTGCGAGAGCGCCTCCTCCACCATCACGCTGTAGCCCTGCATGACGTCGCGCGGGATGTCCATATAGCCGGTGTAGGAGGTGTCGGACACCACGAACCAGCCGTTCGCCGCCGCGTCGGCCGCCGCGCGCCGCACCGCGTCGTCGTAGGGGCCGTCCACCACCACGACCTTCGCGCCATAGGCGGCGATGGCCTCGCGACGCCCGGCCGAACAGGCGGCGGGAACGTAGATCACGCAGTTGCAGCCGAACACCTGGGCGCCCCAGGCGACCGACCGGCCATGGTTGCCATCGGTCGCCGTGGTCACGGTCAAGGCGCGCGTCACCTTGGCGTAGCGCCCGACCACCAGATCGAGCGCCGTCACCGGCACGCCGGGAACCCGCGCCGTCACCTCGCGCGCCATCAGCCGCAGCACGGCGTAGGCCCCGCCCAGCGCCTTGAAGCTGCCGAGCGCGAAGCGGCCGCTTTCGTCCTTGTACCAGAGCCGGTCGATCCCGGCCTCGCGCGCCAATCCGGGCAGCGAGCGCAGCGGCGTCGGCGCGTAGCCGGGCCAGGCGCCGATCTCGGCCATCGCCTCATCGAAGGCGGCGCGGCTCAGGATCGCGCGTTCCGACGGGCCATAGGCGCGTTCGCGGTCGGCGTTGGGGTTGGAAATCAGGCGGGGGATGCAGGACGACAGGGCTTCGGGCATCGCTTCGCTCTCCGGGCCGCCGGTTCGAAAACCAGCGGTCACGAGACCAGAAGCCACCGCCACCCGTCAAGACGGGTCGCGCGACGCAGACGTCGAACGCAGAGGACAAAGGGTCGCAAGGACCGGCGGCGCTCCGCGAAAGGAACGGCTCAACGCTTCCACTCGCGGCTGGACTTGATGAAGTCGGTCAGCGTCACGCCGATCTTGTCGTCGATGATCGCCACCTCGCCGCGGGCCACCAGCACGCCTTCCACATAGACGTCGGTGGGATCCTTGAGCTGCCGGTCCAGTTCCACGACGGCGCCGCGGCCCAGCTTCAGCAGGTCGCGGACGCGGAGCATGGCGGTGCCGATCACGACCTTGATCTCCACCGGCGCGTCGCCGATGGCGAAGGAGCCCGGATCCCCGTCGTTGGGGTCGGGGGCGCCGAGCAGGTCGTCGATGTTGGCCATGAACCGTTCCTCCACCGCGCGCCGGCGCGGCCGTGTGACAGCCCGTCACCCTACACCCGGCGGCGGCGGCGGGGCAACGCCGTCCCAACCGCGGCCTTGCGACAAGAATCGGCTTCCCCCACACTGGCCGTCACCGGGGCGGCGCCCACCCGTCCTTCCACGCGCGTTCCGTTGCCGCAACGACCGCGCCGATCAGCAGGGACTCCCGAACGGGGAGCAGCGTCACGCCATGACCAACCAAACCGCAGCGCCACCGACCGCAACGCCACTTGTCGATTCCGGCTGGCTGAAGAGCCGGCTCGGCACCCCCGGCCTCGTCGTGCTCGACGTCCGCACGCCGCCGGCCGGCGGCTTCGTTCCGGGATCGCTCCATTCCGACTACGCAACGGCCGGCTGGCGCGCCACCATTGGCGCCGGCCCCGGCATGCTGCCGGACGAGGCGGCGCTGGAACGGATGATCGGGGCCTTGGGCATCGGCAACGCCGACCATGTGGTGCTGGTCGCGGCCGGCGCGAACGCCGCCGACATGGGCAACGCCACCCGGGTCTACTGGACGTTCCGGACGCTGGGCCACGACGCCGTGTCGGTGCTCGACGGCGGCTTCAAGGCGTGGACCGCCGCCGGCAACCCGGTGGAGGCCGAGCCGGCGACCCGTCCGGCGGCGACCTTCACCGCCGCCCCGCGCGGCGACCTGCGCGCCACCCTGCCCCAGGTCGAGGCCGCCGTCGCCACCGGCACCACGCCGCTGCACGACGCCCGATCGGCCGAGCAGTTCGCCGGCAAGGCGAAGAGCCCGCAGGCGCGTGCCGCCGGCACCTTGCCCGGCGCGGTCAACATCGACAACGGCGCCTTCTATTCCGGAACCGACGGGCGCTTCGTGCCGGCCAGCACGGTGCGGGCGCTGGCCGGCGAGGCTGGACTGGAATTGGGGAACGCGCCGATCACCTTCTGCAACACCGGCCACCTTGCCTCGGTGTCGTGGTTCGCGCTCAGCGAGATCGCCGGCGTGGCCGGCGTGCGGCTCTACGACGGCTCCATGTCGGAATGGAGCGCCGACCCGGCCCGGCCGCTCAAGAACGCCGGCTGACTCCTCACGCGGCGCGGCGGCGGCGCAGACGGGACAGGTCGGAACGCCGCACCAGACCGAGCGCCAGCGCCGCGACCGCGTAGGCCAGAATCCCGGCCACGGCCAGCAGCGCCAGCCCCGCCAGCCGCTCGAACAGGCCGTGCGCCGTCAGCCAGGGCGACAGCCGCTCCTGCACCAGCCACAGCACGCCCGCCATGGCGGCGGCGGCGGCGGCCATGCGCGGCAGGTTGCGGAGCAGCCGCGCGTCGGCCTTGAACAGCCCGCGCCGGATCAGCAGCCAGGCGAGCAGCCCGGCGTTGACCCAGGCACCGACCGAGGTCGCCACCGCCAGCCCGACCTGAGCCAACGGGCCCATCAGCGCCAGCTTCAGCGCGACGTTGACCGCGACAGCGGCGAGCGCCACCCGCACCGGCGTCGCCGTGTCGTGGCGGGCGTAGAAGCCGCTGACGAGGCTGCGGATCACCACGAAGGCCGGCAGGCCGAGCGCGTAGGCCTGCAAGGTCGCGGCCGAGGCCGCCGCGTCGCTCGGCCCGAAGGCGCCATGCTGGAACAGCACGGCGACGATCGGCAGCCCGGCGACCAGGAAGGCGACGGCGGCGGGCAGCGTCAGCACCAGCGAGAACTCCACCGCGCGGTTCTGGCTGTCGACCGCGCCGGCCTCGTCGCCGCCCTTGATGCGCTTGGCCATTTCCGGCAGCAGGACGGTGCCGACGGCGATGCCGATGACGCCCAGCGGCAGCTGGTTCAGCCGGTCGGCGTAGTAGAGGTAGGAGACCGCCCCGGTCGGCAGGGCGGACGCGATCAGCGTGTCGGCGAACAGGCTGATCTGCGTCAGCCCCGACCCCAGCGCCGCCGGCCCCAGCACCGTCAGGAATCGCTTCACGTCGGCCGACCAGCGCGGCCGCACCAGCCGCAGCCCCATCCCGGCCTTGCGGGCGTCCCAGGCCAGATAGGCGAACTGCGCGACGCCCGAGGCGAAGACGCCCCAGGACAGCGCGTGCCCGGCGCTCGGCATCAGCGGGGTCGCCAGAACCAGCGCCGCGATCAGGCACAGATTCATGACGATGGGGGCTGCCGCCGCCGCGCCGAAACGGCTCATGCTGTTCAGCACGCCGCCATAGAGCGACACCAGCGAGATGAACAGCAGGTAGGGGAAGGTGATGCTGGTGAACAGCACGGCCAGCCGGAACTTCTCCGGTTCGCCGGCGAATCCGGGGGCGAAGACCGTCATGAACTGCGGCATCACCGCCAGCACCGCCAGCAGGAACAGCACCTGCACGATCAGCAGCAGCGCCATCACCTCCTCGGCGAAACGCTTGGCAGCCTCCTGCCCGTCCTGCACCAGCTTGGCCGAGAAGAGAGGCACGAAGGCCGAGTTGAAGGCCCCCTCGGCGAACAACGCGCGGAAGTGGTTGGGCAGCCGGAAGGCGACGAAGAAGGCGTCGGCGACCGGCCCGGCGCCGAGCAGCGCGGCGGTCAGCACGTCGCGCAGGAAGCCCAGCACCCGGCTGGCCAGCGTCAGACCGCCGACGGACAGAATGTGACGGAACACGATTGCGGGGACCTTCGAGAAAAAACGCGGCCGGGAAAAACGCAGCGGCATCCTGGCGGCACCGCCGCTATCCTCATAGGATCACCGCCCTGCCCCGTCCAGCACAACGGATCCCGACCGATGCCGCAGTCCTCCCCCCTGGCCCTGACCTATCTGGAAGCGGGCGAAGCCAACGGCGGCACGCCGCTGCTGGTCCTGCACGGCCTGTTCGGGTCGGCCCGCAACTGGCAGACGCTGGCCCGCCGCTTCGCCGAATCGCACCGGGTCTACGCGCTCGACCTGCGCAACCACGGCGGCGCGCCGTGGGCCGACGCCATGACCTACGAGGCAATGGCCGACGACGTGCTGCGATTCCTCGACGACCGCGGATTCGCGCGGGCCGCCGTGGTCGGCCACTCGATGGGCGGCAAGGCGGCGATGACGCTGGCGCTGCGCCACCCCGGCCGGGTCGAGCGGCTGATCGTCGCGGACATCGCGCCGGTCGCCTACAGCCACACCCACGCCCCCTTCGTCGCCGCCATGAAGGCCGCCAAGCTGGAAGGGCACAGCCGCCGGCAGGAGATCGAGGCGCAGTTGGTGGACGCCGTTCCGGAGGCGCCGCTGCGTTCCTTCCTAATGCAGAACCTCGTGCTGGAAGAGGGGAAGTTCGCGTGGCGGATCAACCTCGACGCCATCGGCAACGCGATGGGCGATCTGATCGGCTACCCGGACCTCGGCGACGCCCGGTACGACGGCCCCACCCTGTTCGTCGGCGGCACGAGGTCCGACTACATCCTGCCGGAGCACCACGAGGCCATCCGCCGCCGCTTCCCCAAGGCCGAGATCGCCATGATCGAGGGCGCCGGCCACTGGCTGCACGCCGAACGGCCGGAGGAATTCGCCCGGCTGGTTGAAGCCTTTGTCTGATGAGGGCCTTCGTCTGACGCGGCTTTCGTCCGAATAGGCGCTTTGGCGGAGAGATCCTCGCCCAAGCAGACCTTGCATCCCCCGGACGCGGGGGCTATCAAGCCAGCGCGCCCCAAAACGCGGCCCGAACCATAGCGCGGCCGCTTTTTTCGCGAAGGATCGACCGACCATGAGCGCCATCACCGAGATTCACGCCCGCGAGATTCTGGACAGCCGCGGCAACCCGACCGTCGAAGTGGACGTCGCGCTGGAAAGCGGCGCCTTCGGCCGTGCCGCCGTCCCCTCGGGCGCCTCCACCGGCGCCCACGAGGCGGTCGAGCTGCGCGACGGCGACAAGGGCCGCTACGGCGGCAAGGGCGTGCTGAAGGCCGTCGAGGCGGTCAACGGTGAGCTGTACGACGCCCTCGCCGGCCTCGACGCCGCCGATCAGCGCGCCATCGACCTCGCCATGATCGAGGTCGACGGCACCGCGAACAAGGCCCGCCTCGGCGCCAACGCCATCCTCGGCGTGTCGCTGGCGGTCGCCAAGGCCTCGGCCGAGGAAGCCGGCCTGCCGCTCTACCGCTACGTCGGCGGCGCCTTCGCGTCGCTGCTGCCGGTGCCGATGATGAACATCATCAACGGCGGCGCCCACGCCGACAACCCGATCGACATCCAGGAATTCATGATCATGCCGGTGGGTGCCGAGACCGGCGCCGACGCCATCCGCATGGGCGCCGAGATCTTCCAGTCGCTGAAGAAGAAGCTGAAGGACGCCGGCCACAACACCAACGTCGGCGACGAGGGCGGCTTCGCCCCCAACATCGGCTCGACCGACGAGGCGCTCGGCTTCGTCATGAAGGCGATCGAGGCCGCCGGCTACAAGCCGGGCGACGACGTCATGCTGGCGCTCGACGCCGCCTCGACCGAGTTCTTCAAGAACGGCAAGTACGAGCTGGCCGGCGAGGGCAAGTCGCTGAGCCCTGAGCAGATGGTGTCCTACTGGTCGGATCTGGTCGGCCGCTACCCGATCATCTCGATCGAGGACGGCATGTCCGAGGACGACTGGGAAGGCTGGAAGGCGCTGACCGAGGCGATCGGCAAGAAGGTGCAGCTGGTCGGCGACGACCTGTTCGTCACCAACCCGGCGCGTCTGGCCGACGGCATCAAGAAGGGGGTCGCCAACTCCATCCTGGTGAAGGTCAACCAGATCGGCACCCTGTCGGAGACGCTGGAAGCCGTCGACATGGCGCACAAGGCCGGCTACACCGCCGTCCTGTCGCACCGTTCGGGCGAGACCGAGGACAGCACCATCGCCGACCTCGCCGTCGCCACCAACTGCGGCCAGATCAAGACCGGCTCGCTGAGCCGTTCGGACCGTCTCGCCAAGTACAACCAGCTCATCCGCATCGAGGAGCAGCTCGGCGTCGCCGCCCGTTTCGCCGGCCGCGGCATCCTGAAGGCGTAAGCTCAGGAATGTGAGTGTGTGAAAAAGCCCCTCTCCGGTCCGCCGGAGGGGGGCTTTTCGTTCCTGCCCTTCTCCCCCCTTGCGGGAGAAGGGCTTGTCGGTCGGTGAGGTTACTGCTCGTCCGCCAGCGCGCCGAGCATCTTGCGGATCGCCGTCATCTGGAAGCCACCCTTGCGGGCGAAGTCGTAGCCGGTGTAGGCGAACCAGTCCCAGCAGGCCTTGGGGTTGGAACTCGGCTTGGCCGTCGAATCGATCTGCGGGTAGAGCACGACGAGGTTGTTCACGTCGGCCCAGCGGTTGTAGTCGGTCTTGGTGGCGAAATGGTCGCCGATCAGGTTGGCCGGCATCTGGCAGCCGTGGAAGGCGACGTGGATTTTGCAGGTCTGGCCCTGCTGGCAGGCCTCGGGCACGTAGATGTAGCCGCTGGTCGCCATGCCGGTGCGGCTGGTGTCGCCGACGAACGGCGTCTGGTCGAACAACGCCACCTTCTTCGCCGCCTCGGGCGCGTTCGGCGTCCTGGTGTCCGGGTAGAGGTGCTTCAGGATGTCGCCGGCCTGATCGTACTGGCAGTTGTTGATGTACTCGCTCTTCTGCCCTTCCTTCGGGATGAAGTCGCAGGCCGCGCCATAGCCGTCGGTGATGTAGGCGTGGGCCGCCTTGGGCAGCTTCACGTACTTGAAGTTGGCGTCCGGCACGCCGACCGCCTTGTAGAACTGCGCCGTCGCCTCGGCGACCGGACGGGTGACCGTCTTGTCGTTGTCGCCGTTGAACAGGTAGATGCGCGACTGGGCGAGGTTGGCCAGCGGATCGATGTCCTTGGCCTTCTCGCGCGCCTGGGCGTTGGCGACCAGCGCCGGCACGTCGGGGGCGCCGAGCGAGGTGTCCATGCAGCGCTTCAGCGCGACGACCGCCGGTGCCAGCCCGCCGGGCGACACCTCGGCGCAGGCGTAGGGACCGCCGGCGACGATGCCGGCGCCCTTCACGATGTCGGAATAGGCCACCTGGAACTGGCCGGCCATGTAGGCGCCCGACGAGATGCCCGACACCGTCGTCTGCGACAGGTCGATCTTCAGCTTCAGCTTCGCCAGGGAAAGCTCGGCGGCCTGGGCCGGCTGGAGGGCGAACGCCAGCAGGCCGGCAACGGCCAGGCTGGACAAGAATCTTGCGCGTGTCGTCATGGGATTACCTCTGCCCTGCCAAGGTTTTCAACATCGCGTTGATCGCGGCGATCTGCGCCCCGCTTCTGGTCGCGTAATCCTGCCCCGTGGTGCCGCGCCAGTCCCAGCAGCCGAGCGGATTTCCGGGTCGCCCCTCCGCCATCTGCGGGTACAGCACGATTAGATTGTTGTTGGCCGCCCATTGGTTGTAGCCGGCGGCGGTGGTGACGGCGTCGCCGACGCTGGCGGCCGACTGGCGGCAGCCGTGGAAGACGACATGAACCGCGCAGGCCGCCCCGCCGGCACAAGCCGGCGGCACATGGACATAGCCGGTGTCGGCCAGCCCGCTGCGGTCCGATCCGTCCGCCCCAAGGAAGGGGGTTTGGTCGAAGGGGACGGCCGCGCGCGGTTCGGAAACCGGCGGGTTGAGCCCGCCATAGACGTGCGAGAGGATCTGCCCGGCCTGGTCGTAGGTGCCGCAGGCGTTGACGTAGGGCGGCCGGTTGGCGTTGCAGTCGTTCGGCCCGCCGGGGGCGATGAAGCCGTGCCCGGCCTCGATCCCCTTCTCGTAACGGATCTGGTTCGCCGGCACCTTGGCGGCGCGGTAGAAATCCTGCACCGCGTCGACCGCCGCCGTGCTGACGATCATGTCGTTGCGGCCGCTGAACAGGTAGACGCGCGCGGATTTCACGCCTTCCAGCGGATCGATCCGGCCCAGCCCGGCCAGCGGAACCGCCTGTTCGTAAAGGGCCTGGGCCTGCGGCCAGAAGCCGTTCGCCTGCATGCAGGCGGCCGCCAGCAGCGGATTCTCCGCCGCACACAGATAGGCGCCACCGGCCACCACCCCGACGCCGATCACCGAGGCGGAGTTCGCGACATGGAACTGCGTCGCCATGAACCCGCCGGCCGACAGGCCCGACACCGAGGTCTTGGCCAGATCCACCCGGAAGGAGCCGAGCGGCGCGGGCTTGGCCGGCTGGGCGATGCCCGCGCCGGTCATGGCGAGAACGGCCATGACAACCAAAAACCACAGGACCGGCCGCTTGTGCGCCATAACCACGTCTTCCCGCCACCCGTTGCGCAGCGGAACGTAGCAACATGACTGGAAAAGTCTACCTTAAAGAGATTTATCCTCGGGGATAAATGAGCTTTGCGTGCCAATGAATGAAACCGCTCTCCACAGGGAGGGCGGTCATGAAAAAGGGCCGGCGAAGGCTTTTCCTCCACCGGCCCATTTCCCGCGGCCGAACGACCGCCAACACATCAGGAGCGCAGATACTCCAGGACCGTTTCCGGCGAGGACACGGTGTAGGGATCGCCGTTCTCGCCCGCATCGTTGATGCCCGGCTCCTCGAACCACTTCTCGATGACGCCGTCCTTGACGACCATCGCGTAGCGCCAGGACCGCTGGCCGAAGCCGACGTGATCCTTGTTGATCAGCATGCCCATGCGACGGGTGAAGTGGCCCGAACCGTCGGGGATCAGCTTCACCTTCTTCAGGTTCAGGCTCTTGCCCCACTGGAACATGACGAAGGCGTCGTTGACGCTGAGGCAATAGACCTCGTCGATGCCGAGATCCTTGAACTCCTCGTACATCCGCTCGAAGGCCGGGCATTGCTCGTTCGAGCAGGTCGGGGTGAAGGCGCCGGGCAGCGAGAACACCACGACGCGCTTGCCGGCGAACAGATCGTCGCTCGTCACATCCTGCCAGCGGAACGGATTCGGCCCGCCGACGCTCTCGTCGCGCACGCGGGTCTTGAACACGACCGAGGGAACCTTGCGCCCTTCCATGCTTCGTCTCCGACTCTCTCAAGATGGCGATGGCCGGCCGGGCGGTGCACGGCCGACGGGATGAAAACCGGAAGGCACGATACCCGTTTCGCACCTGCGCTCCAACCAGGGAGGCCCGCCTGCGCGGATCCGCCCCTCCATTCCGTCCCTCCCGCGGAATCCGCCCCGGATGCGCCCGGACTCCCGCCCCGGCGCCCCGGTCCTGTGGGATTAAGTGGTAAGTCCCGGTGGCAATCTTGTGACGGGCACTCTTCTTAAGGGTGCGTTTACCAAGATGGCGTCTTCTGTCCCTCGCCTGCATCCAGTGGGCACTGCGCCAAACGGTGACAATTGGAGGGCTCTTCATGCCTGCTACCGAAAAGACGACTTCGCGATCGACGGCTGACAAGGCCAAGAAAGAATCCATTTTCAATCGCCGTTATTTCTCAAGGATACTTGTTAGTGCCTTTGTCTTCAGCGCCGCCATCAATCTTCTGATGCTGGCGATGCCGCTCTATTCGTTGCAGGTGTTCAGCCGGGCGATCCCGTCGGGGAATTACGACACCTTGATCATGCTGACGGTCATCGTCGTCATTGCCCTGACGCTCAGCGCCGGATTGGAGATGGTCCGCTCCCGCCTGCTGGCCCGCGCCGGCAACGCGCTGGAGGTCAAGTGGCGCCGCCGCCTGACCGCCGAGGCGCTCGACTCCGCCGGCCGCGGCCGACCGGACTCGGCGCCGCTCGCCGACCTCATGGAGGTCAAGGGCGCCCTGTCCCGCCCCAGCCTGCCGGCCCTGATGGATCTGCCCTGGGCGCCGCTCTACGTGCTCGGCATCTACGTCATCCACCCGATGCTGGCCGCCATCCTGGTCGTCTCGATGCTGCTGATGGCGCTGATGGGCTGGATCGCCCATGTCGCGATCAAGAGCTTCGCCGAGGACGGCAAGCAGCCTTCCAGCCGCGCCCAGAAGCTGTTCGACGCCCTGCTGACCAAGTCCGACACGGTGCGCGGCCTGCGCATGGGCGGTTCGGCCATGGACTCGGTGTCCCGCGACTTCCTGACCTCCAGCGCGCTCCAGGGTCTGGCGCATGAGCGGTCCGCCGCCATCGGCGCCGCCACCAAGTGGCTGCGCATGGTGCTCCAGATCGCCGTCACCGCCACCGGCGCCTGGCTGGTCATCGAGCAGCACCTGTCCTTCGGCGGCATGATCGCCACCTCGATGCTGGTCGGCCGCGGCCTCGCCCCGATCGAGCAGACCGCCGGCGCCTGGGGTGCCCTGATCCGCTCCTACCAGGCCACCAGCCGCCTGCTGCCGCTGCTGAAGCGCCTGTCCCGTGAGCCGGAGCGTCCCGCCGTGCCGGTCGAGAACGAGCGCCTCGTCGTCGAAAACCTGCTGTTCGTCTCCCCCCGCGATCAGAAGCCGGTGCTGCGCAGCGTGTCCCTGACGGTCGAGCCGGGCGAGACCATCTGCGTCGCCGGTCCGAACCGGGCGGGCAAGTCGATCCTGGCCCGCCTGCTGGCCGGCGTCGCCATCCCCTCGGCCGGCACCGTGCGCCTCGGCGGCCTGTCCGTCGCCACCTTGAGCCCCGAGACTCCCGAGCAGGGCATCGGCTACCTGCCGCAGCACGTCGACCTTCTGCCCGGCAGCATCGCCGACAACATCGCCCGCTTCGCCACCGCCAGCCGCGAGCAGGTCGAGGCCGCCGCCAAGGCCGTCGGCATCCACGAGTGGATCGAGACGCTGCCCGCCGGCTACGACACCGACGTCGCCGATCCGCTGTTCCCGATGACCGGCGCCTCGGCCCGCATGATCGGTCTGGCCCGCGCCGGCTTCGGCCAGCCGCCCCTGCTGGTCCTCGACGAGCCGGCCGCCGGCCTGGACGAGCTGGGCATGAAGTCGGTCCGCGAGTTCATCACCGCCGCCAAGAAGCGCGGCGCCACCACCATCGTCTGCACCCATTCCCCGGCCTTCGTCGACCTGTCCGACCGCACCTACGTGCTGAAGAACGGCATGGCCATGGAGCTGCCGCGTCAGGACCAGCAGGCGCAGCAGGGCGTGAACTTCGCCCGTCTCCGCAACCTCGGCCCCGCGCCGGTCGGTGCGGCCATGGGGGCCGCCGGCTGAGCCGGCCCCCCTCCCCGCCCCCAGCCCCCTCCGGACGCCGAGCACAAGGATAGCGACATGACCACCCTGACCACGACCTTCCCGACCCCGCTCCAGCCGAACCAGCCGCCGCACCAGCCGGAATCGAACCAGTCGAAGCCGACCCGCAAGTCGATGCAGATCACCTCGCTCCACGCGCTGCGGTCGATGGTGCCGGAGACCAGCATCGGCGGCCTGCTGACCGGCGGCTTCCTGGTCCTGGCGGTCGGTCTGGGCGGCATGACCGGCTGGGCGGCGATCGCTCCCCTGCACAGCGCCATCTCGGCGACCGGCGCGCTCGCCCCGGAGACCGGCCGCAAGGTCGTGAAGCACACCGAGGGCGGCCAGATCGGCGAGATCCTGGTCAAGGAAGGCGACCGGGTGAAGGCCGGCCAGGTCCTGATGCGGCTGGACAGCACCGAGGCGTTCACCCGCCTGGAGATGCTGAACGCCTCCTGGCTCGACACGCTGGCGCTGGAGGCCCGCCTCTCGGCCGAGCTGTTCGAGAAGGGCGCCATCGAGTGGCCGAAGGACCTGCTGGACCGCCGCGCCGGCACCCCCGCCGTCGACACCTCGATGCGCAACCAGGACACCCTGTTCCAGGTCCGCCGCTCGCAGCTCGAGACCGAGGCCAAGCTGAGCCAGGAGCGCGTCGCCTCGCTGGGCGACGAGGTCCGCAGCCTGGAACAGCAGCGCCAGTTCCTCGCCCGCGAGCTGAAGCTGTCCGAGGAGGACATGCGGATCACCCAGGGCCTGCTCGACCGCGGCAACGCCACCCGCACCAAGATGGTCGAGCAGCAGAAGGAGAACGCGCAGCTCCACTCCCGCGGCCATGAGCTGGAGGCCCGCATCTCGCAGGCCCGTCAGGCCGCCGTCGACGCCCAGGGCGATCTGGTGCGCCGCCGCAGCGACTTCCGCGAGAAGGTGCTGGTCGATCTGGAGAAGGCCCGCGGCGACGTGCAGAAGTACGCCGAGCAGATCCGCGACGCCCGCAACCGCCTCGAGAACCGCGCCATCAAGGCCCCGGACGACGGCAACGTCGTGATGTACGGCCACCCGGCCGTCGGCGGCACCATCGCGGCCAACGAGCCGATCCTCGACATCGTTCCCGACAACCAGGCCCTGCTGGCCGAGATCAAGGTCCAGCCGAAGGACGTCAAGTCGCTGGCGGTCGATCTGCCGGTGAAGATCCAGCTCACCGCCTACGACAGCCGCGTCGTCGGCTCGCTCGACGGCACGGTGTCCTACGTCTCGGCCGACCGCGTGACCGACCCGATGACCCGCCAGGAGCATTATCTGGCCCGCGTCCGCCTGAAGGACTCCGACACCCATCAGGTCCACAACCTGAAGATCAAGGCCGGCATGCCGGTGGAGGCCCGCATCGTCCTGGCTCCGCGCACCCCGCTCGACTACCTGATCCAGCCGCTGAAGCAGTCCTACGTGAAGGCCTTCATCCAGGAGTGATCCGGCGCGCCCTTGCGGAAGGGGAAGCGAGGGAAGAGCATCGACCACAAAAAAGCCCCCCGTCCACCTGGACGCGGGGCTTTTTTCTTATGCTTGAGCCAGTTTGTGCAAGTTCGCCTGGCCTCCCCTCAGCTCCGGCCCGGCTGGAGGTTCGGCTTGGGCGGAACCGCCATGGGGGTCGGCAGCGGCTCCGGCATGGGGATGGCCTCGGTGGCGGCCTTGCGCTGGCGCGACGCCTCGCGGTCCTTCGCCAGCCGGTCCATCTCGGTCTGGCGCTGCGCCTCGGTGGTCAGGTCGGTCGGGCGCGGCGGAACCGTTCCGAGATTCGGATAGTCGGTGCGCTCGCCGGTCATCGCGCGGATGGGCGACGGATTGTCGCTGACCGGCGAGGGCGCGCCGGTGACGGAGCCGAACAGGCCGGTGTCGAGCGCCCGCTCGCTGCATGCTGCAACGCCCAAAACCATAGGCGTAGCAACGAAAACCGCTCCCAACACCCGCCGAACCGCCGCGGTTTCGCGTCCACCCTTGGCCATCGCCCGCCCCTTGTCGCTTGCCGCATCGCCGCTCTTGTGCGGCGGCGCGTGAAATGAAATCTTCACAGCAGCGGTGTATGAGGACTCTCACAACTTTCGCGCACCGCATCGCCGGGACGGCCGTCGCAGGTCGGCCCGGCGATTCTGGTACCGCTCCGCCTGTTGTATAGCCGCCCGCTCGCCCCTCCTGAAGCGCAAAACTCGCTTAAGACAAGAAGGACCGAACCCATGGCCGAGAATCAGGCCCCCGACGTCAAGCTTCCCGATCCGGTCGAGATGTCCCGCGCGATGTCCCGCATCGCCGAACAGAGCCAGCGGCTTGTCTCCGAGTTCCTGTCGCGTCAGGCCGCCGATGGCATCGGCTCCAAGAATGCCGGTCCGGACCCCATGGGCGTCGGCCACGCCTTCCTGGAGATGACCACCCGCATGATGGCCGACCCGGCCAAGCTGATGCAGGCGCAGATGTCGCTGTGGCAGGATTACCTGACGCTGTGGCAGCGGACGACGCAGCGCTTCTTCGGGCAGGACACCCAGCCGGTCATCGCCCCGGCCAAGGACGACCGCCGCTTCAAGGATTCGGCCTGGGACGAGAACACGCTCTTCGACTTCATCAAGCAATCCTACCTGCTGAGCGCCCGGTGGATGCAGTCCACGGTGAACCAGGTGGACGGGCTCGACGACCACACCGCCAAGAAGGTGGATTTCTACACCCGCCAGTTCGTCGACGCGATGGCGCCCTCCAACTTCGTCATGACGAATCCGGAGGTTCTGCGCGCGACCATCGAGAGCGGCGGCGAGAATCTGGTCAAGGGCCTGGAGCATCTGCTGAAGGATCTGGAGCGCGGCAAGGGCGAGCTGCGCATCTCGATGACCGACTACGACGCCTTCCAGCTCGGCAAGAACATCGCGGTCACGCCGGGCAAGGTGGTCTTCCAGACCAGCCTGATGCAGCTGATCCAGTACACGCCGACCACGCCGGACGTGAACAAGCGCCCGCTGATGATCGTGCCGCCCTGGATCAACAAGTACTACATCCTCGATCTGCGCGAGAAGAACAGCTTCATCAAGTGGGCGGTCGACCAGGGCCACACCGTCTTCGTCCTGTCCTGGGTCAACCCGGACGAGACCTTGGCGGCCAAGGGCTTCGAGGACTACATGTTCGAGGGCCCGCTGGCCGCGCTCGACGCCATCAAGCAGGCGACCGGCGAGGACGACGTCAACGCCATCGGCTATTGCCTGGGCGGCACGCTGCTCGCCTCGACGCTCGCCTACATGGCGGTCAAGAAGGACAACCGCATCAAGTCGGTGACCTTCTTCACCACCATGCTGGACTTCACCGAGGCCGGCGAGCTGTCGATCTTCATCGACGAGGAGCAGCTGACCTACATCGAAGGCCAGATGGCCGAGCAGGGCTATCTCGACGGCGCCAAGATGGCGACCACCTTCAACATGCTGCGGGCCAACGACCTGATCTGGTCGTTCGTGGTGAACAACTACCTGCTGGGCAAGGATCCGTTCCCGTTCGACCTGCTCTACTGGAACGGCGACAGCACCCGCATGCCGGCGGCGATGCACAGCTTCTACCTGCGCAACATGTACCAGAAGAACCAGCTGGTGCAGCCGGGCGCGGTGACGCTGGGCGGCGTGCCGATCGACCTGACCAAGGTCAAGGTCCCGACGATGTTCCTGTCGGCCCGCGAGGACCACATCGCCCCGTGGAAGAGCACCTACGCCGGCGCGCAGCAGTTCACCGGCCCGGTGAAGTTCGTGCTGGGCGCCTCGGGCCACATCGCCGGCGTCGTCAACCCGCCGGCGGCCAACAAGTACGGCTACTGGACCAACGACAAGCTGCCCAAGTCGCCCGACGAGTGGCTGGAGACGGCGACCCAGACCCCCGGTTCCTGGTGGACCGAGTGGAACCGCTGGGTGTCGGGCTTCGCCGACGGCAAGGTTCCCGCCCGCCAGCCCGGCGACGGCAAGCTGGCCGTGATCGAGGACGCGCCCGGCAGCTACGCCAAGGTCAAGAACGACTGAGGCTGACGCAGGTCCCTTCGCAGCCCCTCTCCCCTTGCGGGAGAGGGGTTGGCGTGAGGCGCGCACACGGGCGGGGATCGTTCAAGGGACGCGGTTTCTCGCCCGCTTGCCGCCCCCCTTCCCCCGGCAGGGGGGCGTATCGCCGCTCCCGTCAGCCGCCGGCCGGTGCAGGGGCCGGTTCGACGCGGAGGGCATCCAGTTCGGTTCCGGACATGGCGGGGAAGCCGGCCCCGTCCGGAGCGAGTGCCCAGCGGATGGCCTCGCCCAGCCGCTCCAGCGCCTCCCGGCTTTCGCGCAGCTCCTGCCCATGCGCCTGGAACTCGTGGGTCATGTGTTCCCAGACATCCAGGCGCACCCGCGCGCCCTGGCCACGGGCCTCCCGCGCGAAGTCGCGAATCATGTCGACGAGGATCTCCTTGCCGCCAGCCTGAAGGTAAAGCGGCGCCAGCCCCCGCAAATCCTGGTGGATGGGGGAGAGTTCGGCGTCGCTGAGCCCGCCCTCGCCCTTCAGCCAGTCCGCGAAGCGCAGGGTCATGTAGCCCTGGACGAGATCGTAGCGGTCGTTGCCGAACTGGCTGGCGCCCCGTCGCCCGACGTCGGTCCATGGGCTGAGGCCGATCCCGATCGCCGGCTGCGGCAACCCCGCCGCACGCGCCCCGACCAGCGTCATCAAGGTCAGATGGCCGCCCGCGGAATCCCCGCACACAATAAGGCGGGACGGCTCGATGCCCTCGGAAAGCAGGAACCGGTAGGCCGCCAGCCCGTCCTCGATCTGCGCCGGATGCGGATGCTCGGGCGTCAGGCGGTAGTCGGGGGCGAAGACGGGGAGCCCCAGCTTGTCGGCCAGCATGGCGATGAACCGGCGCGTCACGTCGGCGTAGAAGCTGTACCCGCCGCCATGGAAGTGCAGCAGCGTGGCCTCCCCCTTGCGGACGCGCGGGATGAACCAGTCGCCGCGTGGCTCGCCGGGACGGCTCGGACGGACATCCACCTCGGGAACACGGTCCAGGACATGAACCAGGCTGTCGAAATAGGCGCGGGCCTCGGCGATGTCGCGAAGCGCGAAGGCGTGGTTGAACTGCGCCCGCCAGAACAGGTTGCCGATCTCGAACAGAGGACTCCATTCCGGCACCAGCGGCCTGCCGAGGGCGCGGCGGGCCAGCACATGGGCGGAAAGCAGGCTGATGGTGGCGAGGCTGCGGGCTTTGTGGCGCAGGCGCCCCTGAAGTATCGTCTTGGCCATGTTCGGCTCCAGTGGTCGGATGACCAACTTCTCCCTGGAGCCAGACCCGCCATATAGAACGGAAACGTCACCGGCGATGCCGCCCGCTGCCTCTGTGTCCGCTGCCTCCGCCCGCCTGCTGCTGCCCCGCCCCTCGCTCGCCGGCGGCATCTTCGCCGGTGTGGCGCGCGACACGCGCGCCTCCATGCTGTCGGACGACCAGCGCTTCAACCATTACCCGGCGACGCCGATGTCGATGGTCTCGCTGATCTTCGAAGGCACGCTCCACATGGTGGAGGAGCAGGGAGACGGCGTCCCACCGACCCTCGGCCCGCCCCTGCCGAGTCTGGTCCTGTCCGGACCGCAGCGCCGCCCCGTCTCAAGCTGGTCGCCCGGACCGGTCCACGCCCTGTCGGTCGCCTTCTACCCGGAAGCCCTGGGTTCCCTCATCGGAATCGACGCCGAACGCCTCGTCGGCCGGGTCCTGCCGCTGGAGGGGGCCGTCACCGGTCCGCTGCTGGCGGCTTTCCAAACCCTTCTCGGGATGGAGACGGACGTTGCGGCCTTCCATCGGCTGGAGGATCTGCTGGAGCCGCTGTGGTCCGATTCGCGTCCGCATGGCAACGGACGGGCACCGCTGATGGCGGACTGGCTGCGCTCGCTGGCGGTGAGGGCGGCGCTGTCCGGCGCCGGCCGGGGCGTGCGGCAGGCCCAGCGCCGCATCAAGGGGTGGACCGGCCTGAGCCGTCGCGAACTTCAGCTTTTCGCGCGTGTCGAGGAGGTGGCCGTCCACGCCGCGCGGAACCGCGAGGCCGGGACGCTCGACCTCGCGGCGCTTGCCAACGATCTGGGGTTTTCCGACCAATCGCACATGGGCCGGGAGGTCCGCCGGCTCACCGGCCTCTCTCCGGGAAAGCTGACCGACCTCATGGCCACCCACGAGTCCTTCTGGCTCTACCGGCTGCTCGGCGGGAGCTTCGGGTGACGCCATCACACCCCCGGCGGGGTGATGCGCCAGATCGCCGCCGGATTCTGCGGGTCGAGCCAGACATGCTGGAACTTGCCGATCCAGGTGAAGCGATGGCCGCTGAACAGATCCTCCACCTGGACATGGGCGCCGTCCGGCAGGCCCAGCTCCCACAGCGGCACCTCGATGGTCCCGCCATGGGCGTTGTGCGGATCGAGGTTGACCGCGATCAGGATCACGTTGTCCTTCGCCGCCGTCATTTTGCCGTAGAGCAGGATGTTGTCGTCGTGGACGTTGTAGAACTTCAAGTTCGTGAAGCCGTGCAGCGCCGGATTCTCCCGGCGGATGCGGTTGATCGCCGTCACATAGTCGCGGATGTTGCCCGGCCGGTTCCAGTCCCAGTGGCGGATTTCATACTTCTCTGAATGGTTGTATTCCTGCTTGCCGGGATAGGCCTCCGCCTCGCACAGCAGATAGGGGCCGTAGAGCCCGTAGACGCCGGCCAGCGTCGCCGCCAGCACCGCGCGGGACATGTGGGCCGGGCGCCCGCCCTCGGTCAGGATCGGTGGCAGGATGTCCGGCGTGTTGGCGAAGAAGTTCGGCCGCATGTACTCCTTGGACGGCCCCTGGGTCAGCTCCGTCAGGTACTCCGTCAGCTCCGCCTTGGTGTTGCGCCAAGTGAAGTAGCTGTAGGACTGGGTGTAGCCGACCTTGGCCAGCCGCTGCATCAGCTTGGGCCGGGTGAAGGCCTCGGCCAGGAACAGGGCGTCGGGGTAGCGGTCCTGCACCTCGCGGATCATCCATTCCCAGAAGGGGAAGGGTTTGGTGTGCGGGTTGTCGACGCGGAAGATGCGCACCCCCTCGCGGCACCACAGCAACACCACGTCGCGCAGCGCGTACCACAGGTCCGGGTAGGACTCGCGGTAGAAGCTGACGTTGACGATGTCCTGGTACTTCTTGGGCGGATTCTCGGCGTAGCGGATGGAGCCGTCCGGACGCCAGTAGAACCAGTGCGGGTGCTCCTTCACCCAAGGATGATCGGGCGAGCACTGCACCGCGAAGTCGAGCGCGATCTCCAGCCCATGCCGCTTCGCCTCGCGGACCAGCCGGCGGAAGCCCTCGAAATCGCCGATCATCGGGTCGATGGCATCGTGCCCGCCCTCCTCCGCGCCGATGGCGTAGGGCACGCCGGGATCGTCCGGACCGGGGTTCAGCGTGTTGTTTTTCCCCTTGCGAAAGGCACGGCCGATCGGGTGGATCGGCGGGAAATACAGCACGTCGAAGCCCATGTCGCGGACCATCGGCAACAGGGTCACGACGTCGTCGAAGGTTCCCGGCCGCGACGGGTCGGGCGAGGCCGAGCGCGGGAAGATCTCGAACCAGGCCGAGAAGGCCCCGGCGGTGCGGTCGACATACACCTCAAGCTCGCGCACGTAGCGCGACTTGTATTGCCGCTCGCCGTAGAGCGCCATCGCCTGGCGCGGCTCGTCGGACAGCGCGTAGTCGATCAGCTCCCGCCCGGAGAGCTGCTGCATGCGGTCGACCACCACGCGCAGCGCGGCGCGGCCCCCGGCCTCGTTCAGCGTGATCGAATGCTCGATGAAGCGGCGGCCCTCGACCAGTTCCAGATCGACGTTCAGGCCGGCGTCGACCTTCTTCTTGAAGTCGGCCCGCCAGCTTTCCCACACATCGCGCCACGCCTCGATGCTGTAGACGTAGCGGGTGTTGCGGGTCAGCGGCACCCGGCCGACCCAGCGGTCGTTTTCATACAGGCGCATCGGCGCCTCGCGCCACTCCGTCTCGTCCACCGGCTTGTAGGTGACGACGGCGGCGAGCACGAAGGTGCCGTCGGTGAAGATGTCGGCCCACACCTCCATCAGGTCGCCCACCGCGCGCTTCACCGCGAAGCGGCCGCCGTCCAGCTCCGGATAGACGTTCTCGATCGTCATGCGGCCGGCGGCGATCCGGTCCATCCAGCCGCGTTCCTCGACGTCGTGCAGCTCGACGGCGCGCGCCTGCGCCGGCTGGGCGCGGAAGACGCGCAGTTCCAGCGGGCGCAGGTTCAACGGCGCGCCGGGCTCGAAGGGCAGCGGCACGGCCTCGGGCGTCACGTCCTCGAAATCGCGGAAGCCGCCGCCGGTCGCCGCCAGCAGCGGGCCGGGGTCGATGGCGTGCGGCCGGTTCTCGTCGGGGTTCAACAGCAGAATGGCGGCGCCGTCCGGGCCATCGGGCGCGGCGCCGTCCACCGTGCGCAGCAGGCCAAGCACCGGGCTATGGGGTGCGGTGATCCGGCGCTGCGGCCCCTCGACGTTCAGCGCCGGGGCCGCCGCCTTCATGGCGTTCACCGCGCCGATGAAGCCGGTCAGGTCGAGCTTGGGCTGTTCCCAGTCGGCGGGGCTGCTGTTCACCACGTCCAGCTTGCGGGTGAAGCCGTACTCGAAGCCGACCGGCATCATGATTCCGGTCGAGAAGCTGGCGGCGAACAGGTAGTGCATCTTCAGCTGGGCGGCGAGCCGGACATGGTCCTGGCTGCCGACCTCGGCGGCCAGCCGGTCGGTGTCGTGGCTCTCCGGGAAGGCGACCGACGGGGCGATCCAGCGGAACGCCTCATACTGGTCGAGCAGCCAATCGGCCTTGAAGTCCCACCATTTGGCGCTGTTGAACAGGAAGTCGAAGCCGGCGCCGCACAGGTCGCGCACCTGCTCCACCGTGCAGCCCAGCGTCTCGGCGAAGAACTTGACCTCCGGGTTCCAGGAGCGGGCGGCGTCGATCAGGCTGCGCCACACTTCGGCCGGCACCTGATAGGCGGCGTCGCAGCGGAAGCCCTTCACGCCCAGCCCGATGTAATGGCGCAGGTAGCCGCTCCAATATTCGACCAGCCCGGCCCGTGCCTCGGCCTTGCCGTAATCCAGCGAGGCGAGGTCGCCCCACACCGTCACCCGGCTGGTGTCGGCGGGATCGACGGCGCCGGGGCTGTGCAGGTCGCCGTCGGGCCCGCGCAGGTACCAGTCGGGATGCTGCCCGACCAGCAGCGCGTCGCGCGCGGTGTGGTTGATCACCAGATCCATCATCACCGACTGGCCGTGCCCGGCCGCCTGCCGGATGAAGCCGCGCAGCAGCTCGTCGTCGCTCTCGGTCGCCCCGCCGCGCAAGGCGTCGTGCAGCCGGTACGGATCCTTGACCGCGTAGAGGCTGCCGGAGAAGCCCGGCTGGTGGATCGGATTCAGGAACACCCAGTCGAAGCCCATCCCCTGGATGCGCGGCAGATGGCCCGCCCAATCGCGCACCGGGCCGACCAGGGTCGGAAACAGGTTGTAGATGCGCGGTCCGGTCTCGGTCATGGAATCCCCTCGCGGATTGCCGCCGGTTTCGACCGTTGACAGTCCGCGCAACCCCATGTGGGATCGTCCCCATGTAGGATCGTCGTTGGACGGCAACCCGGCACCGGCGCGTGGCCCTCGCGGCTCAACCCCCGGGATCACGGAAGGTTCCCCGCCGTTCCTTACTCTGGAACACTCTCCCACTCCCGACAAGGACCCGCCATGGCCGACAAGCCCGCCAAAATCCAGAAAATCCGCCTCGACAAGCTGGATCAGACGGACACCCGGATCGACTCGGCCGAGGAGTACGAGCACCGGCTCGGCAAGCTCCAGAAGGAGCTGCTGCACATCCAGCAGACCTATTGGCACGAGAAGCGCCGCGCCATCCTCGTCTTCGAGGGCTGGGACGCCGGCGGCAAGGGCGGGGCGATCCGCCGCCTGACCGAGCCGCTCGACCCGCGCGGCTTCCATGTCTGGCCGATCTCCGCCCCGACGGCGGAGGAGCAGAGCAAGCACTACCTCTACCGCTTCTGGACCAAGCTGCCGGCCGGCGGCACCTTCGCCATCTTCGACCGCTCCTGGTACGGCCGCGTGCTGGTCGAGCGGATCGAGGGTCTGGCGACCAAGGAGCAGTGGAAGCGCGCCTACGACGAGATCAACGAGTTCGAGCGGCTGCTGACCGACGACGGCGTGCGCATCGTCAAGCTGTTCCTCCACATCACGCCGGAAGAGCAGCTGGAGCGCTTCCGCGAACGGTTGAACAACCCTTACAAGCGCTGGAAGCTGACCGAGGAGGATCTGCGCAACCGTGCCAAGTGGGACGAGTACGTCAAGGCGACGGAGACGATGTTCGACAAGACCTCCACCCCGAACGCGCCCTGGACCGCGATCCCGGCGAACTCGAAATGGTTCGCGCGGCTGGCGGTTCTGGATGCCGTGACCAGGGCGCTGAAGGAGGGGGTGGACGTCAGCCCGCCGCCGATGGACGGCAATGTTGCCCGGATCGCCGCCAGGATGCTGGGCGTGGAGACTCCGCAAGGCGTCTGACGCGCGGCGGCACCGCTCAGTCGCGTCCCCACAGCCCGCGCTCTCCCAGATCCTCGCCGCGCTGGCGCTCCAGGGCCTGGGAGTAGCGGCGGAGCGCGTAGGACTCGGTCACGTAGCCGACGACGCGACGGTCGCCGGGGGCGGCCAGCACCGGCAACGCCTCGACCTCCGCCGCGCAGAAGCGCCGCAGGGCGGTGCGCGCGTCGTCGCCGGGAAACAGGCCGAGGTCGGGATGACGCGCCAGATCCGCGACGGTCATGTCCTCGGCCGTGGCGTCCAGCTCCGGGTCGTGGGCCGCCGCCATGTCGATGATCCCGGCGTAGAACCCCTGCCCATCGACCGCGAACAGGATCTTCGAGGATCCCAGCGGGTGCAGCCGGCGCAGCGCGGCGACGCTGTGGCTGGCCAGCACCGTCTTGACGTCGCTGCGCATCAGCCGGACCACCGTCAACTCCGACAGCCAGCCGACGTCGTAGGCGCCGCGGATCGGCACGCCGCGCAGGTGGAAGCGCCATGTGGCGAAGGAATAGCCGAAGGCGTGGCGGACGACGACGGTCGACACCACCACCCCGATCAGCACGCCGGACGCCGCCCACAGATCCTGCGTCGTCTCCAGCACCAGCAGAACCATGGTCACCGGCGCGCCGATCACCCCCGCCGCCACCGACCCCATGCCGACCAGCAGCAGCAGGCCGCGGTCCACGCCCAGCCCCGGCGCCACCGTCTCGGCAAGGATCGCCAGCAGCCCGCCGAACAGCCCGCCGAGAAACAGCGAGGCGCTGAACAACCCGCCGCGGAACCCCGACCCCAGCGACAGCGCCGAAGCCAGGATCTTCGCCACCAGCGTCAGCAGCAGGGCCAGCGCGCCGCCGGCCAGTTCCGGCGGCACGGCCCCCGGCCCGCTGCCCATCACCGCCGGCACCGCCAACGCCAGCCCACCGACCCCGAGCCCCCCCAGCGCCGGACCGAGCCAGCGCGGCACCCGCAGCCGGCGGAACGCCCATTCCGCGAAGGTCACCGCCTGCATGGCCAGGATGCTGAGCCAGCCGGCGAGGAAGCCGACCACGCCGCAGACCGCGTAATCCCAGCCCGCCACCACCACCGGCCGGCCGAGCGCCAGCGGAGCCTCCGCGTCGGTCAGCAGCCCGGACGCCGCCACCGCCAGCACCGCCGCCGCCCCGACCGGGGCCAGCGCCGCCAGCGTGTAGCCGCCCAGCACCAGCTCGAAGGCGTAGAAGGCGCCGGCCAGCGGCGCGTGATAGGCCGCCGCGATGGCCGCGGCCGCCCCGCAGCCCACCGTCGTTCGCAGATCCGCCCGCCGCAGCCGCAGCCGTTGCCCGACCGCCGAGGCCAGCCCGGCGCCGGCCTGGGTGTAGGCGGCCTCCATCCCGACCGAGGCGCCCGATCCGTTGGACAGGGTGGTCGTCACGGTCAGGCGCAGGCTGTCGATCAGCGACATCTTGCCGCCGTAGAGCGCGTTGGCCTCCACCGCATCGACGATGTCGCGCGGGCGCCACCGGCGGATGAGCGTCACCAGAATTCCCAGCAGCAGGCCGCCCAGCGCCGGCACCGCCAGCGCCCGCGTGGGATCGAGCGCCGCCTGCCCCAGCCTCTCCCCTTCCGGCAGACCGAAGACGAGCGCCTGCAAGGCGATGACGCCCTCGTGCAGCGTTCCCACCGCAAGACCGATGACGCCGCCCAGCAGGGCCGACAGGAGGACGACCGCCAGCGCGCTGTCGCGCACGCTCCACCGCGCCAGCGAGGCCGGTTTGGGATCAAGGGTGGCGCAGAGGTCGGTTCCGGCGCGGGCGCCCTGCTCCATACCGCTCTCGAGGGCGCCGCTTTCCAGGGATGAGGCGTTGTCCGGCATACACCGGACATGGCGCCGCCCGGCGTTTCGTCAACCAATACGGTGGGAGAGCAGCCGTCAGGGCTTGGCCGGCGCGGAAGTGGCAGCCGGAGGTGTCTCCGGTGCCGGGGCGGTCGCCGCGGCGGGCGCGGCCGAAGCCGGAGCGGAGGATGCCGCTGCCGCCGGCGCCGCCGCGGCGGTTCCCGCCTTGCGCAGCACCTGGGCCAGATTGTCGCGGACCTTGTCGGCCAGCGCGACGTCGGGCTCGCCCGCCTCGTGGAACAGCACGGTGAACAGCCGTCCCTGCGACAGCAGGAAGGTCAGCGAGACATGCAGCGTCCCCTGCGGCATCGCGCAATCGACCGCCCCCGTGCGCAGGGTGACGGTTCCCGCCTGTTCGCTGGCGTTGAGCGAAATGGTGCCGGTGCCCTCGCAACGGCTTTTCATCGCCTCGGCGAAGGCGCCGGACAGTTCGTCCAGCTTGGCCCCGTCGCCGACCACCCGCTCGCGGATGCCGCCGACGATCGGCCCGAACCGCCACGCCACGTCGGCCGGGCGCTGGTCGGCCGGCACCTTGTCCATCGGCACCAGTTCGGCGTCGCGCACCCCGGCGGAGGCGAGCAGGCCGGCCAGTCCCTCCGGCAGGCGCGCCTGCGGCGGGACCGGCGGCTTCGTGCCGGTGGAGGTCTTGATCGGCGGCACGTTGCCGCCCTTGTCGACGCAGGTCTTCAGATCGGTCAGCACCTTCTTGGTGCCCTTCAGCGCGAATGCGATGCGGTCGGACGCCGAGGCGACCACCAGCTCCTTGCCGTTCATCAGCGCGGTGACCAGCTCCTCGTCCTTGCCGTTGGAGACGACCAGCATGTCGGGCTGCGGCGCGATGGCGACGCGCTCGCGCTTCAGCTTGCCGTCGACCTCGACCTTGACCGGCCATTTCTCGCCGGGCGGAAGCTGGGCGCCGGGGATGCCGATGCCGATGTTGGTCTCGCCCTTCTGGCTGCGTGCGATCATCAGCACATGGCCCGAAGTGAAGCCGCCCTCGATCACGCAATAGGCGAACTTGCCGTCCTTGTCCTTGGCGGCACCGCCCTCCCAGCCATCCTCAAGCTCGGCCGGGCCGTCCTTGGCGGGAGCGGACCGCGCCGCCGGGGCACCGGGGCGGCCGGCCGGTCCGACCACCTCGGTCTCGGTCGCCGGGACGCCGTAATAGGCGGCGGGCGGCAGCGTCGGCTCGACCGGCACCAGTTCCGCCACCTGCACGCCCGCCGCCGACGGCACCGCCACGGAGAGAAGAAGGAGCGCGGAGAGCGGAGCGGCGAAACGGGCGGTCATGACGAGGTAATCCATAAGTCCGTTGTGGGCGCGAAGCTATCCGCGACCGCGCCGGTCCGCAAGGGCAACCGAGCCCCCCGACCGCAAAGGTCATACGCCGAAGAAGGCGTCGTGCAGCGCCGCCTCGGTCAGGCCGGCGGACGGCCCGTCCCGGACGACCCTGCCCAGCCGCAGCAGCACGGCGCGCGGGGCGGCGGACAGGGCGCGGACGGCGCTCTGCTCGGCCAGCAGAACGGCGGTGCCCGACGCCGCGATGGCGCGGACGGCGGCGAACAGCTCGTCGGCCAGCTTGGGCGACAGGCCGAGCGAGGGCTCATCGAGCAGCAGCAGGCGCGGCCGCCCCATCATCGCCCGGCCAAGGCTGAGCATCTGCTGCTGGCCGCCGGACAAACGCCACGCGCCCTCCCCGCTCTTGCGGGCAAGATCAGGGAACAGGGCGAAGATCCGCTCGACGTCGCGGGCGCGCTCGCGGCGGTCGTCGAGCCCGGCGACCTCCAGATTGTCGCGCACGCTCATGCCGGCGAAGACCCGCCGCCCCTCCGGCACGTAACCGAGGCCGAGCCGCACCCGCCGCTCCGTCGCCAGCCCGGCGAGGTCGGCGCCGTCGAAGCGCACGCTTCCCCGCGCCGGCCCCCGCGTCGGAACAAGGCCGAGCAACGCCTTCAGCAGCGTCGACTTGCCGGCTCCGTTGGCGCCCAGCAGCGCCACCGTCTCGCCCGCCGCGACCGACAGCGAGACGGAGTCCAGCGCGGTGGCGCCGCCATAGGCGACGGACAGCCCCTCCACCGACAGCAGCGCGGTCATGGCGTTCCCCCGCCAAGATAGGCGGCGACCACGGCGGCATCGCTCCGCACCCCCTCCGGCGGCCCCTCGTACAGCGTCCGCCCTCGGTCCAGGCAGACGACCCGGCCAGCCAGCGGCAGCAAGAATCCCATGTCGTGCTCCACCACCAGCAAGGCCACGCCCTCCGCCGCCAGGGCGCGCAGGCGGACGGCCAGATCGGCCTTCTCGGAATCGGTCAGTCCGGCCGCCGGCTCGTCGAGCAGCAGCACCGACGGGCGGCGGGCCAGCGCCCGCGCCAACTCCACCCGCCGCCTCGACGCCGCCGGCAGATCGCGGCACGGTCGCGCCGCAAGCTCGCCCACCCCCATGCGGTCGAGCGCCCAGCGGGCGTGCGACTCCGCAGCCGCGAGGTCGCTGTCCGACGCCAGCCGGGCGGCGGCCACCGCCTCCAGCGCCGTGGAGCCGTCCGGCAAGGCCGCCGCCTGGAAGCTGCGGGCCAGACCGGCGCGGGCCAGACGGTCCGGGCGCGCGCCGGTGAGGGCTTGGCCGGCCAGCCGTACCGTGCCGGCGTCGGGGCGCTCCAACCCGGAAATCAGGTTGATCAGCGTCGTCTTGCCCGACCCGTTGGGGCCGATCAGGCCAGTGATGGTGCCGGCCCGCAGGATCAGCGACACGCCCTGCACCGCGTGGACGCCGCCGAAGGCCTTCGACAGCCCTTCGACCGACAGCGCCTCCCCGTCGCGCTTGCGACCGGGCGGGGGCTCCGCCGCGTCGGGGACGGGACGGGCACGGCGCGGGAACAGCCGCTCCAGCAGGCCGGTCAGCCCGTCGGGCGCCAGCAGGATGGTCAGCAGCAGCGCCGCGCCATAGACGATCAGGTAGCTGCGCTCCAGCGCGCGGAACCATTCCGGCAGATGGACCAGCAGCACGGCGCCCAGCACCGCGCCGGCCATCCGCCCGCGCCCGCCGACCACCGCGATGGTGAGGATGGAGACCATCACCGGGAACTCCAGCACCTCGGGCGACACCACCCGCTGGGTGTGCACGGCAAGCGCCCCGGCCGCTCCGGCGAACAGCGCGCTGACGCCGAAGGCGGTCAACCGCAGCCGGCCGACGTCCAGCCCCAGCGTGGCCGCCGCCATCGGATCGTCGCGCACCAGCGCCAGCGCCCGCCCCAGCCGCCCGCGTGCCAGCCACCAGCCGAGGGTGCCCCCGACCGCCACCATCCCCCAGACCAGCGCCGCCATCGGCAGCCCGCGCGGCACCGCCCAGCCGAACAGCGCGACGCCGGGCACGCCGGGCAGCCCGTTGGCACCGCCGGTCAACTCCGGCGCATTGACCGCCAGCAGATGCAGAACCTGGGCGATGCCGAGCGTCGCCAACGCGAAGTAATGCGATTCCAGCCGCAGCACCGCCAGCCCGACCGGCAGCGCCACCAGCAACGGCACCAGCAGGGACAGCGGAAAGGTGACGGCGAAGTCCAGCCCGTACCGGCTGCCGAGAATCCCGGTGACGTAGGCGCCCAGCCCGAAGAAGGCGCCCTGGGCGAGCGACAGCGCCCCGCCCAGCCCGAACAGGATCTGGAAGCCGAAGGCGGCCAGCGCGTACACCCCGGCGACGGTCAGCACCCGCAGCCCGTAGGGCGACGCGAAGCCGACCGCGTGGACGAACAGCGCCAGTGCCGCGAGTGCCAGGATGCCGTCGGCCACGCGGCCGGAAAGCGAAGCCCGCATCTAGCGCTCCCTCCCCGTCCGCTTGAGTCCCTCTCCCGCCCCGGGAGAGGGGGGCGCCGAAGGCGCCGGGTGAGGGGTTCCCCAAGGATCCAGGCGCATGCGTCTTGGAGAACCCCTCACCCTTCCCGCCTGCGGCGGGCCCCTTCCCTCTCCCGGGGCGGGAGAGGGAGCCATCCCCGGATCGGACATCTCACGCACGGCGGCGCACCGCTTCGCCGAACAGCCCTTGCGGCCGGACCACCAGGATCACCAGCAACGTCGCGTAGAGCGCGCCCAGCGCCACCGGGTAGGACAGCACCGACGACACCCCGACCTCGAACAGCGCGATCAGTAGCGCGCCCGCCACCGCCCCCGGCACCGAGCCCCAGCCGCCGACCGTCACCGCGATGTAGGCCTTCAGGATCAGATCGCCGCCCGCCGTCGGCGTGACGAAATAGCGGTTGGCGAGCAGCAACCCCGCCGCCCCGGCACAGGCCGTGCCGATGGCGAAGGTGATGAGGATCATCGCCGTCACCGGCACGCCGCAGGCCCGCGCCATCTCCGGATCCTGCGCGGTGGCGCGCAGCCGCCGGCCGAGTTGCGTGCGCCCGAACACCCATTGCTGGACGCCGATCAGCAGGGCGGCGACGGCGACGATGGCGACCGACTGCTCGGCCACCGCAACCCCGCCGATCCGCCAGAGCCCATCGCCGAACAGCGGCGGCGCCACGCGCGGCTCCGGCCCGAACAGCACGGAGGCGCCGTTCTGCAGGATGATGCCCACCGCGATGGTGCTGATGAACACCGACACCGGCGGGCGCCGACGCAGCGGCAGATAGGCCGCCGCCGCCAGCAGCAGCCCCAGCCCGGCCATCAGCACCAGCACCACCGGCAGCAGCACGATGCCCGGCAGCGGGATCAGCGGCGCCAGCGCCACCGCCAGCAGGCCGCCGGCCATCACCAGATCGCCCTGCGCGAAGTTCACCGCCGAGGTGGCGTTCAGCACCAGCACGAAGCCGAGGGCCACCAGCGCGTAGGCCGCCCCCAGCGCCACCCCGTTCAGCAGGAGCTGAAGCGCCGTCGCCACCCTACTTCACCACGCCCGCCACATCGTTGTAGCGCTTGACCAGCGCCGGCACGCGGCTGGTGCCGTCGTAGCAGACGATCACCGCGGAATGGGCCATGTTGCCCTTGCCGTCCGACTTGTAGGTCATGGCGAGGCCGGCGTGGCTACCGCCGGCCAGCGCCTTGCGGATGTCCTCGGCTGTCTTCGCGCCATCCCGCACCGCCGCCAGCACCATCCTCATCCCGTCATACTGGCCGAGCGCGAAGGCGTCCGGCTCCTTGCCGAAGGCGGCGCGGTAGGAGGCGGTGAAGGCCTCCATCGCCGGCGACCCGCCGGAAATGGGCGAGGCGGCGGTCTCCGCGCACACACCCTTCAGCTCGGCCGGCTCCAGCAGAGCCGCCGTGCTCGGCTGGTGCATGGCGGAGCCGGCGACGATGGGCAGGGTGACGCCGCTCGCCGCCGCCTGCTTCAACAGCAGCGCGGTCGGCCCGGAATGCAGATGGAGCACCAGCACGTCCGGCTTGGCTGCCAGCGCCTTGGTCAGCACCGGCAGCAGATCCTTGGCCGCCGGGTCGACGCCCTCCTCGAACACCAGCTCGGCGCCCAACGCCTTGAAGGCCGGCTCCAGATGGGCCTTGCCGCTCTGGCCGTAGGCGGTGGTCTGGTAGATCAGCGCCGGCCGCTTGCGGCCCAGCTCCTCCACCACGTAGCGGGCGTGGGCGGTCTTGGTCACGGCGTCGCCGGGGAAGAAGCGGAAGACCCAGGGATTGCCCTGCTCGGTGATCGAGGCGGTGCCCGACACGGTGACCAGCGGCAGCTTCAGCTCGGCCGCCAGCGGCAGCATCGCCAACATCTGCGTGCCCAGCATGCTCGCCGCCACGGCGCCGACGCTGCCGTTGCCGGCCGCCCGCTCCAGCGCCGTCACCGCCGCCTCCGGCGAGGTGCCGGTGTCGATGACGTCCGCTTTGGCGCCGGCCTCCGTCAGCGCCAGCGCGGCGCCGTTGCGCTGGCTGGTGCCCTCCAGCGACAGGAAGCCGGTCAGCGGGACCAGCACCGGAAAGGACAGCGTCTCGGCCCGTGCCGGCAGCGCCGCCAGAAGACCAAGAGCAAGGAAAGCCGCGCGCCGCATGACCGAAAAACTCCTCCTGCGCCGGCGGCGGGAGGACTGAACGGGGCAACGGGAGGGCCGGTCGGGGAAAGGCCGGTCGGCCGGGTCGTTGGCGCGCTCGGCTCCCTTCGCCGGCATGACCCGGATCAGGTTCGATGGGTGTGGTCTCAGCCCGCCGTCAGACGGGCACCCCAGCCGTGAACGAGGGGGCGAGAGTGTCGCCGCCCTCCCCATCCTGTCAAGCGGTCCTGTCAGGCGCCGCGCCGCCGCCGGTCCTTCATGGTTTCACGATGCAGGATGTAGAGGCCGCTGCCGATGATCACCATCGCGCCCGCCAACACCGGCACGGTCGGCAGGTCGCCGAACACCAGATAGCCGAACAGGCTGGCCCAGACCATGCCGGTGTACTCGAAGGGCGCCACCACCGAGGGCGGCGCGCGGCGGAAGGCCTGGGTCAGCAGCACCTGCGCCACCGCGCCCAGCGCGCCGACCGTCGCCATCAGCCCCAGTTCGGTCGCCGAGGGCGGGATCCAGACGGGAACCGCCAGCACGCCGCTGACCACCGTCGTCGTCATCAGCAGGTAGATGACGATGGAGGCGGCGGTCTCGGTCCGCGACAGCCCGCGCACCGCCAGCGCCGCCAGAGCATAGAACAGGGCGGCGCACAGCCCGACCAGCACCGGGACGACCGGCGCCCCGGTCGAGGGCTGGGCCATCACCACCACGCCGCCGAAGCCGAACAGCACCGCCGCCCAGCGCCGCCAGCCCACCGCCTCGCCCAGCAGCGGCCCCGACAGCGCCGTGATGAACAGCGGCCCGGCGAAGCTCAGGACATAGACCTCGGCCAGCGGCAGATGCTTGAAGGCGTAGAAGAAGCAGCCCATCGACAGCAGCCCGGCAAAGGCCCGCCAGACATGCCCCCAGGGCCGCCGGGTCCGCAGCGCCGCCAGCCCGCCGCCGCGCGTCATCGTGTAGCCGCCGACCAGCAGCAGCGCCACCGCCGAGCGCACGAACATCAGCTGCGGCACCGGGTAGCTGGCCGACAGGAACTTGATGAGCGTGTCCATCGCCGCGAACAGCAGGATCGTCACCAGGAAACAGCCGACGGCGTAGGGGACCGAATCGGCCTCGGCGGGCAGCAGCTCGGCGCGTTTGACGGCTTCGGTCATCAATGGACTCGGGGAACGGGAAATGGCGAGGTTGCCCACATTATAGGCAAGCCGCATCGTCGCCCAATGCCGCAACCGCAGATCAGCCCAGCGTCGGTCCGGATTTGGCCCGGACTTGGCCCTGCAATCCGCTCTCGGCTTCCCAGCCACGTCATGCCCGTGCTTGACACGGGCATCCACGGGCAAGCTTCAAGAAACCGCGTGGATGACCGGGACAAGCCCGGTCATGACGAGCAGCACCAATAAAGCGGTTGTTTCCACATGGTTACACCCGCTTGGCGATCAGCGGGCCGCGCGGCGGAGCGGTGTCGGCCACGGTGACGGCGCGCCGCAGGCGCTCCGCCGCCTCGTCGGCCTGCGCCTCGGTCCGCGCGTGGAGGATGGCGAGCGGCTGCGCGCTCGGCCCGCCCGCCGGCCCGACCTCCGTCCCCAGCCCAGCGACCGAATCGAGGCCGACCGCGAAGTCGATGGCGTCGGTCACCTTGGTGCGCCCGCCGCCCAACGCCACCACGGCCATGCCGACCGCCCGCGTGTCGATGGACGCCACCCGTCCCGCCCGCCCGGCGAAGACCGGCCGCACCACCGGCGCTTGGTCGAGATGGCAGTCGGGCCGCTCCAGCAGATCCGACGGACCGCCCAGCGCCTGGACCATGCGGGCGAAGCGCTCGGCGGCGCGGCCGTCGCGCACGGAACGGTCGGCCATCGCGCGGCCCGCCGCCGCGTCCGGCGCCAGCTTGGCCAGCGCCAGCAGTTCGCCGGCCAGCGCCACCGTCACCTCGTAGAGGCGCGGCTCGGCCGGCTCGCCGCGCAGGATGGCGAGGCACTCGCGCATCTCCAGCGCGTTGCCGGCGCTGCGGCCCAGCACCTCGTTCATGTCGGTCAGCAGGGCCACCGCCGGCAGCTCGGCGCCGACCGAGACGGTGACGATGCTCTCGGCCAGCGCCTCGGCATCCTCCAGCCGCTGCATGAAGGCGCCGGAGCCGAACTTCACGTCCATCACCAGCGCGTCGAGCCCGGCGGCGAGCTTCTTCGACAGGATCGAGGCGGTGATCAGGTCGAGCGACTCGACCGTCGCCGTCACGTCGCGGATCGCGTAGAGCCGCCGGTCGGCCGGGGCGATGTCGTCGGTGGCGCCAATCACGGCGCAGCCGACCTCTTTCACCACCCGGCGCAGCAGGTCGTTGTCGGGCTTGGCGCGGTAGCCGGGGATCGCCTCGAACTTGTCGAGCGTGCCGCCGGTATGCCCCAGCCCGCGCCCCGACACCATCGGCACGAAACCGCCGCAGGCCGCCAGCATTGGCGCCAGGATCAGGCTGACCTTGTCGCCGACCCCGCCGGTCGAATGCTTGTCGATCACCGGGCCGGGCAGGTTCAGCGATCGCCACTCCATCACCGTGCCCGAATCGCGCATGGCGCGGGTCAGGGCGACGCGCTCGCCCAGATCCATGCCGCGGAAGAACACCGCCATGGCGAAGGCCGCCGCCTGGCTTTCCGTCACCGACCCGTCGGTGATGCCGCGCACGAAGGCGGCGATGGTGGCGGCGTCGAGCGCCACCCCGTCGCGCTTGGCCCGGACGATTTCCTGCGGCAGCATCGCTCAGTAACCCGCCACCGCCGCCGGGGCCACGCCATGGCCGGCCTCGGCCAGCAGGGCGTCGAGCAGGCTCGACGCGCCGAAGCGGAAGGTCTTCGGCGTCGCCCAGCCCTCGCCCAGGATTTCATCGGCCAGCGCCAGGAACAGCGCCGCCCCGGCGGCATCGCGGATGCCGCCCGCCGCCTTGAAGCCGACCTCCTTTCCCGATTCGTAGATGCTGTCGAGAATCACCGCCGCCGCCTCCGGCGTCGCCGCCGGCTGGGTCTTTCCGGTCGAGGTCTTCAGGAAGTCCGCCCCCGCCGCGATGGCGTCGCGCGCCGCCCAGGCCAGCAGATCGGCGTCGGGGAAAGCCCCCGATTCGAGGATGACCTTCATCAGCGCCGCGCTGCCGCAGGCCTCCCGGCAGGCCTTCACCACGTTCATCGGCTGGGTGCGGGCGCCGTCGATGAAGGCGCGGTAGGGCAGCACGACGTCGATCTCGTCGGCCCCGTCGGCGACGGCGCGGCGCGCCTCGGCGGCGACCGCGGCGGCGTCGGCCTCGCCGGTCGGGAAATTGACCACGGTGGCGACCTTCACCGGCGTGCCCTCCAGCGCCTTGCGCGCGGTCGCGACGAAGCGCGGCCAGACGCAGACGGCGGCCACCGGCCCCGCCGGGGTGACGGCGCGGGCGCACAGCGCCTCGACCGTGCGGTCGGTGTCGTCGCCGTTCAGGCTGGTGAGGTCGAGCATCCCGATGGCCCGGCGCGCCGTGGCGTCGTCGGACGGGGCGTTGGCGCAGGCGTCGAGCGCGCTTTGCAGGTCGGCAGGCAGCTTCATGACCGGGACCCGTCCTTTTCATGCAGGCGTTCAAGGAAACCGACCAGCAGCCGCTCCAGATCGGAGGCGGCGGCCGAGGCGGCGCTCAGGGTCTGGTGGTGGTCGACCGGGCCGTCGCCCAGCCCCACCCCCAGGTTGGTGATCACCGCGCAGCCGGCGACCCGCAGACCGCAATGCCGGGCGACGATGCATTCGGGGACCGTGGACATGCCGACCGCGTCGGCGCCGAGCCGCTGCATCATCCGCACCTCGGCCGGAGTCTCGAAGGAAGGGCCGGGATAGGCGGCGTAGACCCCCTCCGCCAGCTCGAGGCCGAGCGTGCCGGCCACGTCCCTCAGCAGGGCGCGAAGCTGCGGATCCCAGGCGTCGGTCATGCTGGGGAAACGGTCGCCGAACGCCTCGTCGTTGGGGCCGGTCAGCGGATTGGCGCCCAGCAGGTTCAGATGGTCGCTGATCGCCATCAGCCGGCCGGGCCCGACCTCCGTCCGCAGGGAGCCAGCGGCGGCGGTCAGAACCAGCGTGTCGCAGCCGGCCAGCTTCAGCGCGCGGACCGCCGTCTTCAAGGCGTCGAAGCCGTTGCCCTCATAGGCGTGGACGCGGCCCTGCATGCAGGCAACCTCGACCCCGCCGAGCGTGCCGACGACCAGCCGCCCGGCGTGACCGGCAACGCTGGGGACCGGGAAGCCGGACAGGTCGGCGTAGGGAATGGCGACGGGATCGCCGATCCGGTCGGCGATGCCGCCCAGACCGGATCCCAGCACGATGCCGACCCGCAGCCGGTGGCCGGGGGCGCGGTGGAGGATGTCCGCGGCGGCGCGGGCAGCGGTCATGATCGGCACTCCGGTCAGAAGGCTAAATTGGTGGGGCCGAACGAATGCGGCAACAGCGCGTCCAAAGTAAAGCTCCGGCGCAGCCCCGCCGGGTCTCCGACATGGATCGGCGTGTCGGGGGCGGCGAACTCGCGGATGCGCTGGCGGCAGCCGCCGCAGGGCGTGCAGAGCGCGTCTCCTGGCTCCCCGCCGACCACCGCTATGGCGGCGATGCGGCGGTCGCCCGCCGCGACCATGGCGCCGATGGCCGAGGCCTCGGCGCACTGCCCCTGCGGGTAGGCGGCGTTCTCGACGTTGGCGCCGACGAAGATCCGTCCCGATTCGCCGCGGATGGCGGCGCCGACCTTGAAGTTGGAATAGGGGGCGTGGGCGTTGGCGCGCACCGCGCGCGCCGCCGCGATCAAGTCTTCGAGACCGTCCACCATGGCTTCAGCGCTCCTTGACGTAGGGGATGCCGCTCGCCTTGGGGGCGATCGCCTTGCCGACGAAGCCCGCCAGCAGAAGCACGGTCAGAAGATAGGGAATGGCCTGGATGAATTGGACGGGAATAACGCCGATCCCCGGCAGGGGCACCCCTTGCAGCCGCACCTGCACCGCGTCGGTGAAGGCGAAGAGCAGGCAGGCGAACAGCGCCGGTCCCGGCCGCCATTTTCCGAAGATCAGCGCCGCCAGCGCCAGATAGCCCTTGCCCGCCGTCATGTCGCGAACGAAACCGGCCCCGTGCCCGGTCGACAGATAGGCGCCGGCCATGCCGGTCAGCACCCCCGTCACGATCAGGGCCTGATAGCGCAGCCGCGTGACGGAAATGCCGGCGGTCTCCACCGCCGCCGGATTTTCGCCCACCGCCCGCAGCCGCAGCCCGAATCGCGAGCGGTAGAGCACCCAATGGGTCGCCACCACCAGCGCCAGCGTCACCCAGATCAGGATGTTGGTGCCGTCGATCAGCTCGCGCCAGACGGCGCCCAGGATCGGTATCCCGGACAGCGTCTCCCCGCTCGGCAGATCGACCGAGGGCAGCCGCGCCGAGGAGGGCAGCAACGGCGTCTGCCCGCCCTGCTGGAACCAGGCGTAGGCGAGCGACGGCGCCAGCCCGGCCACCAGGATATTGATCGCCATGCCCGACACCACCTGGTTGCCATGGTGGGTGACGCAGGCGAAGCCGTGGACCAGCGCCAGCGCCACCCCGGCGGCGATGGCGGCCAACAGGCCGAGCCAGGGGTTGCCGGTGGCCGACGCGGCAGCAGCGGCGAAGAAGGCGCCGGCCAGCATCTTGCCTTCCAGCCCGATGTCGACCACCCCGGCCCGCTCGCAATAGAGCCCGGCGAAGGCCGCCAGCACCAGCGGGGTCGCCACCCGGATGGTGGCGCCGAGCAGTTGCAGCACCAGCAGAAAGGCGTCCTCCATGGCTCAGCCCCTTCCCGAATCGGCGGCGGGCGCGGCGCGGCGGCGGAACAGCGCCTCGATCGGCTGCTTGAACAGATTCTCCATGGCGCCGGCGAACAGGATGACGAGGCCCTGGATGACCATCACCAGTTCGCGGTTGATGGTCGGGTATTCGAAGGAGACCTGCCCGCCGCCCTGGGCCAGCACGCCGAACAGCAGCGCCGCCAGCACGATCCCGACCGGGTGGTTGCGCCCCATCAGCGCCACCGCGATGCCGACGAAGCCGACCCCGCCGGTGAAGTTCAGGATGATGCGGTGCTGCACCCCGAGGATCTCGTTGACGCCGACGAAGCCGGCGAGCGCGCCGGACAGCAGCATGGCGATGACGATGTTGCGCGACGGCGAGATGCCGGCGTAGACCGCCGCCCGCTCGTTGCGGCCGACCGTGCGCAGCTCGTAGCCCCAGCGGGTGTGGCGCAGGAAGATCTGGAACAGGACGCAGCAGGCCAGCGCCCACAGGAAGGACAGGTTCAGCGGCGAGGCCGGGATGGTCACGCCGACCCAGCCGAGCGCCCGCTCCATCGACGGGAGCCACAGGCCGGGATCGAACTCGCGGGTTTCCGGCGACTGGCTGCCCGGCCGGATCAGCACATCGACCAGCAGCCACGTCATCAGCGAGGCGGCGATGAAGTTGAACATGATCGTCGTTATGACGATGTGGCTGCCGCGCCTGGCCTGGAGCCACGCCGGGACGAAGGCCCAGGCCGCCCCAAACAGCGCCGAGGCGAGGATCGCCAGCAGCGCCACCACCGGCCAGGGCCAGCCGGTCAGCGCCAACGCGACGAGCCCGGCGCCCAAGCCCCCGAGATAGGCCTGCCCTTCGCCGCCGATGTTGAACAGCCCGCAATGGAAGGCGATGGCGACCGCCAGCCCGGTGAAGATGTAGTCGGTCGCGTAATAGAGCGTGTAGCCGATGGCCTCGGGATAGCCGAGCGCCTCCGACAGCATCAGCGCCAGCACGTCGACCGGGTTCTCGCCGATGACCAGGATCACCAGCCCCGACAGCGCGAAGGCGACGGTAAGGTTCAGAACCGGCAGCAGCGCGTACCCGACCCAGCCCGGCACGGCACCCGGTTGCCCCCACCCCGACCCGCTCGACCGCATGGCACCCCCGGACGTCAATCGCCGCCTTCGATCTTTAACCGCTGGCGTGCCGGATCACCAAGGAATTTCCAAGCCTTGGGCGCTGGGAAGCATGCCCGTCGCGTCAGTCGGACGGCTTGTCGTCGATGTGGATCACGCCGCCGCAATGCTTGCAATGGATGGCGTCGAAATCATGCCGGCTCAGCCCGCAGGCCGGGCATTCGACATGGGCCTTGTTGGGCCGGAACAGGCTCTGCGCGAATTTGAGGAAAAGCCCGACGCCCAGCAGCATGATCACCACCGACATCAGCCGGCCATGGGTGCCGACCAGCGTGATGTCACCGAACCCGGTGGTCGTCAGCGTCGTCACGGTGAAGTACATGGCGTCGATGTAGGAGACGATCCGGTCGTTCCGCCCGATCTGCGTGACGTACACGAAGGCGGACACCACGAAGACGAAGACGACGAGATTGACCACCGCCAGCATCATCTCGCCGCGCTCGGCGACCCAGCGGTTTCCCCGCCGCAGGTTGCGCAGCAGGGCGTAGGAGCGCAGCAGGCGCATCGCCCGCAGAACCCGGAGGAACGCGTAGTCGGAGGTGAAGATCGGGGCGAGCATCGACAGGATCACGACCACGTCGGCCAGGGTCCAGACGCTCAGGAAGAAGCGCCGCCGGTTCCGCGCGATCCAGCCGCGCGCCAGCATGTCCGTCAGAAGAAGGAAACCGAGGACGTAATCAACCCAGAGGATCCAGCCCGACGGCGGCAGGAAGGTGGTGACGAGGAAGAACAGCACCGTGGCGAGATCGAACCCCGCCATTCCCATGCGGAAACTGGTGTGGGCCTCGTAGAGGAAGCGGATTTTGGCCCGCAGCGACTTCAGCTTGAGAAGCCGATCGGTGTCCGACAGTGCGCCGGCTTCATCGGACATGCCGCCCCCACAAAGCCCTTTCCAGCCGGCCCTCAGGACATGCGCGGAAGCCGCAGCTCCGCCCGCTCGACCCCGTCATGCCCGTGCTCGGCACGGGCATCCACGTACAAACCTCAAGCACCGCACGTCATGACCGGGACAAGCCCGGTCATGACGTGGGAAGGCGAGCTGGCGGCCGTTCCGCCTTAAACCTCGACGGAACCACCCGGAAGCGCGCTCACTCCGGCGTCGCGGCCTCGCCGTCGGCTTCCGGCGTGCCCATCATCGCGTCGGCGACGAGACCGGCGTTGCCGCGGATCTTCGCCTCGATGGCGTCGGCCATCTCGGGGTTGTTGCGCAGGAAGGTCTTGGCGTTCTCGCGGCCTTGGCCGATGCGCGTGCCCTCGTAGCTGAACCAGGCGCCCGACTTGTCCACCACGCCGGCCTGGATGCCGAGGTCGAGCAGCTCGCCCACCTTCGACACGCCCTCGCCGTACATGATGTCGAACTCGACCACGCGGAAGGGCGGGGCCATCTTGTTCTTCACCACCTTCACGCGGGTCTGGTTGCCGACCACGGTGTCGCGGTCCTTGATGGCGCCGATGCGGCGGATGTCGAGACGGACCGAGGCGTAGAACTTCAGCGCGTTGCCGCCCGTCGTCGTCTCCGGGTTGCCGAACATCACGCCGATCTTCAGGCGGATCTGGTTGATGAAGATGACCAGGCAGTTCGACTTGGAGATCGAGCCGGTCAGCTTGCGCAGCGCCTGGCTCATCAGGCGGGCGTGCAGGCCGACGTGGCTGTCGCCCATCTCGCCTTCCAGTTCGGCGCGCGGCACCAGGGCCGCCACCGAATCGACCACCAGCACGTCGATGGCGCCGGAGCGCACCAGCGTGTCGGCGATCTCCAGCGCCTGCTCGCCGGCGTCGGGCTGCGAGATCAGCAACTCGTCGATGTTGACGCCAAGCTTGCGGGCGTAGGACGGGTCGAGCGCGTGCTCGGCGTCGACGAAGGCGCAGGTTCCGCCGGCCTTCTGGGCCTGGGCGATGGCGTGCAGAGCCAGCGTGGTCTTGCCCGAGCTTTCCGGCCCGTAGATTTCGATGATGCGGCCCTTGGGCAGGCCGCCGATGCCCAGCGCGATGTCGAGGCCGAGGGAGCCGGTGGAGATCACCTCCGTATCGACCAGGTTCTCGCGGGCGCCGAGCTTCATGATCGAGCCCTTGCCGAACGCGCGTTCGATCTGGCTCAGAGCGGCGTCGAGCGCCTTCTGCTTGTCCATGGAATCCTTCTCGACCAAACGAAGCTGTGCGGACGACATGCCCGGTACCTCTCTCTTAGACCACAGGGTCGGCACTCTTGCAACGAGGCTGAATGTACTCTCTTCGTTCCCGTTTGCAAGGGTCGATGTTCTCCTGACGTTCTCAAAAAGAGGCCCGGCGAGGGTTGGACCGGAAACGGTCACGCGCAACGTCACCGGCCGTCGCGGATGACCTCCTTGACCTTGGAGGCAAGCTGCTTGAGGGAGAAGGGCTTGGGCAGGAAATGCGCGACATCGACGCCGTCGACATCGCCCAGCCGGTCCTCCGCATAGCCGGAAATGAAGATCACCCGCATCTCCGGCCGCAGCCGGCGGACGTGGCGGGCCAGCGTCGGGCCGTCCATCTGCGGCATCACCACGTCGGTGATCAGCAGGTCGATGCGGGCGCCGTCGCTCTCGATCTGCTGCAAGGCGGCCTCGCCGTTCTTGGCCTCCAGCACCTGATAGCCCTTGTTGCGCAGCGCGCGGGCGGAGAAGACACGGACGGCGTCCTCGTCCTCGACCAGCAGGATGACGCCGGAGCCGGTCAGGTCGCTGCCGCGCCGTTCGCGCGGCTCGGCGGTGTCGACCGGCCGCACCTCGCCCTGGTGGCGGGGCAGCAGGATGGTGAAGGTCGTCCCCTCCCCCACCGCCGAATCGACCAGCACGAAGCCGCCGGTCTGCCGCACGATGCCGTACACGGTGGACAGCCCCAGCCCGGTGCCCGACCCGACCTCCTTGGTCGTGTAGAAGGGCTCGAAGATGCGTTGCAGATTCTCGCGCGCGATGCCGCAGCCGGTGTCGATCACCTCGATCGAGACGTAGGAGCCGGCGGGAACCGTCTCGTGCTCGCGCCGCTCGGGCTGGGCCAGGCTGTGGTTGGAGGTCACCACGGTCAGCCGCCCGCCGCCGCCCATCGCATCGCGCGCGTTGACGACGAGGTTGATGATGACCTGCTCGAGCTGGTTCTGGTCCACCTTGACGAGCCCAAGGTCCCGGCCGTGGATCATCTTCAGTTCGATGTTCTCGCCGATCAGCCGGCGCAGCAGGTTGGCCAGCTCGGCCAGCACGTCGGTGACGTTGATGACACGCGGCTGAAGGGTCTGCTGGCGCGAGAAGGCGAGGAGCTGGCGGACCAGATTCGCGGCGCGGTTGGCGTTCTGCTTGATCTGCACGATGTCGCTGAAGGACTGGTCGCCCGGCTTGTGGCGCAGCAGCAGCAGGTCGCAGAAGCCGATCATCGCGGTCAGCAGGTTGTTGAAGTCGTGCGCCACGCCACCGGCGAGCTGGCCGACCGCCTGCATCTTCTGCGACTGGGCGAACTGGGCCTCCAGGCTCTTGCGCTCGGTCATGTCGATGAAATGCAGGATCAGCCCGGCGGCGCCCCCGCCGCCGACACCGCCCAGGCGGCGGGCGTAGAGCTGAGCCGTCAGTTCCCGTCCGCCGGACAGGCGGACCTCCAGCGGAGCCGCCGGATCGTCGCCGCCCTGCACCGAGGCGAGCCGCGCCGCCACCGCCTCGCGCTCCGCCGGGACGATCAGCTCGGCCATCGGGCGGCCGATCACGCTGCCCGCCTCGCTGCCGATCAGGCCGAGGAAGGCCTGGTTGCATTCGGTCAGCCGCCCTTCCTCGTCGACCAGGGCGATGCCGATCGGCGCGTCCTCGAAGAAGCGCTGAAAGCGCTGCTCGGACAGGCGCAGCGCCTCCCGCCATTCATGCTCCGGCGTCAGGTCGCGCACGACGGAGCGGGTGTGGATCGATCCGCCATCGTCCGCCACCACCACGCTCTGCGCCACCGAGGCCTGGAAGCGGCGCCCCTGGAAGCCGCGCATGCCGAGTTCGCCGCGCTGCTCGGGCCCGCCCCCCTCGAACAGGTCGTAGGGCGCCGCCCCCTCCGGCGGCTCCTCCAGGATGTCGTGCAGCCGCCGGTCGCCATCGGTCAGGTCGCCCGGTTCGCCGCCCAGCCATTTCGCCAGCGTGGCGTTGACGAACAGGAACTGCCCATCCTGATCGACCGAGAAGAAGCCGACCGGCGCGTGCTCCATGAAGTCGGCGAGCTTCGACTGCTCGCGCAGCATCACCTGCTCAAGCTCGCGCCGCGCCGTGATGTCCTCGACCCGCCAATGGACGGAGCCGGGAAAGCCCTCGACCGGCTGCCCCTGCACCCGGCGCCATTCCGGGGGGCGCCCGTCCGGTCCCGGCACCGCCAGCTCGGCCGAGGCGGCGGCCCCGGCGTGCACGCGGTCGCGTAGTCGGCTGAATTCGCGGGCGCTGTCGGGATCGGCGGCGAACTGGCGCTCCAGCGCGTCGATCGGACGCTCGCCGGTCCGCTGGCCCGACAGCTCCCGGAAGGCGGCGTTGACGAAGACGACCTTGCCGCGCTCGTCGCACAGGAGCTGGCCGGCCGGCAAGCCTTCCAGCGCGTTGCCGAGCAGCGCGCCGACCCGCGCCGAGCGGCGGGCCACGGTGAAGACCCGGCCGATCAGCAGCCCCACGCCCGCCGCCGCCGCGACGGCGCCGCCCCAGGTGACCGGCTCGCGGTCGATCAGCAGCCCGGCCGCCAGCGCCGCCAGTCCGGCCGGGGCCAGACCGTAATAGAGCAGGGCCGTCGCCAGCGCGCCGGAGGGCCGGTCCGGCGTGGCCCGGCCGCGCGCGGAACCGAGAAGGGAAGATGCGTCGTCCACCAAAACTCCAACGAACCGGACCGTCGAAGGGGAGATCAGTTGCGCAGCGTGTCAGTTGCGCATTGCCCGCCCCTTCAGCTTGAAGACATAGGTAATGACTTCGGCGACCGCCCGATAGTGCTCGGAAGGAACCTCCTCGTCGATATCGCAAGCGGCATAGAGCGCACGGGCGAGGGGAGGATTCTCGATCACCGGAACCTTGTTGGCCTCGGCGATCTCGCGGATCTTGAACGCGACCTGATCGACGCCCTTGGCCAGCACCATCGGCGCGCCCATCTGGGACGGGTCGTATTTCAGCGCCACCGCGAAGTGGGTCGGGTTGGTCACCACCACGTCGGCGCCGGGCACCGCGGCCATCATGCGCTTGCGGGCGCGCTCGAACCGGATCTGGCGGATGCGGCCCTTGACGTGCGGATCGCCTTCGGACTGCTTGTGCTCGTCCTTCACCTCCTGCTTCGTCATCTTCATCTTCTTGTCGAACTGCATCCTTTGCCAGATGAAGTCGCCGCCGGCGATGAAGGTCAGCACCACCAGAACCCCGATCAGCAGACGGTAGGCCAGCCCGTCGATGTGCTGGAGCAGGGCCATCATCTCGATGCCGATGTAGTTCTCGATGCCCCTGAACATCGGTTGCAGCGCAAGATAGGCGACCCCGCCGACCACCGCCAGCTTGGCCAGACTCTTCGCCAGCTCGACGAGCTGGTTGACCTTGAACATGTTGGCGATGCCGGGCAGCGGGTTCAGCTTCCCGAACTTCGGGGCGATGAGCTGCCAGGAGATATGGAAGCCGGTCTGCCCGATGGTCGACATCACCCCGGCGACCACGAAGAGCAGGATGGGGAGCCACAGCGCCCACAGGGAATCCATCATCGCCCGGTACAGCAGGGCGCCGACTCCGGCCCGGTCGAAGGTGATCTGGTCGAGATTCTCGAAATAATAGTTCAGGCGAAGGAACATGCCCTTCAGGGTGCCCGGCAGGATCGACACCAGCACGATCGTCATGGCGGCGACCATCAGCCAGTTCGCCACCTCGCGCGTCATCGCGTAGTTGCCCTGCTTGTGGGCTTCGTCGAGCTTCTTCTGTGTCGGTTCTTCTGTTTTGGAGGACTCGTCCGCGTCTTCCGACACCGGCTTCTCCCTTGTCGGTCAGCGGGCCGTCACAGCGGCCGCAGGAAATCCACGAAGGTCGACTCGAAACGCGACAACCAGAACATCATCATCGCCGCCAGCGTCAAGGCGAACATCAGCAGACCCAGCAGCACCTGGATCGAGGTGAAGAGCTGGAAGACCTGGACCTGCGGCGCCAGCTTGTTCAGCAGCCCGAGCGCCAGGGCGAAGAGCAGGCCGATGATGAGGAAGGGCGCCGCCATCTGGGCGCCCAGCAGGAAGGTCTTCGACACCAGCTGCCCGATCACGTTCGCCATGTCGTCGATCGGAATCGGCGCTCCCGGCACGAAGGTGGTGTAGCTGTCGACCACCGCCATGATCAGCAGATGATGCAGGTCGGTGACGAACAGCAGCAGCAGCCCCAGCCATCCCATCAGCGCGCCGGGCAACGAGCCGCTGGTCGCCATCGCCGGGTTGAAGATCTGGGCGTTGGACAGGCCGCTCTCCAGCGCGACGATGGTGCCAGCGACCTCCAGCGCCCCCATCAGCAAGCGTCCGACGGTGCCCAGGAAGATGCCGACGGTCATTTCCCCCATCACCAGCACGACGAGCTGGAAGGGGTTGTCCGGCATCGGCGGCAGCTGCGGCCGCAGGACCGGGGCGACGACCACGCTGATCGCCAGCGCGAGCAGGAGCCGCGTGCGCGCGGTCACGAAGGCGTCGCCCACCGTCGGCATGACGGTGAAGGCGGTGCCGACCCGGGCGAAGACGATCATCCAGACGAAGAGCTGCTCGCCGACCAGTTGCTGAAGGGCGTTCATCCGCCGGACGGCGCCGCGCCGGGGGTGAGGCCGGTGCCGGGCGTGAAGGGCGCGCCGCCGTTCTGGCTGGCGCCGACGCCGATGGCGACGATGCGGTCGGCGATCTCGTGCTGGAAGAACTCGCTCAACTCACCCAACATGAAGGGCATCAGCAGGATCGACAGGGCGAAGACCACCAGCAGCTTCGGCACCATCGCCAGGGTCTGCTCGCTGATCTGGGTGACGGCCTGGAACACCGAGATCACCGTGCCGAGCAGCATCATGATGATGAGAATCGGTCCGGCCACGATCACCAGGGTGATGATCGAGGTGCGGCAAAGCTCGATGACTTCGGTTTCGTTCATGACGCGCGCCGGAGGCCGATGGGGGGGCCGAGGCGGCCGTCACATCGGCATGCGAAGGATTTCCTGATAGGCGTTCAACACCTTGTCGCGCACCGCCGTCACGGTCTGGAGGGTGACTTCGGCGTTGGTGACCGCCTGGACCACGTCGTTCAGGTCGGCCTTGCCGATCGCGGCCTGCGCCGACATGGTCTCGCTCTTCTGCATCGTGCCGATGGCGCTGTGGGCCGCCTGCTCCAGCACCTCGCCGAAGGAGGCGCCCTCGGTTGGTCCCAGGGCCTTCGGTCCGGTCGCGCGGGCGGCGGTGTTGGCGTAGGCGGTGGCGGCACTCAGCGGGTTGACCATGGTGGCGATTCCGTAATCTGGCGTTTACCGATCCCGCGCGTCAGGTGCGCAGGATTTCGATGGTGCGCATCAGCATCTGGCGCGCGGTGTCGATGGCGGACAGGTTGGCCTCGTAGCTGCGCTGGGCCTCGCGCATGTCCATCGCCTCGATCACGGAACTCACGTTGGGCAGCAGGACATAGCCGTCGGCGTCGGCCGAGGGGTGCGACGGATCGTAGCGGCGCTGGAAGTCGCCCTTGTCGACGTCGATCTTGCCGACGCGGACCTTCTCGACGTCCATCGTGCGGTCCAGCACATTCTGGAAGGTCACGACCTTGCGGCGGTAGGGAAGATCGCCCGGCGTCTCCGCCGTGGTGTTGGCGTTGGCCAGATTCTCCGAAATAACCTTCAGGCGCGTGCCCTGCGCCTTCATGCCCGAGGCGGAGACCGCCATCGACTGGTAGAGATCCATGCCGTCCCCCCTCAAACCTCAACCCCGCCCGCCGCAGCCGGGCCGGACGCCGTCAGCCGCCGGTGCGGATCGCCGACTTGATCATCATCACCTGCTTCTTATACAGGTTGGTCATGGTCTGATAATCCATCGAATTCTGGCTCATCCGCATCATCTGGTCTTCAAGGATGACGTTGTTGCCGTCCGGCGCCGTCTCGTAGGGATCGCGGACCTTCTGCTCCTGCGCCATGCCGCCGGGGCCGCGCGTGCCGGCCAGATGCGAGGCGTTGGTCGCCGTCGGCGTCAGGCGGCGGCTGTCGCTCAGCGCGTCGCGGAAGGTGAAGGATTTCAGATCCTTGGTCTTGTATTCCGGGGTGTCGGCGTTGGCGATGTTCTGCGAGATGACCTCCTGGCGCTGGGTCAGCCAGTCCATCCTGCGCGACATCAACTTGAAGAGGCCGAGATTTCCGAGGTCCATGGCCCACGTTCCGGATGAGGACGCCGTCCCGCCCGCGCCAGGATTGGGCGGATGAACCACGTCTCCAGCATGGTCGCCCTTTTGCGTTAACGAAAGATGAATCAGGCCGGTCGAAAGCCCCGATGGATGGCCCGGCGGGGGCTCCGCACGGAGGCCTGGACGGACGTCGCGGGGTGCGGCGCACGCCCCGCCTTTACACTTCGTTAAGCCTGCCGGTCCAGGATGCCGGCATCGCCCAAGCCGAGCGCTCGCGGGCATCGCCCCAGACTTTCCGGCAGGTATCCCCGCGTGCCCGCGCCTCCGCCCCAGACCGACCGCCCGCCCCCCCAGACGGATCGACCGGCGGACCGGCCGGCCGGCCGGGATCGGGCCGCCCGCCGCCCGGTGGCGGTCGCGCTGAAATACGAGTTGGGCACCCAGTCGCTGCCGCGCATCGTCGCCACCGGCAAGGGCACGGTCGCCGAGCAGATCCTGGAGCTGGCCTTCGCCAACGGCGTGAAGGTGCGCGAGGACGCCGATCTGGTCGAGGTGCTGTCCGCCATCGAGGTCGACAGCGATATCCCGGTCGAGGCCATCGCCGCCGTCGCCGAAATCCTCGCCCATGTCTACCGCGCCAACGGCACACTGCCGACGGCACCGCCCGACGACGCCGACGAGGAGGCCAGCGTCCCGTGACCGAACCGTCCGCCCCTTCGCTCCTTCCCCCTCCCCTGTCCGCCGCCGGCGTCGCCGCGCTGGCCGACGCGCTGGCCGAAGCCCGCCGGGAGGCCGACTCCGGCGTGCTCATCGATCTGGCCGGGCTGGAGGAGCGCGTCGCCGCCCTGTGCGCCGCCGCCGAGTCCCTGCCCCGCGCCGAGGCGCAGGCGCTGCTCGGTCCGCTGGGCGATCTGGTGGCGGCGCTCGATCCGCTGGCCGCCGCGCTGAAGACCCAGCACGCCACCCGCGACGCGGCGCTGGACGGGCGCGACGATCCGCACACCGCCCGACAGCGCGCCGCCGCCGCCTATGGGCGCGGCCCGGCCGCGCCCCCCGCCCCGCCTCCCCTCCCGTCCGACGACGAGCCGACCTGAGCCATGGATCTCGACCAGTACATCAAATTCGTGATGGCGCTCCTGTTCGTCGTCCTGCTGATCGTCGCGGTGGCGTGGCTGATGCGGCGGATCGGACTCGGCGGCGTCACCGCCGGAACGATGCGCCACCGCCGCCTCGGCGTCGTCGAGGTGATGGCGCTGGACGCCAAGCGCCGGCTGGTTCTGGTCCGCCGCGACGACCGCGAGCACCTGATCCTGCTGAGCGCCACCGGCGACCTGGTGGTGGAAAGCGCGCCGGCCGCCGATTTCCACAGCACGCTGAGCGCGACGGCGGCCCAGCCAGCCCCGCCCTCTCCGCGCGGCGGGGAGTCCGCGCCGTGAGCGCCCGCCGCCTCCTCGCGGCCGTGGCGCTGGCGCTGCTGGTCGGTGTCACCGCCGGCCTGTGCGCCGGGCCGGCGCTGGCCCAGAGCCTGACCTTCGACCTGGGCGACGCCGGAGGCACCGCGACCGGCCGCATCGTCCAGATGGTGGCGCTGATCACGGTGCTGTCGCTGGCCCCGTCGATCCTGATCATGATGACGGCCTTCACCCGCATCGTCATCGTGCTGTCCTTCCTGCGCAACGCGCTGGGCGTGCAGCAGGTGCCGCCGACGACGGTGATGATGTCGCTGGCTCTGTTCCTGACCTTCTTCGTCATGGCCCCGGTCTTCGAGCGCAGCTACACCCAGGGCATCCAGCCGCTGATCAACCAGGAGATCGACGAGGTCGAGGCGTTCCGCCGCACCGTCGGCCCCCTGCGCGAATTCATGCTGAATCACACCGGCGAGAAGGACCTGCGCCTGTTCATGGACATGGCGCGGCTCCAGAACGTGCAGGAGCCGGCCGACACCCCGCTGCATGTGCTGGTCCCGGCCTTCATGATCTCGGAGATCAAGCGCGGGTTCGAGATCGGATTCCTGCTGTTCCTGCCCTTCCTGATCATCGACATGGTGGTGTCGTCGATCCTGATGGCGATGGGCATGATGATGCTGCCGCCGACCATGGTGGCGATTCCGTTCAAGATCATCTTCTTCGTTCTGGTCGACGGCTGGTACCTGATCGCCGGATCGCTCGCCCGCAGTTTCGGCACCCTCTAGGGCCCCGGCGGCGGGGATTTCCGCGCACTTCGTCGCAGCCCATCGCCCGGCGCGACGCGCGGCAAGGCCACGCTGGCGTTGCAGCGGGGAAACGCGTATGAGGGTGGCCATGGTCGCCGACACGCCGGGCGGTTTCCCACGGCATCGGTCCCTTGGCTGAGGCATCGCCGTCCCACTCACGGACCCTTTTCGGACCCTGTTCCATCCATGTCAGACACGACTTTGAAGGCCGCGACGCCCGACACGGGCAAGCTCGCGGGGCTCACGTTCGGTGCGCTCGGCGTCGTGTACGGCGACATCGGGACCAGCCCGCTCTACACCCTGCGGGAGTGCTTCGGCGGCGAACACGGGCTGCCGCTGACCCCCGCCAACATCATGGGCATCATGTCCCTGGTGTTCTGGGCGCTGATCGTCGTGGTGACGGTGAAGTACGTCATCTTCGTCATGCGGGCCGACAACAAGGGCGAGGGCGGCATCCTGTCGCTGCTGGCGCTGGCCAGCACCCGGCGGCCGGATTCCTCGGGCAAGCTGACGCTGCTGACGGCGCTCGGTCTCTTCGGCGCCTCCCTCTTCTACGGCGACGGCATGATAACGCCGGCGATGTCGGTGCTGTCGGCGGTGGAGGGGCTGGAGGTCGCGGAGCCGGCGCTTGAATCGGCGGTGGTGCCGGTGACCGTCGCCATCCTGATCGCGCTCTTCGCCATCCAGAGCCACGGCACCTCGCGGGTCGGCAGCCTGTTCGGCCCGATCATGCTGGCCTGGTTCACCACGCTCGGCGTCCTCGGCCTGATCGAGGTGGTGCGGGAGCCCGCGATCCTCGTCGCCTTCGACCCACGCTATGCCGTCGCCTTCTTCCTGGAGAACGGCACCGCCGGCTTCCTGGTGCTGGGGGCGGTGGTTCTGGCCGTCACCGGCGGCGAGGCGCTCTACGCCGACATGGGCCATTTCGGCCGTCGCCCCATCCAGATCGCCTGGCTGTTCATCGTCCTGCCGGCGCTGCTGTTGAACTATCTGGGCCAGTGCGCCCTGCTGCTGAGCGATCCCTCCGCGGTGCGCAGCCCCTTCTACCTGCTGGCGCCGGACTGGGGCCTCTACCCGATGATCGGGCTGTCGACCATGGCGGCGGTCATCGCCAGCCAGGCGGTGATCTCCGGCGTCTTCTCCCTGACCCGGCAGGCGGTGCAGCTCGGCCTCTGCCCGAGGCTGGACATCCGCCACACCTCCAACGAGGAGGAGGGGCAGATCTACATCCCGCGCGCCAACTGGGGCCTGTGCTTCGCGGTGATCGGGCTGGTCGTGGTCTTCCAGTCGTCGAGCCGGCTGGCCTCGGCCTACGGCATCGCCGTCACCGGCGACATGATCATCACCACCCTGCTCGCCCTGGTCGTCGCCCACCGCCGCTGGAACTGGAGCCTGCCGCTCTGCCTGGCCGTCGGCGGCGGCTTCCTGATGGTCGACCTGTCCTTCTTCGCCGCCAACGCGGTCAAGATCCCGCATGGCGGCTGGGTGCCGCTGGCCATCGCCGTGGTGACGGTCGGGCTGATGGCGACGTGGCGGCGCGGCCGCGCGGTGCTGAGCATCCGGCTGGCCGAGGAATCGCTGCCGCTCGACGCCTTCATCCGGCGGCAGGCCAAATCCACCGACATCCACCGGGTGAAGGGCACGGCGGTCTTCATGACCTCCAGCTCCAACACGGTGCCGATCGCCCTGCTGCACAACCTGAAGCACAACCAGGTGATGCACGAGCGCGTCGTCTTCGTAACCGTGGTGGTCGACGACGTGCCGCGCGTGCCGGCCAAGGACCGCGTGCTGGTCGAGGGGCTGGCGGAGGGCTTCTACCGCATCACCGTCCGCTACGGCTTCTCGCAGGAACCGAACATCCCGAAGGCGCTGCGTCTGTGCAAGGCGTTCGGGCTGGAGTTCGACGTGATGGCGACCTCCTTCTTCCTGGGGCGCGAGACGCTGATCCCGCAGATGAACTCGCAGATGGCGCTGTGGCGCGAGAAGCTGTTCGTCGTCATGTCCCGCACCTCGGTCAGCGCCACCGACTTCTTCAAGTTGCCGCCCAACCGCGTGGTCGAACTGGGCACCCAGGTCCAGCTCTGAACGGCGGCCGGGCCGCTACGCCAAAATGGCTACCACCTCAAGAACAAAGAGAATCGGCGCTTCGGCGCCGATTTCCGTGATCTGATTTCTCTGCCCCTCCGTAAATGTGATGTGTCTGCCAAGAGCAGACTCCAAATGCATGAGGGATCGCTATGAAGAAGGCTGCGACCGTGGCCCTCGCCACTCTTCTTTTTGCCGGCTCCGCTTTTGCGGCGATGGAAAAGACTGTCGGCGGGGCTCCTATGTATCCCACCAAGACCATTGTCGAGAACGCATCCCAGTCGAAGGACCACACCACGCTGGTCGCGGCCGTGAAGGCCGCCGGTCTGGTCGACACCCTCAACGGCAAGGGGCCCTTCACCGTCTTCGCCCCCACCAACGCCGCCTTCGACGCCCTGCCCAAGGGCACGGTGGACACGCTGCTGAAGCCGGAGAACAAGGGCCAGCTCACCAAGATCCTCACCTACCACGTCGTCCCCGGCACCCTGCACGCCAAGGATCTCGCCGCCGACATCAAGAAGGGCAACGGCAAGGCGATGCTGAAGACGGTGGAGGGCGAACAGCTCACCGTCATGGAGCAGGGCGGCAAGGTCATGATCGCCGACGCGGCCGGCAACAAGGCCACCGTCACCATCGCCGACGTCGACCAGTCGAACGGCGTGGTCCATGTCATCGACAAGGTCCTGCTGCCGAAGTGACGGCGCGGTAACGGGGACGTTCACCCCCTCGCCCCAACCCCTCTCCCTCAGGGAGAGGGGTTTTTTCAACTCGTCGGCTTGGCGGCGGTCTGTTTGCCGCGGTAGTTCTTCAGGAATTTCTGGAACATGTCGACCTCGGCCACCCGGCTGCGGATGGTGCTGACGTCGATCAGCCCCAGCGCCTGCTCCGGCCGGGTCAGCACGCGGAAGGCGTCCTCGTTGGGGCCGCCCTTCATCGCCGGCTCGAAATCCTTGCGCATCTGGCTCAGCCCGGTGCCGTCGCCGGCCAGCGCCAGCGCCACGGCCCGGTTCAGCACGAGCTGCGAGGCGCCGGGGTCGAGAATCTGGCCGGCCGGCGGCGGCGGGCCGATCACCTTGTTCAGCGCCAGCGCGGCGGCGTCCCATTTCTGGCCGCGCCACGCGATGTCCACCCGCAGCAGGTTGGCATTGGTGCTGTCGTCCTCGGCCAGCAGCCGCAGCGCCTCGTCGCCGCGGTTCAGCTCGGCCATCGCCTTGGCCTGCATCAGCCGGCGCTCCGCCATCAGGTCGGCCGGGATGCCCGGCACGTTGGACAGCTCCAGCGCCTTCAGCGCCTCCTCCGGCTTGTTGTCGAGCAGCCGGATCGAGGCCAGCCGCGTGCCGATGCGCGCCTTGTCCTGGCCGGCCAGCCGGTATTCGACCTGATGCTGCAACAGGTCGGCGGCGCGGTTCAGCAGATCGACGGCGATCAGCCGCTCGGCGAGCTGGCGGATGATCTCGTCGCCAGCCTCGCCCACCGGGGTCAGCTCACGGAACTGGTCATAGAGCTGAAGCGCCTCCAGCGTCGGCAGCCGCGCGGCGCCATCCTTGTAGAGGTCGGCGAAGATGCGCGACATGTCCTTGGTGATCGCCTCGGCGCGCGGGGTGTCGGCGACCAGGGCCGCCGTCTCCTTCATGGTGTTGAAGCCCTCGGCGTATTTGCCGCCGGCGATCAGCACCTCGCCCATGCGCGAGCGGATCTGCATCTCCAGGTCGTCGCCGCGCCAGGTGAAGGTCAGGCCGGCGAGTTGCTCGGCGGCGGCGGTCGGCGACATCCGGCCCTCCGCCAGCTCCAGGTTGGTCAGGGCCAGCCCGGCCTTGGCGCGGTAAAGCCGGTCGAGGCTCTGGTAGGATTGCTGGAGCTGCTCGCGGGCGCGGTCGGTCTCGCCGGTCTGGGCGTAGTAGAGGCCGCGCAGATACTGCACGTCCGGCCGTTCCTCGGCCTCCGGGCCGCTGCGCTCCAGCACGCGGTCGATCAGGCGCTTGGCGTTGGTCGGATCCTGGGTCTCCAGCGCCGCCTCGGCCGCCTTCAGCCCGAGCTTGCCGATCATCGGGTCGGGGTAGGAGTTCAGGATGCCGGAGGTCGCCTTGAAGCCGGCCATCGCCGCCGGCCAGTCGCGCTTCTCCGCCGCGATGGCGGCGCGCCACAGCGCGGCCTCCGGGTTGCCGGCGAGGCTGGGCACGGTCAGGTCGGCCTCACCCCCGGCGAGATTGCCGGTCAGCACGCGGGCCGCACCGCGCAGGGCGCGGAACTCCGGCCAGCCCTCCAGGTCGGGCTGCCCCTGCTGGAGCACGTCGAGCATGCCCAGCGTCTCCTGCCCGAAGCCGTTGGCGAAGTAGAAGCGCGCGAGGTCGAGCTGCGCCTTCGGCCGTTCCGATTCCGGAGCGTTGACGACAGCGAGCTGAAGCTCCTGCCGCGAATCGGTGTAATGGTCGAGGTCGCCGTGCTTCCAGGCCGGCAGGTTGAACAGGCGGCGGCCCTGGAGTTGCGGCTCCGCCGCGCCCCTGGCGGACGAGGAGCCGCCCGGCGGACCACCCGTCCCCTGGGCCGTCGGCGACGGCTGCGGCATCTGCGGGAAGGGCGTGGCGGGCTGGCCGGCGGCCGGGTTGCCGGCGTCGGCGGCCGGCGACATGTGCAGCCCGCCGGCGGAGGTCAGCTCCACCCCCTCCTTCACCGGGCGGACGGTGACGTTGTCGGAGATCGGCCGCACCACCACGCCCTGGTAGGAAGGCATGACCTCCAGGTCCGGGTAGCGCCGGGACTCGGCCACGCCCTGGCCGGGGCCGGGCAGCGGCACCACCTGCACGCGGTCGCCGACGTCGGGGTCGGAGATCTGAACGACGTTCGCCGCGTCGGGCGCCCGCACCAGCAGCCGCGCGCCGAGCAGGAAGTCCGGCTCCGCATCGATCCGCAGGTCGTTGGCGCCGCTCATGTTCGCCGGCCGGGCGGAGGAGGTGACCGTCCAGGTCGTGCCCTTCCGCTCGACTGTCGGCCAGACCATCGGGCCGATCTTGGTGCGGAAGGCGGTGCCGCCGGTCGCCGGGACCGGCTCGATCCGGCCCATCAGCTCGGAGCCCGGCCCGGAAACCTTCCCCGCCCCGATGGGCATCGGCCGGTCGAAGACGATGTAGAGCTGACCCGCGCGCGGGTAGACGGCGATCGACGCCGGGCCGCCCGTCTCGAAGGTCAGGGTCGGTCCCTTCGGGCCGGGAGCGGGCTGCGGCTTCGCCTCCTCCGCCGGCGGGGAGGCCGCCGAGGCGGTGGCCGCGTTGGACGCAACGGCCGAGCTGCCCGACCGCGCCGAGGCCACCGTCGGTGGCTCCTTGGGCGGCGGCGCCATCGGCGCGGCCGGAGCCGGAGCGGCCGCGGGGGGGGCCGAACCGGGGGGCGCCGAACCGGACGGGGGCGCCGGAACCGGATCGGGGCGCACCGTGGTGATGGTGCCGGCCGGGGTTTCGGCGACCGGACCCTTGCGGGTCCCGGCGTTCAGCACGTCGAGAACGACGCTGCGGCCGGACTTGGAATCCCTGACCTCGGAATCCTGCGGCACCGCGAAGGTGACGGCCAGCGCGCCGTTGGGTTGACGGAACTGCTCGATGTTGCGGACGTTGCGCAGGCTGGCCTTCGCCGCCTGCGCCAGATCGGCCGAGCCGCCCTTGTCGAAGGTCACGGTGACGGCGGCGCCGTCACGCTTCACCGAATACTCGACCGGAGCCGGCCAGTCGAAGGTCACACGGCTGGATTCGGGCTGATCGGCCACCCGCACCCCGACACGACCCACCGACGCGACCGGCCTGTCGGGAGCGGGCTGGCCGTTAGCGGGCTTGCCGTCGCCAGCCTGAGCCGGCGCGGGCTGAGCCGGCTGGGTGGTCGTTGCCGCAGCGGCGGCCGGCGACAGGTCGACGGCGACCGACCGGCCGTTGCGGAAGCTCTTCAGCGTGACCGGACGCTTCAGGTCGAAGACGACGGTCTTGCCATCCGCCTCCACCCGGCCACCCGACAGGTAGTCGGGCAAGGCCGACACCGCGCGGTCGAGCGGGGCGTCGATCGGCTGGTCGAAGGCGATGAGCAGCCGGCCGTCCTCGACCCGCGCGCTGTATCCCACCGCCGTCGGCCAGTCGAAGACCATCCGGCCGAAATCCTTGTGGGCGGCGGCACGCACCGGAACGCTGGCGGCGCCGGCGGAGGCGACCGGCACGGCCAGCAGCGCCACCGCGGCCGCAAAGCCGCAGAGCCAACGCCGTGTCCCGTATCCCGTCCGCCCCGTCACCTCAATCCGCTCCTTCCTCACGCACTACGATGTCCACCCGGACGCGCCCTCCGGCGGTTCCGGCGCCCGCCGCGCTTGGCAACGACGGCGTCTCCATCACCGCGCGGGCCACCAGATCGCGCTGGTAGCCGGTTTCCCGCAGGGCGGCGGACACCGCCACCGCGCGGGTCAGCGCCCGCTCCCAGGCGACACCGCCGGCCGGATCCTCGCGCTCGGCGTGGCCGACCACCTCGATCCGGTTGCCGATGCGGCCGACCACGGCGCCCAGCAGAAACAGGATGCGCCGCCCCGGATCGGTGAAGAGGGCTCCCGTCTCGTCGAACATGCTCTCGCCCGGCAGACCGATGACCACCCGGTCATCCTCCCGGCGGACCTCCACCGCGGCCAGCTCGGCGTTCGCCCCGATCTGGCCGCGCAGCAGCGCGCCCAGATAGCCGAGGTCGATGGCCGCCCGCGCCTCCACCGCCTGCGCGTTGAAGGCCGCCCGCGGCTCGGCGGGCCGGTCCGACGGCGCCGTCGCGGTGGAACGCGCGGCGGGGATCGTCTCCGACAGCCCCTGGGTCAGCCGCACCCAGCGCTGCGTTTCCGGCTCGCTCATCGAATACATCAGAACGAAGAAGGCGAGCATCAAGGAAATCAGGTCGGTGAAGCTGATCAGCCACATCGTCTTGCGATGCCCGCCCGGATCGTCCCCGGCCCTCCCCGCTCCGCCGACGCGCGGCACCCGGATCATGGCCGTCCTCCGCCCGGTTTCCCGGCCCCTGGAAGGCCGGCCGGTGCCGACGCGGCGCCCTTCCCGGCCGACGGCTCGTCGGACAGCCTCAGGGTGAACAACAGCCGGACGCCGCCAGGGTCACCGCGCTCGATGCCGATCGTGACGTTTTGCGGCGGGGCGCCGCCGGCGATCAGCGCGCGGGCCAGCACGCCGCCGCGCGCCACCGGACCCGGCGGCTGGCTGGGCGAGCCGGTCGGGCCGATGCCGAGCAGCGCGTCCAGCTCCATCCGCTCGCCCTTCCGGGACTCCCGCAACGCGTCGACGACCCGGTCGATCAGCCCCTGGCGGTCCGGCCGCAGGGCCATGGTCCCGGCGACGAACAGGTCGTCGGCCGGCAGCCGCACCTCCAGCAGGCGGCCGGGCGCCACCCTCTCGACCTTGGCGACGGCGACGGCGGTGGCGAACAGGGTGCCGACGCTGTCCAGACGCTGCACCGCGAAGACGGTGCCGGCCCGCGAGGCCACCGTCTCGGTTCCCTCGCGCAGGCGGGGATCGACCACGAAATCCGAGAAGCTCCTCTCCAGCGAGGCGGCGACCGCCTTGACCTTCTGCACCGTCTGCACCGACTGGGCGTTCAGCACGATGAAAAAGACCAGCAGCAGCAGGAACAGCGACAGCAGCAGCACGATGCTGCCGTTGTTGGGGTTGACGTGGGTGGCCGGGCGGGCGCTCAGCAGGCTCCCGGACGCGCCGGACCCGACGCGCGGGAGGGAGGGACCGGCGGAACCGGAACTGGGCTTGCCGGCCAGCATGGCGTCAATCGAAGCTCGCCAGCAGGCGGTCGATCTCGTCCTGGTCCATGGCGTTGCCCGGAAGCTGCGGGCCATGCAGCAGCTTCTGGTCGGCCTCAGCGGAACCGGCGGGGGCGGAATCGGCAACCGCCGGCTCCGGATTGGCGGCGGCCTCCTCGGCGGCCAGCTTGGCCAGACGGGGGGCGTGGTTCTGGCGCACCTCGTTGCCGAAGGCGGCGACGATCATGTCGACCTTCGCCTCGATGTGCTTGAGGGTGCGAACCACCTTGGTGATCCGCTGCCCGGTAATGTCCTGGAAGTTGCAGGCCTCGTAGATCTTGGTGATCTGGTCGTTCAGCTTGGCGCCCGTCCCGGCGTCGGTCTGGCCGGCCACCGCGCCGATGGCGTCGCAGGCGTCGAAGATCGCGAAGGTCGCCTTTTCGGTGGCGCCCACCACCGCGTCCAGCTCGTCGGTCGCGCTGCGGATGTGCTCGTCGCGGATTTCCTCGGGCTGGAGCGCCGCAAGCTCCTGCTTGGCGTTCTCGATGAACCTGGCGAGGTCGACGACCTCCTTGTAGAGCCGCAGGTCGGTGGCCGAAATGTCGCCGTCCATGCTGCCGAGGATCGAGCGGACGATGTCCGTCACCTCGTCGCGCGTCAGGGGCTGGGCGGCTTCGGCGAAGGCGGCGTCGATGCGCTGTCTCAGGAGCTTCTGCTCCATCACGGACGACTGGGCGGAGAGGGTCATTGGCGTGTCCAGCGAGAGGGCGTGCCGGCGACGGTCACGATCGATTGATGCCGGAACCTCCCGAGTGCCGATCCGGAGCCGGAACTCCCGCGTTCCGACCGCACCCGTTCCGACCAGACCGGCGCTCACCGACCCAGGATTTGTTCAAGCCATCTTAACCTAGATTGTGTCGGTTAAGAGGCCGTAAAGACGATGACGGGCAAGCAACAGAGGCGTGGATGAGTGTGGCGCGACCGCAACAGAGATCGCGGCGGGATGGCTTACAGCAGGCCGACGGTGATCGGCGCGCCGACCAGCGTGGCGGCGACCAGGATCAGCACGGTGACGGCGATCATCTTCTCCGTCGCCGACCAGCGCTGCCAGTCCTTCTTGAAGCTCTTCAGTTCGTCGGCCATGGTAATCCACCGCTTTGGCTAACAATCTAGATACCCGACAAAAATGCGCGCCGACCAGTTGATCTATGGTTAACGCGCAGCATAGGGTGAATCATTCCATCCACTGGCACAGAAATGCCACAGTCCCGCCCCTTGCCGGTGATACCAGTCAAAAGTCGGTAAAATCAGGGGGTTTTCCATTCTCTGGCTGGGCAAGAGCGGCCACGCGCCCGGCTTGCCCCGAAAGGCATCTTTCGCCTACGGATGGCATTGCTTAGATACCACTCTCAAGGTCAAGCCGGAGGGAAGCGTCGATGGATGGCCAGCGTGTGGAAAGCCGGAACGGCAGCGGTCTGAAGATCGGGTTGGCGCTGGGCAGCGGCGCCGCGCGCGGCTGGGCGCACATCGGCGTGCTGCGTGCCCTGGAGGAAAGCGGGATCGAGCCCGACATCATCTGCGGCACGTCGATCGGCGCGGCGGTGGGGGCCGCCTATCTGACCGACCAGCTCGACGAGTTGCAGGCCTGGGCACAGAAGATGGGCTGGCTCGGCATGCTGGGGATCATCGACCTCACCTTCCGGCGCGGCGGCCTCGTGGCGTCGGAGAAGGCGTTCGAGCGCTTCCACAACGAGCGCACCGACGTGCGGATCGAGGATCTGCCCCTGTCCTTCGCCTCGGTCGCCACCGACCTGTCGACGGGGCGCGAGATCTGGCTGCGCGAGGGGCCGCTGCTGCCGGCGGTGCTCGCCTCGGCGGCGATGCCCGGCCTGTTCCCGGCGGTGCGGCACGAAGGGCGCTGGCTGGTCGACGGGGCTCTGGTCAATCCGGTGCCGGTGTCGCTGTGCCGGGCGCTGGGCGCCGACGTGGTCGTCGCGGTGAACCTGAACAGCGAGCTGTCACCGCTCGGCCGTCCCAACGCCAAGGCGGAGGCCCGGCGCGAGCCGGTGACCGCCGGGGGCGACGCCATCTCCCCGACCTTCTCGCAACTGACCGGGCAGATCTCCACCTGGCTGGGGCGCAAGCCGAACCGGCGCACCCGCTTCCTGGCCGACCAGCTCGACCATTCCCGCGCCCAGATCCCCAACGCGCTGGAGGTCATGGCGGGGTCGATCGACATCATGCAGGACCGCATCACCCGCTCGCGCCTCGCCGGGGAGCCGCCGGACGTGCTGATCGCCCCGCGCCTCTCCCACATCGGCATCCTGGAGTTCGACCGCGCCGCCGAGGCGGTGGAGATCGGCTACGCCGCCGCGTCGATGCTGCGGCCCTCCATCGAGCTGGCGCTGCGGCGGGCCTGATCGCCGCAGGACTTTTCGCGGGTGCGCGTATTATCCGGCTGGACGGGATCTGCCGATCCCGCCTTCCGCCCGACCCGAGCGCCCGCAAGACCCAGCAAGACCCAGCAAGACAAGGAACCCGCGCCGATGAGCGACGACGAGGCGGCCGCCAGCAGCGCCGCCGGCATCCCCTCCCCCATCTCGGCTCTCCTGACCCCGGGCACCGCCCATTGGGGGGCCGGCAACACGGTGCTGGGCAGCGGCCTCGGTGGGCGGAGCGGTCACGGTCACCTACGCCTTCATGACCAGCTCACGGCAGGCGTCGAGCGCCGACGCGACCGGCTTCGCGGCGATGAGCGCCACACAGCAAACCGCCGTCCGGCAGGCGCTGGCGACCTGGGGCGCCGTCGCCAACGTCACCTTCATCGAGACGACCGACGTCGCCGCGGCGACCATCACCTTCGCCACCAACCGGCAGCGCGGCCAGACGGCCGCCTACACCTACTATCCCTCCACCAGTTCCACCGGCGGTGCCGTCTTCGTCGCCAACGACAGCGCCACCAACGCCAACCCGACGGTCGGCAGCTACGGCTTCCTGACGCTGGTCCACGAGATCGGCCATGCGCTGGGCCTCAAGCACCCCGGCAACTACAACGCCGGTTCGTCGGGCGGCGAGGACGGCCCCTACCTCTCCGCCGCCGAGGACAACTACGCCTACACCGTCATGTCATACCACAACAACGCGTCGCTGCCGTCGGGCGTCTATCCGACCGGCCCCGGCATCCACGACATCGCCGCGATCCAATACCTGTATGGCGCCAACATAGCTGCGGCGCCCGGCAACGACAGCTACGCGCTCGCCTCCGGCGCCTACGTCACGCTGTGGGATCCCAACGGCGTCAACACGCTGAACGGTGCCACCCAGAGCGCCGCGCTGTCCATCGACCTGCGCGAGGGAACCTTCAGCAGCGTGGGCGGCGTTCTGTCGGTCGGTCTGGCCCACGGCACCCGCATCCAGAAGGCCGTCGGGGGAACCGGCAACGACAGCTTCACCGTCAACAGCCTGGGCAACCGCATCGATGGCGGGGCCGGTGACGACACCGTTTATCTCAGCGGCACGCGCGCCCAGTACGGCATCCGGCTGACCTCGACGGGCGCCTATGTCGTCAGCGGGGTCGAGGGCAACGACGTCCTGACCGGCATCGAGCATCTCCGCTTCTCGGACGGCAGCGTCGCGCTGACCGCCGCTGCCGCCGGCAGCTTCGACGCGCTGCGCTACCTAGCCTCCAACGCCGACCTGGTGACCGCCTACGGCACCGACACCACGGCCGCCACCAGCCATTACGTCGAGCTGGGCGTCGTCGAGGGGCGCAGCCTGGCCGGCTTCGACCCCTACAATTACCTCGCCGGCTACAACGACCTGATGGACGCGTTCGGCAACGACGTCTCGGCGGCCACGCGCCACTACATCCAGCACGGCCGCGCGGAGGGGCGCAGCGCCACGCTCTTCGACACGCTGTCCTACGAGGCCAGCAACCCCGACCTGATCCGCGCCTTCGGCACCGACACCGAAGCGGTCGAGCTGCATTACCTGACCTCCGGCCGCTACGAGGGTCGTTCGCTGGCCTCCTTCGACGCCGCCGCCTATCTGGTCAGCTACGCCGATCTGCGCACCGCCTTCGGCGGCGACCTGACGGCGGCGACGCGCCACTATGTCCAGCACGGCTACGCGGAGGGCCGGACCGTCATCGCCTGACCGGCCATGGATGTGGCCACCGCCCTCAGACCGCCGGCCACATCCAGGTCAGCTCGTGCTTGTTGTGGTGGAGGTGCAGCACCCGCCCGCCGGGGATGGCGGCGAAGGCGCGCGCCGTCTCATGATCGGTGTCGGCCTGGAATTTCAGGGTGCAGACGAAGCGCTTGGCAAGGCCGCTGTCCATCCAGTCGCGCACGAGCCGCAGCAGCCGCGTCGGGTAGCAGATCACGTCGCAGCACAGCCAGTCCACCGGCCCGACATCCTGAGGCTTCAGTCCGAAGGCGCTCTCCTGGCGGATCTCGACGCGCGGCAACCGGGCGATGGCCGGATCGAGCGGCGCCTTGTCGACGCTGACCACCGAGGCCCCCAGCTCGTGCAGCACCCAGGTCCAGCCGCCGGGGCAGGCGCCGAGGTCGAGGCAGCGGTCGCCCGGCCCCGGCTGCTCGCCGAACAGGGTCAGCGCCTCCCACAGCTTGAGATAGGCGCGGTTGGGCGGGGCGGTCCGGTTCTCGACGAAGGGCACTTCGCCGTGCCGGAAGGGGCTGGAGCAGCGCGCCGCCGCAACGATGGTGTTTTCGTCCAGCAGCGTCCAGGAGCCCAGCGGCGCCGTCGGCAACGGCGACGGGAAGACCACCGGCTTGGCCGAGACGTGCGGCAGGTTGTCCTGGATCAGCGCGGCGCGGCGGTGGTGGCGCTGCGACCACAGCGCCCAGTTCCGCTGGATGCCGCGCAGCGCCTTGGCCCCGCCCTTGATGGAGCCGATTTCGATCCGCACCGGATCGAACCAGATGTTCTGCGCCCAGGCGGCGGGCCGCGCCGGGCCGTCGGCGAAGACCAGCCGGCCATCCACCGCGGCGACGTCGCCCAGTTCCGCCACCAGGTCGTCGACGAATCCATCGGGCGCCAGATAGACCGTCTGCCCCAAGGGGGCAATGGACGGGCTGGCCGAAGGAAGGGCGGAGTCGGGCGCGGGGTCGGGAGTGTCTTGCATGCCCACGGGCTACCGCCGCCGCGCCGCGATTGCAAGCGCAAGAGAGAGGCGGCGCCACCGCTCACCCGCCCGATGGAGGTTGTGACAAAGGAGCGCACTCCGAAAGCGTGTGAGAGGCGTTCGCAATTGGTCGATTGACAACGATTCGCAGTATCAGTACATCTGAGCGCAGGAAACGACCCGCCGACAGCGGCGCCCGCCAAGGCGCCGCCCCGTCAACGACCGGTGCTGAGGGCTTATGTACGTTTGCATCTGCCACGCGTTGAACGACAAGAAAGTCAAGGCGGCCCTCAGCAACGGCGCAAAGACTCCCGCTTCTGTTTTTCGTCACTACGAATGCCAGGTCCAGTGCGGCAAATGCGTGCCGATGATGCGCGCGATGGCCAACGATCACCGCACCGCCCCCGCCAGCCATTGCGGCGCCTGCTCCGACCAGCACGATCACCATCACGACCATGCCCCGGTCAATGGCGATCTGGTCCCCGCCTATGGCGTCGCCGCGGAATAAACACCCCCTCCCCCCTTCCCGTGCTTTTCACCCGTTCGTTCGGTTTCCAATCCGGCCTCGACTTTGAAAAGGAGAGGCCGGCTTCGCCTTTCGGCTGCGGCAAAATGGTCGCTGTCTATGATTTTTGGTTGGATTGACTAAAGCCCGGCCCTGAGGCACAAAACCTTCAACAAACGATAATCAAAACGTCAGGCGAATGGCGTACCAAGAGCCATTAAAAACATGGACCGGGTAAAAAAAGCCGGCCAATGAGGAAACGCACATCAACCAAGAAGAACTCTTTGGGTTCGGGCTTTGCTTATCCCCTTCAAGGGATAGGCGGCCCGGCCGGCTTTCTTTTGGGCATAACGGCCATCCCCCATCGGGGATGTCCCCCCTGCGCTTCCGGCGCGTTTCTGCCGGGCGCCAGCGTGGCTATGGTGCCGACCGGTTCACCCGACGAGTGTCACCGTTCAGGGAGAAGTTCATGAGCAGCCGCGAACGGCAAGCCTTCGACGCGCTCAGCCGCGATCTGGTCCTGCACGCCGCCGACCGCATGGAACGCCTGCGCTCCACCGTCGAACGCGCCGAGATCGAGGGACGGGAAATGTGGGAGCGCACGCTCGACAGCCTGCGCGGGCTTCGCAACCGCGCCTCCGGCCACATCGAGGCCGCCCGCCGGGCCGATGACGACGCCTGGCCCTTCGCCCGTGCCCGCGCCGACCAGGCGATGCGGGAGCTGATGCACGCGCTCGACGACATCGACGGCCGTCTCCAAAGGCTGGCCGCGTAGGAACTGGTTGCGTCGCCACAGGAAGCGGGCCGGATCGGACAGCCGATCCGGCCCGTTTGCTCTCAGGCTCAGGATTGTTCTGGGGCTCAGTTGACCTTCATCGGCACCCGGCGCTCGACCAGGGCCGAGGTCACCTCCTTGGCCTTGACCGGGTCCATCGCCGCCAGGATCGGCGCCGTCTTCTGTTCCTTCATCCGTTGGATGACCCCCAGCAGTACGGGCATGTCCAGCTCCTCGAAGATGCGGGCGGCCTCCTTGGGCTTCATCGTCTCGTAGATCTTCACGAGGCTCTCAAGCTGCGCCGACTGCTTCTCGTCGCCCTGGTTCATCAGCTTCTGGATGTCGGTGCGGACCTTCTCCATCTCCGCCACCTTCTGGTCGATCCGCTTCTCGGCGGCGGCCAGCAGTGCCTCGCGCTGCTCCATCTCCTTGGTCCGCTGTTCGATCTCGGCGCGGCGCTCGGCGAAATGCTTCAGCAGTTCCTGGTTGTCGATCGGGCCGAGCGGGGCCAGCGGCGCCATGCCGGCGGCGGGGGGCGGCGCCGGGTTCGAGCCGCCCTGGGCAGGCGCTCCGTCCTTCGGCGGGTTCGGGACGCTGGCCGTCTGGGGGGCGCCGGCCGGCTTGGTCGTCGCGGCGGGCGGCTTGGCCGGCGGGTTCTCGGCCAGCGACACCGGAAATTCCGGCAGACGCACGTCGCGCGCGACGAGGCGCCACAGATCGCCGACCCGGACACCGAGCATCAGGACCGCGACGAAGATCGTCAGCGGCAGCAGACGGAAACGGATCCCCTTCATGCGCGCACGCAGACGCTCCCCCAGCGGACGCCGGGGCGTGGCGGCCTTGCGCGGCTTTCCCTTCGGCTTGCCCTTGGCGCCGGAACGGGCCGCCGGACGGGCAGCGGCGGCGGGCTGGCCGGACGGCTGGCCGGCTGCCGGCGGATTCGCCACGGAGGCGGAAACCCGCACCCCGGTCGGCGCGGCGCCGGCCGGCCGGATCACCACCCGTTCCTCCGCCCGCGCTGCGGTCGCGCCCGGCTGAGCCGTCGGTTTCGCGGCCAGCTGGGCGGCGAACTCCGCGATGAACTTCTGCGCGTCGCTCATCCGATCCCCCTACCGGCGTTCTCGATCGCCTGGAGCAGTTCACGTTCGGCCCGCGACAGGCTTTCGCCGTCGCGGGTTATCGGGTCGCGGGCCAAGGGTTGCGGCTCGCGCGCTTCCGGGGCCACGGCGCGACGCGGCGCGAGGTCCAGCCGGACCGGCGGCGGCGCGTCGTCATGGTCGTCGTCGTGCGCGTCGAGCGGCACCGGGCGGGCCAGCTGGCGCGGGGCGAGCGCCGGCTTGACCGGGGTGCGCGCCATCGGGCCGCGCGCCGCGCCAGGGCGCCCCTGGTCGCGCCCGCCATCGCGCTCGGCGACGTTGCCCAGCCGGGTGGCCAGCGTGTCGGCGGCCTCGATCATGAAGTGCAGCTCGTCGCGCAGGGCCTGCGCCTTGGCCACGGTGCGCTGGAGATCCTCGCCGGTGTCGGCGGCGGTCTTCTTCAGCCCGCGCACGCCGGTGTCGGCCTTGGCCATCGCGTCGTTCAGCCCCTGGATCAGCTCGGCCATCTCGCCGCGGCTCTCGCGCAGCTTGACGATCTGCTTGTTGAGGATGATCGCGTAGGCGATGGTCGCCGCCAGCAGGCCGACGATGACCAGATCCAGGATCAGGGAGATCATTGGACTCACAGCCGCATGACCTCCTGCTTGGGAAGTTCCTTTTCCAGCCGCACCGCGATGTGGCCGCCCTTGCGGCCCATGCGGCCCTGGAACATCGAGACGTCGCCGCAGCGCAGCTCGATGGCGCCGTCGGGCGTGGCGTTCAGCAGGATGCGGGTGCCGACGCGCCAGTTCAGCACATCGTGCAGCGTCATCGTCACCTCGTCGAGCACGGCCGACAGATCGACGTCCGTCACCATCAGCTCCGACGCCAAATGGGTTTCCCAGATCGAGTCACGGCCGAACTTCTCGCCCATGAACATCTGGAGCAGCAGTTCGCGGACCGGCTCCAGCGTCGCGTAGGGGATCATCAGCTCCAGCCGGCCGCCGCGATCCTCCATGTCGATGCGCAGCTTGACCAGCACCGCCGCGTTGGCGGGCCGCGCGATGGTGGCGAAGCGCGGGTTGGTCTCCAGCCGGTCGAAGCGGAAGGTCACCGGCGACAGCGGGTCGAAGGCGGCGGACAGGTCGGACAGCACCACATGAACCATGCGCTCCACGAGGTTGCGCTCGATGGTGGTGTAGGGGCGGCCCTCGATGCGCATCGCCGCCGTGCCGCGCCGGCCGCCGAGCAGCACGTCGACGATCGAGTAGATCAGCGCCGAGTCCACGACCATCAGGCCGTAATTGTCCCACTCCTCCGCCTTGAAGACCGACAGCATCGCCGGCAGGGGGATCGAGTTCAGATAGTCGCCGAAACGCACCGAGGAAATCTGGTCGAGGCTGACCTCGACGTTGTCGGAGGTGAAGTTGCGGAGCGAGGTCGACATCATGCGGACGAGGCGGTCGAAGACCACCTCCAGCATGGGCAGGCGTTCGTAGTTGACCAGCGCCGAGTTGACCAGCGCCATGATGCCGGAGTTGTCGCCGTCGCCGGCCCCGCCCTGGTCGAAGCCGAGCAGGCTGTCGATCTCGTCCTGGTTCAGGACGCGGGTGGACCCGCCGCCGCCGCCCATGTCGCCGACGTCGCCGCTGTCCTCCGCCAGCGCCGCCCATTCGGCGGCAAGCCGTTCCTCTTCGCTCAGCTCCTCGGTGTCGCTCATGGCCCGCGTCCCCGCCGTTACTGGACCAGCATTTCTTTGAACAGCACGTCCTTCACCTTCACCGGATGGGCGGCGGCGGTGATGCGCATCAGCAGCTCCTGCCGCAGACGGTACATGCCGGCCGACCCGCGCAGATCCTCCAGCCGCAACTCGCGCAGGTAAACCTGGAAATTGTCGATGATGCGCGGCAGCACATGTTCAACCGCCGAGACGTCCTCCGGTTTCGACAGCTGGATCGAAATCTTGATCTTCAGGAAGGCGGGCCGCTTGCCGGCGCTGTTCAGGTTCACCAGCATGTCGGGCAGGTCGTAGAAGACCGGGGCCGCGTGCGGGTCGGGCTGCGCGGGTTCGGCGGGGTGCGCCTCCTCCGCGTGCTCCTCGGTCTTGCCGAGCAGGCTGTCCAGCAGGCCGGAGAAATACACCCCCGCCCCGGCGCCGATCAGCAGCACCAGCGGGAGAATGACGAACAGCACCAGCTTCTTGCCGCTGAATTTCTTTCGCGGCAGTCCGTCGGTCGAAAGTTCGCCGGTATCGGCTTCGGCGGCCATGGGGATCCTGGGTGGCTTCGGGGGCGGGGACGATCCCGCCGACCGGCCAAAGTTATCTTTGGGATAGTTAATAAGTCCTTTCGACACCCCTGCGGGGTGCCTCCCCGCAAGGAATTCCAGCGCTCTGTGCCCGAAACGGCACGCTTTTTGATTGGTCGCGCCCGGACCTCCGTGTCCGGAAACGGGATGGGCTCAGGCCGCCGGCTTTCCAGGATCGTCATGCCCGTGCTTGTCATGGGCAACCGCCGGCGCGTGCGCGCGCTCGCGGATGACGGCCCGGCTCAAGGCCGGGCATGACGATCCCGGAAGGGAAAGCAGGCCCCCTCCCCCGACGCCCGGATTCCGTCCTCCCACCCGCATGGCCCGGCGCCACGGCGGGAACGGGAGAGTCTTGCCCGGCGGAACCCGGCAGGAACGGTCCCGCCCCGGCAGTTTCTGCCCGGCATCCCCTGCCCCGCCCGGCCGGAACGCCATCGCCTTGCCGGGAATCCAGGGAAACCGCCGTCTCCGCAAGGTTGGCACGCCGCCTGCAACACCCCTTTTCGCCGGTCGGATGTCGGCCCGACCCCGTGTGAAGGATGAGGCAAGATGGAAAATTCGATCTACGTCGCTCTGTCGCGCCAGCTCACCCTGCGGCGGCAGCTTGATGTGACGTCGAACAACATCGCGAACATGAACACGACCGGCTACAAGAACCAGCGCATGCTGTTCACCGAGTTCATGGAAAAGCCGGCCCTCCACGAGCGTGTCAGCTTCGTCCAGGACCGCGCCGTGGTCCGCGACCTCTCGGTCGGGGCGATGACCCAGACCGGAAACCCGATGGATCTGGCGCTGACCGGCAACGGGTACTTCACCGTCGATACCGCCAGCGGCCCGCGCTACACCCGCGCCGGCAACTTCCGCCTGAACGACCAGCGCCAGATGGTCGATGGCGGCGGCCTGCCGGTGCTGGCCGACAACGGCCAGCCCATCGTGCTGCCCGCCGGCACGTCGGACGTGAAGGTCAGCGGCGACGGCACCGTCTCCACCGAACTCGGCCCGGTCGGCAAGCTGAACATCGTCACCTTCAAGAACGAGCAGCTGATGACCGAGGTCGGCTCCGGCCTCTACGTCTCCGACGAGGAGCCGCAGCCGGCCCCGGCCGACACCAAGGTGGCACAAGGCTTGCTTGAGGGTAGCAACGTGAAGCCCGTCGTGGAGATGACGCAGATGATCGAGGTCCAGCGCAGCTACATGTCGGCGCAGCGCGTCATCGACAACGAGCACGAGCGCATCCGCTCGATGATCCAGAAGCTGGGCCGCTCGGCCTGAGCCCCGCCCGAAGACGAGAGGAAACAGACCCATGCGCAGCCTCGCCATCGGCGCCACCGGCATGATCGCCCAGCAGCTCAACGTCGAGACGATCTCGAACAACATCGCGAACGCCACGACCACCGGCTTCAAGAAGCAGCGGGCCGAGTTCCAGGATCTGCTCTACCAGAATTTGCGCCGCATCGGCTCGACCTCCTCGGACGCCGGCACCGTCGTGCCGACCGGCGTGCAGATCGGCGCCGGCGTCCGCGTCGCCGCCGTGGCCCGCGTGCTGGAACAGGGCAACCTGAACATCACCGACAACAAGCTGGACGTCGCCATCAACGGCTCGGGCTATTTCCAGGTGACGCTGCCCAGCGGCGACACCAGCTACACCCGCGCCGGCAACTTCAAGCTGTCGCCCGAGGGCGTGATCGTCACCGCCGACGGCTACCCGATCCAGCCGAACATCACCATCCCGAACAACGCCGTCGACGTGGCGATCAACCCGTCGGGCGAGGTGCTGGTGAAGCTGGACGGCCAGACCGCCACGCAGAATGTCGGCCAGATCCAGCTCGCCACCTTCGCCAACGCCGCCGGCCTGGAGGCCATCGGCGACAATCTGTTCCTGGAAACGGGCGCCTCGGGCCAGGCGGTCACCGCCAACCCCGGCAACCCCGGCTTCGGCCGGCTGACCCAGGGGGCGCTGGAGACCTCCAACGTCAACGTGGTGCAGGAAATCACGACTCTGATCACCGCGCAGCGGGCGTACGAGATGAACTCCAAGATCATCAAGACGACCGACGAGATGATGCAGCAAGCCAGCCAGATGAAGTAACGCCGCCAGCCAGCCCCCTCGTCTGGCCCTTCTGTTCCGGGAACCGCCGCCATGAAGCGCACCCTCTCCATCCTCCTCCTCGGCACCGCCCTGCTGGCCGCCCCCGGCGCCGCGTTCGCGGCCGCCATGGGAGCCCCCGCCATGGGAACCCCCGCCGGCGCCGGGCCGGACACCCCGCCGCCGTCCATGGTCTACGGCACCCCGCATGTGGAGGCCGTCCTGTCCGACGCGCTGTCCCGTGTGGTGACGGTCGGCCGGTTGCAGATGGAACTGGACAGCCGCGCCATCGAACTGCGCGCGCCCCAGGGCGCCGGCGGCCTCACGGTGGAGAACCTTTATTACAACCCGGTGCAGGGCCGTTTCGCGGCGGAGATCGTGGTGTCGAACACCCAGCCGGCGGTTCGCCTGCCGGTCGCCGGCCGCGCCTTCGGCGTGGTCCAGGTGCCGGTGCTGGCCCGCCGGGTGGTCCCCGGCGACGTCATCGGCCCGAGCGACGTCGACTGGCAGGACGTCCGCGCCGATCAGACCAGCAGCGACACCGCCGCCACCGACGCCCAGCTTATCGGCATGACGCCCCGGCGCGGCGTCCCGACCAACCAGCCGGTGCGGCTGCGCGACCTCCAGTCGCCGCGCATGATCGACAAGGGCGCGCTCGTCACCATCACGCTGGCGACCGAGAGCATGTCGCTGACCACCCAGGGCAAGGCCCTCCAGGACGGCGGCCGCGGCGAAGTGATCCGCGTCGTCAACACCCAGTCCAACCGCATCGTCGAAGCGACGGTCGCGGGTCACAATCTCGTCGCCGTGGCAAAGCCCGGCACCATCGCGAAGTAAGGAGAAAGCTCCCATGCCCGCCATCCAGACCGCCGCCGGGACCGCCACCAAGGCCGCCTTCCGCTTCGCGATGATCGCCGCCGCCGCCGCTTCGCTGACCGCCTGCAACGCCGCCTCGCGCATCGGCGACATCGGCAAGGCGCCGGAACTGAGCCAGATCCAGGACCCCCAGGCCAAGCCGGGCTACCAGCCGGTCAGCCTGCCGATGCCGACCCCGCTGCCGACCGAGCGCAACCCGAATTCGCTGTGGCGGACCGGCGCCAAGGCCTTCTTCAAGGATCAGCGCGCGGGCAAGGTCGGCGACCTGCTGACGGTCAACATCTCCATCGACGACCAGGCCAAGCTGGCCAACGAGAGCAAGCGGTCGCGCGCCAACGGCGAGAAGGCCGGCATGCCCAACCTGTTCGGGCTGGAGGCCGGCACGCTGAGCCGCGTCCTGCCGGCTGGCGCCAGCGCCTCCAACCTCGTCGACCTGAACAGCAGCACGACGAACGACGGCAAGGGCTCGGTGGACCGCAACGAGAAGATCGAACTGAAGGTGGCGGCGCTGATCACGCAGACCCTGCCCAACGGCAACCTCGTCATCCAGGGCCGCCAGGAGGTGCGCGTGAACTACGAGGTGCGCGACCTCCAGATCACCGGCGTGATCCGGCCCGAGGACATCACCGCCCAAAACACCGTCAGCTACGAGAAGATCGCCGAGGCCCGCATCTCCTACGGCGGCCGCGGCCAGATCACCGACGTGCAGCAGCCGCGCTACGGCCAGCAGCTCTTCGACATCATCATGCCTTTCTGACGACGCTCAGGCGTCAAATCGGGAATTTTCCCAATAAATCCAAGGAGGAAGGAGGCTTCGGCCTCCTTCCTGCCGTTGCAAGCCGGTCCCAGGCGCTTCCTGATCCCCAGCCATTTTCAAGCGCTGCAAAATATTCCGTGCAACAGGGACGCGACACGGCATCCCTTGCCGTTTCGCGTCCTGTTCCCGGCAGTTTCTGCCGATAAGGAAAACTCCGCGCGCAGGGCCGGGGCTGGTGCAATCGGAAGAGAATTCGGTTGATGGGCGGTTCACCCGGCCTTGCGGATGGCCCCGCTGAAACAGGGAAGGTCGGCCAGCACGAGACCGGCCGAAGCGTCCGGCAGTTCCTGCATCCGCGTCGCGGCGGCGATCGTCGCGGAGGCCGTGGCCCTGGGTTTTCGCACGGAGAAAACGGCAGGCCATCACAGGTTAATGACGGATCACGCAGCTCGTGGTCTTTCACACAAGCCGAAGCTCCCAGGCTTTGAGCACCCCCGTGCGCTCAATGACGGATGAGGCCAAGCCGTGAAGTCACTGAAAGGCGCGACCGTTCTGGTCCTTGAGCACAACGCGATTTTGCGTCTTGGCGTCGAAGCCTTGATCGAGTCGTGGGAAGCCGAGGTTGTTTCTGGGGACAACTTCGACGATATTCTGAAGATTGTGGAGGAGGCGCATCTGCGCCCGTCCGTTATGCTGCTTCCGCCGACGGACCGCCAAGTCACAGCCGACCGGCTGGCACGCCGTTTGGAGACCGATCTTGGCTACCGGGTTCCCTGGATTGGGATCACCGCGGATTTCAGCCTGCTGCAACGCTGGCAGGCTGGGGAGTTCGGTGGAACGCTTCTGGAAATGCCCTGCTCACCGGAGACGCTGCACGCGGCGTTGCTGGATGCGCTGCGAAAGGAATGATGGGCGAAGTGGTCCGCACCACCTCGCCGCGGCGCCACATCGTACAGCAACCGGACAATGGCGGTGTCCCGCACCCGGAACAATAGCGCGCCCAGGGAAAAGGCGGTTTGACACGCGAAGTGGCGGGAGTTTGACACTCCCGCCAAATCAAGCTCTAAGTCTTTGATATTTTGGTGATCCGGGTGGGATTCGAACCCACGGCCACATGATTAAAAGAAATGCTGGTATTAAAAAAATCAACGGCGGTTAAGACTTGTTCCGCCTAGGTTCTCTCACAGAAAATCAATGGGTTGCGAGCGAAGTCTAAACAGAAAGGGCCGCTCCGGGTGGGGCGGCCCTCTCCATTTCGGCGCGGCAGGGTGGCTGTCAGCCGCCGACGAGCGCCGAGAGCACGGTCGGCAGGAGGTTGGTCCCGGCGACCTGATCGAGGATGGCGGCCCCGATGGCGGCGAGCAGCAGGCCGAGCTTCTTACGGCCGATTCGGTTGACGACGGCGTCCATGGTCAGGCTCCCGTTCCGAGCGCCAGCCGGACGGCCGCGCTGTAGATCGCCAGCTCGTACCAGTCGGCCGGACGGTTGGCCGGCGAGCGGCCGTTCTCGTGGGCGACGATGGCGCGGGCCATGGCGCCGAGCATGCCGGGCTCCGACCAGTCGACGGCGTTGTCGGGGTTGACGCCACAGCGCCGGGCGACGGTCGCGATGTAGGCCGGCGTGTCGTTCTCGTTCGGCGGCGCCCACCGGGCGATGGCCTGGGAAATGGTCCGGAGCTTGTGCTTCCGGCGGTAGTTCAGCAGGACCCGCATCAGGGCGCGGAGGCCGAACACCGGGTCGTCGAAGGTGCAGAATGCCGGGTCGGGCTGGCGATCGGACAGGCCCTGCCAGTCGTCGCCGTGCCGCAGGTTGCCGGGGTTGTTGTTGCGGATGCCGCGCGGGAGGTTGGCGAGGGGAGTGACGGTCGTCATGGTCGGTTCCTCATTCGGCGGAGGCGCGCTTGGTTACGGCGACCAGCACCTGATGCATGGTGTTCTTCATGTCGTGGAAGCCCTGCTCCATGCGGGCAAGGCGCTCGCGCAGGTCGTCGTGGTCGTCGACGCGGGCCTTCAGGGCGTCCAGCGACTTGCCCAGCCCGTCGATGACGGCGTCGCGCTTGGCAGCCGCCCACGACATGCGGATCACGAACCAGAGGAGGCCCGCCGTGGGTATGGCGGCGCCCCCAAGCATCGTCAGGATATTCTGGGGCTCCACGTCTTCGCTCCCGGTTGGTGGTGCCCCACCGTGGCACCACCTTCGCGCACGCTCCAACGCACCGGGGCGAGGGTTCAGACGACGTGAACCGAGGCGAAGGTGTAGAGCGGGTTCTGGCCGATCGTCCGGGACGCCCCCGACACCTGATAGGCGTAGATTTCGATGACGTCGTTCGGGTTCACGTCCATCAGGCGGTTGATCTGCGCGCCGGTCACGCTGGCGTAGATCGCCCCGTTGCGATAGATGGCGATGGAGTGGTCGGAGCCGGACGGGAGGTCCGTCCAGTAGAGCGTGGCCCGAATGTCGAGCCGGCAGCGACGGTAGCAGAACAACCGGCTGTTGGCCGCGTCCCACCACGCGCCGTCATTCGGACTCGCCGAGTTGAACAGCACCTTGTGCAGCCCGCCGCCGCTCGCGATGGTCTGGTTCGATCCCATGTAGGCGAAGCAGGACGGTAGTTCGGTCCAGTAGGGGGCGGCGACGGCGCCGTCGAAGAGGTTCCCCCGTTGCGTGATCTGCACATAGGGGCTGTCCGGCTGCGCGATGTAGGGGCGCGATGCATCGTCGACATACGGCGCGCCGCCAACCGCGGCCAACGACCTGAAGCCATTCCCGATGATCGCCACCGAAACCGGATGGTTGGTCGGGTCGATTCGAATGTTGCCCCCGATGTATTGTTGAAAATTCGGATTGTAAATTCCAATATTCGTTTCGGTCTGGACGCCGGACTCGGTCACATACTGGAAAATAGGCGTGTGAATACGATTGAAGGTACAGCCGTCGATCACATAGGCGCACTTGTTGTCGTCTTGGATGATCCAAATATCTGCGGTTCCGACATTACCTTCGAAGTAGACCCCGCGGAAGGTGGCGCCCACTCCGCCTTCCAGGCCGGCGTTTACGATGGAAACAGCGTGTCGTCCGTCCCCAGTGCCGCCACGCCCGCAATGCTCGATGCTCCCGCCGAACCAGTTGCAGACAGCCCCATCCACCAAAGACACGCCAAACTGTGCGCACAGACCAACCGTGCAGCCGATGAAATTGAGGTTGTTCGGCCCGGAGCGGTAGGCGTCGGAGCCGCCATCAGCATTGCGGTCCGCGTAGATGCCTCGCAGGCAGAACCGAATGTTCAGCTTCTCGAAGACGCCGGACAGCACGTCACGCATGTAGAGGCCGTAGTTCGCGCCGAGGATGCGGATGCTGTGCATCTTGAAGAACGCGAAGTTCTCCATGGCGATGGCAACGGCGGTGCCGCCGGCGCATTCGATCCCGAACCCGCCGATCTCGGACCACGCCTGCATGCCCGCCCCGCCCGCGCCACCGAGGATCTTGAGGGCGGTCCCAGCCCCCAGCGCCGACGTGGGCGCGATAATGCTGTTGCTTGGCCCGTCGCCCTCAATGCACAGACGGTTGCCCTGATCGAGCGAGTTCCCCGTCAGGTCGGCGACCAACCCTGACGTGGTCTTGTAGACGCCGGCCGGCAGGTAGAGGCGCTGCGAATGGGCGATGGCCCAGTTGAGCGCGGCCTGGATCGCCGCCGTGTCGTCATGCGAGCCGTCGCCCTTGGCGCCGAAGCGCTTCACGGACACGCGCTCGGTCAGGATGGATTCCAGCGTCTGGGATGCGCCGCCCGAGAGGAGGGGCAGCCCGGCAATCATGGCGGTGCTGACGCGGGTCAGGTCGGACAGGCTCATGGTGCGGATCCGTAAAAGGGGGCGTGGATGGCGACGAGGACGCCGTCAGGGGGCGCCTCGCCGAAGGTCAGGGGCGCGCGGCGGAAGTCGAGAGGCTGTAGGCGGCCGGTGCCTGCCGGACGCCGCCGACGAGGACGACGTAGCGGGTTGGGGCGGTGGACAGCCGGCCGGGGATGCTGAAGGTCGTGGCGACGCCGTTGCCCGTCCCGGTCCACGTCAGGTCCGAGCCGTCGCCGAAGGTCGCGGTGGGCCGGGCGTCCGACCAGATCGATCCCGTTGCGGGCAGGCCGGCGACGGCGGTTTCAAGGGCGGCGATGTCGTCGCCCTGGCCCTCGACGGTGGAGGCCACCATGTCGAGCGCTGCGCCCTGGTCGCCGACCACGTCCGTCAGGTCGGAGAGGTCCGCCTTCACGCCGGTCAGGTCGGCCGTCGTCGAGGCCGCGCCCTTCTGGAGGGCTGCGACCTTCTCGTCGACGGTCAGCGCCGGCTTTGCGGCGGGGTACAGGCGGGGGCGGGTCTGCTGCATGGGGCAACCGTGCCGCAGCGGCGGCGCGGCCCCCAACGCACGGGCCGGCGGTCAGTTCGAGGCGACGCAAAGCCACGAGTTGTTTTCGGCGGCTGTGCGGGCGGTCCAGGTGATGCCGTCCGGCGAGGTCATGATCTGGCTGGTGCCGCTCAGGCAGGCGGCGGGGGCGCGGTTGTCGTTCGCTCGGGCGGATTCGATGGCAGCGAAAATGGCCGTCTTGCGCTCGGCGGTCAGCGGGCCGCCGAAGCGCTGATGATGGCGGTGGTTGGCGTGGTTGTCGTTGCAGTTCACCGGGATCATGCCGCGCCCCCTTTGACCAGACGCTCCAGCCGGGCGCGGCGCGACGCGGCGGCGGCGGGGCTGTCGGGTTCGTAGATCTCGGCGACCACGCCGGGGCCATACAGGCGGTCGGCCAGCAGGATGTACGGCTCATCGGCCAGACGCCCGGCCAGCCAGCCCTGAACGGTGCGCAGGCTGACCGGCTGGCCAGCGGCTTCGAAGTCGGTGACGATGCGCTTGGCGGCGTCGCGCCCGCGCTCCGTGCGGAGGATGCGCGCCCAGGCCGATCCGGCCTCCGACCGCTGGTCGCCCCGCAGAACGCGCAAGCCCTGCGTATTCTGCGCACTGTCTTTCGCGGCGTTGTGCGATGCAGCATCCAACTCGCCGAAGTTGAAAAGTGCCGGAGTTTCTACCGGCTTCGACTTGGGCCGTTCCGCCGGCACGTGCGCCGGCATCAACGACAGTTGCGAGGCGGCAACCATGTCAGGACCACAACACGAAGAGGGCGAGCGCCCCGATCCACACCACCAGGACCGCCACCGTCACGGCGATGTCACCCCAAAGAGGGTCGGCGGTCACAACGGAAGCGTCGTCACCCTCCCTGGGCGCTCTGTAGTGGCTCGGGCCGCAACGGTCCAAGGTGGTAGGCATGGCATCATGGGGGAGACTGTGTCCACCCCGGCTGTGACGATCTTCAACGGGCATTCGGTGTCCCTCTGCGGCGTGCGGGTGGAAGGTCTGCCAGGCCTGTCGGTGGGCGACGGCACCGTCGTCATGCGGGTCGAGCCGCCACCGGCGCGGCGGCCGGGGCCCAGGCTGGTCTATTCGGAGGAGAGGACGGAGCCATGACGGCCCCGTCCTCCTGCGCTACCATCGGTCGTGTCACCAACCCGATGGAGCAACCTGCATGTCCGAAATTCCTGTGCGCCTCGCGCCCGATCAGCTTGAGTGGCTGGCCGCAATCACCATCGCGACGCAAAAGGCTGCGGCAGAAGGGGATGCGCGTCCGGTCCGGATCGCCCTTCTTCTTCCAGGAGTCATCCAGCAGATGCGTCAACACGGGATCATCCCTCCCGCGTAACGGGATCGGTGCCGCTCGGCACGGCGCCAGTGCGGCACCATCCCTCCAACTGGCTGGCATTCTCGATCAGGCTGGCGAGCGAAGCGGCGTCCGTCTCGAAGGCAAGGGCTTCTTCGACCAGCAACCGGCGGATGCCCGACGACAGCGCGCGCATGATCTGGGAGGCCCGCTCGATGATTGCGGTCGGGTTGTCGGCGATGCACCGGCCGCCGCGCTTCAGCGCCATCAGGACGGCCTCTTCGCGGAGGGTCAGGGTCGCCGCCGGTTCCTTGCCGAAGTCCATCCCGACCGCGATTCCCTCCGCGCGGATGATGTCCGCGCACAGGCCGACGCACTCGTCGCAGATGAAGGATGGCGACGGGCCGGCGATCAGCTTGCGGACCTCGTGTTGGCTCTTGCCGCAGAAGGAACAGTAGAGCGTTGCCGCCGGGGGCTTCGTCATGGTCGTCTCCGTGGAATTGAGGATGCGCGCTTGGGCGGGGCTGAACTCGGCCACGACGCGGGCGACGGCGTAGCGAAGGGCGTCCGCGTCCATTTACGCGCGTCCTTCGTTTGTCGGTTTGCCGCAGGGATCGACCTCGGCCCAATCCTCTGGCGTCATCCGGCCCACCTCGTGGGTGAGCGCCGGCATGGCGAACCACAGGATCACGCGGCCGATGAAGAGGCGCAGGCGATGAAGCATCAAGCCGCCCTCCCCTCGTGCGGAGGTGGGGGAAGGGGTGGCATGGGGCCCTGATCGGGCAGACGCTGGGCCGCCTCAATGAAGGCTTCGGCCCGCTCGATACGGCTAAGGGTCACCATCCCCTGACGAATGCGGGGGATGAGCTTGTGGTCCCCCGCAGACCGCAAACCGAACTCCCGTTCGGTCATCCCAGTCTCGGCAAGGAACCTTGTGATGCTTGAGAGCACATGTTAGCGGGTCTTCATAAGCCCTTGCTTATGGGGTATTTATGCCCCATAAGCAAGGGCCAATTTGCCCCGATACTGATGCCCCTGGCCCGTGGCATATTTGCCCCGCCATGGAGTTGAACTACGTCCAACAAGAACTGCGTCGACGCCGCGAGGCGGCCGGCCTGTCTCAACGAGGTCTTTCGCTGTTGGTGGGGGATAATGACTCTCTCGTGAAGAAGATTGAGAACGGTCTAAGCAAAAACCCTCGCATCGACACTCTGAAAGCTCTCGCTGAGGCCCTTAATTGCAAGGTGTCCGACCTCACCGGCGACCCTGACGAACCAAGCCACGACAAGGATGAGGGCAAAGGAAAGGCGGGCACTTCTACGCAAAATATCGATGATCTCACCATTGGCGATGAAAATGAAATTGACCGTAAATTTTCCGAACTATGGGAAAAACTGAACAAATCAACCAAGTTGAAAACAATCAAGATCATGGAGATCTTGCTTTCTCCTGAAGACGAATAAGCGTTTCTATTATGTCGATTACCTTTCTTTTCTGATGCCCCGACAGCCGCGACCATAAGGCCGCCCTGTATCGTCGATCGCTTTTGATGCCCCTTCCGGGCTGTTCGTCGCTACCACCTCAGACATCACACCCTCCCCGCAGGCGCGCCGCTCCGAGCGCTCTTTATAGGAACAAATTCCTTTGATAGGCGCAAAATAGGAAATTATATGTCGCCACCCGTTTCCGACGCGTCGCGTTGCAGCGAACGGCGGTTAAGGCCGAGTGACGGGCAAGGTGAGGGAAAACACTGACTGGTCATGACGGCTCCAAGGCGACATATCACCGTATGCAAATCGGCCAATTGCGGCAGGATGCATGACGGTTGAAGGGCGTCGCGTGGAAGCGCGGACTCAGTAGCTAAAGCGGTTGGCAGCCCCCCCGGAAGCCGACCCGCCGTCACCCTGTCTTTCAAGGTGATGGACGACATATTACACACCAATGGGTGATCTTGCAGCCATTGCCGTGTTTTGCACCTGTAACAATACTTGAATATTGGGGTATGTATATTGCACACAAAGCGGCGCAATCCAACGTGTTCAGTGCAATTTCAGCGTCGGGAAATTGTTACGAATTGTTGCCGTCCCATGCGGCGCCCTGTCGCATGCACGCCGGGCGATCAGGTGGCGGCGGTTGATCCGTCCATACGGCTCGTGTCACGATCCGAGAAATGAGAACGGCGGCGCACCGGATGGTGGCCGCCGCTTCATGGGCGCCGTTGGGCGGCGTCCGGGTCACAACCACGAAAGACGAATGATCACGACCAGTTCCGAGATTACACCGGCCTCCTCCAGCAATGCCACCCTGACCGTTGCCTCGGTCGAAGGAGAGGCGCGCATCCTCGATACCGATCTTGCATCTCGCCTCGGGTTCGCCGAGCCACGCATGATTCGCAACCTGATCAAGCGGCACCTTTCGAGTCTGGATGCGCTCGGGGTTCGTTCCACCGTGAAACTTACTCCGGAAAACAATGGGTTAGGTGGCGCCTCGGCGACAGCGTTCATGCTGAACCGCAAGCAGGCGATCTTCATCACGGCGAAGTCGGAAACCGTCAACGCCACCGACATCACCATTGAGATCATCGAGCGGTTCGATGCCTACGAGAAGGGCTTGCTGTCGGCTGATGCTGACGAACTGGCCCGCCGGACGGACGGGATCGCGCGCATGCTGGCGCGCAAGGTGACGGGCCTGGAGCGGACGGTCGCCGAACTGGCCAACACGCTGCAAGCGCTCGCGAGCGGCGTGACCAACCTCGCGCTCGCCGCCGATGGCCGCGTGGCCGGGCTGGCACTGATCTCCGTCCGGCAGCTGATGGACCAAGCCGGGGCGCTTTCCAAGGGCCGGAACAGCCTGAACCGCCGGGTGCGGAATGCGCTCATGAAGCTGGCCGCGACCACGGGCGTCAAGGGCGTGACGGACTGCCCGCACACTGGCGTGACGCTGTTCCCCATCGACTTCGCCCGCGAGTTCATGACGACCACGGGGAATGCGTGGGTGGCGGCTCACAACGCCAGCCTCGCCCCGCAAGGCGACCTGTTCGCCGGCCAGCCCGCCAAGAAGCGGAAGACCAAGGCGCCCCGCCCCGCCAATGACGCGCACCCCCGCGCGGCCAACAGCAACAGCCGCAAGAAGCGCGGCGCCGCCTGACCGCCCACGAAAAAGCCCGCCTCGGATCGCTCCGGGCGGGCTGGGGTATCGACAATACGGGAGGGTCAGTAGCTCAGCACGAAGTTGCTCGCCGACAAGCTGGTTGCCCCCCAGACGGACAGCACGCCGTCCGCGATGCGGTCGCCATTGGTGTCCACGAAGACGCGCGCCTCGACACCATTGGTCCCCGTCGTGACGTCGTAGCGCACCTGCGGCACACCAGGCGCCGAGACAAATTCCGCCGTCCCCATGAAGACAATTGGCGAGCCGCCCGTCAGGCGCGAGATGTCGATCTTGTCGCCTTCCGCTGCACTGAAATCGGTGATGACTTCGTTCGGCGCAAAACCCGCCTGAAGGACAAGCGCCGTCCGCTCGTCGAGATCCGCAATCGAGAAATAGCCGAACGTGTCGGCGCCCGTCCCTCCGGTCAGGGTATCTCCGCCCCGTCCGCCATACAGAATGTCGTTGCCGACGCCGCCAACCAGCGTGTCGGCGCCCGTGCCGCCGTCCAGTACGTCATTGCCCAAGCCGCCGGACAGCAGATCGTTCCCCGCTGCGCCCTGGAGGTAATCGGCTGCGCTCCCGCCCGTCAGCACATCGTTCCCGGCTGATCCGGTCAGGCTTTCCGATAGAGCCGCACCGGTCATATTGATCGTGCGGCCCGTATAGGTCCCTTCCCAGCCCGCCGCCTGCCCCCACAGCACGAAATGCTGGTAGCCGCTGCTGATCGAGCCGGCGCGGACTGCTGCCGCAACGTCGGGATGGGCCAGATAATAGGCGTTATTGTCGAACGCCGAGCCGTTCTTTGCCCAGCCCGCCGCCGCGCCCCAGCGTTCGTAATGCTGCTGACCCGATACAAAGACCCCGGCTGCAACCGCAGAGGCCACATCAGGGTGCGCGGCGAGATAGTAGGACTCGTTGAAGTCGGCGGCGTTGGCCGCCCGACCCTCGATTTGTCCGTAGGTAATGAAGTGCTGTTGCGGCGCGCCTTCAGCTCGACCAACGATGGCGTTCACATCCGGATTTTCGGCCAGGTAGAACGCGCTGTCAAAGGTCGAGATCGAGTTCCCGGCCCATCCGGCAGCAGCACCCCACTGCTGGTAATGCGCGAAGCCGCTGGCATAGGTTCCAGCACGCACAGCGGCGGCCACGTCGGGGTGCTGCGCAAGGTAGTAGCTCTCGCTGTATTCGAGCGTCGCCGATCCCTGGCGTCCGGCGGCTGCGCCCCAGAGCGTGAAGTGATGTAGGCCGGACGGTATAGCTCCTGCGCGGACAGCCGCCGCGACGTCCGGATATTGCCTTAAGTAGTACGCCTCATCAAAAGCGGCCACGATCCATCCCCCAAGCTTTTTTGGCGCCCCGAGCGCCACCGTCGCGAGTATGACCGGGGCATCCCTTTTTTGTATCGGGGCAAAAAAGCCCTTTACGGGGCATTCATACCCCATTCATAATCCGCCTCACCCCACCCGAACGGGCGCCCCTACCCCTCCCGTTCGTGTGCGGATCCGTGAAACTCTCCGGCGCGTCGGCGTCGGGGCCTTCCCCCGAGGTGAAGAACATGGGCAATCACTTTACCGGGCGGTTCTCTCCGCCGGACGTTCAAAAGGATCTGCGCGACGCCGAGGATGCGCGGCGCGAGGGGCTTCGCCGCCGGGAGCGTGACGAGGCGATCCGGCGTACCAGCGTTTCGGCCAGGCCGTCGGCCAGCCCGGCGCGCAGCGCCAGCGGCGCCCGCTCGGCCAGCAGCGCCCCGGACGCCACCGACTTCCTCACCGGCACCGCGATCCACCACAGCATCAGCGACACGTCGTCGTCCTGCTCATCGTCCAGCAGCAGCGACGGCAGCGGGTCGAGCAGCAGCGACAGCGGGTCGTCCTCCTGCGACTGACCCTCCCGCCCGGAGCGCATCCGGGCCGGCTCCCCGAGCTGCGGCGCGCCAGACGCGCGGCGGCTCCGGCATGCGGACGCCTATCTCGCGGCGTTGCAGGCGCAGCCCTCCCTGGACGTGACCGCCGACGCGGTGCAGGAGGCAGCGCGGCAGTTCGTTTCCTGCACCCCGGCTCATTGGCCGGACAGCACGCCCCTTTCCATGCTGGTGCCGGAAGGGGAAGACGAGCCCGAAGACGCGGACGATCCGTCGCCGCTGAACCTCGGGCACCTCCGCGTGCTCGCCGCCGCCCGCGCTGTCCCCGCCCCAGAGGCGGTGGTGGAGGCGCTGACCGATGCTCTGACCACCATGATGAAGGCGCACCCGGTCAGCACGAGCGTTGCCCAGACCGACGCGGCCATCAAGGCGCACGCCGCTCTGCGCGCCGCCAAGGGGGAGGGCTGAGCCATGTGCAACGTCCACAGCATCGACTGCCTGAACCCAGCCTACCACGACCACACCGATTGCTTCGGCGACGGCTACCTTTATGACCCGGACAGCGACGGCATCGAGCCGGACGTTATCCGGCCGCCCTGCCCGTACTGCAAAGAGACAGAGTTCCGGGCTTGGGCGGAGGAGTGGGCTTTAGACGATGCGGAGGCCGAAGCCATGCGCGCAGCCGTCCCGCGCATCATCGAAATGGCCCACCGGCAGAACGGCGTCCGCGCCCTCCGGCAGGCACAGGGTGAGGGGGAGCAGCCGTGAGACACCGTCGCAACAACGACATCAAGGCGCCGGACGGCTTCACGCTGGGCGGCATGCGGCTGGTTCGGCGAGACGGAACCTTGTTTTCGGCCGGTCTTGGTGGCGCTGCCCAGATGAGTGGATCGGTGAAAAGGTGTGGGTCCACGTCATCGATCCACTTGGCGCAGAGATCGAGGCGGCGCCACCAGGGCAGCACATCTATTCGGCCCGCTTGGACCGAGCGACCGTCGCTCTGGATTGCGCCGACCGACCCGCCGCGAAGCCCGTCTTTCGAAACCCCGATTTTAAGGCGTGGGGAAACCGCGCCCGTGAGGGAGCCTGACATGCCCACGACCACCGAGACCACCTGCGGCACGACGCTTCCGGCGGGCACCACCTGCGGCGACTGCGCCCACATCCGCCGTTGCTCCGCCATGTTCGGTCACGACGCCACCGACACCTATTGCGACTGGGCGCCGAGCCGGTTCCGGCCGCACCCCACCGCCAGCCAGGAGCCCCAGCCGTGACCGCACACGACAAGGCGCTGTCGCTCCTCCCGCCGCTGGTCGATTTCGACGTCATCGACCTGGACGACCTCAATCGCTGCCTGACCGATTGGGAGCACAAGATGGGGCCGTGGACGCGGCCCGACTACGGCGACCAATGGCTGTTCGGCCTGCGCCACGACGGGCGGCTCGTCGCCGTCACGGCATCCTGCGCGCTGATGACGCCGCGTTGCGCAGCTGGCCTGTCCCGCGCCGAGGCATTCGAGCTTGGCCGGGTCTGCGCCATCGCCCCGGACTGGTGCAGGGTCGCCGTCCGGCTGTGGCGCATGTCGGTCTATCCGGCCATCAGCGCCGCGCGCGGCTACCAGTGGGGCATCAGCTATCAGGACGCCCTGCTGCACAGCGGCGACCTCTACCGCCACGATGGTTGGGCGCGCATCGCCTTTGCTCGCGGCTCGTCGTCCACCGACCAGCGCACCGGGCGCAAGGGCCGCGACAAATGGATATGGGGCTGGCACCCGGACCCCGCCGCGCGCCGCGCCGCCCAACTCCCTCAAGCCACAGTCGACGCCATCCAGGCCCGCCTGGACGCCAGACAGGAGACCGCCCGTGCAGCATGACGCACACGACACACCGGAGAGCGTCGCCGCGCTGACCGAGGAACTGCGGATCGTGCGCAGTGATACTGCCAACGCGATGGAGCGCGCCCAACGAGCCGAAGCCCGCAACGTGATCCTGCGGGGGAAGGACACCTACGACCTACCGGCGGTGCTAGAGCGAGCCCGCGGCCTTCAGGCTGAGGTGGATGAACTCCGGTACGAGCGCGATCCGCGCAACGCGAGCATCGTCACGAAGCGTGTGCGAGCCAAGGCGGCGGCGGCGAACAAAGCGCGTGAAGCCGCCGAGGCCCGCGCCACCCAGGCCGAAGCCGCCCTTGCCGCCTCCGAGAAGGACCGGCAGCGCATGCGGGAGGCTTTGGAGAAGGCGCGACCGATTGTCGACGCCTTTCGTGCCTCGGGCGTCGATCTACTGGCCTCCGACTACGACATCTGCCGCTTGGTCTGCCCTCACATCACCGTCGTGCAGATGGAGGCATTCTGCGCCGCCCTCACCACCCAGCTGGACACCACGGCGGCCGCGCTGCCGGGGGCGCAGGACAACCGAGGAGGGGCGCGACAGCATAGCCCTTGCGGTGGAACTGGCCTATGACACCGGCCAGCGGCAGGCGGACATCCTCAGCCTTACCTGGACGCAGTACGACGGCACGGCCTTCATGGTCCAGCAGAGCAAGACCGCCGCCAAGGTCGTGGCCTCCGTATCGCCCGAAATGCGCGCACGACTCGCCACCGTGAAGCGGACGGGGGTTCAGGTCGTCATAGCGGAGGCCACGGGGCAACCCTACAAGCGGATGTATTTCTCACACGAGTTCACCCGGCTCCGGAAGCTGGCGGGCCTTCCCGATGACCTTCAGTTCCGGGATCTGCGCCGGACGGCGGCGACGGAGCTTGGGCAGGCGGGGGCGACCGACGACCAGATCAGGGCGCAGACAGGGCACAAATCGCGCAATGTCGTGTCGGTTTACGTGGTCCCGGAGCGGGCCATGTCCGAAGGTGGACAGGAGAAGCGGAGGGCTTGGAGGAAACGAGGCGAGAACGATGAGTCTAAATCGTAGTCGCCCCGAGTCTAAAAAATGGTGATCCGGGTGGGATTCGAACCCACGGCCACATGATTAAAAGTCCTTTTCGAGCACTCTCCCTAACGCCTTGAAAAACCTGTGTCCGCATGCAAGAGCAGCGCAGACACGTTGCTATTGCTCGATATTTTGTTGACTGAAAATGACAAAGAGCGCCACACTCCGCCAGCTAAAGCCGTGTCGTGTGCGGACACAATGCGGACATGAATGGCCGGGTAAGGACCCTTTTGATATGGCGGACAAGCTCAGCGATCGAACAGTGAAAGCCCTCCCCTCCCCGGCCAGCGGCAACCGCGTGGCCTATGATGCGGAAGTGAAAGGTTTTGGTGTTCGGGTGACGGCGGCGGGCGCTAAAGCGTTCGTGCTGAACTACAGGACAGCCGGCCGGGAGCGCCGGATCACCATAGGCTCTTTCCCCGATTGGTCCGTGGCCGCTGCACGAGATGAGGCGAAGACCCTCAAGCAGCGGATCGACCGCGGCGAGGATCCGCTGGCTGAGCGCGAGGCTCACCGCGCGGCCCCAACCGTCGCCGAGTTGGTTCAGAAATTCAAGGAAGACTATCTACCGCGAAAGCGCCCAAGCACCGTTCAGCAATACACTTTGATATTTGACAATATCGTCATTCCGAAAATCGGCAGCAGGAAAGCAGAAGAAATAAAGCACGCCGACATTGATGCTATCCATAGAGAGGTAAGCAAGCGCACACCAATTCAAGCCAATCGTGTTGTCGCCGTGCTTTCAAAGCTTTTTAGTTGGTCGATTAAGTTGGGAATCAGGGCCGACAACCCCGCACAAGGCATCGAACGGAACAACGAGAACAAGCGCGCCCGGTATCTCTCGACGGAAGAGATCGCGTTTCTTCTGGATGCATTGGCTTCCCATCCGGAGCCAGCCAGTGCAAACGCTATCCGCCTCCTCATGCTGACCGGTGCTCGTCGCACCGAGGTCCTGGCCGCGACCTGGAGCATGTTCGACCTCAAGGCCGGGGTATGGGTGAAGCCATCGGCACACACCAAGCAGCGGAAGGAGCATCGCGCCCCGTTGTCCGCTCCGTCTCTGGCGTTGCTGTCCGCGATGCTGGGCGAGGCCGAAAGGAAAGCCACAGAGGACAAAAAGGCCCCCAGCGAATTCCTGTTCCCCAGCCCAACAGGTGAAGGCCCCCAATCGGAGATCCAGAAGAGCTGGACGTCTGTGACACAGCGCGCGACCGTCGCCATGTGGGCGGCGGCACCCGACACGGCGCCCGGCCGGCTGGTGGCCGAACTGGTCGCGGCAGCCGAGCGGGCGGCGGGGGCCAACGCCGCGCCGCGGATGCCGAGCTACGCGGAGGTGGTGAAACTGGCCGAGATGCAGAAGGTGAAGCTGCCGCCGGGGCTGACCGACGTGCGGGTGCATGACCTGCGCCACACCTTCGCGTCTATCCTCGTCAGTTCGGGCGCGTCGCTGCCGCTGATCGGCGCGTTGCTCGGACACACCCAGGCATCGACCACCCAGCGGTATGCCCATCTGTTCGATGATCCGTTGCGGGCTGCCGCCGAACGTGTCGGCGCCTTGGTAAGCGGCGTGTCGGCCGGGCCGGGCGCCAACGTGATTCCTTTGAAGCGGGGTGCGTGAGATGCCCAACATGGTTGCAGAGGATTTTATTGAAGCAGTCAGTTGGCTTTCGGAAAATGCTCCCGATGATGCAACAAAAGAGGCATTTTCTACGCTCATCATGAAATACATGCTGAGTGATATAGATATCCCGAGCGCCATTCCTCTTCCAGAGAAGCGCCGGGGCCCTCGCCCATTGCCTAACGCAACGTGGGAAAGACGGAAGAAAGAAGCGCAACGTCTTGAAGCACTATGCAAGGAATTTGGTGATTCAGTAGGAAGCACGCTGAGATTACGCGCCAAGGAAGAACTCGGATCTGACGCTACAGAAGGTGAAATCGATGCTCGGTTCAATCAATTGAGCGTGGCACACTACGCCGCACTACGCTGGGAGAAGCGCTAGCGAATTTACGGTGAATTGCGCTAGCAGTAGTCTATTTCCCTATTACAATCTAGACCTACACACTTGTCGAACGTTGGCGCAATTCTGTCCTCGCTTGATCAATTCAGCGAGGGGATCGACCAACATGAAAACTCTGTCCGGCATTCTTGAAGGTTACGCCGACAAAGAGGGTATTGCAGGGGCGCTTGGTTGCTCGGATCGCACTGTCGATCGACTGAGAAACCAGCCGGATGGACTGCCCTATGTGAAAGTCGGCGGGCGGATTTACTTTAACATTGATTCGTGTCGTCGCTGGATCGCCGGTCGAGAGGTTCAGCGGAACCCGAAGATCCGTAGGGGTTCTGGGCGATGACCCCCAGCCCGGTGTTCCCGATGTCGCGCGCCAAGCTCCTGGAATTAGCCGACGTCACCCACCCGCACCTCAAGCCTCTCGTCCTGGCGGCGGCCCATCATCGCATCTTCTTCGGCACCGTGCTCCAGCATGCCGGACGTTTTGACCCGCCACCGGCGGCTCGGCCCTTCGTGCTCCTCGTCGGCGATGACATGTTCGAGACGCTGGGGCCTGCGGCTTTCCACTCCAAGTCCCTGCGCCGTGTTCTGGCCGGAGCCACGCACGTCGGCATCAACGCCGCGAACATTCAGGCCGGGATCTATGCCCGCGCCGCGGAACTCGCCGCCGCCGGCGGCCGGGTGGTCCTGGTCGAATGCCGGCCCGAGACAGAACGGGAATGGCTTGCGTTCGCCGGCAGGCATGCGCCCGCCGCGGACAAGCTGGTGAGCACTCCGAACGTCGCGTCCTACGCCCGCTCATCGGGAAGGGCATGAGCATGTCGACGATGCTGACGGTTCCTTATGCTCTCTGGTGGAAACGTGGGTTCCGCGACCTCGTGTCCGTCGTGCCCCCTGGCGCTCCGTTGTCCAACCGCACGAAACTCCGTTTAGAAGATCGGGGCAAGGTGCCCGGCCTGCACGGGCGCCACGGCTGGTACGGCTTCGATTGGATGAAGCACGAAACCACCGCAGAGGACGCCGCGACCTGGGAGGGCCACGGCGCCAACCTGGGCCTGCGCGCCACCCGATTCCCAGCGATCGACATCGACGTGACGGACCGCGAGATCCGCGACTTCATCCAAGGGCTGGCGGATCGGCACCTCGGCCCTGCACCCGCGCGCACTGGCCGGGCGCCCAAGCTGCTGCTGGTCTACCGGCTGGCCGACGATCAGGCCCCGATGACCCGCCGCCGGCTGTGGTTCAAGGGGCCGGACGGGCGCGACCACCTCGTCGAGGTACTGGGCCACGGGCAGCAGTATGTCGTCGAGGGCATGCACCCCGTCACGCGCAAGCCCTACACCTGGGACGCACATCCGGCAGAACGCGACGCTATCGCCCTCTCTCCCATCACGCTCGCCCAGGTGGACGACTTTATGGTCGAGATGCGTTACTTGCTCGAAACCATGGGGGGCTGCACGGACCTGCGCTGGGAGGGCTCGGGCGACGCGGTGACGGATCGGGAGGCCATCGTGCAGGAAGACCTGCAGGCGCCCAGCCTCGACGCCCTGGCCGCCGCCGTCGCCACCATCCCCAACGACAACGAGCGGTTCCCAAGCCGCACCGACTATCTGCGCATGGGCTGCGCCATCAAGGCGGCCGGGGCGGACGATCCCGATCGGGCCCTGGAGGTCTGGGAGGAGTGGGCCTGCCGATGGGAGGGCAACGCGACCATCGCGGGCAACGATCCCATCGAGGTCGTGAGCGACTGGGAGCGCATGAAGGCGCCGTTCGAGGTCGGTTGGGGCTATGTGCGCGACGTCGCCCAGGAATGCGGCTTCGCGGTCGCGGCCACCGAGTTCGACGAGCTGCCGGCCGAGGATCTGACGGACCTGCTGCCAAAGGCTCCTTCGGACACCTTCCCCGCCTTGTCTCTCGCTGACTGCCTTGCGTCCCAACTGCGGCCGGTTCGGTGGCGCATCGAGGGTTGGCTACCGGAAAGCGGCTTGGTGGTGATTTTCGGCCCGTCCAACGCCTTCAAGAGCTTCATCGCGATCGATATGGCCCTGTGCGTTGCCAACGGCATACCCTGGCATGGACACCGCGTCGCCCAAGGCCCCGTCCTGTATCTGGCTCTGGAGGGGGGCGATGGTGTCGTGCGCCAGCGGGTGCCGGGATGGCACCGGCACCACAATCGCCTTGATGCCGACCCGCCATTCCGCGTCATCACGGTTCCGGTCACCTTGTCCAAAGCCGCGGACGCTGAAAAGCTCCAAAGAACGGCCAATGCCTGCTTCGGCAAACCACCTGTCGTCATTTGCGTCGATGTTCTCAAGCGCAGCATGACCGGCACGGACAGTTCTGACGAGGATGTTGCCCCACTACTGGACACCGTGCGCCGTGTCTTTCCGTCTACCTGCGTGCTGTTCATCACCCATACGGGCTGGGGAGACTCCAACAGGTCACGCGGCTCCACGGACCTTTGGGGCAGCTTCGACACTCGCCTGAAGGCGAACGGCGAGGCCGCCGCCCGACGTGTCACGCTGGAGGTAGAGCGCCACAAAGACGCCGAAAGCGGCGCCAAGGTTGCTTTCAAGCTAGAGACAATCGAGACCGGCTTGGCTGACGAAGGCGGGAACCCGATCGGCACGCTCGTGCCCCTGTGCGATCTTCACGGCGAATTCGACGATACGGGCAGTGAGCTGTCGCCGAGGGAGCAGGAAGCCCTCGAAGCCCTTCAAGCGCTCATCGGCACCGACAAGGACACCGTGCAGGCGTCCGGCGGGGGACGGGCCGTCAAGCGCGAAGCATGGCGCCACAAAGCCTACGCCCGTTTCGGCGACGCGCTGGCCGAGAGCAGCCGGGCGAAGACATTTGATCGCGCTGCGAAGCGGTTGGAGAGCGCCGGGTACGATCGTGCCCCGGGGTGTGGTGTCTGAGGAGGCTTCGTGTTCCTCGGCGCGCTGAGGCTGCCGGTTTACTCCGCTGAGATGACAAGCGGGTCGCCCGCAGGGTTGCACAGCACGGCCAAGCTTTCCATGGTCATGTAGCGTCGGCATACAGCCCACTCGTCGTGTTGCTCCAGCAGCAGGGCGCCGACCAGTCGGGTGACGGCGGCTTCGCATGGGAAGATGCCGACGACATTGGTGCGCCGCTTGATCTCGCCGTTCAGGCGTTCCAAGGGGTTGGTGGAGTGCAGCTTGGTGCGCAGGTCCTTGGGATAGGCCATGTAGGCCAGCACGTCGAACTCGGCCTCGTCCATCAAGGCGGCCAGTTTGGAGAAGCGCGGCCGCAGGCTGTCGGCGACGTGTCGCCACTGCTCGTGGGCGGCCTGGGCGGTCTCCTGGGCAAAGGCGGTGCGGATGGTGGCGGCGACCATCGTCTGGTGCGCCTTGCCGACGCAGGCCAGGAGGTTCCTCATGCAATGAACACGACACCGTTGGAGTGTCGCGCCCAGCACCTTGGAAGCGGCGGCCTTCAGCCCGAGATGAGCATCGGCGATCACCAGTTTCACTCCGCGCAGCCCCCGGCGCGTCAAGGAGCGCAGGAACTCGCTCCAGAAGATTTCGGCTTCCGACAGCCCGAGACCGAGCCCCAGCACCTCGCGCCGGCCATCGGTGGTGACGCCGATGGCGAGTATGGCGGCAACCGAGACGATGCGGCCGTCCTGGCGCACTTTGACATAGGTGGCGTCCAGCCACACAAAGGGCCAGTCACCCTCCAGCGGCCGGTTCAAAAACGCCTGGACGCGCTCGTCGATGTCCTGGCACAGGCGGCTGACCTGGCTCTTCGAGATGCCGATCATGCCCATCGCCTTGACCAAGTCATCGACGTTGCGCGTCGAGATGCCCTGCACGTAGGCCTCCTGGATCACCGCGACCAGCACCTTCTCCGCCGTGCGCCGTGGCTCCAGGAAGGCCGGGAAGTAGGAGCCGCGCCGAAGCTTGGGGATCCGAAGGTCGATGGCCCCGGCGCGGGTTTCCCAGCTCCGCTCGCGATACCCGTTGCGCTTGGTCTGCCGCTCGTCCGTGCGCTCGCCGTAACCGGCGCCGCACAAGGTTTCGACCTCCAGTTCCATCAGCCGCTGGGCGGCGAAACCGACCATCTCGCGCAGGAAGTCAGCGTCGGCGCTCTTCCCAATCAGGTCCTGAAGAGCGATCCTGTCCTCGGTCATCGTGGTCTCCGTCACAGTTGATGGTCGTCAAGCAACCTCAACTTACCGAAGACACACGGTGACCGCCTGCTTCCGAACGGCTGGCCCGCCTGCGCCAGCTAGGGGGGAGCGCTCCGGCGGGCCAGCCTCACGTTCGGACACCACTCACCGGGACGCGACCCCGGGTACATCATGCGGGAGCGCGATCTGGTCTCACTGACCTCGCTCGGGGAGGCGTGATGAGACATGAGACAGGGCAGGACATCGGTAAGACATGTCCATTCCCGTTTGATGAGACAGGACAGGACACACCCCTAAGGGGTGTCCTGGTGTCTCACGGGCGTCCTAAGGCCCTACCCACTCAGAACCACAAAATTTCATTATGTAGTATTGACGTATAGGTCAACAACACTAAATATTGATTATCTCCCGAGTCGCGCGTAGGGTGGCCGAACTGCCAACCCGATTCGCAGGCCCGGCAATGAGCGACCTGTTTTCCGATTGCGAATGGTTCGCCGTGGTTTCCAAGCCCGGCCACCAGCAACAGGCCAAGGAGTGCCTTGAGCGGCGGGGCTTCCGCGTGTTCCTCCCCATGGTGCTGGAGGAGCGCACCCGCCGGGGAGTGAAGGAGGCCGCACACCGCCCGTTGTTCGGCCGGTATGTGTTCGTCGGGGTTCATCTCGAACAGCCGTTCCACCCCATCGCCAGCACGCCGGGTGTGGCCTTCATCCTTCGCGGCGTTGGTGGCATCCCCAGCCGCGTGACAGCGCTGGCGCTGCGTCTGGTCAAGAGCCGCTGTGACGCCGATGGCGGCGCCGTCAACCTGATCCCTGGCGCCCGCGTAGCCCAGTGGAAACCGAACCAGCCGCTCAAGGTGCTGGAGGGACCGTTCCGCGATTTCATTGGCCAGTTCGCCGGTGGGTCCGGAGAGACGGCACGGGTCTTCCTCGATGTGCTCGGTCGTTCGACGGTGGTGTCCATAGGCGCCCAACACCTCGAACCTGCGGTACCCGCCAGCACCGTCGACGAACTGGAGCGGCTGGCATGCTGAAGGGAATCAGGGACCTGTTCCGGGGCGTGGAGCGCAAGAGTGCGGACGGTTACGAGGTGCTAACCGGCGGCGCGCTGCCCACCGCTGCGGGGGTGTCCGTCTCGCCCGAGGCCGCCATGCGCTGTTCGGTTTCCTTCGCCTGCATCAAGGTGATTGCCGAAACCATCGAGCAACTGACGCCGCACCTGTACCGCCGCAAGGGCGATGACCGGGAGCGCGCCACCGACCATCCCCTCTACGCCCTGGTGACCAAGGCTGCGAACGACTGGACGCCGGCCAGCGAGTTCCGCTTGGTGCTGGGAACTCACTTCGCCACCCACGGCAACGCCTACGCCTTCGTGAACCGCGACGCCGCCGGCCGGGTGGTGGAGCTCATCCCGCTCGACCCCCGCACCGTCTCCGTTCGCCAAGACCCGCGCACCATGGCGCCGATCTACATGGTCGCCACCGGCAACCCGGCGCTGCCCGCCCGCGAGTACGACCGCTCCGAGATCCTGCACATCCGCGGCGTCGGGCTGGACGTCCACAAGGGCGCCTCGCCCGTCACGCTGGGCCGGGAGGCCATCGGGCTGTCCCTCACCCTGGAGCATCACTGCGGCTCCCTGTTCGGCAACGGCGCCAAGCCGTCCGGGCTGCTGAAAGTCAAGGGCCGGCTGAACGAAGACCAGTTCCGCCGGGTCCGCGCCATGTTCTCCAACTTCTATCAGGGCGTGACCGGCAAGCGGACCATGATCCTGAGCGAGGACATGGACTTCCAACAGGTCCAGTTGAACAGCGTGGATGCGCAAACCCTGGAGATGCGCCGCTTTCAGGTGGAGGAGGTGAGCCGCTTCTGGCGGGTGCCGCTGCATCTGGTCAACGAGATGGATCGCGCCACCCACGCCAACGCGGAGAGCATGGGGCAACAGTTCCTCACCTTCTGCATGCTGCCGATCCTGCGCCTGTGGTGCGACGCCATGGCGATCACCCTGCTGACGCCCGAGGAACGGGAAACCCTCTACTTCGAGTTCTTGGTGGACGATCTGGCCCGCGCCGACATCGCCGCCCGCTTCACGGCGATGAGCAGCGCGATTTCCGCCGGCATCCTGAACCCGAACGAGGCCCGCGCCATGGAGAACCGCCCACCGTACGCCGGGGGCGAAACGTTCATGCGGCCGGTCAACACCGCGCCGGCCCCGACCACCACCGGCAAGGGGGCGGCCGATGCTCCGGCGGCGTGATCTGGAAACCCGCTTCCAGGCGGACCCGGCCGGCAGCTTCGAGGGCTACGCCAGCGTCTACGGCGTCAAGGACAGCTACGGCGACACGGTGGCGCCCGGTGCCTTCGCCGCCTCCCTGGCCGCCCACCGCAACGGCCAGCGCCGCGTCCTCATGCTGTGGGCGCACAACCCGGCCGAACCCATCGGCGTGTGGGAGGGGCTGGAGGAGGACGCGCGCGGGCTGAAGGTGCGCGGCCGGCTGATCCTCTCCACCCGCAGGGGGCAGGAAGCCCGCGACCTGATGCGGGCCGGTGCGCTCGACGGGCTGTCGATCGGCTTCCGGACGCGGCGCGCGGTGCGGGCATCGGGCGGCGGCCGGGTGCTGCAGGACGTGGAACTGGTGGAGGTGAGCTTGGTCGCGCTGCCGAGCAATCGGGACGCGCGGGTTCTGAGCGTGAAGTCGGCGGCGGGTGCCGCCCCCGGAGCGGCCGGGCTTGCCGCGTTCATCCGCGCCTGTGCGGCGCAACTCGGAGGACAGTGAATGCAGACGATGAAGACGCGGGCCGATTGGGAAACCCGCGACGAGGGCGACGCCGGCACCGAAGGCGGGGCGGCGGGCCTGGACGAAATCCGTTCGGCCGTGGAGGGCTTCACCGCCACAGTGGACCAGCGCTTCGGGCAGATGGACACGGCGCTGGCCGAAATCCGCTCTCGCCAGGATCGCACCGAGACGGTGCTGCGCCGGCCGGGCGCTGGCGGCACCGAGCGGCGCAACGAGGGTGGTGAGGGCGGCGGCATCGAGCGTCGCTCCTTCGAGAACTATCTGCGCGGCGGCACCGCCGTCATGGAACTGACCGAAGTGCGGACCCTGCGCACGGGTGACGACCCCAGCGCCGGCTACCTCGCCCCGTCCGAGTTCATCGCCGAGGTGGACAAGAACATCGTGCTGTGGTCGCCCGTGCGCCAGCTCGCCACGGTGCGCAGCACGGCGCGCGGCTCGGTGGAGCTGCCCAAGCGCATCGGCCGTCCCACCGCAACGTGGGTGGAGGAGTTGGAGGATCGGGAGAACTCCGAAACCGGCAGCCGCTACGGCAAGTCCGCCTACGAGGTGAAGGAGCTGACCGCCTTCATCGACGTGTCCTTCTCCACCCTGGAGGACGCCGCCGTCGACATCTTCGGCGAGCTGGCCGCCGACCTGGCGGAAGAGTTCGGCCAGGCCGAGGGCGAAGCCTTCGTCACCGGCAACGGCGTGAAGCGCCCCATGGGCTTCATGTCGGACACCACCATCCCGACCGTGGCGAGCGGCGACGCGGCGAAGATCACCGCCGACTCGCTGATCGACCTGTTCCACGCCCTGCCGTCGCCCTACCGCACCAACGCCGTGTGGGGGATGAACTCCACCACGCTCGGGTCGATCCGTAAGCTGAAGACCACCGGGGGCGAATACCTGCTGTCCATGTCGGGGCTGGCCGGCTCGCCTGTCACCACCATCCTGGGCCGTCCGGTGGTAGAGCTGCCCGACCTGCCGGATGTGGCCGGCGGCGCCGTGCCCCTGGTGTTCGGCGACTTCGCGCAGGGCTACCGGGTGTTCGACCGGGTGGGCTTCTCCCTGCTGCGCGACGACCTGACCCAGCGCACCAAGGGCAAGTGCCGCTTCCACGCCCGCAAGCGGGTGGCCGGCGACGTGCGGAAGTCGGAAGCCCTGCGCAAGCTGCGCATCGCGGCGAACTGAGGGGGACTGGAACATGCGCGATCTGCTGAACAACATCCACCCCGTCACCGTCATCCCGCCGGGCACGGCGCCGACCGACAACACGCCCATCGTCTCGGCCATCGTCGACCGGTTGGGCTTCAGCTCCGTGACCTTCGTCATCCTCACCGGCACGCTGGCCGATGCGGACGCCACCTTCACCGTGAAGCTGGAGCACGGCGACGCGGCGAACCTGTCGGACGCGGAGGAGGTGCCCGACGCGCTGATGGTGGGCACCGAGGCCCTGGCCGGCTTCACCCACGCCGACGACGGCAAGGCCCGCAAGTTGGGCTACGTCGGGGGCAAGCGGTACCAGCGCCTCACCGTCACCCCGGCCGGCAACGCCAGCGCCGCGAACCTGGGGGCCGTGGCGATCCTCGGTCACCCGGTCAACGCTCCCACCGCCAACCCGCCCGCCTGAGGTTCCGCCATGCCACGCGCCATTCCCAAGCTGTGCCCGCTGCTGAAACACGGGATCTACGAGGGCCAGCGTTGCCCGAAGTGTGCCGCTGAGTCGCGGGCGCGGGCGGACCAGCACCGCCCATCCGCGGCGGCGCGTGGCTATGACGGCGCGTGGCGCCGCGTGCGCAAGGACTTCCTGGCTGCGCATCCGGCCTGCTGTGCCGCCGGGTGCAGCCAGCCCGCGACCGAGGTGGATCATGTCCAGAGCATCGCCGACCGGCCGGAGCTGCGGCTGTCGTGGTCCAACCTGCGGGGCTTCTGCAAGCCGCACCACTCGCAGCGGACGGGCCGGGACCAAGGTGCCTTCGCCCGGCCTGCAACAAAAAGACAGGATGTTGCCGATAGGGGGTAGGGGGTTCTGAATTTCAACCCATGGGGCCGGGACCGGAGGGGCAGTCACGCGCCCGAGAGAACCGAATTGAGCAAATGGGCAAAGGAGGACGGACGGTGCGTGGACGGAAACCGGAGTTGAAGGCGATCGACGGCGGGCTGGCCCGGCTGCCGCCCGCGCCGTCCTGGCTGCCGATCGAGGCGAAAGCCGAATGGCGCCGCGTCGTGCCGGGCCTGCGCGCCCGCAAGACGGTGACGCGCGAAGACCTGCCCATGCTGGAGGCGTATTGCCTCGCAGCCGGTACCGTGCGCCGCATGCAGGCGACGCTTGCCACCGAGGGCGACACCATCACCAGCGCCAAGGGCGAGGTGCGGCGCCACCCCGCGTTCCAAACCATGTTCCAGGCCCTGACCGAAAGCCGCCGGTTGGCGGCCGAGCTGGGCTTGACCCCGGCCAGCCGCAACAAGGCCGCTCCCACGGACACCAGCGATGACGACCTATCCGACCTGGATCTCTGACGGCTCCGACATTCCCGACCCGCTGGGCTACGGGCAACGCGCCATCGATTTCCTGCGTGTGCTGCGCCACCCGAAATCGACCCTGCCCAAGCGCGGCTTCCAGCTTCACGGCTTTCAAGAGCGCCTGGTCCGCCGCATCTACGGCCCGCGCCACCCGGACGGCCGGCGGATCGTCCGCAACGTCGTCATGCTGCTGCCGCGCGGTGGCCGCATGACCAGCCTAGGCGCCGGCTTGGGGCTGCTGCACACCATCGGCCCCGAGCGGGTGCCCGGCGGGTTGGCGCTGTTCGCCGCGTCGGATCGCGAGCAAGCCCGCATCGGCTTCGAGGAGGCCGCCGGCATCTGCCGGGAGGATCCGCGCATCGAGAAGGTGCTGCGGTTCATCGACTACCGGCACCGCATCGAGCATCCCAAGAGCGGGTGCCAGCTCCGGGCGATCTCCTGCGACGCGGCGCGCTCCCACGGTACGACGCCCACCTTCGCCCTGGTGGACGAGCTGCACGCCTGGCCCAAGCGCGACCTGTGGGACGTGATCCGCACCGGCTTGGTGAAGGTGCCCGGCTCCCTATCCGTCGTCATCACCACCGCCGGGCGCGGCCAGCAGAACGTCGCCCACGACATCGTCGACTATGCCCGCCGGGTCGCCCGCGGCGAGATCGACGACCCCGGCACCCTGCCCGTGCTGTTCGAAACGCCGGCGGATGCGGACTGGCGGGACGAGCGGGTGTGGTTCCGCGCCAACCCTGGCTTGGTCCACGGCTTCCCCGATCTGGACGGCCTGCGCCAGCTCGCCCGCGAAGCTGAGAACCGGCCGGCCGATCGCGAGGCGTTCCGGCAACTGCACCTGAATGTGTGGCTCGACCACTCGACGGATCCGTTCGTCGAAATGCCGGTCTACGACGAGGGCGCGGCGCCGCTCGACCTGGGCGCGCTGGAAAGCGCTCCGTGCTGGCTGGGAGTGGACCTCTCCAGCAACAGCGACCTGACGGTGGTGGTGGCGTGCTGGCGCGTGGGCAATGGCTACGCCGTGCTGCCGCACTTCTTCTGCCCGGCGGACAACCTGCGGGGCCGCCAGGACCGGGACGGGGCGCCCTATGTCCGCTGGGCCGAGGATGGGCTGATCGAGCCGACACCGGGCAACGTGGTGGACTTTCGCGCGGTGGAGGGCTGCATCCGCGACCTGTGCGACCGATTCGCCGTCCAGTCTATCGGGCTCGACCCGCACCTTGCTCGCTCGACCATCAACAATCTGTCGGAGGACGGCTATCCGGCGGTGGAGGTGCGGCAAGGCTGGGTGACGATGGCGCCGGCCATCAAGGAGCTGGAGCGCGCCATCGTCGGGCGCCAGTTCCAGCACGGCGGACATGAGGTGCTGCGCTGGTGCTTCGACAACATCCAAGTGGAGACTGATCGGGCCGGCAACCGGCTGTTCAGCAAGGGCAAGGCGCGCGACCGGATCGACGGGGCGGTGGCCTGCGCCATCGCCGTGTCGCTGGCGCAGCACGGCGAGGCGGGCGGCTCGATCTACGATCTGGACGTGGAAGACGATGAGTTCTTCATTTGAGTGGAGGCGAGGCCCGTGACGTGAGCGTGCTGAACTAAGGTTCCCCCGCCACTGAACGGCCGAACCGTCTTCACGGGCCGCTCTGAACAATAGCGCCGGTCGGGGTTCACGGGCAAGGCGGCGAATAGCGGGTTTTGCGATGAAGCTTCGCCACCGGCGGCTTAGCCACTGCACCTAACCTGTCCAAGCTGTTAGGGTCGCGATGGAGGATAGATCATCATGCGGTATCCCTTGGCTGCGGCAACTTGAATGCTCCAGATGTTCGACTAAACAGCGCAAGACGGTTGATAGGCGAGAGATTTGTAGAATGGTCTAAATACCCTACTTAGCCGGCAGTCGTTGACGCGCAATGGTAGCGCTGTTAATGATCTGCTTATCGGCTTTGCAGAACTTAGCCGCCCATTTCGCATCGACCTACAGAGGGTTCGGATGACGCCCAGCGTGAATGAGCGAACAGTGCTACTCTTCAATCTCATTGTCGGCGCCGTTCCCGCTGAAGCTGCGCCAAGCGCAAGGCAGTTACCCTTTAGGGAAATCGCTGCTATCCTTCAACGCGTTAAGGACGCGGGATTGGCTGTCGAAATTCGCAGCGCCGATGAGGTTCAGCAAGAAGAGGAAGCGGACGCTCAAGCTGAAGTGCATCTGCCACAGATCGGAAACCCTGCAGTACCAGTCGTGGCACTGCCAGCGGCCGAGGTCGCGGTGCTAGAGCGACCGGCTGGTGCTCCAGCAGGGCGGGCCAACGCCATAATCCTTCAACACATCGAGATCCATCCCGATGATGGGACGGTCAGCTTGTTCTTCCAGGCTGGCGATGCTCAGGGAACAAACCCGGCCTTCTTAAATCCGACCACTCGGGGGATCCGGTTTGCTCGGCCGCGGGCGGGTGAATCAAATGGCTATTCTGCTCATTTAGTTATTGGATCATCTCGGCAAAATGGCGTCTATCGGGCCGCCCTTGAACGTATGCCGAGCCTTGGCCGCAACGCGATTATCTCGTTCCTAAATCGCCTCATCACTCTGGGCGTCAAAATGGACGAGGATCGCGGTCGCTGGCTTTTTATTGATCCAGAAAGAAAACAACGTTCATACCGTCCCAAAATGTCTTCAACTCTTCAGATGTCTCGGCAGCTCGGGCAGGACCTTCAGGAAAATGCTCTTACAACGATTGAGCTTATTGGCGATGATGTAATTGATGAGTTTGACGAATTCGATCAGGTAACGCCTATTCGACGCCGTATGGAGTTGAGAGTTAAAAGTGACAGGCTAGGAGAGAACGCAGTAAATTTGCTTAACGGGCTTCTCGTTAAGGCAAGGAATCTGCGCTATACCAGAATGGACATTAAATTACGGCGAACGGCGACTGGACAGACATCTTCAGCTCGCTTGAACACTGCTATGATGGATGCGGCAGAGGCTGTTTACGCGCGCAACGAGATTATAAACGGATTTGAAAGGGAGCTTGAGCAGTGCTGGGAGGCGATACACCAACCGACGGTCGCCAAGATCAAGCGGCTCGTTCAGAACAACGACCTATGGAACTAAGACCCAGACACATTGGGTCGTCCATCAAACGCTTGTTCGTCCCTATGCGCTATCTCAGGATTTCACATCCGGAGAAGAAAGTTTACGATATAATATTACCAATAATTTTTGTGATAACTGGCTTGGGCATATATAACGCACTGCCCGTAAAGCCACCCTTATTGGGCGATAACGGTGTCTTGAAAGATTTTAAGGATGTTCTTACCCTTCTTATCGCATTTTTTGTAGCAGCTCTTGCTGCTATTGCTACTTTCCAGAGGCCTGGGTTAGACGAAGTCATGAAAGGGTCCAACCCACCTTCTATCCCTGTTTACCAGTACTCTAGAAAATGGTGGAAACCCCTGACGAGACGGGAGTTTTTGTGCCATCTTTTTGGATATCTTTCTTTCCTTAGCCTTATACTTTTCGTTACAATAACCATTGTCAAGATATCATCCCCCTCTCTAAAGCAAGTGGTTGAGCCACACTCATACATACTTATCAAAAATATTTTCATTGCGCTATTCTCTGGGGGGATAGGACACCTCTTAGTTACAACAATGCTTGCTTTATATTATCTAACTGACCGAATCCATAGAGAGTAATTTGGCCCGATAGAGTTGGAAGGCCCCCGACCAAACTACGCCGAAGGCTCTACCATCTTGCAACATTATCGGATCCACACCGGACACCGATGCCAGTACGTCGAAGATTGACCGACCAAGGAACTCCGGGCACTGATGAAGACCCCAATGGCCCGCGATCCCGATATGGCCGGTCTGCCAAACTGGCCGCGTCTTTTGACACGTGCGCAGGCTGCCTCCTACCTGGGCTTGACCATCAATGGCTTTAGCCGGGGCATGGAGGATGGGATGTGGCCTAGTCCTATTACCTATGGCGGCAGTAAGCTATGGGACCGCCGCCGCCTCGACGAAGCAGTGGACCTGTTGTCCGGCTATGTGATCGAAACCTACGAGCAAGATGTGGAGGAAGCGGATCGGAAGCGGCGGCGTGACGCCTGGAACGCAAAGCGCCGATAGGCTGAATAGAAAGTCGGTGCCGAGAACCGGCCAGCAGGCACGAAAGCCCGCGGCACCGACCAATCGCTACGTCTACACCCGCTGTTCGGGGGCGACCTGCCGTACCATGAAGTCACGCAGCAGGGTCACGGCGGCTTCTTGCGCCTCCACCCAATTGCCATCGGTCAGGCCGGTGACGCCGTCCACCAGCAGGTTCAGCACGGCCAGCGCATCGGCCGGGGTCCGGGGCAGCGTGGTGAATACCACGCGCCGGATCTCGCACGCTTCCACCACCAAATGATCCAGCGGATCGTCGGCGCCGTCTTTGACGGCGGCTTGGTAATCGCCCAGCAGGGCGAACACCTTGGCGCTGGCGGCGGAGAAGGTCACGCCCAGCCCCGGAATGAGGGTCGATCCGCCGGTCCGCCCCATCGCCGCGCGGGCGATACGTTCGGCCGGACCGTCAATTGATTCGATCATGCGCCACAGCATTCCGGCGTGATGAACATTGTCCAGGATCTCCTTCAGGTCCGGCGTCATGTCGCTCCCGAAGACGATGACTTCCCAGGCGTCTTCGCAGTCGATGTACTTGGTCAACAAATAGCGGAGCTGGCGCGCCATCCCGTCCATGGTTTTCGGGCAGAATTCCTCGATGCGCAGACCAATGTTGAAAGCAATATCCTCGTAGAGCCTTTCTTCGCCATCCGGGGCGCACTGGTAGGCCGTCACGGCGTCGGTGAAGGCGTCCCAGGCGAACAGCAGTTCGGCGTCGGGATGGGCGCCCGGCCGGGTGCCGCGCTTGGGCAGTCCGTTGATGCAGCCGGGCAAAGTCGTGGTATTCTCGGAACCAGCCATGGTCCGTAGCTCCTCTACAGCTCGGGTTGTGGTTAGGCCGAACCGGGAGGTGCGAACTCCCGATTCGGTCGCCTTGTCCTCCAGGGCCAAGATTGATACAGTGTGTCAAACGCCGACTATTACAGTCAATAGAAACTTTGACACACTGTGATAAGGTTTGTGATGACACCGGAACAATGCAAGATGGCTCGTGCCGGGCTTGGCCTTGGAGTTCGAGATTTGGCAGCCTTGGCAGAAGTGGCCCCTGGAACCATCACTCGGCTAGAGCGCGGGGAGAGCATCTATCCAAGGACTCTGGAAACGATCCGCGCGGCCCTTGAAGCGGCTGGGATCGTGTTCGTCCCCGCTGGCCCGTATCAAGGCGAAGGTGGCCCCGGTATCCGGTTCAACGCCCCGCCGGATGAATGATATATCCGGGGTGCGGCCAGTCTCCCCTTCAGCCTGCCGCGCGATCAGCCGGGAACGGTACGACATTAGTGGGAGGCGGGTTGCTGATGCCCACCATCCGGTGTATCTCGGAAAAAGCACACACTTATTATAGAGGCGGCTCCCGCCGTATGAACCTCACGGAGTTTCTGTACATATACGCACCGATTACTAAAGCAATACCAGCTCCCGTACCCGCAGATACGAGGAGTCCAGTTAGAGAAAGATCGACATGAATTTTATCGGCAATAAAGCTAATTAACCCAAAACCAGCAACAGCGCCTACGACGCCCCATTGTTTTTGCTCACTTACAGTCATCCCATGAACTTTTATTGCTCCGCAGCCTGGACAAACACGTTGAACAACCTGAGTTCCGCAATGACCGCACGCATAAGCCATTGGACTTTCCCTTATAAATGCAAGTGTTTCTCCTGAAATTCCTACCATATCGGGAGCATGGATTTGAACGAAACAACTCAAACTGTGTAAGAAAGTCGCAGGCGACAGCGCTCAATCAGCGCAGCAGCGCTGCGGTGATGATCTCTTTGTAGCGCTCGTCGGCGGTCAGCCGGACCGCCACGTCTTCCGGCACAGCGGCCAGCAGTTCGGCAATCAGCTCCGCCGTGTGGCGTTCCCGATTCGCTTTGCGTTGACGATGAATTCGGGCGCGCTCCGCACCGGAGAGCGGTTGTTCAAGCTGCCTCGGTCTAGCTTGCATCAAGCCCTCTTTTCGTTACGCAACGAAAATAGCGTTACGCAACGATAACAGCAAGGGGTTTTGTTGCGTAACGCGATAAGTTGATCGAGGGTGGGAGCCCTCCACGCCGCTACGAGTTTGTCTCGCGCTGTTGGGCGGTGCAGGCCTGCACGAAGGCAAGGCCGAGCGGTGTGATCGCGGCGGTCGCCGGATGCATCCAGCCGCCCCAGGTCATACCGAGCGTGATGCACCCCAGCCGGTAGAGATTCCCGAGGGACACAGCCACGTCCTTTGTCGGCATAGCCGCGTCCGCTTCGCTCTGTTCGTCGATCTCAACGCACTCAGGCAACTTGCCCGTCAGGACGGTGCCGTTCCCCGCGTTCGGAGCCGTTGCGATAGCCACGAGGCACTTCACATCAAGGGCCGTCATGTCGGCGAGTATGGACACGAACGCACGCCGCATCTCGGTTCCGCTGGCGGCATCCGCCGCGTTCGTCAGCAAGGTCGCCCATCGGTCCTGGAGATTGTCGTCCTCCTCAACTGCGGCGTAAGAGAGAAGCGGCAGCCCAACCGCCAGGGGAAGCTGTCGAGTTGGCCCGGACATGCCCCGCTCCTTCATGAGCGCATCGACGCGATCCATTAGCCGGATCCGACGCTCGAACCGCGCGACCTTGAGCTGGTCCTGGACCATCCCCACCACCTCAGTCGCCGGCCCGGCAATGAAGCTCCCCAGGTCGCGAGCTGCGTCCACCACCTTTCCGCCAAGCTCGGCGGACGCCTTCACCGCTTTGGCCCATCCGCCCGATGGATCGTCCATTCCCCACTCCCCTCCGAATCACAAGGACAGCCGGAGGATAGCGCCTGCCGTGGTCCATTGCATCGCAATGGCACGGACACGCCTTGTCCGAAATGCGGACATCGTGCGGACACAAAAGCAAAGGCCCCGGCAGATCGCTCGGGGCCTTCGTCTAACCACTTGATATTCAAGCTGTTTTTGGTGATCCGGGTGGGATTCGAACCCACGGCCACATGATTAAAAGTCACGTGCTCTACCAACTGAGCTACCGGATCGGAACTCATGCGAGACGGGAAAACCGGAAGAAAACCGGCCTCCCGCTCGGGTGGGCGCACCATAGGGAGACGCGCCGGGAAGGTCAACCATCGTGTTCACGATGGCATTCAAGAAATCAGCGCGCTCCGGCAAACCGCCCGAACAGCCTCACGACAGGGTCTGGACCTTGCTGGTCTCGCCGTCACCCCCGGCATCCAGGGCGAAACGCTGGGTCAGACGCTCGGCGACGCGTGGCGAGACGAAATGGCGGATGTCGCCGCCCAGGCGCCCGATCTCCTTCACGAAGCGCGACGAGATGAATTGGTGCTTTTCCGACGACATCAGGAAGATCGTCTCGACCTTCGGATTCAGCCGCGCGTTCATCCCCGCCATCTGGAACTCGTACTCGAAGTCCGAGACGGCGCGCAGGCCGCGGATTATGACGCTGGCGTTCATCTCGATGGCGAAATGCATCAGCAGCGTGTCGAAGGCGCGAACCTCGATGCTGGCGCCGTTGTTCAGCCCCGCCACATCCTCCCGCACCATCTCCACCCGCTCGTCGGTCGAGTAGAGGGGGCCCTTGCCGGCGTTGCGGGCGACGCCGATGATCAGGTGATCGACCTGACGGGCCGCCCGCTGGATGATGTCCATGTGGCCGTTGGTGATCGGGTCGAAGGTGCCGGGATAGACACCGACCCGACGCTTGCCGCTGGTCTCGGACACGCTGCTCACCATGGGAGTTCCCCTCTCCGCCCTGCCGTTACTCGTTCGACCCGCCGGCAAAACCGCCGGCGCCGTCCGTCTGACCATCCGGAGCGCCGTCCACCGACGCTTCGGTCTCGCCGCCCTGCCCGTTCTCCGCCTCGTCCTCGGCGATGGAGGCCACAGACACCACCCGCTCCTCCGCCCCCACGCGGAACAGCGTGACGCCCAGCGTCTTTCGGCCCGCCACCCGCACGTCGTGCAGCGGCATGCGGATCACTTGGCCGCCGTTGGTCACCATCATCACCTGATGGCTCGCCTCCACCGGGAAGGTGGCGACGATCGAGCCGTTGCGCTCGCCCATCTCCATGTTCCAGATGCCCTGGCCGCCACGGCCGGCCACCCGGTATTCGTAGGAGGAGGAGCGCTTGCCGTACCCCTTGTCCGACACGGTCAGGATGTACTGCTCGCGCCGCTTCAACTCCTCATAGCGCTCCGGCGACAGGGTGACCGCCTCGGCCGAAACCTCCTCGGCCTCGGGGGCCGCCTCGCCCTCCATCTCGACGCCTTCCTCGCGGCGCATCTTGAAGAAGGCGGCGCGCTCCTCCGCCGACGCCTCGACATGGTCGAGCATCGACATGGACACGACCTCGTCGCCATCGGCCAGCTTGATGCCGCGCACGCCGGTCGAGGTGCGGCCGGCGAAGACACGCACGTCGTCGACCTGGAAGCGGATGCATTTGCCGCCGCTGGTCGCCAGCAGCACGTCGTCGGTCTCGGAGCAGGTGCGCACCGCGATCAAGCGCTCGCCCTCCTCCTCCAGCTTCATGGCGATCAGGCCGTTGGAGCGGATGTTGGCGAAGTCGGACATGCGGTTGCGCCGCACGTTGCCCTTCGACGTCGCGAAGACGACGTGCAGATCGGCCCAGGTCGCCTCGTCCTCGGGCAGCGGCAGCACGGTGGTGATGGTCTCGCCGTCGATCAGCGGCAGCAGATTCACGAAGGCCTTGCCGCGCGCCTGCGGGTTGCCGAGCGGCAGCCGGTAGACCTTCAGCTTGTAGACCATGCCGCGGTTCGAGAAGAGCAGCAGCGGCGTGTGGGTGTTGGCGACGAACAGGTCGCTGACCGCGTCCTCCGCCTTCATCGACATGCCGGCGCGGCCCTTGCCGCCGCGCTTCTGCGACCGGTAGGTCGAGAGCGGCACCCGCTTCACGTAGCCCGACTGGCTGACGGTGACGACCATGTCCTCGCGCTGGATCAGGTCCTCGATGTCGGCCTCGAACTCCAGCTCCTGGATCTCGGTGCGGCGCGGGTTGCCGAAGCGCTCCTTCATCTCGACGAGTTCGTCGCGCAGGATGCCCAGCAGCTTCGGCCGGTTGGCGAGCGTCGCCAGGAAATCGGCGATCTGGTCGGTGACGTCCGTCAGCTCGGCGCCGATCTTGTCGCGCTCCAGACCGGTCAGCCGGTGCAGGCGCAGGTCGAGGATGGCGCGGGCCTGCTGGTCCGACAGGCGGTAGGTGCCCTGCGGGCTGACGCCGCGGCCCGGCTCGTCGATCAGCTCGATCAGCGGGCCGACGTCGTGCACCGGCCACTCGCGCTCCATGATGGATTCGCGCGCCCACACCGGATCGGGGGCGCTGCGGATGAGCTGGATCATCGCGTCGAGGTTGGCGACGGCGACGGCGAGGCCGACCAAGGTGTGCGCCCGCTCGCGCGCCTTGCCCAGCAGGAACTCGGTCCGCCGGGTGATGACCTGCTCGCGGAACTGGACGAAGGCCTCGATGATCTGCTTGAGGTTCAGCAGCTCGGGGCGCCCGCCGCGCAGCGCCAGCATGTTGACGCCGAACGAGGTCTGGAGCTGGGTGTGGCGGAAGAGCTGGGCCAGCACCACCTCGGGCACCGCGTCGCGCTTCAGCTCGACCACCACGCGCACGCCGTCGCGGTCGGATTCGTCGCGCAGGTCGGCGATGCCCTCGATGGTCTTGTCGTTGACGACCTCGCCGATGCGCTCCATCAGCTTGGCCTTGTTGACCTGGTAGGGAATCTCGGTGGCGACGATGGCGAAGCGGTCCTTGCGGATCTCCTCGATGTCGGTCTTCGCGCGCAGCACGACCGAACCACGCCCGGTCTGCAAGCCCGAACGGCTGCCCGAACGGCCGAGGATCAGGCCGCCCGTCGGGAAGTCGGGACCGGGCACATGCTCCATCAGCTCGTCGAGCGTGATGTCGTTGTCGTCGATGTAGGCGCAGCAGGCGTCGATCACCTCGCCCAGATTGTGGGGCGGGATGTTGGTCGCCATGCCGACGGCGATGCCGCCGGCGCCGTTGACCAGGATGTTGGGGAAGCGCGCCGGGACGACGGTCGGCTCGCGGCCCGAATCGTCATAGCTCGCCTGGAAGTCGATGGTGTCCTTGTCGATGTCGTCGAGCAGAGCCTCGGCCGACTTGGCGAGCCGCGCCTCGGTGTAGCGCATCGCCGCCGCCGGGTCGCCGTCCATCGAGCCGAAATTGCCCTGGCCGTCGATCAGCGGCAGCCGCATGGAGAAGTCCTGCGCCATGCGGACCATGGCGTCGTAGATCGCGCTGTCGCCGTGCGGGTGGTATTTACCCATCACGTCGCCGACGATGCGCGCCGACTTCTTGTAGGGCTTGGTCGAGTCGTACCCGCCCTCCTTCATCGCGTAGAGGATGCGCCGATGCACCGGCTTCAGCCCGTCGCGGACGTCGGGCAAAGCGCGGCTCACGATCACGCTCATCGCGTAGTCGAGATACGATTTCCGCATCTCGTCTTCGATGTTGATCGGCGCGATGTCGGAGGCGGGAGGAAGGGGCGCGTTGCTCAAGCAGGGACACTCATTCTTCGGTCGGCGCCGCCGCGGGACCGCGGTGGCGCTGGCCCTGCGGGCCGAAGGTTAACAGCTGGAAATATACCAGCTTTCGCATATGCACACAACGCCTGGGGCCGTTTTCCGGCGCCGGGGAGCACCCCGGCCGGTCAACGGCGGCTCAGATGCGCGAAGCGCAGCGAAAGAACGCTGACGGATACCACACTGGCGATCAAAATGCCCTCGAAAAGCCCGCGCGCGCCCCGATCCAGCCCGAACACGAGCAGGGCGGACACGGGAATCATCACCACGGCGTAGGACACGAAATGCAGCGCCGTCGGCACCCAGGCGTCGTGACGGCCACGCAGCGCGTTGGCCATCACCGTCTGCCCGCCGTCGGCGATCAGGATCCAGGCGCCGAAGGCGATCAGCGGCGCCACGGCGGCCAGCAGATTCTCGTCGGTGGTGTAGATGGCGCCGATGGTCTCGGGCAGCAGCCGGTAGAGCACGCCAACCACCGCCAGAATGGCGCTGGTGACGGCCAGACCGGTCCAGCCGGCCATCGCCATGTCGCGGCGGTCGCCCTGCCCGTAGGCGACGCCGACCCGCACCGCCGTCGCCGAGGCCAGCCCGACCGCCGCCATGAAGGGCAGCGCGATCAGGTTCAGCCCGACCGTGTAGGCGCCGAGCGCCAGCGGCGAGATCATGCCGGCGAACAGCCCGAGCGCCGCGAAGGCGCCGCTCTCGACGCCGATGCTGGTCCCGGCGGCGTAGCCGAGATGACGCTGTTTCGCCGCGCCCGACCACCAGTCCTTCACCGGAACGCGGACGTGCCAGCGGGCGTGGTCGCTCATCCACCAGGCGTAGGCGACCAGCCCGATCCCCATCGCCCAGCGCACGGCCGTCGTCGCCCAGGCCGACCCGACCGCTCCCATGGCGGGAAAGCCGAGATGCCCCCAGACCAGCGCCCAGGCCAGCAGCCCGTTGACGATGTTGCCCAGCACCATCGCCACCATGCCGGGGATTGGACGCTTGATGCCCTCCAGGAAGAAGCCGGTGGTGATGTAGAGCATCATGCCCGGCGAGCCGAGCCCGAGCACGGCGAGCACGGCCCCGCCGCCCCGCGCCAGATCCTCGGTCTGGCCGCCCAGCCGGAACAGCGGCGCCCCCAGCAGCGAGATCAGCGCGAAGAGCACGCCCAGCAGCAGGGCGTAGGGAATCGAGCGGCGCCAGGTCCGCCCGCACTCCGCCTCGTTCCCGGCGCCCAGCGCGTGGGCGGTGATCATCACCGTGCCCATCAGCAGCCCGACCCCGGTGCCGACCATGATGTTGGCCGGCAGGTGCGCCAACCCGTAATAGGCCAGTTCCTGCGCGGCGTAGCGGCCGACGATCGCGGTGTCGACCGCCATCATCACCATCAGCCCGGCGCGCGAAACGATCACCGGGGCCGCCAGCCGCAGCAGTTCGCCAACATGGCCGCGCAGGCGTTCGGACTGGGACAGGGCGATGGAGGTCATGATGGTCACACGCGGTCTGTTGACGGGTGGCGGCTGAACGGGCGGTGATCGAAAACTGGGCAGACTGTCGAAAAGCCGGTCATCTTGACCGCCCGGCGTACCGCGTCAAGAGCGCTGAGCCGCACCGAATGGACGGTTGCGCGCCACGCATGGCGCCGTGGAACCAAGCCCGTCCGCGCGCCGTTGAACAGACGAACCCCCTGCCGCCCCATCCGCTCGCAAAGGAGACGACCATGCCCCGTGCAACGACCCGTGCGATTCAGCTTCCCGTGCGTGAGGTGGTGCTCATCAGCTTCGTCGTCGCCTTCGCGGCCCTGCTCACGGGCTGCAACACCGTGGAGGGGGCCGGGCAGGACATCAAGGCCGGCGGGCGGGCGATCGAACGTTCCGCCGAGTGAACGGCTCCGGCGATCGCGTTGGACGACCGCCAGCCCCGCCAGAACCGAGCCGACCAGAGCCAGAGCCATAGCCAGAGCCAAGGAGAGACAGCCCATGCCCGATCCGCAGAAGCCGGCCACCCCCGGCGAGATTCCGGCGCCGGCCACCCCGTCCACGCCGCAGCCCGATCGGCCGACAACCCCCGAGCCCTATCCGGTGCCGCCCAACCCGGATGTCCCCCCGGAAATGCCGCCGCCGGCCGACGAGCCAATGCCCGGCATGCCGAACCCGACCACCGCGTGAGACGCACCCCGCCCCTCCCTGACGAACGCTGGGGAGGGGCGAATTCCAAAACAAACCTCGCCATGAACAAGTATTGATGTCACAGAAAAATCACAGATAGCCTATTTCTCAAGAGAAATAATTTCGAATTCAGAACCACTTTAATATCACAGATCATTAAAAATGGGTTGATATGTGATATTACTCAAATGCCGAGAGTATTGCCTCCTTTTCCTATTTCGCTCTCCCCCTCGATTGCGGTTAATATTCCGTTAACGCAATCGAGGAGACGCGCTATGTCGACCTTCTGGGGAAAAGCCACCAACGACACCATCACCGGCACGGCGAACGGCGACCTCATCCACGGAATGGATGGTCATGACCGACTCGATGGCGGTGCCGGCAACGATCTGATGTATGGCGAGCGCGGCAACGATTCGCTGATCGGCGGCCTCGGCAACGACTCGCTGCACGGCGGCGACGGCAACGACTGGCTGGGCGACCCCTACGGCAACGAAGCCGGCGACGACATGATGTGGGGCGACCAGGGCAACGACCAGCTGTTCGGCGGGGCGGGCAACGACTGGCTCGACGGCGGCATCATGAACGACACCATCAAGGGCGGCCGCGGCAACGACACCATGATCGGCGGCGCCGGCGACGACTACCTGATCGACACGCTGCGCGACGACGGCAGCGACGTGTTCCAGCCCGGCACCGGCAACGACACGATGGTCAGCTACATGGACGGCACGCTCGACTGCTTCATCATGGAGCAGGCGGTCGGCGGCTTCGGCCACGACCAGATCCAGTATTTCGAGAAGGGGATCGACCGGATCGAGTTCAGCGGCTACACCGCGTCGCAGATGACCATGACGACATCTGGAAGCTCGACCATCTTCTCCTTCTACGACGGCTCGCATCTGACCGTGGACCAAACCGGCTTATCCGCCGGGCATGACTTCTTCTTCGTGTAGTCCAAAGACAATCTGACGGCGGGAGGCGGACGGCGATGGCCCATCCTCCGCCCCCCCACCTCTCTTTGGGAGTCCTCCTTCGGAGTGGCACGGCCAACCTCCAGCCTCCGCTGTTGCCTAGTCCAAGCGGACCCCCAATCCGCGCGCCACCAGCAGCGAGGCCTGATCCCATGAACCGTTCCCCGAAACGCTCCGTCCTCACCCTTGTGTCGGCCGGCGCGGTGCTGGCGCTGGGCGCCTGCGCCCAGACCGGCCCGGCGACGACGGCGCAGGACGTCTCCACCCTGTCGCCCCTGCAACTGGTCGGGCTGAGCGTGCAGTCGGCCGACGGGACGCGCACGCTGGGCAGCGTCGACGATCTCGTGGTGACTCCGGACAACCGGATCCAGCAGGTCATCGTCGGCACGGGCTCGCCGATGTACCCGACCGCGCGCAAGACCACGGTCAACACCGCCGATCTGCGCTACGCCCCCAACCGGCAGGCGGTGATCCTCGTCGGCATGACGCCCACCCAGTTCGCCGCCCTGCCGATGACCGACAGCACCGACCGCATGATCTCCATGGGCAGCGGCACCGCCACGGGCAACCCGTACCCGCCGCGAACGGGGCTGGAGCCGACCAACTGGACCGGCGCCACCACCCTTTCCCGCTGACGGCATCCCCCCGGCCGCCCCTCAGCCGTCGTCGCGCAGCACCGTGCAGCTCAGAGCCAGAACCTCGGCCGCCTTGTCGAGGTCGTCGGCGCGCACCAGCACATAATCGGTGCCATAGGTCGACATCGCGAGGATCGGCACATGCGCCTGCGCAAGCGGCACGGCGATGCGCGCCAGGACGCCGAACAGCGAGACGTCGAGCGGGCCTTCGACCTTGAAGGCCCGCCAGCCGCGCTCGGCCTTCACCCCCTCGGGAACGCGGTCCTCGCGGCAAAGGATCGACAGCCCCTCCCCCGTCCGCGTCGCCCCGACCAGCGGCTCGCTCCAGTCGAGCCAGGAAGGCAGCCCTTGCCCCGGCGGCACCTGCGCCACCGCCAGCCGGCCGGGCAGCACCGAGAGGGTCAGCCCGCTGTGGTCGCGCGGCGCCAGCGCGGCGGTCAACGTCGCCTCGTCCACCTCGAAGGGCTTCAGAATGCGTTGGGCACGGGCGGCCAGCGACGGCACATCCGACCGCAGCGCGCAGCCCAGCATCTCCGCCGCGGTCGCGCGCAGGTCGCCGTCCTGGTCGGCGAGATCGACGACCGCCTGCAAGGCGCTGGTCTGGACGATGCGGCTCGGGCTGTTCTCGAACCAGCCGGCCAGCAGGATGGCGGCGCGGTGGCGCTGCCCGCCGTCCAGCGTCAGGCGCGGCAGGATCCGCGCGATGTGCCAGCGCACCTCGGCCTGCTCGATGGCGACGGCGTCGGTCAGCAGGGATTCGGTGTAGGGATCGAGCCATGCCCCGTTGCCGCGCGACATCCGCTCCAGCGAATCCGCCGCGCGCATGCGCACGCTGGGATCACCGTCGAACAGGCAGGCGAACAGTTCCGGCAGCTTGGCCGGATTGGCCGCGACGTCCGCCGCGACGGAGGGGGCGTCGCCCTCGACCCGGCGGTCGCCTCGGGCAAGACGGGCGGCGATGGACAGACGGGCCTCCATCGGCACACGGCCGCCCACCCTAACCTTCCCCCGCCGGGCGGGGCGGGGGCATCGCGGCCCGAACCGGAACGATCATCCTATCGCCGCCCCGGCAGATGGCGGCCGAAGCGCGAGCCCGCCTTCAGCGCGGTCGGGCGCGGCGGCGGGGGTGGAGGCGGCGGGGGCGGCGTGTCGGCGCGCGGGACGCCGCCGCCGGCCGCCATCTCGGCCAGATCCCTGACCAGCTTCTGGACGCTGCGCACACGGGCCTGCGGGTCGGGCCATTCGCGGCTGTAGACCAGCTTGTGATCGGGCCGCAGCTTCATCAGCGTCAGGTGGCCGGCGATGTAGGTCAGCAGCTTGGCCGGTTCGGCGAAGACGTTGTCGTGGAAGGTCAGCACCAGCCCTTTCGGCCCGGCGTCGACCCGCTCGACGTTGGCCTGCTTGCACAGCCGCTTGATGGTGACGACGTCGAGCAGATTGTCGACCTCCTCCGGCAGCTTGCCGAAGCGGTCGATCAACTCGGCGGCGAAGCCATCGACCTCGGCGCGGTCGACCAGATCAGCAATGCGCCGGTAGAGCGACAGCCGCACCGTCAGGTCGGGCACGTAGCTTTCCGGGATCAGCACCGGCGTGCCGAGGTTGATCTGCGGCACCCACTCCTGCGCGGCGGCCGCCGCGATGGCGCCCTCCTGCATGGAGGCCCGCGCGTTGGCGACCGCCTCCTCCAGCATCTGCTGGTACAGCTCGACGCCGACCTCGCGCACCTGCCCCGACTGCTCCTCGCCCAGCAAATTGCCGGCGCCGCGGATGTCCATGTCGTGGCTGGCGAGCTGGAAGCCGGCCCCCAGGCTGTCGAGCGTCTCGATGACGTGCAGGCGCTGCTGCGCCGTGGAACTCAGGGGCTTGTTGGCGGCGTAGGTCAGATAGGCGTAGCCGCGCTTCTTCGAACGGCCGACGCGCCCGCGGATCTGGTAGAGCTGCGCCAGACCGAACAGGTCGGCGCGGTGGACGATCAGCGTGTTGGCGTTGGGGATGTCCAGCCCGCTCTCGATGATGTTGGTGGCGAGCAGAAGGTCGAACTTGCCCTCGTCAAAAGCGGTCATCACGTCTTCCAGCTCGCTGGCCGCCATCTGGCCGTGGGCCATGACCATCTTGACCTCGGGTACCAGCTCCTTCACCCGCTCGGCGACCTTCGCCAGATCCTCGACGCGCGGGCAGACGTAGAAGGTCTGGCCGCCCCGGTAATGCTCGCGCAGGATCGCTTCGCGGATCACCACCCCGTCATAGGGCAGCACGAAGGTCCGCACCGCCAGACGGTCGACCGGCGGCGTGGCGATCAGCGACAGCTCGCGCACGCCCGACAGCGCCATCTGGAGCGTGCGCGGGATCGGCGTCGCGGTCAGGGTCAGGACGTGGATGTCGGCGCGCAGCTCCTTCAGGCGCTCCTTCTGCTTGACACCGAAATGCTGCTCCTCGTCGACGATGACCATGCCGAGCTGCTTGAAGTCGAGCGTCTTAGCCAGCAGCGCGTGGGTGCCGACGACGATGTCGGCGGTGCCCTCGGCCAGTTCCTTCTTGACCAGCGTCTGCTCGCGCGCCGTCACCATGCGGGAGAGCTGCACCACCCGCACCGGCAGCCCGGCGAAGCGTGTCGCGAAGGTTTTGAAATGCTGGCGCGCCAGCAGCGTCGTCGGCACCACGACGGCGACCTGCTTGCCGCTCATCGCCACCATGAAGGCGGCGCGCAGCGCGACCTCGGTCTTACCGAAGCCGACGTCGCCGCAAACCAGACGGTCCATCGGCCGGCCGCTGCCGAGATCGGTGAAGATGTCCTCGATCGCCTTGAGCTGGTCGTCGGTTTCGGGATAGGGGAAGCGCGCGGCGAACTCCTGGTAGACGCCCTCCGGGGTCAGCACCGGGTCGGCCTTCTTCAGCATGCGCTCGGCGGCGATCTTCAGCAGGGCTTCCGCCATGTCCTTCAGGCGCTTCTTGACCCGCGCCTTGCGGCCCTGCCAGCCGGCGCCGCCCAGCTTGTCGAGCTGGACGTTGGCGTCCTCCGAGCCGTAGCGCGACAGGACCTCGATGTTCTCGACCGGGACGTAGAGCTTGTCGCCGCCCTCGTAGACGATGCGCAGGCAGTCGTGCGGCGCGCCGGTGACCTCCAGAGTCTCCAGCCCGTCGTAACGGCCGATGCCGTGGTCCATGTGGACGACGACGTCGCCCTCGTGCAGCGCCGAATGCTCGGCGATGAAGTTGGCGGCCTTGCGCTTCTTCTTGGCCGGACGGACGAGGCGGTCGCCGAGGATGTCCTGCTCGGTGATCACCGCCAGATCGGCCGCGGCGAAGCCGTGCTCCATCCCCAGCACGATGGTGCCGATCACGCCACGGTCGAAGCGGCGGACGTCCTCCATGCTGTCGGCCGGCTCCAGCCCCGGAATGCCGTGGTCGGCCAGCACGTTGGACAGGCGGTCGCGCGAGCCGGCCGAATAGCCGGCGACCAGCACCCGCCGCCCGTCCGCCCGCAGCGCCCGGATATGGTCCTTCACCGCGTCGAAGACGTTGACGTCGGGACGGTTGCGCTCCTCGGCGAAGTCGTGGCCGCGCTTGCCGCCGGCGTCCACCGTGCCCTTGATGCCGGGGGGCGTGGCGAAGACCTGCAACTGCGCCACCGCGCGCTGGCTCAGCAGCACGTCCCAGCTTCCGGAATCGAGGAACAGCGAGCGGACCGGCACCGGCTTGTAGACCGGCGCGCCCGTCCGTTTCTCGATCGCCATCATGCCGTCGCGCGAGGCGTGGAAATCCTCGATCTGGGCAAGGCGGGCGTCGCGCGCCTCCAGCGCCTGATGGTCGAGGCTGACGATGCCGCGCGGCAGGTAATCGAAGATCGTGTCCATGCTCTCATGGAACAGCGGCAGCCAATGCTCCATCCCGCCGTAGGAACGGCCGGCGGAGATCGCCTCGTAGAGCGGATCGTCATTGGTGACCGCGCCGAACAGCTCGCGGTAGCCGGAACGGAAGCGGGCGATCCCGGCCTCGTCGAGGAAGACCTCCGACATCGGCTTCAGCTCGACCTTGTCGCGCTTCTCGGTGGTGCGCTGGCTCATCGGGTCGAAGGCGCGCACCCCCTCCAGCTCGTCGCCGAACAGGTCGAGGCGCAGCGGCTCGTCGGTGCCGGGTGGGAACAGGTCGACGATGCCGCCGCGGATGGCGAACTCGCCCGGCTCGCGCACCGTCTGGGCGCGGGTGTAGCCGTTGCCGGCGAGGTAGCGCTGGAGCTTCTCCAGGTCGATGCGGTCGCGCAACTTGGCCTGGAAGGTCGCGTCCTTGAAGGCCGAGCGGGGCGGCACCTTCTGCACCGCCGCGTTGACCGTGGTCAGCACCAGCAGCGGCGCCAGCCCGTCTCGGTGGCCGGCCGCCGCCTGCCGGGCGATCAGCCGGGTCAGCGCGTCGATGCGCTTGGCGACGATGCCGCCGTTGGGCGACACGCGGTCGTAGGGCAGGCAGTCCCAGGCCGGAAGGGTCAGCACCTCCAGCCCCGGCGCGAAGAAGGCCAGCGCCTCGGCCAGCAGGGCGGCACGCGTGTCGTCGAGCGCAACGTGCAGCAGCCCGTAGGCCCCGGCTTTCTTCGCAAGCTCGGCGAGGACGCGGGCGTCCTGCCCTTCCGGCGCGCCGCCGATCAGGAGACGGCCGGCGCGGCCGGGCTGGAGATCGAAACTGACCAAGGGACATGCCTTCGCGAACGGGTGGGACGGGCGCCCCGGAGCGTCAGGAACCCTGGCGCGGGGTGTAGCGGAACGCGGTCAACAGCCGCATGACGTCGTTGTCATGCTCGGCCGGCACCGGCTCGCGCCCGGACATCCAGTTGTAGAGATCGGGATCGCTCAGTTCCAGCAGAGCCTCGTAACGGTCGAGCATGCCACTGTCGAAGCCGCCGACATGGGCGTCGGCGAAGCTGCCGATCAGCAGATCCATCTCGCGCATGCCGCGATGCCAGGAACGGAAGCGCAGCCGCTTGCGGCGGTCGTCGATGGATTCGCCGGTGGATTTCACGGCGGATGGCGCCGTCTGGTCAGCGTGCTCGGTCATCGTCTCTCAACATCGAAAGCCCCTCGGCCACCGGCGGAGGGGGAACCATTCAGGAACCCCATCCTGCACGGGCGGCACCGGGGATGCAACCGCTCGCGCGCGGCTTGACCGAAGGACCATCCCGACCATATAGGAAGCGACCCCGGCGGGGACGACCCCGCCGCCCAAAGGGGAGAACACGCGCGGGGACGGCCCTGCCTTCCGACCAGAAGGAGGCGCCGTCATGGCGTGGATCGTACTTGCGTTGGCCGGCCTGCTGGAAATCGGCTGGGCCATCGGCCTCAAGCACACCGAAGGCTTCACCCGCCTGTGGCCCAGCGTCTGGACCGCGGCGGCCATGCTGGGCAGCATCGGCCTGCTCGGCATCGCCCTGAAGACGCTGCCGCTCGGCACCGCCTACGCCGTATGGACCGGGATCGGCACGGTCGGCACCGCCATCCTCGGCATGGCGCTGTTCGGCGAACCGGCGGGTGCGGCGCGCCTGCTCTGCATCGCCGCCATCATCGGCGGAATCGCCGGACTGAAGCTGCTGCACGGCTGAAAACCGTGCGAAGCAACCGCTTTCTCACGTCATCCGTCATGCCCGGCCTTGTACCGGACATCCACGCGCAACCTTGAAGCGCGCCCGTGGATGCCCGTGCCAAGCACGGGCATGACGGAAAACAGGAGCGTCACCTCAGGGGGCCTCGACCACCTCGAAATCATGGGTGATCGTCGCGGTCTGCCCCAGCATGATCGAGGCCGAGCAGTATTTCTCGGCCGACAGGGCGATGGCGCGCTCCACCTTCGCCGGGTCGAGATTGCGGCCGGTCACCGTGAAATGCATGTGGATCCTGGTGAAGACCTTCGGATCGGTGTCGGCGCGCTCGGCCTCGATGGCGGCAACGCAGTCGGTGATGGCCTGACGGCCCTTCTCCAGGATCATCACCACGTCGAAGCAGGAGCAGCCGCCCATGCCGATCAGCAGCATCTCCATAGGGCGGACGCCCAGATTGCGACCCCCGGCCTCCGGCGCGCCGTCCATCACCACCGCGTGACCGCTGCCGGATTCGCCGACGAACATCTTGCCGTCCACCCAGGTGACGCGCGCCTTCATGACCCTGCTCTCCGCAAACCGGTTGTCGTTCCGGCTGCGAAGCTAGGCGCCCGGCCGCATCGGCGCAAGCGCGACGCGGCGGCGGCCGTGCTTTCCCCTTGCCGCTCCGTGAGTGCCGGTATATTCCGATTGTCAGGGTCCGCCGGCCCCATTCGCACCCCTGCCCTTTCCCGAACGGAGGAGCACCGATGCGCCGCATCCTGTCCGCAGCATCCCTCGCCCTGCCGCTGACCGCGGCCACGCTCGGCGCCGGTTCCGCGCATGCACAGGATGACAGCTTCACCGAACGGGCGGTCGTCTCCTGCCTGAGCGGGGCCACGGTCAGCGGGCTGACCTCGGGGCTGGTGCTGATGCCGTTGGTCAACAGCGGGATCGGCACCTCCGTCGCGGTGTCCGCCGTCGCGCTGTCCGCCGGGGTCGGCTGCGGCGCCGGTCTGGCCTTCACCACCGCCTCCACCGGCTACAGCTGGGTCTACCGCAACGTGACCAAGGCGCCGGCCGAAGCGACCTCGGCGCCATCCCCCGCCATGCGCGAACGCACCACACCGAACCCCATGCTGCACGCCGCACGGTGACGCTCGCCGACGTGGTAGGACGCCCACCCCATCGGTGAATCCGGAAGAGTTCGGAACCGATCAACCGATTCGTTGCGTTCCCCGGTGCAGTTCCAGCCTGTTCCGGAGACCGTGCCATGCCCCGCCCCGCCATCGACCGTCCGGCCCTCGCCGTCCTGCTGCTGACGGGACTTCTGGCAAGCGCCACCCTGTCCCCCGCCCACGCCAACACCGGCGGCGAAAACGGCGCCAGCGGCCTGCCGGCCGATTTCCCGACCCTGTCGAGCGAACCGGCGCTCGCCCAGCGTCAGGCGATGGGATGCAGCGTGGTCGGTTTGGGGCTGACGGGTCTGGCGCTGGCGTCGGGGGTGGCCGGAACCGGCGGCGTGGGCGGGCCGGTGGTCGGCCAGATCCTCACCTATTTCGGCGCCGGCTGCACCATGGGCGTCTTCATCGCCACCGCCTTCCCGACGGGCGACGCGGGCGGGGCCACCACGCCGGCCCAGGCGCGGCCCGTGGTTCCGCAGCCCGACCCGGCTGTGCAGAAGCTCCGCCTCCGGTTGGAGGCGGCGGCGCTCATCCCATGATGGTGCGCCGCTCGTTCGACGCCGGGGGAGACGGCGGGGAGGACGGCGGCGGGGCTGCACCGGGGCCGGGAGCGGTTGGAGCGGAGCCGGCGGGCTCCTGCCACCACCAGCCCTCGGTCAGCCACGACCACGTCGCGGAATAGCCGCTCCAGAACCAATCCGCCCAACCCTGCCCCGGACGCAGACCGTCGAGCGTGCGGTCGCTCCACTCCTTGACCGGCTTCAGCCATTCCTCGGCGGTGTCGAGCCGCTTGCCGAGCTTTTCCAGATCAGCCTTCTGCTCGGCGATCTGGGCCGAGATCTGCTCTTGCAGGCCGATCAGCCGGTCCATGAAACCGCCGGGCTTGTCACCCTCGGCGGCGGCGCCGCGCAGGCCGGCGATGTCGTCGCGCAGGGCGCCGATCGCCGATTCCAACGCCTGTTGCCGCTCCGCGACGCCCCGCGTGGCAGCGCTCTCCTCGACCCGCTTGCGGATGTCGGCCAGCGCCGCATCCATCTTGTCGAGCCGTTCGCGCAACGCTTCACCCACCGGATCGGCGGCCGGCGGCGGCACGGCGGGAACCGCCGGGGAGGGCGCCGGGGGCAGCGGGTCGGCGGCGACCGGCCGCAGCAGATCGGCGAAGACGTAGCCGCTGCGGCCATCCTCGCGCGTCACCGCGTACCAGGGCGCGTCGGCGACCTTGCCCGTCACCTTCAGCCGCACCCCGGACTCGATCAGAGCGATGCGGGCGCCCTGCTGGCTCGGCTGCTGGCGCAGGTTGGTGCGGCCGACCGTCACGTAATCGCCGGAGACCGGCTGGAGCTGCACGGCCGCGGGCCGCGCCGTCTGCGCAGCCGTCTGGGCCGAAACGGGGCCGGACGTTCCGACCAGTCCGATCGCCAGGGCCAAGGCCAGGGTTGCAACCCGCAAGCGGGGAGACGGAACAGAATGGCTCATCGGGCGTCCGCTTCCTCGCTCACAAAATCCGCCTCGCGCATCAGACGGTCGATCTCGGCCTCCTCCTTCAGCAACTGGCGGTCCAGTTCGCCATTGACCGGCCGGCTGCTCCACAACGCGTCGGCGTAGAAGGTGTCGTACCAGTCCTGCAACGCGTTCATGCCGATGTCCAGCGCCACGCTGCCCATCAGCGTGGCGGCGACCACCGCCGAGGTGAGAGAAAACGGCCCCATCTGCGTGCGTTCCCTTCCCTGCGGCGGTCAGTAGGTTTCGACGGCGAGGTCGCCGGTCTCGCTGAGCAGCCGCTCCAGCGCCGGCTGCCCGAAGCGGTAGAACAGCACCGGCGTGGTCAGCGTGTCCAGCATGGTCGAACTGATCAGCCCGCCGAAAATCACCAGCGCCACCGGATGCAGGATTTCCCCGCCCGGCGCGTCCGACACGATCAGCAGCGGGATCAGCGCCAGCCCGGCCGACAGGGCCGTCATCATCACCGGCATCAGCCGCTCGTCACAGCCCCGCACCACCAGCGCGCGGCCCGCCGGCATGTTGTCGTGCAGGGCGAGGTTGATGAAGTGGCTGATCTTGAGCACGCCGTTGCGCACGGCGACGCCGGCCACGGCGATGAAGCCGATCATGGCGGCGAGACTCAGATCCTCGCCGAACATCCACAGGGCGGCGACGCTGCCGATCAGCGCCAGCGGGATGTTGCCCATGACGATGGCGGTGAACACCACCGAGCGGTAGCGCTGGTACAGCACCAGGAAGATCATCGCCGCCGACAGCAGAGCCAGCCCGGCCATGACTCCCCGGCTGTCCTCCTCCTGGCGGAAGCTGCCCTCCAGGTTGGTGGTGTAGCCCTGGGGCAGCGGCGTCGCCGCGATGGCCGCGCGCATCTTCGCCACGATAGCCGACAGGTCCGACCCGTCGGTGTTGGCGGTCACGGCGATGCGGCGCAGCCCGTTCTCGCGCAGGATCTGGTTGGGACCGTCGGTGTTGACCACCGCCGCGATGGAGGAGAGCGGCACGTAGCCGGCCGGCGTCTCCATGCGGAGCTGCGACAGCGCCTCCATCGAGCGGTCGGCGTCGGCCAGCTTGATCAGCACGTCGAAGCGCTTGCCGTCGTCGATCACCTGCGACACCACCCGCCCGTTGGACAGGCTCTCCAGCGCCTGGGTCATCGCCGCGGGGGTCACGCCGAACAGCTTGGCGCGGGCGTAATCCATGGTGATGCGGATCTGCGGCACCCGCACCTGCTGCTCGACCATCAGATCGACCAGACCGGGGACCTCCTTGAAGCGCTGGTGGAAGGTCTCGGCCAGCACCCGCAGCGTGCCCAGGTCGTCGCCGTAGATCTTCAGCACGATGGCGCCGCGCACGCCGTTCTGGGCGACCTGCATGCGGGACGTCAGGAACTGGGTGACGGTCAGGTCGACCGGCAGGATCGACAGGCGGTGGCGCAGATCCTCGATGATCTCGGCCCGGCCGCGCTCGCCGAGCGCGATGCGGACCGGAAATTCGCTGGCGCTGACCGGATCGGCGTCCTCGTCGTTCTCGTTGCGCCCGGTCCGCCGCGAGACGCTGACCACCTCCGGCACCTGGAGGATCAGCCGCTCCGCCATCTGGCCGATGCGCACCGAATCGTTCAGCGAGATGCCCGGCTTGTTGAGAAGCTGCACATAGAGCGTCCCCTCGTTGAAGGGCGGCAGGAAGGAGCGCGGCAGGAAGGGCATCGACAGGGCGGCCAGCGCCACCAGACCGGCGGCGACCCCCATCAGCAGCTTCTGGTGATCCAGCGCCCAGTCGAGCGCTCGGCGGTTGGCCGCCTTCATCGCCAGCACCGGCTTGCCGTGGTAGGAGTCGCCGAGCGACTTCATCCCCGGCAGGAAATAGGAGCACAGCACCGGCGTCAGCGTCATCGACACGACGAGGCTGGCGAAGATCGAGATGATGTAGGCCAGCCCGAGCGGGCCGAACAGGCGGCCCTGCTCGCCCGGCATGGCGAACAGCGGCAGGAAGACCAGCAGGATGATCATCGTCGCGTAGACGATGCCCGACCGCACCTCCTGCGAGGCGTCGGCGATCACCGTCAGCGACGGGCGCGGCAGCGGGCGCTGCCGGTTCTCGCTCAGGCGGCGCAGGATGTTCTCGACGTTGACCACCGAATCGTCGACGAGCTGGCCGATGCCGATGGCGATGCCGCCCAGCGTCATCGTGTTGATGGTGGCGCCGAGCAGATGGAAAGTGATGACCGTCACCAGAAGCGAGACGGGGATCGACAGCATGGCGATCACCGTGGTCTGCACGTTCATCAGGAACGCCGCCAGCACGATGATCACGATGATGATGGCGTCGCGCAGCACATGCTTGACGGTGTCGATGGAGTCGGTGACCAGTTCCGCCTGGCTGTAGGAGATCTGGTCGGCCCGCACCCCGCGCGGCAGGCTGGGCCCCAGCGTCTTCATCAGCGCCTCGACCGCGGCGGCGGTGTCCACCGTGTTGGCGCTGGGATGCTTCAGCACCGACAGAAGCACCGCCGGGCGCCCGTTGAAGGCGCCGTCGCCGCGCTTCACCTTCGGCGCGAAGCCGACCTCGCCGAGCTGGCTCAGCACCACCGGCCTGTCCTCGCGGTAGGCGACGACGAGGCTGCGGATGTCCTCCAGGCTGCGGCTGCGGCTGACATTGCGGATGATGACTTCGGAGTTGTGCAGGTCGTTGAAGCCGCCGCTGCTGTTGGCGCCGAAGGCGTTCAGCGCCTGCTCGACCTTGGCGATGCTGATGTCCAGCGTCCGCATCGCGCCCAGGTCGGGGGTGAAGCGGAACTGCCGGACGTCGCCGCCCACCGTGTAGACCTGCGACACGCCCTCCACCGCCATCAGCCGGGGGCGGATGGTCCAGTCGGCCAGTTCGCGCAACGCCATCAGGTCGCCGGATTCCGTGGTCAGCGCGATCTGAAGGATCAGGCCGGCGACCGACGACATCGGGGCCATCTGCGGCGTCAGCCCCTCCGGCAGCCGGTCGCGCGCCATGGCGATGCGCTCGCCGACGAGCTGGCGGTTGCGGTAGGGGTCGGTTCCCCACTGGAACTCGGCGTAGATCAGCGAGAAGCCGGGGCTCGACACGCTGCGCACGCGCGACACGCCGGGCATGCCGTTCAGCAGCGTCTCCAGCGGGAAGGTGACGAGCTGCTCGACCTCCTCGGGCGCCAGGCCGCCGGCCTCGGTCACCACCGTGACGACCGGCTGGTGCAGCTCCGGCAGCAGCGCCACCGGCATGTCGCGGCCGATCAGGACGCCCCAGACACTCAGGAGCGCGGTCAGGACGAGCACCGGAACACGGTGGCGGAGACAGAAACCGACGAGCGCCTGGAACATGGATGATCCGTCCCGTCAGACCGCGCCGGCAATCGCCGATGGCGCGGACCGTCGGCGACGGCCGCGCCACGCCAGCCCGGCGACCCCGGCCAGGGCGGCGGCGCCGAGCGCCAGCCACAGCGGCCGTGACCGCCCTTCGGAATGGGCCGGCGCGGGCGGCGGCGTCACCACCAGTTCCGCCGCCGTCTGGCCGGCGCCGAGCGCACTCTGGACCGAGACGGTCAGCGGCGTGTGGCCGATCGCCGGCAGGAAGGGGCCGGCGCGGTAGAGGCCGGGGGCGGTCTCGGTCAGCGTCAGATCGATCTTCGGCCCCTTGACCGTCACCTGCCCGCCCGCCACCGGGGCGTTGTCGCCGAGCCGGTCGAGGAAGGCGTAGAGCTGCCGGTTCGCCGCGATCAGGACGACCCCGACCGGCCCGACCGAGACGGCGACACGGGGCGCCTCCCGCTCCTCCGTCGCGGCCGCCCGGGCATCGGCTGCCACAAGGGAGGCCACGAGGGCCAGAGCCGCCAGCGCGTGCGGAGCGCAGCGGCGGATGCGGCCGGAAACGATGCGAGCCATGGCGTTCCTCCCCCCTGTCCTGTCGGTCATTGCAGTTGAACCAGAAGCCGCGTGCCGCGCGTGACGATCTGCGCGCCGGGCGACAGCCCGGCGGTGACCAGCACGCTGCGGCCGTCGATGGCCTCGGTCTTCACGGTACGCGGCACGAAAATCTCCGGCGCCACATGTTCCCAGACCTCCTCCAGGCCGCTGGCGCCGACCACCACCGAATCATGCGGGATGATGATGCCGGCGCGGGATTTCTGGGTGCTTCGGATGGCGACGGTCACCGGGCGGCCGACCCGCAGCCCCTCGATGGGCTTCTCGATGCGGAACATCAGCGGCACCGCCTGCTGCTGCATGGCAAGACCGCTGCCGACGAAACCGATGTCGAGCGCCTGCCCCTCCGGCGTCAGCGCCACGGCGGCGTCGACGGCGGCGGCGGTCTTGGCGACGTCGGGATCGGCGGCGATGGCCTCGATCCACAAGCGGTTCGGGTTGACGATCTCGAAGATCTTCTCGCCGGGATGGACGATGCGCCCGTTGATCGCGTTGGAGACCGAGATCACCCCGTCGGTCGAGGCGCGCAGCGCCTCCTGCGTCTGCAACATCGGCAACAGGGCCGCACGCTCGCGGCGCAGCCCCTCCAGCCGCATTTCCGACTGGATCACCTTGCCGTCGCGGAAGGGCACGAACCAGAACTGTTTCATCAGCTCCAGATTCTCCGCGGTGATGCGGATCTCGTTGGTCAGCCGCGCCACTTCGCGCCGCACCTGGGTACGGTCGACAACGCCGACGGCGGGCGTGACGTAGCCGAGGATCTGGCCCTGCTTGACCTCCTCGCCCAGCACCGGCAGGCCGGTCTTGGGCGGCTCGATGCGGCCGATGAGGCTGGCCTCGACGTCGCCGTGGGCGTTGGGATCGGGAACGATGCGGCCCGGCAGGCGGGCCGACAGCGCGGCCTCCCCGGTTTCCACCTTCTGCGTGCGCAGATCGAACAGCCGCTGCAACGGCTTGGGCACGAAGAAGGAGCCGTCCGGCCGCCGCCGCGCCTTGTCGAGCACGAGGTCGGCGAACAGCTTCGGATCGAGCGGAGCGGCCTCCGGCTCGGCCGTCGCCAGGGCCGGAGGCGGCCGGACGGCGACGGGAAGCGGAGGCTGGGCCGAAGCGGCGCCGCCCTGCGCGGGCGGTGCCGGCGGCGGCGGAACCGTCTGGGAGACGGGCTGCGCGGCCGGCGGATGGGGAGGCGGCGACTGCGGAAGCGGCGGCTGCGGGAGCGGCACCGCGTTCATCCGCGACCCACCGATGCGGCCATCCATTCCAGGCGGATCGGGTTCGCTGACTCCGGGGACGGCCACCGGGGTCCCGTTCGCGCCGAAGACGTAGGCCACCTCCCAGGCGAACTGGTTGACCGTCTGCCCGGCGGAGCGGACCGGACCGGCGATCATGCCGGGCACGCCCGCCAGCGCGGACGCGCCGCTCGCGGCGAGTCCGACGCCGGTGTCGACGGCTTTCGAGGCCGCCCGCTGAAGCTCGTCGAGGACGCCGGCGGTCTCCGCCGCCTCCGGAAGCGTCCGGCCGCCCGACAGGACCGTCGGATCGGCGTCGTCGACAGCCGGACGCGACCACCAGGCGGCCTGAACGGCATCGGCGCATGTCAGCGCCGTCAACGCCACGGTCACCCGCAAGGCCGCTCGTCTCAACCGCATCGCACGGGGTCTCCCTGGCGTCCCGCCGGCGTCGCACGCGCCAGCCCATCGGCTTCATCCCGAAGGATTAATCCTTCGGGGAAAGCATGCACGGATAATCATTGATAGGAAAGATCGGAATACCCATGGAAAAGGCCGGCGAACACTTGATCACAGGTCGTTATCGCCGGAAACCATCGAGCCGCGGCAAGTGACGTGCCGACTCTATTGTTGATCGCCACCATAAGGTGCGCCCGATGTGGCGACGCCGGCGCACTGGGCCTCGCGGATGCGGGTGTAGAGGCCGCGCTCCAACGCGTAGGCGTCGAGATTGGGATTGCCGACGAACCCCTCGATGAAGCCGTCGTCCAGGTAGCGCACCATACCGTCGCCGGTCCGGTACACCATGTAGGTGGAGAGCCCGAGCGCCGAATAGGTGCCGACCATCGTGGCCGACCGCCCCAGCAGATCGCGCCCGGTCGTCGGCCCCAGGAAGGGCAGCACCATGTAGGGTCCCGGCGTCAGCCCCCAATGGCACAGGACGTTGCCGAGATCGTCCTGCCGGCTTTTCAGCGCGAAGCGCGAGGCGGCGACGTCGTACCAGCCGCCCAGCCCGACCGTCGTGTTGACGAGGAAGCGGCCCGCCGATGTCCCGGCGTTTGGAAAATCGGCGCGCAGCGTGCTGCTGATCGCGGTCCAGGGTTCCCGCAGATTGGCGAAGACGTTGGAGATGCCGGCCCGCGTGCCGGCCGAAAGGCCGCTGGCGTAGGTCTGCCGCAACGGCTCCAAAGCGCTGGAATTGAACCCGTTGTTGAAGGCGAACACCGCGCGGTTGTAGCCCTCCCACGGATCGAAGGTCGTCAGGTCGAGCGCCGCCGCGGGGCGGGCGGCCATGAGTCCCGCCGCGAGCGGCACCAGCAACGGGGCGGCGAGACCCAGCGCGCGAACAGCCATCATGCCCGGTTCCCCCGACAACCCGCCCGGCGCGGAATCCGTCGGAGCGCAACGCACCGCGACTCTACCGGCTTCGCGCGCCGCGCGAAAGCCGGTCGCTCAAAAGTCATACACGCATCGTTGGACGTCCAGCCGGTTGCGGGGGTAGAGTGCGCTTTCCGTCCCTGCCCTCCCCCTGCGCGCCCGACGGCGCACATCGAGGGCGCACCGGAAGGGCGCACGCGAAGACCCGCCATGCTGACGATTCCCGGATACATCGTTCGCCTTCTGGCGGCCATGCTCGTCATCTTCGGCACCTACAACCCCTCGGGCTATTCCTATTACCACTGGCTCCAGGTCGATTTCGGCGACTGGGCGTTCAAGCTGTTCGTCGGACTGCTGCTGATGGTCACCATCTATCTCCAGGCCAACGCCCTGTGGCGGTCGATGCGGCTGGTCGGCAGCGTCTCGCTGACCCTGGTCATCGTCACCGCGGTCTGGTTCGCCTCCGACCTCGGGCTGATCGACCTCAGCGACGGCACGGAACTGACGCTGGCGATCCAGATCGGCCTCACCGCCCTGCTCGGAACCGGCTTCAGCTGGTCGCACATCCGCTACCGCCTGAGCGGCCAAGTGGATTCGGAGAACATCACGCAATGAGCATCGCCCCTGCGCACACGCCCGACCGGATCGGCCGGGCATGAAGGGGCTGGGCCTCGTCACACGGGCGCTGAGCTGCTTCCTGCTGGTCTTCGCGACCTGGAACCCGCTCGGCTACTCCTACATCCACTGGCTGTTCAGCGCCGACGGCTCCCACCTGTCCGCCAAGGCGCTGGCCGGCGCCTTCCTGCTCGGCTGCTACATCGTCTATCTGCGGGTGACGTGGCTGGCCCTGCGGGTGTGGCGGACGCTGGTGATCCTCGGCGTCATGCTGACCGGCTATCTGGCGATGCGGCGCGCCGGGATGCTCGACCCCGACGCGCCCTTCTGGTCCAGCTACGTCGTGCTGATCCTCACCGGAACGGTGCTGACCATCGGAATCTGCTGGGCGCACGTCAAGCGGCGGATGACCGGACAGTCCCAGGTGCTCAGCCCGCCGCCCTGACGGCCATCCCCCGAGGGGGCCCGGAGCGTCCCGGCGAGACGCCCCGGCGAAGCGTTCCCCATGGGTCAGCCGGCGACCGCCCCGGTCACCACCGGCGTCACGGACTTCAGGTTGTCACGGTACTCGGCGCGCTCCGGAACCCGGTCCACCGCCCGCTGGAACATCTCGCGCGCGTCGGCCTGCTTGCCCTGGTCGCGCAGCAGCTTGCCCCAGGCGTTGTAGAGGTCGGCGAAGTTCGGGTCGGCCTGCTCGGCGCGGCGGAACATCGTCACCGCCTCCTCCGGACGCCCGGTGGCGGCCAGCGACACGCCCCACTGGGTGTAGGCGTGCGGGTAGCGGGTGCGCTTCTCGGCGTCGGCGGCCAAAACCTCCTTGTACTTGCCGATGGCCTCCTCATGCTTGCCCAGCGCCGCCAGAGCCAGCCCGGTGTTGTAGATCGGGTTGACGAAATCCGCGCGCATCAGCTTGGCTTCGTTGAACTTCTCGATCGCCTCCTCCGGCTTGCCCTGTTGCAGCAGGACCAGACCGTTCAGGTTGACAGCCCAATGGCGGTCCTCCTTGGGCATGACGATCATGCAGTTGCGCAGTTCGCGCAGCGTGTCGGCGTAGTCCTTGCCGCCGGCGTCGCGCGTCGTCTCGTAGTAATAGGAGGCGACGATGTAGGGATCGATGAAGCGCGCCACGTCGATGGCGACCGGACGGATCAGTTCCTCGGGGCGCGGCCCCTGGCTGGACACCGAGATGGTCCGGCCCTTCTTGCGGTCCTCGCCGCGCACGGTGAACTCGTAGCCATGCTCCAGCTTCACCACCTCGCCGCCGAAGGTGTAGGTGACGAGGCCCATGATCTCCTGCGTCGCCTTGATCGGCTTGAGGAACTCGAACTGCTCGGCGACGACCTTGACCGCGGTCTCGTCGTCGGTCAGCCCGACCTTCTGCTGTTCCTTGGCGGTGCGGGCGGCGCGGTTGACGGCGCGGACCTCGCTGGCAAGGCGGGAGGCGACCACCTTGGGCGTGAAGCCCTCCTCCTCCACCGAGACGGGAACATCGATCTCGCGGAAAAGAATGGAGCTTCCCTCAAAGAAAACCGAATAGCCGAGCAGCGCCGAGAGCGCGAACACAGGCAAGGTCAAAATCCCGAAATCCATCGCCAACCCCCAGCCGGACAGTTGTTTTCAACATTAACGTGAAATCGGACTCTGAATTGCCCGTCACGCTTCCCCGAATCTTGCAGAACGCTCAGCAAAACTACCGCTGTTCCTCGCTCCTGTCGATAACGCTCCGTTCCGGACAATTCAGTTTCCAACCATCGCCCGTCACGACCCCTTGGTCCGGCCGGTGAAGCCGTGCTGGCCGTTGCTGCCGGTCGGCGGCGACCGGCGGCGACGCCGGAACAGGCCGAGCACCCCGTAACGAAACTCCTGCAACAATAGAATCGCAACCGCGATGGACCAGAAATTCAGCCGGTTGAGCAGCCACAGCCCGGCATGGGCGGCGTAGACGGTCAGCCCGGCAGCCAGCACCGCCATCAGCAGGTCGAGCAGGAAGGCCAGCAGCATCGGGCCGCGCATCCCCGACGCCACCGTCAGGCCGACATCGACGGCGAACAGGGTGCCGACCAGCATCGCCACGACGCCGTAGTTCAGGCGGGCGTCGTCGGTCAACAGAACCTCGACCAGACGGTCGGGCGCATCGCCCATCCGCTGCGCGACCAGTTCGGCGAATTCGCCGATCGACAGGTCCCAGGGCCCGCCGTCGGCGAAGATGGCGGCGAAGGTGAGGCTGCCCGGCTGCCACAGCGCCGCCAGCATGCAGGCGCCCAGCGCCAGGCCGCAGAAGGTCGCCAGCGCCGGCCGCCAGGACCCGTAGGGGTGGTGCAGGTGGGCCGCGTCGCTGATGCGGACCCACAGCGAAAAGGGCAGCACCAGCGCCACCGGCAGCGCCAGAAGAAGAAAAACCGATTGCAGGAGAGACAAGACGTCCATGCGGCCCGGTCCGGTCGAGCGTCAGGAAAAGCGGCCGAGAACGCAACGCCGCCGGAGCGGCGCCGGACTCAGACCTCGACGTTCTTGTACCAGCGCTTGGAACGCAGCAGGCCGGCGCGGCGCGGCTCGTAACCGTTGTCGATCATGATGCGCTTGACCTGCCGCTTGGACTCCTCCTCGCCGATGGCGTCGTTGGAGAAGTCGCGCAGAATGGCGGAAGTCTGCAGGAACTGGTCCTTGCTGATCTTGCCCTTCTTGCCGGCATGGCGGTCGAGGACTTGGCGGATGCGCAGCCCGGTCTCGCTCTCGAAGACGAAATCCTCGTCGGCCGCCACCGTGCGCAGCAGGCCGCGGGCGTCGTCGAGCGACAGCTCGTAGCGGGTCACGCCCTCTTCCAGGATGCGCCGTTCCGTTTCACGGCTGATGAACTTGCTGGTCAGACCGTTGAGCTTGACGAGATCGGCAAAGCGCTTGCGCGCGTCGTCGTTGGCGGACATGGAGCTTCCTTGCAGAAACGAAAACCGACGGAACGATAAGAAACGAACTCGACGGTCGGCGTGGTCGCCTCGCGGCCCCTACCCCCTCCGACGTACCTCATTTACCTTCGGCACTCATTGACCTGTCAAGGCATGAGAGGCCCGCAAACGCATGAAAGGCTGTGAGATCTTCACGTCGGAACGGGAGAACGGCGGCCTTGCGGCCAAGCCCGCGTCCGGACACCGGGACAGGCCCCCGCAAGGGAATCCCCCGCCGGTCGGCCGGACGCTCTGCAAGCGGTCGGAAACGGTCAGGCCGCCTCGCGCGCCAGACGGCGGGCGTTGGCGCGGACCTTGCGGTAGGCCGGGTTGATGCCGGCGGCGGTCAGGGTGGCGGCGGCCTCGACCAGACGCAGGCTGGCGTGGATTCCGGCGTCCACCGCCTCGGCGATGGCGCGCTGCTGGATGCCGGCGAGGTCGGCCGGCGAGCGGCAGGCGCTGAGCCCCCCGAACACCGCGGTCGCCGCCTGCGCCTGCTTGGCCAGCATCGTCATCCAGGCGTTGGAGAATTCGCCGAGCCCGGTGGCGACGGCGTGGAAGGCCTCGACCGAGGCCTCCACCTTCTCCGACCCCATGCGGATGAACTCCGGGTTGGCGAAGTCGATCGGGTTGCCCATGGCGGCCGCCATCATGGCGGTGCGGTAGCCGATGGTCTGCGCGGCGGCGACCCCCATCTCGCCGCTGCGCATGCCCGTCTTGGCGAGGTGACCGGCCACGGCGCACAGGCGCTCCGCGGGATGATCCTTGCCGGTTCTGTAGACTGCCATTCCTCAACACCTCGCTGGATATCGTTGCCGGAGCCTCAACGCTGCACTGCAACATAGGTTCCGGCACGATCTTTACGCCTCGGCGAGCGCGCGGTCGAGATCTTCCACGATGTCCTGCGGATCCTCCAGCCCGACCGACAGGCGCAGCAGGCCCGGCAGGATCTTCGCCGACGCCTTCTCCTCGTCGGTCAGCTTGCAGTGGGTGGTGGTCGCCGGATGGGTGACGAGGCTCTTCGAATCGCCGAGATTGTTGGAGATCATCACCATGCGCAGGCCGTTGAGCGTGTTGAACGCCTCGGCCTTGCCGCCCTTCAGGAAGATCGACAGCATGTTGCCGCCGCCGGTCATCTGCTTGCGCACCAGATCGTGCTGCGGGTGGCTGGCGAGCAGCGGGTAGAGCACGCGCTCCACCTTCGGGTGCGTCTCCAGGAACTGGGCGACCTGGAAGGCGGCGGCCGACTGCGCCTGGACCCGCAGTTCCAGCGTCTCCATCCCCTTCAGCAGCAGCCAGGCGTTGAAGGGCGACAGCGTCGGCCCGGTGTGGCGCAGGAAGGGGTGGATGACCTCGGCACCGTATTTGGCATCCTTGGCCAGGATGACGCCGCCCAGGCAGCGGCCCTGCCCGTCGATGTGCTTGGTCGCCGAATAGATGACGACGTCGGCGCCGAACTCGAACGGGCGCTGGAGAACCGGGGTGGCGAAGGCGTTGTCGACCACCACCACGGCGCCGGCCTTGTGCGCCAGATCGCAGACGGCGGCGAGGTCGACGACCTCCAGCCCCGGATTCGACGGGGTTTCCAGGAACACCGCCTTGGCCGGTCTGGACAGCGCCTCCTCCCAGGCCGACAGGTCGGTGCCGTCGACGAACACCGCCTCGATGCCGAAGCGCGGGCAGAGTTCCTTGACGATCCAGTAGCAGGAGATGAACAGCGAGCGCGGCGCGACCACCCGGTCGCCGGCGCGCAGGCCGCTCATCAGCGCGCCATGCACGGCCGCCATGCCGCTGGCGGTGGCGCAGGCCCAGCCGGCGCCCTCATACTCGGCCAGCCGGTCCTCGAACATCGCGGTGGTCGGGTTGCGGAAGCGGCCGTAGACATGGCGGGTGCCATCGTTGGCGAAGGCGTGCTCCGCCTCCTCGGCCGAGCCGTAAACGAAGCCGGAGGTCTGGTACAGCGCCTCGCAGGTCTCGTCGAAGGACGAGCGGCGGGTGCCGCCATGGACCAGCTTGGACCGGGGCCGCAGCCCCGAGACGTTCGGATTGCGATGATCGGTGCGCGACACGACGCGACTCTCCCCTCGAATGCCGCCGGTGGGGCGAAGCCGGCCACAAACGAAAAACGCCCCGACCGATCGGGTCGAGGCGCGGACGCGGCTCGGACCTTTTTAGCGGGTTGTTTTACGTGGCCCGCAAGCCGGTCGACCAAATCACCACGTGAATCCGCTTGTACGTCCGGCGGCGGCGACCGTCAAGGGCGTTCAGGGCGATGGGCCGAGGCACTTCGTCCATAAGTCGGATATGCACAGTCTTTTTGATGTGGATACTGACGATCCGGCATCCCCGCAGCCGCCGGTGGCCCCCGTGACCCCGGCCTTCCGGAGACCCTCGCGAAACCATGGCAGCGATCAGACCCACGATGGACCAGCGCCCTTCGCCACCTCGCCCCGCCGGCCTTGGCCGGGGGCGCACCGCCCTGCTCACCGGCGCGGCGATGCTGGGCTTCGCCGCCAACTCGATCCTGTGCCGGCTGGCCCTGATCCAGACGACGATCGACCCCGCCGTCTTCACGGCCGTCCGCATCGCCTCCGGCGCCGCGAGCCTGTGGCTGATCATCGCGCTGACCACGCGGCGCGGCTCCATCGGCGGGTCCTGGACAGGGGCGCTGGCCCTGCTCGGCTACGCGGCGTGCTTCTCCTTCGCCTACGTCTCGCTGCCCGCCGGCACCGGCGCGCTGCTGCTGTTCGGCGCCGTCCAGGCCACCATGATCGCGGCCGGCCTGCTGAAGGGGGAGCGGCTGGCGGCTGGCCAGTGGGCGGGGCTGGGGCTGGCCTTCGCCGGGCTGGTGGTCCTGCTGGCGCCGGGGGTGTCGGCTCCCTCGCCGTCCGGCGCGCTGCTGATGGTGGCGGCCGGCATCGCCTGGGGCGCCTACTCGCTGCTCGGGCGCAGCGCCCGCGACCCCATCGCCACCACGGCCGGCAACTTCCTGCGCGCCGTCCCGCCGGCCCTGCTGCTCGCCGTGCCGGCCGCCATCCCGGCGTTGAGCGGCGCCGGCTTCGACGGCATGGGGCTGCTGTACGCCGCGCTGTCCGGCGGGCTGGCCTCGGGGGTCGGCTACGCGCTCTGGTACGCGGCCCTTCCCGCCCTGACCGCCGCCCGCGCCGCGTCGGTCCAGCTCAGCGTTCCGGTCATCACCGTGCTGGGCGCCGCCGCGACGCTGGGCGAGGGAATCGGTCTGATCCTGGCCGTATCGTCGGCCGCCGTGCTCGGGGGAATCGCCCTGGTCATCGCCGGCCGCCGCCGCGTCTGACGGCGGGAGGCGCGCCGGTCACGCCTGCGCGTCCTCCGGCTCCCGCTTCAGGAAGCCCTTGAGGTCGGCGACGCTCGCCCCGCCCAGACCCTGCGCCAGCCCGCCGAACACCGCCGCCCCGCCGGCCACCAGCAGCGCCAGGGCGCCGAATCGCACGAGCGTCGCCGGATGGGCGAGCCAGGGCGCCAGCACGGCGCCGCCCGCCGCCAGCGCCACCCCCATGCCCGCCGCGGCCGCAACGATTCGCGGGGCCCGCCGGATCAGCCGCTCGTCGAGCGCCAGCCGGCCGCGCCGGTGCAGCGCCAGCGCCAGAAGCCCGACGTCCAGCCAGGCCGTCAGCCCGGTGGCGAGCGCGATGCCGACATGCCCGAGCGCCGGCAGCAGCGCCAGCGCCAGCAGCGCGGTGGCGACCGTCACCACGACGGCGACGCGCACCGGGGTCGCGGTGTCGTGGCGGGCGAAGAAGGCGGCGTTCAGCGACTTCACGATCACATAGGCCGGAATGCCGACCGCGTAGGCGGCGAGCGCCAGCGCGGTCGCGTGCGTCTCCGCCGGCCCGAAGGCGCCGCGCTCGAACAGCACGGCGACGATCGGGCCGCCCGACACCCCGAGCGCGACCGCCGCCGGCAGGCCGACCAGCAGGCTGAATTCCAAGGCGCGGCTCAGGTAATGGCGCACCATCCGCTCGTCGCCGGCCGCGGCGAAGCGGGCCAGAACCGGCAGCAGCGCGGTGCCGATGGCGATGCCGATGACGCCGAGCGGCATCTGGTTCAGCCGGTCTGCGTAATAGAGGAAGGACACCGCCCCCGACGGCAGCAGGGAAGCCAGCACGATGTTGAGGAACAGGTTGATCTGCATGACCCCGGCCCCCAGCGCTCCCGGCCCGACCAGCCGGAACAGCCGCCGCATCCCCTCGCTGATCCGGGGCGCCCGCAGCCGCAGCACGACGCCGGCGGCGCGGCAGGCCCAGGCCATCCAGACGAGCTGGACCACGCCCGACAGGGTGACCGCCGCCGCCATCGCCGTCCCCGGCTCCAGCCCCATCCGGGGGGCGACCAGCAGGGCGGCCACCAGCGTCAGGTTGAAGGCGATCGGCGCCGCCGCGAAGGGGCCGAAACGGTCCAGCGCGTTGAGGATGCCCCCGAGCAGGGCGACCAGCGAGATCAGCATCAGATAGGGAAAGGTCAGCCGCGCCATGTCGACCGCCAGCGCGAACTTCGCCGGCTCGTCGCCGAAGCCGGGCGCCAGCCCGTGCATCAGCCAGGGCATCGCGGCGATGGCGGCCAGCGTGAAGGGCAGCAGCGCCGCGATCAGCACGGCCAGCGCCTCCTCGGCGAAGCGGACGGCGGCGGCGCGCCCGCGCGTCTGGAGTTCCGCCGCGAAGAGCGGGACGAAGGCGACTCCGAACGCCCCCTCGGCGAACAGGCGGCGGAACAGGTTGGGCAGCTTGAGCGCGACGAAGAAGGCGTCGGCCACCGGCCCCGCCCCGAGCACCGACGCGGTCAGGATGTCGCGGGCGAAGCCGGCGAGCCGGCTCAGCAGGGTCAGGCCGCCGACGGTGGCGATGGCGCGGGCGAAGCTCATGCGGCGCGGTATAGCGGGCTCGCCGGGCCCGGCAAAGCCCTCCTTTCGCCCGACTTGCGCGGAAGTGGAAAACACACCGGCCTGCGCCACCCTGGAACGAGTATGGGCGTTGCTTCGGCGCCTGGGTTGTTGCATGCTGGCCGCCGTTCGCCAACCTGCCGTCCCGGTTCCGGTGACGGCGATGGCCGCTTCGGATCGCGCTTGCCGGCAGGAGAGGGTGTGAGACGGGCTGTCAGGTTCCTGCTGAAGATCGAAGGCCGGCTCGTCCTGCCGGCGCTCGCGGTGGCGCTGGGACTCGCTGCCCTGTGGTGGATCCTCATCGACCGCATCGGCCGCGAGGAGCGGCTGCTCGACCTGTCCGCCCGGCAGAAGACCACCGTCATGGCCCGGCTGGTCGAGGAGCACGCGGTCGCCACCTTCCGCCGGGTGGACGATCTGCTGTTCGATCTGGTGGCCCACGCCGACCAGAACCGCGCGATGCAGCTCCCTTCCCGCCGCGCCTTCGAGGAGGGGCTGGTGATGGGCGTGCGCGTCTACGACGCCAAGGGGCTGCTGACCATGGAGTCGGGCCGCTCGGCCTTCCGCGCCGCGATCACCGGACGGGACGAGTTCGAGACGCAGCGGGCATCGGGACGGCGCCGGGTGGTCATCGGCACGCCCTATCTGGCGCCCGACAGCAACGACCTGCTGATCCCCGTCTCGCGCCGCCTGGAAACCCCGTCCGGCGCCTTTGCCGGCGTCGCGGTGGCCGACGTCCCGGTGGCGGCCTTCCTGCATTTCTACCGTGTGCTCGGCCTGCCGGCGGAGGCGAGCGTGGCCCTGCTGCGCACCGACGGAACCATGCTCGCCCGCCACGACATGGCCGAGCAGGCGGCCGGGCGCAGCTTCGCCTCCGACTCCTGGCGCCGCATGGTCAGCCGGCCGGACGGCAATCTGCGGACGGTCAGCAGCCTGGACGGGGTGGAGCGCATCCTCGCCCACCGCAGCGCGCAGGACTACGCGCTGGTCGCCGTCGTCGGCGAATCCGTGGAATCGGTGTTCGGCCCCTGGCGTGACAACGCGCGGCTCTACATCGGCTGGGCCATCGCCACCACGGCGGTCATCCTGCTGTTCACCGCCGGCTTCGTGATCGAGCTGCAATGGCGCCGCCGCGCCGACCGCGCGCTGCGCATCCGCGACCGCGCCATCGCCTGGAGCGGCGACGGCGTCCTGATCGCCGACGCCACCCGGCCGGGCATGCCCATCGTCTACGGCAACCCGGCGCTGGAGCGGCTGATGGGGCTGGCCCACCACAGCCTTCCCGGCCATGGCGCGCTGTGGGCGCTGGAACGGGCGGTCGCCGACCCGGCCCTGCTGGCCCCCCTGCGCGACGCCATCCTCGTCGGGCGCGACGCCCGCGTCGAGTTCGAGCGGCCCGGCGGTCCGGGCGGGGCGCGCGCCTGCCTGGAACTGCGCGCCTCGCCGGTACGCGACGACGACGGCCGGCTGGTCAACCTGATCGCCACCGTCCGCGACATCTCCGAGCACAAGCGGGCGCAGGACGCGCTGAGCGAGGCGCGGCGCGAGGCCGACCGCGCCAACATCGCCAAGTCCAAGTTCCTGGCCGCCGCCAGCCACGACCTGCGCCAGCCGGTGCAGTCGCTGATGCTGTTGATGGAGGTGCTGTCGGTCCGCGCCGCCGACGCCGCGACCCGCAACGTGCTGAACACCATGGACCGGGCGCTGAGCGCCCTGAAGATGCTGCTGGACGGGCTGCTCGACGTCTCGCGGCTGGAGGCGGGGGCGGTGACCCCGGCGCCGGAGGTCTTCGCCGTCGCCGACCTGCTGGAACGGGTCTCGGCCAACAGCCGGCCGGTCGCCATCCGCAAGGGGCTGCTGTTCCACATCGTCCCCTGCCACGCCCACATCCGCAGCGACCCGATGCTGCTCGGCCGCATTCTCCAGAATCTGGCGGAGAACGCCCTGCGCTACACCGACCGGGGACGCATCCTGATCGGCTGCCGCCGGCGCGGCGGCGTCCTGCGGATCGAGGTGTGGGACACCGGAATCGGCATCCCGCCCGACCAGCAGGAGGACATCTTCCAGGAGTTCGTGCAGGTCGGCAACGCCGGCCGCAACCGCGACCAGGGGCTGGGGCTCGGGCTGGCGGTGGTGCGCCGGCTGTCGGCGATGCTCGGCCATCCGGTGAGCCTGCGCTCGGTTCCCGGCCGGGGCTCCGTCTTCATGGTCGAGGTGCCGCTGGCCGACGCGCCCCGCGCGGCCTCCAAACAGGACGCCGCTCCGCCGGAGCCGCCGCCCGCCGCCGCCGTGCTGGTGGTCGAGGACGACGAGATCGTCCGCGAGGGCCTGCGGGCGATGCTGTCCGAGTGGGGATACCGGGTGCTGGCCGCCGAATCCTGCGCCGAGGCGCTGGAACTGGTCCGCCATGGCCCGCCGCCCGACGTGATCGTCGCCGACTACCGGCTGCGCGACGGCCGCACGGGAACCGAGGCGATCCGCGAGATCCGTCTGGCGCTCGGCCGCATCCTGCCGGGAATCCTGGTGACCGGCGACACCGCCCCAGCCCGCGCGCAGGAGGCGGAGGCCGGCGATTTCCAGGTCATGCACAAGCCGGTGATGGCCGGCGACCTGCAACGGGCCGTCGCCGAGGCGATGGAGCCGCTCCGCCGGAACGGCCCGCGCCCGGTCTGACCCTGCATCCGGTTCCTACTCCGCGCCGGGGGCCCGCCGGGGCAGACGCAGGGTGAAGACGGCGCCCTCCCCCGGAGCGTTGCGCACCGTCAACTGCCCGCCCAGCGTCTGCGTCGCCAGATTGTAGGCGATGTGCAGCCCGAGCCCGACACAGCCCGCGTGCCGGGCGGTGGTGAAGAACGGGTCGTAGATCTTGGGCAGGTCGCCGTCGAGGATCCCCTGCCCGTCATCGGCGTGCACCACCTCGATCCAGTCATCGTCGATGGCCCGGATGTCGATGGCGATGCGGCCGCTCCGCTCCGGCCGGAAGGCGTGGGTCAGAGCGTTGCGCACCAGATGGGTCAGCACGCGGGCGAAGGCGCCGGGATAGCTTTCCAGTTGCAGCGCCTCCGGGCAGGTCAGCACCACCCGGTGGCCGGATGAGCCGATCTGCGTGTGCAGGCTCAGCAGCACGTCCTCGGTGTATTCGCGCAGGTAGAAGGTGCGGCGCTCGTCGCCGGTCTGGTCGGCGGACACCTGCTTGAACATATGGACGAGCGCCGCGATGCGCTCGGTGTTGCCGACCAGGAGCTGCCCCGCCTCCTGCGCCACCTCCAGGAAGCCGGAGAGCGCCGAGCGGGTCAGCGCGTTGGCGCCGAACTGGCGGCGGACGTCCTCGGCCCGGCTCAGCAGATGCGAGGCGGTGGTCAGGGCGACGCCGACCGGTCCGTTCACCTCGTGCGCCACCCCGGCGACGAGCTGGCCGAGCGATGCCATCTTCTCGGTCTGCACCAGGCTGTCCTGCGCGGCCTGGAGTTCGCCGTAGGCTTGCTCGATCCGGGTCTTGGCGGCGCGCAACGCCTCGGCCGCCTGCGCCCGCTCGGTGGTGTCGAGCATCACGCCGAACACATGGGTCAGCCGCCCGTCCAGATCGAAGCGCGGCGCGCAGGAGGAGGAAACGTAGCGGACGTCGCCGGCCCGGTCGATCACCCGGTACTCGACATAGACGCGCCGGGAGTTGCCGATGACGCTTTCCAGCATGTTGCCGAACGAGCGCCGGTCGTCCGGATGCAGGATGCCCAGCAGATTGTCGAAGGTCGGCAGGAAATCGCGCGGATCCTGGCCGCAGACGTCGAACGCCTCGGCGTTCCACACCAGATCGCCGCTGTGGATCCCGTATTCCCAATAGCCGAGATGGCCGGTGCGGTAGGCCTCCTCCAGCCGCTGCTTGGCCGCCTCGAGCTGGGCGGCGGCCTCCGCACGCTCCGTGCTGTCCATCAGCACGCCGAAGACGTGGGTCAGCCGCCCGTCGCGGTCGAAGCGCGGCGCACAGGAGGAGGAGACGCAGCGGGTCCGCCCCTCCCCGTCCCGCACGCGGTATTCGGCGTAGACGCGGACCGGATGCCCGACGACGCCCTCCAGCATGTTGCCGAAGGACAGCCGGTCGTCCGGGTGGAGGATGTCCAGCAGGGCGTCGAAGCCGGCGTCGAAGCGGTCCCGCCCATGGCCGAGCACGGCGAGGGCGGTGTCGTCCAGCAGCAGCGCGCCGGACTGGATGCCATATTCCCAATAGCCCAGCTTGGCGGTGCGGCAGGCCTCCTCCAGCCGCGCCGTCGCCAGTTCCAGGCCATGCTCGGTGCGCCGCTGGTCGGTGACGTCCTGGAGGATGGCGATCCAGGGCGGACCGCCGACGCGGACCGACAGGTCGCGCTCGCGCCCGTCGCGCGCGGTCAGGCGAAGCTCGCGCGTCTCGCCCGGCCGGACCTCGTCCAGCGCGTCGGCAAGGCCGTCGGCCGTCCGGTAGAGCGCGGCGAAGAGACGGTTGCCGCGCAGCCGGCCGGCGGAGTCGCGCCGCAGGGCCGGCAGCGGCAGCGCATCGAACAGCGCGGCGTCCGTCGCCTCCGGCTCAGCGCCCGCCTGCGCCGAATCACCCGCCACCGCCATCGCCGTCTCCGCGCGCGTCTGCCGCATCGTCCGCCCCGTCAGCAGATTAGACGAGCACCCCGCCCGCGCCTACGCCGAATTGTAGGCGCCCGCTCAGGGAATGAGCGCGTCGAGCTCGAAATCCCGCGCGAAGGCGACCATCGCGCCGCAGGCGCTGGTCGAGCTCACCCGCAGCACGCCGTTGCCGACCACGGTCGGGAACTTGCTCTTCTGGAGGACCTGCTGCGCCTTTTCCAGGTCGGCGACGCGGACCACCATCCCGGCGAGGAAGGGGCGCGGAGTCGCGAAGGCCGGGTCGCTGGTCCAGGCCCAGTGCAGGCGGTCGGGGGACGCCACCAGCAGCGGCGTGTTGCCGGTGTCCACCACGCGGGCCGAGCCGCGCTCGACGACCGGCGCGCCGAACAGACGGGCGTAGGCCCCGGCCGTCGCGTCCGGATCGTCGGCGGCGACCACGAGGGCGGCCAGCCCGGTGGCGCCGTTGGCGTGGTCCAGGCTGTCGGGCCGCCAGACGATGTCGGGGGTGTGGTGTTGGCACAGGAACACGCGCCCGCCGGGGGTGGTCTGCGGGTCGATCTGGGTGATGGTGAAGCGGGCGTCGCGGGTGCCGCCGGGCAGCTCGACCGGACGGCCGAAATCGACGGCCTCCTCCGCCGGAAAGCCGGCGGCGGCAAGCGGATCGCGGGCGGCGCGCGCGTCGGCGGTCTTCAGCGCCACGGCGGCTACACCCTCGCGCCTCAGCAGGAAGTCGGCGTAATGGGCGTTGGCCGGACGCTTCTCCTCGATGCCCAGCAGCTCGACGTAGGTGTCGTCCCGGAACATCAGGGTGTGGTTGGCCGATTTCAGCTCGGTGTGATGGCCGCGCGGCGTCACGGTGAAGCCGAGACGGCCGTAGGCGTCGCGCGCCGCGTCGAGATCGCGGACGGCGACGACCAGATGATCCAGTCCGGTGATTCCGTTGATGCTCATGGCGGCCCCGTTTCCTGGCTTGTCCTTGGTCGGGTCAGCGATAGAGCAGCCGTCCCGCTCCGGCAAGAGGCTTCGGAACGCCGGGCGGCGGGCCGGGAGACCCCCGCCCCGCCTCGATCACCTCTGGCGGATCAGAGCGCCTGCTCAAGCTCCGGCACGGCCTTGAAGAGGTCGGCGACCAGACCGTAATCGGCGACCTGGAAGATGGGCGCTTCCTCGTCCTTGTTGATGGCGACGATGACCTTGCTGTCCTTCATGCCGGCGAGGTGCTGGATGGCACCGGAAATGCCGACGGCGATGTACAGTTCGGGCGCCACGATCTTGCCGGTTTGCCCGACCTGGTAATCGTTGGGCACGAAGCCGGCATCCACGGCGGCGCGCGAGGCGCCGACGGCGGCGCCCAGCTTGTCGGCCAGCGCCTCCAGCAGCGGGAAGTTCTCGCCCGACTGCATGCCGCGCCCGCCCGACACCACCACGCGGGCGGCGGTCAGCTCCGGACGCTCCGACTTGGTCAGCTCGGCCGAGACGAAGCGCGACAGGCCGGCGGCCCCGGCGCCCGCGACCGGCTCGACCGACGCCGAACCGTCGGTCGCGGCGGCGGTCTCGAAGGCGGTGGTCCGCACGGTGACGATTTTCACCGCGTCCTTCGACTGGACGGTGGCGATGGCGTTGCCGGCGTAGATCGGCCGCTCGAACGTGTCGGCCGAGACGACGCCGGTGATGTCCGAGATCGCGGCGACGTCGAGCAGCGCGGCGACGCGCGGCAGCAGATTCTTGCCGACCGAGGTGGCGCCGGCCAGCACATGGCCGTAACCGCCCTTGGCGATCGACACCACCAGCGGGGCGACCTCCTCGGGCAGCTGATGCTCAAAGGCGGCGTCGTCGGCCAGCAGGACCTTCGACACGCCGGCGACCTTGGAGGCGGCCTCGGCGACAGCCTGGGCGCCCTTGCCGGCGACCAGGAGATGGACGTCGCCGCCAATTTGGGCGGCGGCGGTGACGGCGTTCAGCGTGGCGGGCTTGAGCGTCGCGTTGTCGTGCTCGGCGACGACGAGAATGTTGGCCATGGTCAGTTCATCCCCTCTCAGATCACCCGCGCTTCGGTCTTCAGCTTGTCGACCAGGGCAGCAACATCAGCCACCTTGACGCCGGCCTTGCGCTTGGCCGGCTCGACCACCTTCAGCGTCGTCAGGCGCGGGGCGACATCGACGCCCAGGCTGTCCGGGGTGACGGTCTCCAGCGGCTTCTTCTTCGCCTTCATGATGTTGGGCAGCGAGGCGTAGCGCGGCTCGTTCAGCCGCAGGTCGGCGGTCACGATGGCGGGAAGCTTGAGCTCCACCGTCTCCAGCCCGCCGTCGATCTCGCGGGTGACGGCGACGCTGCCCTCGCCGGGCACGAGCTTCGAGGCGAAGGTGCCCTGGCCCCAGCCGAGCAATGCGGCGAGCATCTGGCCGGTCTGGTTGCAGTCGTCGTCGATCGCCTGCTTGCCGAGGATGACCAGCGTCGGGCCTTCCTTCTCGACCAGCGCCTTCAGCACCTTGGCGACGGCCAGCGGCTGGGTCTCGGCGTCGGTCTGCACCAGGATGGCGCGGTCGGCCCCCATGGCGAGCGCCGTGCGCAGCGTCTCCTGCGCCTGGGCCGGGCCGACCGACACGGCGACGATCTCGCTCGCCTTGCCGGCTTCCTTGAGGCGAACCGCTTCCTCGACGGCGATCTCGTCGAAGGGGTTCATGCTCATCTTCACGTTGGCGGTCTCGACGCCGCTGCCGTCCGCCTTCACGCGGATCTTGACGTTGTAGTCGACCACTCGCTTAACGGGCACCAGGATCCTCATGGCGCGCTCTCCTTCCTTGGATTGTTTTTTCGTATCGTACTGGCCGTGTCGCACTGGTCAGGCGGCGGCGGACAGCGGCTGTCCGCGCCACGCGGCGACGGATTCGGGCATCGGCGGCGATTCGCCCGTCTCGCCCACGGCGGCCATCACCTCGGCCGGCGGCACGATGCGGCCGCGCGCCAGAAAGGCGCCCTGCACCACCGCCAGCGCGGCGGTGCCGGAGGCGGTCTCCATGCGATGCTCGATGAAGATGTACTTGTCGTCCCAGCACAGGACGCGGGTGAGCAGGGTGAAGCGCTGGAACGGCTTCAGCGACCGGCGGAAGCGGACGTTCGCCGCGCCGACCACCGGCTGCCAGCGGTTGCGCAGGACGGCGCGGCCCAGCCCGCCCCGGATCACCAGATCCGTCCGCCCGAGGTCCATCAGGCTGAAATAGCGGGCGTTGGTCATGTGCATGTTGAGGTCCAGGTCGGTCGGCCAGACCCGGAACCTCAGCGGCACCTCGTCCAGAAGACCCGTCCGGCGGCCACGCAGGACTGCGACCAACGCTCCCGCCACCACGGCGACCAAGCGGAAGATCAGGTTCATGCCCGTCCTCCGCGCGTCGTCGGTTGTTTCATCATGCTCCGTTCCTCCCCCGGTGTCGGCCGACGCCCGGGCGGCGCGGCGCCGTCCCGGTTCAGGCGTCCTTGGCGGCCTTGCGCCCCGCCAGGATGGTGGTGACCTGGTCCTCGATCTCCTTCAACTCCGCGACGGTGGTTTCCAGATCCTCGCGCTGCTGCGCCAGATCCTTCAACCGCTTCTGCACCCGCTTCAGCAGCGTCTTCTGCTGCTCGACGCCACCGTCGACGTTGTAGAGGTCGAGGTATTCGCGGATTTCCGCCAGCGAGAAGCCCAGCCGCTTGCCACGCAGGATCAGCTTCAGCCGGGCGCGGTCGCGCTTGGTGTAGACCCGGTTGTTGCCGACACGGTTGGGCGCCAGCAACCCCTTGACCTCGTAGAAGCGGAGAGCCCGCGGGGTGATACCCAGCTCTTCCGCAAGCTGATTGACCGTGTAGAGCTGTTCCATCCCTGGGATGACCTTTTTGTTCACGCCGACCATGCCTGGGCCGCCATGCCTGGGCCGCCACGCTTGGACCGGCTTCCGGCCGGTCCGCCGTTCGTAACACAGGCGCCGCGGCGTGATAAGGCTTCCCTTTACGTCTCCGTCAACAGGATGACTTGGCGTCAACCTACGGTCTTACCGGCCGCCTCGGCCACAAGCTCCTTCTTCGACAGCTTTCCAACGGCGGTCTTCGGCAACTCGGCGCGGAACTCGATGGCGGTCGGCATCTCGATGCGCGAGATCTTGTCGCGCAGGAAATCCTTGAGCTGCTCGGCCGTCAGCTCGGCCCCCGGCTTCAACTGGACGAAGGCCTTCGGCGTCTGGCCGCGATACTCGTCGGCCAAGCCGATGACGCAGACGGCGACCACGTCGGGGTGCTGGTAGATCGCCTCCTCGATCATGCGCGGATACACGTTGTAGCCGCTACAGATGATGAGATCCTTCAACCGGTCGAGCAGGAAGACGTAACCATCCTCGTCCATCGTCCCGACATCGCCGGTGAACAGGAAGCCGTCGACGATGGTGCGGTCGGTCTCCTCGGCGCGGCCCCAATAGCCGGCCATGACGTTCGGCCCGGCGATCGCGACCTGCCCCTTCTCGCCGACGCCAAGCACCCGCGAGGGATCCTCCAGCCCGCGAATCTCGATGGTGATGCCCGGCAGCGGCAGGCCGATGGAGCCCTCCTTGTTGGTGCCGGTCAGCGGGTTGGCGGCGCAGACCGGCGAGGCCTCCGACAGGCCGTAGCCTTCGATCAGCACGCAGCCGGTCGCCTGCTCGAACTGGCGCTTCAGCTCCATCGGCAGCGGCGCCCCGCCGGAGATGCAGTAGCGGATCGAGGTCAGCGCGTAGCGCCCGACCCGCGGGTGGCTCAGCAGCGCCTTGTACATGGTCGGCACGCCGGGTACGAGGGTCGGCTTGCGCCTGGCGATGGTCTTCAGCACCTGCTCGGTCTCGAAGCGCGGCAGCATGACCAGCTCCGCCCCGGCCGCCAGCCCCATGTTGAGGATCACCGTCATGGCGAAGACGTGGAAGAAGGGCAGCACCGCCAGCATCCGCTCCTGCCCCAGCGCCATGCCGGGGAACCACGCCGCCACCTGCCGGGCGTTGGCCAGCAGATTGTGATGGGTCAGCATGGCGCCCTTGGGCACGCCGGTGGTGCCGCCGGTGTATTGCAGCACGGCGACGTCACGCAGCGGGTCGATGCGCACCGGCCTCACCGCGCCGTCGTTCGCCAGCAGCGCGTCGAAATCGACGTGGCGCCGGTCCCAGGTGATGGGAGCGACCTCGCTGCGCTTCAGCACGCGGAACAGCACGCCCTTGACCGTCGGCAGGATGGTCGGCATGCGGCAGACGACGACGGTCTTCAGCCGGGTGCGCTCCAGCATCAGGGCGACGCGCGGGTAGATCTGCTTCAGATCGAGCGTGACCATGATGTCGGTCTGCGAATCCTCGATCTGGTGCTCCAGCTCGCGCTCGACGTAGAGCGGGTTGTAGTTCACCACCGTGCCGCCGGCCTTCAGCACCCCGTAATAGGCGATCACGTAGGTCGGCGAGTTCGGCAGGCACAGCCCGACCCGCACGCCCGAGCCGACCCCCATGTCCTGGAAGCCCCGCGCGGCGCGGTTCACCAATTCCAGCACCTCGGCGTAGCTGTAGCGCCGCCCAAGGAAATCCAGGCAGGGCCGGTCGGCGTAGCGCTTGGCGGCGTCCTCGAAGAGCTGGTGCAGCGGGGTCGGCGCAAAGCTCTGGTCCCAGGCGATGCCGGCTGGATAATGGGCGAGCCACGGGCGGTTCCCGGCGGAGAAGCTCGTGGCCCCGGCGGCCGGGACGGACTGCGCAAGCGGTTCGGACATCGGTTTCGCTCCCCTTGGCGACGGACGGTTCCCGGATCGTCGCCGCGTCGGTTGTCCCGCCGGCCGCCTGGAACGCTTTCGTTATGACGTTGACGTAAACGTAAACTTTGCCTACTGTCAAGAGCAGTCGCACGGACAATTTCGGAAGGAAGCTTTCATGGTCGACGACATCCTGAACGAGATGCGCAACCGCGCTGCGACGCTGCGCGGCCTGAACGCCTCGGTCCGCTTCCTGCTGGGCAAGGATGGCCAGGTGATCCGGGTCGACGCCCGCACCAACCCGGTCAGCATCACCCAGGACGACGCCGAGGCCGACTGCACCATCCGCATCTCGCCGGAGAATCTGGCCAAGCTGATCGACGGCCGCCTGAACCCGATGCTGGCCTTCACCATGGGCAAGCTGAAGGTCGAGGGCTCGATGGGCATCGCCATGAAGCTGGCCCAGCTCCTCGACGAATAAGCGGCCGCCAAGAGCCGCTTTCGACACCCGTTCCAGACACCGGGAGGAAACCCATGACGACGATCGCGCGCCGCACCACCCTGACGGCCGCCCTGCTGCTGCCGCTGCTGTCCGCCGCCCCCCTGGCCGGCGCCAGCGCCACCGGGGCGGCCCGCAGCCAGACCTACCAGATCCTGATGGGCGAGGACCCCATCGGCACCGAGCAGGTGACGGTGGAGCCGCAGGGCGACCGCACCAGGGTGACGGTCACCGCGACCACGCGGGTGAAGGTGCTGTTCATCAACTTCCGCTACGACCACAAGCGGGAGGAGCTGTGGAAGGGCAACGCGCTGGAATCGATGCGCGCCACCACCGACGACGACGGCACGCCCCATGCGCTGGAGCTGGTCCGCAAGGGCAACAGCTTCGCCCTGACCGCCGACGGCAAGACATCGGAGCTTCCGGCCGGCGCCCTGCCCCTGACCCTGTGGACCCCGGAAGTGCTGAAGCACCCGCAACTGATCTCCGTCATCGACGGGGCGCCCTACAGCGTGAGGACGCGGGCGGTCGGGAGCGAGATCGTCGAGGCCGGCGGCCGCAAGGTCGAGGCCCAGCATCACCGCATCGAGGGCGACGTCGAGCGCGACCTGTGGTTCGCCGCCGACGGGACGCTGCTCAAGACGCGCTTCAAACGCAGCGGCTATGATATCACCTACGTCCTGAAGTGATTTCCCCATGAGGACGTGATGCCCATCTTCGTGTTCCCCGACGATCCGATCTGGAACGAGGAGGCCGACGCCGTCGAATTCGCGGTCGAGGTCGGGGAATATCAGGGCCGCGTCTTCGTGACCCGCCGCGTGCTCCAGGGCATCGTCGGCCACCGCCCGCAGCCGGACGAGGCGGTTCAGCAGGTCTGCATGAACCGTCAGCTGTTCGACCGGGCGGTGGAACAGCGCATCATCGACCGCAAGCTCGACCCCGACGCCAACGTCCATCTGACCGGCCGGGACATCGCGCGGGCGGCGCGATAGGAGGTTCCCCCTGCGGCCCGGCCGGATTTGCCCCTGGGCAAAACACGCCGGGGCGGAAAGCGGTCCGGCGTGCCGGGACACGCATGATGCGGCCGGTTTCCAGGGGAGAGACGTGGCCTGCCTCTTGCTTGCGGCCAATGGCAACGGCGCATGCCGCAGAACCGCAAGGGGAACCACAGATGCAGATTCTCGATCAGCGCCCGCCCGCCGGTCTGGCCGGCCTCCTGGACAGGAGCAAGGCGACGGGCGCGGGCACGCAGACCGACGCCAACCGCTTCTCCGACCTGCTGTCGGCCGCCCAAGGCAACGCCGCCGCACCGGACACGGCCAAGCCGGGTGCCCAGGAGGATGAAACCATCGCGCGGATGCAGAAGGAACTGGACGCCTACAAACGGGAACGCGACGAGGTCGTCCGGAACCGGACCAGCGTGCCGCCGGCGTTCCAGATCGCCCTGCCCGCCACCGACCAGGGCTACGTCCCCTTCGTGACCCCCGACCAGCAGGCGCTGCTCGACCGCATCACCGACCGCTACATCGGACGGCCGCAGCAGGATTTCGAGAAGATGTGGGAGGAGTTGGACGCCAACGGCGTCGGGCCGCAGCAGTTGGCGCGCACCGCCAAATATTTCGTCGGCCCCGACGGCGATGTCGTCAGCCGCGCGGTGGCGATGGGCGGCGGGCCGTCGACGAAACCAACCAGCACCGCCTGGATGGCGTCCGCCCTCTGATCGCGGATGCCCGGTCCCCCATCCGGCCCCCCCATGAGGATCCCGCATGACGCGCCTCATCAGCCCGGCGGACCTTTCCGGAGGCCGCCGGGCCCGAGGCCCCTTATGCGATCCCCGCGTACCGCCCGCGGAAATACAGCAGCGGGTTGCCGTCCTCGCGCGAGCTCAGCCGGCGCACGCGTCCCACGATGATCACATGGTCGCCGCCGTCGAACAGGTGGGCACGGTCGCATTCCAGCGTCGCCAGGCAGTCCGACAGGATCGGCACGCCGGTGTCCCAGGTCTCGACCGCCAACCCGTTCCAGCGCTCCTGAAGGTCGCGGCGCGAGAAGCGCGCCGACAGCTCCTCCTGGCCGTCCGCCAGGATGTTCACCGCGAAGGACGGCGCCGCCGTGAAGGCCGGAAAGGACGCCGACGCCCGCCCCAGGCAGAACTGCACCAGCGGCGGGTCGAGCGACACCGACGAGAAGGAGTTGACCGTCACGCCCACCGGCCGGCCGTCGGGTTCGAGCGCGGTGATGACGGCGATGCCAGTGGCGAAGCAGCCCAGCGCGCTGCGGAACGCACGGGAATCGATCGGTTGGTCGGCGATCGGTTGGTCGGTGGTCATGGCGGCCTTTTTTTGGGGCTCGACGGTGTGGTGAACCCTGGGGAGTAACCCAGCGTGGCGGTGGGCGCAAGCGCTTCCCCATGCCGGGGAAAGGCTTTAAGACGATTTTAAGGAAGGTGAGGCAACCTTCGCCGGCGGCAAGTGGCCATGCGCGAAGCGGTGCCGCGACCGGCACATGTCTGGCACACACCTGCCCGGCGCATCGCCCCCCTCTTCGACGGACAGCATGAGCGCGACCCCCGGCGGCGGCGAACGCCCGATCATCATCAAGAAGAAGAAGGGCGGGCACGGCGGCCATCATGGCGGCGCGTGGAAGGTGGCCTACGCCGACTTCGTGACCGCGATGATGGCCTTCTTCCTGCTGCTGTGGCTGCTGAACGTCACCACCTCGGACCAGCGCAAGGGCATCGCCGACTATTTCTCCCCCGTCTCGGTCAGCCGCGAGCAATCGGGCTCGGGCGGCATGCTGGGCGGCAAGACCATCACCGTGCCGGGCGCGCAGATTTCCCCCTCCTCGCCGATGTCGGCCGACGTGCCGGTCTCCGGCCCGCCCGGCTACTCCTCGCAGGAGACGGAGGATTCCGACGACCCGACCGAGGCCGCCGTCGGTCCCGGCGAGGGCACCGGCCCCGGCCGCGAGGGCCAGACCGGCGCCAACGCCTCGATGAGCGCCGCTCCCGGCGCCACCGAGCAGAAGGGCAGCGAATCCCGCGCCGACTACCAGCGCCGCATGGAGGAGATGGCCAAGCAGCTCGGCATCCCCGGCCAGAAGCCCGGCGAGAAGCTCTCCGACTTCGGCGAGCGGGTGAAGGAGGCGAGCGAGCATCTCCAGGACGCCCAGCAGGAGGCCAAGCAGTTCCAGCAGGCCGCCAGCGAGATCCGCCAGGCCATCCAGTCGGTGCCGGAGCTGGAGCCGCTGGCCCAGAACCTGATGATCGACCAGACGCCGGAGGGCCTGCGCATCCAGATCGTCGACCAGGACCGCGTGTCGATGTTCCCCGGCGGCTCCGGCCAGATGTACCCGCAGACCCGCCAGCTCGTGCAGCAGGTCGCCAAGGCGCTGGTCAAGCTGCCCAACAAGCTGTCGATCAGCGGCCACACCGACGGCACCCCCTTCCCCGCCGGGTCGGGCCGCGACAACTGGGATCTGTCGAGCGAACGCGCCAACGCCACCCGCCGCGCGCTCATCGCCGGCGGCATCGACGAGGCGCGAATCCAGGACGTCGTCGGCAAGGCCGACCGCGACCCGCTGGCCCCCGACCAGCCCGGCAGCCCGCGCAACCGCCGCATCAGCATGGTTCTGCTGCGCGAATCCCAGGCGGTCCCGGCCGCCGGCGGCGCCTCGGCCGCGTCCGTTGCACCCGCTGCGACCAAAGCCTCACCAACACCGGCACCTAGGCGCTAAATTCTTTCGCAGTACCAGCCGAATTCTTGCTTTGCCCGTAGGCCGAGCAAGGAAACGCGTGTTTGCCCCTGTTCAAAGCGCGCGGCGATGCGTCATACTTGCTGCACAATCCGATGCCGCGGGGACGATGCCGCCCGGCGGCCGATGAATGGTCCGATACCAAGCGCGGGGGAGTCTGTGAGCGTACCCGAGGGCAAACCGTCAGACCTTTTGTCATCCTATGATCCCGGCCTGTATTTCGACGAACTGTTCGGAAGCATGGATTTGCCGGCCGAACACACGGCGCTGATACGGCAACGACTGTCGGGACTGGATTTCGATGAATTGCGCCGCCGGGCGCAGGATGTGGAGCGGGAACTCTACAATCTCGGCATCACCTTCATCGTCTACTCCGACAAGGACGCGGTCGACCGCATCCTCCCCTTCGACACCATTCCCCGCGTCATCTCTGCCAAGGAATGGGCGCATCTGGAAGCGGGGGTCACCCAGCGCGTCACCGCGCTCAACCTGTTCCTCCACGACATCTACCACGACCAGAAGATCCTCAAGGACGGCGTGATCCCGCGCGACCTGGTCGAGGGCAACCACAATTTCCGCCCGCAGATGATCGGGCTCGACGTTCCGTTCAACACCTACATCCACATCATGGGCACCGATCTGGTGCGCGACCGCCAGGGCACCTTCCGGGTGCTGGAGGACAACGGCCGGGTGCCGTCGGGCGTGTCCTACGTGGTCGAGAACCGCCACATGATGCAGCGGGTCTTCCCCGACCTGATGCAGGACATCGGCATCCGCCCGGTCGACAATTACGGCCACAAGCTGCTGGACGCGATGATGGAGATCGCGCCGCAGGGGGTGACGGATCCGCAGGTGGCGCTGCTGTCGCCGGGCACCTACAACTCGGCCTATTTCGAGCACATCTTCCTCGCCCGCGAGATGGGCGTGCCGCTGGTCGAGGGCCGCGATCTGGTGGTGGAGAACGACCGCGTCTACATGAAGACGACCAACGGTCTGGCGCCGCTGCACTCGATCTACCGGCGGCTCGACGACGCCTTCCTCGACCCGCGCGCCTTCAACCCGGACAGCCTGCTCGGCGTGCCCGGCATCCTGGAGGCCTACCGCAAGGGCAACGTGGCACTCGCCAACGCCATCGGCACCGGGGTGGCCGACGACAAGGCGGTCTACTGCTACGTGCCGCGGATGATCAAATACTACCTCGACCAGGACCCGATCATCCCCAACGTCGACACCCGCATCTGCCGCGAGCCCGACGCCCTGCAATACACGCTGGATCATCTGGCCGAGCTGGTGGTCAAGCCGGTCGGCGAGGCCGGCGGCTACGGCATCACCATCGGCCCGCGCGCCAGCAAGGCCGAGTTGGAGGAGTGCCGCGCCAAGCTACTGGCCGACCCGTCCAACTACATCAGCCAGCCGGTGGTCGACCTGTCGGTCTGCCCGACCGTCACCGAGGACGGCATCGAGCCGCGCCACGTCGACCTGCGCCCCTTCGCGATCACGGCGAAAAACACCTGGGTGCTGCCCGGCGGCCTGTCGCGCGTCGCGCTGAAGAAGGGCACGCTGATCGTCAATTCGTCCCAGGGCGGCGGCTCGAAGGACACCTGGGTCTTGGAAGGTGCGGCATGAACCTGCTCGCCCGCTACGCCGAAAACATCTTCTGGATGGCCCGCTACATGGAGCGGGCCGAGAATCTCGCCCGCATCCTGGATGTGCACGAGAGCTTCGCGCGCGACACGCGCGGGGCGACCAACTGGTTCTCGATCGTCCAGCTGAACGCGGACGAGAAGGACTTCTTCAGCCGCCACGACCGCCCGACGGCCACCGCGGTCATCCATTACTACATGTTCGACACGCAGAACCAGAATTCGCTGCTGTCGATGCTGCGGATGGCGCGGGAGAACGCGCGGACCCTGCGCCCCTGGATCTCGACCGAGATGTGGACGCAGATCAACGTGTTCCACAACAAGCTGCTGGAGATGTCGGCCAAGGGCATCGCCACCCAGAACCTGTCCAAGGTCTGCACCTGGATCAAGGAGGAGTGCCAGACCCACGCCGGCATCACCGAGGGTACCTTCTACCGCGACCAGGGCTGGTACTTCTACCAGATGGGCAAATACATCGAGCGGGCCGACCAGACCACGCGCCTGCTCGACATCAAGTACCACACCCTGCTGCCCTCGCCGGTGGAGGTCGGGTCGACGCTGGACGTCAGCCAGTGGACCACGGTGCTGCGCTCGACCGCCGGCTACCACGCCTTCCGCCGGGTCTACCCGCGCGGCATGTCGCCGACCACGGTCGCCGGCTTCATGCTGTTCAACGAGGGCTTCCCGCGCTCGGTCGTCATGTGCGTCCGCCAGATCGACGGGCTGCTGACCCGGATGCGCTCGCGCTACGACCTGCGCGGCGGCTCGAACGCCATGGAGCGGGTGGACGAGCTGCTGGCGGCCCTGCTGTCGCGGCCGATCGAATCGGTGCTGCGTGACGGGCTGCACGAGTATCTCGACTGGATCCAGTTGCAGCTCAGCGTCGTCACCACCGAGATCGCCCAGGCCTTTTTTGGTATGGACGCGCCTCTGGCTGTTCAGAGCCAGTCGCAGTAAGCTGACCGGCGGGGGCCCCGAGCCCCCGCCCCCTTCCCGCCCCTTCCCACCCGTTGGGGCGCCCGTCGAGGCAACACCTGTCAGCATGTCGGTCATCCAGCCGCCGCAACGCCCCCTGCAGCAATTCTTCCGGTCGGGGCCGATGCCCTGCCCCTACCTGCCGGGCCGTGTCGAGCGCAAGCTGTTCACCCGCCTGGTCGGCCCCTACGCGACCGAGGTGAACTCCACCCTGTCGCGCGCCGGCTTCCGCCGCAGCCACGACATCGTCTACCGCCCGGTCTGCCCGAACTGCCAGGCCTGCGTGCCGGTGCGGGTGCCGGTCGCCGAGTTCGTCCCGACACGCTCGCAGCGGCGGGTGATCAAGCTGAACCAGGATGTCCGGCTGATCGAGCGCCCGGCCTACGCGACCTCGGAACAGTACCGGCTCTTCGCCCAGTACCAGAACTCCCGCCACGGCGAATCCGACATGGCGCGGATGGCGATGGGCGACTTCGCCGCGATGGTCGACGAGGGCCGCGCCGACACCAGCCTGCTGGAGGCGCGCGACGCCGAGAACCGGCTGATCGGCTGCATGCTGACCGACCGGCTGGCCGACGGCTTCTCCGCCGTCTACAGCTTCTACGACGCGTCGCAGGACCGCCGCAGCCTGGGCACCCACATGATCCTCGGCCTGATCGAGCGGGCGCGGATGGCGGGCATGCCCTACGTCTATCTCGGCTACTGGATCGCCGACAGCCGCAAGATGGCCTACAAGGCGCGCTTCCACCCGCTGGAGGCGCTGGGTCCCGAAGGCTGGCACCGCCGCCCCCGCATCGACGACGGTGAGGGCTGAGGGCAGGCGGGATCGCCCGTCCCGTTCCCGCGGAGGCTGTGTCTTCATGCCCGGACTTGAACCGGGCGTTCACGGGCAAACCTCCAAGCTTCCGCATGGATGCCCGGATCAAGTCCGGGCATGACGAAACGGAAAGGCGCCGGTGTCGCCACCGGCTTCCTCCCCATTCTTCAAAACCTGCTGCTCATGCCGCCTTGATGCGGACGATGAAGTTCTCGACGTCGTGGCGCAGGGTTTCGGCCTGCCGCGACAGCTCGCCGGCGGCACCCAGAACCTGACCGGCGGCGCTCCCCGCCTCGCCCGCCGCCTGGGTGACCTGGATGATGCTGCCGGTCACCTCCTGCGTGCCGCAGGCGGCCTGCTGGACGCTGCGGGAGATTTCGTTGGTCGCCGCCGACTGCTCCTCGATGGCGGCGGCGATGCCGGTGGTGATGTCGTTGATGCTGCCGATGGTCTCGCCGATGCCGGCGATCGCCTGCACCACGCCCTGGGTCGTCTGCTGGATGGCGCTGATCTGCGACGCGATCTCCTCGGTGGCCTTCGCCGTCTGACCGGCGAGGCTCTTGACCTCCGACGCGACGACCGCAAAACCCTTGCCGGCCTCGCCGGCGCGGGCGGCCTCGATGGTCGCGTTCAGCGCCAGCAGGTTGGTCTGGCTGGCGATGTCGGTGATCAGCCCGACGACCTCGCCGATCTTCTGCGCGGCTTCCGACAGGCTGCGCACCGTCTCGCTGGTCCGCGCCGCCTCGCCCACCGCCTTGCCGGCGATGTCGGCCGAACGGATCACCTGGCCGCCGATCTCGCGGATCGAACTGGCCATCTCCTCGGTCGCGGTGGCGACCGTCTGCACGTTGGCGCTGGTCTGTTCGGCGGCCGACGCCACGACGTTGGCCTGGGCGTTGGTCTGCTCGGCCATCGCCGACATGCTGTGGGCGGTGGCGTCCAGCTCCGACGCGGCGGCGGCGACGGTGCGGAGCGCCGTGGAGGCCGACGCGTCGAACTCGGCGACCATGCGGTCGATGGCTTCGGCCCGGCGCTGCTTGGCCTGCTGCTCGGCGACCTGGATGGCAGCGAGGCGGTCGGCCTCGATCAGGCCGTCCTTGAAGACCTGGACGGCGCGCGCCATGGCGCCGATCTCATCCCTCCGCTCCGTGCCGTCGATCGCCACGCCCATGTCATGATTCGCCAACCGCCCCATCATCCCGGTCATCGCCTGCACCGGACGGGCCACGGTGACGACGATCATCCAGCCCGCCGCGATGCAGCCGGCGACAACCGCCACCAACGCACCGATGATCCACAGGCGGCTGGAGAAATAGATCGCCTCGCCGGCGTTCGCCGCCCGGATGGCCTCCCGCTGGTTGTAGCCGATCAGTTCCTCGAGGATCGCCTTCGACTTGCGGTGCTCGTCGCGCGACACCCCGCGAAAGATCGCCCCGGCCTTCTCATTGTCGTTCTTGCGGGACAGCGGGAGGAGTTGCTGCGTGCTGATCGCAAGATAATGGTCCCACGAGGCGTTGAACTTGCGGAAGGTTTCCGTTTCCCAGCCGGGTGTCAGCAGCCTCTCGTAAGCCTTGATCTTCCCGGCGATGGAGCGGGCGGTCTCTTCCAGCGTGCGGTCCTCGACCGCGATCTCCTCGGGCGTCGTCGCCATCACATGGGCGCCCTCGACCACCCGGTAGAAGTCGAAGGCGATGTTGAGGCCGGCGATCGCCGTCGCCGAAGGCAGCCAATTGTCGCGGATGGCCGAAGCCTCGTCGTTGACCACCGACAGGCGGTTGACGGCGAAGCCGCCAAGAGCGACGGCGCACAGCAGCACGACCGAGAAGGCCCCGATCGCCTTCTGTTTCACCGATGCGTTCGACAACCAGGACATTTTCCGCCACTCCCTCATTCTTTGCTCGGTCCCGTCGGCGGCCGGCCCTCGATGCGGAAAACCGCGATCCGACAGCGGGACAAGAGCGCTCGATCCGTTCATGAGGCCGAAGAAGCAAAGGCTGTGCCGCAACCCAGGGATGGTTTAGCCGCAACAATTTTGGCACGCCCAACAATGCCTTGGAGGTAACAGGCGCCCTTTCGGGCAATCAAACCCATCGCTTCACGTCTGGACAAATGGGATCCTTTCGGAATCTGCCTCGCGAAATGCGAAAACGAACCCGCCGGCTCACATCTACGTGATTCCACGTAGCTCCTTCGTATCCCTTGCAAGCATCTGACCAGAAATGGATATTTCTGCTCAAACTGATCTTTTGGTGTACCCTCTTTCCGCAGGGCGTCGTTTCGCGGCGCAGACACGCGGCAGCAACAAAAGGAAACGGGCCGGCTCGACCGCGCCCCTGCAACAGGGAGGCTTCTCCGTTGGGAGTCCTGCTCAAAATCAGCGGGCTGATCGATGCCGTGAATGACGGCATCGGCAAACTCGTCTATTGGCTGGTGCTCGTCGCCGTCATCGTCAGCGCCGGCAACGCGGTGATCCGATACACGTTGAACACAAGCTCCAACGCCTGGCTGGAGCTGCAATGGTATCTGTTCTCGGCGGTGTTCCTGCTGTGCGCGGGCTACACGTTCCTGCGCAACGAGCACATCCGCATCGACGTCATCCTCGGCCGCTTTTCCAAGCGGGTGCAGGCGGCGGTCGACGTCTTCGGAATCCTGTTCTTCATGCTCCCGATGACGATCCTCATCATGGTTCTGTCCTGGCCGATGTTCAAGGACAGCTTCCTCACCAACGAGATGTCGAGCGACGCCGGCGGCCTGATCCGCTGGCCCGCCAAGCTCCTGGTTCCGGTCGGTTTCTTCCTGCTGACCGCGCAAGGGGTGTCCGAACTGATCAAGCGCATCGCCTTCCTCGCCGGCGTCATCGACGAGCCGGGCGAGAAGATGCACGGCCACTCATAAGCACCGGGAGCCACACAGGATGCTCGCTTTCATAGCCGAGAATTTGGCGCCGGTGATGTTCGGCGCCCTGGTTCTGTTTCTTCTGATGGGGTTCCCGGTCGCCTTCGCGCTGGCCGCCAACGGTCTGGTCTTCGGCCTGATCGGCATCGAACTGGGCCTGCTGACCCCGGCCCTGATGCAGGCGCTGCCGGAACGCGTGTTCGGCATCATGCGCAACGACACGCTGCTGGCGATTCCCTTCTTCACCTTCATGGGGCTGATCCTCGAACGGTCGGGCATGGCCGAGGATCTGCTCGACACCATCGGCCAGCTCTTCGGCCCGATCCGCGGCGGCCTCGCCTTCGCGGTCATCTTCGTCGGCGCGCTCTTGGCGGCGACCACCGGCGTGGTGGCGGCCTCGGTCATCTCGATGGGACTGATCTCGCTGCCGATCATGCTGCGCTACGGCTACGACCGGCGGATCGCCAGCGGCGTCATCGCCGCGTCGGGCACGCTGGCCCAGATCATTCCGCCCTCGCTGGTGCTAATCGTGCTGGCCGACCAGCTCGGCCGCTCGGTCGGCGACATGTACGCCGGCGCGCTGATCCCCGGCCTCGTGCTGACCGGCCTCTACGCCGGTTACATCATTCTGACCGCCATCATCCGTCCGGAGGCCGTCCCGGCCCTGCCGATGGAGGCGCGGACGCTGCAAGGCGCCAAACTGTTCCTGCGTGTCATCACCACGCTGGTGCCGCCGCTGGTGCTGATCTTCCTGGTGCTGGGCACCATCTTCCTCGGCATCGCCACCCCGACCGAGGGCGGCGCCATGGGAGCCGCCGGCGCGATCCTGCTGGCGCTCGCCAAGAGGAAGCTCGGCTGGTCGCTGATGCGCCAGGCGATGGATTCGACGGCGAAGCTGTCCTCCTTCGTCCTGTTCATCCTGATCGGCTCGACCGTGTTCGGCCTCGTCTTCCGCGCGGTCAACGGCGACCTGTGGGTCGAACATCTGCTGACCGGCCTGCCCGGCGGCCAGCTCGGCTTCCTGATCGTCTGCAACATCCTGGTCTTCGTCCTGGCCTTCTTCCTCGACTTCTTCGAGCTGGCCTTCATCATCGTGCCGCTGCTGGGGCCGGTGGCGGACAAGCTGGGCATCGACCTGATCTGGTTCGGCGTGCTGCTCGGCGTCAACATGCAGACCAGCTTCATGCACCCGCCCTTCGGCTTCGCGCTGTTCTTCCTGCGCAGCGTGGCGCCAAAGACCGACTACATCGACAAGGTCACCGGCAAGCTGACCGCCAAGGTCACGACCGGCCAGATCTACTGGGGAGCGGTTCCCTTCGTCATCATCCAGCTCATCATGGTGGCGCTGGTCATCGCCTTCCCCAGCCTGGTCGATGCCGGCCTGGATCGCGGACCGGCCATCGATCTCGACAAGGTGAAGATCGAGATCCCGTCCTTCGAGGACAACGCCCCCCCGCCCTTCCCCGGGCAGGAAGACGACCCGAACAACGACATCATGAAGCAGTTTCAGCAGAAGTGACGCGTCACGGGGCTGGCGTGGAAGAGGGGCCGGAATTTTCCCGGCCCCTTTTTCCTTTGCCCTTCCTCAAGATACGGCCACGAAAAAGGCCCCGCGCGAGCGGGGCCTCCCGATGCCTTCTCCTTCAAGCTTGCCCGTGGATGACTGGGCGAGCCCGGTCATGACGACGGCTGCCGAAGGGACGGCTGCCGAAGGAGCGATGCCTACTTCTTCGAAGCCAGCGGGCCCGCGGCGTAGACGAAGCGGTCGAAGCTGTATTCCGCCACGCGGAACCACAGATACTCCTCCTCGCGGAACTTGCGCCACTGCTCGTAGATCTTGCGGAACTTCTCGTTCTTGGCGGCCTCTTCCTCGTAGGTCTCGATGGCGGCCTGGTAGCACGCCTGCATGACCTCGTTCGGGAAGGGGCGGAGCTGCGTGCCGGCGGCGACCAGACGCTTCAGCGCCAGCATGTTCTGGACGTCGTACTTACCCAGCATGTCGAGCGTCGCATCGGAGCAGGCCGCCTCCAGCGCCGCCTTGTAGTGCTTCGGCAGCGCATCGTACTGCGCCTGGTTGACCATCATCGACACCTGCGGGCCGCCTTCCCACCAGCCCGGATAATAATAGTACTTGGCGACCTTCTGGAAGCCGAGCTTCTCGTCGTCGTAGGGGCCGACGAACTCGGCGCTGTCGATGGTGCCCTTCTCCAGCGCCGGGTAGATGTCGCCGCCGCCGATCTGCTGCGGGACGACGCCCAGCTTGGCCATGATCGTGCCCGCGTAACCGCCGATGCGGAACTTCAGACCCTTCAGATCCTCGACGGTCTTGATCTCCTTGCGGAACCAGCCGCCCATCTGGGTGCCGGTGTTGCCGGCGCAGAACTGGACGATGTTGTGGCCGGCGAAGAATTCGCGCATCAGTTCCTTGCCGCCGCCATGGGTCATCCAGGCGTTCTGCTGGCGGGCGTTCAGGCCGAAGGGCATCGCCGCGTCGAAGCAGAAGGTCGGATCCTTGCCGACATAGTAATAGGAAACGGTGTGGCCGCACTCGATGGTGTTGTCCTTCACCGCGTCCAGCACCTGGAGCGCCGGAACGATCTCGCCGCCGGCGAAGACGCGGATCTGGAACTTGCCCTCGGTGATTTCGGCGACGCGCTTGGCGACGAATTCGGCGCCACCGTAGATGGTGTCCAGGCTCTTGGGAAAGCTGGAGGCGCAGCGCCACTTGATCTCGGGATTGCTTTGCGCGATGGCCGGAGCAGCCAGCGTGCTGGCAGCGACACCCACACCGGCAGAGGTCAGAAAAGCCCGACGTTTCATGGAGAAGACTCCCTTGTTCATTTTCTGTTTTGAGTTTTTTCAGCGTGTCCACACCCCATCGTGCCGGCCGGTTCCGGAGCGGCCCGACGGAACGGGCAAGGAAAGCGGGAAAATCGGGGTGCGTGGCTGATCATTCCGGACGGTGCGGCCGCTCCACCCCAGCTTTCTTTCGCTGATCGGATTATGCAGGAAGCGGATGGTCCCGATCAAGGCCCAACGAAAAATGCGTGTATTTCGTCAGGGGGTTACCGGCGCGGGACGAACCCGCGCCGGTGGGGGCGCCGCTCAGGTGAAACGGTTCTGCTTGGGGAAACCGTTGGGCACAGTCCAACCGGTCTTGGCCTTGTCGTCAAACCAGCGGTTCAGATCGGTCACAACGAATTTGCGCCCACCATTCTCCCAGCTCAACCCATCGTCCATGGCGAAGGTCTTCACATCGGAAACGCTGCCGTCCTTGTAACGCTGGAGCGTCACCCCCTTGCCCCGCGTCATCAACGGCACCTCGGCCAGCGGCAGCACACGCATCTTACGGTTGTTTCCGACGACCGCGACATGATCGCCGTTGATCAGGTGACAGATACGGGCGCTCTTGCCCTCGTCCAAATTCAGCACCTGCCGGCCACTGCGGGTCTGGGCGAGCAGTTCGCTCTCCTCGATCTGAAAACCGCGCCCATCCTCGGACACCACCAACCGCAGGCCGGCCGGATGATGGCGGAACAGGTCGACGATCTCGGCGTCGTTGCCGAGGTCGATCATCAGCCGCACCGGCTCGCCGAAGCCGCGGCCGCGCGGCAGCTTGTCGACCCCCACCGTGAAGAACTTGCCGTTGCTGGCGAAGACCAGCAGCTTGTCGGTCGTCTCGCAGGGGATGACGAAGCCCTTGGAATCGCCGTCCTTGTACTTCACGTCCTCGGCGTCGGTCAGATGGCCGCGCACCGCGCGGATCCAGCCCTTGGCGGAGCAGATGACCGTCACCGGCTCGCGCTCGACCGTCGCCTCCAGCGGCACCTCGATGAGGGCCGGGGCGTCGGCGACGTCGGTGCGCCGCTTGCCGAGCGCTCCGCCTCCGAACTTCTTCTTGATCTCGGCGATTCCCTCGGCGATGCGCTTCCAGCGCAGCCCCTCGTCGCCCAGCAGTTCGAGCAGACCGTTCTTCTCGGCGGTCAGCGCGTCGTGCTCGCGCCGGATCTCCATCTCCTCCAGCTTGCGCAGGTTGCGCAGCCGCATGTTGAGGATGGCGTCGGCCTGCACGTCGGTCAGCGAGAAGGCGCGGATCAGCTCCTGCTTGGGCTCGTCCTCCTCGCGGATGATGCGGATGACCTCATCGAGATTCAGGTAGGCGACCAGATAGCCGCCGAGAATCTCCAGCCGGTGGTCGATCTGCCGCAGCCGATGGTTCGAGCGGCGGACCAGCACCTCGTGCCGGTGGTCGAGGAAGGCCTGGAGCACCTCGCGCAGGTTCATCACGCGCGGCACATGGTCGGCGCCCAGCACGTTCATGTTCAGCGCAAAACGGATCTCCAGATCCGTCGCCTGGAACAGCGAGGCCATCAGGACCTCGGGATCGACGTTGCGGTTCTTCGGCACCAGCACCAGGCGGATGTCCTCGGCCGATTCGTCGCGGACGTCCTCCAGCAGGATCAGCTTCTTGTTGGTCAGCAGCTCGGCGATCTTCTCGATCAGCCGGGCCTTCTGCACCTGGTAGGGGATCTCGGTGACGACGATCTGCCAGGTCCCCTGCCCCATCCGCTCCACCGTCCAGCGGGCGCGCAGGCGGAAGGCGCCGCGCCCGGTGCGGTAGGATTCGACGATGCTCGCGCGGGGCTCGACCAGCAGGCCGCCGGTCGGGAAATCGGGGCCGGGCATGAAGCCGACCAGCGTCTCGATCGAGGCGTCGCGGTGCTTGATCAGGTGGCGCAGCGCGTCGCAGATCTCGCCGACATTGTGCGGCGGGATGTTGGTCGCCATGCCGACGGCGATGCCGCTCGACCCGTTGGCCAGCAGGTTGGGGAAGTTGGCCGGCAGGACCGCCGGCTCGTCGCCATCGCCGTCGTAGGTCGGACGCAGGTCGACGGCGTCCTCGTCGATGCCGTCCAGCAGGGCCTTGGCGACCTCGGTCAGCCGCGCCTCGGTGTAGCGCATGGCCGCGGCGCTGTCGCCGTCGATGTTGCCGAAATTGCCCTGCCCGTCGATCAGCGGGTAGCGGACGGCAAAGCTCTGCGCCAGACGCACCAGCGCGTCGTAGACCGACGTGTCGCCGTGCGGGTGGAACTTGCCGATGACGTCGCCGACGACGCGGGCCGACTTCTTGGGCGGCGTCGTCGGCTCCAGCCGGAGCTGGCTCATGGCGTAGAGCAGGCGGCGGTGCACCGGCTTCAGCCCGTCGCGCACGTCGGGCAGCGAGCGGGACATGATGGTCGACAGCGCGTAGCTGAGATAGCGCTCGCCGAGCGCGTCGGCGAGCGGCTTCTCCAGGATGTCGAGGGCGGGATCTTGCGGCTTCATGCCGTGTGTCTACCAGTTCTAGCGCGGGCGCGCTACCGCGTTCGCGTAACGTTCTCTTAATCGCTCGCGCGCCGGCGGCAGCGGCCCATTCAGCAGATGGCGCTCCAGGAAATGGCCGGTCAGGCGCAGGCCATGCTCGACCTCCGCCGGCCCGCCGCCGCCCCGTCCGGCCAGGAAATCGGGCAGCGGCAGCAGCCGCTCGCGGTAGGGTTCACCGACCGAGGCGGTGACGGCGCGGCCGGTGCGCGGGCTGACATAGGCAAGGTAGTCGTTGGCGCCCGACACCGCGCAACGGTCGAGATCCAGCCCGAAGCCAAGCTCGGCCAGCAGCCCGATCTCCCACCGCACGTAGGCCTCGGCCCAGGCCGGCGCGTCGAGCAGCCCGAACAGCGCCAGAAGCCCGTCGAACAGCGCCGGGTGGGGGTCATGCTCGGGGGCGGCCGCTTCCACCAGGGCGCAGGCACTGGCCAGCGCCGCAAGCGCCGCCGGGTCGTCGAAGAAGGCGGCGGCGTAGCCTCGGACCGGCTCCAGCGTGAAGTGGCCGAGATGCTCGGCCAGCCGGCCCCGCCAACGCGCGGCGACCAGCGTTCCGGGTTCCATCGCGCCGCGCAGGCGGGGAGAGCGTCCGCCCATGACCAGCCCGGCGTGCCGCCCGTGCTCGCGGGTCAGCAACGTCGCGACGGCCGATCCCTCGCCCTGCGGGCGGGACGACAGAAGGATGCCCTGATCGGACCATTCCATGAACACAGCTCTATCAGGCGGGGCGATTTGTCGCCACCCCGGCTTTTGCAAGGGCGAGGCTTGACGTGCGCAACCATCGACGTATACGCCAAGCCCTCTTCATTGTTCCTTCACCAAGCCGTCCCTAGGATGGCATCATCCTTGAGCAACGGTGGGCCTCCCCGCCACACGCCGAGAGGTTCGACGAGGGGGTTTTGGGCAGCAACATCGATCGATATCTCCTGGCGGAAAAGGCCGGCTCCGAAGGCGTGTGGGATTGGGACCTGCGCAGCGACACGCTGTACCTCTCCCCCCGCTTCAAGGAGTTCCTCGGCCTGCCTCCCGGCGACGTGAACCGGCCCGGCGACTGGCTGTCACTGGTGCACGCCGACGATGTCGATTGGCTGCACGCCTCCTTCGAGGCCCAGATGGTCGGGCTGTCGGTGCCGTTCCAGATCGAGCACCGGGTCCGCCGTGCCGATTCCGCCAAGACGGGCGAGGCGCGCTGGCGCTGGCTGGTCTGCCGCGGCATGGCGGTGATGGACGATTCCGGCGAGCCGGTCCGGCTGGTCGGTTCGGTCTCCGACATCACCGACCGCAAGACCGCCGAGCAGGAGTTGCGCCGCAGCGAGGAGCGCTACGCGCTCGCCGCCGCCGCAAGCAACGACGGGCTCTACGACTGGGATCTCGTCACCGACCGGGTCTATTACTCGCCGCGCTGGGCGTCGCTGCTCGGACTCGCGGCGACCGAACTGACGGACAGCCCGCAGGAATGGCTGGGCCGAATCCACCCGGCCGACCGCAGCGTCATGCTCGACGCGCTGGAGGCGCTGGGAAGGCCCGGCGACGCCGCCTTCCAGGTCGAGTACCGCATGCGCACCGCCGACGGCGCCACCCGCTGGATGGCCTGCCGCGGCATCGCCGTGCTCGACCCCGCCGGCACGCCGATCCGGCTGGTCGGCAGCCAGGCCGACGTCACCGACCGCAAGACCGCCGAGCAGCGCCTGCGCCAGAGCGAGGAGCGCTACGCGCTCGCCGCCGCCGGGGCCGCCGACGGGCTGTGGGACTGGCAGGTCGACAGCGGGGAGATCTATTACTCGCCGCGCTGGAAGGCGATGCTCGGCTACGGCGAGGCCGAGATTTCCGGCACCATCGCCGAGTGGTTCGACCGGGTGACGCCCAGCGACCTCGACGGGCTGCGCAGCGCCATCAACCTGCATCTGACCGGCGAGCGCAACCATCTCCAGCACGAGTTCCGCATCCGCCGCGCCGACGGCGACGAGGCCTGGATGCTGGTGCGCGGGCTGGCGGTGCGCAACGAGCAGGGGTCGGCCGTCCGCATCGCCGGCTCGATGACCGACATCACCGCCCGCAAGAAGGCGGAGCAGCAGTTGCTGTTCGACGCCTTCCACGACCCGATGACCGGCCTGCCCAACCGCACCCTGATGCTCGACCGCATCGGGCAGGCGCTGGACCGCAACAAGCGGACCGGCGCGCGGCAGTTCGCCACCATCCTGATCGACCTCGACCGCTTCAAGTCGATCAACGACGCGCTCGGCACCGCCACCGGCGACCGGCTGCTGCGGATCATCGCCAAGCGGCTCGACAACAGCCGCCGCATCGGCGACACGCTGGCCCGGCTGTCGGCCGACGAGTTCGCCATCCTGCTCGACGACATCGACGACGCCGGCGACGCGCTGGGCGCGGCGGAGCGCATGGCGCAGGCGATCTCCCGCCCGGTGAACCTGGACGGCCATGACATCGTGCTGACCGCCTCGATCGGCATCGCGCTGAGCGCCACCGGCTACGAGAAGCCGGAGGACATGCTGCGCGACGCCAGCCTCGCCATGTACCGCGCCAAGTCGGGCGGGCGGGCGCGCATCGACGTGTTCGACGGCAACCTGCGCCGGCAGGCGATGGCGGTGATGCGGACCGAGGCCGACCTGCGCACCGCGCTGGAGCAGGACCAGCTCTGCCTGCACTACCAGCCCATCGTGTCGCTGAAGACGGGGGCCATCGCCGGCTTCGAGGCGCTGATGCGCTGGAACCACCCGGACCGCGGGCTCGTTCCGCCGATGGAGTTCATCCCGCTGGCCGAGGAGTCCGGGCTGATCCTGCCGATGGGCCGCTGGGCGCTGGAGGAGGCGACCCGTCAGCTCGTGGCGTGGCAGCGGCAGTTCCCGCGCCCGACCCCGCTGTTCATGAGCGTCAACGTCTCCCCACGCCAGTTCCGCGACGACGACCTCGCCGGGGTGGTGGAGGATCTGCTGGAACGGACCGCCATCCCACCGTCGAGCCTGAAGCTGGAACTGACCGAAAGCCTGCTGATGCAGGATCCGGACAAGTGCCGCGAGGTGATGCGGCGGATCCGCGCCATGGACGTGCGGCTGTCGATCGACGATTTCGGCACCGGCTATTCCTCGCTGGCCTACCTGCACAGCTTCCCGGTCGACACGCTGAAGATCGACCGCACCTTCGTCAAGGCGCTGTCGTCCGGCGAGGGGAACGCCGCCATCGTCCAGGTCATCGCCACCCTCGCCACCATCCTCAACATGGACGTGGTCGCCGAAGGGGTTGAATCCGAGAGCGAGGCGGAGTATCTGCGCGACATCATGTGCCAGTACGCGCAGGGCTACCACTTCGCCCGCCCCACCCCGGCCGCCGCCGCCGAGCGTCTGCTGGTGGCCGAGACCGAACGCGCGCTGGCCTCCTAGGCAACCCGCATACCCCAAGGAGAACCCCCGCATGTCCGACCGCAGTTGCGGCGAATGCACCCTGTGCTGCAAGCTGATGGGGGTGCCGGAGCTGAAGAAGCCCTCCGCCAAATGGTGCGCCTCCTGCGACCAGGGCAAGGGCTGCTCGATCTACGAGGAGCGCCCGCCATCCTGCCGGAACTTCCAATGCTTCTGGCTGATGGACGAGAATTTCCCGGACGAGTTCCGACCCGACCGCATCCACGCGCTGGCCGCCTTCAACGACGTGAAGAACAGCTGCGTGCTCCATGTCGACCCGGCCAAGCCGCGCGCCATGGGCAGCCGCGAGGTGCGGGCACTGACCGACGCGCTTCTCAAGGTCTATGAGAAGGTGTTCTTCCTGTGCGGCAAGGAAAGCGCGATGTTGCAGCGGTGATGCGCCTGCCCCCCGAAGATTTGATCGATGAATCTTCGATTGGGAATTGCCGCCATGCCTATTCCACTGTCCTCGTCATGACCGGGCTTGTACCGGTCATCCACGTGCAATCTCTTTTGCATGATTTGCGGGCGTGGATGCCCGGCACAAGGCCGGGCATGACGAACAGACAGAGGCATGTTTGGGCAAAGGCAGACCTCACGACGCCCCGAAATCCAGCCCCCAGGCCGAATAGCGTTCGGGATCGTCGACCCAGCCCTCGCGCACCTTGACGAACAGGATCAGGTGGACGCGGCGCTCCAGCATCTTCTGCAACTCGCCGCGCGCCGACTGGCCCAGCGACTTGATGCGCTGGCCGCCCTTGCCCAGCACGATGGCCTTCTGGCTTTCGCGCTGGACGAAGATCACCTGCGAGATCTTCACCGACCCGTCGTCGAACTCCTCCCAGGTCTCGGTCTCGACCGTCGCCGAATAGGGAAGCTCCTGGTGCAGTTGCAGGAACAGCTTCTCGCGCGTGATCTCCGCCGCCAGCAGGCGCATCGGCATGTCGGAGATCTGGTCCTCCGGGAAATGCCAGGGACCCTCGGGCAGCCGTTCGGCCAGGAACTTCCTCAGATGGGCGACGCCGTCCTCGGTCGAGGCCGACACCATGAAGATGTCGGTGAACACGCCGCTCTGCTGGAACTCGTCGGCGATGCCGAGCAGCACGTCGCGCTTCACCAGATCGATCTTGTTGAGGATCAGGATGGCCTGCCGGCCCTGCTCCTTCAACCGGGCGACGATGCTGCGGGTGTCGTCGTCGATGCCGCGGCGCGACACGTCGTAGAGCACGCCGATGACGTCGGCGTCGTCGGCCCCCTGCCACGCCGCCGCGACCATGGCGCGGTCGAGCCGGCGCTTGGGCTTGAAGATGCCGGGCGTGTCGACGAAGATCAGCTGGCTGTCGCCCTCGATGGTGATGCCGAGCACGCGGGTGCGCGTCGTCTGCACCTTGGGGCTGACGATCGACACCTTGCTGCCGATCATCGCGTTCAGCAGCGTCGACTTGCCGGCGTTGGGGGCGCCGACCAGCGCCACGAAGCCGCAGCGCGGGTTCTCCGGCATGGAGACGAGCGGCGGCAGTTCGATGCCGGCGCTCTCCACCGTCTCGCCCTCCTCCCCGTCCTCGTCGTCAGCGCCTTCCTCGGAACCCTCCGGGGCGTCCTCGAAATCCTCATCCTCGAACGAATCGTCGATGTCGTCGCGACCGTCAGTCATCGACCTGCACTCCCACCTGGCGCAACAACGCGTTGGCCGCCTTCTTCTCCGCGACGCGCTTCGAGGGGCCGGTGCCGGTGACCGGCTCCATCCCCGCGACGCGCACCGCAACCACGAACACCGGCTCGTGCGCCGGGCCGCTGCGTTCGACCAGCTCGTAGCTGGGCAGCGGCTTGCCGCGCCCCTGCGCCCATTCCTGCAAGGTCGTCTTCGAATCGAGCGGCGGCGGAGCCGCCTTCTCGATGTGATCCGCCAGCGCGCCGCGGACGAAGCGGGTCACCGCCTCCAGCCCGCCGTCGAGATAGAGCGCGCCGAGCACGGCCTCGCAAGCGTCGCCCAGGATGGTGCGGTTGGCGCGCCCGCCGCTCTGCGCCTCGGCCGGCGACAGGCGCAGATAGGCGCCGAGCCCGATGGCGTCGGCGACCCGGCCCAGCGACTCGCGGCGCACCAGCGCGGCGTGCCGCTTGGCCAGCGCCCCCTCGCGGTCCTGCGGGTAATGCTCCAGCAACCATTCGGCGACGACGAGCCCGACCACGCGGTCGCCCAGGAACTCCAGCCGCTCGTAGGCGATGCCGGGGCCGTTGTGCGACTTGCGGCCGTTGCGCTCCAGTCCCATCAGGCTGGGGTGGGTCACCGCGTCCTGCAACAGCCCCAGATTGGCGAATTCGTGGCCGAGCGACCGGGCGAGCAACGCCACGTCCGCCGATTCCTCGCTGTGCTTTCCATGACCGGCGTCCGCAACGTTATGCGTGGACGCCGTCCGATCCTCTGTCAATTACCGGACTCCGCTGAACAGGCGGCTGAACCGGAGATCCACCGGCCAGCGCCACACCTCGAAGAAGCGGGTGCCTTCGTCGAGGGAGAAGAAAAGGAACTCGGCGCGGCCGACGAGATTTTCCACCGGGACGAACCCGACCTGGGCCGGCACCCGGCTGTCCAGCGAGTTGTCGCGGTTGTCGCCCATCATGAAGACGTGGTTCTCGGGCACCTTGTAGGCCGGCGTGTTGTCGAGCGGGCCGTTGTCCGACTCCTCGATGATCCGGTGGGTGCGGCCGTTGGGCAGCGTCTCGGCATATTGCGCGGTGCGCACCGTGCGGCCGAGCCCGTCCTGCGAGACGTAATCCTCGATGCGCTCGCGCTTCACCGGCTGGCCGTTGATGTGCAGCACGCCGCCGATCATCTGGATCGTGTCGCCGGGCAGGCCGATCACCCGCTTGATGTAGTCGGTCTTGTTGTCGCGCGGCAGCTTGAACACCGCCACGTCGCCGCGCTCCGGCAAACCGCCGAAGATGCGCCCCTCGAACAGCGGCACGCCGAAGGAGACGGTGTGCTTGCTGTAGCCGTAGGAGAATTTCGAGACGAACAGATAGTCGCCGATCAGCAGCGTCGGGATCATCGACCCGGACGGGATGTTGAAGGGCTCGAAGGCGAAGGTGCGCACGCCGAAGGCGATGATCACGGCGTAGAGCACCGTCTTCACCGTTTCGGCGAAGCCGGAGTCCTTGGGCTTGGCGGAGGTCGCCGTGTCCTTCTGGAAAGTCATGCTGGGTTCGCCGTGTCGGTGGGAAGGGTCGCCGGCCCGGTCTCGACGTCCGGTTCGGCGCTGATGATGACGAAGGCTTCCGCCATCGGGTACTCGTCGGTCAGGGTGACGTGGATGCGGGCGCGCATGCCGGGCGGCGTGATCGCCCGCAGCCGCTTCAGCGCGCCGCCGGTGAGGATCATGGTCGGCTGGCCGGACGGCAGGTTGACCACCCCCATGTCGCGCCAGAACACCCCGTCGCGGAAGCCGGTGCCGAGCGCCTTGGAACACGCCTCCTTGGCGGCGAAGCGCTTGGCGTAGCTCGACGCCCGCGCGCTGTGGCGCCCGGCCGAGCCGGCGCGACGCTCCGACTTCGCCTGCTCGACCTCGGTGAAGATGCGCTCGATGAAGCGCGCGCCGAAGCGTTCCAGCGATTTCTCGACGCGGCGGATGTCGATCAGATCGTTGCCGATGCCGAGGATCAGGCCTGGAATCATGCCGGCTCCCATCTTCATGGGCGGGCCGCCTTCATCGCCCCGCGCATGCGGGCGATGGCGTTGGTCAGCCCGACGAAGATCGCCTCGCCGATCAGGAAATGGCCGATGTTCAGCTCGACGATGGTCGGGATCGCGGCGACCGGCCCGACGGTGGCGTAGCTCAGCCCGTGGCCGGCGTGGCATTCCAGTCCGATGGCCTCGGCGTGGGCGGCGGCGCGGACGATGCGCTCCAGCTCGCGGGCCCGCGCCTCCGGAGTGTCCGCGTCGCAATAGGCCCCGGTGTGCAGTTCCACCACCGGGGCGCCGAGCGCCCTCGCGGCGTCGAGCTGCGCCGGCTCGGGATCGATGAACAGGGAGACGCGGATGCCGGCGGCGCCCAGCTCGCCGACCGGACGCGCCAGGGCGGCGGCGTTGCCGATCACGTCCAGGCCGCCCTCGGTCGTCACCTCGGTGCGCTTCTCCGGAACGAGGCAGGCGGCGTGCGGCTTGTGACGGAGCGCGATGGCCAGCATCTCGTCGGTCGCCGCCATTTCGAAATTCAGCGGGCGGCTGATCTCGGCCACCAGCCGCTCGATGTCGCGGTCGGTGATGTGGCGCCGGTCCTCGCGCAGATGGGCGGTGATGCCGTCGGCACCGGCCTCGATGGCGAGCAGCGCCGCGCGCACGGGGTCGGGATGCCCCCCCCCGCGTGCGTTGCGGACGGTCGCCACATGGTCGATGTTCACGCCTAGGCGCAGGAAACGGGACATCAAAGCACTCCAAACGGCCGCCGGCCGGTACCGGGAAAGCACGGCGATTCCGTCTATATAGCGGTGCCGGGGCGTCGCGTCACGCCCGATGCGGACGTTTCGCCCATCGCCGGTCGGGATCGGGAACGCCGTGCGGCGGAAACGGAGACGTCAGCGCCCCCGCGCCCGCTCCACCGAATGGATGACCGGGGTCGCGCGCAGGGCCGCCATGATGTTGGTCAGGTGCTTGGCGTCCTTCACGTCGATGTCGATCAGCAGCTCGAAATAGTCGGTGCTGCGGTTGGTGATCTTCTGGTGGATGATGTTGCCCTGGTTCTTGCCGATCACGGTAAACAGGGTGCCGAGCGAGCCCTGCTCGTTGCCGATGACCACGGTGATGCGGCCGACATGCTCCTCCGGCGTGTCCTGGCCGCTTTCCCAGGAGACGTCGATCCAGCGCTCCGGCGATTCGTGGAAGCTCTCCAGCGTCTCGCAGTCGATGGTGTGGATGGTGACGCCCTTGCCGGTGGTGACGATGCCGACGATGCGGTCGCCCGGCAGCGGGTGGCAGCAGCGGGCGTAATGCACCGCCATGCCGGGGATCAGGCCGCGGATCGGCAGCGGCGATTCCTTGCCGCGCGCCTTGGCCTTGGCCTTCTGGGTCTGCGCCGCCTTCTCGTCCAGGTCGCGCAGCGCCGGCTGGGCGTTCTGCGCCTTGTGGCCGGGGAAGACGGCGTGGAAGACCTCGCGCACCGTGTGCAGGCCGGAGCCGACACCGGCCATCAGATCGTCCACCGTCGGCTGCTGGAAGATCTTGATGGCCGCTTCCAGCGACTTTTCCGAGAACTCGTAGCCTTCCGCCTTGAACTGCCGCATCAGCATGCCGCGGCCGAGCTCGACATACTGGGCACGCTGCTGGGTGCGCAGGAACTTGCGGATGCGCGCCCGCGCCTTGCCGGTGACGACGAAGCGCTCCCAGCCGGGAACCGGGGTCTGCGCCTTCGAGGTGACGATGTCGACCTGGTCGCCGTTCTGCAACTGCGTGCGCAGCGGCAGCATGCGGCCGTTGATCTTGGCGCCGACGCAATGGTCGCCGACCTGCGAATGGACGGCGTAGGCGAAATCGACCGGGGTCGCGCCGCGCGGCAGCGCGATCAGGTCGCCCTTCGGCGTGAAGCAGAAGACCTGGTCCTGGAAGAGTTCGAGCTTGGTGTGCTCCAGGAACTCTTCCGGCTTCTGCGCGTGCTCCAGGATGTCGAGCAGCTCGCGCAGCCAGCGGTACTCGCCGCCCGTCGTGCGCGGCTGGTGATCCTGCTTGTAAGCCCAGTGGGCGGCGACGCCCAGCTCGGCGATCTCGTGCATGTCCTTGGTGCGGATCTGCACCTCGATCCGGTTGCGGCCGGGACCGATCACGCCGGTGTGCAGGCTGCGGTAGCCGTTGGGCTTCGGCGTCGAGATGTAGTCCTTGAAGCGCCCCGGCACCACCGGGTAATGGGCGTGGACGACGCCGAGCGCCTGATAGCATTCCCCCACCGTGTTGACGGTGATGCGGAAGGCCATGATGTCGGAAAGCTGTTCGAAGCTGACGTTCTTGCGCTGGAGCTTGCGCCAGATCGAATAGGCCGACTTCTCGCGCCCCGAGACGGGCACGTCGGGCAGCCCCTCCTCCGCCAGCACGTCGCGCAGCTCGGTGATGATGGTCTGGACGCGGCTCTCGCCCTCGGTGCGCAGGCGGGCGAGCTGGGCCAGGATGCTGTCGCGGGCATCGGGATTCAGCTCGGCGAAGGCGAGGTCGTCCAGTTCGTCCTTGATCTTGTGCATGCCGATGCGCTCGGCGAGCGGCGAGTAGATCTCGATCGTCTCGCGGGCGATCCGCTTGCGCTTTTCCGGCTTCTTCAGGTGGTAGAGCGTGCGCATGTTGTGAAGCCGGTCGGCCAGCTTCACCAGGAGGACGCGGATATCCTCCGACATGGCGATGACCAGCTTGCGGAAATTCTCCGCCTGCTTGGCCTGCTCGCTGTGCAGTTCCAGGCGCGACAGCTTGGTGACGCCGTCGACCAGCCGGGCGATCTCCTTGCCGAACACCCGCTCGATGTCCTCGAGCGTGGCGACCGTGTCCTCGACCGTGTCGTGAAGCAGGGCCGTGGCGATGGTGCCGGCGTCCAGCTTCATCTGGGTGAGGATGCCGGCGACTTCCAAAGGATGCAGGAAGTAGGGGTCGCCGGACGCGCGCGTCTGCGACCCGTGCGCCTTCATGGAGAAGACGTAGGCGCGGTTGAGGAGATCCTCGTCCGCCGAGGGATCATACGCCTTGACGCGCTCGACAAGCTCGTACTGCCGGATCATGCGGCCCGACCCGACGCGCGCGGCGTCCCCTCTTCGTGAAAAACTCCGGGAGGCCGGATGCCCCCCGCCCTAGCGGCCCGATCGTCGTCCAGGATCAGATGTCCCCGTCGCCATCCTCGGTCATGCTGAAGCCGGCGCCCGGCTCGGCATCCATGTCGGCGGCGACGTCGTCGCCCTCGTCGAGCTCCTCGCCGTCGCTCTCGCTCATGCCGTCCTCGTCGCCCAGCGAGTTGTTGCCGCGCGCCGCCCAGTCGTTCTCGCCGGCCATCAGCTCGACGATCTCCTCCTCGGGCTCGTCGGGCTCGACATGCTTCTGGTGGCCCTTGATCAGGGCGTTCTTGAGATAGTCGAGCGACACCGTCTCGTCCGCGATCTCGCGGAGCGCCACGACCGGGTTCTTGTCGTTGTCGCGGTCGATGGACAGCGGAGCGCCGGAAGCCACCTCACGGGCGCGCTGAGCGGCCATCATCACCAGCTCGAAACGGTTCGGAACCTTCAGGACGCAATCTTCAACGGTAACGCGGGCCATGCCAAACGAACTCCGGCTTCATAGGAGGTCTTTGACTGTATAGACCCGGCCCGGCCGGCGCAAGCGCGAACAGGACATTTCACGGCTTCCGCGCAGGAGAAAAGCCGCTGGCCCCGTATTAGGGACATCACCCCTTGTCGGGGCGGTCAGCATGCACTAATTTCACAACAGGGATATAGCGATATTCTATATTTCGACCATATATTCCAAGCGATCACGAAAGGATTACGACATTGGAACGCAGCACAACATTGCCGCGCGACGTCAGCAAATTGTTCTACAAAGAAGAACGTCTCGCCCTGTTCATTGATGGGGCCAATCTTTACGCCGCGGCGCGATCGCTCGGCTTCGACATAGACTACAAAAGATTGCGCGACGGTTTCGCCGGCGAGGGAAGGTTGGTTCGCGCCTTCTATTATACCGCATTGGTTGAAGACCAGGAGTATTCGCCGATCCGTCCGCTGGTCGATTGGCTGGACTACAACGGCTACACCATGGTGACCAAGCCGACCAAGGAGTTCACCGACGCGTCGGGCCGGCGCAAGATCAAAGGCAACATGGACATCGAGCTGGCCATCGACGTCATGGAGATCGCCGACCGAGTCGACCACATCCTGCTCTTCTCGGGCGACGGCGATTTCCGCCGGCTGGTCGAGGCGGTGCAGCGCAAGGGCGTGCGCGTCAGCGTGATCAGCACGGTGCGCTCTCAGCCGCCGATGGTCGCCGACGAACTGCGCCGGCAGGCCGACAACTTCATCGAGTTGCAGGATCTGGCGCCCTTCATCGCGCGGCAGCATCACCACCGCGAGCCGCCCGCCGCCAGCTACCACGACCATCATCCCCAGCACAACGCGCCGTCGATGTACGATCCCGACGACCACAGCTGATCGCCGGGCATCCATTCCCACTCGTCCCGCCCGGCCTCGCGCCGGGCATCCGCGACCGCCAGCCACGGCGATGCCGGGGGGAAACCCGGCCATGCCCGTTGGGCGGCTTCGGCCCGTCGAGCGGCGTCGGACCGAGGCGCAAGCCGCTTCTTATGCCCCGGCGCGCCGGTTGCGCGCCATCCGGTCGGCCGTCCTCATCGCCTCGATCAAACTGACCGCGCCGGCCTTCCCCGTGCCGGCGATGTCGAGCGCCGTGCCGTGGTCGGGCGAGGTGCGGACGAAGGGCAGCCCGAGCGTGATGTTCACGCCGCTGTCGAAATCGACCGTCTTCAACGGAATCAGCGCCTGGTCGTGGTACATGCACAGCGCCGCGTCGAAGCCCGACCGCGCCGCCGCGTGGAACAGGGTGTCGGACGGGCGCGGCCCGGCGACCCCGATCCCCTCGGCGCGCAGGGCGGCGACCGCCGGCTCGATGATGTCGATCTCCTCGCGCCCCATCGCCCCGCCCTCCCCCGCGTGCGGGTTCAGGGCCGCCACCGCCAGACGCGGACGCGCGATGCCGAAGTCGCGGACCAGCGCCGCCGCCGTCACCCGCCCGGCGTGGACGATGGCGGAGGCGCTCAACCGCTCCACCGCCTCGCGCAGCGAGACATGGATGGTGACCGGAACGACGCGCAGGTCAGCCGCGGCCAGCATCATGATCGGCTCGTCCGCCAGCCCGGCGAGATGCGCCAGATATTCGGTGTGGCCGGGATGCCGGAAGCCGGCGGCGTAGAGCGCCGATTTCTGGATGGGGTTGGTGACGACCGCCGACGCCTCCCCGGCCCGGACCAAGGCGACCGCCCGGTCGATGCTGGCGATCACGGCGGCGCCGTTCGCCGGATCCGGACGGCCCGCCACGACCGGCGCCGCCAGCGCGACCGGCAACACCGGCAATGCGTTGTCGAAGAGCGCGACCGCCTCGGCGGCCGACGCGACGGCGCGCACCGGCACGTCCAGCCCCAGCCGGGCGGCCAGGGCCGCCAGCCGCGCCGGATCGTCGAGAAGGACGAAGGGAGGAAGCCCGGTGTCGCGGCGCGACTCCCAGGCCTTCAGCGTGATGTCCCCGCCGATTCCCGCCGGCTCGCCCATGGTGACGGCCAGCGGCGGTCCATCGGGCGGGCGGCGGTCCGGCGGGGCGCCCATCAGACGCGCACCTCGATGAAGGCCGAGCGGCGCAGGTCGCGCAGATAGCGTCGGGCCAGCAGGTCGGCGCGCTCGTTCATCAGGTCATGCTCGACCTCCTCGCGGCCCGGCAGCTTGGCCTCCTTGACGGGGGTCGGCGCCGGCGGGGGGGGAGCCGGCTGGGCCTCCGGCGGCGGCTGGATCATCGGCACGTCCCGCTTGCAGACGATCAGGATGACGGCGGCGGCCGGGCTCAGCAGCACCGGACTCGGCTGGCCGAGCGGAATGCCGACGGCGAGCTGCTGGAGGCCGGGCGGCAGGTCCTTGACCCGCAAGGTGCCCATGTCGCCGGATTCCGGGACGCCGGTGGCCTTGGCCTTGGCCTCGAAATCCGTGCAGCTCTTGATCGTCTTGCGCAGCTTCTCGGCGGCGTCCTTGACCGACTTCGCGTCCTCCTTGGAAGCGATCGGCATGACGATCTGCTTCATGTTGACCGACGCCCTGGCGATGTCCGGGCGCGGCTGCGGGCGCGGCGGCGGCGGCGGAGCGGCCTGCATCTCGCCGCCGGTGCTGCCGAAGGGGCGCTGCCCGCGCACCAGCAGGATGTGGTAGCCGGTCGCCGTGCGGACCGGCGACGACAGCTGGCCGGGACGCATGGTCGCCAGCGCGCGGTCGATCTCGGCCGACATCTCGCCGGTGCGGACCCAGCCCAGGTCGCCACCCGACGCGGCGCCGGCCGACTGCGAGAACTGCCGGGCCAGCGCCGGGAAATTGCCACCCCGGCGGACCTCCTCGAGCAGGCGGTCGGCGGTGCGGCGCACCTCGTCCTCCTGGTCGGGGGTGTCGACCGCCAGGAAGATCTCGGCCAGCAGATACTCGGGCTTGCCAATGTTGGCCTTCAGCCGCTCCATCGCGGCCTCGACCTCCTCCTCGCCGATCACGACCTCCTGGCGGACGCGGCGGCTCATCACCCGCTGCCACGCGAGCAGCGCGCGGACCTGCTCGCTCAGGGTCGAGACCGGGATGCCCTGGTTCTTGAGCATCGTCTCGAGCTGCGGACGGCTGATGCGGTTCTGCTCGGCGATGCGCTTGATCGCCTCGTCGATCTCGTTTTGGGAGATGGAGACCCCCGACCGCTTGGCCTCCTGGAGCTGAAGCCGCTCGTCCACCAGCTGGCGGATCACCTGCGGGGTCAGCCGCTGCCGCGTCTCCTGGCTTTCCTGGGTGCCGGTGTTGAGCAGGGCCAGCCGGATGCGCGCGTTGACGTCGGAGTACGAGATCACCTCGTCGTTGACGACGGCGGCGATGCGCTCGCCGCCCGGCGCCGCGGCCGCACTGCCCTGGGTCTTCGCGGCGGGCGGCTTGGTCGTCTGCGCCATGGCGGGAAGGGCCAGGACGGCACAGGCGGTCGCCACGGCAAAGGCCGACCGGACGGCTCGCAAACTCGGCATGGTGCTCCAGCTCCAAAAACAGGTTGCCCGTTCATACGGCCGGGTTAGGGCCTCTGCAAACGAAATCCTATGCCCTCTGTCCGGGGCGGAATTGTGGCGTTTCGTCCCAGGACGCCTCCGGGGGCGCCCCCGGGGACGCCGGGAGGCGGGGCGTCAGCCGTCCTCGAGATGCAGCAGGGCCGCCGTGCCCAGCAGCAGGCTGATGCCCGCCGGGCTCCAGGCCGCCATCAGGATCGGAATGGTCTCCGACATGCCGAAGGTCCGCACCACGTCGGTGGTGACGAACAGGACGAAGCCGGTCAGCACCCCGCCGGTGACCATCGCCATGGTGCCGCCGCGCCGGGGCAGCCGCAGCGAGAAGGCGGCGGCGAACAGGACCATCGCCAGGAACAGGAAGGGCTGCGACAGCAGCGACTGGTAATGCAGCCGGTGCCGCACCGCCGGGAATCCGGTGGTCTCCAGCGTGTGGATGAAACGCGGCAGATCCCAGAAGGAGATGGTCTCGGGCGGGGCGAAGCTCTCCTCGATGGTCGCCATGTCCATCTCGGTCGGGATGGTGTAGGTCGCCAGCGTCTCCGGATCCTTCTTGGCCCGGTTCAGCACGGCGTCATGCAGCTCCCACCGTTTGTCCTTCAGGATGGCGCCCGGCGCATCGACCCGTCCCAGGTAGTTCTGGTCGGCATCGAACAGGAAGACGATCACGTTCGTCATCTCGAACGTCACCGGGTTGACCAGCTCCGCATGGATGAAGAACTGCTCCTTCTCGCTGCTCTGCCGCAGCCACAGGCCGGAGCGCGAGATGTTCAGCGTGTTGGACTTCATCTTCAGGTAGCGGTCCTGAAGCTGGTCGTACTTGGCGATGAAGACGGCCCCGACCGGGTTGATCACCGTCACCTTGACCACCCCGATGGCGGCGGCGGCGATCAGCACCGGCATCAGGAACTGCCAGGCCGAGACGCCGACCGCGCGGGCGACCACCAGCTCGGCGCTGCGGGTCAGGCGCCAGAAGGTGAACATGCCGGCGAACAGGATGACGAAGGGGAAGATCTGCTGGCCGATCTCCGGCAGCTTCAGCAGAGCCATCTGCACGACGAGGCCGAAGGTGACGTTCGGCTTGGTGCCCGCGCGGCGCAGCAGCTCGACGACGTCGAGCAGCAGCACGATCGACAGCAGGATCACCATCAGCAGGCAGAACCACAGGATGAACTGGCGGCCGATGTAGCGGGAGAGCGTGGGCGAGGAATACATGCGATCCGGTCTCCGGAACCGTCCGGGGCCGGGGCCCGTCGCGGCTTGTCCGGGCTTCTGTACCGCCGTTGCGCCGGGATGACAACCTCGGCGCTCCCCGGCGCTTTCCTCCGGCCCTTTCCTCCGGTCGCGGCCGCCTGCCGCCCGGCCCCTTCCCCTCCTGCCCGTTTTCCGACTGGACTTCCCCGTTCCGTCCTTCACACTGCGTGTCGGGTGGTTTCCGGTGGAGGGACGGTCGATGACGAACCCGACAGTCGCAATCCGCAAGGCGCGCGCCGCCGACGCGCCGGGCATGGCCCGCGTCCATGTGCAGAGCTGGCGCTCCACCTACCCCGGCCTGATCCCGGACTCCTTCCTGGTCGGCCTGTCGGAACCGGCCTCGGCGGCCCGCTGGCGGTCGGTGGTCGAGACGCAGGGCTCCGGCCAGAGCGCCCTCGTCGCCGTCGATGCGGCCGGCGCCGTCGTGGGCATCGCCGCCTTCGGCACGCGGCGGGGCGCGATCGACGGCTATGACGGCGAGTTCTACGCGCTCTACCTGCTGGAGGAGGCGAAGGGTCTGGGGATCGGCCGCCGGCTGATGGCCGCGATGGCCGAACGGCTTCTGGCCGCCGGGCTGCGCTCCGCCTTCGTCTGGTGCCTGCGCGACAACCCCTCCCGCTGGTTCTACGAACGGCTGGGCGGCGTGCGCGTCGCCGAACGGCCGATCCGCTTCGCCGGAGCGCCGCTGGTGGAGATCGCCTATGGCTGGCGCGACCTGGCCCCGCTTGCACGCTTGTCGGCGGGACCGGAGGTGGGGTAGACACGGGACTTGAGTCCCCCGCATCAGGATTCGACGATGTCGACCGCTTCCGTTACCGCCGCTCACGCCCTCTCCAACGAGCGCGTCCTCATTCTCGATTTCGGGTCGCAGGTGACCCAGCTGATCGCGCGCCGCGTGCGCGAGAGCGGCGTCTACTGCGAGATTCACCCCTTCGGCATGAGCGAGGAGCGCATCCGCGCCTACGCGCCCAAGGCGGTGATTCTGTCCGGCAGCCCGGCCTCCGTCACCGAGGAGAACGGCCCTCGCGCCCCGCAGGCGGTGTTCGACCTCGGCGTGCCGGTGCTGGGCATCTGCTATGGCCAGCAGACCATGTGCCACCAGCTCGGCGGCGCCGTCTCCGGTTCCGACCATCGCGAGTTCGGCCGCGCCTTCATCGAGATCAAGGAGCCCTGCGCCCTGTTCGACGGGCTGTGGGAATTGGGCTCGCGCGAGCAGGTGTGGATGAGCCACGGCGACCGCGTCACGGCGATTCCCCCCGGTTTCCGCGCGGTGGCGGTCAGCGACGGCGCGCCCTTCGCCGTCATCGCCGACGACACCCGTCATTTCTACGGCGTTCAGTTCCACCCGGAGGTCGTCCACACCCCGCACGGCGCGCAGCTTCTGGCGAACTTCGTCCACGGCGTCGCCGGGATCAAGGGCGACTGGACGATGGCCGCCTTCAAGCAGCAGGCCATCGAGAAGATCCGCGCCCAGGTCGGCACGGGCAAGGTGATCTGCGGCCTGTCGGGCGGCGTCGATTCCTCGGTGGCGGCGGTGCTGATCCACGAGGCGATCGGCGACCAGCTCACCTGCATCTTCGTGGACACCGGCCTGATGCGCGCCGGCGAGGCGGACGAGGTCGTCACCCTGTTCCGCGACCACTACAACATCCCGCTGGTCCACCGCGAGGCGTCGGACCTGTTCCTCGGCAAGCTGGCCGGCGTCACCGACCCGGAGCAGAAGCGCAAGATCATCGGCGGCCTGTTCATCGAGGTCTTCGACGAGGAGAGCCACAAGATCGGCGGCGCCGAGTTCCTGGCCCAGGGCACCCTCTACCCCGACGTGATCGAGAGCGTCTCCTTCACCGGCGGCCCGTCGGTGACGATCAAGTCGCACCACAACGTCGGCGGCCTGCCGGAGCGGATGAAGCTGAAGCTGGTCGAGCCGCTGCGCGAGCTGTTCAAGGACGAGGTCCGGGCGCTCGGCCGCGAGCTTGGCCTGCCGGCCGCCTTCATCGGCCGCCACCCCTTCCCCGGTCCGGGGCTGGCGATCCGCATCCCCGGCGACATCACCCCGGAGAAGCTTGAGATCCTGCGCAAGGCCGACACGGTCTATCTGGAGGAGATCCGCAACGCCGGCCTGTACGACGCCATCTGGCAGGCCTTCGCGGTGCTGCTGCCGGTGCGCACGGTGGGCGTGATGGGCGACGGCCGCACCTACGACCATGTGCTGGCGCTGCGCGCGGTGACCTCGACCGATGGCATGACGGCCGACTGGTACCAGTTCCCGCACGAGTTCCTGGCGCGGGTGTCGAACCGCATCGTCAACGAGGTCCGCGGCGTCAACCGGGTGGTCTACGACATCACCAGCAAGCCGCCCGGCACCATCGAGTGGGAGTGAGGGGCACAAGCGGCGGCAACACCGTAGTTTCGGCCGCGGTTTTCGCCGCCGCTCAATCGCCGTTCTCGTCCGTTCCTTGCTCCCATTGAGCTGGTTTTTTCCATTTCCGTCTCGCAGGGTCGATCTGCGCGCGCTTTCAGGATAATGTAAAGCCGCTTTAATGGGCGGGGTTGCTCCAGCCTAGAACAACTGGAGCAAAGCGCGCGGCAAGCTGAAAGCCGAGCAGAGCTATGCAGGAAACTGGGTGATGACGGTCTGAGGCAGACGGCGTATCGAGGCGGGTGACGAGCCAGCCCGAACCTCCATGAGGGAGCGATACGCCATGGACGAGAATAGCAAGGTTGTCCCGTTGCGTCAGCCGGAGGAGATCGACGATCCGCTGAGGGCCATCCTACGCGCTGGTGCCCGCCGGTTGCTGGAACAGGCCATCGAGGCGGATGGTGGACGCCTTTCTGGCATCGATGAAAGAGCTGAAGCTGGCGGACGGCCGCGCCCGGGTGGTCCGGCACGGGCACGGCCCCGAGCGGGCGATTCAGACCGGCATCGGGTCGGTTCCGGTGCGCCGGGTCAAGATGCGCGACCGTGGCGCCGAGGAAACCAGCGCACACATTCGCTTCACCTCGGCCCTGCTGCCGCGCTGGGCACGCCGGACCAAGAGCCTGGATGCGTTGTTGCCCATCCTCTCTTTGCGCGGCGTTTCCACCGGCGACTTCCAGGAGGCGCTCGGGACCTTGCTCGGCAAGGAGGCACCGAACCTGTCCCCCTCGGTGATCGGCCGGCTGAAGGAGGAGTGGGCGGCCGACTACGCGCGCTGGCAAAAGCGCGACCTGTCGGAGCGCCGCTATGTCTACATCTGGGCCGACGGTGTTTACCTGTAGGCTCGCATGGAGCCGACCGCCGAGTGCATGCTGGTGATCATCGGCGCCACCCCGGAAGGCAAGAAGGAACTGGTCGGCTTCCAGGTCGGCATGCGCGAGAGCGCGCAGAGCTGGCGTGAGCTGCTGGTCGACGTCCAGGCCCGCGGCCCTGACCACCGCCCCCGAACTCGCCATCGCCGATGGAGCGCTCGGCTTTTGGAAGGCGCTGGAGGGAGTCTTCCCCTCCACCCGGCACCAGCGGTGCTGGCAACACAAAACGGTCAACGTGCTGAACAAGGTGGCCAAGTCCGTCCAGCCCGCGCTGAAGCAGGACCTGCGCGAGATCTGGATGGCCCCGGATCGGGAGACGGCGCAAGCCGCCCTGGCAACGTTCGAAAGGAAGTACGCGGCCAAGCACGCCAAGGCGGTCGAATGCTTGACCAAGGACTGCGAGACACTGCTCACCTTCTACGACTTCCCCGCCGAGCATTGGGACCACGTTCGGACGACGAACCCCATCGAAAGCGTGTTCGCTACCGTCCGCCACCGGACGGTTCGGACCAAAGGGGCGTTGTCGCAGGAGACCGCCAAGCTGATGGTCTTCAAGCTGATCACCGCCGCCGCAAAAACCTGGCGCCGCCTGAAAGGCGAAAACCAGTTGCTCAAGGTGATCCAGGGCGTCACATTCCGCAACGGCATCAAGGTCACCGAAGCCGCCTCACAGAACACCGCCTGACCAGACCGTCACCCACTTTCCCGCATAGCTCCGCGGCCCGTCCACCCCATCACTCACAGATGCCGCCTCAGGATGCCGAGGATCAGTTCAGGATTGGTGAGGTGCGGCAGATGCCCCTCCGCTTCCGCCAGTTCGAGCGTGCAGACGGGGATTTCGGCGCGCACGAATTCGGCCACACTCATCGGCACGGCCGGATCCTTGGTGGACTGGATGACCACGGTGGGTACGGTCGTCAACGGCAACTGGTCACGGAAGTCGGACGTGAAGACCGTGATCAGCATGGACAGGGCGATGTCGGGCTTCATCGCCAACAGCCCCTTCGTGAACTCGCCGGTGAACGCGGGCGATGGTGTCTTCCCGACCGCCATCGGAGCGAATTTCTTGACCCATGCGGCGTAATTCTCCCGCGCCGCGTCGAAGATTTGCTCCAGGTCGCTTTTCTCGAACCCTCCCCTGTAGGAACCGATGTTCATGTAGCAAGGGGATGGCGCGATGAGGATGAGCTTGCGGAAAAGATCGGGCCGCCGGATGGAGGCAAGGATGCCGATCATGCCGCTCATGGAATGACCGACATAGGTCACGGGACCGGATTCCGCATGCTCCAGCAGCGCGATCAGATCCGTGGCGAAGGCATCGAGACGACGATGCGTGGCCGCATTGAAGACGGCGGCGCTGCGCGGATTGCAGCCCATCAGGTCGAACAGGACAACCCGGAAGGAGGAGGAAAGCGCGTCGGCTATGGGGCGCCAGACCTCTTGATTGCACCCAAAACCATGCGAGAGCACGACGGTGGACGGCCCCGAGCCAAGAACGCGAAGATCGTGAAGAAACAGCGGGTTGGGCAGCGCTTTCATGGGGCCTTCCTGTATTGTGGAGAGTTATATTGCGGCTCAAACCGATGGTTCAAGCGGTTGCCGCCCCCCGAGGACCCGGCTCGAATGGCTTTTTCCAATGAAAGCGCGGACCCCGCATCCGCCCTTCCAAAGCCATGGCGCCCTGCAAGCCGCAGGCCCCTCCCCTTCTTCGTCAAACGATCCACGGGCATGCCCAAGCGCCCAGGGCTGGCCGTTTCGAAGCGGCGCAGGCGGGCAGGTCCTGCCCGATGGAGGGAATTTTAGGAAAATCCCACAATTTTTCCGTGGTCTTCACGCCCTTATCGCTTGCCATTTCGGCCGCTCCCACCTCCTATGCGTGGAAAGCGGGCATGCCAGCCCGGCCCCATGCAAACCGCGAGGTCCACGGTGCCGTTGCGCAAAGCGAAACTCACGATCCTGATCGTGGAGAACGAGGCCATCCTCAGGATGACCACCTCCGAACTCCTGGAAGCCTGGGGACACGAGACCGTGCTGGCCGGCAGCGCCGACGAGGCCATCGCGCTGGTCGAGGCCGGCGCCCGGCCGGACTTCGCGTTGCTGGACATCCTGCTCGGCGCGGGCCCGGACGGCATCGCGCTGGCGTCCATCCTGCGCAAGCGCTGGGATATCCTCTCGATCTTCGTGTCGGCCAACCTCCAGGGCGAGCCCCTGAACCAGGCGATCCGCACCGGCCCACTCCATATCCTGAAGAAGCCCTTCACGGAAATGGACCTGCGGCGGATGCTGAGCTACGCCAGGGAAACGCTGACGGACGAGCCCTGCGACGTCGATCCGGGCAACATCTGGCTCAAGCCCGACCGGGGCGAGGCTGTGCTGTAGCGGACCGCCGACCGCCGACCGCCGCGCCCGGCTGGCGAAAGCCGGCACCGTCAGGCTGCGCCAAACGGATGGGCTGCAATTTTCCGTTCCACGCCCCATGTCCCAGGGAAAGGGCAACCGCCCCCTCGAAAGGCATGGCCCCAGGATACCGGGGCCGGGAAACACGGGAAGGAAGCAAATGGCCTTGATCCCCTGCGCCGCTTGCGGCCACATGATCTCCGCCCAGGCCCCGTCCTGCCCCTCCTGCGGGCACCCTGGAGCCAACGCGCCGAACAGCGGGCGCGAAGGGGTGGCGCGAATCGCCGGAACCGTCGCCGGCTCCTACATCTCGGCGCAGATGCTGGCGAGCGTGATCGTCGGGTCCGTGGCCATCATCAGCTTCGCCGCCATCATGATCGCCGTGATCCTGAAAGGCTGACCGCCGCCGCAGGGAGCCGCCGCACGGCTATAGACGCGGAAGACACCGGCCTCTTGTCGGATAGCGTCCACCATCTTCTTGGACGTTATCGGAAAAATGGGAAACCCCACTTCGTTCCATTACCAGAGCGCGACAGCCTGTCAAGGATCCCTTCGTCATCGTCTTGCGGGCCACCCCGTTTGGCAGGCGGCATCGGTTTGGCAGGCGCCGCCGCGGGGCTTGCGACGCTCCCGTGATCGGGTGTTTCCCTGAATTGCCCGTCCCCCCGGTTCATGGTTTGGGAAGAGAGGCGCGGCGTAGCGTCCTCAAGAGGGTGAACAGAGAGCCGGCATGGTCAGATGGATTTCGACGGCCTCTTTCCGCCGCCTGCGACGGCGACAGCCCCCTGCATGGATGGCCGCCCTCCCCAGCCTGCTTCTCGCCGCCGGTGTCGCCGCCCTCATGGCCATGACGCTCTACGATTCCCGAAGGGACGCCTGGGAGCGGGCGGGCGAGGCCGGGCGGAATCTCGTGCAGGCGATCGAGCATGATCTGTCCTCCGACATCCGGCTGATCGACCTCACGCTCCAGACCACGCTCGACATGCTGGACCGGGCCGAAGGCATGGTGCAAAGCCCGCGCTTCCAGCCGGAGCTGCTGGAGGCGCTCATCGCGTCGGCTCATTACCTCGATGCCGTCCTGCTGCTCGACGGGAAAGGCGACGTTCTTTTCGACTCGCGTGGGGATAGGGGAAAAGCGGTCCACAACATGGGGGACCGGGATTACTTCACCGCGCTCCGGGACACCCCTGCCAGCGGCCTCTATGTCAGCCGCCCCTATCGCAGCCGGTTGACCGGGGACGCGCTGAGCATCGGCTTCAGCCGGCGCTGGTCGCGCGCCGACGGCGGCTTCGCCGGCGTCGTGCTCGGGGTGATCCGCGTGGCGGCCCTGAAGGAGCTGTTCGAACGCATCCAGCTTGACGCCCGCAGTTCCATCACGCTGCTGCGCGACGATGGCTGCGTGCTCATGCGGAGCCCCTTCAACGAGGAACAGATCGGGCGCGACCTCAGCAAGGGTCCGGCGATTCCGAAGATGATGGCGTCCCCGAGCGGCCAGTTCACAGCGGTCGCCGCGATCGACGGGGAGGAACGTCTGTACTCGCACCGGCGGCTGGAAGGCGTGCCCGCCGTCATCAACGTGGCCCTCAGCGTCCGGGAGATCTACGCCGCCTGGTGGCGCAAGGCCGTGATCGTCGGGTTGGCGACCCTGGCGCTGGCGGGAGCGACGGTGGCGATGACGCTGGCGCTGCTGGGCGAGCTGGCGCGCCGCCGTGCGGCCGAACAGACCGCGCGGGAGAGCGAGGCGACCTTCCGGCTGCTGGCGGAGAATTCGAGCGACGCGGTGGCGCGGATCGACCTCGACGGCCTGTGCCGCTACGTCTCCCCGGCGTCGGAGCAGGTCCTTGGACGGCGGCCGGAGACCATGGTCGGCCGCTCCATCGTCGAGGGCGTCCTGCCGGACGACCTGCCGACCCTGCGCGACGCCATGGCCTCGCTGCGCGGCGGCACGCGGTCGGTCACCGTGGCCTACCGCATCGCCCGCCCAGACGGACGGCCGGACTGGATCGAAGCGACGGCGCGAACGGTCGCGAGCGAGAGCACGGGGCACCCCGAGTCCGTGGTCGTGGTCGCACGCGACATCTCCAAGCGCAAGCGGCTGGAGGAGGAGCTCGCCGTCGCCGCGCGCACCGACGGCCTGACCGGCCTTGCCAACCGGCGCTCGTTCGACGAGGCGCTGGACCACGCGTGGATGCGGGCGCGTCGGACCAGCGCGCCGCTGTCGCTGCTCCTGATCGACATCGATCGCTTCAAGCTCTTCAACGACGCCTACGGCCATCCGGCGGGGGATGCCTGCCTGCGCCGGGTCGCCGCCACCATGGCCGGGCTGGCCCGGCGGCCCGGCGATCTCGCCGCCCGTTACGGGGGCGAGGAAATGGCCGTCATCCTTCCCGACACCGACGAGGCCGGCGCGGTCGAGCTGGCCGAACGGCTCCGCTCCGCCATCCAGGGCCTCGACCTGGAGCATGCCCACAACCCGCCGTCCGGGGTCGTGACCGTCAGCATCGGGGTGGCCGCCACCGTACCGCCGGACGGCGACAGGCTGGAGCCCGCAACGCTCGTCGCCGCGGCCGACGGCGCGCTCTATGCCGCCAAGCACGCAGGCCGGAACCGGGTCATGCTGTCCACGGCCGTGCCGCCGTCGCCCGTTGCGTCGCTTGTTCCGGAGGATGAGGCCTCCCGCCTCGTGGCCTTCGAGCGTTACCGGGACGCCGGACTGACCGGGCCGGGCGATCCGGAGCTCGACCGGATCTCGAGCCTCGCCGCCAGGGCGTTCGGAACCCCCGTCGCCCTCGTGACCCTGGCCGGACGGGACAGCCTGACCTTCGCCGGGCGCACGGGCATGCCGAGCGACGGCATGCCGCGCACCGCCTCCTTCTGCGCCCATATCCTGGCGGGCGCGGATGACTCCCTGGTCGTTCCCAACGCGACCGCCGATTTCCGCTTTGCCGGCAACCCGCTCGTCACCGAACCGCCGGGCGTCCGGTTCTACGCCGGCGTCCCGCTGATCTGCCCCGAGACGAAGAAACGGCTCGGCGCGCTGTGCGTCATCGATTATAAGGCCAGGCCGGCGTTCGCGGAGTCCCAGTTGGTGAGGCTGCGGCAGTTCGCCGATCTGGCGGCAAGGAGCCTCGCCAGCCGGGCGCGGGTGCCGGAGACCGGCCCGCCCGCTGGCGGAGCCTACGCAGCGGCCATGGTGTGCGCGAACCGAACGCAAGGAACACAGACGTCGTGACGCCTCCTCCACCGATGCAACCGGCCGCGGTTCCGGTCAACGAGCGGGACCGTCTGGCCGCCCTTCGGCGCTTCGAACTGCTCGACACTCCGCCCGAGGCGGCCTTCGACCAGATCACCCGGCTGGCGGCCAAGGTGCTGAACGCCCCGATCGCCCTGATCTCGCTGATCGACGAGAACCGGCAATGGTTCAAGTCCCGGATCGGGCTGGACGCGCAGGAGACGCCGCGCGAATTCGCCTTCTGCGCTCACGCCCTGTCCTCCGACGGCCTCTTCGTCGTCCACGACGCCAGCCTCGACGCGCGGTTCGCGGCGAACCCGCTGGTCACCGGCGATCCGAACATCCGCTTCTACGCCGGCGCGCCGCTGCGGACGGCCGATGGGCTGGCGCTCGGCACCTTGTGCGTGATCGACCGCAAGGCCCGCCCCTCGCTCTCCCCGGCGGAGGAGGAATCGCTCCGCGACCTCTCGGCCATGGTGATGGCCCACATCGAGGCGCGCCGGGCCGTCGGATATCTGCATCCCCTCACGGCGCTGTCGAACCGTTTCCGCTTCCTGAAGGACATCGACGCATTCCTCGCGGATGCGGCGCGGCTGGAGGATTCCGGACACTCCCTGCCACGGGCGGCGATCGTCGTCGTCGATGCCGCCGCATCCCACCAGTACGCCGAACTCACCCGCGTGCTGGGGCAAGTGTCGGCCGACGCCTTCGAGGTCGACGCGGCCCGGCGGATCGGCGAAAACCTGCCGGCGCGCGCCAAGCTCTACCACCTGTCGGCCGCCCGCTTCGCCTGCGTGCTTCCGGATGGAGAGGATGCCGATCTGGAGGGCACGCTTGGCCGTCTGGCCGCCACGCTGCGTCAGCCCTTCCTGTTCCAGAGTGTGCCCTTCGCGGCGTCGGGCGGCATCGGCTGCGCCCGATGCCCCGGCGATGGCGATGGCGCTGGAAGCGTGGAACTGCTGCGGGCCGCGACCAGCGCGACGCACCAGTCGTTGCAGGAGCAGAAGCCCTGGTGCCGCTACGACGCGGTGCAGGACCGGGCGTCCCAGCGGGCGTTCCAGGTTCTCAGGGGGCTGACCGACGCCTTCACCGCCCAGGATCAACTGAGCGTCCTCTATCAGCCCAAGATCGACCTGCGGACGAACGCCTGCGTCGGGGCGGAAGCCCTGCTGCGCTGGACCCATCCGGTGCTCGGCCCCATCTCTCCCGGAGAGTTCGTTCCCCTGGCCGAGCGGACCGCGCTGGTGCGGCCGCTCACCGAATGGGTGATGACGGCCGTGCTGTCGCAAGTGGCGCGATGGCACGGGCGCGGGCTCCGGCTGCCCATCTCGATCAACATTTCCATGCTCGATCTTGCCTCCGCCACCTTCGCCTCCCGCGTGGCGGCCATGCTCGACCGCCATGGCGTCCAGGCGGGCTGGATCGATTTCGAGGTGACGGAAAGCGCGTTGATGATGGATCGGGCCGAAGCCGGGCGGCAGTTCGACCAGCTCCGCCATCTCGGCGTCGAGGTGGAGATCGACGATTTCGGCACCGGGCAAAGCGCCCTGTCCTACCTGAAGGACATTCCCGCGACGGTGGTCAAGATCGACCAGCGTTTCATCCGCTCGCTCGCGAGCGAGCGCAGCGACCAGATCATGGTCCGCTCGACGATCGACCTCGCCCACGACCTGGGCTATCAGGTCGTTGCGGAGGGGATCGAAACCGTCGCGGTCTACGACTGGCTGCGCGACCACGGCTGCGACATCGGCCAGGGCTATCTGATGGCGCGCCCGCTCACGGCACCGGCCTTCGAGGGCTGGCTGGCCGCGGGCGGTTACTCGCCGGTGGCTCGCGAACCGGCGTGACAGGGGCTCCCGCAGCCGGTGCCAGGGCCGGTGTCAGACCGTCACATCCCTTCCCGGCTGGCCACCGTCACGCACATCTTGTCCTTGCCCTTCAGACTGCCGCAGCCGTTGGGACGCTGAGACACGAAGCGGATGACCACCCGCTGGTTGCTGCCCAGAGCCTGGGGGGTCAGCAGCGCCTCGGCAACCTGCGCCTCCACCGAGCGGGCCGGCGCCTGACCGAGGCGCGGCGCGCCACGCGGAGCCGGAGCCGGAGCCGGTTCGGCGCTGGCGACCACCACCGGCGCGGGGGAGGAAGCGGGGGCGGGCTTCGGATCCATCCGCTTCGGCTCGACCACGACAGCGGCGGGAGCGGCGGCCGATGCGACGGCCACGGGCGACGCCTCCGGTCTGCTCTCCACGGGTGCCGGCGGCGGCGCCAGGGCGACCACGACCTCTCCGGCCGTCCGCGTCGGCTTCGGCGCGTCGTTGGGAACCACCGCCACCTCGATGGCGGACGCGCCCGCCGACTGCGACGGCTCGCGCGGGGCGGAGCCGCGCAGCACCGGGGTCAGCGCCGCAATGTACTGCCGCGTTTCGCGCGGCAGCTTCTGCTTGCCGGCAAGATGGCCGGCGTAGCAGGCCGGGCCGCAGTTGTAGGCGGCCAGGAATCCCGGCGCGCCGAACAGGTCGTACATTTCGCGCAGATAGGCGGTGCCGGCCAGGATGTTGTCACGCGGGTCGGCCGGGTTCGGCCCCAGCCCGTACTGCCAGCGCATCAGTTCGTAGGTTCCCGGCATCACCTGCATCAGGCCGATCGCCCCGGCGGAGCTGGTCAGCGGCTTGCCGTTCGCCGCCGTGGCGCGCCCGTTGCTCTCGCGCTGCATGACCGCGCGGATCCACTTCTCCGGCATGTCGTAGCGTTCGGACGCCTCGCGGATCAGATGCGCCCAGCGGCCCAGCGGATCCTTGGGGTCGGGCACGAAGGCCGTCTCGACCGGCGGGGCAACCACCGTCTGCGGCCCTTCGGAGGCGCAGCCGGCAAGCCCCAAAGCAAGGCACAGCAAGGCACCGGCGGCGGGGATCGTCGCGAGATGTCGTTTGACCACGAGGGATTTTCCGTGCTGTTGGCGCGGGGGATCGAAAGTGTTAGGCCGCTTTTTCGGTGTAGAGAGGTTCCCTGTCAAGCGACAACACGGCCGTTTCCTCTGATCCAGGTCAATCATCTGTGATGATCGTCGGCGCAATATGGATTTTCGGCAAATCTCCATAGATTGGTTCTTATTTCGAAGGTCTGTATTGATGAGAACCTTGACGGAACATCGTTGCCGCTCTTACTGAAGACGCCACAGCAGGACCCCTCCTTCATGACCGCGCCCACCGTCACCGACACCCCCGCCGCCCCGCGCCGTCTCCGCTGGCTGTGGCTGGTCCTGCTGATCGTGGCGCTGGCCGCCGCCGGCGCCCTGTGGCGGGCCCGCGGCATGGGGAGCGCCGGCGGAACCGCCTCCACCGCCCAGCCCGCCACGCCGCCGGCCGAGCGCCCGGTCGAACTCGCCGGGCTGGAGGTCACGCGCATGGCGCCGCGCCGGCTGACCGACACCGTGCGGCTCAGCGGCTCGGTGGCGCCGATGGAGCAGTCGGCGGTCAAGGCCGAGGTCGCCGCCCGGCTGGTCGAGGTGACCGTCCGCGAGGGGCAGCCGGTGCGCAAGGGGCAGGTGCTCGCCCGCTTCGACACCGCCGACCTCACCGCCCGCCTCAACGAGAAGCTCAGCAACCTGGAGGGGGCCAGGGCGCAGCTCGTGCTGGCGGAGAAGACCCGCTCCAAGAACATCGCCCTGCACCAGAAGAACATCGTTTCGGACACCAACCTCGATCAGGCGCAGAGCAGCTTCCAGGTCCAGCAGGCCCAGGTCGGCGCGCTGACCGCCCAGGTCGAGCTGGCGCGCAAGGCGCTGCGCGACGCGGTGGTGCTCAGCCCGATCGACGGCATGGTCGCCACGCGCTCGGTCAATCCGGGGGAGAATCTCGCGGTCAACGCCGCGCTCTTCACCGTCGTCGATCTCAGCCGGGTCGAGGTCGAGGCGACCGTCCCGGCCGACGACGTCGCCCGGCTGAGGACCGGCCAGACGGTGCGGCTGCGGGTGGAGGGCTTCGGCGAGCGCGACTTCGTCGGCGCCATCGCCCGCATCAACCCGATGGCGCGGGCAGGCTCCCGGGCCATCCCGGTCTATGTCAGCCTCGACAACGCCGATGGCGCCTTGCGCGGCGGCATGTTCGCCAGCGGCGAGGCGCTGGTCGCCGAGGCGGAGAACGCGCTGGCCCTGCCCCCGGTCGCCGTCCGCCACGACGCGCAGGGCGACTACGCGCTGGTGATCGCCGGCGGGCGCACCGAGCGGCGCGCCGTCACCCGCACCGGCGTCTGGTCGCGCGGCGATCTGGTGCAGGTGGAGGGGCTGGCGCCCGGCGACCGCGTCGTCACCGGCAACCTGCCCGGCCTCGCCGCCGGCCGCCCCGTCACCGTGTTGGGGACCGAAAGCGGCGGGAGTCTCTGAGCCATGCCGATCACCCGCATCAGCGTCGATAACCCGGTCTTCGCCACCATGATGATGGTGGCGCTGATGGTGCTCGGGCTGTTCTCCTACAACCGCCTCGGCGTGGACCAGTTTCCCAATGTGGATTTCCCGGTCGTCGTCGTCTCCACCCAATATCCCGGAGCCAGCCCGGAGACGGTGGAGACCGACGTCACCCGCCCGGTCGAGGACGCCGTCAACACCATCGCCGGCATAAAGACGCTGACCTCGCGCTCCTACGAGAGCCAGTCGGTGGTGATCGCCGAGTTCGACCTGAAGACCTCCTCCGTCCAGGCGTTGCAGGACGTGCGCGAGAAGGTGTCGGCGATCCGCGCCGCCTTCCAGGAGGACGTCAAGGATCCGCAGATCACCCGCTTCAACCCGGACGACCAGCCCATCCTGTCGCTGGCGGTGAAGTCCGACATCCGCCCCCTGCGCGACCTGACGACGCTGACCGACCAGATCGTCCTGAAGCGGTTGCAGAACGTGCGCGGCGTCGGCAAGGCGACCATCGCCGGCGGGGTGAAGCGCCAGATCCAGGTGCGCCTGAGGCCGGAGAAGCTGGAGGCGCTGACCGTCGGCGTCGACGAGGTGATCCGCGCCGTCACCGGCGAGAACCAGGACATGCCGGCCGGCACCGTGTCGGGCAACGGCAGCGAGCGCGTCGTCCAGGTCGACGGCCGGGTGAAGGATCCCCGACAGATCCTCGATCTCATCGTCGCCCGGCGCGGCGGCGCGCCGGTACGCGTCGGTCAGGTCGCCGAGGTGGTGGACGGGCAGGAGGAGCAGGATTCGCTGGCGCTGTTCAACGGCGCTCCGGCGCTGGCCGTCGATATCGTCAAGGTGCAGGGCGCCAACACGGTGGAGGTCGCGCGCGGCCTCTACACAGCCATCGCCGAGTTGAAGCAGGCCGGCGGCGCCCTGCCCGCCGACGTCGTCCTGGAGATCGTGCGCGACAGCTCGCGCGGCATCACCGGCTCGCTGAACAACGTGCAGAAGACGCTGGTCGAGGGCGGCGTCCTGACCGTGCTGATCGTCATGCTATTCCTCGGGTCCTGGCGCAGCACGGTGATCACCGCGCTGACCCTGCCGGTGGCCGTGCTCGGCACCTTCGGGGTGCTGGCGGCGCTGGGCTTCACGCTGAACGTCATGACGCTGATGGCGCTGTCGCTCGCCATCGGCATCCTGATCGACGACGCCATCGTGGTGCGCGAGAACATCATGCGCCACCTCGCCAAGGGCCAGGGCCACCGGCAGGCGGCGCTCGACGGCACGTCGGAGATCGGCTTGGCGGTGCTGGCGACGACGCTGACCATCGTCGCGGTGTTCCTGCCGGTCGCCTTCATGGGCGGCATCATCGGCCGCTTCTTCCTGCAATTCGGCGTCACCGTCTCGGCCGCCGTGCTGATCTCGCTGTTCGTGTCCTTCACGCTCGACCCGATGCTGTCGAGCGTCTGGTACGACCCGGCGGCCCACGGCCGGCACGGGCGGGGATTCTTCGGCCGCTTCGCGCGGGCCTTCGGGCGCGGCTTCGACGCGCTGTCGCACGGCTACGGCCGGGCGCTGGGCTGGAGCCTGCGCCACCGCTGGGTGGTCCTGCTGGGCGCGCTCGTCGTCTTCGTCGGCAGCTTCGCGCTGGTGCCGCGCATCGGCGTGGAGTTCGCGCCGGCCGCCGACCTCGGCGAGCAGATCGTCGAGATCGAGGCGCCGGTCGGCTCCTCGCTCGACTACACGGCGGCCAAGGTCCGGCAGGTCGAGGCGGCGATCCGCGAATTCCCCGAGGTCGCCTACACCTACGCCACGGTGAACACCGGCGTGTCGGTCGGCCGCAACCGGGGCAGCGTCTACATCCGCTACGTGCCGATCGACCAGCGCAGGCGCTCGCCCAACGATCTGGCGCCGCTGCTGCGCGACCGCATGGCGGTGATCCCCGGCGTGATCGTCGGCATCGCCATCCCCGGCGTCGGCGGGGTGCAGAAGCAGATCCAGGTGTCGGTGCAGGGCCGTGACATCGCCGAACTCGACCGCATCGCCCGGCGGGTCGCCGACGCCATGGCCGGCATCCGTGGCTTCGTCGACGTCGACAGCAGCCTGAAGGCCGCCAAGCCCACCCTGTCGGTCCGGCTCGACCGCGATCTGGCGAGCGACCTCGGCATCGGCACCGCCAAGGTGGCCAGCACGCTGCGCCCGCTCTTCGCCGGCGACAAGGTGTCGAGTTGGAAGGCGCCCGACGGCGAGAGCTACGACGTGCTGGTCCGCCTGCCGGAGGGCGACCGCGTCGGCCGCGCCGACCTCGACCGGATTTATCTGGCGGGGTCGGCCGACGCCAGCGGCACGCCGCGCATGGTGCCGCTGTCGCAGGTGAGCAGCGTTTCCACCACGCTGGGCGCCTCGCAGATCAACCGCCGCGACCTCCAGCGCGAGGTGAACGTCTCGGCCAACGTCCAGGGCCGCGCGGCGGGCGACGCCGGCGGGGAGTTGCAGGCGGCCATCGCCGGAATCGAACTGCCACCCGGCTACCGCATCGTCTTCGGCGGCTCGACCAAGGACATCGCCGAGACCAGCGGCTACGCGGCGCAGGCGCTCGCGCTGGCGGTGATCCTGATCTACCTGATCCTCGCCTCGCAGTTCGGCAGCTTCCTGCAACCGCTGGCGATCATGGCGTCGCTGCCGCTGGCGCTGGTCGGCGTGTTCCTCGGGCTGCTGGTGGCCGGATCGACGCTGAACATCTTCAGCGCCATCGGCTTCATCATGCTGATGGGGCTGGTGACCAAGAACGCCATCCTGCTGGTCGATTTCGCCAACCAGGCCCGCGCCAGGGGAGCCGACCTGCGCGCCGCACTCGTCGAGGCCGGAATCATCCGCCTGCGCCCCATCGTCATGACCACCATGGCGATGATCTTCGGCATGATCCCGCTGGCGCTCGGCATCGGCGAGGGCGCGCAGCAGCGGGCGCCGATGGCGCACGCGGTGATCGGCGGATTGATCTCCTCGACCATCCTGACGCTGCTGGTGGTGCCGGTGATCCTCAGCTATCTCGACGGGCTGTCGCGCCGTCTTAAGCGTCGTTTCGCCCACAAGGACCCGGACGCCCGCGCCCGGCCGGCGGAGTGACTCACACGAAGGCGGGGGACCGCAGCGTCGACTCCACGCCGACGGAGTTGAAGTTGTTCTCCAGCCAGCGGTCGCCGGCCCGGCGTCCGGCCTCGCGCAGCCAGGACAGGAAGGCCCAGTCGGTCATCATCTTCGAATAGACGCCGAGGTCGCGCAGTTCCGCGTCGGCGTCGATCAGATGCAGGTTGGACTCGACCCCGTAGGCCGCCAGCGCCCGCAGCTCGCGCACCAGCGGCGCGTTGAAGGTGATCTGGCTGAGGCGCGCCGCGATCCCGGCGGCGTCCTCCGGCGTGTCGGGGACGGTCAGCGGGTTGATCGTCACCAGCGCGACATCCACGCCGGGGCAGGCCCGGATCAGCGGGAACACCGCCGGGTTGGCGATGTAGCCGCCGTCCCAGTAATCCTGCCCGTCGATGCGCACCGCGCGGAACAGGTGAGGCAGGCAGGCCGAGGCCAGCAGATGATCGACGCCGACCTCCGTCTCGTCGAACAGGGTCAGCCCGCCGCTGCGCACGTTGGTGGCGCTGACGAACAGCCGCAGCCCGGCCGAACGGATCAGGTCCGGCTCGATCAGTTCGCCCAGCAGGGCGCGCAGGGGATGGAAGTCGGCCGACTGGAGCTGGTAGGGCGTGATCCAACGGCGCGCCCAGTCGAGCAGATGGGTGCCCGGCGTGTGGTCGACGTTCCAGCGGCCGAACATCCAGGCGCTCAGCCCCGGCTGGATCGGGCCGAGCCGTCCGGCGGCGCTGATCCGCTCCCAGAAGCGGTCGAGTTCCGCCCGCGCGCCCTCCCGGCCGCCGCGCGCCCAGCCCTGGACCAGCACGGCGGCGTTCATCGCCCCGGCGCTCGCTCCGCTGACGCCGGCGATCTCGATATCCTCCTCCAGCAGGCGGTCGAGCACACCCCAGGTGAAGGCGCCGTGCGCCCCGCCGCCCTGGAGGGCGAGCGCCAGACGCTTCGTCGGCCCCGTCACGGGAGGGCGGGAGGGCAGGCGGGTCGGGTGCGGCAGAGCCGGAACGGTCGCCCCGGCGCCGCCCGACCGGCGCCGCAGGGCGCTCCAGAGCTTCGCAAGTTTCGCCATGATGCGGATCCCCACGATGATGCTGCATTGCAACATGAGCGCCCGCCACGGCAACGGCAAGGGTGACCCGACCTTCGGCCGAGCCCCTGGCGGGTACCGGCGCGGACGGCCACAACATGGAAAGCCCCGGCGGAATGCTCTAAGCATGGGCCTTCCCGCAACGCCGCGACTGGACGACCTGTGCCGACGATCATACCCATCGAGGACCCGGACGATCCGCGCATCGCCGCCTACCGCGACGTGCGCGAGCGCGATCTGGTCGGGCGCGACGGGCACTTCATCGCCGAGGGCGCCGTCGTCGTCCGCAGCCTCGTGGAAGCCCGGCACCATCGCGCGCTGTCGCTGCTGCTCGCCGACAAGCGGGTCGAGGCGCTGGCCACGCTGCTCGCCAAGCTGCCCCAGGGCACGCCGGTCTACACCGCGACGCAAGCCGTGCTCGACCGCATCGCCGGTTTCCCGCTGCACCGGGGCATCCTGGCGCTGGGGGAGAAGGCACCGATGCCGGCGGCCGCCGACCTGCTGGCCGCGACCGGACAGCGGGCGCGGATCGTCCTGCTGTTCGGCATCGGCAACCACGACAATCTCGGCGGCATCTTCCGCAACGCCGCCGCCTTCGGGGCCGACGGGGTGATCCTCGATTCCGGCTGCTGCGACCCGTTCTACCGCAAGGCCATCCGGGTGTCGGTCGGCGCCACCCTGCTGGTCCCGACCGCAAGGCTGACGCCGGGCGAGGATCCGCTGGCCCTGCTCGACGCCGCCGGCTTCCAGGCGGTGGCGCTCAGCCCCTCCGGCGCCAAGACGCTGGCCGCCCTGGCGCCGCCGCCGCGAGCCGCCCTGCTGTTCGGCTCCGAGGGGCCGGGCTTGCCCGCCGCCCTGCTCGCCCGCGCCCGCACGGTGCGCATCCCGATGGCGGGAAGCTTCGATTCGCTGAACGTCGCGACGACCAGCGGCATCGTCCTGCACCATTTCGCCGCCAGTCCCCCTCCCGATGGGACACTTGCCCGATGACCGATCCCATCACCGATCCCGCCCTGGACGAAGCCCCCGCCGCCGACCCGCATCTGGTCCATGACCTGGCGTCCTCCCACCCGGAGGTGACGACGCTGGCCGCCGCCGGTCTGGCGCGGATGACCGACGCGGAAGGGCGCGGCCTCGTCCCGCTCGGCCTGCCGCTGCCCAAGGGCAAGCGCGACCTGCTGGTGCCCGCCGACCGGCGCCCGGCGATCCTGCTGGAGATCCAGGGCCGCATCGACCGCGCGCGGCGACGCGACGCCCTGCTGGCCCAGGGGCGCCGCGCGCTGGCCGACAGCCGCACCGCCCTGCTGTCGGCCGAGGACCGCACCCGCGTGCGCGCCGTCCGCACCGACGAGTTGCGCTGGCCCGGCCTGCCCCTGCCCGTCCGCCTCCAGGCCAGCCGCAGCCTCGACGCGCTGGAGTTGGCCGACCTCGACGACGGTACCCTCGCCAGCCGGCTGGAGAACGACCCGGCCCTGGCCGGTGCGCTGGACGACTCCCTGTCGCGCGTCGCCGCCGCGCTGCGCGCCTACGCCGAGGAGATCGGCGAGCCGCCCGACGCCTGGACCTTCGCCGCCTTCGGCGACCGGCTGAGCCGCGCCGCGCGCAACCGCTTCGACGCCGACGATCTGCTCGACCGCTGGCAGCGCGAGCACGATCTGTGGCGCCGCGAGCGGGCGGAATCGCGCGGCCGCGCCTACGTCGACCGCCATTTCGACTTCGCCCATTTCGAACGGCTGTTCCCGGTGGCGCGCGGCCTGAACCGCCGGCTGGTGCTGGTCATCGGCCCGACCAACTCCGGCAAGACGCACCGCGCCATCGCCGCGCTGAAATCCGCCCGCGACGGCGTCTACCTCGCCCCGCTGCGCCTGCTGGCGCTGGAGGTGATGGAGCGCCTGAACGCCGAGGGCACCCCGACCACGCTGGTCACCGGCGAGGAGGAGATCCGCACCCCCGGCGCCCGCCACACCGCCTCGACCATCGAGGTGATGGATCCCGACCGCCCGGTCGAGGTCGCGGTGATCGACGAGATCCAGATGCTGGCCGATCCCGACCGCGGCTGGGCCTGGACCGCCGCGCTGATGGGGGTGCCGGCAGACACCGTCTACATCCTCGGCGCGCCGGAGGTGCGTCCGCTGGTCGAGCGCGCCGCCGCCTATCTCGGCGAACCGCTGGAGGTGGTGGAGCTCGACCGCAAGACCCCGCTGACCGCGCTGGAGCAGCGGCTGGACTGGCCGGACATCGAGCCGGGCGACGCGCTGATCGCCTTCTCCCGGCGCGAGGTCCATTCCGTGCGCGACACGCTGCTGGCGCGCGGCCTGACGGTGGCGACGGTCTACGGCGCGCTCGCCCCCGCCGTCCGCCGGCGCGAGGCGGCGCGCTTCCTGTCGGGCGAGGCCGACGTGGTGGTGGCGACCGACGCCATCGGCATGGGGTTGAACCTGCCCTGCCGCCGGGTGCTGTTCACCGCGCTGGAGAAGTTCGACGGCACCGCCGTCCGCCCGCTGACCGCCACCGAGGTCAAGCAGATCGCCGGCCGCGCCGGCCGCTTCGGCCAGTTCGAGGAGGGCTTCTACGGCGTCGTCGCGCGCGGCACGCCGGGACAGCTCCGCCAGTTGCTGGAGCGCCCGGACAACCGGCTGCGCCCCGACGCCCCGCTCGCCGTCCGCCCGACCCGCGCCATGCTCGCCCGGCTGGCCGCCCACATCGGCACCGGGGAGACCAAGCTGCTGGTCGATTGCTTCGCCGACGCGACGGTGACGGGCTCACCCTTCCGGCTGTCCGACCTGTCGGGGCTGCGCCGGGCGGCGCTGCTGCTCGACGCCCGGCGGCTGGCGCTGGCCGACCGGCTCGACCTGCTGCTCGCCCCGGCCGACCTGGAGGATTCCGCCGACGCCGCCACCTTCGCCGCCATCCTCGACGCCATCGAATCGGGAGAGGCCCTGCCGCTCGGCCGGCTGATCCCGCCCCGGCTCGACGGGCTGGAGGCCGACGCGCTGGAGGGGCTGTCGCGCGCCTGCGACCTGTATTTCTGGGCGTCGCGCAAGTTTCCCCGCAACCTGCCCGACCGCGACCGCGTGCGCTCCACCCGCGACGCCATCGGCCAGCGCCTGTCGGAAAGGCTGGCGTCGCGCGCGCGGCGGCGCGAACCGCCACCCGCCGCCGGTTTCCGGGGCGCGCCGCGCAAGCGCTTCGGACCAAGGCGCCGCTGAGCGGTGTCGCTGACCGGCCCCGCTGGCCTTGCGCCAAGGTCGACGCTGTACGGAAGGGGATGATGACCGCCTCGCCGTGAACCAAACGCGCCCTAGCTTGTTCTGAACGCACTCCCCGGCGCCCGTTCGCGAAGCCCCGCGCGCGGGCACGGATAGGAGGAAACTATCGCTGCCCTTGGAAGTCACGATTGGACCTCCATGTCTTGCTCTGGCAGATTGAGAATTGATCGCAATTACGAGTCCGAATTACGATCCAAGACCGTTCGTTCAGGAGCTTCCGGCGTGATCACCCCCTCCCCCTCCGCGCAGTCTGCCGCTCCCCTGCCGACCCGCCGCTTCTGGACGATGATGGGGCCGGGCTTCGTCGTCGCCGTCGGCTACATGGATCCGGGCAACTGGGCCACCGACATCGCCGCCGGCGCCAGCTTCGGCTTCGCGCTGCTGTCGGCGGTGCTGATCGCCAGCCTCGCCGGCATCTTCCTGCAAACCCTGATCGTCCGGCTGACGCTGGCGACCGGCAAGGATCTGGCCCGCCTGATCCGCGACCGCTTCCCGCGCCCGGTGGCGATGGTGGTCTGGGTGGTGTCGGAGCTGGCGATGATCGCCACCGATCTGGCCGAGCTGCTGGGCAGCGCCATCGCGCTGAAGCTGCTGTTCGGCATCCCGATCCTGGCCGGCGTGGTGATCGCCGCCGTCGCCACCTTCGCCATCCTGGCGCTGCCGGGCGCGCGCGGCCGGGCGCCGGAGATCGTCGTCGGCGTGCTGATGAGCGTGGTCGTCGTCTGCTTCGGCTGGGAGCTGGTGATGGCCAGGCCCGATCCCGGCGCCCTGCTGGCCGGCCTGGTCCCGACCATCGACCTGGCCCGCGATCCGGAGATGCTGTACCTGTCGCTGGGCATCATCGGCGCCACCGTGATGCCGCACAACCTGTACCTGCACTCCGGCCTGGTGCGCTCGCGGCTGGCCGCCGAGGCGACCGAGGCCGACCGCAAGCGCGCCGCCCGCTGGCTGACGATCGACCTGTCGGGCGCCCTGGCGCTGGCCGGTCTGGTCAACGGCTCGATCCTGGCGGTCGCCGCCATCGCCTTCCAGGGCATCGCCCCGGACGCCGCGGCGCCCGGCATCGAGGACGCCCACGCCCTGCTGGGCAGCACCATCGGCGGGGCCGCCGCCCTGGTCTTCGCCATCGCCCTGCTGGCCGCTGGGCAAAGCTCCACCACCACCGGAACGATGGCCGGGCAGATCGTCACCGAAGGCTTCCTGAACCTGCGGCTGCGCCCGCTGACCCGCGCGCTGGTGACCCGCGGCGCTTCGCTGATCCCGGCGCTTGGCATCCTGTGGAGTTCGGGCGACGGGTCGGCGGACGAACTGCTGGTGCTGAGCCAGGTGATCCTGGCGCTGACCCTGCCCTTCATCCTGGTGCCGATGCTGCTGCTGCTGCGCAACCGCAGCCTGATGGGCGGGCTGGCGATGGCGCCGCTGACCCTGCGGATCGCCAGCGTCATGGTGGTCGTGCTGACGGCGCTCTCGGGCTGGCTGGCCGGAACCTCCGCGATGGCCTGACTGACGGGGGCATGAGACAGGAGGCATGACAGGGTTTGGCCCGGCGCGCTCGACCTGACGCGGGGAATGGTCCATCCTGCGGCCCCCTCCCCGCCACCGCCGACCGGACACCGCGCCATGGATGCCGCCCTCGAACAACGCCTGACCGACCTGGAAAGCCGCCTTGCCCATCACGAGCGCATGGCGGAGGAGATGTCGGAGGTCATGTTCCGCCAGGGCCAGATCATCGACCGGCTGACGCTGCACATCCGCCAGATGCGTGACCGGCTGGCCGAGGTCGAATCCGGCGGGGGCCGCTCGCCCCAGGACGACCGCCCCCCGCCGCACTACTGAGCACCCAGCCGCGTCACCCCGACCACACCGGACGAGCCCAGCATGCGACGCCCCGCCGCCCTCCTCGCCCTGCCCATCATCCTCCTGCCGGCCTTCGGCGCCTCGGCCGCCGAGCCCCGCCCGATGGCCGTGTCCTGCACCGTGCTGATGCCGGCCGGCCCCGTGCCTGGCCTGGCCGGCTCCCTGCGGATGGTGGAGAAGCTGACCGTCCCGCCCGGCCATGACGCCCACCGCCATGCCCACGACATCGTGGAGTACATGGAGGTGCTGAGCGGCACCGGACACCTGACCATCGACAAGCGCCCGGACGTGCCGTTGGCACCGGGTGTGGTCGTGGAGATTCCGCCGAACACCCGGCACCAGCAGCGCAACGCCAGCGACACCGAACCGCTGGTCTACACCGCGACCTTCATCGGCAGGGGCGGCGCGCACGCCCTGACCACCTACAAGGGCGAGAAGGACAGCAGCGCCGGCTGCCCCCACCGCCTGCCGAGGTGACCGGTCAGCCGCCGTAGACGACCTCGGTCATCATCCCGGTCGCCATGTGCAGAAGGTTGTGGCAGTGCAGCGGCCAGCGGCCGTGGTTGTCGGCGTCGAAGGCGACGGTCACGGCCGCGCCGTCCGGCACCAGCACCGTATCGCGCACCGCCCCGGCCAGCGGCTTGCCGTTCAGCCCGACCACCTGGAAATGATGGCCGTGCAGGTGCATCGGGTGGGCCATGCCCGACGCATTCTCCAGCGTCAGTTCCACCCGCTGCCCCCTGGCGACCTCCAGCGGGACATGCTCGCCGAAGACCCGGTCGTCCAGCGTCCAGACATAGGGCGTCATCGAGCCGGTCAGCCGCACACGACGGACGAGATCCGCCGGCCGCGCGGCCAAGGGCGCCAGGGCGGTCAGAGCGGCTTCCAGCGACAGGTCGAGCGGCCCGCTCGGCCGGCCGGCGCGGTCGTCGAGCTTCGCCACGGGCGCACCGGGTGTGGCGAGCAGGATGCCGGTGCGTTCCACCGCCCCCTCGCGCAGCGCCAGTATGGGGAAGACGCCGCCGCCGGACGGAAGGGTCAGGCGGATGTCGAGCCGCTGGCCCATCGACATCCCGAAGCGCCGCCCCTCCACCGGACGGACCGGCGTGCCGTCCACGGCGACGACCTGTCCGGTCAGGGCGCCGAGGTCGATGTGGAAGGCGGTCGAGGTCGCGCCGTTGATGATGCGCAGCCGCACCCGACCGCCGCGCTCCACCCGCACCACCTCCGGATCGGCGAGGGTGCGGTCGTTGGCGAGGTAGGCGTCGTAATCGACGTCGTTGAGGTCCATCGCCATCGCGCCGTCCCCATGACCGCCGCCATGACCGCCGCCATGCCCAGCGGAACCGGACATGGTATGCCCGGCCATGCCCCCCTGCGCCGGCATGGCGTGCGAGGCGTGGCCCGCCGCCGTCGGGCCGGCCCCATGCCCGCCGCCATGGGCGGAAGGAGCGGCACCGCCCGTCAGGCCGGCCAACAGGTCCGCCGGGTCGCGGAAGGTGAAGTCGTGGAGCAGGACCGTCACCTCCTGCTCGTCGGCGCGCAGGTCGTCCGCGGTCCGCACGATCAGGGGAGCCGCCATCAGGCGCTGCTCCTGCAAGCCATGGTGGGAGTGCATCCAGTGCGTGCCGGAGCGCGCGGCGAAGTCGTAGCTCTGCGTCGCTCCGTCCGGGATGGTCGGCCGGTTGGCGTCGGCGACGCCGTCCTGCGCGTAGGGCGGGGTCTGGCCGTGCCAGTGGATGATGGTGTCCTCGCCCGACCTGTTGGTCAGATCGACCCGGAAGGGCTGGCCGGGGTCGAGCATCAGCCCGGCGGCGCCGTTGGGCTGGCGGATGCCGAAGACGGTGGCGGGCTTGCCCTTCACCTCCAGCGTGCGGCGCTCGACCGTCAGGCGAAACGGAGCGCCCTGGGCCAGGACCTGGCGGGGAAAGACGGGAAGCAGGGCGGCACAGCCGCCGGCCGCCGCCGCGGCGAGCAGCCGGCGGCGGGAAAGCGCGTGAGTCATGAGGGACTCCGGAAATCTCGATGGGATGTGGCGGAGCGCGGGGCTCCGGTCTCGATTCCCCGGACGGTGCGGGGAACGGTCCGTCATCCCAGACGGGGCGGCGGCAAGTCCGGCGGTACGCCCTCGCCCTCCAGCAGCGCCACGCCGGACGGGGGGCTGGACCGGCCGGACGGCATCGCCATCGCCATGGCCTCGGCGGCGATTCCGACATGCATGAACACGCAGGCGGGTCCGGCGCAGCAGGGAGGACGCGATGAATCCGGCCGATGGTGGCAGGGCGCGTCGGCACCGGGCATGGACAGCACGGGCCGGACGCTTGCCGTCGTGGCCTGGGCCGTTCCGGAATGATGGCCCGCCGTTGCCGCGCCGGTCGCCTCGCGATGATCGGCGTGCGGCGCGGGCGCGGCCGAGGCGGCGGCGGGCCACAGCAGGACAGCCAGCAGCATGGCCCCCACCAGCGCCGGCATCTCCCGCCACAGCCTTCTCCAAGCCTTGATCCGCATCCGGCGTCGTCCTGATCTTCCGGCCTTTCAGATAGGTCGAACGGCGGAACCGGTCAACCGGCCAGCCCCTTCGCCAGCTCCATTAACCTTATGGGCATAGCTGCCCTCGCGAGCATGGAACTGCAACAAAGCCCCCCTATATTGGCCGTCACCCGAAACAAATCCCTGTTCCCCCGTCATGACCGTCACCGCCCGCCAGGGCCAGCCCAACGCCCGCCAACTGCATTGCGCCTGCTGCGGCCGCCCCTTCTCCCGCCCATCCATGCGGGGTCCGGCGCCGCTCTATTGCTCGGCCGATTGCCAGAAGCAGATGCGGGTGCGCTCGCGGGTGTGGAGCCGGACGAGTCAGCCCCAGCCCCGCGACCCATTCCGCCAAGCCTCCTAAAATCCGTCACTGGATGGTGATGGTCGCGCTGTCGCTGCGGCCATCGGCGTCGAGCACCGTGATCCGCACCGGCCCCGGCCCGTCCGGACGCCACACCACGTCGCGGGCGATCGGCGACAGGGCGATGCGCCGCCCGTCGATCAGCCAGGACAGCGGACGCCGCCCGCCGGACGCCGACAGGGTCAGCGGTTCCCCCCGCCCGTCGGGGCCGAGCGCCTCCACCTCCATGTCGCCGCTGGGAAACAGCAGGCGCGGCCGGTCGGGCTGCCGCCCGTCCATCAGGGCCGGGTTGCCGGCGTGCAGCCGGCGCAGCAGCTCCGCCGGCGGCGCCGAGGCGATCGGTCCGGCCGGACGTCCACGGTCGCGGGGCAGCAGGTCGAAGACCTGGAAGAGCAGCGGGGCCGCCGTGTTGCGGCCGTAGCGGTCGGGGCTCGGCGTGCCGTCCGGCCGCCCGGCCCAGACGCCGACCGTGTAGCGCTCCGTCACCCCGAAGGCCCAGGCGTCGCGGAAGCCGTAGCTGGTCCCCGTCTTCAGCGCTATGGGACCGCTGCCCCGCAGTTCCTGCGCCTGCACCGTGCCGGGCGGCGGCGGGCTGCCCTCCAGGATGGCGCGCACCTGCTGGGCGGCGGAGGCCGACAGCAGCCGCGTCTCCACCCCGTCGCCCTCGTCCGGGGTCGCCCGCAGCGGCGCCACCATCCCTTCGCGCGCCAGCCCCGCGTAGAGCGTCGCCATGTCCCACAGATTGATCGAGGCGCCGCCGAGCGCCACCGGCAGCCCTGGAACGGTGGTGCCGGCCGGCATCACCAGCCGCGCGCCGACCCGCCGCAGCGCGTCGGCGAAGCGCAGCGGCCCGACCCGGTCGAGCACCAGAACGGCCGGGATGTTCAGCGAGCGCTGCAACGCCTCCTGGATGGTCAGGTCGCCGTTGAAGCCACGGTCGAAGTTGCGCGGCGCGTAATCGCCGAAGCGGGTGGAGACGTCGGCCACCTGGGTCAGCGGGTGGATGATGCCGTCGTCGAAGCCCAGCCCGTAGATGAAGGGCTTCAGCGCCGACCCCGGCGAGCGCACCGCCCGCACCATGTCGATCGGCCCCAGCCGCCGCTCGTCGAGCGCGTCGGAACTGCCGAGATACGCCAGGACCGAGCGGGTCCGGTTGTCCACCACCAGCACCGCCAGCCCGGCGCGCTCGTGCAGGGTGGCGGCCTCGCGGCGGGCCAGCGACTCGACGGCGCGCTGGAGGTCGCCGTCCAGCGTGGTCGCCACCAACGGCTCGCCCGGCCGCTGCGCCCGCAGCGCCCCGGCAAGATGCGGAGCGGAGGCCGGGAGCGGCAGACGGAGCGACGGCACCGGCTCCGTCTTCGCCTCGTCGGCCGCCTTCACCGACAGCACGCCGGCCAGCACGGCGCGGTCGAGCACCTTGTCGCGCGCCGCCCGCGCCCGCTCCGGGTAGCGGTCGGCGCGCAGCCGCGACGGCGCCTGGGGCAAGGCCACCAGCAGCGCCGCCTCGGCGGCGTCCAATTCGGTCGGCGGCTTGCCGAACAGCATCAGGGAGGCGGCGCGGATGCCCTCGACGTTGCCGCCATAGGGGGCGAGCGTCAGGTACATGCCGAGGATCGCGCGCTTGTCGTAGCGCCATTCGAGCTGCGCCGCGCGCGCCGCCTCGATCAGCTTGGCCGACAGGGTGCGGGGACGCGGCTCCAGCAGGCGGGCGACCTGCATGGTCAGGGTCGAGGCACCCGACACCACGCGCCCGGCCCCGAGATTCTGCCCGACCGCCCGCAGCACCGCCAGCGGGTCGACGCCGGGATGGCTCTCGAACCGGCGGTCCTCGTAGGCCATCAGCAGATCGACGAACAGCGGCGCCACGTCGCCGGCCACCGCCGGCAGGCGCCACGCCCCGTCGCGGTTGGTGAAGACGCGCAGCGGCTTGCCGCCACGGTCCGCCACCGTCACCGACAGCTCGTCCAGCCGGGCGAGCGGCGGCGGGAACAGCGCGTCGAGGGTGAGCGCCGTCCCGGCCAGCGCCCCCAGCGCGGCGGCGCCCACCGCAACGATGGGCAGGGCGCCGGTCAGGAGTTTGCGCAGACGCGCCCGCAACCCGTCACTCCGCCGGATGGACGGTGATGCGGCCGACGGTCTGCCGGGCGAAGAAGCGCGGCTTGTACATGTCCTCCACCACAGCACCCGGCATCTCGTAGACGCCCGGCGTGATGGCGCGGACGATGAAGGCCAGCTTGAAGGTCTTCTCCCCCTCCGACAGATCCACCGCCGCGACGAAGCGGTCGTCGCGCGCCTCGCTCGTACGGGTCGCGCTGAGGTCGCCGAGCCAGGACAGGTCGGAGACCGAACCCGCCCCGAGATTGGCGTTCTCGATCTCCCAACCCGCCGGCAGCGGGTGGGTGATGGCGACCTGATGATAGAGGTTGGTGTTGGCCTCGCCCTCCAGCACGACGACGAACACGTCGTTCTGGCGGATGGCGTCGAGGTTCAGCGGCTCGCCCTTGCGGGTGAAGAAGTTGCGCTTGACGCGCAGCCCCTCGCGGGCCGCCGGCAGCGGCGTCACCGGCACGCCGGACACCGACACCGCCTGCCACACCGCCGCCTTGCCGGCGTTGGACACCGGCAGCCCGGCGCTGAGCTGGGCCAGGGTCGGCGTCAGGTCCACGCGCGGTCCGTCGCGCCTCACCCCGCCCGGCAGGGTCAGCTCGACCCGCGCCGGGGCGCCGCGCAGCAGCGTGTCGGCGGCCAGCACCGACCACGCCTTCTCCTGCGTGTTGGTGCGGTTGGCCGCGGTGGCCGAGGCCGGCAGGCGGTCGAGCAGCGTCGGCAGCCGGTTGCCGGCCATGTTGACCTCCGAGGCCAGCACGATCAGCGCGGCCGCGTCGCGGACGGTCGAGCCGTAGTCGGCGTGCCACTCCTCTCGGGCCAGCCGGGCGGCGGCGGAGTCGAAGGCGCTGGTCGCGCGCTCCGTGTCGCCCATGCGGGCGAGCGCCGCGCCGAGCTGCCCCTTGGCGAGCGGAGTCGGCAGCTTGTCGAGCGCGGTGTCGTGCAGGTAGCGCGCCGGCCCCGGCAGCGCGATGCCGGCCAGCGCCAGCGTGTGCAGGGCGTAGGCGCGCACCGCCAGCTCCTCCGGCTCGCTGGCGCTGGCGATGGCGCGCTGGCGCAGCCACGCCAGCGCGTCGGCCAACGGCTTGTCGGGAATCGCCTGCCCCTTCTGCCTGGCGCGGACCAGGAACTCGGTGGCGTAGGCGGTCAGCCAGCCGTCGGCCTGGTCCTGGGCGCTCCACAGCCCGAAGGCGCCGTCGAAGCGCTGCTTGTCGAGCGTGCGCGAGATCGCCTGCTGGATGCGGCTCTCCAGCCCGTCATCCGGCTTGCGGTCGGTGCCGAGCGCCAGTTCCACATCCTTCACCGACATCAGCGGCAGCGCGCGGCTGACGGTCTGCTCCAGACAGCCGAACGGGTAGCGGTCGAGCGCCCGCAGGATGCCGCCGACGTCGAAGGGCGGCGCGGTGGTGAAGCTGGCCGACCACGCCGTGGTTCCCGGCACGTAGGCGGCCAGTTCCGCCCCGTCGAAGCGCAGGGATTCGCCGGGCGCCACCTGACGGGTGACGAACTGGGTCTCCACCCCGCGCGCCGGGCGCACGGTGATGCCGTACTCGTGGGCGACCGTAAGGTTTTCGGGCCCCTTCACCGACAGGGCGACGTGGCCGATGCCGGCCGACAGACCCTTCAGCGGGACGATCAGCGTCTTGCGCTCTCCCTTCTCCAGGGCGACCGACAGGCTGCCGCCCTGCACCGACACGGCGTCGCGGCCCTCGACCGTCACCGCGTAGGTTCCGGCGGCGGCCTCGACGTTGTGGAGCGAGAGCGTCACCCGGCTGTCGTCGCCAGGGGCGAGGAAGCGCGGCAGGATGGCGTCGGCGACCAGCGGGTCGCGCACCGTCACCGGCTTGTCGGCCGAACCGACGCGGCCACGGCTGTAGGCGACCGCCATCAGGCGAAGCTCGCCGTTGAAGTCGGGCACGTCGAAGCGGATACGGGCGATGCCGTCGGACCCGACCTTCACCGGCCCCTTGAACAGCGATACCACGGTGAAGGGCACCACGGGCAGGCCGGCGCCGCTGGAATCGCCACCCTGGCGCAGGGCGCCGAACGGCCCGTCGAGCGCGTCGATCAGGTGCCCGTAATCGTCGCGGATGTCGAGGCCGAGCGTCCGCTTGCCGAAGAAATGCCGGCCCGGCTGCGGGCTGGCGAAGTCGGTCAGGCGCAGGATGCCCTCGTCCACCGCCGCCAGCGTGACATAGGCGTCCTCGGTCAGGCTGCCGCCGCCGGCCGGCGTCACCTTCAGCGCGACCTCCAGCGGGCCGTTCGGACGAATCGTCGCCGGGGCGTCGAGCGCCACGTCGAGCGTGCGCACCGACGGGTCGATGCCGACCCAGGCGACGCCGAGTGCCCGCACCGGCTGGCGCTCCCGCCCCTTGACCGGCGGGCGGTAGGCGGTGGCGGTGACGTAGGCGCCCGGACCCCAGGCGGCGTCCACCGGAATCTCGACGGTGGCGCCCTCGGCGGGGACCGACAGGGTGCGGACGTCGAACAGCCGGTCGGTCGCCACGGTCAGCAGCACCTCGCCGGCGAAGGGCGGCGCGATGCGGACACGCGCGGTGTCGCCGGGGCGGTAGGCCTGCTTGTCGGTCGAGACCTCCAGCTTGTCGGGCACGTCGCCGCTGTCGTCGCCGCCCTGCCAACCGACGTAGAAGCGGTAGGAGGAGGCGACGCCCGCCGCCTTGTCAGTCACCTCGACGCGGTAGCGGCCGAAGTCGCGCTTCCCGAGCGCCAGCGCCACCGGCTTGTCGGCCAGCGCCGCGACGGTGCCGGACGCCAGGGAGACGTTGCGGACGCTGGAGTTGTAGCTGTAGCGGCCGCCCTGCCGGTACCATTGGTAGACGACGCGCTCCTCGACCAACTCCCAGCTCAGGCCGGGCTTGGCGATCTGGGTGCCGTCGGGGGCCACCGCCACGAGGTCGAAGCCCGCCTCCTGCCCCTCGCCGATGCGGCCGTCCTTGAAATGCGGGCGCAAGCCCAGCGCGTGGGCCTTGGGACGCACCGGCACCGTCACCGACTTGCGCACCGGGCGTCCGCCCGGCTCGGACAGGGTGGCGGTGATCTGGGCGCGCAGCGGGCGGCTGGTGTCGGGGACGTCCTTCAGCTCCACCGCGACATGCGACCGGCCCTGTTCGTCGGTGGTCGGGAACTCAAGCTCGGTGAATTTCGAATCGAAACTGTCCTGCACCCGGCCGAAGCGGAAATCCTTGAAGTTCGGATAGGGAACGGGATCGGGCTGGAGCAGCACCTCCGCCGTGCCGTCGAGGCCGGCGGCGGGCGGGCCGTAGAGGAAGCGCCCCTGCGCTACCACCTCGAAGGGCTGGCCCGGCACCAGGATCGGCCCGCCGGCGGTCAGGTCGAGCGCCAGCTTGATCGGCACGAAATCCTCGACCTGGAAGGAGCCGCGCCCGACCGGCTCGCCCTTCGGGTCGCCGTAGACCAACACCTGCCAGCCGCCGATCGGCGCCGTGCGCGACAGGCTCAACGGCAGGGCGACGCCGCCGGCCGCCTGGACCTGGACCGGGGCGGAGTAATACTCGGTGCCGCTCGGGCGCAGCACCTTGACGGTCAGCGGGAAATTCTCCACCGCCTCGGTCTTGTCGTCGCGCAGCAGGACCGAGAGGTTGACGGTCTCGCCCTGCCGGTAGACCCCACGGTCGGTGTAGACGAAGGCGTCCATCGGCCCCGGCGCGGCGCGGCCGCCGACGCCACGGTCGCTGAGGTCGAAGGCCGACCCCGTCAGATCCTGCATGGCGAAGTCGGTGCCGAGATAGGCCATCACCATGTCGGGGCTGTTGCCGCCGGTCTTCATCAGGCCGGGCGCGAAGCGGGCGCGGCCCAGCTCGTCGGTCTTGACCCGCGCCAGCTCGGTGTTGTTGCGGGCGACCAGCGCCACCTCGACCCCGGCCATCGGCTTGGCGGTGCCGTAGGACCGCGCGAAGACGGTCAGCCCGTCGGCGCCGCGCAGGCTGGTCAGCCCGATGTCGGAGACCAGCACCCACTGCGTCGCCAGATCGTCCCAGGGATCGGCCGGCTCGACGTCGGCCGGCTGGGCGGTGACGGCGTAGAGGCCCGGCTTGGGGTCGTCGCCGACCGCCTTGCGGAAGGGCAGCGCCACCGTGGTGTCGCGGTTGCGCTCGCCCTTCACGTCCATCTCGCCCTTCCACACCAGCTCGCCGTTGCGGTCGGCCAGCACCTCGGCGGAATTGGCGGTCAGCGGGTTGAACAGCCGCCCCTCGGACATGCCGGGAACCAGCGCGCGGTCGGTGATGCGGTAGACCGCGACCGCCAGCTTGTCGGCGTTCACGGCGATCAGCGGAATCCCGTCCGGCCCGCTGCGCGGCAGGATGAAGGCCGAGCCGCGGAAGGCCGCCATGGCGGGGCGGTCGGGCACCCGCACCGACTGGGTCTCGTCGGCCTTGAGGTCGATGCCGTCCTCGCCGGGCAGGCCCTGGCGCAGGGTGACGGTGTAGCCGTTGCCATGGGTGACGCCGCGCAGGCACAGCGTGTTCTCGCGCGCCTCGACCGACAGCTTGGTTTGCGGCTCGACCCGCAGGTAATCCTCGAAACGCACGCCCTTGCGGGTGCTGAGCTGGTCGGAGAACTGGAAGCAGGCGCGCGGCGTGGCGTCCGGATTGACGGTGACGGCGGTCAGGCGCAGGCCGGCCTTGCGGCGCATGGCGACCCAGCGCCCTTCCAGACCCGGCGCGCGGGCGTCGAGGATACCCGGCTCGATCCGACCCGCCATCTCGCGGATGGAGGCGAGCGCCTTGGCCGCCTCGTCCGGCTTGCCGAAGGATTCGTCCATCAGCGTGGCGATGCGCCAGAGGATGGCGACGCGGTCCTCGTCCTTGGCGTCGGTCCGGCCGGCCAGCACGGCGGCGTGCAGCGCGCGCTCCTTGTTGGGGGCGGGCAGCGCCGACCAGGCGGCGCTCAGTTCCAGCCAGACCGACGGCGTGTTGGCGCCCTGGATGATGGCCTGCTCGAATTTCGGAACGGCCGAGGTGGCGTCCTTGCGCTCCATCGCGGCGCGCGCCTGCTTCAGCGCGTCGGCCTGGAGCTTGGGATTCGGCTGCGGCCCCGCCTTGGCGAACAGGCTGTTGCCATAGGCGGCCGCGTCGGCCAGCGCCCCCGGCGGCGTGTAGTCGGCCCCCGCCGGGCCGGACGCCATCAACGCCACCACCAGGATCCAGACCAGAGCCAGCAGCCTTGCCATCATGTCGCCTTCAACGAAGTTCGCGGGATGAGTTCGCGTGCGCCCCCTTTATACGCTTGATAACAGTGCCTTGACGACCCACCCAGCCGGCCTATCCATCCGGGATCGCCAGCCGGACGAACTCCCGCTCGGCGGCGCTGCGGTGGCGGTCCCGGTGGCGCACGAGGTGGAAGGCGCGCTCCGGCAGATCCAGCCCGGCGACAGCGACGAGTCGGCCGTCGCGCAGGTCGTCCCGCACCACCAGATCGGACAGCACGCTCACCCCCAGCCCGGCGAGCAGCGCGTGGCGGATCACCGAGCCGCCGGGCAGCGTCATCGCGACGGTGAGGGTCGCCGGGTCCAGTCCGGCGGCGCGGACCGCCGATTCGAACAGGACGCGCGTGCCCGAACCGGGTTCGCGCAGGATCCAGCGCGCGGCGGCGAGGTCGCCGGGCGTGGCCGTCCCACGCTCCGCCCAGGGATGCGCGCGGGCGACCGCCAGCACCAGCCGGTCGCCCGGCACCCGCTCGCTCATCAGGGCCGGGTCGCTCACCGCGCCCTCGGCGATGCCCAGTTCGGCGCGGCCGTCGCGCACCGCCTCGGCAACGCCCTCGGTGTTGCCGATCGACAGGTCGACGCGGATGCCGGGAAAGGCGGCGGCGAAGCGGGCAAGGCGCGGCGGCAGCCAGTGGTTGCCGACCGTCTGGCTGGCGACCAGCCGCAGCGTGCCGCGCGCCAGCCCCGACAGGTCGGCGAGCATCGCGCCGGTTTCCTCGACCTTGCGCAGGATCGACCGCGCCTCCGCCCGCAGCAGGGTGCCGGCGGCGGTCAGCTCCACCCGGCGGCCGATGCGGTCGAACAGGCGCAGGCCGTGCTCCGCCTCCAGCGCGGCGACGGCGGCGCTGACCGCAGGCTGCGACAGCCGCAGGGTCTCGGCGGCGCGGGTGAAATGGAGGGCGTCGGCGACCGCCACGAAGATGCGCAACTGTTCCAGGGTCATGAAGGAAGGAACTCCGGCCGGCGCGTCAGGCGAAGCACAGGATGCCGATCAGGCTGAAGCACGCAAGGAACAGCGTCGCCCCCAGACCGAGCAGCAGCGGGCGCGGCCCCCTGGCCAGCAGCTTCGAGGGATCGGCGTCCAGCCCCATGGCGCCCAGCGCCATCGCCAGCAGGAAGGGGGCGGCCTGCCCGGCCCAGCCGCGCACCAGCTCCGGCAGCAGCCCGGCGCTGTTCAGCGCGATCAGCCCGAGGAAGCCGGCGACGAACCAGGGCAGCGGCGCCGGGCCTCCATCCGCCCCTCTCCCGCCGCGCCGGGCCAGCAAGGCCCCCATCGTCACCACGACCGGGGCCAGCAGCATGACCCGCCACAGCTTGGCGAGCGTGCCGATCTCCCCCGCCTCCCGCCCGTCCTGGAAGGCGGTGGCGACCGCCTGCCCGACCTCGTGGATCGACGCCCCCGCCCACAGTCCGAAGACGTGCGGATTCAGCGCCAGCGCCTCGGCGAGCAGCGGGTAGGCCAGCATCGACAGCGTGCCGCACAGGGTGACGCAGGCGATGGCGTAGGCGACGTCCTCCTCCTCGGCGCGGGCGACGCTGTTGACGGCGAGCACGGCCGACGCGCCGCAGATCGAGGTTCCCGCCCCGATCAGCCGGGCGAGCCCCGGCTCCACCCCCAGCGCGCGGCCGAGCCGCCCGGTGAACCACAGGCTTGCCGCCAGCGAGGCGGCGACCACCGCCAACCCGGCGACGCCGAGCGTCCCGACCTGCGCCGCCGTCACCTGGGCGCCGAGCAGCACCACGGCGGCGCGCAGCAGCGGCCGCACGGTGAAGGCGACGCCCGGCCGCAAACTCTCCCGCGCGCCGACAACGGCGCGCAGCGCCATGCCGAGCAGCACCGCCAGCAGCAGCGGGCTGACGCTGTGCCAGCCGAAGGCGGCGACCAGCGCGGAGGCCGTGCCGGCCAGCAGGGCCGACACGAGAACGCCGGGAAACAGGCTTGTGACAGAGCCTCGGACCATCATCATTCCACCCTCCAATTCCACAGGGAAAATGGAGGGAAATCGATGATCGGTCCAATTTATTGTCTTTACCGTTTCGATCAGAAAAACGGATCGCTCACGCGAACAGACCGGTGAAGGGCAGGAAATCGACCAGATCGCCGGGACGGATGGCCGTCGTTTCGGCCGGCATGTCGACCAGCCCGTCGGCCTCGACCATCGAGGTGAGAACGCCGGAGCTGTTGCTCGGGAACTTGACCGCCAGCGGACGGCCGTCCGCCCCGCGTTCCAGCCGGGCGCGCAGGAACTCGCGGCGTCCCGCCTTCTTGTCGAAGGAGAAACCGGCGACCACGAGACTGCGCGGGGTCGCGGTGCTCGTGGCGCCCGACAGCCGCAACACCAGCGGGCGGCCGACCAGCAGGAAGGTCACCATCGCCGACACCGGGTTGCCCGGCAGCCCGAGGAAGGGCGTGTTCCCCACCCGCCCGAGCGCCAGCGGTTTGCCCGGCTTGATGGCCAGCGTCCACAGGTCGATGGAGCCCAGCGCGTCGACCGCCGCCTTGACATGGTCCTCCTCACCGACCGACACGCCGCCGCTGGTGATCAGCAGATCGGCGGTTCCGGCCGCGTCGGCCAGCGCCGCGCGGGTGGCGTCGGGCCGGTCGGGCAGGATGCCGAGGTCGCGGACCTCCACCCCCAGCGCGTCGAGCTGGGCGGCCAGCGTGTAGCGGTTGGCGTCGTAGATGGCGTGGTTCGGCTTCGGCGTTCCCGGTTCACGCAGCTCGTCGCCGGTCGAGAACAGCACGACGCGCAGCCGCTTGCGGACGCTCAGCGACGCGCGGCCGACGGCGGCGGCCAGCCCGACCTCCTGCGCGCGCATCCGCTGGCCGGGGCGCAGCACCACCGAGCCGGCGGTCATGTCCTCTCCGGCCGGGCGGATGTTGGCGCCACGCTTCAGGGCGGCGGGAACCAGCACGCCGTCGCCTTCACCCTGGCAATCCTCCTGCATGGCGACGGTGTCGGCACCGGCCGGGACCGGCGCGCCGGTGAAGATGCGCACCGCCTGCCCGGCCCCGACCACGCCGCCGAAGCTGGAGCCGGCCGGCACCCGGCCGACCACCGACAGATGCCGGAAACCGCCCGCCACCTCGGCCCCCGTTCCGGCGGCGTAGCCCCAGCCGTCCATCGCCGACACGTCGGCCGGCGGCACGTTCAGCGGGGCAGTCACGTCCTCCGCCAGCACACGGCCGAGCGCCGCGCGCAACGGCACCTCCTCCGTGCCGGTGACGGGACCGAAGCCCCGGTCGATGCGGGCGACCGCCTGGTCGAGCGACAGGGCGGTCGGGCCGTGAGCGGTGCAGTCATCCATCGAAATCGTCCTTACCCGGTGTCATGGTCGCGGTTGCGCGAGCAGGCGTATACCGCATACCACACGACGACGCCTTGTCCTGGGTCAAGCGTCCGTTCGCCAAACCAGCAAAAAGCGGCGCGCCCGCTTCAGCGCACCAGTTCGCGCATCGCCCCGTCCAACCCCTCCAGCGTCAGCGGAAACATCCGCCCGTCCATCAGGCGCTGCATCAGCCGCGTGCTCTCCGAATAGGTCCAATAGGGTTGCGGCGTCGGGTTCAGCCACACCGCCTTGCCGTAGACCGACAGCAAGCGCTGCATCCAGACCTGCCCGGCCTCCTCGTTCCAATGCTCGACGCTGCCGCCGGGATAGACGATCTCGTAGGGGCTCATCGCCGCGTCGCCGACGAAGACCAGCTTGTAATCCGGCGGATAGGTGTGCAGCACGTCGAAGGTCGGGATGCGCTCGGTGTGGCGCCGGGCGTTGTCGCGCCAGACGCCCTCGTAGACGCAGTTGTGGAAGTAGAAGTGCTCCAGATGCTTGAATTCGCCGCGCGCGGCGGAGAACAGCTCCTCCACCAGCCGGATGTGGTCGTCCATCGAGCCGCCGACGTCGAGGAACAGCAGCACCTTCACCGCGTTGTGCCGCTCCGGCACCATCTTCAGGTCGAGCCAGCCGGCGTTGGCCGCGGTGGCGCGGATGGTGCCCGGCAGGTCCAGCTCGCTGGCGGCACCCGTGCGGGCGAACTTGCGCAGGCGGCGCAGCGCCACCTTGATGTTGCGGGTGCCGATCTCCACCCCGTCGTCGAGATTCTTGAACTCGCGCCTGTCCCACACCTTCACGGCGCGGCGGTGGCGGCTCTCGTGCTGGCCGATCCGCACACCCTCCGGGTTGTAGCCGTAGGCGCCGAAGGGCGACGTGCCGGCGGTGCCGATCCATTTCGACCCGCCCTGGTGCCGCCCCTTCTGCTCGGCGAGCCGCTGCGCCAGGGTCTCCATCAGCTTGTCCCAGCCGCCGAGCGCCTGGACCTGCGCCTTCTCCTCCTCGGTCAGGAAGCGCTCGGCGAGTTTGCGCAGCCATTCCTCCGGAATCTCGGTGACCGGCACCTCGTCGGCGCCGCCCTCCCCCTCCCCCGTCACACCCTTGAAGGTCTGGCCGAACACGCGGTCGAAGCGATCGAGATTGCGCTCGTCCTTCACCAGACAGCTGCGGCTGAGGTAATAGAACTCCTCGACGCGGAAGGACGCGGTTCCCTGCTTCATGGCCTCCATGAGAGTCAGGTACTCCGTCAGCGAGACGGGGACACCGGCCTTGCGCAGATCGAAGAAGAAAGTCGTGAACATCAGCGGTCCTTCGCGCGGGTCTCGGGCGGAGAGTAACGCCGGACAGGAAAGAACGCCATGAGCCCCTCCAGCAGCCTGCCCCCCTCTCCCCTCCTGGACTTCGCCCGCGCGCTGGATTTCGCCGCGCACAAGCACATCGACCAGCGCCGCAAGGGGGTGCGCGCCGAGCCCTACGTCAACCACCTGTCGGAGGTGGCGCTGCTGGTCGCCGAGGCGACCGGCGGCGCCGATCCGGTGGTGGTGATCGCCGCCTTGCTGCACGACACGCTGGAGGACACTGACGCCAGCTACGAGGAGATCGAACGCCTGTTCGGGCCGGAGGTCGTCAAGGTGGTGGCCGAGACGACCGACGACAAGCGCATGTCCAAGGCCGAGCGCAAGCAGCACCAGATCGACGCGGCCCCGACCGCCTCGACCCGCGCCAAGCTGGTGAAGCTGGCCGACAAGGTGTCGAACCTGCGCTCGATGGCCGCCAGCCCGCCGGCCGACTGGCCGCTGATCCGGAAGGTCGAGTATTTCGAATGGGCGCACGCCGTCGTGGCGGGCTTGCGCGGCACCAACGCCCGGCTGGAGGCGCTGTTCGACCGCGCCTATCACGACGGGCTGGCGGAACTGCGCGGCGAAAATGTTTGAGGCGACGGCGGCTACGGCATGCATGCGTAAGCCGAAGCACTTTTTTTACACGGATGAACACAGACAGACACGGATCAGAAAAAATCATCACCAACATTGCGGAACAGGTCAAAGGCGGTCACTCGTCTCGCCCATCCGTGTCTATCTGTGTTCATCCGTGTAAAAAAGAAAAGGCCAATCCCGAATGATGGAGCTGGCCTTTTTCCTTCCACTTCGTACCGATTGAAAAAGCGGTCCAAGCCGATCAAACGGCGACCGATCAGAATTTCTGCGACCGGCGGATCATCCGGTCGATCTCCTGCTGCACGAGTCGCTCCACGATGGTCGGCAGATTCTCGTCCAGCCATTCCTTCAGCAGCGGCTTCAGCAGTTCGCGCACGACCTCCTCCACCGTGCGGATGCCGATCGGCATCGGCCCGATCGACAGGTCGTCCCCCAACTCGCGCGCCAGATGGGTCAGATGATGCGAGGCATCCTCCGCCGTCCGGCGGGAGATCAGGCCGTCGTCCACATCGACGGGGCGACGGCGCGGGCGCGGCGGGGGCGGCGGCTCGTCGTCCTCGAAATCGTCGAAGGCCGGCGCCGGGCGCCGCGCCGCGGGGCGCGGTGGAGGCGGCGGCTCCGGTTCGGGTTCGTCGAACAGCGACGGGCGGGGCGGCGGCTCGGGAAAGGCGGGCTCGTCCTTCCACGGATCCGGCTCCGGCTCCCCGAAATCCGGCATCTCGGCGACCGGATCCTCCTCGACCATCTGGGTGAGTTCCAGAACGTCGTCGTCATCCTCCTCCTCCATCATCGGAGGGGGCGGAGGCGGTGGCGGGGGTGGCGGAGGCGGGGGTGGAGGCGACGCGGCCTCGGTCTTCGCGGGCTCGCCGTCCTCGGAAATGATCCGACGGATGGAGGCGAGGATTTCCTCCATCGATGGTTCTTGCTGGCCCTTATCGCTCATCGTCGAAAACCCGAGACGTCAACCCGCCCCAAACCTAGGGCAGACGTCGGTAAAAAGCCACAATACAAAAACGGCCCGCTTTCGCGGGCCGTCTCGTTTCACTCGGACACCGAGGTGCCGAACCATTTGCCCCGCGTCTTGTCGTAATTCGCCTGGGGATCGTAATACTGGATCGGCAAGTTGAGCTGCTGCGCCGTCAATTGTCCCGTCGCCGCGAGAACATTGAAGGCCGCGACCATTTCGTCACGCTGGGCGCGCACCAGGAAGACCCGGCCGTTCAGCAGTTCCTGCTCCTGGTTCAGCACGTCGAGAACGGTGCGCGAGCCGACCTGCGCCTCCTGCCGGACGCCTTCCAGGGCGATTTCCGCCGCCTTGATCTGCGCCGAATAGGACTCGATGCTGGCGCGCGCGGTTTGCAGGGCCTGCCACGCGCTGATCGCCGATTCCGTGACGGACCGGCGCGCCTCCTCGATTTGCAGGCGGGCCTGGTTCGCCGTCTGCTTGGCCTCGCGGACCAGGGCTTCCGGCTGGCCGGCCTGATAGAGCGGGATGGTCACCTGGGCGGTGAGCTGCGCGCTGTCCGACCGCTTCAGGTCGACGCCCGAGGAGCGGCCCGGATCGTAGTTGCGGGTGCCGGTGGCCGACAGGTTGACCGACGGCAGCATGCGGCCGAACTGCTGGTCGACCGTCGCCTGCTGCGCGGCCTCCGTGTAGCTCGCCGACAGGACGTTCGGGTTGTTGGCACGGGCCAGCTCGACCAGCTCGTCCAGCGTCTTGGGCAGCTTGAAGGAGGGCTTGGGCGCCTTCAGGTTGCCGGGGGCGGCCCCGACGACCCGCTCGTAGGTCGCGCGCGAGGCCTTGAGCTGGCCATCGGCCGAGATTTTCGAGGCGATGGCGCCGGCCAGACGCGACTCGGACTGGCTGACGTCGGTGCGGGTGTATTCACCGACGCGGAAACGGTCGCGGGCGGCGTCGAGCTGGCGGCGCAGCACCTGCTCGTTGTTGTTCTGGAGCTGGAGCACCGCCTGGTTCTGGACGATGTCCAGATAGGCCTGCGCGGCGTTCAGAAGGATCGTCTGCTCGCTGGCGATCAGCGAGGCGCGCTGCGCTTCGACAAGCCGCTCGGCCCGGCGGACGGCAGGACCTACGGTCGCGTCGTAGACCGGCTGGCTGGCGCTGAGGCCGAGGCTCTTGGCGTTCGCCTCCGACCCGGTCGAACCCCCGTCGAACTTGCTTTCGCTGATCGAGCGGGTGACGCCGGCGGTGGCGCGGACGGTCGGACGGTAGCCGGACAGCGCCTGCGGAACGCCTTCGTCGACGGCGCGCAGGCGGGCGCGCTGGGCACCCAGCGTCGGGTTGTTGGCGTAAGCCTGGGCCAGCGCCTGTTCCAGCGACTGGGCCCACGCCACGCCGGCCCCGCCACCCAGCGTGGCGGTCAGGGTCAAGGCCGTCGCCAGCAAGGGGCGCGCAAAACGGCTTCGCACGGTCATGTTCAATAGACCTTCATGTTCGGGTCGATTCGGCGCGCCCAGGCATCGACGCCGCCATCGAGATTGATGGCGCGGTCGAACCCCTGGGAACGCAGCCACATGGTGACTTGCGCGCTGCGGCCACCGTGGTGGCACACGACGACGATGTCGCGGTCCTTCGGCAATTCCGCGACGCGGGCCGGAAGGCCGTTCATCGGAATGTGCAGGCTGCCGTCGATGGCGCACAGGCCATACTCCCACGCCTCGCGCACGTCGAGGAGGAGGGCGTCGTCGCCGGCTTTCCGGCGGCGGTCCAGCTCTTCGACCTCGATCTCGAACGGTGCGGGCATGGGGCTATCACTTTCGCGCAAGGGTACCGGCGACGGTAACGCAGAACCGCAAGGATGTGAACTGCACGGTTCAGTTCAAACGATCATCAGAACACAAAAGACGTCTTTTTCTCGAATCCCGGCAGCGCGTGGGGCTGCGCCTCGAACAGGATGCGGCTGGACAGCACGCCGCCGGCGCGCTGGAACAGCCGGACCTCGCCGACTCCGCGCTCGTCCCGCACGATGGCGACCAGACGGCCGTCCTCGGCGAGCTGCGCGGCCAGAGCCGCCGGAACCTCCGGGATGGTACCCTCGATGACGATGACGTCGTAAGGGCCGCTCTGGGCGTACCCCTCCGCCATCGGGGCGGTCACGATGGTGGCGTTGGCGACGCCCTGGGCGGCAAGCGCGGCGGTGGCGGCGGCGGTCAGGCCCGCGTCGCTGTCGACGCCGACGACCGAGGCCGCCAGACGGGCGAGAACCGCCGTCGAATAGCCGCCGGCGCAGCCGACGTCGAGCACCCGGTCGGTTTCCTGCACGGAAACGAACTGGAGCATGCGGGCGAAGACCATCGGCTCGAGCAGGTAGCGGCCGTTGCCGAGCGGCAGGTCGTCGTCGACATAGGCGACGCCGCGGGCGGATTCGGGAACGAAGAGCTCGCGGGGGGTTTCGGACAGGACATCGACGAGGCGATGGTCCGTGACCTTGTTCGGACGAATCTGTCCCTCGACCATGAAGAAGCGGGCGGCGGCGAAATCGGTCATGGCGGTCGCTTGTATGGATGTGTTGTGACGGCACCGGCACCAAGCCGACCACGAGACGGCTCCTGCCATGGCGGTTTATATAGCCGCAAAGCCTTCAGGAACACAACGTCACAGCCGCGCGGCTCCAGCTTCGAGCCCGGTCGCGGCGGCGCGATGAAGGAACGTGGGAAAAGCATCACCATTCGCCTTGACCGGCCGGCGGCGGGTCGTTATACCACCGCTCCACACCGCGACGCTCTCCCGACGGGAACGGCGTCGACGCTGACAGGATGGCGCGGTGGCAGAGTGGTGATGCAGCGGACTGCAAATCCGTGTACGTGGGTTCGATTCCCGCCCGTGCCTCCATCCTAAAAAACAATCACATCAGATGGTTGGCCCTGCTCGCGCGGGGTTTTTTGTTGGCCGGCGCACCGCCGGGGCCGGCAAGCCCGCGCCGGGCCGATCGACGGCTTTCAAGCCTCGGCGGGTTTTGCGCACCCACCGCCCCGACGCGGACGCCCATCCCGCTTCCCGCGTCCAAAAGGAAAAAGCTCCGGCGATGGGCCGGGGCCGGCACGAATCGGGCATCGCCCGGAAGCGCCCTGTTTCCGGAATTCCCGCCCTCTTCGCGCATCGCCCGGATTCCGGACGGCCGGCATCGGAAGAGGGAGGGATCGCCCGATGGCCCGGTGTAGGCTTGGGCGACCGCCCCATCCATACCGGCGAGGCACCCGATGACCGATGACGCGACGACCGATGACCGGCAGTCCCCGCGAATCCAGCGGCTGACCGACGCCCTGCACGCGATCACCCTGGAGGCCGGCTCCGCCCGGTCCGCCCTGTGCGAACACGAGTTGGTCATCCGGCTCGACAACATCCTTGCGCTGGCCCAGGCGGCACTCCGGGACGGCACCGCCTAGCCACGGTCATTCGCCCCAATCCATCTGGCCGTCCCAGCTGCTGTCGGACGAGCCGGCGGTGACGCCGTAACCGCTCTCGTAGGAGGTCGGGCTGCCGCCGGAGGAACCGCTGACGGCTCCGCCCGCCCCCGAGGAGTTCCCCGGCGAATCCATCGACACGCCACTGCACGCCGCGGCCGACAGGCAAAGCACGGTGATCGACATGGCCTTCGCAAGCATCGCTTTGCTCTCCCCTCTTCCTCATGGGTTTGGTTGCCCACAGGGAACTGACGCGGGAATGCTGCGAAGCAACACCAGCCAGAAGCATATGTCCGAACGGGGGGCCGAAACGGAGCGGGACTAAGCCCGCGTCGGTTTCCCCCGTGGAGGGAAGCGGCTGGAGGTCGCCCCGGCGGCCGGACGGCGGTAGTCCGGCGCGTCGGGATCGGGCCCCGGCCCGGCCTTGGCCGCCTGCGCATGGGCGATCGCCGCCTCCAGGTCGCGGATCCGTTCCTGCAAGGGCTGGATCAGGGCGGCTCCGGCGCCGCGCCCCTTGAACTGGTCGAGATCCTGCTTCAGCCGGGCCGCTTGGCTCTTCATCTCGGCCAGGCTCGGCTCGCCGGGCTTCTTGCTCGTGCGGTAGACGCTTTCCTCATGTCGGCTCACGGGAAGAACCTCCTGATTGCGTTCGGTCGCGTCGGCAGGACCGACGCCCGCATGCTAATCCGCATCCGCCGGAACCGCAGCAAGCTTCCGCGGTTCCGGAGAAACAATCCTGCGATCCGGCCCCTTTCATTCAGAAAGGCCCGTCCTCCTGCGACGCCGCCGTCACCGCCCGCCCCTTTACAAGCCCCGGAATCGCATCGACCATGGGAGGAGGCCGCTCGGCCTTGCTCTCATCGAACGACGCCTTTCCGGAACGAACGCGCAGCATGATCGATCCCGACAGCCGGTACACGCCCGTCCTCAACTGCGTTCCGTCCCGCAACACGCAAGCGGACTGGACTTGGCAGGTGGCGCTCGACAGCGGAGCGGTGCCGGCCGTCTCCTCCCGGCATCTGCCCGATTCGGTGGATCTCCGGGACGACCGCTGGCCGGTGAGTTGCCAGGGAACGAGCGGTGCCTGCGTCGGCTTCGCCACGGCCGACGGCGTGCTGCGCTACCACTTCGCCCGGAAGGCGATGATCGACATCGCGGTCCGGCTGTCGCCGCGCTTCATCTGGATGGCCGACAAGGAAACCGACGAACTCACCAGCTACCCCACGACCTTCATCGAGGCCGAGGGCGCCCAGCCCAAACGGGCGTTGGAGATCGCCCGGCAATATGGATGCGCGCTGGACGACGATCTGCCGATGGACGGGCCGCTGTGGGAGGGCACCGCCGAGGCCTTCTACGCCAAGGCGGCCAGATTCCGCATCGCCAGCTTCCACAATCTCGGCGTCAGTCCGGCGGTGTGGCGCAAATGGCTGGCCACCAACGGGCCGATCCTGACCCGCCTCGACGCCGACGACTCCTGGATGGGGGCCGGGGCGGACGGCGAACTCGAACGCCACGACCCGCGAAGCGTCAAGGGCGGCCATGCGGTCTGCGTCGTCGGCTACCGCCGCGACGGCAGCTTCATCGTCCGCAACAGTTGGGGGCCGGGCTGGGGCGACCAGGGCTTCGCCTACGCCAGCGCCGACTATGTCCGATCGGCCTTCCGCGAAGGCTACGGAGTCGTGGTCTGACAAACCGCAGGCCGCCACCGCGCGTGACGGCCGGATTCGACCGTCACGTTTCCCCGGAAAGGGGCGGCGGAGGCAGCGCTCAGTCGTCGCGCTGCGTGCGCTCCATGCGCTCGTGACGCTCCTGGGCCTCCAGGCTCAGCGTCGCGATCGGACGGGCGTCGAGGCGGCGGACCGCGATCGGATCCCCCGTCTCCTCGCAATAGCCGTAGCTGCCGTCCTGGAGACGCTCCAGCGCCGCGTCGATCTTGGAGATCAGCTTGCGCTCGCGGTCACGGGTGCGCAGTTCCAGGGCGCGGTCGGTCTCGGCCGACGCGCGGTCGGCGATGTCCGGTTCCTGGATACCGCCTTCCTGGAGGCTGTTCAGCGTCCCGCTGGATTCCGCCAACAGCTCGGCGCGCCAGCGCAGAAGCTTCTGGCGGAAATATTCCCGCATGACCGGGTTCATGAACGCCTCGTCTTCCGACGGGGTGTAGTTCTGAGGCAGAAGCGGCGACGTCATCCGAAAGCATCCAGCGCAAAAGGGGTGATCCGGGCGGCGCGGAGTATAGGCAGGCGGACGCGCGTCCGCAACCCCGTGGTTGGGGGCCGGAACGATCAAACAAGCCCTTGGAATGAAAAAGATTTGTAACCTTTTTGCGACCGGATCGACAACCGCCGGCTGCGCTGCGGCGCAGCATGGGCGGCGACCGTCATGAGGTCAGCTTCGCCAGCTCGACCTGGGCGCGCAGATCGATCTCGTCGAGGATCTCGGCGAGGTCGGGGTCGTCCACCTGGGCGCGGCGCGTCTGCACCACCTTGGCGAGATCCATCAGCTTCTGCGTGGACAGCGTGCCGGCCAGCAGGCCGTGCTGGATTTCCTCCAGCCGGTCGAGCATCTCCTCCGCCCGCATCTTTCCGCGCGAGGCCCGCGCGGTCGCGTCGTCGGTCGCGTCGACCTCCTGCAAGGCGAGCACGCCCGAGACGCCGGACACCGACGCGGTCGCGCTGACGCCCTGGGGGCCGCCGCTCTCGCCGACGAGCTGCTTCGAGAAGGCCGCACCGGAGGAGCCTTCGGCCTTGCCGGTGCGGCGGACCGGACCGCCGCCGCGTATGTTGCCGGAGCCTTCGACTTTCATGATCCGTGCGACCGTCTGAGGTAAATGGATGCTGTAACGCGCATACTCTAGATGGGCCAAGCTTAACACCCGGTCAAGGTTTGCCGCAATCGGGCAAAAATTGCCGCGCCGGCGTGACCAGAAGGCGCCATTTCCCGGCGATTCTTCAGGACAAGCCGCCATCCGCGCCGAACCGGGTCTTTGGCATGGGGTTTGTATGGGGACGGGGTGCCCGTTCAGGAGTGCCCGCGTCATGCTGTCCACCGCCCTCGCCTTTCTGCGCCGTGCCGTCACGCTCTCCGGCCTCGTGGCCGGCCTCGTGCTCGCCCTGGCCGCGGCGCTGCCGGCGGGGCCGGCCGAGGCCGCCTCGGCGCGCATCAAGGACGTCGTCGATGTCGAAGGCGTTCGCGACAACATGCTGATCGGCTACGGCCTCGTGGTCGGGCTGAACGGCACGGGCGACAGCCTGAACAACTCGCCCTTCACCGAACAGAGCCTGGTCGGCATGCTGGAACGGATGGGCGTCAACACCCGCGGCACCAACCTGCGCACGAAGAACGTGGCGGCGGTGATGGTGACGGCCACGCTCCAGGCCTACGCGGCGCAGGGCACGCGCATCGACGTCACCGTCTCGGCGATGGGCGACAGCAAGAGCCTGCTGGGCGGCACCCTGCTGGTCACCCCGCTGATGGGCGCCGACGGCGAGGTCTACGCCGTGGCGCAGGGGCCGATCGCCGTGTCGGGCTTTTCCGCCCAGGGCCAGGGCGCCAGCGTGACGCGCGGCGTGCCGACCGCCGGCCGCATCTCCGCCGGCGCCATCGTCGAGCGCGAGATCCAGTTCTCGCTGGCCGAGCTGCCGGTTCTGCGCCTCAGCTTGCGCAACCCCGACTTCACCACCGCCCAGCGGGTGGCGACGGCCATCAACATCCAGCTTCGCGGCAACCGCGCCCAGGCGACCGACCCGTCCTCGGTCCTGCTGACGGTGCCGGAGGTGAGGCGCGGCGACATCGTCGGCCTGATCACCGAGATCGAGCAGCTTCGCGTCACCCCCGATCAGGTGGCCCGCGTGGTGGTGGACGAGAAGTCCGGCGTCATCGTGATGGGCGAGAACGTCCGCATCTCCACCGTCGCCATCGCCCAGGGCAACCTGACCATCCGCATCACCGAGACGCCGCAGGTCAGCCAGCCCAGCCCCTTCAGCCAGGGCCAGACCGCGGTGGTGCCGCGCACCGACATCCAGGTCGACGACCAGTCCAACAACCGCCTCGCCGTGATGAATTCCGGGGTGACGTTGCAGGAGTTGGTACAATCCTTGAATGCTCTGGGGGTAGGCCCGCGGGACATGATCGCCATCCTCCAGTCGATCAAGGCCGCCGGAGCCCTGCAAGCCGAGATCGAGGTGATCTGATGGACCTGAGCCCCGCCCTTCCCCCGACGCCAGCCCCGCGCCTGCCGACGCTGATCGAACGGGCGAAGGCCGAGGGCTACGGCGTCCGCACCCAGGCAAAGATTTCCGACCTCGAGGCCAGGGTCGACCCGGCAAAGCTTGCCCAGATCCGCAAGTCCGCCAACGAATTCGAGAACGTCTTCGTGTCCCAGATGATGGGCCACATGTTCGAAGGCATCGAAACCGACGAAACCTTCGGCGGCGGGCGGGGCGAGGAGATGTTCCGCCCGATGCTGATCGAGCAGTTCAGCAAGCAGGTCACCCAGCGCGGCGGTCTCGGCATCGCCAGCCAAGTCTACCAGGAACTTCTTCGCGCCCAGGAGGCCAGCCATGGATAAGGTCGACGTCCGCTTCCCGCAGCCGGCCAAGGCCGCGCCCTCCAACCTGCCGAAAAACGCCCTCGAACGCGCCACCGCGCTGGTCGAGCTGATGGACCGGCTCGCCGCCCTGCTGGAGCGCGAGGCCGCCGCCGTCCGCGCCCGCCGCCCGGCCGCCGAACTGGCCCGGCTCGCCAAGGACAAGCAGCCGATGTCGCTGGTCTACGAGGAGATCTCCCGCCTCCTGCGCGTCGACCGCGAGGGGGTGATGGGGCTGCCGGCGGAGCTGAAGCTGGCGCTGAGGGAGGCCACCGGCAAGCTCTACGCCGCCACGGCCGACAACGCCGAGGCCCTGCGCGTCGGCGGGCAGGCCCAGAAGATCGTGGTCGACACCGTCGTCGCCGCCGTCAGCCGGGCCCAGAAGGCGCCGGTTTCCGCCTACGCCGCGCATATGGGCGGCGGGCGGGGGCACAGCCCGCAACCCAGCGGGCCGCGCACCGCCTCGGCGCTCAACACCCGGCTCTGACCCCGGAACCGCCAGTCCGGACCGCCACATCCAACGCATGGGGCCGCTCCACCCGGAGCGGCCTTTTCTTTTGCGGAAAGCTCGCGCCCGACGCGGCGCGGCAAGAAAGGCCGGGACGACCCGGCGGTTTTTGCCGCCCTCCGGCGGGAACTGCCGCATCGGGAGGGCCCGCGGCCGGACGGGACGGCCGATCCCGCACACGAAGGCCGCCCGGCGGTTGGCCCGGCAGTTGCATTGTTCCCGACGCGCCCCGCCGTCTTGAGGAACCGTCCCATGGAAATCCAATCGAACATCGCAGCGTCCTCCCTGTTCGACGGCCTTTCCCAGCCCCAGGCCCAGGGGACCGGCACCAAGGACGACATGTTCTCCAAGATGATGGACCGCATGCTGAGCGACTCCATCGCCCGCAAACGCGACCAGGCCGACGCGGCCGCCAAGGACGCGGCGAAGGACGCCGCCCGCGAGGCCCGCGACGCCAGGGCCGAGGCGCAGCGCAAGGCGCCGATCCGCGCCGAACGGCCGCGCCTCGACGCCCCCCCTCCCCCGCGCCAGCCGGAGCGGCCGGAGCCGCAGACCGTCGCGCGCGCCGAGACCACCCCGCCCGCCCGCGAGGCGGCGAAGGACGCGGCCCCCGCCAAGGCGGACGAGCCGGCGCGCAAGACCACGGCGGCCAGGACCGACAAGCCGGCCGCCAAGGACACGGCGAAGATCGCCAAGGACACCGCCGCGCCGGACAAGGCCGCCGGGACGGCCACCGACGACGACGACGCCACCGGCGGGACGGACGGCGCGTCAGAGGCGGACGGCACCGATGTCCTGGCCGACGGCAACCAGACCGCCGGCGACCGGGACATCGGTGACCAGACCATGGTTGTCGACGTGACGGTGACCGTCACCGAAACGGTGGTCGAGGTCGTGACGCCGACCGCCAGCGACACCCTGCTGGCGAGCCTGCAACTGACCGGCGTCGCCACGCAGGGTCCGGCGCCGGAGGCCGCCACCGCCGCAACGCCCACCGTCGACGGAGACGCCGCCGCTGGCGCCGCGGCCCAGCCCCAGGCCGACCCGGCCGCGCAGCTCGCGGCGCAGCTCGCCCAGGCCCGGCAGGCGGCGACGCAGGGTGCCGGACAGGCCGCCAACAAGGCCATGGATGGGACAACCGGGCAGGCCGCCGACGGCAAGGCCGCCACGGATGCGGCGCCGACGGCCGACGGCCTGCCACCCGTCGAGCTCGCGTCCGACGCCGGCCAATCCGTCGAGGCGCTGCCGACCGACGAGGACGCCGCGCTCCCCGCCAGCTTCGCCGACATGATCGCCGCCGCGAAGGCGAAGATGGGCGAAAAGGGCGGCGCGCGTCAGCCGGGCACCGAATCGGGAAGCCAGAACAACGGCCAGCCGCAGCCCCAGCCCAACATTGCCCAGGCCCCGACGCCCGCCGCGCCCGTTCTGGAATCGCTGAAGAGCACGGCCGACAGCCAGGCCGTCGGCGCTCTCGCCGCCGCCGGCGCTCCGTCCGCCATCGCCGACTCCGGCGCGGCCCAGCAGACCGGCGGGTCGCACGCCCACGCGGCGATCGCCGCGATGGAGGCTCCGCGCGCCGCCGCCTCGGTCGATCCGGCCCAGGCGGCGGCGGTGCTGCGGCCGTCGCGCGGCACCGCCGGCCTGCCGATGGGCGTGCCCGATCAGGTCGCCGTGCACATCAAGAAGAACGTCGCCAGCGACGTCGACCAGTTCACCATCAACCTGCACCCGGCCGAGTTGGGACGGATCGACATCAAGCTGGACATCGGGGCCGACGGGCGCGTCAACGCGATGGTCGCGGTGGAGAAGGCCCAGACGCTGGAACTGCTGCAACGCGACAGCCGCGGCCTGGAGCGCGCCCTTCAGGACGCCGGCCTGCAAGCCGATTCGAACAGCCTGAACTTCAGCCTGCGCGGCGAGGGCAACCCGTTCCAGGGCAACGCCAAGGGCGGCTCGGGCAAGCGCGGCCGCGGCTTCGGCGGAGGCGACGAGGAGGTGGCGGAGGCGGGGACCGCCGCCTACACCGTGACGGTCGGCAACGGCCGCCTGGATATCCACGCCTGAGCCATCCACGCCCGAGCCCCCGCACCCCGCCTTTCCATTCGGCCGAACGACGGCCACCGAGCCTGAAGGACAACCGCCATGACCACCACCACCGGCACCTCCGATGCGGCGCTGAACCAGTACGGCACCTACGCGGGCACCAAGTCCACCGGCTCGAAGACCGTCACCAAGAACACCAACCTGACCGACGAGGACAAGACGGCCAGCGCCACGAAAGGTCTCGGCGACAATTTCGAGACCTTCCTGACCATGCTGACGACGCAGATGAAGAACCAGGATCCGCTGAAGCCGATGGACACGAACGACATGACCAAGCAGCTGGTCGAGTTCGCCAACGTCGAGCAGAACATCGGCACCAACAGCCGCCTGGACAAGCTGGTAAAGCTCCAGGGCGCCGGCACCGCCTCGACCAACCTCGCCTATCTCGGCCGCACCGTCGCCTACGAGGGCGACCGCTTCCAGTACACGGACGGCATGACCACCGCGCCGCTGGGCTACGAGCTGGCGACCGCCGCCAAGTCGGTTCGTGTCGATATCCTTGATTCGCAAGGGCGAATCGTCCGCTCGATGCCGGGTGAGACGACGGCCGGCACCAAGCACGCCGTCAATTGGGACTTCAAGGACGACAACGGCAAGGCGGTGCAGCCCGGCATCTACCGGCTGAACATCGCCCCGGTGGCGGAGCAGAAGGACACGACGATCAAGGCGACCACCTACACCTTCGGCACCGTCGGCGGCATCGGATCGGGCAAGGACGGCGAAACCGTGCTGACCATCAACTCGCAGGAAATCCCGCTGTCGAGCCTCACCACCGTCTACTGAGGCCGGACATTATCCACCCCGTCCGGGTAAGCTTCTACCCCGCGCGGACTCATTAACCCTTTCGTTTAGGTATTTGTTAAGTGCCGGCGCCTAAAGTACCCCGAAATCGTGGAATGCACAGTCTGGGTCGGAGCGTCCGCGCATGGCACTTATCGAGTATGAAACCAGCGAGGATTTAGCCGCTGGCACAGCGGTCATCGGCCCGGAAGGGCGCCCCATGACCGAGAACGATCTTCCGCCGCCTGACACCAAGCGCTGGGTCATGCGTCGCAAGGCCGAGGTCGTGGCCGGTGTCCGTTCGGGCCTGATAAGCCTTGAGGAGGCCTGCCGCCGCTACACCCTGTCGGTGGAGGAGTTCCTGTCCTGGCAGCGGCTGATCGACAGCCACGGCATGCGGGGCCTGCGCGCCACGCGCCTCCAGGACTACCGTGGCGACGGCCAGTTCCAGGTCCGCCCGCGCATCGACGCCGCCGAGTAAGCGACGCCGCCATTCCGTTCCGGTCACGCCGCAGGCATTCCCTGCGGCGTTTGTGCATGGCCGTCCGGGCCGCGTTGAGCACCGAACGAAGCCGGGCGTCCGTCAGGCCATGCGCGCGCAGGCGGCATCGATCAGGACTGCCGCCGCCGAGGCCACCATGCCGGAGTCGCCGTCCGGCCCCAATGTCTGCCCGGCCGAATAGGCCCCCTCCATCAGCACCTGGAGATGCCCGGCCAGCCGGTCGGGGTCCACCGCTCCCGCCGCCGCCGCCAGGGCGCGCAGCCGGTCGCGCACCGCGCGTTTCTGCGCCAGCGCCACCCCGCGCGCCGGGTTGTCCGGGTCGCGCAGTTCCGACGCCGCGTTGGTGAAGGGGCAGCCACGGAACTGCGGATGCTCGATCCAATGGCCGAGCGAGACGAACAGCGCCTTCAACTGCGCCACGGGATCGCCGGGGTGGCGGGCGACGACCCGGTCCCACCAGTCCCGGTGAAGCGCCGCGTTGCGCTCCAGATAGGCGCGGACCAGATCCTCCTTGGACGCGAAATTGCGGTAGAGGCTCATCTTGGCGACGCCGGAGCGGGCGATGATGGTGTCGACCCCGACGGCCCGGATCCCCTCGCGGTAGAACAGTTCCGCCGCCGTGTCGAGAATCCGTTCCCGTGCCGTCGTCCTGCGTGTCTGAGCCACCGCGTTCATTCCAACCCTCCCCCGCGCCGTCGCACCGTTGGATCGAGGGCGCGATTCGTCGGATTGACAATGATACAGACCTGTCTCTACCATGAGGAAAGAGACAGACCGGTCTCAATCATAGACGCCGACCGCGAGGAAAGGAACCGGGGATGCGCTATTTCGAAGACCTGACGGTGGGCGACCGCTTCAGCGGCGGACCGCTGACCGTCACCGAGGACGAGATCGTCGGATTCGCCGCCCGCTTCGACCCCCAGCCCTTCCATCTCGACGCGGAGGCCGCCAAGGACACGCTGTTCGGCGGGCTCGCGGCCAGCGGCTGGCACACGGCAAGCCTGACCATGCGGATGATCGTCGGCAGCGACACCGAACTGGCCGGCGGCTACATCGGCGTGGGGGTGGACAGCATCGCGTGGCCGAAGCCGACCCGCCCCGGCGACCGGCTGCGCGTGGAAAGCGAAATCGTCGAGTTGCGGCGGTCGGCCAAGCGGCCGGAGCGCGGCATCGCCCGCATCCGCACCGTCACGCTGAACCAGGCGGATGAGATCGTGCAGACGATGGTCGCCAATCTGCTGGTGCCCGCCCGCGCCGCCGCGACAGCGGTGCCGGCGTAAGGAAAAAGGCCCCGGCGGGTGAACCGCCGGGGCCCTTGCGGTGCCCGTCCGGGCGCGTCCGCTCAGCCGCGCTTGGCCCCGGCCGTGAAGACGAAGTTGTCGAAGGAGCTTTCGCCGACGCGGAACCAGAGATACTCCTCCTCGCGGAACTTCTTCCACGGCTCGAAGATCTTGGCGAATTTCGGGTTGCTCTTGGCGGTCTCGTCGTACAGCTCGAAGGCCGCCTTGTAGCAGGCCTCCATGACCTCGCGCGGGAACGGCCTCAACTGCGCGCCGCCGGCGACCAGACGGCGCAGGGCGGCCGGGTTCTCCGCGTCATACTTGGCGTTCATGGTCAGGTTGGCCTCGAAGCAGGCCGCCTCCAGGATCGCCTGGTAGGTCTTCGGAAGCTGTTCCCACTGCTGCTGGTTGACGTAGAGTGAGACGTTGAGCCCGCCTTCCCACCAGCCCGGATAGTAGTAATACTTGGCGACCTTGTTGAAGCCGAGCTTCTCGTCGTCGTAGGGACCGATCCACTCCGCCGCGTCGATGGTGCCCTTTTCCAGAGACGGGTAGATGTCGCCGCCGGCGATCTGCTGCGGCACGGTTCCGAGCTTGGCGAGCACCTGCCCGGCAAAGCCGCCGATGCGGAACTTCAGGCCCTTCAGATCCTCGACGGTCTTGATCTCCTTGCGGAACCAGCCGCCCATCTGGACGCCGGTGTTGCCCGCCGGGAAATTCACCACGCCGTAACCCTGGAAGAACTCGCGCAGCAGAGCCATGCCGCCGCCATTGTAGATCCAGGCGTTCTGCTGGCGGGCGTTCAGACCGAAGGGAACCGTGGCGTCGAAGGTGAAGGTCGGATCCTTGCCGACGTAATAATAGCTGGCGGTGTGGCCGCACTCGACCGTGCCGTTCTGCACGGCGTCGAGCACCTGGAGGCCGGGAACGAGCTCGCCCGACGCGAAGGGGCGGATCTGGAACTTGCCGTCGGTCGCCGCCGCGACGCGATGGGCGATGGTGTCGGCGCCGCCATAGATGGTGTCCAGGCTCTTGGGGAAGCTGGAGGCGAGACGCCAGCGGATTTCGGGCTGCGACTGCGCGATGGCCGGAGCCGCGAGCGTGCTGGCCGCGACGCCGACGCCCGCCGAAGTCAGAAAGGAGCGACGCTTCATGGACGTTTCCTCTTGGTTATAACAAGTCTCATAGGACAGATGCACAGCCCCATGAAACTCCACTCTGACGATACGCTCAATTAGATGGGGCTGTCAGAACAGCACAAATCCGCAAATTGCATGGCAATCATGCTTGTGGGGTATTTCACGGAAAGCGCATAGGATTACACTGAAACTTTTCGTCACAAGGGAAAGCACGAGCCTGTCCTTGACAATTCCCGCTTCCGCGCAGTGACGGAACACACGCGGCGGGCCATGCGGGCATACCACAGCAACCCGGCCTCCGAAGCGCACCCCGCGCCACACCCAGGGGATCGGCTCGCCGCTTGTGGCGGCGATCGTTCGCATCGGGAACGGTATAAGCCGCGGACCGTCCAGCCCACCCCTACTTTCGTTTATGGGGTGAGGAATGCAAAGAGCCCGCCAGGCGCGGGGCATGGCGGGCTCTTGGACAGGCGGGGGGCTGAAACGGACCGTCACCAGTGGCGAAGCGGCCCGACGTCGACGTGGATGAAGTTGCTGTCGGGGTAATAGCCGACCCCGCCGGCACGCAGGCTCAGCGCCGCGCGCTGCAACTGGCGGAGACCGAGGCCGGGAACCCGCAGGTCGATGGCCTTGCCCTGCATGTGGTAGCTGTTCTGGGCGACGCCCGATCCGTCGGCCTCGCGCAGCATCGCGTTGGTTTCCGGCGAGCGGTAGGCCGACACGATCTGGATCGGCCCGCGGTTGCCGATCTTGCGGCCGAGCGCGTGGACGAGGTCCAGCAGCTTCGGGTCGATGGCGTGGACAGCCCCGGTGCGATGGTCGCGCAGCAGCCGGTTGATCTCACGCATGCCGTCGCGCAGGTAACGGCCCTTGGCCCAATATTCGGCGCGGATGCGTTCGCCGGTGTGCAGATTGATCAGCGAGAGCTGGCGCGGGGGAGCGCGCAGCGCCGCCTCCGCCTCGACCGGCGCCAGCATGGCGGCGGCAGCCAGACCGAGACCGCCGCGCAGCAGATGGCGGCGGCCAAGCGGGCCGGCGGTCGGGTGGCCCATGGAATCGTCCGGGCGTGCCGTCGTTTCGGACAAGACGTCCGCGTCCTTGATCATGCTTCCTCGTGTCCCCTGTTCCGGCCCCCGCCGGATTCGCGCTGCGGCGCAATACCCCGAAGGGTGGGACACTTTTAGGCTGACGGTAACTCTTTGTGTCAAGGGACCAATGGTTAAGAACTGCCAAAAAGCTTGAAGTCCGTGGATTTCCATGACATTGCGCGCAACAGCCCAGCCCCCGCCCCTTCGTTGCCGGTCTGTAACAAATCCGGCATGGCCATCGATTCGCCCGTCGGGGCCACCGCCGAGTCGCAACCGAGTCGCGCTGGCGTCCCGACGGAAACGCCCGCCCGCGCCGCGCCAGCCCCTCCCCATGCCTGCGAACGAAGCGTCAGCGGAGCTTCGGCGCACCGAAACGGAGTGGCGGGCGGCGACGGACCCGCCTCTCCGAAAGAGGACGCGCGAATGGAGAATCATTCAGCCTTCGGTAAGGAATCACGACGCATGATTGTCGCAGTGAAACCATCACGTGGCGTCGACTTCCCGTGCCCACGGCCACCATACCCACCATGTCCTCCGTGTCCTTCTTCCGGCCCGATCAACTGGCCGAGGTGCTGGACCGCCATGCCCGCTGGATCAAGGGCCAGCCGGGCGGCGTCCGTGCCAACCTCGCCATGGCCGACCTGGAGGGCGCCGACCTGTCGCAGCGCGATCTGCGCGGCGCCCGGCTGGTCGGGGCCAAGCTGGCGCGCGGGCGGCTGAACGGCACCAATCTGGCCGGCGCCGACCTGTTCGGGGTCGACCTGCGCGACGCCGACATCAGCCGCGCCAACCTGATGCAGACCGACCTGCGCGGCGCCCGGTTGCGCGCGGCGGATTTCTCCAACGCCAACCTCAAGGGCGCCGACCTGCGCAGCGGCACGCTGGAGCCGGGCGGCACCGCAAGGCGCGGCTCCGGCCCCGACGTGCAGGACGCCGAAGGGACGCGTCTGATCCACAAGGCCGCCCTCGCCCGCCTACAGAACGAGACGACGGCCACCGGCGGCATCCCGACCGACCTGACCGGCGCCGTGCTGCGCGGCGCCAACCTGTCCGACGCCGACCTCTCCGGCTCGATCCTTCAGAACGCCGACCTGTCGGGCGCGACGCTGAACGGCGCCAACCTGACCGGCGTGCGGCTGAACGGCGCCAACCTGTCCGGCGCCTCGCTGGACGGCACCCGCTTCGACAACGCCGATCTGGTCGGCACCCGGATGGCCGACTGCGACCTGTCGCAGGCCGACATGGGCACGGCGCAGATGACCCGCCCCATCGACAGCGTGGGGTCGGAGATCCAGCACGCCATCTTCGACCACGAGCGCTGGATCGACAGCTTCGGCCAGCGCGGGCGGCGCGCCGACCTCGATGGCGCCGACCTGCGCCGCGCCGACCTGCGCAACGTCAATCTCAGCGCCGCGTCGATGCGGGGCGCCGACCTGTCGGCGGCGGCGCTGACCGGCGCCCGGCTGATCATGACCGATCTGTCCGGCGCCAACCTGGAGGGCGCCAACCTGATGGGCGCCGACCTGTCCGGCGCCAACCTCAGCTACGCCGTGCTGAACGGCGCCGACCTGACGCGGGTGCGGCTCGGCCCGGCGGAGATCAAGGATCCCTCGGGCCGGCCGACCGGCCGCTCCTGGGCCGCCAACCTGATGGGTGCGGACCTGCGACGCGCGTTGATGGTCGGGACCTGTCTGGTGCAGGCCAATCTGGCGGAGGCCAACCTGGAAAGCGCCGACATGGACGGCGCCGACATGGCGGGCGCCAAGCTGCAACGCGCCAATTTGCCCGGCAAGCCGCCGCGCCGGCGCTGACGCGCCGCCCCCCCTCCTCCCCCTCAGGGCAGCGTGATCGTCACCGTCGTGCCGACGCCGGAGGCGCTGTCCACATTCAGCGTGCCGCCATGCGCCTCGACGAAGCGCTTGGCCAGCGGCAGTCCCAGCCCGGTTCCCGATTCCGACTTGGTCAGGTAATTGTTGACCTGCCGGAACGGCTCCATGGCTATGGTCAGTTCCACCGCCGTCATGCCGATGCCGGTGTCGGCGATGACAATGACCGCCCCCTTGCCCTCGGCCCCCGCCGCCGCCTCGATCCGCACGGCGCCGCCGGCCGGGGTGAACTTGATGGCGTTGGACAGGATGTTCAGCACCGCCTGACGCAGCCGCACCCCGTCGACCACCACCATCAGGGCCGGATCGATGGTGCCGGCGGTCACCGCCACGCCCTTGCGCGCCGACAGCGCCTCCACCAGCCCCAGGCAGTCGGCCAACAGTTCGCCCAGCGCGATTCGTGCCGGGAACAGCTCCAGCCGCCCGGCCTCGATCTTCGCCATGTCCAGCAGTTCGTTGACGAGGTCGAGGAGATGGCGGCCCGACTGGTGGATCGCCCGGATGTACTCGGCGTGCTTGGGCGACGCCGGGCCGAAGATTCCGGACAGCAGCGCCTCGGTGAAGCCGATGATGGCGTTCAGCGGGGTGCGCAGCTCGTGGCTCATGTTGGCGAGGAACTCGCTCTTGGCCCGGTTGGCCGCCTCGGCGTGGTCCTTCTCGGCCTCCAGCCGGCGGCGCTGCTCGATCAGGAAGGCCTCGCGGGCGCGGCGCACCTCCTGCTCGGCCTTGCGGCGGCGGCGGAAGGAGCGCGACACCACCAGCGCCAGCGCCAGCGTGGCGGCGCAGGCGGCGGTCCCGCCCCCGACCACCGCCAGCCGCGTCGACGCCAGCCGTTCGTTCACCTGGCCGGCGGGCATGCCGAGCACGACCGTCCACTGCGTGTCCGGCGACCGATGGAAGACGGTGTACACGTCGTCGCCGTCCAGGGTCCTGGTGACGAACAGCCCCTCGTCGCTGCCCGACGACAGCCGGGCCTCCAGCGAGGGCGGGATGCGCTGGCCGAGATGCGCGGCGGCGTCGCGCGACCGGGCGGCGATCAGCATCGACGGATCGACGATGCCGATCGTCCAGTCCGACGGAACCGCACGGGTCTTGAGCACGCCGGCCAGCCCTTCCAGCCCGACCGACAGCGAGAGCACGTAGCGCACGCGCTCCTCGTCGAAGATCGGCGCGCGCAGGACCAGGGCCGGGCGGCCGGGCGGCCCGCCGGGCGGCAGAACCCCGCCGATCACCGAACGGCCGCTCTCGATCACCTTGCGCGTGATCGGATCGAGCCGGGGCGGCGGCAGCGGCTGGACCCCCAGCGGGTATAGGGTGTGGAAGACGAAGCGGTTGCTGTCGGCGTCGACCAGCCCCATCGCCAGCCAGCCGCCCTGGCTGTGGGCGGCTGCGGTCGCCGCGGCGTAAAGGCTGGGAACATTCTCGACGTCGGACTGTCCAAGGGCCGCCAGCAGCTCCAACGGCCGGAGTTGGCTCGCCAGCTCGCGGTCCACGCTCAACGACAGTGACTGGGCCAGCCCCCGCAGGTCGTCCTCGAGTTCCGCCTGGTGCCGGACGTCGAGCAGCCACGCCATCGCCGCGGCGAACAGCAGCAGCGGCGCCGCAGCCGCCAGTCCAAGCGCCGGAAAGGAGGAAGGCAAACGCAACGGCCGAGGCTCCCGCCAGAATACATATGACCTGTGTAGCGAACCATGGCCCGGCGCACCAAACTATTCGCGGAAATAGGGGAAAAACACTAGGACCGTCCCCGCACCGGGCAATCATCCACGCGCCGCCCAGCGGCATTTCCCAACATGTCCATGACAACAATATGTCTCAACCGGCGCTGGTCAGCAGGCGGGTCAACTCGACCGCCGTCTTCACCCGCATTTTTTCGAACACGTGCGAGCGGTGAACTTCCACCGTGCGCATGCTGATGCCCAGCTCGTCGGCGATCACTTTGTTCAGCCGGCCGGCGACCACCAGTTCCATCACCTGCCGCTCGCGCTGGGTCAGGCTGGCGATCCGCGCGGCGACTCCGGCCTGCCCGGCCTCGCGCGCGCGCTGCTCGGCGTCGAAGGCCAGCGCCTCGATCACGCGGTCGACCAGGTCGTTGTCGTTGAAGGGCTTCTCGACGAAGTCGCGGGCTCCCTTCTTCAGGGCGCTGACCGCGCTCGGCACGTCGCCATGGCCGGTCAGGAAGATCACCGGCAAGCGGCAGCCCTGGGCGCGCAGCCGGTCGAACAGCTCCAGCCCGCTCATCCCCTCCATCCGGATGTCGAGCAGCAGGCACCCCGCCGTCTCCGCCGTCCAGGCATCGAGGAACTCCCGCGCCGACGCCCACCCCGCCACCGGAACGCTGCGCGACTGGAACAGCCAGCCGAGCGCGTCGCGAATCGCCTCGTCGTCGTCGACGATGTGCAGGGTGGTCATTCGGCGGCCTCCAGGGACTTAGGAAGAGGATTCGGAACACAGGGGAAGGGAGAACAGGAACCGGGTGCCGCCGCCGGGCGCCGCCTCGAACCACAGGCGTCCGCGGTGGTGCTCGACGATGGAGCGGCAGATGTTCAGGCCCATTCCCATACCCTCGCTCTTCGTGGTGAAGAAGGGGGAAAACAGCCCCTCGGCGATCTCCGGGGCGATGCCGCAGCCATGGTCGCGGATGGCGGTCAGCAGCGCGCCCTCGGCGCGGGTGACGGTGACCGACAGCCGGCGCCCGGCGCGCGGTGTCCTGGCCATCGCCTCGATGCCGTTGCGCATCAGGTTCAGCACCACCTGCTGCAACAGGATGCGGTCCCCCGGCACCGGCGGCAGGTCGGCCGGCGCGTCCAGCTCCACCCGCACGCCGAGCCGGGCGGCGTCGGCCCCCATCAGACCGACGCAATCCTCCAGCACTTGCGGCAGCGAGCAGGGGGCGACGTTCGGCTCGCTCTTGCGCACGAAGTCATGGACCCGGCGCACGATCAACCCGGCGCGCCGCGCCTGGGCCGCCAGCTTGTCGAGCGCCGCCGCCACCTCCTGCGTGTCGAACCGGCCCGAGCGCAGGCGGTTCAGGCAGCCGGTGCAGTAGCTGGCGATGGCCGACAGCGGCTGGTTCAGCTCGTGCGCCAGGGTGGACGCCATCTCGCCCATGGTGATCAGGCGGGAGGTCTGCTGCAACCGCTCCTGCTGCTGGCGCGCCAGCTCCTCCGACCGCTTGCGCTCGGTGATGTCGAGCACCGAACCCATCCAGCCGGTGTGCCGCCCGTTGGCGTCGATCAGCGGCGCCTCGTAGATCAGCGCGTCGAAGCGCTCGCCGTTGGCGCGCTGGAAGCGCATCTCCAGCCCGCTTTCCGGCGCGCGGCCCGCCAGCACGTCGTGGAAGGCGGCCTCGGCGCGGTCGAGATCCTCGGGCAGCCAGTAGGGCATCGGCGGACCATGGTCGACCATCTCCTCGGCGCTCAGCCCGACCATCCGGCAGAAGGCCGGGTTGACGTAGGTGATGCGGCCGTCGAGGTCGCGGGCGCGCATGCCCACCGTCAGGCTGTCCTCCATCGCCTTGCGGAAGGCGTGCTCGGCGCGCAGCGCCTCCTCCGCCCGCAGCCGGCCGGCGATGTGGCGGCGCAGCGACCACAGGCTCCACAGCGCCGATCCGGTCAGGCCGAAGATCGCCACCACCAGGATCGTCCGGGTGCCGTTGGAGTCGGTGGGATAGGCGGTGGCCACCAGCGCCACGCCGTGCCCCGGCGGGTCGAAGGGGATGACGTGGCTGCGCGCCGGATCGGGCGCCGCCCCCGTCATCGTTCCCGGCACCGCCATCCGCGACTTCGCCCCGAGCACCGTCCCCCGCGCGTCGATGACCTCCAACTGGTAGCGCTGGGCGAACCACCAGGGGACATGATGGGTCAGCATCGCCTCGAAGGAGAAGACGCCGACCAGCGCCCCGGCGAACACCCCGTCGCGGTGGAGCGGGAAGACCGCGTCGAATCCGGTGTCGCTTGGATCGATGCGGTAGGTCGCGCTGTAGGCGCGCAACCCCGACGCGCGGGCGATCCGGAAGGCGTCGTCGCGCGGCGACGGCCCCGGCTCCCCATCCGGCACCGCCATCCCGCCGCCCGACGGTGGCTCGGCCATGCGGGTGCGCCCGTCGGCGTCGAGCCACAGGAGGCGCTCGATGGCCGGGTTGGTGTTCACGACCATCCGCGCCATGGCGGCGAATTGACGCAGATCGGGCTGTTCACGGTTCAGGGCGTCGGCCAGCCGCTCCAGCTTGTCCTCGTCGGACGTCAACTGGAAGTGGAGGTTCTGCTCGACCCACAGGGCGTCCTTGATGAGCGCCAGGGCCTCCTCGTCGCGCTCGCTCCGGTGAAGAAGCCAGAGGAAAGCACCCAGAAGCACCACGACCAGCGCCATGGCGACGATCGGCATGACGTGCGGCGCCCCATGCAGGGAACGCGGTCCGAAGAGCGGCGGCGGCGGGGCGGCGGGGCTGGGCACGGGCGGCGGAACCGGAGGTGGATGAGACAGGCTGCGGATATCCACAATAGCCCCGACGGAGGGAGTATTGAAGAATAGCCAATAAGTCCGGGACCGAACATTCGGTCCTACGGAAAATTTCAAAGGAAGGGACGCACCCGATGAAACTCGTCAAACTGCTCTGCGCGGCCGCGGTCGGCTGCCTGATGTCGGCTCCGGTCGCCCTGGCGCAGGACCAGATCCTCATCAAGTTCAGCCACGTCGTCGCCCCCGACACCCCCAAGGGCAAGGGCGCGGAGAAGTTCAAGGAGCTGGCCGAGAAGGCCACCGCCGGCAAGGTGAAGATCGAGGTCTATCCCAACAGCCAGCTCTACAAGGACAAGGAGGAGCTCGAGGCCCTCCAGCTCGGCGCCGTGCAGATGCTGGCCCCGTCGCTCGCCAAGTTCGGCCCGCTGGGCGCCAAGGAATTCGAGGTCTTCGACCTGCCCTACATCTTCCCGAACAAGGAGGTCCTGCGCCGCGTGACCGAGGGTCCGATCGGCAAGCAGCTCTTCTCGAAGCTGGAGTCGAAGGGCATCACCGGGCTGGCCTATTGGGACAACGGCTTCAAGATCATGAGCGCCAACAAGCCGCTCATCAAGCCGGAGGACATGAAGGGCCAGAAGATGCGCATCCAGTCCTCCAAGGTGCTGGACGCCCAGATGCGCGCGCTGAGCGCCCTGCCGCAGGTCATGGCCTTCTCCGAGGTGTACCAGGCGTTGCAGACCGGCGTCGTCGACGGCACCGAGAACCCGCCGTCCAACATGTACACCCAGAAGATGCACGAGGTGCAGAAGCACGCGACGCTGACCGACCACGGCTATCTCGGCTACGCGGTCATCGTGAACAAGAAGTTCTGGGACGGGCTGCCGGCCGACATCCGCACCGCGCTGGACGGCGCGATGAAGGAAGCCACCGCCTACGCCAACGACATCGCCCAGAACGAGAACGACGTCTCGATGGCGCAGATGAAGGCGTCGGGCAAGACCCAGTTCCACGAGCAGACCAAGGAAGAGCGCGCCGCCTGGGTCAAGGCTCTGATGCCGGTCCACAAGGACGCCGAGTCCCGCGTTGGCAAGGACCTGATCGAGTCGATCTACAAGGAAGCCGCCGCCGCCGGCTTCAAGATGTAAGCGGACGGGTCGTTCCGCCGATACCTCCCTCTCCCGCCCCGGGAGAGGGAAGGGGCCCGCTGAAAGCGGGAAGGGTGAGGAGGGGCTATCGGAGCATGGATTCAAGCCGCACGCCCGATAGCCCCTCACCCTCCCCACGCCTGCGGCGTGGGTCCCCTCCCTCTCCCGGGACGGGAGAGGGCAAAGCTTCCAGCCCAAAAACACCCCGCCGACCGGGAGTTTCCCCTTCATGCTCCTACGACTGCTCGACCGTCTCGAGGAGGCGCTGATCGCCTTCCTCATGGCGGCGGCGACGCTCGTCATCTTCGCGGCCGTCGTCCACCGCTACCTGTCCGGCGTGCCGGTGATCCAGGACTATGTCCTGCACTGGAATCTCGCCTGGGCGCAGGAAATCTGCATCTACATGTTCGTCTGGATGGCCAAGTTCGGCGCCGCCTATGGCGTGCGCACCGGCATCCACGTCGGCGTCGACGTCGTCATCAACCGGATGCGGCCCGACCTGCGGGCCAAGTTCGTTCTGTTCGGGCTGGGGGCCGGGGCGCTGTTCACCGGCGTCGTCGGGTCGCTGGGGGCGCGCTTCGTCTACCACATCGCACAGACCGAGCAGGTTTCGGCCGATCTGGAAATGCCGATGTGGATCGTCTATCTGGCGGTCCCGCTTGGGTCCTACCTGATGTGCTTCCGCTTCCTCCAGGTCGCCTGGAATTTCGTCCGCACCGGTGAACTGCCCCACCACGACCATGCCCAGGTCGACGGCATCGACCCGGTCGAAGCCGCCAAGGAAGGAGGCCCGGCATGAACGCCGCCATCATCTTCGGGCTTCTGCTCGCCCTCATGCTCACCGGCATGCCGATCTCCATCTCGCTCGGCCTGACGGTGCTGTCCTTCCTGTTCTTCATGACCGACGTTCCCATCGACGCGGTCGCGCTGAAGCTGTTCACCGGCATCGAGAAGTTCGAGATCATGGCGATCCCGTTCTTCATCCTGGCCGGCAATTTCCTGACCCATGGCGGCGTCGCCCGCCGCATGATCAACTTCGCCACCTCGATGGTCGGGCACTGGCACGGCGGCCTCGGGCTGGCCGGCGTCATGGCCTGCGCGCTGTTCGCGGCGGTGTCGGGCTCCAGCCCGGCGACCGTGGTCGCCATCGGCTCGATCATCCTGCCGGCGATGGTGGCGCAGGGCTTCCCGCGCAACTTCGGCGCCGGCATCGTCACCACCTCGGGCGCGCTGGGCATCCTGATCCCGCCGTCGATCGTGATGGTGATGTACTGCGTCGCCACCACCGGCCACCCGCAGGCCGCCTCGATCGGTCAGATGTTCATCGCCGGCGTCGTGCCGGGCATCATGCTGGCCACCCTTCTCGGCTTCACCACCTGGTACCGCGCCCGCAAGTTCGGCTACCCGCGCCTGCCCAAGGCCAGCGCCGGCGAACGGATCAAGGCGCTGCGCGAGAGCTTCTGGGGCCTGCTGCTGATCGTCGTGGTGATGGGCGGCATCTACAGCGGCGTCTTCACGCCGACCGAGGCGGCGGCGATGGCGGCGGTCTACGCCTTCATCGTGGCGGTCTTCATCTACAAGGACATGCCGCTGAGCCGCGTGCCGAAGGTGCTGCTGGACAGCGCCAGCATGTCGGCGATGCTGCTCTACATCATCACCAACGCCGTGCTGTTCTCGTTCCTGATGACGTCGGAGCAGATCCCGCAGAACATGGCGGCCTGGATCCTCGACCAGAACATGGGCGTGTGGGTCTTCCTGCTGGTGGTGAACATCATCCTGCTGGCGGCCGGCAACTTCATGGAGCCGTCCTCGATCGTCCTCATCATGGCGCCGATCCTGTTCCCGGTCGCCATGAAGCTGGGCATCGACCCGGTGCATTTCGGCATCCTGATCATCGTGAACATGGAAGTCGGCATGTGCCACCCGCCGGTCGGCCTGAACCTCTACGTCGCCTCGGGCATCACCAAGATGGGCATCACCGAACTGACCGTGGCCGTCTGGCCGTGGCTGCTGACGATGCTGATCTTCCTGGGCATGATCACCTACATCCCGGCGATCACCCTGTGGTTCCCGCGTCTGCTCGGCTTCATGTAAAGCCACAGTCGGCAAGCGGTTTTTGAGTGAGAAAGGCACCAAGTCCTCCCGGTCCGGACTTGGTGCCTTTCTCTTTTGATGGTTGTCGCGTTCCGACGGCGCGCTCTACACTCCGGCTTTCCTGCCGCCATGCCAGCCCGGAGTGCCCGCCTTGCCGGCCCAGTATCTGCCCACCGCCTGCCCGCACGATTGCCCGAGCACCTGCGCCCTGGAGGTCGAGCGGCTGGCCCCCGACCGCATCGGCAAGGTCCGGGGCGCCGCCGACAACAGCTACACGGCCGGGGTGATCTGCGCGAAGGTCAGCCGCTACGCCGAGCGCGTGCATTCCCCCGACCGGCTGAAGACCCCGCTGCTGCGCAACGGCCCCAAGGGCTCCGGCCAGTGGAAGGAAATCGGCTGGGACGAGGCGCTCGACCGCATCGCCGAGTCCTTCCTGACCGCCGAGCGCAGCCTGGGCGCCGAGTCCGTCTGGCCGCTCTACTACGCCGGCACCATGGGGCTGGTGCAGCGCGGCGCCATCCAGCGCCTGCGCCACGCCAAGGGCTATTCCCGCCAGATCAGCACCGTCTGCGACACGCCGGCCAACATGGGCTGGCTGGCCGGCTACGGCGACATCCGCGGCGCCGACCCGCGCGAGATGGCCGAGAGCGACCTGATCGTCAACTGGGGCGGCAACCCGGTCGCCACCCAGGTCAACGTGATGACCCACGTCAGCCGCGCCCGCAAGGGGCGCGGCGCCAAGCTGGTCACCATCGACCCCTACCGCACCGGCACCGCCGAGGTGTCGGACCTGCACCTGATGCTGCGGCCGGGCACCGACGGGGCGCTGGCCTGCGCGGTGATGCATGTGCTGTTCCGCGAGGGCTTCGCCGACCGCGCCTACCTCGCCCGCCTGACCGCCGAGCCCGAGCGCTTCGAGGCGCATCTCGCCAGCCGCACGCCGGAATGGGCCTCGGCCATCACCGGCCTCGGCGTCGCCGAGATCGAGGACTTCGCCCGCCTCTACGGTTCGACCCCGCGCAGCTACCTGCGCATCGGCTACGGAGTCAGCCGCACCCACAACGGCGCGGCGCAGATGCACGCGGTGTCCTGCCTGCCCATCGTCACCGGCTCCTGGCAGCACAAGGGCGGCGGCGGGCTCTACTGCTCGTCGGGCATATACAACCTCGACAGGACGTTGTCAGAGGGGCTGGACCGGGTCGACAAGCACATCCGCGCCTTCGACCAGTCGCGCACCGGCGCGGTGCTGACCGGCGACCCGCGCGACCTGACCAGCGGCCCGCCGGTGACGGCGATGCTGATCCAGAACACCAACCCGGCGGCGATCTGCCCGGATTCCAACCGTGTCCGCCAGGGCTTCCTGCGCGAGGATCTGTTCGTCGCGGTGCACGAGCAGTTCATGACCGACACGGCGCAACTCGCCGATCTGGTCATCCCCGCCACCACCTTCCTGGAGCATGACGACATCTACCGCGGCGGCGGCCAGATGCACATCGTCATCGGCCGCAAGGTGATCGAGCCCCAGCACGAGGCGCGCGAGAACCATTGGGTGATCTCGGAGATCGCTCGCCGGGTCGGGGCCGAGCATCCCGGCTTCGGCATGAGCGCGCTGGAGATCATCGACGCGATGCTGAGGACCTCCGGCCTTGGCGACGCGGCGACGCTGACCGAAAACCGCTGGATCGACGCCCAGCCCGATTTCGAGACCTCGCATTTCCTCAACGGCTTCGCCTTCCCCGACGGCAGGTTCCGCTTCGCGCCGGACTGGGCGGCGCTCGGCCCCTATGGCGGGATGCCGGAGTTGCCCGACCACATGCCGCCCGGCCGCGAGGCCGACGACGAGCACCCCTTCCGCCTCGTCACCGCCCCGGCCCGCCAGTTCCTCAACACCAGCTTCGGCGAGACGGTGACCTCCCAGCGCCGGGAAGGCCGCCCGACCGCGCTGATCCACCCGGAGGATGCCGCCGGGCTGGCTCTCGCCGAGGGCGCGCCGGTGCGGCTCGGCAACCTCCAGGGCAGCGTGGTGGTGCACGCCAAGCCCTTCGCCGGGGTGCCGCGCGGGGTGGTGATCGTCGAGGGCATCTGGCCGAACACCGCCTTCGTCGAGGGCATCGGCATCAACAGCCTGACCTCGCCGGAACCGATCCCACCGGCCGGCGGCGCCGCCTTCCACGACACGGCGGTGTGGCTGCGGGCGGCGTGAAAATCCATCACTGGAAGTGAACGCCGCCTTCTGAACAAGTCGTTGGTCGTGATGGGGTGGCGGGCGTAGCATCGCCGCCAACGACCAACGGACGGAGGCGGCGATGCCCGCGCACACGGAAACCTTGGAACGTCTGGGGCTGCGCTCCCCGATCATTCAGGCGCCGATGGCCGGCGGCGGCGACACCGCCGCCCTGGTCGCGGCGGTCAACGAGGCCGGCGGCTTCGGCTTCGTCGGCGCCGCCTACCTCGGCCCCGCACAGATCGCCGAGCGCGCCCGCGACATCCGCGCCCGCACCGCCCTGCCCTTCGGCATCAACCTCTTCGCCCCCCTGCCGGAACCGGCCCCCTCGCCGGTCACGAAGGAGGCGCTGGCGCGGGTGGCGCCCTTCTTCGCCGAACTCGGCCTGCCCGCCCCCACGGCGCCGGCCTATCCTGGCGACGCCTTCGCCGCGCAGATGCCCGCGCTGCTCGACAGCGGCGCGGCCGCCTTCAGCGTCACCTTCGGCCTGCCGCCCGCCGAGGCGGTGGAGGCGGCCAAGGCGCGCGGCCTGCGCGTGATCGGCACCGCCACCACGGTCGCCGAGGCCGTCGCGCTGGAGCGGGCCGGCGTCGACGCGGTGGTCGCACAGGGCAGCGAGGCCGGGGGCCATCGCGGCAGCTTCCTCGGCGATCCGGCCGAGAACCTCGTCGGCACGATGGCGCTGGTTCCCCAGGTCGCCGACGCGGTGCGGGTGCCGGTCATCGCATCCGGCGGCATCATGGACGGGCGCGGGGTCGCCGCCGCCCTGGCGCTGGGAGCGGTCGCGGTGCAGTTCGGCACCGTCTTCCTGACCAGCGACGAGGCCGGCGCGCCCGACGCCCACAAGCAGGCGATCCTCGACGCCAGTGAGGATCAGACCCGCATCACCCACGCCTTCTCCGGCCGGCCGGCGCGCGGCATCCTCAATCGATTCATGGAACGGGTCGAGGATCCGGACGCGGACGCGGCGGTCCTGCCCTTCCCGCTCCAGAACGCGCTGACCCGCCCGTTGCGCACCGCCGCCGCCCAGCAGGGCCGCGCCGAATTCCTGTCGCTCTGGAGCGGCCAGGGGCTGCGCATGGCGAAGCGCCGCCCGGCGGCGGAGATCGTCGCCGACCTGCTGCGGGACAGCCAGGCGGTGATCCGCCGCCTGTCCGTCGGGGCGGGCGGCTAGAGCGGATCGCGTAAAACCGGAATCGGTTTGGAGCGTGAATCCGCTCGTCATCAAAAGGCTAAAGTTTCGGGCGTTTCTTATTAAACGCACGAAACTTTAAGCCTCCACCTGCACCCGGTTGCGTCCGCCGCGCTTGGCGCCATAGAGCGCCTGATCGGCGCGGCGGATGAAGGCGTTCATCCCCTCGCCCGGCCGGAACTGGGCGACGCCGACCGACAGGGCGACGGTGCCGTAATTGGCGTTGCGCGCCTTGTTGACGATCTGCCGCCCGCCGACGAAGGTCCGCACCTGCTCCGCCACCTTCGCCGCGTTGTCCAGGCTGGTGCGCGGCAGGATGATCGCGAACTCCTCCCCGCCATAGCGGGCGGCGGTGTCGCGGCCCTTGATGCATTCCGTCAGCATGCGGGCGACCAGCTTCAGCACATGGTCGCCGACCAGATGGCCGTGCGTGTCGTTGAAGGTCTTGAAATGGTCGATGTCGAGCATCAGCAGCGACAGCGGCTGCCCGTCGCGCCCGGCCTCGTCGATGGCGTCGAGCAGCATCAGGTCGAAGGCCTTGCGGTTGGCGATGCCGGTCAGCCCGTCGGTCAACGCCTCGCGCCGCGCGCTGTCGAGGCTGACCCGCATCTCCGCAAGCTGGTGGCTCGATTCCTGGAGCTGGAGCTGGAGCGCGGTCTGCCGCTCGACGATGGATGCGGTCTCGGCGGCGATGGCGGCGACCATGGCGCGCAGGTCGTTCAGACCGAGCGGCTGGGTCAGTTCGTCCTGGAAACCGCTCAGGGCGTGGCCGTAGCGCTCGGTCTCCGACCCGACGCTGCCGAGCTGCTCCAGGATGCGGCCCAGCGCGTAGCGCGCCTTGTCGGAAGTCTCGCGGATCGCCTGGACCTCGGCGTCCAGCGTGAAGAAGCGCTTGAACAGCTCCTCGCACAGGCTCTGCGACAGGGCGATGCCGTCGCGGCTGGCGATGTCCACCGCGCGGGTCAAATCCGGATTCTGGCCGCTGAAATAGACGTACCAGAGGGTGAAGTGTTCCGGGCTCGGCGGCAGGCGGTCAGCCAACATACGATCCAGCGCCCTGCCGGCCAAGGCGCTGGCCCTCTCGAACTCATCCCTGCTGGTCACCGGCGCCGCCTGTCGAAGAAACAATTCGATCTCGAACGATACGCGGGCTTGGCCGTTTCGGCAAGCGCGTTCTGTTGCGAGACTTCAGGCAACCAATCTCTTTAGTTGCACTGGCCGACCGAGTTTTCCGCACAGATGCGCGCGCCGTCGATCCAGCGCGCCCCCGACAGGTCGGCGTGGCGGAAATCCGTCCCGCCCAGCTTGGCGCCCGTGAAGTCGGCGCGGGCCAGGGTCGCTCCGATCAACTTGGCGTTGCGCAGATCGGCGTCCCGGAAGGAGGCTCCCGTCAGGTCGGCGCGGGTGAAGTCCGCCTCGATCAGCCTCGCCCGGTCGAACCGCGCCCCCGGCGCCGCCGTGCTGATGAATTTGGAACGATAGCCGTCGGCCTCGCTGAGATCGGCGTTGGCCAGGGTGGAGCGCTGGAAACTGGTGTCGCGCAGCATCGCGCCGGTCAGCGCCACTCCCGTCATCGTCTGCCCTTCGAAGGAGCAGCGCCGCCACGCCACCTTCGGCCCGGCGGGATCGGTGCAATCGGCGAGGGCCGGAACGGAGATCGACACGAACGCCAGGGCGGCGACGGCGAACAGGCGGGGGGCGAAACGAAGCTTCATCCTTCAACAGATGGGGATGGCCGCGCCCAGGACAACATCCCCCAGCGCGTTGACCGGGCGCGTCAATCGGACGCATCAATCGGATGGCGCGAGGCGCCCAACCGCACGCCCGGCCTGGGACGGGCGCGGCAGGACGGCGTGCGCGGCGGCCTGCGCCGCCAACGTCGCGGCGACCGCCTCCGGGAACGGGCAGGTGCGCCGCTGCTCCAGATCGACATGCAGCAGCATGAACTCCGCCGTCGCCGCCAGCCAGCCCTGCTCCGCGTGGTGCATCTGGTGGAACAGGTGCAGCCGCTTGCCGTCCGCCCCCAGGACATGAGTGGCGAAGCGCAGCGGCGTCCCCTCCGTCACCTCGCGCGCGTAGGTCAGATGGGCATCGACCACGAACAGCGAGCGCTTGTCCCGCTCCACATAGGCCTTGCCGAGCCCGAACCGGTCGAGCGCCGCATCCGTCGCCTGATCGAAAGCCAGCAGGTAATAGGCGACGTTCATATGGCCGTTGTAGTCGATCCACTCCGGCCGGACGGTGGCCCGGTGCAGGTCGAGCGGAGTGCCGGTGATGATTCCGCCGGAAAGCATGGTCATACGCAGACATCCTCGAAGGTTGCGGCGCGGCGCGCGGCACGGAATTCCCCGGCGGCGCCCCACAGCCGCCCATTGCAGCGGGGCGCCGAAACCCGTCGGCGTCAGGCCCAGGACAGGCCGTTCGCCTATCGGAACATTCTTTGAAATCGTCGGCACTTTAGCTAAGGTGTACCCGCTTGTTAACGGCACAGCGCAGAGTTGGACGCATGACCGGACATCGAAAGTTGGACGCCCTGTTCGGTCGGTTGGCTGCGCCTCCCCATTATGACGATCAGGCCGCCATGCCGAAAGCGGCCGCTTCGCACGAGGGCGACCAATACGGGGACCATCGACACGGGGACGACCGAAGCGCCGATGGCGCGGAATGGCCGGAAGACACCCCCGACGCGACGATCCGGGCGATCGTCTATCTGGCGGGCGACCGGCTGCCGGATGCCCTCGAGAGATACGCCTGCGTCAGGATCACCGATCGCATCTGCGTAGTGGAACTGCCGTCCGCCGACCTTTGGCAGCTCACCGACCTGCCGGAGGTGCAGTTCATCGAGGCGCCTCGGGCCGTGTCCCCCCAACTCGACAGCTCGGTCCGCTTCGTCAAGGGAACCAAGCCGACCCACGGCGCGTCCGCAAGCAGTCTGACCGGCAAGAACACGATCATCGGCGTGATCGACTGGGGGTTCGACTTCACGTCCCGTGATTTTTGCCGCCTGGACAGCGGCGGCAAGGAGTGTTCCCGGATTTTGTTCCTTTGGGATCAGACCCTTTCCCCTCAGGCGGGCGAGCATGCGCCCGCCGGACATGGCGTGGGCGTCGAATACGACCAGGCCGCGATCAGCAAGGCGGTCAATGGCGCCAATCCCTTCACCAGCGTCCGCCACCGGCCCGAAAGCGGCAGCCACGGCACCCATGTTCTGGGCATCGCCGCCGGCAACGGGCGCCAGACCTGCCCGTCCCATCCGGCCGGCACCTATGTCGGAATGGCGCCCGACGCGGATTTGATCCTCGTCCACCCAAAGCGAATCAACGGCGAAACCATCACCGATTCCACCTATCTCGTGGAAGCGATCTCCTACATCTTCAAGAAGGCGGCCGGGCTGAAGCGCCCCTGCGTGATCAATCTCAGCCTGGGGCAGAACGGCGGCAGCCATGACGGCGAAAGCGCCGTCGAGCAGACCATCGACGATTATCTCACGGGTCATCGGGGCCGGGCCGTGGTCGCCGCCGCCGGGAATGCAAGAGATCTCGGGACCCATGCGTCGGGGATCATGCCGGGGCCGGGCAGCACACGCCTTGTGAAATGGAAAATCGCGAACGGCGGCACGAGCATCATGAGCCAGACCGGCAAGCTCGTTCGTCTTCACCCCCATCGCATGGAAATCTGGCACTCGTCGCGCGACGTTTTCAAGGTGCGCCTGCATGGTCCGAATGGCTTCGCCACGAATTGGGTGGATCCCATGGATCCCAACACGGCCCACAGCGGGACGTCGAAGAACTTCAAGACCGACATCAACGCCGTCCGCTTCACCGACAGGAATGGTGATGCGCAGATCGCGATCACGGTCGAAACGACGCACCTCGCCACCGCGTCCGGATACGACGATTGGGCCGTTGAACTGTGCAGCGTCGCCGTGGCCGATGGGCGTTATCACGCCTGGATCGAAACCGCCGCTGACGTGCCATGGGCGCAGTCGGTGTTCACGAGCGGTGACACGGACGAGCGCTGCACCCTCACGACGCCGGGGACCAGCCGCCGTGTGATCGCCGTCGGAAATTACGATCACAGGAAGCAAATCGTCGCCTCCAGCAGCAGCCAGGGGCCGACCCGCGATGGGCGCTCCAAGCCCGACCTGGCCGCCCCCGGCACCGCGATCCATTCCTCGAACGCCGGAACCCCGCCGGCCCGCATCGCGATGACCGGAACCAGCATGAGCGCGCCCCATGTGACGGGAGCCGTCGCGCTGATGCTCGAAGCCGATCCAAAGCTCCGCAGCAGCGTGATCCCAAAAATGCTGATGGCCTCGGCGACCCCGCTTCCCAAGGCCAATCCCGAACTCGTCGGGGCGGGCATCCTCAACGTCGACGCGCTCTTGAAACTGATCTGATCCGAAGCGACAGGCCGCCTCCGGTCCCCTCTCCGGGGGATCCGCTATCGGAACGGGGAGAGCCGGGGCAGCCCAAGGCGGGAGACGAGGCGGAAGAGGTCACCGGCGGGAAAAGCGGAAATGGCCGGAGGGAGCGCTTCGGCAGCCCCCCTTCAACGAAACGGGGAATCCGACTCGATGTAGGACACCTCGTCCAAGCTGGCCAGCTCGAACAACCGCTTCACTGGAATGGCAACGGTCATCAGGGAGGGCCGTTCGAACTGGTGGGAAATTCTGCCCCCGAGCCGCTCCACATCCTCGCGCAGCACGCTCAGGTTCGCCGCCCGGTCGACTTCGACCAGGGCCGACACCATCACCGTTCCATCGGTCTCATCCGAGCGGCGGATCAGCCGCATGGCCCCGGGCCCTATACGGCGCTGAAGCCGTCGATCCATGATGACAACCGGCATCAACAACACCTTTCGATGTTACGCGGAAGCCCACCTTCCCACACACAGACCATCTTGCCTCGGCCCGCGCCCGGTCATCGGTGGGCTAGCCTAGATTCATTTCAAGGGCTTCGCCATAGGAATATCCGCGGGAGGGCGTGCCGGCGCAAGACAGGGGAAACCGCCCCCTCCAGCTTCCATGCCCGCCCACTCCCGCCGGCCTTCTCCGGCCTCACCCTCCTCGGTCGCTCCAGCCTCCAATCGTCTCATGATGGGCGGAGGAATCGCCACGATTCGAAAGCAGCACCGCCGTTCGATCCCTCCTCTCCGTTCGAGCCTCCTCCGGCTCGCTCAAACGCTGAAATACTTGGCGCGCGGATGATGAAGAACGATGGCGGACGTGCTTTGTTCCGGGTGGAGCTGATCCTCGTCCGACATCTCGATGCCGATCCGCCCGGCGTCGAGCAGCTTCAGAAGCTGCTCCTGGTCCTTCAGGTTCGGGCAGGCCGGGTAGCCGAAGCTGTAGCGGGAGCCGCGGTAGGACTGCTGCAACAGCTTCTCCTTGTCGCGGCTGTCCTCGGCGCCGTAGCCCAGCTCCGAGCGGATGCGGGCGTGGACGTACTCCGCCATCGCCTCGGTCATCTCCACCGACAGGCCGTGCAGGTAGAGGTAATCCTGGTAGCGGTTCTCGGCGAACCATTCCCGCGCCACCTCGGCGCAATGCTGGCCCATGGTGACGACCTGGAGGCCGAGCACGTCGCGCTCCGGATCGGTCACGTCGCGCAGGAAGTCGGCGATGCACTCGCCGTCCTCCTTGGCCTGACGCGGCAGGGAGAAGCGCGCCGCCTCGGTGATCCCGTCCTCCTCGAACAGGATGACGTCGTTGCCGTCGGCCGCCGCCTTCCAATAGCCGTAGACGGCGGTCGGCCGCAGAATGGTCTCGGTCGCGGCGATGCGCAGGATGCGGTCGAGCACCGGCCGCAGCTCCTTCTTCGCCCACTCCTTGAACTCCTCGAAGGACTTGCCGTCCTTCCGGTAACCCCACTGGAGCTGGTAGAGCATCCGCTCGTTCAGGTAGGTGACCAGCGTCTTCAGCGGCACATGGTCGATCAGCTTCGGCCCCCAGAAGGGCGGGGTCGGCACCGGCACGCCCTCGGCCAGCCGGCGGCGGCGGGCGCGCACGGCGTCCTTGTCCACCGGGCCGGTGGCGGCGCTGGTCGCCTGCCCCAGCACGCGGCGGCGGTTGACCGCCTTGCCGGCGCGCTTGGCCTGCTGGATGGCGAGCTGCTGGTCGAAGCTGCCGCCGACCACCTGATCCATCAGCGTCAGCCCATCGAAGGCGTCGCCGGCGTAGGCCACGCGGCCCGAGCCGTAGGAGGCCACGCAGTCGCCCTCGACATAGGCGCGGGTCAGGGCGGCGCCGCCGAGCAGCACCGGCACCTCCAGCCCCTCGCGGGTCATCTCGGCGAGATTCTCGCGCATCACCACGGTGGATTTCACCAGCAGGCCGGACATGCCGACGGCGTCGGCCTTGTGCTCCTTGGCGGCCTGGATGATGGTCGTCACCGGCTGCTTGATGCCGAGGTTGATCACCTTGTAGCCGTTGTTGGTCAGGATGATGTCGACGAGGTTCTTGCCGATGTCGTGGACGTCGCCCTTCACGGTGGCCAGCACCAGCGTGCCCTTCTGCTGGCCGTCGATCTTCTCCATGTGCGGCTCCAGCCATGCCACGGCGGCCTTCATCGTCTCGGCCGACTGAAGCACGAAGGGAAGCTGCATCTTGCCGGCGCCGAACAGCTCGCCGACCACCTTCATGCCGTCGAGCAGGTAGGTGTTGATGATTTCCAGCGGCGGGTGGGTCTTCATCGCCTCGGCGAGGTCGTCCTCCAGCCCGGTGCGGTCGCCGTCGACGATGCGCTCCTTCAGCCGCTCCTCGACCGTCTCGGCGCGCGCCTTCTTCTTGGCGTCCGCCGCCTTGCGGCCCTCGAACAGCGCGATGAAGGCCTGCAAGGGATCATACCCCTCGGCGCGGCGGTCGAAGATCAGATCCTCGGCGGTTTTCACCTCCTTTTCGGGGATCTGGTGCAGCGGCAGGATCTTGGAGACGTGGACGATGGCCCCGGTCATCCCGCGCTTGACCGCGTGGTCGAGGAACACCGAGTTCAGCACATGGCGCGCCGCCGCGTTCAGGCCGAAGGAGATGTTCGACAGGCCGAGGATGATCTGGCAGCCGGGCATCTCGCGGGCGATCGCCTCGATGCCCTCAAGCGTCCAGACGCCGAGCTTGCGGTCGTCCTCGTTGCCGGTGGCGATGGTGAAGGTCAGCGGGTCGAACAGCAGGTCGGCCGGCGCCAGCCCGTACTCGTTCACGGCGAGGTCGTAGAGGCGCCTGGCGATCTCCAGCTTGCGCTCGGGAGTCTTCGCCATGCCCTCCTCGTCGATGGTCAGCGCGATCACCGCCGCGCCGAACTTCTTGGCGAGCGCCAGACGCTTGCGGGCCGGCTCATCGCCGTCCTCGAAATTGATCGAGTTGAGGATCGCCTTGCCGCCATAGAGCGCCAGCGCCTTCTCCAGCACGATGTATTCGGTGGAATCGACGACCAGCGGCGCCGTCACCGAACCGACGAAGCGCGAGACCACCGCGTCCATCTCCGCCACCTCGTCGCGGCCGACGAAGGCGGTGCAGACGTCCAGCGAATGCGAGCCCTCCTTGACCTGCTCGCGCGCCATCTCGACGCAGCCGTCCCAGTCATGGCGCTCCTGAAGCTCGCGCCACTTCTTGGAGCCGTTGGCGTTGCAGCGCTCGCCGATGGCGAAGAAGGCGTTTTCCTGGCGCAGCGTGACCTGGGAATAGAGCGAGGCCACCGCCGGCACCCAATGCACCGTGCGGCCCTTCGGATTCGGGCGGTGCGCGCCGGCCGGCGCCAGCTTCCGCAGCATCTGGTTCGCCGCCGCGATGTGCGGGACATTGGTGCCGCAGCAGCCGCCGACGAGGTTCACCCCGTCCTCCGTGACGAAGCGCTCCAGCCAATGGGCGAAATCGTCGGCGCGCAACGGGTAATGGGTCTTGCCGTCGAGCAGTTCCGGCAGGCCGGCGTTCGGCTGCACCGACACCAGCCCCGGCCAGTTCTGCGACAGCCAGCGGACATGCTCGCTCATCTCCAGCGGGCCGGTGGCGCAGTTCAGCCCGAGCAGCGGCACGTCGAGCGCCTGGATCACCGTGGCCGCCGCCGCGATGTCGGTGCCGACCAGCAGCGTGCCGGTGGTCTCCACCGTCACCTGCACGAAGACCGGCGTGTCGGCTCCGGCTTCGGCCCGCGCGCGCTTGATGCCGTTGACGGCGGCCTTGATCTGCAAGGGGTCCTGGCAGGTCTCCACCAGGATGGCGTCGGCGCCGCCGGCGATCAGGCCGGCGGCCTGGACGAAGAAGCTGTCCTCCAGCGGCTGGTAGGCGATGTGGCCCAGGCTGGGCAGCTTGGTGCCCGGCCCGACCGAGCCGATGACGAAGCGCGGCTGCCCGTCGGTGAAGGTCGAAGCCGCCTCGCGCGCCAGCTCGACGGCGCGCTGGTTGATCTCGAAGGCCTTCTCGGCGATGCCGAACTCGCCCAGCGTGACCGGGGAGGCACCGAAGGTGTCGGTTTCCACCATGTCGGCCCCGGCCTCGAAATAGCCGCGATGGATCTCGCGGACGATGTCGGGGCGCGACAGCGGCAGGATGTCGGTGCAGTTCTCGTGCCCCCAGTAATCCTTCTCGACGTCGAGGTCGAGCGCCTGGATGCGGCTGCCGAACCCGCCATCGCACAGCAGAACGCGGTCACGCAGAGTGTCGAGGATGTGAGCCATGGGGAGAGTTCTTATCCGTTGCTTTGGGCGGGTGTTCGAAAGTCAGGAAAGATCGTGGCGGTTGACCGGCCACCAGTAGGGATCGAGGATTTGGTCGAGGGTGTAAGGGCAATCGGTAAGGGCAAGCTCGACGGCTATCCGATCCTGCTCCAGTCCGTCGATGGCGTAGTCGCGACCACGCCGGTACGCTTTGCCGAGGTCCAGCTTGCCACGAAGGCTCGGGCTGTCGTCCAGCGCATCGTTGGCCTGATCGCGCTGCTCACGGACCGACCAGCGCCATCCACCACGCGGCTCGACAGCCGGCGAGTGTTCCAGCTTCAGGAGGTGTTCGATCACACGGACCAGCGCGCTTTCGACCGCGCGCAACTCCGACCGGCCCATGCTCTCGATCTCCTCGGCGACGTTCTCCCAATCGATGGGCGTGTTGATGCGTTCGCGCGCGGCCTCGCGCAGCAGACGGGCCTGCTCCTCGGTCCAGGCGAGGAAATCCGTGTCGTACCCGATCCGGCTGTCCATGGCATCCACCCTCCGCGCCACCACGCCCGAGATTAGCACAGGGCCGCGTCAGCCGGCGACCGGCGCCGGGGTTGCCGCCTTGGCCTTCACCCCCAGCATGCGGCAGATGGCGATGGTCAGGTCGGAGCGGTTCAGCGTGTAGAAATGGAAGTCCGAGATTCCCTGCGCCTGCAACGCCTGGCACTGCTCCGCCGCCACCGTCGCGGCGACGAGCTGCCGGGTCTCCGGATCGGCGTCCAGCCCCTCGAAGGTGGCGGCGAGCTTCGCCGGCATCGAGGCGCCGCACTTGCCGGCGAACTCCACCGCGCGGGCGAAATTGGTGATCGGCAGGATGCCCGGCACCACCGGCACATGGATGCCCGCCGCGGCGCAGCGGTCGAGGAAGCGGAAATAGGCGTCGTTGTCGAAGAAGAACTGGGTGATGGCGCGGGTCGCCCCGGCGTCGACCTTGCGCTTGAGGTTGTCGAGGTCGAACTGGGCGCTCGGCGCCTCCGGATGGCTCTCCGGATAGGCGGCGACCGAGATCTCGAAATCGGCGATGCGCTTCATCCCCGCCACCAGATCGGCGGCGTAGGCGTAGCCGCCGGGAAACGGCTCATAGCGGCCGCCGACGCCCCCCGCCGTCTCCGGCGGGTCGCCGCGCAGCGCCACCAGATGGCGGATGCCGGCGTCCCAATAGCTGCGGGCGATGGAATCGATCTCGTCCCGCGTCGCGCCGACGCAGGTGAAGTGGGCGGCGGCCGGGATGCCGGTCTCCGCCTGGATGCGGGTGACGGTGGCGTGGGTCCGCTCGCGCGTCGAGCCGCCGGCCCCGTAGGTCACCGAGACGAAGCTCGGGGCAAGCGGAGCCAGCCGCTGGATCGACTGCCACAGGCTCTGCTCCATCTTCTCCGTCTTCGGCGGGAAGAATTCGAAGCTGACTGACGGGGTGGCGGTCATGACGTGGCTCCGCTGTGCGAAAGGGCGGGTTGGGAGACGGCGGCCGGCGCGCCCGCGAGGCGGGTCGCCGGCCAGATGGAGACGGTGAGCGGATCGCCCGGCAGATGCGCCACCGGGCCGCAGGACAGGCCCGACTGGCGGCACCAGCCGGCGACCTCCTGGTCGGCGAAGCCCAGCCGGCGGTGCGCGTGCTCCTCGCGCAGCGTCTCCAGCGTGTGGGGCGCGAAATCGACCACCAGCAGCCGGCCGCCGGGGCGCAGCACGCGCGCCGCCTCGGCGACGACCTCGGCCGGCGATTCGGTGAAGTGCAGCACCTGATGGATCACCGCGGCGTCGAAGGAGCCGCTCGGAAAGGGAAGCTGGTACATGTCGGCCTGCCGCACATGGCAGTGGCGCAGGCCGGCCTCCTCCAGCGTGGTGCGGGCCACCGCCAGCATCTCGCGCGACTGGTCCACCCCGACCGCGCGCTGAACCCGCGGCCCCAGCACCTCCAGCATCCGGCCGGTGCCGGTGCCGATGTCCAGCAACTCCTCCACCGCCTTGCCATCGGGGCCGCCGGCCGGGAACAGGCGCAGCAGCGCGGCCTCGACCTCGTCCTCCGCCACATGCAGGGAGCGGATCTCGTGCCAGCGGGCGGCGTTCTCGCGGAAATAGGCGGCGGCGGTCTCGGACCGGCCGCGCTTGATCGCCTCCAGCCGCTCCAGGTCCAGCGTCAGGGTCGGGTCGCTGTCGGGGATGGCGTCGACCAGCACGCGCGCCAGCTCCGCCGAGGCGCCCTTCTCGGCCAGCCGGTAGAAGGCGAAGGTGCCCTCGCGGAAGCGGTCGAGCAGCCCGGCGTCGCACAGCAGCTTCAGGTGGCGCGAGACGCGCGGCTGACTCTGGCCCAGGATCTGGGTCAGCTCGGTCACCGTCAGCTCGCCGTGCGCGCACAGCGCCAGCAGCCGGAGCCGTGTGGTCTCCGCCGCCGCCTTCAGAGTCGCAAGCAGATTGTCCATCGCCCCGCATCCATCCCGAATCGCCCGCCCGGATCAAGTTTCCGGGCCGCGGCGCACCCGCAGCTTCGGATACAGATATAAAGATATCTTTATGCGTCGTAAATCGTTTTTCACCGCGCATCCCCGGACAACCCGCGGATTTCCGGTGCGGCAACGGTATCACAGCCTCCGGGCGGAGCTGAGACCGGGCCGCCGCCCGCACTGGTCAAACGGCCAAGCCTGTGTTAGTCCACGAAAAGGTGGAAATTGGACGATTTCTCGCACAGTCTTCACCATGAACGCGCCGCCGCCTTGCCAGAGTTTGGGAACTCCAGCCGCGGGAGTCCTCGGATGATGGTTGGACGGGCCGGCGATCCGACCCGAGTTGAGCCTTCACACAAAGAGCCGACGCACCATGAAGCTGGCCAGCCTCTCCCGCTCCCTCCTCCGTTCGGCCACCGTCGCCGTCCTGGCCCTGACCGCGACGGCCTGCGCCAACCGGCCGGCCGACTCGGACGCCGCCTATGAGGTCAACGACCCCCTGGAAGTGCCGAACCGCTTCGTGTTCGCCGCCAACGAGGCCGTCGACGTGCTGGCCCTGCGCCCGGCGGCGGAGGTCTATGTCGGGCTGGTGCCGGATCCCGTCCGCGACGCGATCCACAACTTCATCGACAACCTGATGTCGCCGCTCTACATCGCCAACAACCTGCTTCAGGGCAATTTCGAGGGCGCGCAGTTCGCCACCGGCCGCTTCCTGACCAACACCGTGCTGGGCGCGGGCGGTCTCGCCGACGTGGCGACGGCGGCCGGCATCCCCGAGCGGCCCGAGGATTTCGGCCAGACCCTGGCGGTCTGGGGCGTCGGCGACGGCCCCTATCTGGTGCTGCCGCTGCTCGGGCCGTCGAATCTGCGCGACGCCGCCGGCTATGGCGTCGACACCGTCGCCGATCCGGTCCGCATCTGGGCCTACGCCCATGACGGCCAGGGCCTGATGATGGCCCGCGCCGGCGTCAGCGCCGTCGACCGCCGGTCGGAAGTGCTCAAGTCGGTGGACGACCTGCGCCGCAATTCGCTCGACTTCTACGCCACGGTGCGCAGCCTGCACCAGCAGCAGCGCCGGGCGGACATCGCCAACAAGCCGGGCGGCGGTCCGGAATTCCCGGACTTCGGCACGGCCCCGAAGCCCTGAGGCTTCCCGACGGCGGCGCTCCACCGGGCGCCGCCGCCGCTGTTTCGGCGATCGCTTTTCCACCCTTGGCCAGAAGACCGTTGACAATGGCTCTCCAGCCGCCACTTTTGACCCTACCATGCTGACACGTCGCCTGTTTGTCGCGTGCGCGGCCCTGCTCGCGGTGAGCAGCTGGGCCGGGCGCCCCCTTCTCTCCCCCGCCTTCGCGCAAAACGCGGATCCGGGAGCCGGTGCGTTCATCCAGAAGCTGGGGAACGACGCCATCGCCACCTTCTCGGACAAGAGCACGCCGCGCGACCAGGCGCTGGTCAAGTTCCGGACTCTGCTCAACCAGGGCTTCGACGTTCCCTACATCGGGCGCTGGGTGCTGGGCCGTTACTGGAACCAGGCGACCGAGGCCCAGCAGGCCGAATACCAGAAGCTGTTCGAGCAACTGATCGTCACGACCTACGCCGAACGCTTCATCGAGTATTCGGGCGAGACCTTCCGCATCGCCGGCACCGCGCCGGAGGGCGAGACCGACACCATGGTCACGACCCAGATCGTCCGCCCCAACGGCCCGCCGATCAACGTGAGCTGGCGTGTCCGCAAGAAGGGCGCCGACTACAAGATCATCGACATGGTGGTGGAGAATGTCAGCATGGGCGTGACCCAGCGGCAGGAGTTCGCCTCCGTCGTGCAGCAGAACGGCGGCAAGATCGACGGGCTGATCCAGGCCCTGCGCCAGAAGGTCGGCCGGACCGGCTGACCGCCGCAAGCCGCGCCGACACCGTGAAACCAGGGCCGCTCCCTCGGGAGCGGCCTTTTCTTTGCCCCCCGGTCAGCAGCGCTGCGGCGCCGGCACCGCCGGGGAAAGCTCGGCGCCCGGCCGGGTTTCCGGCATCGCCAGCGCGAACAGCGCGAGCGCCACGCCGGCCACCGCCGCCAGGGTGAGGAACGCCGCGCTGTAGCCGGCGTGGACGACGACAAGGCCGGCCACGCTGGTGCTCAGCGCGGCACCGATGCCCTGCATGGTGGCGATGGCGCCCTGGCTGACGTTGAAGCGGCCGGATCCCCGCGTCAGATCGGCGACGACGACCGGGAACAGCGCCCCGAACACCCCGGCCCCGATGCCGTCCAGGAGTTGCACGCCGACCAGCCAGTAGGGCGCGTCCGACAGGGTGTAGAGCACGCCGCGCAAGGGAAGGATCAGGAATCCGGCGAGGAAGATCGGCTTGCGCCCCCAGAGATCCGCCTTGGCGCCGACCAGCGCCGCGACCGGCACCATGACGAGCTGGGCCGCCACGATGCAGAGCGACATCAGCGTGGTGCCCAGGTTGCGGTCCTGGAGCGCCAGCTTCTGGCCGACCAGCGGCAGCATCGCCGCGTTGGCGAAGTGGAACAGGGAGGCGCAGGCCGCGAAGATCAGCAGCGGGCGGCAGGTCAGGATCACGCCCAGCCCGGACGGCTCGTCCCGCCCCTGCCCCGCTGCGCGGCGCTGCGCAGGGAACGCCTCGCCGTCCAGCCCGCGCGCGACGTCGTGGTCGATGGCCGCTCCGTCGATCCTCGCAATGGCGATGATGCTGGCGACCGTCATCGCCGTCATCAGCCAGAACACGGCGATGGGGCCGAAGGCGTAGGCGGCCAGACCGGCCAGCGCGGCGGCCACGGCGTTGCCGGCGTGGTTGAAGGACTCGTTGCGCCCGATGCGCCGCGTGAAGGCGCGCGGCCCGACCAGCCCCAGGCTGACGGCGGCGATGGCCGGCGGAAACAGGGCGCCGGCGGCGCCGGTGACGGCCTGCACGGTCGCCACCAGCGGAAAGCCCGGCAGCAGGGGCAGCAGCAGCGATCCGCCGGTCACCAGCAGGGCGGCACCCGCCATGACGGCCCGTTTCCACCGGGTGCGGTCGATCAGGGCGCCGGCCGGCATCTGCGCGACGATGCCCGCGATGCCGCCGATGGACATCACCACGCCGATGCTGGCCTCGTCCCAACGCTGGACGACCAGAAGGTAAATGGCGAGATAGGGGCCCAGCCCGTCGCGCACATCGGCCAGAAAGAAGTTGAGCCAATCCAGCGTCCGGTGATGCGGACCTGCACCCATGATGATGTCTCCGCCGGGAGAGGAGGAACGGTCCCGACTGAACACGCCGCCATGGCATTCGGCCATCCCGAACCGCAAGCGTGATCGGGCGACCGCGAATCCGTGACGCGGAGGGGTGGAACGGCTATCTTGCTGTGTTGAGGCACTTGTCTTTCGTCATAGACGCAACCGGGACCACCGACGCCATGGCCGAACGCGATCCGAACGAGATCGAGGAGATCCGCAAGATCATCCTGGCCCATCAGGCGTGGCTGAAGCGGCCGGCCAGCGGCAAGCGCGCCGATCTCAGCTTCCGCGATCTGTCGCGGCTGAACCTGGAACGCGTGGCCCTGTCGGGGGCCAAGCTGGCCGGCGCCAACCTGTCCAACGCGCGCATGGTGAAGGCCGACCTGTCGCAAGCCGACCTGTTCGGCGCCGACATGGAGGGGGTCAACCTGTCCGCCGCCATGCTGGCCGGGGCCGACCTGCGCGGCGCCAACCTGCACAGGGCGCTTCTGACCGACGCCAACCTGCGCGGCGCCGATTTCCGCGCCGGCGAACTGCTGGACGACACCCAGAAGACCACGCGCGGCACCGGCACCACCCGGCTGACCGAGGCGAAAATGGAACGGTCGATCCTGGCCGGCGCCAACTTCGCCGGCTGCGACCTGACCGGAGCCGATCTGAACGACGCCGACCTGACCGGGGCGGAACTGACCTCGGCCGTGCTGATGGGCACCGATTTCGGCGGGGCGACGCTCGATGGCGCCACCTTCGGCAACACGGTGATGGACCAGGCGACGCTGACGCGCACCTACATCCCCTTCGCCCTGCCGCCCGACGCCATCGTCCAGCCCAACTACACCGCCATGCCGGTCGCCGAGTTCCTGGAACTGGTCGCCCGGCACGAGGCCTGGGTGGACAGCGGCGGAGCGGAAGGCGCGCGACTCGACCTCGATCTCGTCTCGGTGGCGGGGGCCGACCTCAAGGGCCGGTCGCTGGCCGCCGCGCGGCTGCGACGCTGCCGCCTGCCCGGCGCCCGCCTGACCAAGGCGAGCCTCGAAATGGCGGAGCTGTCCTACATCGACCTCGACGAATCCGATCTCAGCGGCGCGGTGCTGCGCGGGGCGACGCTGCGCCGCGCCTACCTGTCGCACGCGCTGCTGGTCGGTGCCGACGCCGGCCCGGCGCAGTTGGCGGGCGGGCGGGCGTGGCCGACCAATTTCGACGGCGCCGATTTTTCCGACGCCGACCTGCGCGACGCCCGGATGGGCGAAGCGGTGGTACGCGGGGCGATCTTCACCAACGCGCTGATCGAGGGCAGCGGCATCGACGTCGCCGACGGCGTCACGCCCTTCCCTCCGCCCCCGTTGGAGGAGCGGCGGCGCCAGAAGCGTTTCGTCCGCCCCGGACTGGTGGTCCACACCGAGCATGGGGTGTTTCCAACCCGCAACTGGTCGGTCGGCGGCCTGTGCCTGCTGGCGGTGGACCAGCCCTACCGCCGCGGCCAGACCTTCCAGGCCCGCGTGACGATGGCCGACCGGCAGGAGGTGACGGCGGTCGCCGATCTGCTCGTCCTCCACCGCGACGAGGAGCGCGGCCAGCTTTCGGTGCGCTTCCACCAGTATGGCGACGATCTGAAGGCGTTGCTGAAGGCGGCCTTTTTGGAGCACCAGAAGCTGGCCGGCTGACCGCAGCCCCGACACGGCGGGGCCGCCGAGTCCGGAAGAAAACGTATTTTTGTCCATTGCCTGCCGGATGGACAATCCAAAACACGAACATCCACCCCATGTTATGGCCATGCTATGATTGGCGAGGCCACTCCATCCGGTTGAACGGCAGACGGCGGGGGAAACGCATGGCGACCTTGAAGGAGTTCGAAGACGCCCTGAAGGCGGCGGGCAACACCGCGGCCCTGGCGATTCTGGAGACGCTGCGCGAGCGCGACCGCGCCACCCGGTCGGTCCGGCCGGCGCGCCGGCTGACCGGGCGCAAGATGACCCCGGAGCTGGCGGCGGAAATCCTGTATTTCCATCGCAACACGGAAATGACCCAGCAGGAGATCGCCTTCCAGTTGGGCGTCAACCAGGGACGGGTGAACGAGGTCATCAAGCGGGGCAAATGGCTCGACGGCGACCCGGCCTCTCCCGAGGCCGTCGCCCGTGACAAGGCCCGCGACCGCGCCAGGAAGGGCGTCGGCGTCACGCCGAAACGGCCGGCGCCGAAGACAGCCGAACCGCGCAGACCGGCCGAGCCACCCGCCCGCGATGCGGTTGCCAAGCCCGGAAAGCCGGAAAAAGACAACCGAAGCCGAACGGCGCGGCCATCGGGACAGTTGGCGCTCGACGGAATCTGAAGACCGCCGGTCGGCGACCGCATCTCCCATCCGCCCCGACACCGCAACGGTCCGGCCGCGAGGCCCGCGACGAACCGGCCTGTCCGCGCGATGGCACGCGAGAACGCGCCACCACACCCACAGAATGTCCGCCGCGAAATATTTCTCTTTAAAAACGAACGAAACGGGAGAGATAACTATCTTAGGATGCAAAAATCCTGTTGACCCGATCCAGCTATCTTTGGCGCCATGACCCTCCTCCGGTTGCCATTCCCGCATCACCGTCTCTTCCTTGCGATCAACAGGGCGGCCGGAAGCATGGAGGGAGAAGCATCTTGGCCGTCATCACTGGCGACGATTTCAACAATGTCCTGACCGGCACCGCCGAGGACGACACGCTGTACGGCTACGCGGGCAACGACACGCTGAACGGCGGTCCGGGGGCCGACACCCTGATCGGCGGAACGGGGGACGACGACTACATCGTCGACGACATCGGCGACGTGGTCGTCGAGGACACGGTGCCGGGCATCGACGAGGTGTTCACCTCGCTCAACGCCTACACCCTCGGCGCCATGGTCGAGAACGTCATCTTCACCGGCACCGGCAACTTCACCGGCCAGGGCAACGCCATCTCGAACTACCTGCAAGGCGGGGCCGGCAACGACACCCTGGACGGCGGCGCCTTCAGCGACACCATGTGAGGCATGGGCGGCGACGACGTCTACTTCGTCGACAACGACCGGGACATCGTGTGGGAGGATGCCGGCGGCGGCTACGACGAGATCCGCACCACCCTGTCGAGCCTGACGCTCGGCACCCACGACGTCGAGGCGCTGACCTTCATCGGCACCGGCAGCTTCGCCGGCACCGGGAACGCACTCGACAACCGGCTGACGGGCGGGACCGGCGACGACACGCTCGACGGCGGCGACGGGCATGACCGGCTCGACGGCGGCCTCGGTGCCGACCTCCTGATCGGCGGGGCCGGACACGACGACTACATCGTCGACGACATCGGCGACGTCGTCGTCGAGGACGCGGTGCCGGGCATCGACGAGGTGTTCACCTCGCTGAACGCCTACGGCCTGAGCGACAACGTCGAGAATGTGATCTTCACCGGCACCGGCGATTTCACCGGCACCGGCAACGGCATCTCGAACTACCTGAAGGGCGGAGCCGGCAACGACACACTGGACGGCGGGGCCTTCAACGACAGCATGCAGGGCATGGGCGGCGATGACGTCTACATCGTCGACAACATCCTGGATCAGGTCTGGGAGGATGCCGGCAACGGCTACGACGAGATCCGCACCACCCTGTCGGGCCTGACGCTCGGCACCCACGACGTCGAGGCGCTGACCTTCATCGGCACCGGCAACTTCAGCGGCACCGGCAACACGCTCGACAACCGCCTGACGGGGGGAGCCGGCGACGACACCCTCGACGGCGGCGACGGTGACGACCGGCTCGACGGCGGTGCCGGCGTCAACCAACTCACCGGGGGGGCCGGCGCCGACCTGTTCGTCTTCGGCCCGGCCGGCACGCAGACCGTCACCGACTTCGACGCGGCGGCCGACCGGATCGAGGTCCACGGCTTCGCCAGCGCCGGCGACGCCCTCGCTGCCATGCAGCAGGCCGGAAGCGACGTCCTGCTGGTTTCCGGAACCTCGTCGCTGACCTTGTCCGGGGTGAATCTCGCCGCCCTGACGACGGCGAATCTGACGATCTTCGGGATGTAGAAAGACCGACGGCCCCTCCCCCGCATCCGGGAGAGGGGCCGTCGGACACCGATCGGAAACGGATCAGCCGCGGACCAGCGGCTTGTACTTGATGCGGTGCGGCTGGTCGGCCTCGGCGCCCAGGCGGCGCTTCTTGTCCGCCTCGTAATCCTGGAAGTTGCCTTCGAACCATTCGACGTGGCTGTCGCCCTCGAAGGCCAGGATGTGGGTGGCAATGCGGTCGAGGAACCAGCGATCGTGGCTGATGACCACGGCGCAGCCGGCGAAGCCCTCCAGCGCGTCTTCCAGGGCGCGCAGCGTGTCGACGTCGAGATCGTTGGTCGGTTCGTCGAGCAGCAGGACGTTGGCGCCGGACTTCAGCATCTTGGCGAGGTGGACGCGGTTGCGCTCACCGCCCGAGAGCTGGCCGACCTTCTTCTGCTGGTCCGGCCCGCGGAAGTTGAAGCTGGAGACGTAGGCGCGGCTCGGCATTGTCTTCTTGCCCAGCTCGACGAGGTCGAGCCCGTCGGAGATCTCCTCCCACACCGTCTTCTTCGGGTTGAGCGAATCACGGCTTTGATCGACGTAGCCGAGCTTCACTGTGTCGCCGACGCGGAAGGTGCCGGCGTCCGGCCCGTCCTGCCCGGTGATCATGCGGAACAGCGTGGTCTTGCCGGCGCCGTTCGGGCCGATGACGCCGACGATGCCGCCCGGCGGCAGCCGGAAGGACAGGCCGTCGATCAGCAGGCGGTCGTTGAAGCCCTTGTTGATGTTCTCGGCCTCGATGACCACGTTGCCCAGGCGCGGCGGCACCGGGATGACGATCTTGGTCTCGCCGGCCGTCTCCTTGCCGCTCTCGGCCAGCAGCGTCTCGTAGGCGGAGATGCGGGCCTTGCTCTTGGCCTGGCGGGCGCGCGGCGACTGGCGGATCCATTCCAGCTCGGTGGCGAGCTGCTTCTGGCGCGACTCCTCCTGGCGGCCTTCCTGCTCCAGGCGCTTCTGCTTCTGCTCCAGCCAGGACGAATAGTTGCCCTCGTAGGGAATCCCCGACCCACGGTCGAGCTCGAGGATCCAGCCGGTGACGTTGTCGAGGAAGTAGCGGTCGTGGGTGACGAGGACGACGGTGCCCTTGTAGTCCTCCAGGTGCTTCTGGAGCCACGCCACGGACTCGGCGTCGAGGTGGTTGGTCGGCTCGTCGAGCAGCAGCAGGTCGGGCTTTTCCAACAGCAGCTTGCACAGCGCGACGCGGCGCTTCTCGCCGCCCGACAGCTTCTCGACGCTGGAATCGCCCGGCGGGCAGCGCAGCGCGTCCATGGCGATCTCGACCGTGCGGTCCAGATCCCAGGCGTCGGCGTGGTCGATCTTCTCCTGAAGGTCGGCCTGCTCGGTCAGCAGCGCGTCGAAGTCGGCGTCCGGGTCGGCCATCAGGTTCGACACTTCGTTGAAGCGGTCGATCAGGGCCTTGGTGTCGGCCAGCGCCTCCAGGACATTCTCCTGGACGGTCTTGGTCGGGTCGAGCTGCGGCTCCTGCGGCAGGTAGCCGACCTTGGCGCCCTCGGCCGACCAGGCCTCGCCCGAATAGTCCTTGTCCAGCCCGGCCATGATCTTCAGCAGCGTCGACTTGCCGGCGCCGTTGACGCCGAGCACGCCGATCTTCACCCCCGGCAGGAACGAGAGCCAGACATTGTCGAGGGTCTTCTTGCCGCCAGGATAGACCTTGGTCAGACCCTTCATGACATAAACATACTGATAGGACGCCATGCGCCGCTCCGACCTTCCCGGGTAAGAAAAAAAGCGCCGCCGGGCGGCGCCACTTCGCTGAGAGCAGGTTTTAGCGCATAAGGACGCCCGACGAAACCATGTTGAAACCGGGAATAGGGGGAGGGTGCCGTTGGTCGAGATTTACGTGGACGCCGATGCCTGTCCGGTGAAGGCCGAGATCTACAAGGTCGCCGGCCGCACCGGCTGCAAGGTGTGGATCGTCGCCAACAGCCCGCTGCGGCTGCCGACCGACTGCCTGTCGGAACTGGTGGTGGTCAGCGACGGCTTCGACGCCGCCGACGACTGGATCGCCGAGCGGGCGGGGCCGAGCGACGTCGTCGTCACCGCCGACATCCAGCTCGCCGACCGCTGCGTGAAGCGCGACGCGGTGGTGATCGGCCCGACCGGGCGGCCCTTCACGGCGGACAGCATCGGCTCGGCGCTGGCGACCCGCGCGCTGATGCAGGATCTGCGCGACATGGGCGTGGTCGGCGGCGGCAACGCCCCGATGAGCCAGCGCGACAAGTCCCAGTTCCTCCAGACCCTCGACCAGGCCGTCCAGGCGCTGAAGGCCGGCCGGCGGCCGAGGTTCCGGTAGCCGTTTCCCTCAGACCCGCACGACCTTGCCGGGGTTCAGCAGATTGTGCGGGTCGAGGGCCAGCTTCACCTCGCCCATCACCGCGTAGGCGTCGCCGGCCTCCTGCTCCAGGAAGGCCATCTTGCCGTAGCCGATGCCGTGCTCGCCGGTGCAGGTGCCGCCCATCGCCAGGGCACGGGCGACCATCCGGTCGTTCAGGCGCTGGGCCTCGGCCATCTCCTCCGGCTTGTCGGGGTCGATGACGTAGACGAGGTGGAAGTTGCCGTCGCCGACATGGCCGACCATCGGGGCCAGCATGTTGGATTCCGCCAGATCCTTCTTGGTTTCCAGGATGCAGTCGGCCAGCCGCGAGATCGGCACGCAGACGTCGGTCGGCCAGCCCTTCGAGCCCGGCCGCAGGGCGAGCGCCGCGTAATAGCCGTCGTGCCGGGCCTGCCACAGCCTGGAGCGGTCCTCCGGCCGGGTCGCCCAGGCGAACTCCATCCCGCCATGCTCCGACGCGATGGCGGCGGCCATCTCGGCCTGCTCCTTGACGCCGGCCTCGGTGCCGTGGAACTCGAAGAACAGCGTCGGGGCGACGGCGTAGTCGAGCTTGGAATATTTGTTCACCGCGTCCATCTGCACCTCGTCGAGCAGCTCGATGCGGGCGATGGGAATGCCGGACTGGATGGTCTGGATGACGGTGTTCACCGCGCCATGGATGTCGGTGAAGGCGCAGACCGCCGACGAGATCGCCTCCGGAATGCCGTAGAGCTTCAACGTCACCTCGGTGATGATGCCGAGCGTCCCTTCCGAGCCGACGAACAGCCGGGTCAGGTCGTAGCCGGCCGCCGACTTGCGCGCCCGGCCGCCGGTCTTGATGATCCGCCCGTCGGCCAGCACCACGGTCAGCCCCAGCACGTTCTCGCGCATGGTGCCGTAGCGCACCGCGTTGGTGCCGCTGGCCCGCGTCGCCGTCATGCCGCCGAGCGAGGCGTCGGCGCCGGGATCGATGGGGAAGAACAGGCCGGTGTCGCGCAGATGCTCGTTCAGCCGCTTGCGGGTCACGCCGGCCTGGACGGTGACGTCGAGATCCTCCGGGCTGACGCGCAGGATCTGGTTCATGCCGGACACATCGATGGTGATGCCGCCGGCCAGCGCCGCGATGCCGCCCTCCAGCGAGGTGCCGGTGCCGAAGGGGATGATCGGCAGCTTGTGCTTCGCGCAGATCCTGACGATCGCGCTGACCTCCTCCGTGGACTGGGCGAAGGCGACCCCGTCCGGCGGGAAGGCGGCGTGGTAGGACTCGTCCTTGCCATGATGCTCGCGCACCGGACCGGAAGTGCTGAACCGCTCGCCGAGCAGCGCCGTCAGCTCCGCCCGCGCCTCCTCGGTCAGGGCGGCGCGCGGCTGGGTGGTGGCAATGGCGGTCATGGGCTTCGGCCTCCCCGATCGATGGTTCATTTGTATGACCAAGGGAAGCTACTAAGCCCGGCAAGCGCTTGGCAAGACGGGCAAAATGCAGGGGTGGGATGCCGCCGCGGCGGCGGCGCATACGAAGGTGGGCTCCAATTGACTCGAGGCGGGTTGCCGGACGACGATGACACAACCCTGCGGAGAGCATCGATGGCCGAACCGACACTGACTGACGTCATGAACGCCATCCTCGACCTCGGCCGTCACGTCAACGAACGGCTGGACAGGACCGAAGAACGGTTGGACATACGGATCGACAGGCTGGATGCGCGGATCGACGCCTTGCAGTCCGAAGTGAAGGAGGGCTTCAGCAAGGTCCATTCCGACCTGCGGGTGCTCGACGCCCGGCTGGACGAGCAGCGCCAGACCTTGAACGCCCTGATCCCCACCCAGATCGCCGCCATCCCTCCCGCAGCCGAGTAGCCGGCAAGCCGGAGCGGCCCGAAGGCCGCTCCCCGCCCCGCCTCACGCCTCGTCCTTCTCCCCATAGCCACCGCCGCCCGGCGTCTCGATCACCAGCGCGTCGCCCGGCTGCACCGCCGTGTGGTCCTGCGGGGCCAACTCCTGCACGCCGCCGTCCGCCCGCTGGATCCAGGTGCGGCCCAGCGCGCCGTCCGCCCCGCCCTTCAGGCCGAAGGGCGCCACCCGGCGGTGGTTGGCGAGGATGGCGGCGGTCATCGGCTCCAGGAAGCGCAGGCGGCGCACCACCCCGTCGCCGCCCCGCCAGCGCCCCGCCCCGCCCGATCCGCGCCGGATGCGGAAGCTCTCGACCAGCACCGGGAAGCGCCACTCCAGCACCTCCGGATCGGTCAGGCGCGAGTTGGTCATATGGGTCTGCACCGCGTCCGTGCCGTCGAAGCCGTCGCCGGCCCCCGAGCCGCCGCACACCGTCTCGTAATACTGGTGCCGCTCGTTGCCGAAGGTGGTGTTGTTCATGGTGCCCTGGGCCGACGCCATCACCCCCAGCGCGCCGAACAGGGCGTCGACGATGCACTGGCTGGTCTCGACGTTGCCGGCCACCACGGCGGCCGGGGCCTTGGGCGCCAGCATGCTGCCCTCGGGGATGACGATCTCGATGGGGCGCAGGCAGCCCTCGTTCATCGGGATGTCGTCGTCGACCAGCGTGCGGAAGACGTAGAGCACCGCCGCCCGGCACACCGCCGACGGCGCGTTGAAGTTGTTGGCGAGCTGCGCGCTGGTCCCGGTGAAATCGACCTTGGCCGACCGGCTCTCGCGGTCGATCGACACCGCCAGCCGGATGACCGCGCCGTTGTCGAGCAGGACCGAGAAGGAGCCGTCGCCCAGCACGCCGATGGCGCGGCGGACCTGCTCCTCGGCGTTGTCCTGGACATGGCGCATGTAGGCGGTGACGGTGGCCAGCCCGTGGGTGCGGACGATGCGGTGAAGCTCGCGCGCGCCCTGCTCGTTGGCGGCGATCTGCGCCTTGAGGTCGCCGATGTTCTGCGCCGGGTTGCGCGCCGGGTGCGGACCGGCGGACAGCAGCTCCAGCAGCTCGGCCTCGCGGAAGCGGCCGCCCCCCGCCCCGATCTCGACCAGCGGCACGCAGTCGAGCAGCACGCCCTCGTCGGCGATGGTGGTGCTGTCCGGCGGCATCGAGCCGGGGGTGACGCCGCCGACGTCGGCGTGGTGCCCGCGCGAGGCGACGAAGAACAGCAGCTCGCGCCCCGCTTCGTCGAACACCGGGGAGACGACGGTGATGTCCGGCAGGTGGGTCCCGCCATGGTAGGGGTCGTTGAGCGCGAAGACCTCGCCGGGGACGAAGCTCCCGCCACGCCGCTCGACCACCGCGCGGACGCTCTCGCCCATCGAGCCGAGATGCACCGGCATGTGCGGCGCGTTGGCGATCAGCCCGCCCTCGCGGTCGAACAGGGCGCAGGAGAAGTCGAGCCGCTCCTTGATGTTCACCGAGCGGGCGGTCTTCTCCAGCGTCACGCCCATGCGCTCGGCGATCGCCATGAACAGGTTGTTGAAGACCTCCAGCGTCACCGGGTCCACCCTGGTCCCGGCGGCGAGGCGCTGGCTCGCCGGCTCCAGCCGGATCAGCACCAGATGGTTCCTGCGGGTGACCTCCGCCATCCAGCCGGGTTCGACCACCGTGGTGGCGACCGCCTCGGCCAGGATCGCCGGACCGACGATGCGGTTGCCGGGCTGGAGCTGGGCGCGGTCGTAGAGCGGCGCCTCGCGGTCCTTGCCGCCGCTGTGCAGCGTGACGGTGGCGAGCCGGCGCGGCAGCACGCCGGTCGGGCCGCCGAGGTCGGGATCCTCCACCACGTCGGTCAGGCCGACCGCCTCCAGCGTCACCGACTCCACCTCCAGCGCGGTGCCGGGGGTGAGGAAGCCGTAGCGCTGGCGGTGCGCCTCGGCGAAGGCGGCGGCCATGGCGATGCGCGAGCCGAAGGGCACCGCCAACGCGGTGTCCGACCCCGACGCCTTGATGTGGACGCGGCGGTTGACGGTCTGGCGCTCCGCCGGGATGCCCTGGCGGGTCAGCTCGGCCCGCCCCTCGGTGTCGAGGTCGGTGAACAGGATGGTCAGCCGATCGACCACCGCGTCGCTCAGCGGCCCCTCGACCGCGCGCTCGCGGATGGCGACCGTGTCGGCCAACCCGATGCCGTAGGCCGACAGCACGCCGGCCTGCGGGTGCAGGAACACCCGCGTCATGCCCAGCGCGTCGGCGACGGCGCAGACATGCTGCCCGGCCGCCCCGCCGAAGCCGTTCAGCGTGTAATGGGTGACGTCGTGCCCGCGCTCCACCGAGATCTTCTTGATGGCGTTGGCCATGTTGTCGACGGCGACGCGCAGGAAGCCCTCCGCCACCTGCTTGGGCGTCATCGCCGTGCCGAGCGTGGCGTTGACGGTCGCCGCCAGCTCCGTGAACCTCGCCGTCACCACCGCCGCGTCGAGCGGCTGGTCGCCGTCGGGCCCGAAGACCTGCGGGAAGAAGCGCGGCTGGAGCTTGCCGACCATCACGTTGCAGTCGGTGACGGTCAGCGGGCCGCCGCGCCGGTAGCAGGCCGGGCCGGGGTTGGCGCCGGCGCTGTCCGGCCCGACGCGGAAGCGGGTGCCGTCGAAGACGCAGAGCGAGCCGCCGCCGGCCGCCACCGTGTGGATGTGCATCATCGGCGCGCGCACCCGCACCCCGGCGACCACCGTGTCGAAGGCCCGCTCATACTCCCCGGCGTAGTGCGACACGTCGGTCGAGGTGCCGCCCATGTCGAAGCCGATGACCTTGTCGAAGCCGGCCATCCGCGCGGTGCGCACGGCGCCGACCACGCCGCCCGCCGGTCCCGACAGGATGGCGTCCTTGCCCTGGAAGCGCCGGGCGTCGGTCAGCCCGCCGTTGGACTGCATGAACATCAGCGGCACGGCCCCCGAGGGACCGGCCAACTCGCCGGCCACCTTGTCCACGTAACGGCGCAGGATCGGCGAGAGGTAGGCGTCGGCCACCGTGGTGTCGCCGCGCCCGACCAGCTTCATCAGCGGGCTGACCAGATGGCTGACCGACACCTGGGTGAAGCCGACGGCGCGGGCCAGCGAGGCGACCTGCCGCTCATGCTCGGGATAACGGTAGCCGTGCATCAGCACCACGGCGGCGGCGCGGAAGCCCAGCCGGTAGGCCTCCTCCAGCCCGCGGCGGACGGCGTGCAGGTCCACCGGCTTCAGCACGCGGCCGTCGGCCATCACCCGCTCCGGCGCCTCGACCACGCGGGTGTGAAGCTGTTCGGGAAGGACGATGCGGCGGGCGAAGATCTTCGGACGCGCCTGGTGCCCGATGCGGAGCTGGTCGCCGAACCCCTCCGTCACCACCAGCACGGTCGGTTCGCCCTTGCGCTCCAGCAGGGCGTTGGTGGCGACGGTCGTGCCCATCTTGACGGCCTCGACCGCCTCGACCGGGACCGGCTCGCCCGGCTTCAGCCCGAGCAGGTCGCGGATGCCCTGGACGGCGGCGTCGGCGTAGCGCTCCGGATTGTCGGACAGCAGCTTATGGGTGACGACCGCGCCGTCCGGGCGGCGCGCCACGATGTCGGTGAAGGTGCCCCCACGGTCGATCCAGAACTGCCAGCGGCCGATTCCGCCGCCCTCGCCGTCCCGGCCCTTTCCGCCGCCGTCCATCGTCCCGTCCATGCTTCGCACCCACGCTCTCCCCGCGCGGCACCGCGCCGCGCTCGAGGGCGGAGTTTCGCGATCCGGCGGCCCGCGTCAACGGCTGGATACCATGGCGCGTCGAAAGGCGGCCCGGTCAGGCGGTCAGATCAGGCGGCCGCGCGGCGGTCCTGGTTGGAGGAGAAGCTGGCGAGGATGCTGTTGACGGCGCCCGAACCGTCCTCCAGCGCTTCCAGCGCGAAGGAGAACTGGTTGGGGGACGGCAGGTCGAAGCGGGCGGTGATCTCGCCATACTCCATCGCGATGCTGCCGCCGAAACGCCGCGCCAGCGCCCGCATGCGGACGTTCTCGGCCAGGCACAGCATGTGGACGCGGCTGATCGACCGGTTGCGGGCGACGGTCAGGGCACGGCGGATCAGGGTGCTGCCGATGCCACGCCCCTGGAGTTCCTTCTCCACGCTGACGCCGAACTCGGCCTCGTCGGGCCACAGAATGCGGTCGCCGCACAGTTCCAGGGCGGCGCGCAGCTCGCCGTTCAGGAAGGCGCCGATCAGCGTGGTGCGCCCCCAGTCGATCGCCGCGCAATGACGCTCCAGCGATTCGTCCGAGACGGTTCCGGCGAAGCGGGCGTAGCGGTCGGCGCGATCGAGGCGAAGAAGGTGCGCCCGGTACAGGGGCAGTTCGGTCGGCAGGATCTTGCGGATGACAGGCATGGCTCTCGCTCACGGTTCTCGAGTGTCGAAAACGCATTGCGCAGAACGTTCGTCCCCAGGGAACCGGCGCCGGCCCTCTTGCCGGGGCGCGGTCGCCATGGGCTGCGGACTCGCCGCCGCCCTCTTTGTTGCACCGCAACATGGCGTGTTGCGTGGATTTCGCAAGCGCTCATTCGAACTTTGCAAAGCGAACACCGGCTTTCTGTTGCGGCAAAGTCACAGTTGGACAGGAACCGCCTCCGCCCGTTATGCTTGGGTCCGCTGCGCTGAGCCCGTTATGCCGGGTTCGAATCGACGGTACGGATGGCGGTGATGACGGTCTGGGGCAAGATTCTCGGTGGGGCGGCGGGTTTCGCCATCGGCGGGCCGCTGGGCGCCCTGATCGGCGCGCTGGCCGGCCATGCCGTCGACCGCCTGAGCGGGGAGGCCGCCGGCACCAGCCCCGCCAGCACCGACGCCGAGGCGCAGGCGGCGATGCAGACCGTCGCCTTCACCATCGGCGTGATCGCGCTGGCCGCCAAGATGGCGCGGGCTGACGGCGTGGTGAAGCGGGTCGAGATCGACACCTTCAAGCGCCTTTTCCGCGTCCCGCCCGACGAGCTGGAGAATGTCGGCCGCGTCTTCGACCTCGCCCGCCGCGACACCCACGGCTTCGAGGAATACGCCCGCCAGATCGCCGACCTCTTCGAGGACCGCCACGCGGTGCTGGAGGAGCTGCTCGACAGCCTGCTGATGATCGCCGAGGCCGACGACGAGTTGCATGAGACGGAGGTGGAGTATCTGCGGGCGGTCGCCGGCATCTTCGGCTTTGCCGAGACCGATTTCGAACGCATCCTCGCCGGCCACCACCGCGCCGGCACCCCGGACGAGACCGACCCCTATCAGGTGCTGGGCGTCAGCCGCTCCACCGACGACGCGGCGCTGAAGGCGGCGCACCGGCGTCTGGTGCGCGAACACCACCCCGACCTGCTGGTCGCCCAGGGCATGCCGCAGGAGTTCGTCGATCTGGCGACCCAGAAGATCGCGCTGATCAACGCCGCCTACGACCGCATCCGCAAGGAACGCGAAGGCGCCGTCGCGCTGTCGTGACGCGGCGCGAGAACGGGCGCCCGCCACGGCCTTGGGATTGTTTTTCCTATCCGGTTTTTCCATTTCCGCCCTATTCTCCCCCGGACGCCGGCCCCGCACTGCCCCTCGCCCGCGGGGCAGGGTTGGGAAACGCGCTCCCGCCGACCGCCGTCCCGAGGGGAACCGACGAGCATGCCGCGCCCGACCATCGCCCTGTGCCTGGGCGTCACCATGGCCCTCGCCCTGCCCTCCGGCGCCAAGGCGCAGGCGGCACCCGGCGGCCCCGTCATCCTCGGTCAGCCGATCACCCTCAACCTCGGAGCCCCCGCCGCCGGCGCCGATTGCCCGGCCGCCGCCGCCGGGCTGAACGCGCAGGGGCTGCTCCTGGTCGCCAACGGCCAGACCATTCCCGGCGCCCACGCCAGCTTCGGCTGCTCGGCCAAGGGCGAGGTCGTCGGCACCGCCTCCACCTCCATCGCCGGCAACAGCGCCGAGGCGGTGGAGCGCCGGGCGGCGTGGCAGAACGCCTTCGACGGCTTCTTCTCGCTGGCCCGCGCCAAATCCCTGCCGGTCGCCTTCGGGCCGGCCGGCGGCGGCGTCGCCACACCGCCCAAGCTCGTCACCATCCAGGGGGCGAGCGACCGCGACCTGACGCTCGCGGCCGTCTGCTTCGCCCTGATCGGCCTGCTCTTCCTGCTGGCCTTCCTCCGCCATTTCGGCCGCGACGCCATCAACGGCTTCCCCGACGTGCCGAAGCCCGCCGGCTATGTGCCGCCCTACAGCCTGTCGCGCTTCCAGCTCCTGTGGTGGAGCGGCATCGTCACCGCCTCCTACGCGGCGCTCATCGCCGTCATCGGGTCGATGGACACCGTCAGCACCGGCACCATGGCTCTGATGGGAATCGTCGGCGGCACCTCGGTGCTCGCGGTGTTCCAGGACAACCGGCCGAGCGGCGACGACGACCACCGCCAGCAGCACCGCGCCGCCTACCTCGCCGCCGCCCAGGCCGACCCGCCCGACAGGGCGCGAATGGCCGCCGCCGTCGCCGCGATCTACCCACTCTCCGAGGGGGTGCTCACCGACCTGCTGACCGACGTCCACGGCTACAACATCCACCGGCTGCAACTGCTGGCCTGGACCGTCGTGCTGGGCGCCGCCTTCCTCTACGAGGCCACCCGCACGCTCGGCATGCCGGAGCTGTCGGCCAACCTGCTGGCCCTGACCGGCATCAGCAACGGCACCTATTTCGGCTTCAAGATGCAGGAGCAGCAGGTGGAGCCACCGGCGCAACCGCTTCCCCCTTCTCCGGCCGTCCCGGTGCCGGTGCCGGCCGGCTGACGCGCAACCCGGCCCCGGCGTTTTTAACCATCGCCGGATGGCGGACGGGCGCGGTATAACCCCCGCGTCCTTCCTCACTTCCGCTTTCCGGCGCACGAACGGTCCATGGCTCCTCCCGCACCCATCACGGCGCTCCAGGGCGTCTCCGTCACCTTCGGCGGGCGTCCGCTGTTCGAGACCATCGACATGGCCATCGGCCGGGGCGACCGCGCCTGTCTGGTCGGCCGCAACGGCTCGGGCAAATCGACCCTGATGAAGGTGCTGGCCGGGCTGATCCAGCCGGACGACGGCGTGGTCTTCGTCCAGCCCGGCTCGCGCATCGCCTATCTGCCGCAGGAGCCCGACTATCGCGGCTGCGCCACCGTCCAGGATTACGTCGTCCAGGGGCTGCCCGCCGACGAGCAGGACGAGGCGCACCGGGTGGACGCCGTGCTCGACCGCCTCCAGGTCGCCGGCCACCGCGACCCGCTCAGCCTGTCGGGCGGCGAGTCGCGCCGCACCGCGCTGGCCCGCACGCTGGTTGGCAACCCCGACGTCATGCTGCTCGACGAGCCGACCAACCACCTCGACCTCCCCACCATCGAGTGGCTTGAGGATGAGCTGCTGTCCTTCCGCGGCGGGCTGCTGCTGATCAGCCACGACCGCGCCTTCCTCAACCGGCTGGCCAAGCGGACGCTGTGGCTCGACCGTGGCACGGTGCGCGCCACCGAGCGCGGCTTCTCCGAGTTCGAGGCGTGGCAGGCCGAGGTCTTCGAGTCGGAGGAGGCCGCCGCCCACAAGCTCGACCGCAAGATCGAGGGCGAGATGAAGTGGCTGCGCGAGGGCATCTCCGCCCGGCGCACCCGCAACATGGGCCGCGTGCGCAACCTGATGGCGCTGCGCGGCGACCGCGCCGAACAGATCCGCGGCGGCCAGCAGGCCAAGCTCGCCATCGCCGAGGCCGAGCGCGGCGGCCGGCTGGTCATCGAGGCGACCGGCATCGCCAAGGGGTTCGACTCGGAGGAGGGGCGCAAGACCATCGTCAGCGGCTTCTCCACCCGCATCCTGCGCGGCGACCGGGTCGGACTGATCGGGCCGAACGGCGCCGGCAAATCGACCCTGCTGAAGATGCTGACCGGCCAACTGGAGCCCGACGAGGGCACGGTGAAGCTCGGCACCAACCTCGACACCGCCTATTTCGACCAGCGCCGCGAGGGGCTGGATCCGGAGGACACCATCCGCAAGGTGCTGTGCCCGTTCGGCGGCGACGCGGTGATGGTCAACGGCCAGTCGCGCCACGTCGCCGGCTACATCAAGGACTTCCTGTTCGACACCCGGCAGCTCGACAGCCCGGTCAAGGCGCTGTCGGGCGGGGAGCGCAACCGGCTGCTGCTGGCCCGTCTGTTCGCCAAGCCCAGCAACCTGATGATCCTCGACGAGCCGACCAACGACCTCGACATGGACACGCTGGACCTGCTGGAGGACGTGCTCGGCGACTACCAGGGCACGCTGCTGCTGGTCAGCCACGACCGCGACTTCCTCGACCGGCTGGTGACCAGCACCATCGCGCTGGAGGGCGACGGCACCGCCAGCGAGTACGCCGGCGGCTATTCCGACTATCTGGTGCAGCGCCCGGCCAAGGCGGCGCCGGCCGCCGTCGCGGCCAAGCCCAAGCCGGCCGCCGCCCCGGCCGCCGCCAAGCCGCGCGGCAAGCTGAGCTACAAGGACCAGCGCGAGCTGGACGACCTGCCGTCGCGCATGGACAAGCTGTCGGCCGAGATCGCCAAGCTGGAAACCGTCATCGGCGACCCCGACCTGTTCAGCCGCGACCCGGCGAAGTTCCAGAAGACCAGCGACCAGCTCCACGGCAAGCAGGCCGAGCTGGCGGCGGCCGAGGAGCGCTGGCTGGAGCTGGAGGCCCTGCGCGAGGAGCTGGAGGCCGGTCGGTGAGCTTCGCCCACGCGCTCCAGGCCCTGGCGGTGATGGCCCTGTGGGGGCTGAACTTCGTGGTGTCCAAATGGGCGCTGCTGGAGTTCCCGCCGCTGTTCGTGATGTTCATCCGCTTCGTCCTGGTCTCGGCGCTGATCGTTCCCTTCTTCCGCGTCCCGCGCGAGAAGCTGCTGCCGATCGCGGCGCTGTCGGTGACGCTGGGCAGCATCCATTTCCCGCTGATGTTCAACGGGCTGCGCGGCATCGACGCCGCCACCGCCTCGCTGGCGGTGCAGGCCCAGGTTCCCTTCTCGTCGCTGCTGGCGGCGCTGGTCTTCAAGGACAAGCTGGGCTGGCGGCGCGCCACCGGCATGATGGCCGCCTTCGCCGGCGTGCTGGTCATCGCCGGGGAGCCGCGGCTGGGCGACGCCCTGCCCTCGCTGCTGATGCTGCTGGCGGCCAGCCTCGCCTTCGCGGTGGCCAGCATCCAGATGAAGCTGATCGGCTCGGTGAACGGCTTCGCCGTCAACGGCTGGATGGCGTTGATGGCGGCGCCGCAGTTGCTGGCCCTGTCGCTGCTGTTCGAGCAGGGGCAGATGGAGTCGCTGGCGAACGCGACGTGGCTCGGCTGGGGGTCGATCGTCTACATGGCGGTGGCTGTGACCATCGTCGCCTATGGGCTGTGGTACCCGCTGCTCGGCCGCTACGACGTCAACCAGACCATGCCCTATCTGCTGACCGTGCCGGTGTTCGGCGTGGCGTCCGGCGTGCTGCTGATGGGCGACCCGGTGACGCTGAACCTCGCGCTGGGCGGCCTGCTGACCATCGGCGGCGTCGCGGTGATCGTGAAGCGCCGTCCGCGCACGGTCAGCGAGACGGTGACGAACCCGACATGACGCCGTCTCGGATCGAGCGCCCCTCCCCCAACCACGGCCCCCGGCCGGAGGGCGCGCGGGTCGAGCTGCTGATCCTCCACTACACCGGCATGCCGACCGCCCGCCACGCGCTCGACCGGCTGTGCGACCCGACCTCCCAGGTCAGCGCCCATTACACGGTGGACGAGGACGGCACGGTCTACGCCCATGTCCCCGAGGATCGCCGCGCGTGGCACGCCGGGGTGTCGCGCTGGCGGGGACTGGGCGACGTGAACGGCCGCTCGGTCGGCGTCGAGATCGTCAACCCCGGCCACGAGTTCGGCTACCGCCCCTTCCCGACCGTTCAGATGACGGCGGTGGCGGCGCTGTGCCGAGGCATCGTGGCCCGCCACGGGATCGCCGCCGCCGACGTGCTGGGACACAGCGACGTCGCCCCGGCGCGCAAGGAGGATCCGGGCGAGCTGTTCGACTGGCCCGGCCTCGCCGCCCAAGGCGTCGGGCTGTGGCCCACGCCGTCCCCGGCGGACGATGCCCAGGCCAATGCCGGAGAGGTGAACGCCTTGCTGGGGCGCTATGGGTACGACCCGGCCGAGCCGCGGGCGCTGCTCTCCTTCCAGCGCCATTTCCACCCGGACGGCATGACCGGCAGCGCGGACCGCGAGACTGTGCGACGGCTGCGGGCGCTGCTGCGGCTGACGGGGCGCTGATCCACCCTCGCCCCTCGCCGGCCCACGGTCTATATTGAGGGAACCGGAACGCCAGCGGGAGAGCGGCATGTCGGAAGCCTTCAAGCGCATGACCCTGGACGAGTTCCTCGTCTGGAGCGACGGAACCGACACGCGCTACGAACTGATCGACGGCGTTCCGGTGGCGATGGCGCCCAGCCATGGCGCGCACCAGATTGTCGCGAGCAACATCGCGCGGCACTTCGGCAACGCCCTCGACAACCGCCCGCCCTGCCATGTCCGTTCCGAAGCCGGCATCCTCAAGCCGAACAGCTTCCGCGGCTACTTCCAGGCCGATCTCGCCGTCACCTGCACACCGCACCGGCATGGCCAGTATGACACGCCGAACCCGCTGGTGATCGTCGAGGTGCTGTCGCGCTCGACCGAGGAGCACGACCGCCGGGTCAAGCTGCCGGTCTACCGCTCGATTCCGTCCGTGCGGGAGATCCTGCTGGTCCACAGCGACACCCTGTTCGTCGAGCTGCACCGCCGGCTCGACGACAGCCGCTGGCAGTGCGACCTGCTGGTCGAGCCCGAGGCGGTGCTGCGGCTGGAGAGCATTCCCGTGGAGATTCCGCTGACGGCGCTCTACGCAAACGTCGATCTCGGCCACGATCCGCAGGGGTGAGGCGATTTGGGGTTTGCCCCCACCGGAACAACTCTATAGAACGGCCTCGCCAGATGGCCGGATGGCCGCCTTCGGTGAAAGCCGGGGGAGGAAAGTCCGGGCTCCACGGAAACACGGTGCCGGTTAACGGCCGGCGGGGGCGACCCTAGGGACAGTGCCACAGAGAGCAGACCGCCGATGTTTCGACATCGGTAAGGGTGAAAGGGTGCGGTAAGAGCGCACCGCGTTCCTGGCAACAGGAACGGCACGGTAAACCCCACCGGGAGCAAGACCGAATAGGAGCGGCCCGGCCACCCGTCCAACCGGACGGCATGGAGGCCAAGCGCGTTTCCGCGCCGTCGCTCGGGTTGGTCGCGCGAGGCGTCGGGCAACCGGCGTCCCAGACGAATGGCCATCGCCCGGACCCTCGGGTCCGGGACACAGAACCCGGCTTACAGGCCATCTGGCGCTTTCCACACACAAGACCTTCCGCGAGGACTCCGCCCCGCCCACGGCGGCCACCCCATGGCCTCCAATGGGATGGCGCGGGGGACCGCGTGCCCCTGGGATGACGTGGGTCATAGGTCCCCAGGGAGCGCATCCTTCTGGGACGGCATGGGCGGGCGCGGGGCATAGCGACGCACCCCCGCCTCTCCACCCCTCTCATCCCCAACCCATCCCCAGCCTTTCCGCCCTTTCGTTCACCTTTTCCCCAGAACGATCCACAGGCGGTGGATAACTGTGGGGCCATTTCCCATGCCATCCCATGACTAACCCCGAATCCAGACCCGAAGGAATACCCCATTCGGCGAGGTCGATTCGCGCTGTGGAAATGTTATGACTCCGACGAATTCGCACAAATGCCTGGAACAATCGCCGAACCGCTGTGGATAACGTTATCCACATCCGTCGAAACCGCCGGAATACTGCGGAGACTCGGAGATTCGGTTTGCATATTTGCTTCAAAGCCACAGGTGCGCCCAAAAGTCTTGACACCCCGAATTGAATACTAGGGGGGCCGTTGACGCCCATAGCGTCCCATGCTATCCCAAGAATGCCCATTTAAGGGGGGCTCATACCCATCCTGGTTAACACCGGCGAGGGGAAGGGCCATGGGCAAGGCGGGGCTGGCGCGGAAGAATCCGCGCGGGGGGATAGCGGGGGGACCACCGGGCCAATGGCCGTTTTCCTGTCCACATACGTCAACAAAGTTGACAGGAAAGGGCGCGTGTCCATCCCGGCACAGTTCAGGCAGTCGCTTGCCAAGACGACGGCGCCGAACATTGTGTATCTCTGGCCCTCCCTCAACCATCAAGCCCTGGAGGGAGCCGACCAGGACTATCTCGACGTCCTGTCCGACAGCCTCGAATCCCCCGATCTCGACGCCGACGAACGCGACATGATTGAGACCTTCATCTTCGGCAAGCTCGTTCCCGTCTCCCTCGACGCCGAAGGCCGCATCGTCCTGCCCAAGGAGCTGGCGGAATTCGCCGGCATCGGCGAGGAGGCGTCCTTCATCGGCCGCCGCAAGACCTTCCAGCTCTGGGAGCCCGAGGCGCTGAAGGCCCACGAGGCCGCGCTCCGCGAACAGGTCGTGCGCAAGGACATCTCGTTGAGCCAGATCGTCGCCAAGGCCTCGCGCGGCGCCGCCGGCCGGGCCGGAGGTGACGCATGACCGCCTCCCCCATCCACATCCCCGTCCTTCTCCACGAGGTCGTCGAGTCGCTCTCCCCGCGCGACGGCGGCGTCTATGTGGACGGCACCTTCGGGGCCGGCGGTTACAGCCGCGCCCTGCTGGAGGCGGCCGACTGCCGCGTCTGGGGCATCGACCGCGACCCCGCCGCGATCGAGCGCGGGCGCGTCCTGGCCCGGCAGTTCCCCGGCCGGCTGGAGATCGTCGAGGGCTGCTTCGGCGACATGGAGTCGCTGCTGGCCGAGCGCAGCGTGACCCGCGTCGACGGCGTGGCGCTCGACGTCGGCGTCTCCTCCCCGCAGATCGACGAGCCGGAGCGCGGCTTCTCCTTCCGCTTCGACGGCCCGCTCGACATGCGCATGGGACGCGACGGCCCGACCGCCGCCGACGTCGTCAACCACGCCGGCGAATCGGAGCTGGCCGACATCCTCTACCATCTGGGCGAGGAGCGCCGGGCCTATCAGGTCGCCCGCGCCATCGTCGCCGCCCGCCAGACCGCGCCGATCACCCGCACCCGGCAGCTCGCCGAGCTGATCCGGTCGGTGGTGCCGAAGGGGAAGGGCGACGCCATCGACCCGGCGACCCGCAGCTTCCAGGCGCTGCGCATCCATGTGAACGACGAGCTGGGCGAACTCCGGCGCGGCCTCGCCGCCGCCGAGTCGCTGCTCGGCCCCGGCGGCCGGCTGGCCGTCGTCTCCTTCCATTCGCTGGAGGACCGCGAGGTCAAGACGTTCCTGAAGGACCGTTCCTCGCCCCCGCCCTCCCCGTCCCGCCACACGCCCGCGGCCCCGGTCGCGGCGCGCTCCCCATCCTTCCGCCTGCTGTCGCGCAAGCCCGTGGCGGCCAGCGACACGGAAGCCCGAGACAATCCCCGCGCCCGGTCCGCCCGGCTGCGCGCGGCCGAACGCACCGAGGCCCCGGCTTTCCCGGCGCCCGGCAAGGAGGCGGCATGAAAGGCAAGACCTGGCTGTTCTGGGGCGGTCTGATCGCCGCCGCCGGAGGCGTGCTGTTCCAGACCAGCTACGACGTGCAGGATCTGGAGGAGAAGCTCGCCGGGCTGAACCGCCGAATCGTGACCGAGCAGGAATCCATCCAGGTCCTCAAGGCCGAGTGGAGCTACCTGAACGATCCGACCAAGCTGGAGGAGATGGCCCGCGCCCACCTCGCCCTGCAACCGGTCGAGGCACGGCAGTTCCTGGCGCTCGACGTGATTCCGATGCGCCCCGCCCCGGCGCCCGACGCGCCGGTCCAGCCGCTTCCCGGCCGTGGCCTGACGCCCGCGCCGCTGCCGCCGATGGTCGCGGCCCCGGCGCCGCAGATCGCGTCCGCCCGCGTTCCGGCGCCGAAGACCCCGGCGCCGATCGAGCAGGCGCTCGAGAAGGCGCCGGTGGTCATCCCGGCCGCCCTGTCCTCCCCCAGGCCCGCCCCGGCGCCGGCCCGGACCGCGCCGATCAAACCGTCGACCCTGGTCCCGGCGTCGGCTCGCGCCCCGGCGCTGCCGCCGGCCTCGGCGCCGCTGCCCCCGGCCCAGCCCTCGGCGGCCCCCGGCAAGCTGGCGCCCAACCAGCCGCTGCCCTCGCTGAACCGTCCGACCGACGTCGCCTCCCGGCCGCTGCCGGCCCCGGCGCCGAAGGCGGCCGCTCCGGCTCGGGCCGCGGCGCCGCAGCCCTACACGCCCAAACCCACCGACAGCCTCGGCCTCCTCGTCGCCCGGCTGGGGGCCAACCAATGAGCTATCCGCCGCCGCCCTACGGCCACCCCCCGCAGGACGCCCCACCGCCGCCGGTCGCCAAGCCGCGGACGACGCTGGCGGTGGCGATGGAACAGAGCCGCTACCGGCTGCTGGTCACGGCGGCCGTGGTGACGACGGTGTTTTCCGCGATCAGCGTCAAGCTGGTCGCCGCGACCCTGTTCGTGCAGGCGGCCGAGCCGCGCCAGCACCACGCGCTGGAGCTGGACGGCACCACCACCAACCGGGCCGACATTCTCGACCGCAACGGCAACCTGCTGGCGACCTCGCTGGTCACCCAGTCGCTCTACGCCGACCCAAAGCTGGTCTCGCGGCCCGATGAGGCGGCCCGCAAGCTGGTTTCGGCCCTGCCCGAGCTGGACTACAAGGACGTCCTGACCAAGCTCAGCGGCGAGAAGCGATTCGTCTGGCTCAAGCGCAACCTGACGCCCAAGCAGCAGGCGGCGGTGCACCGGCTGGGCATCCCCGGCGTGTCGTTCGAACGGGAGGAGCGGCGCTTCTACCCGGCGGCCAACCTGACCTCGCACGTCGTCGGCTTCACCGGGGTCGACAACAACGGCCTCGCCGCGCTGGAACAATCCTTCAACAAGCGGCTGACCGAGGATCCGGGCACGCCGCTCCAGCTCTCCATCGACCTGCGGCTCCAGCATGTCCTGAAGAAGGAGCTGGCGGCGACGGTGCAGGAGTTCAGCGCCATCGGCGCCGCCGGCATCATCTTCGACGTCCGCTCGGGCGAGGTGATGGCGATGACCTCGCTGCCCGACTTCGATCCGCATGATCCGACCGGGCTCGATCCCGACACGCTGTTCAACCGGGCGACGCTCGGCGTGTACGAGATGGGTTCGACCTTCAAGATCTTCAACTCGGCGTTGGCGCTCGATTCCGGCAAGATCCGGGTGTCGGATTACTTCGACGCGATCCACCCGATCAAGATCGGCCGCTTCACCATCAACGAATATCATGGTCTTGGCCGCGCCCTGACGGTGGCGGAGGTGTTCCAGCATTCGTCCAACCTCGGCTCCGTCCGCATGGTGCAGCAGGTCGGCATCCCGGCGCAGAAGGCCTTCATGACCAAGATGGGCTTCACCAAGCCCACCGCGCTGGAGCTGCCGGAGAATGGCTGGCCGCTCGTGCCCAACCCGTGGCGCGAGGTCAACAGCATGACGATCTCCTTCGGGCACGGCATCTCGGTCAGCCCGATGCACACGGTCACGGCGGCGGCCTCGATCATCAACGGCGGCGTCATGCACCAGCCGACGCTCATCAAACGCGAGCCGGGCGCCCCGGTTCCCGGCGAACAGGTCGTTTCGCGCCAGACCTCCGAGATGATGCGCCGGATGTTCCGTTTCGTGGTGACGGAGGGCACCGGCAAGTCGGCCGGCGTGAAGGGCTACGTCGTCGGCGGCAAGACCGGCACGGCCGACAAGCAGAAGGGCCGGCACTACCAGAAGAACTCGCGCATGTCGTCCTTCCTCGGCGCCTTCCCGATGAACGACCCGCGCTACATCGTCTATGTGCTGGTCGACGAACCGAAGGCGACGGCGAAGACCTACGGCTACGCCACCGGCGGCTGGGTCGCCGCCCCGGCGGTCGGCCGCATCATCAAGCAGGTCGGCCCGCTGCTGAACGTCCCGACGCAGGACGAGAGTTCGCCCGAGATCCTGAACGCCACCTACCTGAACGCCGCCGGCTCCACCAACTGGTCGGCCCCGCCGCAGGCGCCCATGTCCGCAACTCCAGCCAAGGGAAGCACCGTTGCGTCTTTCCCAACTCCTGCCAAGTCGCAGCGCTGACCTCATCGCCGGCCGGCCCGACCCGGACGTGACCGGGCTGACCGCGGACAGCCGCGCGGTCAGGCCCGGTTTCGTCTTTGCGGCCCTGGCCGGCGCCAAGGCCGACGGGCGCGCCTTCATCGCCGACGCGCTGGCCAGGGGCGCCGTCGCCGTGCTGGCGGCCGAGGGCACGGAGCTGCCGGCCGGCTCCGGCGCCGTGCTGCTGACCGATGCGCAGCCCCGCCTCGCCTTCGCCCGGATGGCGGCCGCCTTCCATGGCGGCCAGCCCGAGACGGTGGTCGCCGTCACCGGCACCAACGGCAAGACCTCCACCGTCCAGTTCGCCGCGCAGATCTGGGAGCGGATGGGCGAGACGGCGGCCACGCTCGGCACGCTGGGCCTGCTCGGCCCCGGCCTGGGCGGCTACGGCGCCATGACCACGCCCGACCCGGTGTCGCTGCACAAAAGCCTGCGGGCCGTCAAGGACGCCGGCATCGAGAATCTGGCGATGGAGGCGTCGAGCCACGGGCTCGACCAGTTCCGCCTGGACGGGGTGCGTCTCAAGGCGGCCGGCTTCACCAACCTGACGCGCGACCATCTCGACTACCACGGCACGATGGAGTCCTACCGCGACGCCAAGGCGATGCTGTTCGACCGCGTGCTGCCGCCCGGCGGCACCGCCGTGCTGAACGCCGACAGCTACGACTTCCCTCATTTCGCCGCGATTTGTACCCAGCGCGGCCACAGGGTCCTGTCCTATGGTCTGGCCGGCACCGAGTTGAAGGTCAACGGGGTGCAGCCGCTGGCCCATGGCCAGCGCCTCGCCCTGACCGTGCTGGGCAGCGACGTCGCCGTCGACCTGCCGCTGGCGGGGCGCTTCCAGGCCTGGAACGTGCTCTGCGCGCTGGGCCTGGTCATCGGCGCGGGCGCCGACGTGGAGCGGGCGGTCGCCACGCTGTCCCTGCTGGACGGCGTGCCGGGCCGTCTCCAGCACGTCGCCACCCACCCGAACGGGGCGGCGGTCTACGTCGATTTCGCCCACACGCCCGACGCGCTGGAGACGGTGCTGACGGCGCTGCGCTCGCACGCCGCCCGCCATCTGGTGACGGTGTTCGGCTGCGGCGGCGACCGCGACCGCGGCAAGCGTCCGGTGATGGGGGAACTGGCGGCCCGTCTGGCCGACCGCGCCATCGTCACCGACGACAACCCGCGCACCGAGGATCCGGCCTTCGTCCGGGGCGAGGTGCTGGCGGGCGCAACCGGTCCGCTGTCGGGGCGGCTGGAGGAGATCGGCGACCGCGCCGAGGCCATCCGGGCCGCGGTGCGCGGGCTCCAGCCCGGCGACGTCCTCGTGATCGCCGGCAAGGGGCACGAGCAGGGACAAACGATCGGCACCGAGGTCCGCCCCTTCGACGACGCGGAGGAGGCCCGGCAAGCCGTAGCGGAGGTTGGAGCAGCATGAGCGACGACACCACCCCCACCCGGCGGGTTCTGTGGACCGCCGGGGACGCCGCCGCCGCGACCGGAGGCCGGACCGCGCAGGGCTGGGCCGCCACCGGCGTGACCATCGACAGCCGCAAGGTCGCCCCCGGCGACCTGTTCGTCGCCATCCAGGGGCCGAACTTCGACGGCCATGCCTTCGTCGGTTCGGCGCTGGCGGCCGGCGCCGCCGCCGCCCTGGTCTCGCACGTGCCCGACGGGCTGCCCGCCGACGCCCCCCTGCTCCGGGTCGAGGGCGACACGCTGGACGCCATGGCCGCGCTCGGCGCCGCCGCCCGCGCCCGCTGCACCGACGCGCGGATGGTCGGCGTCACCGGCTCGGTCGGCAAGACCGGCACCAAGGAGACGCTGCGCCACGTCCTGTCGGCGCAAGGGCCGACCTACGCCACCGAGGGCAGCCTGAACAACCATTGGGGAGTGCCGCTGTCGCTGGCCCGCCTGCCCGCCGACAGCCGCTACGGCGTGTTCGAGCTGGGGATGAACCACGCCGGTGAACTCGGGCCGCTGTCGCGGCAGGTCAGGCCCGACGTCGCGGTCGTCACCACCATCGAGGCGGCGCATCTGGAGTTCTTCGCCTCGGTCGACGCCATCGCCGACGCCAAGGCCGAGATCTTCGAGGGGCTGAACCCAAACGGCGTCGCCGTGCTGAACCGCGACAACCCGCAGTACGGCCGGCTCGCCGCCGCCGCCCGCGCCCATGGGCTGACCCATGTCTGGGGCTTCGGCGGCCATGACGATTCCGAGGCGCGGCTGCTCGACGTCTCGCTGCACGCGACGTGCAGCGCGGTGACCGCGCTGATCCGCGGCGAGCGCATCCAATACTGCCTGTCGCTGCCCGGCAAGCATTGGGTGATGAACAGCCTCGCCGTGCTGCTGGCCGCCAAGGCGCTGGGCGCCGACGTCGCCACCGCGGCGCGCTCGCTCTCCACGTTGCAGCCGGTCAAGGGGCGCGGCACCCGCAAACGCATTCATCTGGCGCAGGGCGCCTTTACCCTGATCGACGAGAGCTACAACGCCAGCCCGGCCGCCATGCTGGCGACGCTGGAGGTGCTGGGCAAGCTCGACCCCGGCGCCGGTGGCCGCCGCATCGCCGTGCTGGGCGACATGCGCGAGCTGGGCGAGCGCGCCGACGCGCTGCACGCAGCACTCGCCGAACCGCTGCACGCCGCCCATGTCGACGCCGTCTACGCCTGCGGCCCGCACATGCGGGCGCTGTTCGACCGGCTGCCGGCCGCCATGCGCGGCGCCTGGACCGAGACCAGCGTCGAGCTGGCCCCCATCGTCACCGCCGCCGCCAAGGGCGGCGACGTGGTGATGGTCAAGGGCTCGCTGGGCAGCCGCACCGGCCTGATCGTCGAGGCGCTGGCCGCTCTTGAAAGCCGGGCCGACACCCGTCGCACCGACACCGCTTCCACCCCGACCACCACCACAACAACGGCACAGCCGCAGGCCGCCAACGGTCAGCGAGGCTGATGGGACCCGATGCTCTACAACCTTCTCTTCCCGCTGGCGGATGTCTTCACGCCGTTCAACCTGTTCCGGTACCTGACCTTCCGGACGGGCGGCGCGATGATCACCGCGCTGGTCATCAGCTTCATGTTCTTCCCCACCCTGATCGGCTGGCTGAAGAGGAAGCAGGGTGAGGGCCAGCCGATCCGCGCCGACGGGCCGGAGACCCATTTCAAGAAGAAGGGCACGCCCACCATGGGCGGCCTGATGATCCTGATCGCCATGACGGTCAGCACGCTGCTGTGGGCCGACCTGACCAACGCCTATCTGTGGATCGTGCTGATGGTGACCATCGGCTACGGCCTGATCGGCTTCGGCGACGATTACCTGAAGCTGACCAAGCGCAACACCAAGGGGCTGTCCGGCCGCTTCCGCCTGGGCTGGGAGGTCGCCATCGGGCTGACCGCCTCGGCCCTGATCATGTGGGTGTCGGCCCCGCCGCTGTCGGGCGGCGTCGCCGTTCCCTTCGTCAAGGATTTCCTGATCCAGCTCTCCTGGTTCTTCGTACCGTTCGGCGCCTTCATCATGGTCGGCGCTTCGAACTCGGTGAACCTGACCGACGGGCTGGACGGGCTCGCCATCGTGCCGACGATGATCGCGGCCGGCTGCTTCGGGTTGATCTCCTACCTGTCGGGCAACGCCATCTTCGCCAACTACCTGCAAATCCACCATGTTCCGGGTTCCGGCGAATTGGCCGTCTTTTGTGGCGCTCTTGTTGGTGCGGGATTGGGATTCCTCTGGTACAACGCCCCGCCCGCCATGGTTTTCATGGGAGATACGGGTTCCCTGTCGCTCGGCGGGGCTCTGGGTGCCGTCAGCGTGGTGACCAAGCACGAGATCGTGCTCGCCATCATCGGCGGTCTGTTCGTGTTGGAGACGGTTTCGGTCATCGTGCAGGTCGCGTCGTTCAAGCTCACGGGCAAGCGGGTCTTCCGCATGGCCCCGCTGCATCATCATTTCGAGAAGAAGGGCTGGGCCGAACCGACGGTGGTGATCCGCTTCTGGATCATCGCCTCGATCCTGGCGCTCGTCGGCCTCTCCACCTTGAAGCTGCGCTGAGGGGGGGAGCGGGCGATGATCGACCTTTTCTTCATGGATGGCCTGCCGGTCGCGGTGATGGGTCTCGGCAAGTCCGGCCTCGCCACCGCCAGGGCGCTCCGCGACAGCGGCGCCGACGTCCGGGTGTGGGACGACAACCCCGCCTCGCGCGCCGCCGCCGAGGCGAACGGCTTCCAAGTGGTCGATCTCGCCACCGCTGACCTGTCGAGCCTGACCACCATCGTCTGGTCGCCCGGCATCCCCCACACCTACCCGGCCCCGCACCCGGTCGCCGTGCGCGCCCGCGAGGCCGGCATCGAGCTGGTCTGCGACGTCGAGCTGCTCGGCCGGGCCGAGCGCGAGTCCGCCTTCATCGGCATCACCGGCACCAACGGCAAGTCGACCACAACGACGCTGGTCGGCCATGTCATGGCCGCCGCCGGGCGCCGGATCGCGGTCGGCGGCAACCTCGGCACGCCGGTGCTGACCTTCGACCCGCTGGGCGCCGACGGCACCCACATCCTGGAAATGTCGAGCTACCAGCTCGAACTCACCTTCTCCATCACCTTCGACGTCGCCGTCCTGCTGAACATCACGCCGGACCACCTCGCCCGCCACGGCGGGATGGAGGGCTACGTCGCGGCGAAGAGGATGATCTTCCACCGCCAGACCAAGCCGCGCACGGCGGTGATCGGCGTGGACGACGCGCTCTGCCGCAAGATTTACGAGGATCTCGCCGCCGTCGGCGACCAGCGCGTCTGGCCGGTCTCGGCGCAAGGCCCCATCGCGGGCGGCGTCTACGCCGCCGACGGCTGGCTGGTCGACGACACCGGCGCCGCCGCCGAAAAAATCGCCGAGCTGGCCCGCTTCCCGGCCCTGCTCGGCACCCACAACTGGCAGAACGCCGCCGCCGCCTTCGCCGCCTGCAAGGCCGCCGGGGTTCCGGCCGCGACCATCGTCGCGGCGATGGAAAGCTTCCCCGGCCTCGCCCACCGCCAGCAGCTCGTCGCCAGCGTCGAGGGCGTCCGCTTCGTCAACGACAGCAAGGCGACCAACGCCGACGCCACGGAAAAGGCGCTGGCCACCTTCGACCCGATCTACTGGATCCTCGGCGGCCAGGCCAAGGAGACCGGGCTGGACGGGCTGGAGGGCTACATGGGCCGCGTCCGCCACGCCTTCCTGATCGGCGAGGCGCAGGACGTCTTCGCCGACTGGCTCGGCGCGCGCGGCGTCGCCTTCACCAAGTGCGGGACGCTCGACATCGCCACCACCAAGGCCGCCGGCCTCGCGCTGGCCGAGGGGCTGGAAGGCGCCTGCGTGCTGCTGTCGCCGGCCTGCGCGTCGTGGGACCAGTTCGCCAATTTCGAAAAGCGGGGCGAGGCCTTCGCCGCCTACGCCGCCGCCATCGCCAAGGCCCGGCAACCGGCCCATCAACAGAGCGGGAGCGCGGACGAATGATCACCTTCGACCGCACCGACCAATCCATCTTCGGCCGCTGGTGGTGGACGGTGGACCGCTGGCAGCTCGGCGCCGTGGCGCTCCTGATGTTCCTCGGCACCGTGCTGATCACCGCGGCCAGCCCGCCGGTGGCCGAGCGCATCGGCATCCAGGACACCTTCTACTTCGTCGAGCGGCATCTGATGATGCTGATCCCGACCATCGCCATCATGTGCGGCGTCTCGCTGCTCAGCCCGCGCGGGGTGCGCCGGGTGGCGCTCGGCGTCTTCCTGGTCGCCGTGGTGCTGGTCTACGCGACGCTGGTCGTCGGCGTCGAGATCAAGGGCGCGCGCCGCTGGATCCACATCCCCGGCCTGTCGATCCAGCCCTCGGAGTTCGTGAAGCCGGCCTTCGCGGTGGTCGCGGCCTGGCTGTTCTCGCTGTCGAAGACGTCGCCCGGCTTCCCCGGCGCGCTGGTGTCGATCGCGCTCTACGGGGCCACCATGGCCGGGCTGATCCTGCAACCCGACCTCGGCATGACCTTCGTGGTGTCGGCGGTGTGGTTCACCCAGTTCTTCCTGGCCGGGCTGAACATCATGCTGGTGATGGGGCTGGGCGGGCTCGGCGTCGTCGGGCTGGTCGGCGCCTACTACACGCTTCCCCACGTCACCAGCCGCATCAACCGCTTCCTCGATCCGGCGGCGGGCGACAATTATCAGGTCAACCGCTCGATGGAGGCCTTCGCCAACGGCGGCCTGCTCGGCACCGGACCGGGCCAGGGGACCGTCAAGTTCTCGCTGCCCGACAGCCACGCCGACTTCATCTTCGCCGTCGCCGGCGAGGAGATGGGACTGATCTTCTGTCTGGTGATGGTGGTGCTGTTCGCCTTCGTCGTGTTGCGCGGCTTCGCCCGCGTCTTCAACGACACCAACTATTTCGTCCTGCTGGCGACCGCCGGCCTGCTGATCCAGTTCGGGTTGCAGGCGGCGATCAACATGGGGTCCTCGCTGCACCTGATGCCGACCAAGGGCATGACGCTGCCCTTCATCTCCTACGGCGGTTCGTCGCTGCTGGCGCTCGGTTTCGGCATGGGCATGGTGCTGGCGCTGACGCGCAAGCGCTTCGGCCCGATGGAATGAGGGAGCCCGGCATGACGGACGCATCCAGAAAGGTCATCGTGCTGGCCGCCGGCGGCACCGGCGGGCACATGTTCCCGGCCGAGGCGCTGGCCCGCGAGCTGCTGGCGCGCGGCCGGGCCGTGGCTCTGGTCACCGACCGGCGCGGCCACGCCTTCGGCGACAGCCTGCCGGAGGTGCCGGTCCACCGCATCCGCGCCGCCTCCCCCGGCGGCGGCATCGCCGGCCGGCTGAAGGCCGCCCTCCAGATGGGGCTCGGCCTGCTGGAGGCGCGCGCGCTGCTGCGCCGGCTCCAGCCGGCGGCGGTGGTCGGCTTCGGCGGCTACCCGTCGGTCCCGACCGTCTACGCCGCCGCCCACGCGAAAATCCCGGCGCTGCTGCACGAGCAGAACGCCGTGCTCGGCCGCGCCAACCGCATGCTGATCGCCGGCGCCAGGCGGCTGGCCGTCGCCTTCACCACCGTCGCCCGCATCGACGAGGGCGACCGCGCCAAGGCCGTCCAGGTCATCCGGACGGGCAACCCGGTCCGCCCGGCCGTCGCCGCCCGCCGGACCTCGCCCTACGCGGCGCCGGCCGGCAACGGCCCGGTCAACCTGCTGGTGATGGGCGGCAGCCAGGGGGCGCGCGTCTTCTCCGAGATCATCCCCCAGGCGCTCGCCCGCCTGCCGGAAAGCCTGCGCGCCCGCATCCACCTGTCGCAGCAATGCCGGCCGGAGGATCTGGAGGAGGCGGGCGCCGCGCTGTCGGGTCTCGGTCTCGGCGGGCTGGAGTTGCAGAGCTTCTTCCGCGACGTGCCGGAGCGGCTGGCCGCCTGCCACCTCGCCGTCACCCGCGCCGGGGCATCCACCATCGCCGAGCTGACCTGCGTCGGCCGTCCGGCGATTCTGGTGCCCTACCCGCACGCCACCGACGACCACCAGACCGCCAACGCCCGCCAGCTCGCCGAGGCGGGTGCGGCGTGGCTCGTCCCCCAGCCGGACTTTACGGCGGAGACGCTGGCCGCCCGGCTGGGCGAGCTTCTGTCCTCCCCCGCCACGCTGGGGGCCGCCGCCGACGCCGCCCACCGCTGGGGCACCGCCGACGCCGCGTCGTCGCTGGCCGACGCGGTACTGGGGATGCTCGGTGCCGGTGCCGGCACGAACGGCGCCAACGGAAACCACCACGACCACAACGCCGATTCCATCGCCAAGGGGGCCGCGGAATGAACAAGGGGATGCGCCACCTGACGCGGCCGACGCCGCGCCCGCTGCGGGACTATCCGGCGGACATGACGCGGACCGAGGGGGGCTGGTTCAACCGGCCACACTGCCCGCTGATTCCGCGCGCCATCGTCGGCGAGGGCTTCCTGCGCGACCGCCTGCATGTCATTCATGGCTCCCAACCGCTGCCGCCGGACCTGACCGACGGGGCGGTGGACGCCACCCTTCGCCTGATGCTTCGCCGCGGAAAGTAAAGTTCACAGACATGCGCGCCCTCCCCCTCTCCATCGGCACCATCCACTTCGTCGGCATCGGCGGCATCGGCATGAGCGGCATCGCCGAGGTGCTGCGCAACCTGGGCTACACGGTCCAGGGGTCCGACCTGTCGGAGAGCGCCAACGTCAAGCGCCTGCGCGACCTCGGCATCACCGTGTCGATCGGCCACCGGGCGGAGAACATCGCCGGGGCCGCCGTGATCGTCGTCTCATCGGCGGTCAAACGCGACAACCCGGAGGTCGTCGCCGCCCGCGCCGCGCTGGTCCCCGTGGTGCGCCGGGCCGAGATGCTGGGCGAGCTGATGCGGCTGAAATGGGCGATCGCCATCGGCGGCACCCACGGCAAGACGACGACCACCTCGATGGTCGGCCACATGCTGGAGCACGCCAACCTCGACCCGACCGTCATCAACGGCGGCATCATCAACGCCTACGGCTCCAACACCCGGCTGGGCACCGGCGACTGGATGGTGGTCGAGGCGGACGAGAGCGACGGCACCTTCGTGAAGCTGCCGGCCTGCATCGCCGTCGTCACCAACATGGATCCCGAGCATCTGGACTTCTACGGCACCTTCGACAACGCGCGGGCCGCCTTCGACAGCTTCGTCCAGAACATCCCCTTCTACGGCTTCGCGGCGCTGTGCATCGACCATCCCGAAGTGCAGGCGATGATCCCCCGCGTGTCCGACCGCCGCATCGTCACCTACGGCTTCTCGCCGCAGGCCGACATCCGCGCGGTCAACGTCGAGCTGGGTCCGGCGGGCGCCAAGTACGACGTGCTGATCTACGACCGCCACACGGGCGAGACCCGCGCCATCGCCGGCGTGCGGCTGCCGATGCACGGGCCGCACAACGTCCAGAATTCGCTGGCCTGCTTCGCGGTCGGCAACGAGATGGGGCTGCCCGACGTCGTCATGCGCGACAGCATGGCGAAGTTCCAGGGCGTCAAGCGCCGCTTCACCCAGACCGGCGAGGCCAACGGCGTCACCGTCATCGACGATTACGGCCACCACCCGGTGGAGATAGCCGCCGTCCTGAAGGCGGCGCGCACCGCCGGCACCGGCCGCACCATCGCCGTCGTGCAGCCGCACCGCTACTCGCGCCTCGCCAACCTGTTCGAGGATTTCTGCACCTGCTTCAACGACGCCGACGCGGTGATCGTCGCCGACGTCTACGCGGCCGGCGAGCAGCCGATCGAGGGCGTCAGCCGCGATTCTCTGGTCGAGGGGCTGCGCATGCATGGCCATCGCCAGGTCGTCGCGCTGCAAAACCCGCAGGAACTGGCCCAGATCGTCCACGGGATGGTCAAGCCCGGCGACTTCGTGGTCTGCCTCGGCGCCGGCAACATCACCCAATGGGCCAACGCGCTGCCGGGCGAGCTGACCGCGCTGCACGGGGCGACGGCATGACGATGGCGGCGTCCGGCACGACCGGCCCTCACCTGATCGACCGCATGCCGGCCTGCCGTGGCCGGCTGAGCGCCGACGCCCCCTTGGCGCCGGTGACGTGGTTCCGCGTCGGCGGCCCGGCCGAGGTCATGTTCCGCCCGGCCGACGCCGACGATCTGGCGGAGTTCCTGGCGCAACTTCCGGCCGAGGTCCCAGTGACGGTGATCGGCGTCGCGTCGAACCTGCTGGTGCGCGACGGCGGCATTCCCGGCGTGACCATCCGGCTCGGCCGCGGCTTCACCGGCATCGCGGCGGAAGGCGACACCGTGACCGTCGGCGCCGCCGCCCTCGACCTCAACGTGGCGACGGTGGCGCGCGACGCCGGCATCGCCGGGCTGGAGTTCCTGTCGGGCATCCCCGGCACCATCGGCGGGGCCCTGCGCATGAACGGCGGCGCCTACGGCCGCGAGACCGCCGACGTGCTGGTCTCCGCCCAGGCGGTCGGCCGCGACGGCCGGCGGCTGGCGTTCGACCACGCCGGCATGGGCTTCACCTACCGCCACGCAGCGGCCCCGGCCGACTGCATCTTCACCGGCGCGACCTTGCGCGGCGAGCCGGGCAACCCGCTGGAGATCGCGCGCCGCATGGCGGAGATATCCTCCAAGCGCGCCGACAGCCAGCCGATCCGCTCGCGCACCGGCGGCTCGACCTTCAAGAACCCGACTATCAACAATCCTGGCGGCCACAAGGCCTGGGAGCTGATCGACGAGGCCGGCTGCCGCGGCCTGTCCATCGGCGACGCCCAGGTGTCGGAAAAGCACTGCAACTTCCTGATCAACCAGGGGACGGCCAGCGCCGCCGATCTGGAGGCGCTGGGCGAAGAGGTCCGCCGCCGTGTGTTCGAGACCTCCGGCGTGACGCTGGAGTGGGAAATCAAGCGCGTCGGGATTCCGGCGGGAGACGCCCAATGACCGACGCCCTGTTCCCCCACAAGAAGCATGTCGCCGTCCTGATGGGCGGCTGGTCGGCCGAGCGCGAGGTCTCGCTGGTCAGCGGGGCCGGCGTCGCCAAGGCTCTGGAGGAGGAAGGCTACCGCGTCACCGCCGTGGACGTGCAGCGCGACTTGGCCGGGCTGATGCAGGCGCTGACCAGCCCGCGCCCCGACGTGGTGTTCAACGCCCTGCACGGGCGCGGCGGCGAGGACGGCACGATCCAGGGCATCCTGGAATTCCTCGGCCTGCCCTACACCCATTCCGGCGTCCAGGCCTCGGCCATCGCCATGGACAAGGCGATGACCAAGCGCGTGCTCGGCACCGCCGGGGTCCGCTCGCCCAAGGGCTTGGTCCTGACGCGCGGCGAGATCACCGGCGGCGCCCACCCGATGCCGGCCCCCTACATCGTCAAGCCGGTGGACGAGGGCTCGACCGTCGGCGTCACGCTGGTGCGCGAGGGGCAGAACAGCCCGGTCGGCGACGCCTGGACCTTCGGCGACCGCGCGCTGGTCGAGGAGTTCATCCCCGGCCGCGAGCTGACCGTCGGGGTCATGGGCGACCGCGCCCTGGCGGTGACGGAGATCGTCTTCGAGGCTCAGGTCTACGACTACACGGCGAAATACAGCGCCGGCCACGCCGTCCACACCATCCCGGCCGCCATCCCCGACGCCGTCGCCGAGGAGGCGAGGCGGCTGGCGGTGCTGGCCCACCAGACCCTGGGCTGCCGGGGCGTTTCGCGCAGCGACTTCCGTTGGGACGACAGCCGGCCGGGAACCGACGGCCTGTACTTCCTGGAGATCAACAACCAGCCGGGCATGACGCCCCTGTCGCTGGTGCCCGAACAGGCCGCGCATGTGGGGATTTCCTACGGCGCGCTGGTCGGCTGGCTCGTGGAGAACGCCGGATGTCAGCTCGCCTGATGGCCAACCCGCAGTTCCGCCCGACGCTCGGCGGACGCGCGCCCCGCGACGAGATGCCGGCACCGCCCCGCGCCATGGCGGCGTCGGCGCAGAAGGGCAACCGCCGCCGCGCCTGGCCGCGCTGGACCCGGCCCGCCGTCAAGGCGGCGCTGGTGCTGGTGCCGGTCCTGCTGCTGGCCGGCGCCGCCGGCACCGCCTGGAAGCGCGCCAGCCTCGCCGAGACGATGGCGGCGGCGCGCGACAGCCTGGTCGACGCCAGCGGCGCGCTGGGTTTCTCGCTGAACGAGATCCTGGTGGTCGGCCGCACCGAGACGGAGCGCGACGCGGTGATGCAGGCGCTCGGCGTCCACCGGGGGGAGCCGATCCTCGGCATCGACCTCGCCGAGGCCAAGGCCCGGCTGGAGGAGCTGCCCTGGGTGTCCTCGGTCTCGATCGAGCGCCGCCTGCCCGGCATCCTCTACATCAGCCTGTCGGAGCGCCAACCGATGGCGATCTGGCAGCACGAGCGCCGCTTCACCGTCATCGACCGCGCCGGCCGCCCGCTGGCCGACGCGGTGGAACTGGCGCGGCGCGGCAACCAGCGCATCGACACGCTGCCCCAGGTGATCGGCGCCAACGCGCCGCAGCAGGTGCAGAGCCTGCTGACCGCGCTCGACCGCGTGCCGGCGATCCGGCCGCGCGTCACCTCGGCGAGCTGGATCAGCGATCGCCGCTGGAACCTCCAGCTCGACAACGGCGTGACCATCAAGCTGCCCGAGGGCGACGGCATGCCGACGGCGCTGCGCCAGCTCGCGGAGATGGAGGCGACCGGCCGCGTGCTCGACCGCGACATCGTGGCCGTCGACCTGCGCCAGCCCGATCGTGCCATTCTGCAAACCAGCGACACGGCGCAGCTTCCGGGCTGGGAGGACGACTCCAAGAAGAAGTCGAACGGCAAGAAGACATGAGTGGGACGAACGGCGGCGGGCTGGGCTGAGAGGGCATGTTCGGCATGGGATTCAACGGGGCCAAGAAGCCGAAACGACCGACGCGCGGCGGCATCGTCGCGGCGCTGGACGTCGGCTCGACCAAGGTGTGCTGCATCATCGCGCGGATGGACGAGCCCGGCTCGGTCCGCGTGATCGGTGTCGGCCACCAGATCGCCACGGGCATCCGCGCCGGCTCGATCATCGACATGGAGGCGGCGGAAACCTCAATCGGCGCCGCCGTCCACGCCGCCGAGCAGATGGCCGGCGAGACGATCCGCGACGTCGTCGTCAACGTCTCCATGGGCCACCCCCGCTCGCACGCCTTCAACGCGCAGGTGCCGGTCTACGGCCAGGAGGTGACGGAGGGCGACATCCGCCGCGCCATGGCGCACGCCCGCACGCTCCAGGCCGGCCCCGACCAGACGCTGATCCACACCATCCCGCTGGGCTTCAACCTCGACGCCAGCCGCGGCATCCGCGACCCCAAGGGGATGTACGGCAACCAGCTCGGCGCCCAGCTCCACGTCGTCACCGCGTCGGCCGGCGCCATCCGCACGCTGCACACCTGCATCGCCCGCTGCCACCTCGACATCGAGAGCATGGTGGTCAGCCCCTTCGCGTCGGGCCTCGCCTGCCTGGTCGAGGACGAGATGGAGATGGGCGCCGCCTGCATCGACATCGGCGGCGGCGGCACGACGATCTCCATCTTCTCCGAAGGCAATCTGGTGTGGACCGGCGCCGTGCCGCTCGGCGGGCGCCACGTCACCAACGACATCGCCCACGGGCTCGCCACCACGCTCGCCCACGCCGAGCGGTTGAAGGCGCTCTACGGCAGCGCCCGCGCCAACCCGGCCGACGAGCGCGAGATGATCGAGGTGCCGCAGGTCGGCGAGGACGAGCGCAGCGAGAGCGGCACCGCCAGCATGCCGCGCTCCTTCCTGGTCAGCGTCATCCAGGCCCGGATGGAGGAAATCTTCGAGGAGATCCGCGGCGCGCTGGAGCAGTCGGGTTACGCCCGGCTGGTCGGCCGCCGCGTCGTCCTCACCGGCGGCGCCAGCCAGCTGCCCAACACACGCGAGCTGGCACAGCTCATCCTCGACAAGCAGGTCCGCATCGGTCGCCCGACCCGGATCGCCGGCCTCAACGAGGCGCATGGCGGTCCGGCCTTCGCGACGGCGGCGGGCCTTCTCCTACACGCCGTGCGCAACCCGACGGAGCTGATGGTGACCGGCCAGGAGGCCGTCGCCAACACCGGACTCCTCGGGCGCGTCGGCCTGTGGCTGCGGGAGAATCTCTGATGATTTTCCCCGCCGCACCCACCCGATTCCCGATCCGGCAGGCCCTGGACCCAACCGGGGACCGATCGAGAAAAGCCTTGAAACCCAAATCAAAACAGGTTGTGGAGAACCAAGAATGATCAACGTGACCATTCCCCAGATCGAACCCGAATTGAAGCCGCGCATCACCGTCTTCGGTGTCGGCGGCGCCGGCGGCAACGCCGTCAACAACATGATCAAGTCGAACCTGGAGGGCGTGGACTTCGTCGTCGGCAACACCGACGCCCAGGCACTGAAGGGCTCGCTCTGCGAGAAGCGCCTCCAGCTCGGCACCGCGACCACGCGCGGCCTCGGCGCCGGCTCCAAGCCGGACGTCGGCCGCGCCTCGGCCGAGGAGCAGATGGAGGAAATCTGCCAGTTCCTCGAAGGCGCCAACATGGTGTTCATCACCGCCGGCATGGGCGGTGGCACCGGCACGGGTGCGGCCCCGGTCATCGCGCGCGCGGCGCGCGAGCGCGGCCTGCTGACCGTCGGCGTCGTGACCAAGCCCTTCCATTTCGAGGGCGGCCACCGCATGCGTCTGGCCGAGGGCGGCATCGCCGAACTCCAGCAGTATGTCGACACGCTGATCATCATCCCGAACCAGAACCTGTTCCGCATCGCCAACGAAAAGACGACCTTCGCGGACGCCTTCAAGATGGCCGACGACGTGCTGCATTCGGGCGTGCGCGGCGTCACCGACCTGATGGTGATGCCCGGCCTGATCAACCTGGACTTCGCCGACATCCGCTCCGTCATGACCGAGATGGGCAAGGCGATGATGGGCACCGGCGAGGCCAGCGGCGAGCGCCGCGCCATCGAGGCCGCCGAGGCCGCCATCTCCAACCCGCTGCTCGACGACGTGTCGATGAAGGGTGCGCGCGGCGTCCTCATCAACATCACCGGCGGCTACGACATGACGCTGTTCGAGGTCGACGAGGCGGCCAACCGCGTCCGCGACGAGGTCGATCCCGACGCCAACATCATCTTCGGCTCGACCTTCGACGCCTCGCTGGACGGCATGATGCGCGTGTCGGTCGTCGCCACCGGCATCGACGCGGCGGCGATGAGCAACCCGCGCCCGCTGCACCCGGTCAACCTGTCGCTGGTCTCCGACCGCGCCAAGAAGCCGGGCGCGCCCGCCGGCCTGACCACCGCCTCGCCGGCGATGCCGGCCGCCGCCCCGGCGATCCCCAGCGCCGCCACCACGCTGCGCCAGTCGCAGCCGGTGACCGCCGGCTCGAACGCCCTCCAGCACGACCCGGCGCAGCAGGCCGGCCATTACGCCGCCCCGGCGCCGGAGAGCGCCCCGTCCAAGCCGGCCTCCGGCCCGCTGCACGGCGAGAGCCAGGACGGCCACTTCTTCGCGCCCAAGCCGGCCGACGCCGGCCCGCGCCAGCCGGTGACGGTCGGCGCCCAGCCGGCCCCGTCCTACCCGCCGCAGCCGGCCCAGCCGCAGCAGGCCCACCAGCAGCCCGCCCCGGCGATGAGCGCTCCGGCGCCGCAGCCGCAGCACCACGCCGCCCCGGCGCCGCAGCACCACCCGTCCGGCCTGTCGGTCGGGCACGCTCCGGCCCCGGAACCCGCTCCGGCGCCGCGCAAGGGCAACTTCCTGTTCGGTCTGGTGACCGGCCTCGGCCGCAAGTCCGAGCCGGCGCCGCAGCCGGCCCCGCAGGCCCAACCCTACCCGCCGGCCCCGCAGCAGTACCCGGCCGCACCCGCCTACCCGGCGCCGCAGGCCGCCCAGCCGCAATACCCGTCGGCCCCGGCCTATCCGGCGCCCCAGCAGCAGCCGCAGCAGCAGCCGGCCTACCAGCCGGCCCCGCAGCCGCAGCAGGCCGCCTACCCGGCGGCCCCGCAGCCGATGGCCCCGGCTCCGCGCCCGGCGGCCGAAGGCCAGCCGAAGACCGAACAGGAAGAGCTGGACATCCCCGCCTTCCTGCGCCGCCAGGCCAACTGATCCGGCGGCCAAGCGATCCCGGCGAAAGCCGGAGATAACCGCCGGCCGCCGCCTCGATGCGGCGCCGGCGGCTCCACAACCTGACCGAAAATTTCGGCCCCCGGGGACGCGTCCGCGCAGCCCCGGGGGATTTTTTGTTTCTGTCCGGATGATCCGTCCCTCCTCCTTTTGCTCTGCAACAAACGGTAACAATGAGTGATTTGCCCTGGTTCGGAGCCGGTGTTACCAAGACAGCATGGTCAAAGGTGGCAAGTGGCCAGCGCGGCGCCCGAAGCAGAGCGACGCAAGGTCACAGCGCCCCAGACCGGAACGAGACGAAGACGGACAGACATCGTGATCAACAATCGTGGTAATGCGGACGGATTGTTCCAGCAGACCCTGAAGAAGCCGGTGACCATCACCGGCATCGGGCTGCATTCGGGCGCCATCGTCACGCTGACGATTGCCCCGGCCGATGCGAATTCCGGAATCACCTTCATCCGCACCGACCTGCGCGGGGCCGCCGCGATCGTCCCGGCGCGCTGGGACGCGGTGGTCGACACCCGCATGTGCACCGTCATCGGCAACAGCCACGGCACCACCATCGGCACGATCGAGCATCTGATGTCGGCGCTGGCCGGCTGCGGCATCGACAACGCCGTGGTGTCGCTCGACAACATCGAAGTGCCGATCATGGACGGCAGCGCCGCCCCCTTCGTCGCCGCCATCGAGCAGGCCGGCATCGCCGTGTCCGGCGCGCCGCGCCGGGTGATCCGCATCCTGAAGCCGGTCACCGTCAGCGACGGCGTCAAGAGCGCCACCTTCACCCCCGACGAGACGACGGTCTTCAGCTTCGACATCGATTTCGACAGCGCCGCCATCGCCCAGCAGTCGCACGCGGTCGAGCTGGACGGCGACGTCTTCAAAGACGAGATCAGCCGCGCCCGCACCTTCGGCTTCCTGCACGAGGTCGAGGGGCTTCGCAAGATGGGGCTGGCCCGTGGCGGCTCGCTGGAGAACGCCGTGGTCATCTCGGGCGACACGGTGATGAACGCCGACGGCCTGCGCTTCAGCGACGAGTTCGTGCGCCACAAGATCCTGGACGCCGTCGGCGACCTGTATCTGGCCGGCGCCCCGTTCGTCGGACGTTTCCACGGCGTGCGTTCCGGCCACGCGCTGAACAACCAGCTTCTGCGCGCGCTGTTCGCCGACCGCAGCGCGTGGCGCTACGACAGCGCCGTCGTGTCGCTGCCGGCGGCCCGCCGGGCGCTGGAGCAGCTCGCGGTCGCCTGACCCGATCCAGTTTCCACCAATGCCTGCCCTGCCCTCCCCCTCCGGGGAGGGCATTTTCTTTTGCGCCAAGCCCCTCCCCTTCCAGATGGGGTCAGCCCAAAGAAAAAGCGCCCTCCCCTTTCGGAGAAGGCGCCGATGTCCGCAGCGCGCGTTTCGATTATGCGCGTTCCAAGCGATGAACTTGTTTGCGAATTATATCAATATTTTATGAAATTTCTTTGAGATATTGGCTGAACTCTGACGGGATTTTCATCCCACCCTTCCACGCTCGCTACCCCGCCGCCGCCTGCGGCTCCTCCCCCGTCGCGGCGTACTCGCCGAAGCGGGTGTCCTCCTTCAGGATGTGCTGGCCGAGCCAATCGGCGCAGAAGATGAACACCTCCTCGCCGGTGATGCCCTCACGGTTGGCGCGGAAGCTGTCCCGGTAGGCCTCCACCTGCCGGGTCAGCGAATCGTGCAGCGCCTTGTGGGACGCGAAGGTCGGGTAGTTCGCCCGCAACATGCAGGCTTCCTCGGCGGCGAAGTGATGCCGGGTGTAGGCGATCAGCTCGTCGAGAATTGCCTCGATCAGAGCGGGATCCTGACGGTTGGCCTCGTCGAACAGCTTGTTGACGATGGCGATCAGCACGCGGTGGTCGGCGTCGAGATCGTCGTTGCCGACGCTCATCCAGCGCGACCACTGGATGGCGTCCATCTGCATGGAGTCCATGGCGCTTCCTTCTTCCCCAGGGCCTGTGCCGGCCGCGACGATGCCGCGCGGGTGTTGACCACCCGTCTCGTGGATATGGCATGGCGGAACAGCAGCGTTTTCTTATGTGACCCGCAAGGCTTTCTCCCGTCAACTCGGCCAGAGGTCGATGCGACATTATGGCCGCTGCGGCAAGGAAGCGCAGCGATGGCGGTCAACCACCGCTCATGAGGCGCCGCTCATGAGACGCGGATCATAAGGCCGTCCGCCATCACCCGCCGATCGTCTCCAGCCATTCATCCTCGGTCAGGATGGTCACGCCCAGTTCCCGCGCCTTGTCGGCCTTGCTGCCGGCGTCCGCCCCGACCACCACATAATCGGTCTTGCGCGACACCGACCCGGCGACCTTGGCGCCCAGCGACTCGGCCCGCGCCTTGGCCTCCGGACGGGTCATCCTCTCCAGCGAGCCGGTGAAGACCACCGTCTTGCCGGCCACCGGGGAGTTGCCGGCCTTCGGCGCCTCGGCCTCCAGCACGGTCAGGCGGGCGGCGAGGTCGCGGACGATGGTGAGGTTGCGATCCTCCAGGAAGAAGGCGGCGACCTCCCCGGCGGCGACCTCCCCGACGTCGGGGGTGGCGACCAGATCGGTCCAGGCGGGGCCGGGCGCCTGCGCCACCGCCTCGGCCATCGCCGCCGCCCAGCCCTCCAGCGTCCCGTAGCGCTCGGCCAGCGCGCGGGCGGCCTTGACGTTCAGCGGCTTGATGCCGAGCCCGCCGATCACCGTCTCCGGCCGCAGCAGCTCCTTGCCCGGATACTGCTCCAGCTTCTCCAGGTTCGACGGCTCCCCGAACCAGGCCAGGATGGCGTTGACCGTGGTCGGCCCGACGCCGTCGATCTCGTGCAGGTCGCGCCACGCCGGACCGGGCATGGCGCGGCCGGCCTCGATCATGCCGTCGATCCAGCCCTCCATCGTCCTGCAATGGCGGGCCAGCGACTTGGCCGTCACCTCGCCGACATGGCGGATACCGAGCGCGAAGATGACCCGGTGCAGCTCGATGCCGCTGCGGCGCTGGTTGATGGCGGCGAACAGGTTCTCGACCGACTTCTCCTTCCAGCCGAAGCGGCCAACCAGCCCCACCTGTCCTTCCTGGACGCGGCCTTCCAGCGTGAAGATGTCGGCCGGCGACCTGATGAAGCCCTCGTCCCAGAACTCCTCGATGATCTTCTCGCCCAGCCCCTCGATGTCGAAGGCGTTGCGCGAGACGAAATGGCGCAGCCGCTCCTTGGCCTGGGCGGCGCAGATCAGGCCGCCGGTGCAGCGCCGCACCACCTCGCCCGGCTCGCGGACGGCGAGACTGCCGCAGACCGGGCAGGTTTCCAGCGGCCGGTAGGGCGCGCTGTCGGCCGGACGCTGCGACAGCACCACCTCGACCACCTGCGGGATGACGTCGCCGGCCCGCTGCACCACCACCAGATCGCCGACGCGGATGTCCTTGCGGGCGATCTCGTCCTCGTTGTGCAGGGTGGCGCGGCTGACGACAACTCCGCCGACGGTGATGTCCTCCAGTTCGGCGACCGGGGTCAGGGCGCCGGTGCGGCCGACCTGGATGGTGATCGCCTTCAGCCGGGTCTGCGCCTGCTCGGCCGGGAATTTGTGGGCGATGGCCCAGCGCGGCGCCCGGCTGACGAAGCCCAGCCGCTGCTGAAGCTCCAGGCTGTCGACCTTGTAGACGACGCCGTCGATGTCGAAGGGCAAGCCCGCGCGGCGGCGCCCGATGCCCTCGTAATAGGCCAGCAGCTTGTCGGTGCCGTCGCACAGTTCGGCCGGGCGGTTGAGCTGGAAGCCCCAGCCCTTCAGCTTTTCCCGGATGTGCCACTGGCTGTCGGCGATCGGCTCCGACACCTCGCCCAGCGCGTAGCCGAAGAATCCGAGCGGCCGCGACGCCGTGATCGCCGAATCGAGCTGGCGCAAGGACCCGGCCGCCGCGTTGCGCGGGTTGGCGAACAGCGGCTCGCCCTTCTCGGCGCGGGCGTCGTTCATCGCGCGGAAATCGTCGCGGTCCATGTAGACCTCGCCGCGCACCTCCAGCACATCGGGGAAGGGAGCGGTCAGGCGCTTGGGCACGTCGCGGATGGTGCGGACGTTGGCGGTGACGTTCTCCCCCTCGGCCCCGTCGCCGCGCGTCGCGGCCAGCACCAGCTCCCCCTTCTCGTAGCGCAGCGAGCAGGACAGCCCGTCGATCTTCGGTTCGGCCACGAAGGAAACCGGCGCATCCTCCCCCAGTCCCAGGAAGCGGCGCACGCGCGCGACGAACTCGGCCACGTCGCCGGGGGCGAAGGCGTTGCCGAGCGACAGCATCGGCACCGCGTGGCGGACCTTGCCGAAGCCGGCGGCGGGGGCGGCGCCGACCCGCAGGCTCGGCGAATCGGCGCGGCGCAGCTCGGGGAAGCGCGCCTCGATGGAGCCGTTGCGGCGGACCAGCGCGTCGTAGTCGGCGTCGCTGATCTCCGGCTGGTCCTGCTGGTGATAGAGCCGGTCGTGATGCGCGATCTCCGCCGCCAGGGCGGCCAGCTCCGCCTGGGCCTGCTCCAGCGTCAGCGCCTCGACGGGCACGGCGCGGGGGGTGGGGGGCGTGTCGAACAGATCCATCATGACGGTCTCTTGGTGCCGGATATCTGGTGCCGGATGCCGGCCGGCCGAAGCGTGGCCGGGGGGCCGGGGTTGGGCCGGGCAGCATAGCGCCACTCGCAGCCCGGTGGGAGTCGCGAGGGCGGTGCCCACCCGTGTATGATGCGACGCGAGAGACGACCGGACAGCCCGATGCCAAGACCGCCCGCCGCCAGCCTGACGATCGACGACCGGCTCGTCGTCGCCGCCGCGCTGGACCGAATCTTCTACGACGACCCCGACCATTTCGCCCCGGAAGACGCCGTGACGGTGCGCCGGCTGATCCCGCAGGGCGGCTCCGGCTGGCTGCGCCTGGGCTTCCGCGCCGAAACGCGCGGCCCGTCGATGAAGGGCGAGGCGGCCGGGGTCGGCGATGTCCGGCTGGACGACGAGAAGACGGTGGTCGAGGGCAACGTCGGTGAATCGACGGCCTACCGCTGCGGCCAGTACAAGATCACCAACCATGGCGGCGACCTGGAAATCTGGCAGGTGATGAGCGACGAGTTCGCCCAGGAACCCAAGGGCGCCCGGCTGGAATTCGGAGCCGGCGGCGAGCCGGAACAGCTCACCTTCTTCCAGCCGCGCGACATCGAGTTGCGCATTCCCTTCACCAGCTTCGCCATCGGCGTCCGGCTGGGCGGCTGGCAGTTCTGGAAACGGGCGGCGCTGCGGAACTGAAAGCGCATGGCAGCGACGACCCCACCGTCCCCCAAACGTCATGCCCATGCTTGGCACGGGCATGCACGGGCGAGTCTCAAGCTTCCGCGTGGATGACCGGGACGAGCCCGGTCATGACGACAGAGGGGAGACGCGATCGGTTGCGGAGCTACCCGCGCCCGGCGATCAGGCTGTCGGCGGCCGCGCGGGCCTCGGCCGTCACGGTGGCGCCGGACAGCATGCGGGCGATCTCCTCGCGGCGCTCGTCGCCGTCCAGTTCGGCGACGCCGGTGGTGACCTGCTCGCCCTTCTGCGATTTCTGAACCTTCAGATGAACGGCGCCGCGCGCCGCCACCTGCGGGCTGTGCGTCACCACCAGCACCTGGAGCCCGTGGCCCAGCGTCTCCAGCCGCTCGCCGACCGCCGCGGCGACGGCACCGCCGATGCCGGTGTCGACCTCGTCGAACACCAGCGTTCCGATGGTCGAGGTCTGGGCCAACACCACCTTCAGCGCCAGCATGAAACGGGCCAGCTCGCCGCCGGACGCGATCTTGTTCAGCGCGCCGGGCGGAGCGCCGGGGTTGGTCGCCACCTGGAAGGCAACGCGGTCGATGCCCGACGCCCCCCATTCCGACTCGTCGAGCGATTCGACCAGCGTGCGGAACTTCGCCTTGTCGAGCTTCAGCGGGGTCAGCTCGACCGCCACCGCCGCGTCGAGCCGGCCGGCGGCCTCGCGCCGCGCGGCGCTCAGCGTCTCGGCGGCGGCGTGGTAGGCGGCGCGCGCGACCGCCGCCTCCTTGGCGAGGCGGGTCAGCAGGTCGCCCTGGTCCTCGATCAGCAGCAAACGGCCGGCCATGTCCTCGCGCAGCGCGGCCAGCGCGTCGACGTCGACGCCGTGCTTGCGGGCGGCGGCGCGCAGGGCGAACAGCCGCTCCTCCAACTTTTCCAGGGCGCGCGGATCCATGTCGACGCCGCTGGAGGCGGATTGCAGGGCGGCGATGGCCTCCCCCGCCTCGGTCGCCGCACGGTCGAGCGCGGCGATCACCGGATCGAGCGTGCCGCCGGCCTTGTCGGCGATGCGGCTCAGGGTGCGGATGGCCGAGGACAGGGAGCGCTCGACCCCGCGATCGCCGGACAGCTCGGCGTAGGCGGCGTTCATGCCGTCCACCAGCTTTTCCCGGTGCATCAGGACGGCGCGCGTCTCGGCCAGTTCGGCCTCCTCGCCGGGCTTGGGCGACAGCGCGTCCAGCTCGGCGACGGCGTGGCGGAGATACTCCTCCTCGGAGCGGGCGCGGGCGATCTCGGCGGCGGCGGAATGGCGGGCGTCCTCGACCTGCCGCCACGCCCGGTGCGAGGCCGCGACCTGCGCCGCCTGGGCGGCGAGCCCGGCGTAGGCGTCAAGCACGCCACGGTGCGTCTGCGGGTTCAGCAGGCCATGGGTGTCGAACTGGCCATGGACCTCGACCAGCTCCTCCCCGAGCTTCTTCAGCAGCCCGACGCCGACCGCCTGGTCGTTGACCCAGGCGCGGCTGCGCCCGTCGGCGCTGACGGTGCGGCGGACGACCAGACGGCCCTCGGCGTTGGCGTCGGCGTCCAGCCCCTGCTCCTTGAGGATGGCCAGTGCCGGATGATCGCCGGACAGCTCGAACTCGGCGGTGACGGCGGCCTGATCGGCGCCATGCCGCACCAGCCCGGATTCGGCCCGCGCGCCGAGCGCCAGCCCCAGGGCGTCGAGCAGGATGGACTTGCCGGCGCCGGTCTCGCCGGTCAGGGCGACGAGGCCCCGGCGGAAGGACAGGCTCAACCGTTCGATCAGGACGACGTCCCGGATCGTCAGGGAGGCCAGCATGGAGCGCCCTAGAACAGGGAGTTCCAGGCTTTGCTGAGCCACGATCTCTCGTTTCGCTCGGGACGCAGGTTGGCGTCCACCAGCAGTGCGTAGCTGTCCGTGTACCATTCGCTGCCGGGGAAGTTGTGGCCAAGCACGGCCGCTGCGGTCTTCGCTTCGTCGGTCACGCCGAGCGCCAGATAGCATTCCACCAGCCGGTGCAACGCCTCAGGGACATGGGAGGTCGTCTGGTAGGTTTCAATCACCGCCCGGAAACGCCCGATGGCCGCCGTGTACTGCTGCTGGCGCAGGTAGAAGCGCCCGACCTCCATCTCCTTGCCGGCGAGATGGTCGTTGGTCAGGTCGATCTTCAGCTTGGCGTCGCGGGCGTACTGGCTCTCGGGGAAGCGGCGCACCACCTCCGACAGGGCATCGAGCGCCTGCCGCGTCATCTTCTGGTCGCGGCGGACGTCGGTGATCTGCTCGTAATAGGACAGCGCCCGCATGTAATAGGCGTAGGCGACGTCCGGGCTGCCGGGGTGAAGCTGGATGAAGCGGTCGAGCGCCAGGATGGCGTCGTCGTACTTCAAATCCTGGTAATGGGCGTAAGCGGCCATCAGCTGCGCCTTGCTCGCCGATTCCGAATAGGGATGCTGGCGCTCCACCTCGTCGTAGAGCTTGGCGGCCTTCTTGAACGACTCGTCCTTCATCGCCGCGTCGGCTTCGGACAGGAGCTGGTCGGCCGGACGCTCGACATACGCGTCCTCCTTGGTGGAGGAGCAGGCGGCAAGGGCGGCCGACAGAAGGATGGCCGTCAGCGGCAGGCGGGGGGAGCGGAAAAGCATCGTCGTCTTGGGCTCTTTCGGAGTTGCCCCTGTATAGCACGCCGGGGTGCGGGCGCCGCAAGCGGATCTCGGCGAAAGGGGAAGGAGAACAGCCCGCTGGAGGCAGGACGCAAAAACCTCCTCCCCATGCGCGGGAGGAGGTTCCGGTCATCCCGACAATCGTGCCGGTCAGCCGAACAGCGCGTCGATGTCGGCCTGGCTGATGTTGCCGCTGTCGGGGGTCGCCTCGGCCGGGCCGTGCAGGTCGAGATGCTCGTCCTTCTTGGTGACCGAGGGCGGCAGCGGCATCGCCTCGAACTCGCGCTTGTTCCACAGGCCCATCATGGCGTCGACGCGCTCCTCGATGAAGGACATCGCGCGCACGACCTTGGTGATGCGCTGGCCGGTCAGGTCCTGGAAGTTGCATGCCTCGTAGATGCGGACGATCACGTCGGTCATGTCGTTGACGCGGTCGCGGCTGTAGCCCTCGGGCAGCGACGACTTCAGCTCCGCCACCACCTCCTCCAGCTCCTCGGCGCAGGCCATGATGGTGTTGGTCGCCGCCTCGGTCGCCGAGACGACGGCGCTCAGTTCCTGGCTCGCCTGCTGGAACTTGTCCTCACCGCCGGCCAGCGGGTGGCGGATGGCCGCCATCTCCACCTTGGTGGCCTTGATGCGGCCGGAGATGTCGGCGATTTCGACCTGGATCTGGTCGATCTGCGCCGCGTCCATGGTCAGGAAGCGGTCGAGCTTGGCCCCCAGATCGCCGATCGCGCGCAGCACTTCCGTGTTGTCGAGCGCCACCGCCTGGGTCGGGCCGGCGATGGCGGGGGTGACCGCGACCGCCTCGTCGATGATCGCCTGGAAGGGGTTCCCCGTCTTGCGGGCCTTCTGAAGCTCGGCCATGAAGGGCTTGGTCATCTGCTTCATGCTCTGCGGTCCCGCCTCTGTGGAACGGCCGTTCTCGGCCAGGATGGTCGGAAGAGGCGCACGCAAGACAGGGCGCGCCGTCGCTCGGAATTATCGCATACGAACCTTAACGATTGGTCCTTCGCACCCCTGCGGCTTCCCCCGACCGCCGACCATCCGCCCTACCCGAACAGGGCGTCGATGGCCGCCTGGTCGAGCGGCGTGGGCGGCTCCTCGGCCGCCGGAGGCGGGGGCGGCGCCTTTGCCGCGGGCTTCGCCGCCTTGATCGGAGCACCCGGCGGTTTCGGCACCGGCTTCTTGGCCGCCGGGGCCGCCGGGGCCGGCTTAGGCGCCGGCGCCGGCGCCGGGCTGTCGAACATGCTGTCGATGTCCGACTGGCTCGCCTTCGCGGCGGGTGCCGGCGAATCGAACATGCTGTCGATATCGGACTGGCTCGCCTTCGCGGCAGGCGCCGGCGCGTCGAACAGGCTGTCGATATCGGACTGGCTCGCCTTCGCGGCGGGCGCCGGTGAATCGAACATGCTGTCGATGTCCGATTGGCTCGCCTTGACGGGTGCCACGGCCGGCGGTTCGGACGGCGGGGGCGCCGAAGCGGCCGCCGGGACCACCATCGGGGCCGGGCTGTCGAACATGCTGTCGACGTCCGCCTGGCTGACGCCGTGGCCGTCGAGCTGGGGGCCGTTCAGCAGATGGGCGTCCGGCCGCGTGTCGGTCTGCTCCTCCGCCACGGCGATGCCCGCCAGGCCATCCTCGCCCCAGATGTTGATCATGGCGATGACGCGCTGCTCGATGTAACGGAGCGCGTTGACCACCTTGCTGGTGCGCTGGCCGGTCAGATCCTGGAAGGAGCAGGCGGTGAAGATGTTGTTCACCTCCGCGTCGATCTCGCCGCAGAGGCCGGGATCGGCGCCGGCGCCGCGCAGCTTGCCGGACAGGTCCATCAACCGTTCGGCCGCGTTCAGGATCTCGAACGAGGCGCGCTCCGTCGAGATCACGATCGCATCCAGCTCGTTGGTTGCCGAGAGGATCTTGTCGCCGCCGCCGTCGGCCGGGCGCAGGGCCGCGACCTCGCGCCGGGCCTGCTCGATGGAGGCCGCCATCTCCATCAGTTCGCGCCGCAGGACGCCGACATGCTTGCCGGCCTCCACCGCTTCGCTCTGACGGTTCCAGGAGGTGCGGAACTCCTGGAGCATCGCGCGGACTTCTTCCGTCGCGGCCCCGAGGGACCGCCGATGGAGACGACGCAGAAAGGCCCGCCCCTTGGTCGACCGAGCGATCGCTTCTTCGATCTGCTCGAACTCTTCCTCGGACAGCTGTGCAAGCTGCTCCAACCTGTCCACTCCCCCCACCTAGGCCGTCCCCCGCTCGATCCAGCGACGACGAATCAACCGCCGATGACGGCCTGAATCTTCTGCTTCAGGGTGTCGGCGTTGAACGGCTTGACGATGTAGTTGTTCACGCCGGCCTGCTTGGCGGCGATGACGTTCTCGGTCTTGCTCTCGGCGGTGACCATGATGAACGGCGTCGGCGCCAGCTTGGCGTCGGCGCGGATTTCCTTGAGGAGCTGGAGGCCGGTCATCGGCTCCATGTTCCAGTCGGAGATGATGAGGCCGAACTTGCTCTCGCGCAGCTTCGCCAGCGCCGACACGCCGTCGCCGGCCTCGTCGATGTCGGTGTAGCCGATCTGGGTCAACAGGTTCCGCACGATGCGCCGCATGGTGGCGTAATCATCGACGACGAGGATCTTCATCTAGACGTCTCCGCATATGTCCGTTGCCGGTGGATGTCCGGCGTTACGCTCACCCGGCGCGGAACGCCGCGCCGTCTTTCCTGATCGGTGTACCGACTGTGATGCCCTAACTTTGCAGAAAAGTCATCCCCGCAGACACACTGAAGCAGCCGGGTAAAGAACGGGTTACCGAGTTCGCGGGACCTTGCCAGATTCGTTCCCGGAACGCACGGCGTTTCGCACCCGTCATACAACTCTCAGCCGAGGGCCAGCGGCGCCGTCGCCCCGGCCAGCCACGCCGCGTCCCCGGCGTCGAGTTGCGGGGTCAATTCGTCGCGCACGCGGGCGTGGTAGGCGTCGACCCAGGCCAACTCCTCGCCGGTGAGCAGCGAGACCTCGATCAGCGTCCGGTCGATCGGGGCCAGCGTCAGCGGCTCGAAGCCCAGCATCGGGCGCTCGGCGTCCGCGATCTCCACCGGCTGGACCACCACGAGATTCTCGATGCGGATGCCGTAGGCGCCGGTCTTGTAGTAGCCGGGCTCGTTGGACAGGATCATGCCGGGCTGGAGGGCGACGCTGTTGCCGATCTTGGAGATGCGCTGAGGCCCCTCATGCACCGACAGGAAGCTGCCGACCCCGTGGCCGGTGCCGTGGTCGTAGTCCAGACCGGCCGCCCACAGCGGCAGGCGGGCCAGCGCGTCGAGCTGCGACCCGGTCGTGCCCTGCGGGAAGCGGGCGGTGGACAGGGCGATGTGCCCCTTCAGCACGCGGGTGAAGCGGTCGCGCATCTCCGGGCCGGGGCTGCCGACCGCCAGCGTCCGGGTGACGTCGGTGGTGCCGTCGAGATACTGGGCGCCGCTGTCGAGCAGGAACAGGCTGTCGGGGTCGAGCCGCCGGTCGGTCTCCGGCGTCACCCGGTAATGGACGATGGCGCCGTTCGGCCCCGCCCCGGCGATGGTGTCGAAGCTGAGGCCGCGGAACCGCTCGCCGCCGCGCCGGAAGGCCAGCAGCCGGTCGGCGACGGCGATCTCGGTCAGCCCGCCCTTCGGCGCCTCCGTCGCGAACCAGCGCAGGAAGCGCACGAGCGCGGCGCCGTCGCGGGCATGGGCGGCGCGGGTGCCGGCCAGTTCCGCCGCGTTCTTGCAGGCCTTGGGCAGCGCGCAGGGGTCGGTGTCGCGCTCGATCCTCGCGCCGGCCAGATGCAGGCGGTCGACGATCCAGGCCGAGGTCGAGGCCGGGTCGGCCAGGACCCGCGCCGAGCCGCGCGCCACGGCGTCGAGCGCCGGTCCGAACTCCGGCACCGGGCGGACGCGGACCCGGTCGCCGAGATGGGCGACGGTGCGCGGGGCGAGCTTGCGCGGGTCGAGGAACAGCTCGACCGCTCCATCCGCCGCCAGAATCGCGAAGGACAGCGGCAGCGGCGTGCAGGGCACGTCGGCGCCGCGGATGTTCAGCAGCCAGGCGATGCTGTCGGGCTGGGTCAGCACGGCGGCGGCGATGCCCTTGGCCGCCAGCTCACCGGCGAGACGGGCGCGCTTGCCGGCCGAATCGTCGCCGGTGAAGGCGGCGTCCTGCGGCACCACCGGCGCCAGCGGGGCCGGCGGCTGGTCGGCCCACACCGAATCGAGCGGGTTGTCCTCGCAGGCGATCAGGTGGATGCCGGCGCGCTCCAGCACCGGGCGCAGCTTCTCCACCCAGCCGGCGGTGTGCAGCCACGGGTCGTAACCGAGCCGCCCCCCGTCGGGCAGAGCCTCGACCAGCCAGTCGGACAGGGGATCCTCGACGAGGTGCCGGTATTCGTAGAGGGCGGCGGGAACCTCGGCGCGGACCTGGATGGTGTAGCGGCCGTCGACGAAGATCGCGGCCCGGCCGGCGGTGACCACCGCGTTGCCGGCCGAGCCGTTGAAGCCGGTCAGCCAAGCCAGGCGCTGGGCGCGCGGCGGCACATACTCGCCCTGGTGCTCGTCGCCGCGCGGCACGACGAAGCCGTCGAGGGAGCGGCGCTTCAGCGCGCCGCGCAGGGCGGCCAGCCGGGCGGCGGCGTCGGGGCGCGGCGCGGCGGGAACGGAGGCCAAATCCGCCTTGAGCGCCTGGAGCTGTCCGGCCAGCGCGTCCGGCAGGCCCTCTCCCACCAGCGCCAGCCACGCCGCCGGATCCTCGCCCTCCGGCGCCGCCAGCACGCCGGCCACCAGCGCGCGGATGTCGGCGGGCGTGCGGCCGGTTCCGGCCTCGGTCAACAGGGTCGCAAGGGCGTCGTCGCCGCGGTACGCGCTGGGCACGGGGCTTTTCCTCGAACAATGGAGGCCGGTGGCCGGCCATGTCCGTCCAGGCTAGGACACCCCGCGCCACGCACGCAAGCGGCGGCGCGTCCGCTACACCGGAAGACCGGCGTCGTCGGGCAGGCCGAGCCGGCGCACCACCCGCTTGCGGGCCTCGCCCCGCTCGAAGTCGGAGACGTGCAGCAGGCCGCCGATCCGCCGCAGCAGGCTGGCCTCCAGGTCGTGGAGTTCGCCGTCGGCGTAGGCGACCTCCCACAGCATCTCGATGATCCACAGCCGCTGGTCGGGCGGGCAGCGTTCCAGGATGACGGAAACGTAGCGGTGGTAGGGCGAGGCGTCCTCGGTGTCGAACACGGCGGCGGAGAGCAGATCCTGCGCCTCCTCCTCGCTCAGGCCGAAGCGCTGGCGGGTGACGGCGAGGATGCGCTCGCGCTCGCTCTCGGCGATGGTGTCGTCGGTGCGGGCGGCCTCCACCAGAAGGGCGGCGGCGGCGGCCTGGAGGGCGTCCTCGTCCCGCTCCGGCGGTTCGCGGGTTTCGAAGAACGCCTTGATGCGGTTCAGCATGTGGTCTCCCTCTGGGGTGCTAGAGCGTGCACCCCTGAGGAAGTCGAAACGAGCCCCCGAAGTTTCAACGGCCCGAAAATTTCAATGGCCTGACGCTCGGGGAGCCCGGCCGGGGAGCCCGGCGCCCGGCGGCCCGAAGGTCCGGCGCCCGAAGACTCAGCGCTTGACGACGAGCGTCGTCCATTCCCCCACCGGGATGCGGGCGACCAGACGCAGGCCCTGGTTGCGGTGGGCCTGGATGACGTGCCGTTCCTGCCGGTTCAGCAGCCCGGCGAGCACGGCGTAGCCCCCCTTCTTCAGGTGGCGGCGGAGCTGCGGCGCCATGCGGGCAAGCGGACGGGCCAGGATGTTGGCGGTGATCAGCGTGTAGGGCTTGTGCCGGCCGACCAGCCGGGTGTGGTAGCCGTCGCCGCCCTGGGCGCGGATGCGCCCCTTCATCCCGTTGATCGCCGTGTTGATCTTGGTGACGCGCACCGCCTCGGGGTCGATGTCGACCGCCGTGACCGGAATCCGCCAGCGCTTGGCCACCGCCAGCGCCAGGATGCCCGAGCCGCAGCCCATGTCGAGCGCGCCGCGGCGGCCGCCGCGCGGCAGCTTCAGGTGGCGCGACAGCCGGTCGAGCGCCTGGAGGCAGCCGTTGGTCGAGCCGTGCTCCCCCGTGCCGAAGGCGGTCGCGGCGTCGACCAGCAGCGGGATGCTGCCGGCCGGGACCGTGCCCTCGTGGTGCGAGCCGTGGACGAAGAAGCGCCCGGCGCGGATCGGCGGGAAGCCCTGGTAGCTGTGCGACACCCAGTCGATGGGCGGCAGACGCTCGACGATCAGCTTGGGCTCCTCGATGCCGACGGCCTCGGCCAGCACGGCGACGCGGGCGGTGAGGCGGGCCTCGTCGGGGGGCGACTGGTCGGTGGCCTCGACCAGCCAGTCGCCGCCGTCCTCCTCCAGCTCGAAGGTCGAGACCGCATCGGCGTGATCGCCCACCGCCTCGGCGAAAGCCGGAGCGTGGGCCTCGGGAACGACGAGCGCGATGCGCCAGAGCGGGGTGCGGGACATGGGCGGAAACTTTCGGGGGAGGACTCTCTCGGTATGTTCGGTTTGTAACCACGCCGACACGAAGACTCAAAGAAATTCACGATGGGGGATCGCGTCCAAGCGTCTCAGCCGCATTCCGGCCCGGACGCGGGAGCGGCCGCCCCGCCCCGCCCGCCCCGCCCGCGCACGTCCACACCCGCCCCAGGAACGGCTCAGCGCCCCGGCGACAACCGATCGGCGATGTCGTCCATTCCCTGCCCGCGCAGGACGGCCTGCCGATGGCGCAGCAGCCGCCGGTCGAGCGCCCTGGCCATGACCGTCCCGCCGAGCAACTGCCCGTCGGCGCCCTTCAGGCGTTCGGTCACCGTCTGGATCAGCATGGCCTCCGCCTTGGGATCGCGGCGGTCGAGCGGCTGGTCGCCGGCCAGCGCGCGGTGCAGCCGGTCGAGCAGGACCAGCCGGCCGAGCGGCGCCCGCCCCTGCCGCGCCAGTTCGCACACCCGCAGCAGGGCGGCGGTCGGGGCGGCCCCCGCCGGATCGGGGTCGCGGCCGTGGAGGGCGTCGGCCAGCGCGCACAGCCCCATGGCGAGGCTCGGCTGCGCGCCCAGCAGCTCCTTCAGGGTGTCGGCGGAACCGAGAATGTCGGCGACCACCCCGTCGAGCAGCGCCAGATGCCGCGCCTCGGCGTCGTCGTGCATCAGGGCCAGCAGCATGTCGAGCTTGCCCGACGGCGTGTTGCCTTCCACCAGATGCAGGGTCAGCAGCGCCAGGAACAGCGGGTCGTGCCCCCCTTCCCCCACAGCCGCGTCGATGCGGCGGCTGGTCGCCGAAAGGTCGAACGCGTCGAAGGCGGGCAGGCGCTTGCGTTCCGCCAGGAAATCCCGCGCGCGGGCGGCGGCGGCGTCGACCAGCCCGCGCAGCTCCTTCACCCGCGCCGGCACCGCGACGCCGTGAAGGTCGGCGTGGTGGCGGGCAACGGCGTGGATCGCCGCGCTGAGCAGCGCCCCCTGCTCGTCGAGCCGGCGGAAGCTGGACCAGGAATGGAGCAGTTCGGTCGGGGTGATGCGCTGGGCGTCGAGAAAGGGGCGGAGCAGCCGGCCGATCACCAGCCGGCTTTCGAAGCCGCACAGATCGTCCAGGGTCCGGCACGGCGGCGCGCCTTCCGCCGAACCGCCGAGCGCCATCGGCTTCCTCGCCACCCCCGGCGCCTTCTTGTTGAGGATGACGGTTTCCAGGCTGAGCCCGGCCAGCGAACGGAACTTGACGACCTTGATCTCCTCGACCGCGCCGGCGGCAAGGCGGGAGCGGGCGCAGGACAGCGCCGCCTCCTGGTCGGTGAAGGCGCCCTCGATCTGCCAGCGGCCGTCGCGGCGGCACTGCACCTCGTAACTGCTGCTGCCCTTGCCGAACACGAATCCCGCTCCTCCGGCCGTTGGTCGTCGGAAAAAGCCTGCGCCGCCGGGACGGGGCGGCGCTGTGACGAGCGTCACAGGGGGACCCTTCGCCGCACCCCCGCCCTTACCCCGTCCTCATCCCGCCTTGTCATCCCGCCTTGTCGGCGGCCACCACGAAACTGTCCATCACCTTCTTGGTTCCCGAGTGGTCGAACTCGATCGCCAGCTTGTCCTGCTCCACCGCGATCACCGTGCCATAGCCGAACTTCTGATGAAAGACGCGGGCGCCCCTAACGAAGGGCGCGTCGGGACGCTCGCGCGGAGCGACCGCGTAGGCCCCCTGGTCCAGCGTGATGGTCTTCGGCGCCGGGGCCTGCCGGGTCGAGCCGCGGAACTGGAAGCCGCCTCCCCCGAATGCCCCCCCGGCGGCGCCACCGAAGCTGCCCGCCGCGTCGCGATAGCCGGTCGCCCCGCCGCCGGCGAACAGGCCGGTCGCCGCCTCGGCCTCCACATTGTCCTTCGGCAGTTCGTCGACGAAGCGCGAGGGCAGCGCGCTGACCCAGTTGCCGTAGAGCCGGCGGTTGGCGGCATGGCTGACATAGGCGCGCTTGCGGGCACGGGTCAGCCCGACATAGGCCAGCCGCCGCTCCTCCTCCAGACCGGCGATGCCGGTCTCGTCGAGCGCGCGCTGGTTGGGGAACACCCCCTCCTCCCAGCCGGGCAGGAAGACGCGGTCGAACTCCAGCCCCTTGGCGCCGTGCAGGGTCATCACCGTCACCTGGTCGATGCCGGCGGCCTCGGCGTTCTCCATCACCAGCGCGACATGCTCCAGGAAGCCCGGCAGATTCTCGAACTCCGCCATGGCGGTGACGAGTTCCTTCAGGTTCTCCAGCCGGCCGGGGGCCTCGGGGGTCTTGTCCTCCTGCCACATGCGGGTGTAGCCGCTCTCGTCCAGCACCATGCGGGCCAGATCGGTGTGCGGCAGCGTCGCCATCAGCGCGCGCCAGCGGAAGAAGTCCTGAAGCAGGCCGCGCAGGGTGGCGCGCAGCTTCGGCTTCAGCTCGTCGGTCTCGGTCAGCGCCCAGCCGGCCTCGGTCAGCGGAACGCCGCGCGCGCGGGCGGCGGTGTAGAGGCACTGCATGGCGGCCGGGCCGACGCCGCGCTTGGGCAGATTGACGATGCGCTCGAAGGCGAGGTCGTCGTCGGGCGAGTTGACGACCCGGAAATAGGCCATCGCGTCGCGGATTTCCTGCCGCTCGTAGAAGCGCGGGCCGCCCAGCACCTTGTAGGGCAGCCCCAGCGTGATGAAGCGCTCCTCGAACTCGCGGGTCTGGAAGCCGGCGCGCACCAGCACGGCGACCTGCGACAGCGGGACGCCCTTGCGCTGGAGGTTCTCAATCTCCTCGCCGACCCAGCGCGCCTCCTCCTCGCCGTCCCACACCGCCTTGACGCGGATCGGCTCGCCGCCGTCGGCCTGGGTCCACAGCGTCTTGCCGAGCCGCCCCTGGTTGTGGGCGATCAGCCCCGACGCGGCGGCCAGGATGTTCCCGGTGGAGCGGTAGTTCTGCTCCAGCTTCACGATGGTGGCGCCGGGGAAGTCGGTCTCGAAGCGCAGGATGTTGCCGATCTCCGCGCCGCGCCACGCGTAGATCGAATTGTGCGTCACGATGCCGTTGGCGATGAAGTTGTGCGTCCGTTCGACGTCGAGGTCGTGGACGGCCACCTCGCCCCGGCTCGTCCGGACCGACCGCACGGTCGCCAGCGTGCCGTCACCCCGGAACATCGACATGCCCGTCCGGACGGACCCGGCCGGGATCATCGGCAGGCTGGAACGGGTGCGGACGGACGGACGGTCCAGAACCGCGACGCCTCCATCGTCGGCCTCCCGTTCCGCCTCGTCCTCCGCAGGGCCGGCCCCGCTGCCGAAACGGGCGAACTGCACGAGGGCGATCCCGTCCTTGAAGACTTGGCGGACCTTGTCCACGACGCCCATCACATCGGAAAGATCCGCCATGACCGTCTCATGGCGCCACCCCTCGTGCCCCTTCTTCACCGGACGCACGGACAGGCCGATGCCGCGGAGCGCGGCGGCGTCATCGGGGTCGCTGCCGATGATCGAGATCCGGTGCCGCGGCCGGCCGCCGCTGCCGCCGCACAAAGTGACGGTGACGTTGCGACGCCGGCCGGCGTGGCTCTGCGGCCGGTAATGGGGACAGGCGCGGGAAAGCCCGTACAGCCCGAGCAGGTGGTCGCCGGCCTCCTCCGTCGGGATCTCGCCGAACAGCCGGTCCAGGATCGACTGGTCGTGAACGAGGCCGCCCGTCGATCCCCCCTTGCGGGCGACGAAGGGAAAGGTCGGAATGCGGTGCCTCAGCGAGAGGGTGTATTCCAGATAGCGCGCGTCGTTCTCGCTCTCGTGCGTCGCCAGGATCCAGACCGCATCCGCATGCTCCTGCCGGCAGCGGAGCTCATAGCCGATGACCGGGGAAGCCTGCCCTCGGGTGTAGGTCTGCGACGTGCCCAGGCGGAACCCGAAGCCCTGCTTGTGCATCAGATAGGTGAAATGAAGCTGCGGCGCCGTTCCCAGCCGGTAGCCGGCGAAGTGGCGGTGCTCCGGCGTCGTGGTCAGGCGGGTGCCGTCGTCCAGCTCGATCTCCACCAGATCGCCCGACCAGTCGTGCCGATGGGTCCGCGTCACCGTCGACGCACCGAAAAGGCCGCCGCCCTGCGCGGACCGCACGGCATCCCCGACCCGGATCGCCTCGACGGGCCGCTCCGAGCCGTCGGCCATCCGGATAAGCGTGCCCTCGACCACGCACTGGTCCTCGTCGCCGACGCAGCAGATGTTCTTGTGCGCCTGGGAAAGAATCCGCAGCCAGAGATACTGGGCGACGTTGGTGTCCTGATACTCGTCGACCAGCAGATACTTGAACTTGCGGTGGTACTCGGCCAGCACGTCGGGGTGGCCCTGGAAGATCGCCAGATTGTGCAGCAGCAGGTCGCCGAAGTCACAGGCGTTCAGCGTGCGCAGCCGCTCCTGGTAGGCGCGGTAGATCGCCACCACCCGGCCGCCGGCGACGTCGCCGCCGTCGCGGTCGTCCAGCCGGTCGGGAGTCAGGCCGCGGTCCTTCCAGCGCTCGATGGCGCCCAGCACCTGGCGGGCCGGCCATTTCTTCGAATCGATGTTCTCCGCCTCCAGCAGCTGCTTGATGAGGCGGACCTGATCGTCGGTGTCGAGAATGGTGAAGTTCGACTTCAACCCGACCAGCTCGGCGTGACGGCGCAGGATGCGGGCGGCCAGCGCGTGGAAGGTGCCGAGCCACCAGCCCTCCGGCTCGATCCCGACGAGGTGGGCGACGCGCTCGCGCATCTCGCGGGCGGCCTTGTTGGTGAAGGTCACCGCCAGGATCTGGAAGGCCGCCGCCCGGCGCGTCATCAGCAGATGCGCCAGCCGGGTGGTCAGCACGCGCGTCTTCCCGGTTCCCGCCCCGGCCAGCACCAGCACCGGCCCGTCGAGCGCCTCGACCGCCGCGCGCTGCGAGGGGTTCAGCCCGTCGAGATAGGCGAAGCGTTGCGCCGGCGTCGGCCCGGCAGCGGGTGCGGCGGGTGCGGCGTGGCTGAGCGGATCGTCGTCGAAGGAATCGGACATGGGAAAGCTTTCTCTTGCGGCGGCACGCTATATAGCACGCGCGCGCCGCGACCGAAGCCCATCCGCGAGAGCGCCCCCCGGCACGCCGCCAGCCCGCCCCACCCTGACGAACGGCCGAACCGATGGTCTATGCCGTCATCACCCAACCGCCCAAACACGCCATCGACGCCCTAGACCGCGAGGCCGATAAATCATTCACCTCCCTTCACCGAACGCATCATAGATGAATTTCAGAGATTTTCAGAAAATCCCTTTTCTGTCACAGACCATTATTCCCACAGATACTCTGGTCGTATTTTTGTTCAGAGCCTGGTCTTATCTTGGCTTAGGGCATATGCCCATTGCGAGACGCGAATTTTACCTTAGAGAAATTTTTTGAAGCGCAAATCGGGGGTATGTTCAGTGCAGATCGTGGCACCCCCGAAACCGAACGGTCAGGCGCAAGCCGGTTCCAGGGAACGGACGGGGATGACACCGAAGCGCCACCCGGCGCGACGCTCGGAACGAAACAGCAGGTGGGCAGCGGCCATGGATGCCATCAACGTTTTCCTCATCGATGCGAACAAGCTTTTCCGTGAGGGCATGAAGCGTCTGTTCGAAGGCACCCCCTTCCATGTCGTCGGCGAGGCCGGCAGCCTGCGCGACGGCACCGCGCCGATGAACGCGATCGGTCCGGACGGCATCGACATGCTGCTGGTCGACCTGCCCAGCGGCGTCGACGACGAGGTCGAGGCGATGCGGGTGCTGCGCGAGGAGCATCCCCACATCAAGACGGTCATCCTGACCACCGACCTGGACACCCGCCGCCTGTCGGCCGCGCTGGGCGCCGGCGCCGGCGGCTACCTGCTGAAGGACATCGCCTGCGAGGCGCTGATGCAGTCGCTGAAGCTGGTGATGATGGGCGAGAAGGTGTTCCCGACCCATCTGGCCGAGCTGCTGGTCAGCGGCCGCACCGAGGATATGGGCGCCGAGCTGCCGACCCGCCGCAAGGGGCTGTCGCAGCGCGAGGTGCAGATCCTGCGCTGCCTGCTGAACGGCAACAGCAACAAGATGATCGCCAACCACCTGCACATCACCGAGGCGACGGTGAAGGTTCATCTGAAGAGCCTGCTGCGCAAGATCAACGCCTCCAACCGCACCCAGGCCGCCATCTGGGCGCTCAACAACGGCATCGGCGACCAGACCGCCGAAGCGGGCATCGCCGCGACCGTCTGAGGACGGCCGGCGGAACGGACGATGAGGGTGGGGGCCGCGCGGTCCGGCCCCCCTCACCTCGCTCCCCTCGGTGCGGCTGGGCGGGCATACGGGGTCCGGCCTAAGACCAAAAGCGCACTACTGCACGGAATCGAGGGTCCTTATGTGAACGCCATGGGCCGTCCGGCCCGGCCAATCCGGCACCCCATCGACGCTTCACTCGGGACATGCCAGCGATGAATGTGCTGATCGCCGACGATCACCTGTTGTTCCGCGATGGTCTGCGCCGGCTGCTGGCGCAATTCGACGACGATATGACCTTCTTCGAGGCCAGCACCTACGACGAGGTGCACGCGCTGTGCGACGGGTCGGTCGATTACGATCTCATCCTGCTCGATCTCGGCATGCCGGGATGGACGGGCTTCGATGCTCTCGGGGGCATCCACGCGCGGCTGCCGAAGGCCCTGCTGGTCGTGGTATCGGGTTCGGAACGGCGGTCGGACCTGCTGGCGGCGCTCGAGAACGGGGCGGCCGGCTACATCCCGAAATCCTCCAGCGCCAAGGTGCTGCTCGGCGCCCTGCAACTGGTCCTGGCCGGCGGCATCTATCTGCCGGAACAGGCGATCCGCAGCGGCGACCGTCTCGACACCGGAAGCGTCGCCGGCCATCATGGCCTTGGAGCCGAGCCGGCGACCGACGAGGGCGCGGGTTTCGGCAACGGTCACGGCGACCAGCTGACGCCGCGCCAGCGCGACGTGCTGACCCGCCTGCGCGACGGCAAGTCCAACAAGCAGATCGCCCACGAACTGGGGCTGACCGAAGGAACGGTGAAGGTCCACGTCACCGCGATCCTGCGGCATCTCGGCGTGCGCAACCGCACCCAGGCCGCCCTGACCGCCCAGAGCCTCTGACGCTTCCCGCCGCAGCGGCGACGATTTCCGGAGCCTCGCCCCCGCCCATCCTCTCCCGGCCCCCGGGAGAGGATGCTCGTCATCCGGACCTCGTCACCATGACCGGCGTCGGTGACGGGCCGGTCGCGGCCGCGTCAACATTTGCGCATCGCCGGGGACAAGGCCGTCAGATCCTTCAAGTCATTGAAGTAATTGAATTGGACGATCTGCCCGCACCGATAGCTGGTGCCATCGCTGATCCATGTGATGCGAACCTTCGCGTTGCCGGTGAATTCTCCCTTCCTGGTCATGTCGAGTTCGGTCATCTGCCCGCCCCACTTGACGAAAAAGCCCTTCGACGTCACCATTTTAAGGCAGCCGGCCGGCATGTTCTTGGTCTTGCAGACTTCCGCTTCGGACGTCCATTTGGCCTGGGCCGGCATCGCGACCATCAAGCCGGCGCACAGGAAACACGAGGCAATCAAGGATTTGGGATCCGGCACGGCACACCCCTCTTGGGCAATGGCTTCTGAAAAGCATGGGTTCGAGGCATCGGTCGGACCGGAGGCGTTCCCTCCACCGCAAGGGCGGGGCGCTGGAGGGAGCCACGCTTCGCGTCGTGCCTACGGGAGATCGCGGGCGACGCGGAATCCGATCACGCCGCTTTTTCGCTGACCGCCTGGCCCAGGACCGCTGCGGTCAGCACGGCACCACCAGGAAAGCCGATCGTGGTCGCCACAAAATTGATTCGATGATTTGTTCCGCTGCCCCCGACCGGGCGTGCGGGCCCGTCGCGGCCCCGCATGCCCGGCCGTGGTCACGAGTCAAGCTTGTCCGGTAAAGCGAACCGGAGCAGCCCAGCCCGTTACCGGCACTGCGACGAGCTCATGGTCTGCGACGTGGCGGCCTGATGCCCCGCGGCCTTGCAGATCGCGTGGCCCTGGCGGTCCACGATCGAGGCCGCCTCGGACGCGGAACCGGCGCGAATGGTGACGGACGTGGATCCGGACGGTCCAACGCAGTAAACGGTGCACTGATATTCCCCAGCGACTGCGGCGCCGGCAAAGGAAAAGACGGAAAACGCCAGAGCTGCGGCGATATTTCTACGCTTCATGATGCGCACCCATGCGATGGTTGGTGCGTTCATTTGAATTTTCCACCGCCCTCACTTCAACCGGGAATTTTCCCGGTTGAAGTGAGGGGCAATCCATGGGCCAGATGCTTTGAGCGATGCTCAAACCCCGCGTAATCGGCGATTTTCCACCAAGGAAAGGCGCGGAGTGCCTTTGATCGCGTGCGCCATCCCGATGGTGTGGAATGGAGAATTCACTGACCGGAAGGCAGCTTTGGCCATGGGGGCCGACGCGTTGCCCTTCCGGAACCGTGCAGCCCCTCTCTCCAGACAGGAGCGCCATGACAAGACCCCCGCACGCCAACAAAGTCCTCGGCGCCGCCATCGAGGATTTCCGCCGCGCCACATCATTCGACGAGCTGTGGGCGGCGCTGCACCGCCACCTGGAGGGGTTCGGGATTCTCCGGGTGATGTATGGCAGCAAGGCGTCCCTGCTCGCCCCGCAGTTGACGAACATCTACCGTTGCAGTTACGCGAAGGATTACCTGAGGGAGAAGGAGAAGGAAGGGCTGGCCGCCGACTACTGCGTCCAGGCGGTTCAGAGGGAGCGCACGCCCATCTTGTGGAGCGACACGCAGCGCATAGCCGAGATCACGCAGGAGGCGACGCGTCGCTCGCTCGCGATCGACTGGAAATACGGCGTGATGACGGGGGTTTCCCTGCCGTTCCGCTTCAACGACAATCTGAGCGGCGGCGGTTTCGGTCTTCACGCTCCGAACATGGGGTGGAGCGAGTTCGATCGGATCTGGCAGGAACACGCCGCCACCATCCAGGCGATCTGCCGTGCCTTCGACATCCAGGTCCGCAAAAGCTGGGCTTCGACCCTCATACCCCTTTCCGATCTCGAGAAGGAATGCCTGCGCCGGCTCGGCGCGGGGTATCAGGCGAAGCAGATCGCCCATCAGCTGGGCATCTCCGCCAAGGCGGTCGGGAGGCAGACGGACAAGGCACGCGACACGCTGAAGGCGAGCAACGCGACCCAGGCGGTCATGAACGCCATGGCCTACAAGCTGATCCCCGCCTGACGCGGCGGCCCATCCCCCTTCGCCCAGCCTCCCTCGCCTCGCCTTCCTCGCCCCGGCGCTACATCCGCGCCCGCTCCACAGCCGCGATCAGCGCAGCCAGCGCGTTGCGCAGATCCGGCGCGTGGGTGCGCGGACGCACCGCGGCGGCGTCCGGCACGGCGACCACGGTCAGGGTCCGGCAGCCGGTCAGGCCGCTTTCCAGCACGGGCATGACCCCGGCCGGCGCGCTGCCCTGCATCAGGGTCACCGGCACCCGCAGGGCCGACAGCTCCGGTTCCAGCGCCCCCAGCCCATGGCCGTCCATCGGCAGGCCGATCAGCGCGGCCATCGCGTTCAGGCGCCGGCGCAGCGCCGATTCCGCCCCGACATCGTCGACGATCATCACCCCGCCGACCGTTTCCGGATGGTCGAGAGCGGCGCCCAGCGCGGCGGCGGCGGTCAGCACGCCGGCCACCAGCACCGGCTTGCGCCCGGCGCGCTCGACCAGCAGCGGACGCAGCGCGTCGCCGGGCGCGGGGACGGTCATCCACTCCTGGCCCGGAGGCACGCTGTGCAGCAGCCGCCACCAGGCGCCCTTGCCGGGATGCAGGAAAATCACCCGCCGGCCCCAGGGGTCGCCGGCCGTCCCGTCCGCGCGCGACGGCATGAACACCGAAGACCGGATGGGCGTGGGCCGGGTGACGGAGGGGGTGGAGTGGAAGAACAAGAGCGGGATCCCCCGGCTGGCGATTCCGCGATGGGAAGGCCCCATCGCCGAATCCCACCCTAGCGGAGGCCGAAGCCGTTCGTCCCGTTCGATAAATTGGCCATAAACCTTAACGTCCCGTGACAGGAATGGGCCGCCGGCCGTGGCCGGCGTGGCCGGTCAGTGCAGGGTCACCTCGGTTTCGGCCTCGCCGTCCTGGTCGTCGCCCGGCTCGCGCCGCAACTCGCCGGCCAGGCAGCGCCATTCCGGAGCGCCGCCAAGCTGCTGGAGAAGCTGGGTGGTGAAGGCGAAGACCGCGTGCTCCAGAGGGCCGTTGTCCTCGGCGTGGGCGTTGACGGTCAGGCAGGATTCGGCCGCGCTCTCGAAGATCGCGGCGGCGGCGGTCGCGCCCGGCCCCGGCAGGGGAATCGGGATCGCCTCCGGCTCCTGGCCGGTGGTGCGCAGCTTGGCCAGATTGTCGACCAGCAGCCGGGTGCGGATCGCGGTGTCGACGGCGGCGGCCATGGTGTAGCCGGCCTCCTCCTCGACGGTCGCGCGCAGCACCCGCAGGCCGGCGATCAGCCCGCGGACGACGTCGCCCGCTTCCCCCCGCTTGGCGGCCGCCGCGACGGCGGTCCCGAGAATGGCGGCGACCACCGGGGACAGCGATTCGCCCTCGGCCGGCCGGTTCGGCGCCTCGGCGCCGGAGTCGGTGTTCAATGCCTCGTTCATGCGGCCTCCGATCCGTGGGATCCGGGACCGGGCGCTCCGCCGTCGGAACACCCGCCCGGATGTGTCGTCACGTTGCCTGATCTTCGATTTGTGGACCGAACCGGTCCCCTTCAAGCCGCCGAAAGCGACGGTTCCCCACTTCTTTCGCGTCACCGCATCTGGTCGGGGGCTCTCGCCATCCCCACATCTGCGGCGAAAGGAGAACCCCCCTCATGCCTCTGGTCAGCTTTGTCCTCAACGTCCTGTGGGTCGTCACCGGCGGCATCTGGATGGCGCTCGGCTGGTTGCTCGCCGCCGTTCTGATGGCGGTGTCCATCATCGGCATTCCCTGGGCGCGCTCCGCCGTGACCATCGCCCGCTACACGCTGCTTCCCTTTGGGCAAACCGCCGTCCGCCGCGATGAGTTCCGTGGCCGCGAAGACATCGGCACCGGCGGCGTCGGTTTCATCGGCAACGTGATCTGGTTCGTGCTGGCCGGCTGGTGGCTGGCGCTCGGCCATCTGGTCGCCGCCGCCGGTCTGGCCATCACCATCATCGGCCTGCCCTTCGCCTGGGCGCATCTGAAGCTGGCGCTGCTCGCCCTCTGGCCGGTGGGAACCGAGATCGTCACCGACGACGAGGTGGAACGCCGCCGCGTCTACGGCCGGGTGTGACGGCCGGCGGCGGCCGGAAACGAACAGCCTCCGGCCGGACAGTTTTTCGCACAGGCGCACGGACGCCGTTCTCGAGCCTGCCCCCGCGCGGCTTGCAAGGGGAGAGCATTCCGGCCCGAGCCGTCCGGGCCCGAGCCGCTTGAACGTGAACCGTCAGGCCGCGGCGGCGCCTGTGGCATCGTGCGTTTCATATGAAGCGCACGATGCCATAGCTTTGTGTTTGGCGATCGGATTCACGCTTCAAATCGCTTCCGACTTCACGCGATCCGATCTAGCGCGGCGTTTCGGCCAGACGGCGCGGGGCGATCACCTTTCGCCCGGCCTTCATCGCCTTCAGCATCACCGAGGCCCGCCAGAAACCCAGCCCGGCGCCGTCGACGAAATGCACATGACGGTCGGTCGCGAAATCGCCGACCAGACAGGTGACCGTCGTCGCGTCGGCCAGCGCGACGCCGTAATCGACCTCCCCCGCCTCGGCCGCCTCGGACAGCAGCCGCTCGATGTCCGCCGCCTCCGTCCCGGTGACGTCGAGCACCATGCGCGGCCCGCCGGCCGATTTGCGGAAGTCGGAACGCCGCGCCATCGAGCGGCGGTAATGCTCCGGATCGAAGTTCGCCAGCTTCAGCCCGAACCGCATCAGCGCGCACAGGATGCCGGATTTGACCAGCGCGCCCGCCACCCGGCACAGCGCCTCGCCCGGCCGGCCGCCACGCGCCTCCATCAGCAGCGAGCGCCACGCCGGCGGCCAATGCATCGCCAGCCGCTCGCCGGTGCCGAGCGGGGCGGCCCCCGCCGTCGGCACGATGCGCTCGATGGCCCCCTGAATCCGGGCGAGCGCCGCCAGCCCGGCCGGCCCCTCATCCACCGCGTCGACGATGACGCACAGCACGGTGCCCCGGCGCGGCTTCACCGGATTCCAGCGGCACGAGACATTGTCCAACCCCGGCAGCGGACCGGCCGCCGGGGCCAGCCGCCAGCGCGCGTCGTCCTTCACCCAGGAATCGGCGGCCACCACCCCGGCGCCGAGAAACAGGCCGAAGGCGTTGCCGTTGCCGAGATCATGCAGCGCCGCCAGCACCTCCAGCCCCTGGTCGAGCAGGGCCTGGACCGGGACGATCCCGACCCGCAACGGCACGTCCATCGTCCCGCCCGACCAATGGGCCAGGGCCGCCAGCGCCGACCGCGCCTCCGCCTCCCGCCCCGGCGGCACGGCGGCGATGGCGCCGTCGCCGCCGAACTGGCAGGCGACCGGCTCCTCCCCCACCCGCATCGCCTGCGACAGCACGGCGACCACGGCGGCGGCGACGAAGTTCACGTCGCGGTGACGCCCCTCGCCGGCCAGCCGGGTGCTGCCGACCACGTCGGCGATGGCGAGCGACCACCCGCCGTCGAGCATGGCGTAGCGGCCGGGGTCCGCCGCCTCGGCGGCAAAATCCAGGATCGCCGGCAATCGTGCCATCGCGCCACCTCCATCGGACGGGGACATCCCGTCCGCGACGGTAGCACAAGCCCGGCCGATCCCGGTCCCGATCCTGCGCCATCGGCGCGGATGGGCCGCCCCCGATTGACGCCGTCGCGAAACCGCGACCGGCCGCCTCACAGCGTCTCGGTCAGATGGTCCATGACGGCCTTCTCGCGGTCGAGCACGGCCAGTTCCTCCCCGACGAAATCGCGCATCGACACGATGCCGACCACCCGCCCCTGCTCCACCACCGGCAGATGGCGCAGGGCGTTGGTCGCCATGCAGCGCAGCGCATCCCCCACCGTGGTGCCGGGGCTGGTGGTGACCGGACACGGCGTCATCACGGCCGAGAGCGGAGTCGCGTCGGGATCCAGCCCGTCGGCGACGACGCGGTCGGTCAGGTCGCGTTCGGTGAAGATGCCGGCGGCGCATGCGTCCGCCCCGGTGACGACGATGGACGCCACATGCTCCGCCTTCATGTGGCGGGCGGCGTCGCGGACGCTTGCCTGCGGCGGCAGGGCGACGATGCGATGGTTGCGAACCAAGTCCCCGATGGTGCGGTTCATCACGGCGGTTCCTCCCTTTCCGGGCGCGGCGCCGGTCCGGCGACCGCGCGGGATTCGTGCCGGCACCGGCACGTCTTCGCACGTGCAAAAATTCGCACACGCCCGTGCTCTCGCGTGCAAAGACAAGACGGGCCGATGGGAAATCCTAGGCCCCGCACGGGGTGATGACGAGCCTGTCGAGCCCAAGATGTCCGCATGTTGGCCATGCCGTCCCGGCATGCGACATAAGCGCCCGGATTTGCCGGTTGCCGCACGGATTGGCACGGAAAATCATCGATCGCCCAATAGGGGCAAACCATTAACCGTTACTAAACGAAATTTCCCGAAAACTGTTGCACCGTATCGGTAAGGTTAAAGCTTCTGGAAAGGGGCGTCGGGCTTCATGTCGTGGCTGTCGAAAATCACCGGTGGCGGGAAATCCGCCGCGGCGTCGGGCTCCTCGGGGGCAGCGCAGCGCGAGCGGCCGGCGGCTCCGCCGATGATCGTGATCGACCATCACGAGTACACGCCGGAGGAGTTCGCGCTCGGATCCTTCCGCATCCGCCCCTATGACGGCGACCTGATCGCCAAGCAGCAGTTCGACTTCCACATGGTCTTCGACCTGGGCAACGATCCGGTCAACGTGTCGTGCCGCGGGCTGGTCGTGAAGATGAACGAGCAGACCGGCCTCGTCGCCCGCTACCAGAGCCCGCAGCCCTTCTACGAGCGCAAGCTGATCGACTACATCCGCGCCTGGAAGGGCGTGTAGGCGGACCGGGCCTTCGCCGAAGATGGTGGCTCCCGACGGGCGGAGCCACTATATCTGCACACATGCCGATCCGTCTCCTGCCCGAAACCCTGGTCAACCGCATCGCCGCCGGCGAGGTGGTCGAACGTCCCGCCGCCGCCGTGAAGGAGCTGGTGGAGAACGCGCTCGACGCCGGAGCCACCCGCATCGACGTGGTGGTGCGCGACGGCGGCAAGTCGCTGATCACCATCACCGACGACGGCTGCGGCATGACGCCCGACGAGCTGTCGCTGGCGGTCGAGCGCCACGCCACCTCCAAGCTGCCGGGCGACGACCTGCTCGACATCCGGTCCCTGGGCTTCCGGGGCGAGGCCCTGCCCTCCATCGGCGCGGTCAGCCACCTGACCCTGACCAGCCGCCCGCGCGGCGCCGACAGCGCCTGGAGCCTGACGGTGGACGCCGGCCTCAAGGGCACGCCGCAGCCGGCCGCGCTCGCCGCCGGGACGCGGATCGAGGTGCGCGACCTGTTCGCCGCCGTGCCGGCCCGGCTGAAGTTCCTGAAGGCGCCGCGCACCGAATACGACCACATCGCCGACTGCCTGGAGCGGCTGGCGATGGCGCATCCCGGCGTGGCCTTCACCCTGTCGGACGGCGGGCGCAGCGGCCTTCGGCTGAGCGCGGCGCAGGGCGACCTGCTCGACGCCCGGCTGGCCCGGCTCGGCGCCCTGATGGGGCGCGACTTCCAGGAGAACGCCGTCCCGGTCCAGGCGGTGCGCGAGGGCGTGACGCTCGCCGGCTGGATCGGCCTGCCGACCCTGCACCGCCCGACCGCGCGCCACCAGCATCTGTTCGTCAACGGCCGCCCGGTGCGCGACAAGCTGATGGTCGGCGCGGTCCGCGCGGCCTACGCCGATTTCCTGCCGCGCGACCGCCACCCGCTGCTGGCGTTGTTCCTGGAGATCGACCCGCAGGAGGTCGACGTGAACGTCCACCCGGCCAAGGCCGAGGTGCGCTTCCGCGACCAGGGGCTGGTGCGCGGCTTGATCGTCGGCTCGCTGAAGCACGCGCTGGCCGAGGCCGGCCACCGCGCCTCGACCACGGTCGGGCTGGCGACTCTGGGCGCCCTGCGGCCGGAAAGACCGGAGGACGGCGGCACCCCGGACGGCGCCTTCACCCCCTCCCCCCTCCCCTACAACCGGGGCGGCGGTGGCGGGTCGTGGGGCGGTGGCGGGTCGTGGGGCGGTGGCTCCTGGGGCGGCAGCGCGGGCCAGCCGTCCTCGGCGGTGCCGCGCGGGCTGGCCGAGCGCTCGGCCGCCTTCCAGGCGCCTTACCAGAGCGGCCTGCCGCCCTTGCAGGGCCGCCTGTCGGGCTTCGCCCCGGCGGCGCGCCCGCCGGAATACGCCCCCGCCCCGGCCAACGCCCCGCCGCTCGACAGCCACCCGCTGGGCGCGGCGCGGGCGCAGGTCCACAACACCTACATCGTGGCGCAGACCGCCCACGGCATCGTCATCGTCGACCAGCACGCCGCCCACGAGCGTCTGGTCTACGAGCGGATGAAGGCCGCGCTGCTGGAGGGCGGCGTCAAGCGCCAGGCCCTGCTGATTCCCGAACTGGTCGAGCTGGACGAGCCGTCGGCCAACCGCCTGCTGGGCCGCGCCGCCGAACTGGCCGAGCTTGGCCTTGCGGTGGAGGGCTTCGGCCCCGGCTGCGTGCTGGTGCGGGAGGTGCCGGCGCTGCTCGGCCAGTCCGACGTCAAGAGCCTTGTCCGCGACCTCGCCGAGGAGCTGGCCGAGCTGGGGGACGCGTTGTCGCTGAAGGAGCGGCTGGAGGACGTCTGCGGCACCATGGCCTGCCACGGCTCGGTGCGCGCCGGCCGCGCGCTTGGGGTGGAGGAGATGAACGCCCTGCTGCGCCAGATGGAGGCGACCCCCCACAGCGGCCAGTGCAACCACGGCCGCCCCACCTATGTGGAGCTGAAGCTGGCCGACATCGAGCGTCTGTTCGGACGGCGATAGGTTGTCGAACCACGAACGGATTGAAGGGCGCCGGGTTTTCCGGAGGCCATCCGGTTTGAACGCCGCGATGGCCGCGCGCCCGTTTCGGGTGAAACGCGGGCCGGAACAGGTCCGTCAGAAGGAAACCAGCATCCTGGCCTGAGCGGTCAGAGTGCCGCGGCTGGTTTCCGGCCCATCGGTGAGCGCCACGCCGACATTCATGCCGGCTTGCAGCATCTGCCCCAGCGTGTAATCGACGCCGGCCCCCAACCCCACCAGCGTGGTGTCGGCGCGTTCGCCGATGCTCCGAAGGGTACCGACATTGTGGTTGTGGCCGTGCCCGACGTCGAGAAACGCAAAGGGAGAAGCGGCGTCCTCCACCGGGCCGATCCCGGTCGCGCCGAAACGGCCCAGGACGGCGAAGGGCGGCAGCCGCACCTCGTTGCGCAGCACGAAACCGGAATCGACGCTGCCGTCGTTCAGCGTGTACCCACGGGTGGCGTACAGCCCGCCGATGGCGAGCTGTTCGGTTTCCGGCAGCGCCCTGTCCACCAGCTGGCCCGTGATCTCGGCGTTCCAGGAGAGGTCGCCCAGCCACGGCACGCCGGTCAGCGGAGTCTCCCGTCTGAACACTCCATAGAGGTAGGCGTAATCGGCCTCCTCGACGCGGCCGTTGGAAAAGCTGTTCCATGCCGCACGGCTGTTGCCGGGCACCAAGCCGGCCCGGTTGACCACGGCGCGGAGGTCGACGATGGTCGAACCGCCGCCGGCCTGAAGCCAGGAGCCCCCCCAGCCGACCGTCAGGTCGAACACCCCGGCGGCCCCGTCGGCAAGCGCCGTTCCCTGGCTCAGCGCCTTGCGCGACAGCCATTTCGGCGTCACCCCCCCGTACAGGTCCCCCCATCCGGCAAGCCTTCCGTCGATGTTGGACAGCGCCGAGCGGTAGAGGATCGGCAATTCGACGGTGGTGTTGCGGATGGTGAGAAGACCGCCGGCGCTGTCCTGGGAGGTGGCGACGAAGCTGGGGGTCAGGCTGAGCGCCTGCCGCGCGAAGGTCGGGATGATGATCCGCCCGGCGTGGCTGGCGTAGGACGGCCGCCGGCTTCCCGACAGCCTCAGGGAGCCGGGATCGGACACCGCGTCGCGGCTGCCGGTCAGCTGGTAGGACAGGGTGAGATCGTTGAGGGACTCGAAGCCGGCGGCGAAGCCGATGAAGACGCGGTCGAGACTCCGGCTGCGCAGGCTGCCGGTGTTGGACAGGCCGGCGAAGGCCTGCCATGGCCGGCGGCGGGTGATCTCCAGCGTCAGGTCGCTGGCCCCCGGATCGGACCCCGGTTCGAAGACCCCGTTCAACTGGCGGTAGGGGAAACGGTTCAGCCAGTCGAGGTCCTCGGAAATCCGGTCGGCCTCAATCAGCGCGCCGCTGGGTGCCCGCACGGCGTCGGCAAGACCGGCGGCGGCCGGAGTGCCGTCCGCCTCCCTGACGCGGACTTCCCCGGTCCGGAAGGGCAGAACGCGGAGTTGCAGCACGCCCTTGGTGATCTCCTGGGGCGGGGCGGTGACCGAGACGAACGGCCGCCCGGCCTCGCGATAGGCTTTGGCGAGGGCTGCCTGGACCTCCGCCAATCGCCTGCGCGAGAGGGGCTGGCCGAGGAACGGGTCGAGCGCGTCGGCGATGCGCCGCCGGTCCAGCCCCTCCACCCCCGATGACGTGATCCCCGCCGGGGGATCGGACGTCACCGGATCGGTCAGCCCGATAAGCCGGATGCCCGTGATGTCGACGCCGAACGGGGTGTCGTCGGCGTCAGTTGCCGGGCCGTCGGCGGTGCGCAGGCCGCCTCCCCCGCCCGCGACCGCCGGCGGCAGGTTGCGCTCCACCGATACGGGCGCCTGCGCCAACGCCGCGTCCGGAGACAGTTGCAGCAGGACGAGCAGAGCCGCCGGAACGGCAAGCCAGCGTGAGGCGAGCCAGCGTGACGGCCCGGTCCGCCGGGCGAACGCCGCGGCGTCGCGATGGAAGGTCGGGCGGATGACGGTGGAGCGTGCGGCGGCGATCATGGGCTGGCGATCATGGGCTGGAGTCGTTCTGTTCGTCAGGGCGTGGAGAAGCGAAGGAACCGGCCGAACCGCGTGTTCTCCGGATGGGGGGCCGCCGCGCAGGAGCTGCTGGCCGCGGCACCGCCGATGCAAGCCGCGGCAACGCTCGCGGTCCCCTGGGAATCGGGGTTGCCCGAGGCCTCTCCGGACACGCCGGTGGTGGCGCTTGCGTTGCCGGACGCCAGTTGAGGACCGGCGGACGAGAAGGGCGCCGGAGCGGCGTTGCCCTGGAAAGGCTGCGTCGCCTGCGAAGCCGTCACCACCACCAGATTTCGCGGCAGGATCGAATTCGCGAGCGCCTGCGTCAGCCCGTCCACCCGCGCCGGTTCCGATGGGTCGCGGCTTTCCGGGGTGGGGGACTGTGGTTCCACGGTTTCCCCGGCGGCGATCACCGTCAGCGCCCCGGGCCTGAAGGTGAGGTCGTAGTTGGGGGAAGCCGCCAGCGTCCCCCGGCCGATGGTGTAGGATCCGGCCGGCGAGGCGGCGGACGCGGCCGTGGTCAGGAAGCCGCCGAGCGTGTCGCCGTTGACGAGCCCCCGTCCGTCGACGCTGTAGGTCAGGGTCGGGTTGGCGGTCCCGGCGGGACGGCTGAGGGTGTCCGCCGTCACCAGGATCGGGCGGGGAGATACCGTCAGCGCCCCGTCGACGTAGGTGACGGTGTAGTTCGACAGCCGCCCGCCCACGGCATTCGACGCGGCGATTCCGTAGCTGCCCACCCCCGCGGTTGCCGCGGCGCCGGCGCTGGTCAGGCTGACCGACGACACGCTGTCGCCGTTCCTCAGACCGGTCGCGGTGAAGCCGCCCAGCGTGGCGGTGTCGCCGTAGGTCTTGCGCGCCGCGTCGGCGGCGATGGTCAGCGCGGCGGGATCGACCGTCAGCATGCCGCCCGCATAGGTGATGGTGTAGTTCGACAGCCCGCTGCCCTGCGCCGACGAGGCGGTGACGGCATAGCTGCCGACCCCGGCGGTTGCCGCCGTGCCGGTGCTGGCCAGCGTCACGCCGGTCACGTTGTCGCCGTTCCTCAACCCGGACGTGGTGAAGCCGCTCAAGGTGGGAATGTCGCCGTAGGTTTTGCTGGCCGAACCGGCGGCGATGGTCAGCGCCGCCGGGGTCACGGTCAGCCTGCCATCGGCATAGGTGATGGCGTAGTTCGACAGCCCGCTGCCCTGCGCCGACGAGGCGGCGACGGCATAGCTGCCGACCCCGGCGCCGGCCGCGGCGCCGGCGCTGGACAGCGTTACGCCGGTCACGCTGTCGCCGTTCCTCAACCCGGCCGTGGTGAAGCCGCTCAAGGTGGGAATGTCGCCGTAGGTTTTGCTGGCCGAACCGGCGGCGATGGTCAGCGCCGCCGGGGTGACGGTCAGACGGCCATCGGCATAGGTGATGACGTAGTTCGACAACCCGTTGCCCACGGCATCGGACACGGCGATGGCGTAGCTGCCAACCCCGGCGGTTGCCTCCATGCCGCTGCCGGACAGCGTCACCCCGGTCACGCTGTCGCCGTTCTTCAGGCCGGTCGCGGTGAAGCCGCCCAGCGTGGCGGTGTCGCCGTAGGTCTTGCGCACCGCGTCGGCGCTGACGGTCAGCGCGGCTGGATCGACCGTCAGCGTGCCGCCGGCATAGGTGATGGTGTAGTTCGACAACCCGTTGCCCACGGCATCGGACACGGCGATGGCGTAGCTGCCGACCCCGGCGGTTGCCTCCATCCCGCTGCCGGACAGCGTCACCCCGGTCACGCTGTCGCCGTTCTTCAGGCCGGACGTGGTGAAGCCGCCCAGCGTGGCGGTGTCGCCGTAGGTCTTGCGCACCGCGTCGGCGCTGACGGTCAGCGCGGCGGGATCGACCGTCAGCGTGCCGCCCGCATAGGTGATGACGTAGTTCGACAGCCCGCTGCCCTGGGCCGACGAGGCGGTGACGGCATAGCTGCCGACCCCGGCGGTTGCCGCCGTGCCGGTGCTGGCCAGCGTCACGCCGGTCACGCTGTCGCCGTTCTTCAGGCCGGACGTGGTGAAGCCGCTCAAGGTGGGAATGTCGCCGTAGGTCTTGCGCGCGGCGTCGGCGCTGACGGTCAGAGCCGCCGGGGTCACGGTCTGCGCGACGTTGCCGTAATAGAACACCCGGTAGTCGGTTCCTTTGGCGCTGGTGACCGTGGTGTTCGCCGTGGCCAGCCCGGTGGTGGCCGGTGTCGCCGAAACGGCGGCCGCCGGATCGACCGCGGCCGTCCCGCCGGTCAGTGACAGGCTGTCGCCAGCCTTGCCGAAGACATAGGTGGTGGGGCTGATTTGCCCGGACACTCCCGTAACCGTGCCCGAGTTGCTGCCGTAGACCGACGTCACCGACAGTTCCTTGACTCGAAGGACCGGCGCCATGGAGTAGAGCACCGGGTAATAGCCGCTGCTCGACGGCGCCCAGGTGGTTTCGAAGTCCCAGTCGCTCGCCCCCGTCATGAAGGAGGCCGTGTTCTGGAACTCCGCCGTCGTCAGGCCGGTCACCCCTGCAAGCGTGGCTTGGGAGCCGGCGTGTGCGTCCGTCCCGGCAGCCGTGGTGTCGAAATAGGACGAGGAGATGGTGCCGTTGGCGAAAAAACCGGCGAACCCGCCCACCATCGAGGATCCCGACACGGCTTTCGTCGTGTAGGACTGGGTGATGAGGCCGGTGTTCAGACCGACAAGGCCGCCGACCGATATGTCGCCGGATACGGCGCCGCCTGTTGCGTAGGAGAAGGCGATCGCGCCCGCGTTTTCGGCGACGAGGCCGCCGGTGTCCGTGCCGTTGCTTCCCGACACGGTTCCCGTCGCGTAGGACAGGTTGATGGCGCCGGAATTCTTGCCGACGAGGCCGCCGACCGTGCTCCGTCCCGTCACGCTTCCCGTCGCGTAGGACAGGTCGATGGTGCCGGTGTTTTCGCCGACCAGACCACCGATCTGGTCGCCGCCGACCGTGGGTTGCGACACCGTCGCCGTGACGTAGGATCGGGTGATGGTGCCGGTGTTCTTGCCAACGAGGCCGCCCAGGGAAGACCCCTGGACGCTCCCGGTGACGTAGGCGTTGGTGATGGAACCGCCGTTCTCGCCGGCAAGGCCGCCGACGATATAGCCGGCCCCGGTGAGGGCGATGTCGGTCAGGCCGAGGTTGCTGACGCTGCCGGTGGCACCGATGACGCCGAACAGCCCCTGGTTCGTCCCGGAATAATCTTCCGGCTTGATCGCCAGCCCCCGGACGACATGGCCCTGGCCGTCGAGCGAGCCGGCGAACGCGGCCGAACTGTTCCCGACCGGCACGAACCCGTACTTGATCCCGCTGCCGCGCCACAGGCCGGCGGCGTTGCCGCCGCCGGTCTCGCTGGCATCGACATCGACGGCCAGCGTGTAGGCGGCGGCCGGATCGAGCTGCATCAATTGAAGCTGATGCGCGTTGTGGATGCTGGTGGCGTGCTCCGAGCGCAGGAAGGGCCGGGTCTGACCGTCGACGAGATACCAGCCGGTGCTCAGGTTGAAATTGCCGTAGGTCGCCGCGCTGAAGGCGTCGGCCGTGTCGATGCCGGTGACGTTGTTGCTGGCGCCGTTGCCGGTCCCGATTCCACCGGCCTGCCCCGTGGTGCCCTTGTCCCAATAGCTGGCGTTGATGCCGCCCTCGGCGTTCCGCCCGGCTAGGCCACCCACCTTGCAGTCGCTGGCGGTGCAGGTGCCGGCCAGGGTGACCTGTCCCGTCGCGTAGGCGTTGGTGATGGTGCCGTAGTAATTGTCGCCGACCAGGCCGCCGACGAAATGCTCGCCGTCGCTGGCGTCGATGGTGCCGGTGACCGATCCGGTCGCGTAGACGTTGGTGACGGTGGCGTCCTCGACCCCGCCGAGCAGGCCGCCGGCCTTGTTGTCCGTCGCCGTGACGGCGCCGGTGGCATAGCTCTCCGAAAGCGTTCCCGACCCGCCCCGCAGGGCGCCGATCAGCCCCCCGACGGTCGCCGTCCCGCTCACCGATCCGGTCGCGTAGGCTTTGGTCACCCTGTCGTTTTCGGTGTCGCCGATCAGGCCGCCGACGCCGCTGGCGCCATTGACCGCGCCGGTGGCGTAAACGGCTTCGAAGGTTCCGTTCTGGGACTTGCCGACAAGACCGCCGACATTGTCGCCGGCGCCGGTCACGCTTCCCGTGGCGTAGGATTGCGTGACCGTGCCGTCGCCGTTCCCGCCGACGAGACCGCCGACCCCGGCGCCGCTGGTTCCCGTCACGCTTCCCGTGGCATGGGATTCCGTGACGGTGCCGTAGTTGGCGCCGGCCAGCCCCCCGACGTTGCTGCCGGCGCCGGTCACGCTTCCCGTGGCGTAGGACTGCGAGACGGTGATGGTGGTGTGGCCGACGAGGCCGCCGATGTCATCGCCGGATCCCGACACGCTGCCCGTGGCGTGGGATTGGCTGACGGTCTCCTGGTTCCAGCCGACGAGGCCGCCGACATAGCGGCTTCCCGACACCGTCCCGGTGGCGTGGGACTGGGTGACGGTGGCCGAGTTGAAGCCGACGAGGCCGCCGACATTGTCGGTTCCGGTCACGCCTCCCGTGGCGTGGGACGCCGTCACGGTGCCGCTCTGGTGCCAGCCGACCAGACCGCCGACATGCTCGGTTCCCGTCACGGCTCCCGTGGCGTAGGACTGCGAGACGTTGGAGGTGAGGTAATTGTCGCCGACGAGGCCGCCGACCTTGGTGGTTCCACTCACGCTTCCCGTGGCGTAGGAGTCCGTGATGTTGGAGACGTTCCAGCCGACGAGGCCGCCGACGCTCTCGCCGGTTCCGGTCACGCTTCCCGTTGCATGGGACTGCGTGACGGTGCCCTCGTTCCAGCCGGAGAGGCCGCCGACATGCACGGCTCCCGACACGGTTCCCGTGGCGTAGGAGCCGGAGACGGTCCCGTTATGGTAGCCGAGCAGGCCGCCGATGCGCTCGTCGGTTCCCGTGATGCTTCCCGTGGCATGGGACTGGGTGACGGTGCCCTGGCTCCAGCCGACGAGACCGCCCACACCCTTCACTCCCGACACGCTTGACGTGGCGCGGGACTGGGCGATGGCGGAGACCGCGGCGGCGGAGCCGATCAGGCCGCCGACCCGCTCGGTTCCCGTGACGCTTCCCCCCGTGGCGGAGGCGTTCGTCACGGCGCCGACGGTGGCGCCGGCAACCGCGCCGACCCTGGTCTTGCCGGTCACCGCAGGGTTGACCACGCCGAAATCGCGCAGGAGGCTGCCGGTGCCCAGCGTGCCGAACAGGCCGACGTAATCGGTGGCGGGGGCGGTGATCGTCAGGTTGGAGACGCTGTTGCCCAGGCCGGCGAAGGTTCCGGTGAAGGTGCCGGACACCAGGGCCGCGCTGTAGGTGGTTCCCGCCGCATCCAGGCTTCGCGCCAGCGCGTAGCGCCCGGAAAGCCCGGTGCTCTCGATGGCGTCGAGCGCCGCCATGTCGTGGATGAGCGTGTAGCTGTCGAGCGCACCCGCCTCGCCGATCCGCAGCGTGGCGTTGGCTCCCGCCAGCGTGATCGAGCCGGCGCTGCCGATGCCGTACCCCTTGCCGGCGCCGTGCTGGAGGACCAGACCCGCCGCCGTCCCGGAGGCGGTGAGCGGGGCGTTGACGGCGATGTCGCCGTCGGCGGCCAGCGTCAGCACGGTGTCGGCCGACCACGACACCGGCGCCGCCACGGTGATGTCGCCGGCCTGGCTGCCGCCCGCCCCGGTGGACACCGTGACGTTGGCCGACGCCAGGGCGGCCGTCAGGGTGGAGGCGTTCAGCACGCTGTCGTTGCCGCTGGCGGACAGGCCCGAGAGGCTGCTGTCCGAGGTCGTGGAGATCGTCAGGTTGTAGGGATCGAGCAGAAGCGTTCCGGTCCGGCCCGCCGCCGCGGTCAGGTCCGCGCTGCCGTGGTAGGACAGCGTCGCCTTGCCCGACACCTCGGCGCTGCCGCCGTTGCCGCCCACGCCGGCCCCCCGCGCCGTGATCGCGCCGAGAAACTCCGTGCGCTCGTCCGACCACACCACCACGCTGCCGCCGTCGCCGGCCATGCCGTTGGCGGCGGTCCCGCTGGCGTCAAGCCGCGCCCCGGCGGCGACGGTGGTCGTTCTGGCGCTCGCGACCGTCTCCTTCAGCGTCTTGCGGGCCGCGTCCCTGCCGCCCTGGTAGTCGCCGCCGACCACGATCGCCCCGCCACGGCTGCCGGAGACGTCCACCGTGGCCGTGCCGGTCAGCGTCACCGCCGTGCCGGTCACAGCCACCGTGCCGCCCTTGCCCGTCGCCCCCTTTCCGCCCGCGCTTCTTCCTCCAGCGCTTTTCCGTCCGGCGCCCTGGTTCCCGGCGCCCAGATTCCCGGCGCCGCTGGCCGACAGCGTGCCGGTGACAATGGCCTTGCCGCCGGAGACCCGGATGTCGCCGCCCTCGACCGTGCCGTTGTCCCCCTTCCGGGTCGCGGCGATGGCGCCACCCGCCTCGACGGTGCCGCCGTCGCCGGCGGTCAGGAAGATGCGTCCCCCCGTGCTGGCGGTGCCGGTGGCGGCGATCACGCCGCCGGTGTTCCCGGCCAGCGCGTAGACGTTGCCGCCATTGGCGCGGATCTCCGCCGCGGCCGCGGCGATCCGACCGGAGGTCCTGGCTGCGGTGTCGGCCCCGCCGACCTTGACCTGGAACTTGCCGCCCTCGACCGCGCCGTCCTTCACCAGCACCTCGTACCCGGCGGCGAGGCCCACCGTGCCGTTGGGAGCGGCGAGGGTGCCGCTGTTGGAGACCTCCCGGGCGATCAGCGCCACGTCGCCGCCCAGCGAACCGATCGACCCGGCGTTGGTCACCGTCGCCTTGGAGGTGCCGGAGAAGCTCTTGTCCCCGCCCTTCAGGAACGCCGCGTCGGGAACGTCGAGGGTGGAGGCGGTGAAGGAACCGCCGGTGAGCACCTTCCCGCCCGGCCCCACCGCCACACCGGCCGGGTTGACCAGATAGACCGACCCGGTGGCGGTCAGCGAGCCGTCGATGCGCGAGGGGATGTTGCCGGTGACGCGGTTCAACGTCGCGCCGCCGCCGTTGTTGATGGCGACGCTGTTCCCCGCCCCGATCGAGAAGCTGTTCCAGTTGATGACCGCGTTCCGGGAGGCCTGGTCGATGATGACGCTGGTGCCCGACGGGGTGACGATGGACACCGCCCCGGCGGCGACCGACGGGCCGGCCGGCAGCGTCTGGGCCGTGGCCGGGGCAATGGCGCTCTCCATCAGGGCGACGCTGGTGATCAGGCCAAGCGACAGTCGGGCCAGGGATCGGCCGGCCAGGAATGATCCGGAAGACCGGGGTGCCGGGTGGCAGGACGTTTGCCGGGGGATTTTCCGGAGGGGGCGGCCGGGAGCGGCGCCATGGAGCGCCACCGTCTTCGGAACACCGGCGGACTTGGCAAGACCCGTCTTCGCGCTCACAACGCACCCCTGTCGTTCCGCTTGGCGGCAGTCCGGCAACGCCCGCATTCCCGGCTCGGCGGCCCTGTCGATGCAGGCGGCCGGGAAGGGGTGCAGCGCATCGCGTCGGAACACCTATGTGTCAACGGACGATAAGGGGGGGCTCGACGGCCCGGCACCCCATGTTTATGGGGGCGGCGGCCGGGCATCCCAGGGTCGCCGCCCCGGCCCTCCCATGAATATGGGAGAGGGCCGGGGCGGCTTCCGATAAGGGGTTGTTGGTCCGCAACGCGCCCATTATCGTCGGTGGGCACCTTCACTCCACGCATGAGGGCGGCGGCGGCCGCCGGTCCGCGCCATGCCGTTCGAGGATCGCAGGGAATCCATGTCATCGCGCCGGGCCGACGAACCGCTTTTCGGTTCCCGCCACATCACGGTCGTCCTGGTGGAGGACGACCCGCCGACGCGCGATCATCTGGCGGAGACCCTGGCCGCCTCCGACGGCATCCGGCTCCTGGCCTCCGCCGGCACGCTGCAAGCCGCGCGGGAGGCCTGCGAACGCTTCCTTCCCACGGTTCTGATCACCGACCTGCAATTGCCGGACGGCCACGGCGCCGACCTGATCCGCGAGGTCCGGCATCGCTATCCGGCCACCGAGATCATGGTGATCTCGGTTCTGGGCGACGAGAACAGCGTGGTGACGGCGATCCGCGCCGGGGCGTCGGGCTACATCCTCAAGGATTCCGAGCCGGTGGACATGGTGGAGGCGGTCCATGGCCTGATCGAGGGGCGCTCCCCCATCTCGGCCTCCATCGCCCGCTACATCATCAGGCGGGTTCAGGACGGCTCGTTCGGCGAGGACCGCAAGCCGGCGCCGCTGCTGACCCCGCGCGAGACCGACATCCTGTGGGGCATCGCCAAGGGATTCACCTACAACGACATCGCCGACCGGCTGGGCCTGTCGCGGCAGACCGTGCCCTCCTACATCAAGAACATCTACCGCAAGCTGGAGGTGAATTCGCGCTCGGAGGCGGTCTTCGAGGCGATCGAACGCAAGCTGATCCGGCTTGGAGAGTGAAACCGTGGCCGCCGGCTTCATCGAGGCCACCGGGGGCGGTGGACGACCGCTCCTGCTCCGCCGCCTGATCATCGGCCTGTTCTACCTGACCGTTCTCGCGGTGGGCATCGGCTCGCCGCTGCTCACCCTGTCGCCGCCCGAGGGCGGCATCGACATCGACCGCGCCATGTTCCGGCCGCTGGAGTCCCTCGACCGTCCAGCCGATGTCGCGGAAACCCCCGTGCCCCTGCCCCACAGCTTCCGGGTGCCCGGTGCCGGCCGGTTCGGCGGGGGACTCTACCGGCTGGAGTTCGATCATTCCCCGGACAGCGCCGAACCATGGTCCGTGCTGATTCCAAACTATTCCGGCCGCATTCTGGTGCGGGTCAACGGCACCCTGCTGTACGACAGCGATTGGACGCATTCGGGGAGGATCGCCACCCTGATATGGCCGGACATCATCACGATCCCGGCACCGCTGTTGCAGACCGGCTCCAACAGCGTGGAAATCCGCGCGGTGATGCTGTTCGGCCGGAAGAACTATCTCGGCGGCATCCATGCCGGACCCGACAGCCTGCTGCGGCCGGTGTACCAGCAGCACCGCTTTCTTCTGGTCATGCTGCCGCAACTGCTGTTCGCTTGGCAGTTCGCCTTCAGCGTGATGCTGTCGATCGTCTGGGCGGTCCGCCGCTCCGAACGGTCCTATATTCTGTATGCCGGCATCCTGTTCTTCAACTCGATGAGCAATCTCGTCGTCATCCTGCCGGAGTCGCTGGTCTCCCCGCTGGTCATGCCGCTGTCGAACCTGACCTTCTCCTGGGTGACGGCGCTGCTGGTGCCGTTCGCCTTCTGCTTCGTCAACCGCCGGCCGCCACGGGCCAGCATCCTGTTCGCGGCGTTGCCGGTCGGACTCACCGCGGCTTTCCTGCTTTTGCCTCCCGGAATCTTCCACGTTCTGAACTGGTACGTCGCCGTGCCGGTGGCCGTGACCTTGTCCTGCTGCGCCCTTGGCGTGCTCTTCTACGCGGCGTTCCGGCAGGGCAACGACGGCGCCCACATCATCCTGGGCGCCACGCTGCTGTCCCTGCTGATGATCCTCCACGAAGTGCCGATCCTCTACGGCGCCGAGGGCAAGCGGCTGTTCATCAACCCGTTCTCCATCCCCGTGTTCATGCTTCTGAGCGTGATCAGCACCATCCTGATGTGGCGCTTCGCGGCGGCGCTGAACGCGGTGGACCAGTTCAATGGCAAGCTGCGCCGGGAGATCGCGGACGCGGAGACGGCGCTGCGCACCAGCCTGGCCCGCGAGCAGGCCCAGGAAAGGGCCATCGCGCTCGAAGCCGAGCGCTCGCGCCTGACCCGCGACCTCCACGACGGCCTCGCCGGCCAGCTGGTGTCGATGGTGGCGCTCAGCCGCCGCGCGGATACCGTGGCCGGCGACTTCGGCACCGCGGCGCGCAAGGCGCTGGTCGACCTGCGCCTGGTCATCGCCTCGATGGCCGAGGTCGGCGATGATCCCGGCATGATGCTGGCGAACTTCCGGGACCACATCCAACCCCAGCTTCGCGCGCTCGGCATCGCCCTGGACTGGCAGATGCACGCCCTGCCGGAGGGGGCCGGATGGTCGTCCTCGGCCGCGCTGGAGCTGTTCCGTCTGCTTCAGGAGGCGACGATGAACGCCGCCAGGCATTCGGGAGCCGATCAGGTGAGGATCGAGATCCGGCCGACCGACGACGGGGTGCGCGTGGTGGTCTCCGACGAGGGATGCGGCGGCGCGTCCGACCGCCCCGGCGGCTACGGCCTTGCCAACATGCGGCGGCGGGCACGGGCCATCGGCGCCCGGCTTGCCATCGTCTCCGGTCCGGACGGCACCCGCATCGTTCTGGACCTGCCCAGACAGACAGCCGGGCAGCCATAGAGCGGCAGGAAAGCGGCAGGAGAGCGGCAGGCCATCCTCTCAGCCGAAGCCCGTCGCCGCGCGACAGCCGCAAGGCCGTACAGGCTCGGGCGGAATCAATCCGTTCAACAACGCCCAGGAAACGAAAAGGCCCGCCTCTCCCCCGAGAGGCAGGCCATTTGCCCGTGAGCCTGACAGGAAAGCCGAATCAGGCGGCGCCGACGTTGCGGTCGCGCTCGCGATCGTCCTCGCGCTTCTTGCTGCTGCCGGTCGGTTGGTAGGCCAGGGCGGCGTGCTCCGCGCAATAGGGCAGCCCGGCCAGCGAGGGCTTGCCGCAGAAATGGAAATCCTGGTGCTTGGGGTCGCCCACCGGCCATTTGCACATGCGCTCGGTCAGCGCCAGGATGGTGGCGCCCCGCGTCGGCTTCTTCTTGATCGGCGACGGCCGGCCCGACAGGCCAAGGCGGTGCGCCTTGCCGATCACGGCGTTGCGGCTGATGTCCCCCAGACTGTCGGCAATCTCGCTCGCGCTCAACCCCTGGGACCACAAATCCTTGAGACGCTGGATACGCTCGTCCGTCCAACTCATCCCCGAGTACTCCCGATCCGGTAGTGCCTGCCGTTGGGTCACGGTCTGACGCCGTTTTCCATAAGCCGCAACATTTTGTGCCAGCCGGGGAGGAACCTACCAGATGAATGCCGCAAACGATAGGGGGTCGCGGCAACATTCCTGTGCATAAGTCCGGGGGTGCCCCCTAGGAGTTCAGGGCACCATACACCTCCTCGGCGATGCCGGAAAGGGTAGCCCGATCGATATCGCCCGTTATCGCCAGCGCCAAACCATTGTCACGCCAGTAGAGCGCCTGCAACCCGCCATCCCGCGCGAAACGGAAGGCGGTGCCCCCGGCGTTGGGGGTCGGGCGGATGTACAGGGTGATGCGGCGACCGGCCGCATCCTCGTACATGAAGAGCGCGACCGGCCCGTCGGAATCCGCCAGCAGCCGCCCGCCCATCAGCTCGTAGCCACCCTGGGTGACCTTCGGACAGCGCATGGTCCTGCCGATCCGCTTGGACAGCCAATTGATCAGATGCGCCTCCTGGTCGACGCCGACCTCGACCGGATGACGGACCTCGACGGTGAAGACACGATGGGCGGCGACGGCGTCGGTGACGAAGGCGGCGCTCAGCGGATCGCCGCCGCGCCCGCCGGCACGGTCGCGCACCACCCAGCCGGTGGCCCCGCCGGCGACGAAGACCAGCAGCGAGGCCGCCAGCGCCGCCGCCCACATCCGGCCCCGCCCGGCGAAGCGCGACGCCGGCTCCCCGCGCGCCGCGAAGGGCGGGCGCAACGGATCCGGCACCGGCTGGTCGATCAGCGGGCCGAAGCTCCGCATCATCAGGGCCCGCTGGTCACGGTAGCGCTCGACGCGCTGCGCCTCCTCCGGGTGGTCGGCGAGATGGCGTTCGACGGCGGCGCGGCGCTCCTCCGGCAGTTCGCCGTCGAGCCAGGCGTGCAGGTCGGCCTCGGTCACGGGGTTGCTGGGGCCGCTCGTCATCACTTGATCCTCCTCACCGTCTGCTCGATTCCACCGTCGAGCAGCACCCTCAAACGCTCGCGGGCCCGCGCCAGCCGGGACATCACCGTACCGATGGGCAGTTCCAGCACCTCGGCCACCTCGCGGTAGGACAGCCCCTCCATCCCGGTCAGCAACAGGACCGTGCGGTGCTCGTCGGTCAACTGCCCGAAGGCGCGAACGAAGTCGCGCACCGCCCCGCGGTCGGCCGGCGGGGCGCTGAGGGCGAGGTCGTCGGCCAGATCCTCGACCGGCACCTCCGGCCCGCGCCGGCGCCGGCCGCGCAGCCCCGAAATGTGCAGGTTGTGCAGGATCGTCATCAGCCAGCCGCCGAGCCGCGACGGGTCGCGCAGCGCGTGGCGGTTGGCCAGCGCCTTCTCCACGCAATCCTGCACGAGGTCGTCGGCGTCGTGCCGGTTGCCGACGAGGGCGGTGGCGTATCGCCGCAGCCGGGGCACATGCGCGGCGATGGCGCGGTCGTCGATCTCGGGGGGGCTCATGTCCGGTCCATCGGGGGCGGTCTCACCGTTCATGACGCCCTCCCCCATCCGGTTATTCCCTCGGCCCCCGGCCCGGACTCAGCCGGGCGTCGAAAAACCGGCCTTGCCGTCGAAATTGCAGAGATTCTCGGTCTGGGTGAAGTCGATGCCGGCGTCGGCCAGCCGGCCGAGCAGCTCGACGATGGCGGCGTGCCTGACCGGGCCGTGGGTGGCCTGGAAGCGGCAGCGCCAATGGTCGGTGCAGAAGACGTCGAGGTTGCCGTCCGGCCACACCCGCTGCGAGCGGTTGGAGATGCTGACCAGCGTCAACGCCTCGGTCGAGAGCGGCCCGACCAGATCGGCCAGATCGTTCGGCACCCCGCCCGACCATTGCAGGAAGACGTCGACCCCGACCAGCTCCTTGACCGCGACGCGGCGCGGCGACAGGCGGTTGACGCCGTCATAGGCCGGCCGCGCGGTGGTGTAGCCGACGGTCGGCATGGTGACCGGCATCTGGCCCAGCCGCTCGACCACCGCGTCGGCGAAGGCGCGGGTGCCGACGCGCACCCGGCCGATGCCGCGCGCGAAGATGTCGGCGGTGTGGATGCCGTCCTCGATCGTCTTCAGCCACGCGTTGTGGATGCGCGCGGCGATGTCGCCCTGCCCGATGTGGACCAGCATCATCACCCCCGCCATCAGCAGGCCCGACGGGTTGGCGATGCCCTGCCCGGCGATCATCGGGGCCGAGCCGTGGATCGCCTCGAACATGGCGCAGGTCTCGCCGATGTTGGCGGAGCCGGCCAGCCCGACCGAGCCGGTGATCTGCGCCGCGATGTCCGAAACGATGTCGCCGTAGAGGTTGAGCGTGACGATGACGTCGAAGCGCTCCGGCTGGTCGGCGAGGCGGGCGGCGCCGATGTCGACGATCAGATGGTCGGCCTTGATCTCCGGATACTCGGCGGCGAGCTCGTAGAAGATCTTCAGGAACAGCCCGTCCGTCATCTTCATGACGTTGTCCTTGACGAAGGCCGTCACCTTCTGCCGGTGGTTGGAGCGGGCGTAGTCGAAGGCGTAGCGGACGATGCGCTCGGACCCCGGCCGGGAGATCAGCTTGACCGACTGGATCACGTCGTCGGTCTGGCGATGCTCGATGCCGGCGTAGAGATCCTCCTCGTTCTCGCGGATGATCACCACGTCCATGCGCGGGTGGCGCGTGCGGACGTAGGGATGGTAGGCGACGCAGGGCCGGACGTTGGCGAACAGCCCCAGCGTGGTGCGCGCGGTGACGTTCAGCGACTTGTTGCCATGGCCCTGCGGCGTGGTGATCGGCCCCTTCAGGAAGACGCGGGTGCGGCGGATCGACCCCCAGCCGGCGGCGTCCAGCCCGCCGGCATGGCCGCGCCGGTAGACGGCCTCGCCGGCCGGCACCTCCTCCACCTTCAGCCGCGCGCCGGCCGCGTTCATCACGTGGAGCACCGCGTCCGTGATCTCGGGGCCGATGCCGTCGCCGCGTGCGACCGTGATGGGGGTGATATCGCGCATGCACTCGCTCCGAAGGGACGCGCGACCGTAGACGGAAAACGGGGTGATTTTCAATGGGGGGAGGTGGCGCACCCCCGCCCCGCTCCGGCCCGGCCCCACGGCCCCGGTCCCGCCGCCCGGCCCGATCCGGGCATGACGGCCCCGCGACGCCGCGGCAACCGTGCAAGCCGCTGTTTTGGCTTGCGCCCGGAACCGTGCTTGCGGTCATTGTGACGCATGGGGCAACCACCAGCGGCTGTCCTGGGAACAACCATTGGGAACGGCCGCCGCCATCCGGCGGAACGCCGCACGACACCGGACAGCATGCCCGACACCAGCACGACAGAACAGCAACGGCGCGGCGGCCGCGCCATCCTGGCCTCCGGAATGATCGGCCTGGTCGCGGGCATCGACAATCTCGGGAACGGGCTGGCGATCGCGGCCCTGCTGTTTTCCGGCCCGCTCGCCTCCGGCCTGGGCATGGGCGTCGGCGCCGTGCTGCTCAGCGCCGCCATCCTGGCGCTGCTGGTCGGCCTGCGCAGCACGCAGCCCGACACCGTCGCCCTGGTCCAGGAAACCAGCGTCGCCGTTCTGGCCGCGACCATCGCGGCGATGGCCGCCGACATGCCGGACGCCCCCGCCGACGTCCGGGTGGCGACCGCCCTGGCGATCCTGGGAACCAGCACCCTGGTCACCGGCGCCCTGTTCTGGCTGGTCGGCCGGCTGCGGCTGGGCACGCTCGTCCGTTTCTTCCCCTACCCGGTCGTCGCCGGCTTCCTCGCCGGGTCGGGCTGGCTGCTGGTGGAGGGCGGGCTCGCCATGCTGACGGGGGTGCACGCGCCGCTCGCCAACCCGCGACTTCTGGCCGATCCGACGATCCTGGCCAAGCTGGTTCCGGCGGCGCTTCTCGCCGTCCTGCTGGTCGCCGCCCTGCGCCGCAGCGCCTCGCCCTTCATCCTGCCGGGCGTGCTGGTGGGGGCGGCGCTGGCCTTCCACGCGCTGATCGCCCTGCTGGGGATCACCCCCGACCAGGCCCGCGCCTGGGAGTGGCTGCCGACCGTGCCCGGCGGCACCGTCAGCCTGCCGCTGCCCACCGGGATCGTCGCGGCGGCCGACTGGTCGCGGGTCGTGGCCGCGGCCCCGGCAATCCTGTCGGTGGCGGTCCTCGGCCTCGTCGGCCTGCTCCTCAACAGCAGCGGCATCGAGCTGGCGAGCGGCCGCGACATCGACGCCAACACCGAACTGCGCGTCACCGGCGGCGCCAACCTGATCGCCGGGCTGTTCGCCGGGCCGTCCGGCTTCGTCGGGCTCGGCATGACGCTGCTCGCCGGCCGGCTCGGCGCCGCCGACCGCTGGGCCGGGGTGGCGACGGCCGCCGTCATCGGGCTCGGCCTGTTCTTCGCCGGCTGGCTGGTGGCGAACACCCCGGTCTTCCTCACGGCCGGGCTGATCCTGTTCCTCGGCGTCGAGCTGTTGCAGGAATGGGCGGTCGCCTCGCGCAAGCGATTGCCGCGCGGCGACTGGCTGATCGTCCTGGCGGTGCTGGCCGCCATCGCCGGGATCGGCTTCATCGAGGGTCTCCTCCTCGGTCTGGCCGTGTCGCTGGCGACCTTCGTCTACACCTACGCCCGCCTGCCGGTGATCCGGCTGAGCACGACGGGCCGCACGCTGCGCAGCCGGGTCGACCGCTCCCCGGCGGCGACGCACCATCTGACCGAGGCCGGCGGAGCCGTCGAAATCCTGCAACTGCAAGGCTTCCTCTTCTTCGGCACGGCCGAGCAGATCGTCCATCGGGTCCGCCGCCGCCTGTCCGACACGGACGCGCCGCCGCTCCGCTTCCTGATCGTCGATTTCGCCCACATCAAGGGCATGGATTCGGCGGCGGCGACCGGCTTCGCCCGCATCCGCAACCTGACCGCCGCCACGGGCGTCCGCCTCGTCCTCAGCGGCCTCCCGCCCAAGGTGGCCGCCATGCTGGCGATGGCCGCGCCGGAGCTGGAGGACGATCCGGCGCTGACCCGCGCCATCGACATCGACCACGCCCTGGAAGCCTGCGAGAACAGCCTTCTCGCAACGGCCCCCCTGCCCGCGCCCGCCCTGCCCTCGGCGAACGGCGAGCTGATCCATCATCTGGAGGAGGCCATCGGCCCCCACCCACGGCTGGCCGACGCCGCCGCGGCGCTGGACGAGCTGCGGCTGACGCCGGAGGCGGTGCTGATCCGGGCCGGCGAGACGGCCAGCGACGTCTACATCGTCGGCCGGGGCCGCGTGAAGGTCCAGACCACCCGCCCCGACGGCCAGCGCCTGCGGCTGCGCACGATGACCGGCGGCGCCGTGGTGGGCGAGATCGCGCTGCTGCTCGGCCAACGGCGCACCGCCGACGTGGTGGTGGACGAGCCCTCGGTCATCTACCGCCTGACCGCCGCGACCCTCGCCCGGCTGGAGCGGGAGGACGCCGAACTGGCCTTCGTCTTCCACCGCCTGCTGGCGACGACGCTGGCCGAGAAGCTGACGCGGGCCAATCTGGTGATCGAGCAGGCCCACCGCTAGGATCCCCGGCGCCCCGGGGCGCCGCCCGCGAACGGCTTGCCGCCGGCCCAACGGCCTGCTACGCAGCGTCCGGTGACGATGTCGGAGCGGTCGAACCATGCACACCCCGAAGCGCCCAGCCGGGAAGCAGCCCACGCCCGCCGACCTGCGGGACGCCCAGCAGAAGCTCGACGGCGCCGTCGCCGCCGCCCAGCAGGGCCGGTTCGCCCAGGCCGCCAAGCTGTTCGAGCAGGCCGCGCGGCGCGTGCCGCTGACGCCGTCGATGGCCGGGTTCGGGCGCGACCTCCAGGTCGCGATCGGCAACCAGGCCTTTGCGGAACAGCGCTTCCGCGACGCGCTCGCCGGATTCGAGGCGGCGCGCCGCTACGATCCCGCCCACCCCGGCGTGCTGCTGAACATCGGCAACAGCCTGATGAGGATGGGCGCCTTCGAGCGCGCGGCGGCGGCCCTGGCCGACACGCTGGCCGTCCAGCCCGGCAACCCGGAGGCGCTGCGCAGCCTGTCCGCGGCCCTCTTCCAGCTCGGCGCGCTGGACCGGGCGGAACGGACCGGCCGGATCGCCGCCGCCGTCTCTCCCGAGGCGCCGGCCGTCTGGTTCAACCAGGGCACCATCCTGAAAGGCCGGAAGCGGCTTGACGCCGCCATCGCGGCCTACCGCCGGACGCTCGCGCTGGCCCCCGGCCACGCGGCGGCCGAGGTCGCGCTGATCCAGGCGAAGCAGCAGGCCTGCGACTGGTCGGGCTTCGACGACGACGCGGCATCCCTGGAGGCGATCGCCACGCGCGGCCTTCCCGTGCAGGCGGCGATGCTGCTCTCCCACAAGGTCCGGCCCCCGGCGCTGCTGGCGGCGGCGCGCGCCCACGCCGCGACGATCCCTTCGGCCCCCCCGCGCCGCAAGGCGGCCAGGCGGGCCGCCACCATCACGGTCGGCTATCTCTCCGACGATTTCCGCCAGCATCCGGTGGCCCATCTGCTGGCCGAGGTGCTGGCCCTGCACGACCGGACGCGGTTCCGGATCGTCGCCTACAGCTACGGCCCGGACGACCAGGGCGAGGAGCGGCGGCGCATCCGCGAGGGGGTGGACCGTTTCGTCGACATCGACGCCCTTCCCAGCGAGGCCGCCGCCGAGGCGATCCGCCGCGACGGCGTCGACATCCTGGTCGACCTGAAAGGCTACACCGGCCGCGCCCGGCCGGAGATCCTCGCCCTGCGCCCGGCCCCGGTGCAGGTCAGCTATCTGGGCTATCCGGGAACCATGGGGGCGGCCTGGATCGACTGCATCCTCGCCGATTCCGTGGCGCTGCCGCCCGAGCTGGAAGCCGGATTCAGCGAGGCGGTCGCCCGCCTGCCCGGCTGCTTCCTGCCGCGCGACCGGCGCAACCACGCCGGAGCCCCGCCGCCCCGCTCGGCCTGCGGCCTGCCGGACGACGCCTTCGTGCTGGCCTGCTTCAACGCCGCGCACAAGATCACCCCGGACATCTGGGCGGTGTGGATGACGCTGCTGCGCGACATTCCCGACGCGGTGCTGTGGTTGCCCCGCCCGGTCCCCGAGGCCGAGCGGAACCTGCGCGGCGCGGCGCTGGCCCATGGCGTCGCGGCGGAGCGCCTGATCCTCGCCCCCTGGGTCGAACGGCTCGACGACCATCTGGCGCGGCTGCAACAGGCCGATCTGGTGCTCGACACCCTGCATTACGGGGCCCACACCACGGCCAGCGACGCGCTGTGGGTCGGCGTGCCGATGGTGAGCTGTCCGGGCGAGACCTTCCAGTCGCGGGTGGGCGCCAGCCTGCTGCACGCGGCCGGGCTGTCCGGTTTCGTGGCGGGATCGCTCGACGGCTACGCGGAGACGGTGCGCTCCTGGGCCGGACGGCGCGCCGAACTTCGCGCGCTGCGGGAGGATTTGCGGAGCCGGCGCGACGGCAACCCCGTCTTCGACATGCCGGCGCACACGCGGGCGCTGGAGGCGGCCTATCTCAGGATGCTGGAGGACTGGCAGCGCGGAGACCGGCCGACCTCCTTCACGCTTCCCGCCTGAACGGAGCCGCCGGCGGTATTCTTCGCCATGCTCACAGTTCGTCACGCGCATTGGTCGTATACGAACGTTGTCGGATGCGGGCCGCCATCGGCGGGAGTAGGCTGGCCGGTGATCGTGGTTCGGTCCACCCCGCACCAAGCCCCGCGCCAAGGCGACCGGCCGGACGTCGCGCCGACCCGCATCGACCGCCGGACCGAACCCTTCGCGACATCGCGTTCACCCCCGCCCCACCGCAGATCGCTGTGGAGCGGACGGGATGAAGGAGATCGGACGATGGCACGACGATGGTCCATGCCCCACATGCCGAGCCGGCATCTGGCCGACATGGTGATGGTCCCCACCAACCCCGTTGTGCGCCGCATCCGCGCCCGCGACCTGCGGGACGCGCTGGCGCTGGGCTGGCGGGACTTCCTGGCGTCGCCGACGCAGCTTCTCTTCCTCGGCGTCATCTACCCGCTGGTCGGTCTGGTCGCCGGGCGGGCGGCCTATGGCGGCGACCTGCTGCCGCTGTTCTATCCGCTGGTCGCCGGACTGGCCTTCGTCGGTCCGCTCGCCGCGGTCGGCCTCTACGAGCTGAGCCGGCGGCGCGAGCGCGGACAGCCGGTGTCCTGGCTCAACACGCTGGACGTCTTCCGCTCCCCGGCGATCTGGTCGATCGCGGCGATGGGGCTGATGATGCTGACCCTGTTCGTGCTGTGGCTGGGCGCGGCGCAGATCGTCTACGACCGGACGCTGGGCACGCTGCACCCGGCCTCGGCCGGCGATTTCGTCCGCCTGATGCTCGAAACGCCGGAAGGCTGGCGGATGATCCTGCTCGGCAACCTCGTCGGGCTGGCCTTCGCCATCGTCGCGCTGGCGCTGAGCGTCGTGTCCTTCCCGATGATGCTGGACCGTCAGGTCGACTGGATCATCGCCATGCAGACCTCGATCCGCGCGGTGATGGCCAACCCGCGGTCCATGGCGCTGTGGGGCGCCATCGTCGTCGCGGCGCTGGTCGTCGGCTGCCTGCCGGCCTTCGTCGGGCTGGCGGTCGTCATGCCGGTGCTGGGGCACGCGACCTGGCACCTCTACCGGCGCACGGTCGGGTGATCCCCGCGCCTGAGGAACCGTCCTGAGAGACGGCCGGCCCCAACGGGCCGGCTGTCCCCTCACTCGATGAACAGCTTGCCCTTCTCGCTGCCGTGGACGCCGAGCGACTTCAGCTTGCGGTGCAGGGCCGAGCGCTCCATGCCGACGAAGGAGGCGGTGCGCGAGATGTTGCCGCCGAAGCGGGTGACCTGGGCCAGCAGATACTCGCGCTCGAAGACCTCGCGGGCCTCGCGCAGCGGCAGCCCCATGATCTCGCCGCCCTTGTCCCATTTCAGGACGGTCGGCGTGATGGCGCCGATCTCCGGCGGCAGGGTGTCGGCGCGGATCGGCTCCTTGGGATCGCCCTGCGCCATGATCAGCAGCCAGTCGACCACGTTGCGGAGCTGGCGCACGTTGCCCGGCCAGTCGTAGGCCTGGAGCGCCGCCATGGCGTCCTCGCCGAACTCGCGGACCGGCAGGCCCGACGCCTCGGCGGAGCGCTGCATGAAGTGGCGGGCCAGCAGCGGGATGTCCTCGCGCCGCTCGGCCAGCGACGGCACGCGGATCGGCACCACCGACAGGCGGTAGAAGAGGTCCTGGCGGAAGCGCCCCTGCTCGATCTCGGCCTGGAGGTCGCGGTTGGAGGTGGCGATGACGCGGACGTCGACCTCGACCCGCTGGCCGCCGCCGACCCGCTCGAACACCTGCTCCTGGAGGGCGCGGACGATCTTGCCCTGGGTTTCCAGCGGCATGTCGGCGACCTCGTCGAGCAGCAGCGTGCCGCCGTGGGCCTGCTCGAAGGTGCCGATCTTGCGGCCCATGCCGTCGACCCCGGCCTCGGTGCCGAACAGCTCCATCTCCAGCCGCTCCGGCCGCATGGTGGCGCAGTTCAGCCCGACGAAGGGGCCGGTGTTGCGGCGCGAGCGGGCGTGGATCAGCCGGGCCACCACCTCCTTGCCGGAACCGGCCGGGCCGGTGATGAGCACGCGGCTGCCGGTTGGGGCGACCTTCTCGATGCTCTGGCGCACCTGGTTGATCGGCGAGGAGCGGCCGACCAGCTCGACGTCGCCGCCGGCGCGCAGCCGCAGCTCCTGGTTCTCGCGCTTCAGCCGGGAGGCCTCGATGGCGCGCTCGACCATCAGCAGCAGCCGGTCGGCCTTGAAGGGCTTCTCGATGAAGTCGTAGGCGCCGACCTTGATCGCCTGGACGGCGGTCTCGATGTTGCCGTGGCCCGAGATCATGATGACCGGCAGGTTGGCGTGGTCGCGCATCAGCTGTTCCAGGATCTGCAAGCCGTCCAGGCGGCTGCCCTGGAGCCAGATGTCGAGCACGACCAGGCTGGGCCGCCGCGCCGCGACCTGGGCGAACGCCTGGTCGGCGTCGGCCGCCTCGCGGGTCTTGATGCCTTCGTCGTTCAGGATGCCGGTGATCAGCATCCGGATGTCGGCTTCGTCGTCGACGACCAGAATGTCATGCGCCATGGGCTGCGTGCCTCGTCTCTTCGCCGGTCTCCGCCGGCCTGTCGTCGCGTCCGCCGGGCTCCGCCACGGCCGCAACAGGGTGCGGAATCACCAGGGTGACGCGGGCCCCGGCCGCACCGACGCGGTCCTCCAGGGTCAGCACGCCGCCATGGTCCTCCATGATCTTCTTCACGATGGCGAGCCCCAGGCCGGTGCCCTTGGCCCGCGTCGTCACGTAGGGTTCGGTCAGCCGGTCGCGCTGCTCGTCGGTCGGCAGGCCCTTGCCGTTGTCCTCGACCACCACCGTCACCTTCTCCGCGTCGCCCTCGACGGCGATGGAGACCTCGCCGGGCGGCAGGGGCGAGCCGTCCGGGGACGGGCCGCGCCCCTCGATGGCGTCGGCGGCGTTCTGCAACAGGTTGGTCAGCGCCTGCGAGATCTGCCGGCTGTCGCAAGCGACGGTCAGCGGCCCCGACGGCAGATGCGGGTCGAAGCGGATCTTCCCGGCGTGCGCGCTCGATTGCAGGAACACCGCCTGCCGGACCAGATCGTTGAGGTTGCAGGGCTTCATCACCGGCTGCGGCATGCGCGCGAAGGCCGAGAACTCGTCCACCATGCGCCGGATGTCGTCCACCTGGCGGACGATGGTGTCCGTGCACATGGTGAAGACCTCGGTGTCGCTGGTGATCTCCTTCAGGTACTTGCGGCGCAGGCGCTCGGCGGAAAGCTGGATCGGCGTCAGCGGGTTCTTGATCTCGTGGGCGATGCGCCGCGCCACGTCGGCCCAGGCCGCCTTGCGCTGGGCGGACGCCAGTTCGGTGATGTCGTCGAAGGTCACGACGTAGCCGCGCACCTCGCCGCCCCGCCCCTCGGCCGCGATGCGGACCAGCAGGGTCAGCGTCGTCTTGCCGGCGCGCCGTATCTGGATCTGGTCCTGCAACACCCGGCCCGGCCGCTTCGGCGCGTTCTCCAGCAGTTCGGCCATCTCCGGCGACAGGTCGGCCAGCGAGCGGCCGACCAGCGTGTCGGGGTCCTCCACCCCCAGCAGGCGGGCGGCCGACAGGTTCGGCAGGTTGATGAAGCCGTCGGCGTCGAGCCCGAGCACGCCGGCCGAGACACCCGACAAGACCGTCTCGGTGAAGCGGCGGCGCTCGTCGAGCAGCCGGTTGGTGGAGAGCAGCTCGCGCCGCTGGCCCTCGATCTCGGTGGTCATGCGGTTGAAGGCGCGCGACAGCAGGACGAACTCGTCCTCGCCCGGCGGCTCCGACACGCGGACGGTGAGGTCGCCGGCCCGCACCCGCTCGGCGGCGCCGATCAGCGCGCTGATCGGCTTGGCCAGCCGGGTGGCGAAGTTCAGACCGGCCCACACCGCCGCCAGCAGCAGCAGCATCGCCACCACCAGGAAGAGCAGCGTGAAGGTGATCTGGAGGCTGCCGCGCTGGCTTTCCAGCGCCGCGTACTCCCTCACCGCCCCCTCGGCCGAGGCCATGTGCGACAGCACGCGCGGCTCGACCATGCGGCCGACATAGAGGAAGGTGTCGGTCATCCGGTCGAGGCTGACCAGCGCGCGCACGCGGTCGTCGTTCTCGCTGATGATGAGGGCGACCTCGCCGCGGCGGGCGAGATTCACCTTCTCCTCGGGGATCGGGTCGAATTCGAGGGTGAAGGTGTAGCCGGACCGCGCCAGGATGGCCCCGGTCGTGCCGTTGAAGACGATCGCCTCCGACAGCGCGCGCAGCATCGCCTGGGTGGTGACGATCTGCTCGAAGCGCTGCGGGTCGCTCGACAGGCGGGTTTCCTGCGACAGGTCGTTGGCCATCGCCAGCGCGTCGGCGCGGATGTTCTGCTGGTGCTCGTGCAGGTAGGCGCTGGCGACGGCCAGCGATTCATTGACCGCCGTGCGCACCCGGTCGCTGAACCAGCTCTGCACGCCCACATAGAAGAACAGGGTGGAGAAGACCGCCATGATGATGGCCGGCGCCACCGCCAGCAGGCTGAACACCAGCACCAGCCGGGAATGCAGCCGCGACCCCGCCAGACCGCGCCGCCGCCCGATCCAGATCATCACGATCCGCCGCGAGATCAGCACGCCCAGCGTCAGCAGCAGCGCCAGATCCAGCGTCAGCAGCAGCGTCACCGTGCGCGGGTTCGACTGCACGAAGGGGCCGCTCTCGGTCATCGCGGCGTAGGTCGCGAAGCCGGCGGCCAGCGCCGCCAGCGACAGCGCGAAGGCCAGCCGCTTGCCAAGGCCGACCCGCGTCGACCAGCGGAGGAACTGCTGCCACAACGGCGTGGAGGGCGGCGTGGGGGTTTCGGTGGTTGACGACATGGTCCGGCGCAAATCTGTTGCCGGAAAGATACACTTCTGTTGCTGCACTGCCAAGCGACAACCGCTCTGCCTTTCGGACAGGCCAGCCGTCATGCCCAAAGGGGGTGGGACTGGACGACCGGCCTGTCACAAAAATGGCACGCCCCATGGGATCGGGGCGAATCGGCTCACTTGATGCCGCGCATCACCTGGATGTCGAGATCGCGGATCTTCTTGCGCAGGGTGTTGCGGTTCAGCCCGAGGAGCTGCGCCGCCTTGATCTGGTTGCCGCGGGTCGCCGACAGGCTGAGCGAGATCAGCGGCCGCTCGATCTCGCGCAGCACGCGGTCGTACAGGCCGTTGGAGGGCATGCCATCCTTGTGGGCGGCGAAATAGTCCTTCAGGTGCCGCTCGACGGCCGAGGACAGGCCCTCGCTCTGCGGCTCCTCCACCGGCTGGGCGGCCGGGGTGGCGTCGGCCAGCTCGGCCTCCACCACGTCGAGGCTGATGACCTCCTGCGAATAGAGCGCGGCCAGCCGGCGGACGAGATTCTCCAGCTCGCGCACGTTGCCCGGCCAGCGGTAGCGCTTGAGCCGGTCCATGGCGCCCTGGTCGATGCTCTTGGCCGGCAGGCCCTGGCTGATGCCGATGTTCAGGAAATGCCGGACCAGCAGCGGGATGTCCTCGGTCCGCTCGCGCAGCGGCGGGAGGCGGATCGGCACGACGCACAGGCGGTAGAACAGATCCTCGCGGAACAGCCCCTGGCGGATCAGCGTGCGCAGGTCGCGGTGGGTCGCCGCGATGATGCGGACGTCGGTCTTGATCGGGGTGCGGCCGCCGACCGTGGTGTACTCGCCCTCCTGCAACACGCGCAGCAGGCGGGTCTGCGCGTCGAGCGGCATGTCGCCGATCTCGTCGAGGAACAGGGTGCCGCCCTGCGCCTGCTCGAAACGGCCGGTCGAACGGTTGGTGGCGCCGGTGAAGGCGCCCTTCTCGTGGCCGAACAGCTCGGACTCGATCAGCTCGCGCGGGATGGCCGCCATGTTGATGGCGACGAAGCCGCCGTTGCGGCGCTTGCCGTAATCGTGCAGCGCGCGGGCCACCAGTTCCTTGCCGGTGCCCGACTCGCCGGTGATCATCACCGTCAGGTCGGTGCCCATCAGGCGGGCGAGCACGCGGTAGATTTCCTGCATCGCCGGCGAACGGCCGATCAAGGGAAGCTGCTCGTCCCCGTCGGCGTCGCCGTTCGCCACCGGGGCCGGCGGCGTGTTCGAGTTCAGCGCCCGTTCGACGACCGACACCAGCTCCTTCAGGTCGAAGGGCTTGGGCAGATACTCGAAGGCGCCGCGCTCGGCCGCCTTGACGGCGGTGATCAGCGTGTTCTGCGCGCTCATCACGATGACGCGCATCTCGGGGCGCAGCTTCTTGATGCGCGGGATCAGGTCCAGCCCGTTCTCGTCGGGCATCACCACGTCGGTGATGACCAGATCGCCCTGCCCGTCCGCCACCCAGCGCCACAGCGTGGCGGCGTTGCCGGTGGTGCGGACCTCGTGGCCGAGGCGGGCGAGCGCCTGGGTAAGCACGGTGCGGATGGCGCGGTCGTCATCCGCGATCAGAATGGTCGCCGCAGTCATCAACGCCCCCCCCGAACGCCCCGAACCCGCGAGACGGCCTGGGAAATCTGCGATTCATCATACATGGGCAGCGACACCTTGAAGACGGTCCGGCGCGGCTGGCTGTCGAACTCGATGGTTCCGCCATGATCGCCGATGAGTTTCGCCACCAATGCAAGACCAAGGCCAGTCCCGTTGACTTTGCTGGTCACGAAGGGATCGAACAGGTTCGACTGCAAGTCTTCCGGAATCCCGTCGCCGTTATCCTGAACCGAGACCTGGAGCGGCAGATGCAGCCGGGTGTCGCCACCCGGAAGCGCCATGCGGACGCCGTGCTGGTAGGCGGTGGTCAGCGTGATCTCGCCGCCCGTTTCCGGGGCAGCCTCTGCCGCATTTTTGATCAGATTCAGAAAAACCTGCACAAGTTGGTCGCGATTGCCGTAAACCGGAGGCAGGGACGGGTCGTAACGCTCGACAAAGCGTATTTTTCGGGCAAAGCCGCTCTGGGCGATGGTGCGCACATGCTCCAGCACCGTGTGGATGTTGACGGCGGTCCGTTCCAGCGGGCGCTCGTCGGAGAACACCTCCATCCGGTTGACCAGCGCCACGATGCGGTCGGCCTCGTCGCAGATCAGCCGGGTCAGCACACGGTCCTGGTCGTGCGCGTTCTCCTCCAGGAGCTGGGCGGCGCCACGGATGCCCGACAGCGGGTTCTTCACCTCGTGCGCCAGCATCGCCGCCATCGCGGTGACCGAGCGGGCGGCGTGGCGGTGGGTCAGCGAGTTGTCGATCTTCCGCGCGATGGAACGCTCGTGCACCGTCACCAGCACATGGTCCGGCGGGTCGCCCATCGCCGCGACCTGCACCGTCACATGGTGTGGGCCGATGCGCGGGGTGTCGATGACGACGCCCTCCTGCGACACCCGGCGGCTGCCGCGCCGCACCTGCTCGATCAGCCCCATGACCGGGCTGTCGGGCGGCAGCAGCTCCGCCAGGGCCATGCCCTCCAGGACGCTGGCCGACAGGTCGAAGAACTCCTGCGCCTCCAGATTGACGAAGCGGACCTCGCCCTCCCCGTCCACCACCAGGACCGGATCGGGCAGCCCGTTCAGCACGACGGACGCGTCGATCTTCCCCGGACGCGTCCCGCCGGCGCGGGGACGGCGGCGCGGCGCGGATGCTGCGGTCGGCACGGAATCCATCAAGCGGCCATCCTTTCGATTGCCGGGTCGTAGAAAGCGCGGATGTGGCGGCGCACCGCCTCGGGGTCCGACAGGCGGTTGACCTCCTGGCGGAACTCGTTCGAGCCGCGCAGGCCGGTCGAATACCAGGAGACGTGCTTGCGGGCGACGCGCAGGCCGCCCTCGGCGCCGTAATGGACCAGCATCGCCTCGAAATGCTCCAGCAGCGTGTCGCGCTGCTCCTCCAGCGACGGGTCGGGCAGCCGCTCGCCGGTGGCGAGGTGGCGCATGACCTGCGCCGGGAACCAGGGGCGTCCATAGGCGCCGCGCCCGATCATCACGCCGTCGGCGCCGGATTCGGCCAGCGCGCGGTCGACATCCTCCAGCGTCGTGATGTCGCCGTTGACGACCAGCGGGATCGACACGGCCTCCCTTACCTTGCGGACGAAGCTCCAGTCGGCGGAGCCGGTGTAGAACTGCTCGCGGGTGCGGCCATGGACCGTCACCATCTTGATGCCGCACTCCTGCGCGATGCGCGCCAGCGCCGGGGCGTTGCGGTTGGTTTCGTCCCAGCCGGTGCGCATCTTCAGCGTCACCGGGATGGACACCGCCTTGACGGTGGCCTCCAGGATGCGCGCGGCGTGGATCTCGTCGCGCATCAGGGCGGAGCCGGCGTGGCCGTTCACCACCTTCTTGACCGGACAGCCGAAATTGATGTCGACCAGGGCGGCGCCGCGGTCCTCGTTCAGCTTGGCGGCCTCGGCCATCACCTCGGGCTCGCAGCCGGCGAGTTGGACGGCCATCGGGAACTCCTCCGGCTCCGTCTGGACCATACGGAGGGTCTGGCGGTTCTCGCGGACCATCGCGGTGCTGGCGACCATCTCCGACACGACGAGGCCGCAGCCGGCACGCTTGACCAGACGGCGGAAGGGAAGATCGGTGACGCCCGACATCGGCGCCAGGATCACGGGACCGGCGAGCGCAATCGGACCGATGTGTATGGTCATTCGTACCTGCCGCACCTGCCCGCGGGATGGGCAAACAATCGAATTGCCGAGATTTTGTGCAGACTAGCACAAGGATGCGCCAGTGTGCAAGCGCGAAGGCCCGATCGCCCCTCCGCCGACCCCTTCCGCGTCCTTGCCCGCCCGGAAGGCGATCAGGTCCAGGCCGGTTGCCCGACCAGGATGTTGGAGACGAACTTCACGCCCGGATAGGCGAGCGTGAGAAGAAGATAGGCAATCAGAACCATGCGCGCGGCGGTGCGCCCGCGCATGCCGGTGCGGAACTGGGCGATCAGCAGCGCGCCGACCACCGCGAAGGTCGCCAGCGACAGCATGGTCTTGTGGTCGATGCGGAGCGCCGTCCCCTGCTCGAAATACAGCACGGCCATGCCGGTCGCCAGACCGGCGCCCAGCACCACCTCCGACGCCACCAGCAGACCGACCTGGAGCCGCTCGCTCTCCGCCACCGGCGGCAGGAAGCGGGTCAGCGGCGTCGGGCGCTTGGCCTTCAGCGACCGTTCCTGGAGGAAGGCGGCGAGCGAAGCGACGGCGCTGAGCGTCAGCAGGGCGTAGGTGAAGACCGAGATGGCGATGTGCAGGTCGATCCAGATGCCCGGCGCGCCGCCGCGCAGGACCGGAGCCGGCTTGTCCTCGGTCAGGGTCGCCAGCGCGCCGACCGCCAGCAGATAGGGAAAGAGCAGCGGCGACAGCCGCCACGCGCTGCGGTGCAGGGCGCTGAAGCCGACGAACAGCGCCATGCTGGCGGCGACCGTCACCCACAGCGCCGTCGAAAAGCCGGTCTGCCACTGCCCGGCCACCTGCGTCACCGCCCACAGGCCGGGACCGGCGGCGGCCAGCAGCAGCGCCCCCCAGAAGGCCGGCGTCCGCCCCTCGCCCCCCTGCCCGCCGGCGCGGCGGTAGGGATAGACCGAGGCCGGCACCAGCGTGAGCAGCGCCGTGAGGCTCAAGAGAAGATTCTGCGACATGAGGGCGATCATACTCCCGTTGTCCGCCGCCACCGACCGGCTTGCCCGACCCTGCGCGTCACGCTGGCTCATCCACGGTGCCGCCCGTCCACGGGGCGTGGCGGGCGGGTCGCGGGTCTTGGCGGAACCACGGCGACAGGCTAGGCTCCGCCGCGTTCCCGTCAAGTGTCCTCGACGCATGGATATACGGTTCTCACCATGACCCTCTGCATCGCCCTGATCGTCGCCGGCGGCACCGGCCAGCGTTTCGGGGCCGAACGCCCCAAGCAATATCTCGACCTCGCCGGAAAACCCATCCTGCGCCGCACGGTGGAGGCCTTTCTGTCGCACCCGCGTGTGTCCTCGGTCCAGGTCGTCATCGATCCGGCCCGGCGCGATCTGTACGACGCAGCCGTCGCCGGGCTCGGCCTGCCGGAGCCGGTGGCCGGCGGCGCCACGCGGCAGGACTCGGTGCGCAACGGGCTGGAAGCGCTGGCGACACGGGGCGGCTGCGACGCCGTGCTGATCCACGACGCCGCCCGCCCGCTGGTCGACGCCGACACCATCGCGGCGGTGATCGCGGCGCTGGAGCACGCCCCCGGCGCCATCGCCGCCGTTCCGCTGGCCGACACGCTGAAGCGCGGCGCCGACGGAACGGTGGCCGGAACGGTGGACCGCGACGGGCTGTGGCGGGCGCAGACCCCGCAGGGCTTCCGCTTCGCCGACATCCTGGCCGCCCATCGGGACGCCGCCGGCCTGTCCCTGACGGACGACGCGGCGGTGGCCGAGCGGGCCGGGCTGGCGGTGGCGCTGGTGCCCGCCAAGGAGGAGAATTTCAAGGTGACGACCCCCGACGACCTGACCCGCGCCGCGCGCGTCCTGACGGCTTCCCAGGGCGCCTCGCTGGGCGACATCCGCACGGGAACCGGGTTCGACGTCCACCGCTTCACCGACGGCGAGTTCGTCACGCTGTGCGGGCTGCGGGTGCCGCACACGCACGGTTTGGAGGGGCATTCGGACGCCGACGTCGGGCTGCACGCCCTGACCGACGCCATCCTCGGCGCGCTCGCCGCCGGCGACATCGGCAGCCATTTCCCACCGAGCGACCCGCAATGGCGCGGCGCCGACAGCGCCCGGTTCCTGCGCCACGCCGCCGACCTCGTGGCGGCGCGCGGCGGCGTCATCGCCCACACCGACATCACCATCATCTGCGAGCGTCCGAAGGTCGGCCCGCACCGCGCGGCGATGGCCGCCCGCGTCGCCGAAATCCTGGGGATCGCGCCCGACCGGGTCAGCGTCAAGGCGACGACGACGGAACGGCTCGGCTTCACCGGCCGGGGCGAGGGCATCGCCGCCCAGGCGGCCGCCACCATCCGCCTTCCGGGCTGAGCCAAGTCCAGGCTACAGTGCGGGGCCGCACACGAGACGTTCCGGGAGTGCCTTGCCGATGTTTCCCGACACCATCCGCGACCTCGCCGCCCAGACGCTGGCCGAATACGGGCTTGCCGGCTATCTGCTCGCGACGGCGGAATCCTGCACCGGCGGCCTGATCGCCGGGGTGCTGACCGAAATCGCCGGCTCCTCCAAGGTCGTCGACCGCGGCTTCGTCACCTACAGCAACATCGCCAAGACCGAGATGCTGCGGGTGCCGGCCAGCCTGCTGCACGCCCACGGCGCGGTCAGCCCGGAAGTGGCGGTGGCGATGGCGGTCGGCGCGCTCGCCATGTCGCGGGCCGACGTGACGGTCGCCGTGACCGGCGTCGCCGGGCCGGGCGGCGGGTCGGCCGAAAAGCCGGTCGGCCGCGTCTACATCGCCACCGCCGTGCGCGGCGGCGACGCCCGCGCCAAGGAGTACACCTTCCCCGGCGACCGCGAGGCGGTGCGTCTGGCCACCGTCCAGGCGGCGCTGGAACGGCTGCGCGTCGCCCGCCCGGCCCACAGCCTGCGCTGACCGTCCCAACCACCAGCGAATCCGGAGGAAACCCCCATGCCGACCATCAACATCCAGCTCTTCGAGGGGCGGACGCTCGAACAGAAGCGCGAATACGCCAAGGCGCTGACCGAGGCCACCGTGAAGGTGCTCGGCTGCCCGCCCTCGGCGGTGGACATCATCTTTCAGGACGTGAGGAAGAGCGACTGGGCCAGCGGCGGCGTGCTGTGGTCCGACGCCACCTGACCAGGCGCATGGCGCCGACCGGCGGGGCCGCCCGCCGAGCGCCGGCAGGCGCTCCGCCCTTTCCCGGAACGGGAAGGGGTTGAGACTGCGTGAGCCCGTCTTGACCGCACCGCACACGCCGCTAATATCCCGCGCCATGGACGTCTCTCTGCGGATCCTTGCGCTTCGCGCGCGAATTACCGGCCCGGCTCTCTGAGGAGGGCCGGGATCGAGACCCTTATCGTGCGTCGGGGGCCGGTTGCGCCGCCCGATGGTGACGCCTTTTCCCCCCAGGGATCCGACATGACCCGCGACTACAAATCGACCGTCTTCCTGCCCCGCACCGACTTCCCCATGCGCGGCGGCCTGCCGACCAAGGAGCCCGAGCTGCTGAAGCGCTGGGCCGAGATGGACCTGTTCGGCAAGCTGCGCGCCGGCGCCAAGGGCCGCAGGAAGTTCGTCCTGCACGACGGCCCGCCCTACGCCAACGGCAACATCCACATCGGTCACGCGGTCAACAAGATCCTCAAGGACGTCATCGTCCGCACCCGGCAGATGCAGGGCTTCGACGCCGACTACGTCCCCGGCTGGGACTGCCACGGCCTGCCCATCGAGTGGAAGATCGAGGAGAAGTACCGCAAGGCCGGCAAGAACAAGGACGAGGTTCCGCTCATCCAGTTCCGCGCCGAATGCCGCCAGTTCGCCGAGGAGTGGGTCGGCATCCAGGCCGACGAGTTCCGCCGCCTGGGCGTCGAGGGCGACTGGAAACAGCCCTACGCCACCATGACCTTCCCGGCGGAAGCCCAGATCGTCCGCGAGATCCACAAGTTCGCGGCCAACGGCGGCCTCTACAAGGGCGCCAAGCCGGTGATGTGGTCGGTGGTCGAGAAGACCGCGCTGGCCGACGCCGAGATCGAGTATCACGACCACACCTCGACCACCATCTTCGCCCGCTTCGCGGTGTGGGGCTCGTCGGCGCCGGAGATCGACGAGGCCAGCATCGTCATCTGGACGACCACCCCCTGGACCCTGCCGGCCAACCGGGCCATCGCCTATGGCGACGAGATCGAGTACGCCACCTACAAGGTCCTGGCCGTCGCCGAGGGCAGCAAGGGCGTGGTCGGCGAGCGGCTCGTGATGGCGACCGCGCTGGCCGAATCGGTCTTCAAGGAGGCCGGGATCACCGAGTGGCGCCAGTTGCACCGCTTCCCCGGTTCGCGGCTGGCCGGCACCTTCTGCCACCACCCGCTGACCCGCAAGGGCTACGACTTCAAGGTGCCGATGCTGCCCGGCGGCTTCGTCACCACCGACGCCGGCACCGGCTTCGTCCACATCGCGCCCAGCCACGGCGAGGACGACTTCCATCTCGGCCAGGCCCACGGCATCGAGGTGCCGCAGACGGTCGGCGAGGACGGGCGCTACTACGCCCATGTCCCGCTCTTCGCCGGCCTGGCGGTCTACACCGACCAGGGCAAGCCCGGCCCGGCCAACAAGGCGGTGATCGCCGAGTTCGAGGAAAGCGGCTCGCTGCTCGCCAGCAACCGCATCAAGCACAGCTACCCGCATTCCTGGCGCTCCAAGGCGCCGCTGATCTTCCGCACCACGCCGCAATGGTTCATCTCGATGGAGACGAACGACCTGCGCAAGACGGCGTTGCAGGCGATCTCCGACACCCGCTGGGTGCCCGAGCAGGGCGAGAACCGCATCCGCTCGATGATCGAGAGCCGGCCCGACTGGTGCATCAGCCGCCAGCGCGCCTGGGGCGTGCCGATCGCGCTGTTCGTCCGCAAGGCCGACGGCGCCATCCTGCGCGACCCGGACGTCTTCGCCCGCATCGCCGACATCTTCGAGCGCGAGGGCGCCGACGCCTGGTTCGCCCGCGACCCGCAGGACTTCCTCGGCAACGGCTACCGCGCCGACGAGTTCGAGCAGGTCAAGGACATCGTCGACGTCTGGTTCGAGTCCGGCTCCTCCCACGCCTTCGTGCTGGAGCAGCGGCTGGAGGAACTGGCCTGGCCGGCCGACCTCTATCTGGAAGGCTCCGACCAGCACCGCGGCTGGTTCCATTCCTCGCTGCTGGAAAGCTGCGGCACGCGCGGCCGCGCGCCCTACAACGCGGTGCTGACCCACGGCTTCGTGCTCGACGAGCAGGGCCGCAAGATGTCCAAGTCGCTGGGCAACGTCGTCGCTCCGCAGGAAATCTGCGACCAGTACGGCGCCGACATCCTGCGGCTGTGGATCATCAACTCCGACTATTCGGAGGATCTGCGGATCGGCAAGGAGATCATCAAGACCCAGGCCGACCTCTACCGCCGCCTGCGCAACACGCTGCGCTACCTGCTGGGCGCGCTCGCCGACTACAGCCCGGCCGAGCGCATCGAGGCGGCGCGGATGCCGGAGCTGGAGCGCTGGGTCCTGCACCGTCTGGCCGAGCTGGACGCCACGGTCCGCGAGAAGATCGAGGCCTACGACTTCCACGCCCTGTTCGTGGCGCTGCACAACTTCTGCGCGGTGGAGCTGTCGGCCTTCTACTTCGACGTCCGCAAGGACAGCCTCTACTGCGACGCTCCCGATTCGGTGCGCCGCCGGTCGGTGCGGACGGTGATGGAGCACCTGTTCTCGGCGCTGACCGCGTGGCTCGCCCCCATCCTCTGCTTCACGGCGGAAGAGGCGTGGCTGGCCCGTCCGGAAGGCCTGACGGAGGGGGATGGCTGGAGCGAGGAGAGCGTGCATCTGCGCGGCTTCCCGGCCATCCCGGCCGAGTGGCGCGACGACGCGCTCGCCGCCAAGTGGGAGGCGGTGCGCAACGTCCGCCGCGTCGTCACCGGCGCCCTGGAGCTGGAGCGGGCCAACAAGAAGATCGGCTCGTCCCTGCAAGCCAACCCGGCGGTGTATGTCGACGCGGCGACCAGGGCGCTGCTGGCCGACGTCGATTTCCAGGACGTCTGCATCACCTCGGCGATCACCGTCGTCGACGGGACGGCGCCCGAGGGGGCCTTCACCCTGCCCGACGTGGCGAACATCGCGGTCGCCCCGGCGCTGGCCGAGGGCGAGAAGTGCGAGCGCTGCTGGAAGGTCCTGCCGGAGGTCTCCACCGTCGCCGCCCACCCGACGCTGTGCGTCCGCTGCTCCGACGCGGTGGAATGATCCGCTTCTCCGCATCCGCGCGTCCATTCCCTCTCCCCCCTGGGGAGAGGGTTAGGGTGAGGGGGTTCCGCTTGCCGGACGCCTCTCGCCGCGCGTCCCCCTCACCCCGACCCTCTCCCCGCCTTTCGGCGCAGCTTCGCTTCGCCTGTCGGCGGCGCAAGCTGCGCTTGCGCCGGGGGGGAGAGGGGGAGACCGTCCGATGAACGCCTTCACCAGCGCCACACCCCGCTCCTACACCCTGTTCGGGCTGATCGTCGCCGTCGCCGTGGTGGCGCTCGACCAGCTCACGAAATGGTGGATCCTCGACGTGGTGATGCAGCCCGTGCCGCATGTCGTCGAGGTCACGTCCTTCTTCAACCTGGTGCTGGTGTGGAACTACGGCGTCAGCTTCGGCACCTTCGCCAGCGGGGCATCCTACATGCCCTATGTGCTGAGCGGGATCGCCGCCGTCATCACCGTCAGCCTCGTGATCTGGCTGCGGCAGGCGGAACGCCTGCTGGTGGCGCTGTCCATCGGCTTCATCATCGGCGGCGCCGTCGGCAACGTGGTGGACCGGCTGCGCTTCGGCGCGGTGGCGGACTTCCTCGATTTCCACGTCGGCTCGTGGCATTTCTGGGCCTTCAACGTCGCCGACAGCGGCATCAGCGTCGGCGTCGTCCTGCTGCTGATCGACAGTCTGGTCGCCGGCCGCGAAAAGTCGTAAGAAATCCCCGACCGAAAGCGCTATAAGGGGGCGGGCTCTCTCCCCGGCCGCGGCCAGTTGACTGACGACGGAATCCGAACGTGACCAGCATCCCTTCCGCCTTCTCCCCTTCCCGGACCCTGCGCCCCCTGCTCGGGCTGGCGCTCGCGGCGCTGGCGCTCGCCGGCTGCTCGGACGTCCGCCGGTCCATCGGGCTCGACCGGCAGAGCCCGGACGAGTTCTCCGTCGTCTCCCGCGCGCCGCTGACGCTGCCGCCCAGCATGCAGGCCAACCTGCCCAAGCCGCGCCCCGGCGCGGCGCGCCCGCAGGACTCCACCCCGACCCAGGTCGCCGCCGGCGCCGTCTTCGGCGGCTCATCGCGCGGCCGTGGAACCCCGGCCACGGGCGGTTCGGCCGGCGAGAGCGCGCTGGTCGCCCAGGCCAGCGCGCGGGACGGCATCGACCCGAACATCCGCAACAAGGTCGACCAGGAGACCACCCAGCTCATCGTCGCCGACAAGAGCTGGATCGACAGCCTGCTGTTCTGGCAGAGCCAGGAGCAGCCCTTCTCCATCGTCGATCCGAAGCAGGAGCAGCAGCGCCTGCGCGAGGCCCAGGCCCAGGGCCGCTCGGTGGACGGCACCACCACCCCGACCATCGAGCGCAAGCGCAAGGCGCCGCTGGAAGGCTTGTTCTAAGCCGGCCGCCACACCAGTTTCCGGGGGCGCCTTCCACATGGAAGGCGCCCCTTTCGATTCGGGCCCGTCCCTCTGCGGCCCGTCCTTCATTCGGGGAGCCTCCATGCCCGCCGCCCTGTCCGCCCGCCGCGTCCTCGCGTCGGGTCTGCTCGCCCTGACGGTCACGCTGCTGCCGCCGGCCTTCGCCCCCCCGGCCCAGGCCGCCGAAAAGGGGGTGTTCTTCCCGGAAAGCTTCACGCTGGCCAACGGCATGCAGGTGGTGGTCATCCCCAACCGCCGCGTGCCGGTCGTGACCCACATGGTCTGGTACAAGGTGGGGGCCGCCGACGAGGATCGCGGCGTCTCCGGCATCGCCCATTTCCTCGAACATCTGATGTTCAAGGGCACCGACGAGGTTCCGGCCGGCGCCTTCAGCCGCATCGTCGCCAAGAATGGCGGGCGCGACAACGCCTTCACCTCCTACGACTACACAGCCTACCACCAGAACGTCGCGCGCGACCGGCTGGAGCTGGTGATGCGGATGGAGGCCGACCGCATGTCCAACCTCAAGCTGACCGACGCGGTGGTCTACCCCGAGCGCGACGTCATCATCGAGGAGCGCCGCCAGCGGATCGAGAACGAGCCGGCCGACCGCATCGGCGAGCAGATCAACGCCACCCTGTTCGTCCACCACCCCTACGGCACCCCGGTGATCGGCTGGCCGCAGGAGATGGCGAACCTGACCCGCGAGGAGGCCGAGCGCTTCTACAAGACCTGGTACGCCCCCAACAACGCGATCCTCGTGGTGTCGGGCGACGTCTCGGCCGAGGAACTGAAGCCGCTGGCCGAGAAGTATTACGGCGCCATCCCCGCCCGCCCGGTGCCGGAACGCCACCGCGTCACCGAGCCGCCGATCTCCGCCGAGCGCCGCGTCACGCTGCGCGACGCCGAGGTGCGGCAGCCGTCGGTGCGGCGGATCTGGATCGCCCCCTCCTACCGGCTCGACCCCGAGCAGCAGGCCTACCCGCTCCAGGTGCTGAGCGAGATCATGAGCGGCGGCCCGACCTCGCGCCTCTACCGCAGCCTCGTGGTGGAGCAGAAGATCGCGACCTCGGCCTGGCTCGGCTACAACCCGGACGCCTGGGACATGGGCACGCTGAGCGCCGGCGCCACCCCGGCCGCCGGGGTCGAGATGGACAAGCTGGAAGCCGCGCTGTGGGCGGAGCTGCGCAAGGCCGCCGAGGGCGGCGTGACGGAGGAGGAGGTCGCCACCGCCCGCAAGCGGATGTTGGCCGAGGCGGCCTATGCCCGCGACAGCCTGACCGGCCCGGCGCAGACGCTGGGCGCGGCGCTCGCCACCGGCCAGAGCCTGGACGACGTGGAGAGCTGGCCGGTGCGCATCGACGCCGTGACCGCCGCCCAGGTGAACGCCGCCGCGAAGGCGGTGCTGGGCAAGACCAACCACGTCACCGGCCTGCTGCTGCCGCTCCAGGGAAAGGACAGCTGAGGATGAACGCGCTTCACCGGACTTCGCTCGTCGCCGCCACGGCCCTGGTCCTCACCGTGCTCTCCGTAGCCCCCTCCGCCTGGGCCATCGACATCAAGCGCGTCGTCAGTCCCGGCGGGATCGAGGCGTGGCTGGTCGAGGACCACAAGGTTCCGGTCATCGCCCTGGAGTGGGCCTTCGAAGGCGCCGGCGGCACCGACCCGCAGGGCAAGGAGGGGCTCGCCAACCTCGCCTCCCACACGCTCGACGAGGGCGCCGGCCCCTACGATTCGCAGGCCTTCCAGACCCGCTTGCAGGACAGCGCCGTCTCGCTCAGCTACAGCGCCGGGCGCGACGCCTTCAGCGGCTCGCTGCGCACCCTCAGCGACCGCCGCGACGAGGCCTTCGACCTGGCCCGCCTGTCGCTGGCCGAACCGCGCTTCGAAACCGAGGCGATCGAGCGCATGCGGGCGGCCGTGCTCTCCAGCCTGAAGCGCGACCTCGCCGACCCCAACTATGTCGGCCGCCGGCTGTTCTACAGCACCGCCTTCCCCGACCATCCCTATGGCGGCGAGATCCGCGGCACGCTCGACAGCCTGCCGCGCATCACCGCCGACGACCTGCGCGGGTTCGTGAAGAGCCAGTTCGGCCGCGACCGGCTGGTCGTGGCGGCGGCCGGCGACATCGCCCCGGACGATCTGGCCAAGGCGCTCGACCGCATCTTCGGCGGGCTGCCGGCCAAGACGACGGTCGCCACCATCCCCGACGTCACGCCGAAGGGGTTGGGCGAGACCATCCTGGCGCCGCGCCCGACCGCGCAGACCGTCATGCTGATGGGCCAGCCGGGCGTGAAGCGCGACGATCCCGACTGGTACGCCGCCAGCGTGATGAACTATGTGCTGGGCGGCGGCGGCTTCGGCTCGCGGCTGATGGAGGAGGTGCGCGAGAAGCGCGGCCTCAGCTATGGCGTCTACAGCTACCTGATCCCGATGGACCACACGGCGCTGGTCATGGCCGGCGGTTCCACCGTCAACGCCAAGGCCGGGCAGGCGCTCGACATCATCCGCCAGGAATGGGCGCGCATGGCCAAGGACGGGCTGACCGACGAGGAGCTGGCCGACGCCAAGACCTACCTCACCGGCTCCTTTCCGCTGCAACTCGGCTCGACCCAGTCGATCGCCCGCATCCTGTTGCAGGTCCAGCGCGACCGGCTGGGCATCGGGTATCTCGACCAGCGCGACCGCTACATCAACGCGGTGACGCAGGACGACATCCGCCGCGTCGCCAAGCGGCTGCTCGACCCCGCCACGCTGCTGACCGTGCTGGTCGGCCGCCCCGAGGGCGTCACCCCGACGAAGACGCTGGAAGGCGGAAGCTGATCCCGCCCTCCGCGCTCCGTTCCCTCACGCCAAATCCGGCTGGCTGCCGGGAAAGCGCGGGTCGCCCGGCTCGACCGGGCTGCCCGGAACCTTGCCGGGGATGATGCCGATCTGGTCGGGACGGTCGTCGCGCTCGCGCTGCTCCTCGCGCTCCTCCGGCGTGGGAACCGGCGGGACGTCGCCGACCGTATCGCTGGGCTTGTCCGACATGACGTGTCTCCTTTGCATGGTCAGACCAGCAACAGCCCGCCCCTGGACAAGTTGCCTAGCCCATCGGTGGGCCGGGTCTCGCGCGTTTTGGCGCGTGGCCGCCCATGGCGGTCGGTGCTAGGCTTCGCGCGCCGCGTCAAAGGACCATCGCGCAAGGAGTCCAAAGCATCATGACCGCGCTCACCCGTTCGCCCGCCTGGGCGGCGCTCGCCCAGCACCGCCGCGAGTTCGGCGACACCCACATGCGCGACCTGTTCGCCGCCGATCCCGGCCGCTTCGACGCCTTCAGCCTGGAAGCCGCCGGGCTGTTCCTCGACTATTCGAAGAACCGCGCCACCAAGGACACGCTCGGCCTGCTGCTGGACCTCGCCCGGCAGCAGGACGTCGAGGGCTGGCGCGACCGCATGTTCGCCGGCGAGCCGATCAACCTCACCGAGAAGCGCGCCGTCCTGCACACCGCGCTGCGCAACCGCTCCGACCGGCCGGTCCGGGTCGACGGGCGCGACGTGATGCCGGACGTCCGCGCCGTGCTGGAGCGCATGAACGCCTTCGCCACGGCGGTGCGCGACGGGGCGTGGACCGGCTACACCGGCCAGCCGATCACCGACGTGGTGAACATCGGCATCGGTGGCTCCGACCTCGGCCCGGTGATGGTGACGGAGGCGCTGAAACCCTTCGCCCACCCGCATGTGGCGCTGCATTTCGTCTCCAACGTCGACGGCACCCATCTGGCCGAGACGCTGAAGTGGCTCGACCCCGACACCACCCTGTTCGTCATCGCCTCCAAGACCTTCACGACGCAGGAGACGCTGACCAACGCCCATTCCGCCCGCCGCTGGTTCCTGGAGAGCGCGGGTGACGAGGCGCACGTCGCCAAGCATTTCGTCGCCGTCTCGACCAACGAGGCGGAGGTGGTCAAGTTCGGCATCGACCCGGCCAACATGTTCGGCTTCTGGGACTGGGTCGGCGGCCGCTACTCGCTGTGGTCGGCCATCGGCCTGCCCATCGCCATCGCCATCGGGCCGGAGCGCTTCGCCGAGCTGCTGGACGGCGCCCACGCGATGGACGAGCATTTCCGCACCGCGCCGCTGGAACGCAACATGCCGGCGCTGCTCGGGCTGCTCGGCGTCTGGTACCGGAATTTCTGGGACGCCTCGTCCTACGCGGTGCTGCCCTACGACCAGTATCTGCACCGCTTCGCCGCCTACCTCCAGCAGCTCGACATGGAGAGCAACGGCAAGTCGGTGACGCGCGGCGGCGAGCCGGTCGACCACGACACCGGCCCGGTGCTGTTCGGCGAGCCCGGCACCAACGGCCAGCACGCCTTCTACCAGCTCATCCACCAGGGGACCTCGCTGATCCCCTGCGACTTCATCGCGGCGGCGGCCAGCCACAACCCGATCGGGGCGGAGGCCGGGGCGCATCACCGCATCCTGCTGTCCAACGTCTTCGCCCAGGCCGAGGCGCTGATGCGCGGCAAGACCGCCGACGAGGTGCGCGCCGAGATGGCGAAGGCCGGCAAGGCACCGGAGGAGGTCGAGGCGCTGGTCCCCCACCGCGTCTTCCCCGGCAACCGGCCGTCCAACACCATCCTGGTCAAGAGCCTGACCCCGGCGGCGCTGGGCGCGCTGATCGCGCTCTACGAGCACAAGGTGTTCGTCCAGGGCATCGTCTGGGACATCAACAGCTTCGACCAGTGGGGCGTCGAGCTGGGCAAGCAGCTCGCCGGCGCCATCCTGCCGGAGCTGACCGCCGGCCCGAGGGAGGGCGCGCACGACAGCTCGACCACCGGCCTGATGGCGTGGTGGCGGGCCAACCGGTAGCGGGCGGGTTCGGCAACCTGTGCCCCCACCCCGGCCCTCCCCGCTCGCGCGGGGGGTTGGGGTGGGGGGAGCCCAACGACACCCGGCTTGATGGCGCAAGGAACAATTTCGATTCGCGGCGGTTGAAACGGAAAAGCCCGATGAACCCCACTTTTCCGGAGACCCGTCATGCCCATGCGATTATCCACGCGCTTCCGCATCGCGAGCCTGATTTTCGGGATGATCAACGCCGTCCTGTTCGGAGCCGGCGCCCTTCTGGTGCTGTCCACGGATCTGATGGAACAGGCCATGACCCTGCTGCCGCTGGTGGTCGTGTGCAGCTTCGTCTTCGCCGCCCCCATCGCCTGGCTTCTGGCTCCGCGCCTGCGCCTGCGTTTCTGGCGGGCGCGTGAGGAACAGACCGAGGTTCGGCGAATGTCCCGACGGGCTTGGTGAGTGGTGTCTCGTCATGGCCGGGCTTGTCCCGGCCATGACGAGCGCGCTTGGGATGTGCGCGTGGATGCCCGGCTCAAGGCCGGGCATGACGGAAAAGTGAAGAGACGCGCTTGTCTTCCGCGCCTTCCCCTTACCGCGCCAGCGCGTTGCGGGTGTGCAGCGCGATCATCCGTTCCTCGTCGGTCGGGATGACGTAGACCGGGATACGGCTGTCGGCGGTCGAGATCTTCACCGCGTTGGCCGTGTTCGCCGCCTCGTCGATCGTGACGCCGAGCCACGCCAGCTTGTCGCCGACCCGCGCCCGCACCGGGGACGAGCGTTCGCCGATGCCGGCCGTGAAGACCAGCGCGTCGATGCCGCCCATCGAGGAGGCCAGACCGCCGGTCTCCTTGGCGATGCGGAAGCAGAACAGCTCCACCGCCTCCTCGGCGTGGGGATCGGCGCTCTCCAGCAGGGCGCGCATGTCGTTCGACACGCCCGACACGCCGAGCAGCCCCGACCTGTTGTAGAGCAGCTTCTCGATCGCCCCGGCGTCGAGCCCCTTCTGGCGCATCAGATAGATCAGCACGCCGGGATCGATGGCGCCGCAGCGGGTGCCCATCGGCAGCCCGTCGAGCGCGGTGAAGCCCATCGTGCTGTCGACGCTGCGCCCGGCGTGGATCGCGCACATGCTGGCGCCGCTGCCGAGATGGGCGACGACGACGCGGCCATCGGCCAGCTCCGGCGCGATCTCCGGCAGGCGGCGGGCGATGTACTCGTAGCTCAGCCCGTGAAAGCCGTAACGGCGCACGCCCTCATCCGTCAGCTCGCGCGGGATGGCGAACATGCCGGCCTGCCAGGGCTGGCCGCGGTGGAAGGCGGTGTCGAAGCAGGCGACCTGCGGCAGTTCCGGATGCGCCTCGGCCAGCGCCCGCATGGCGGCGAGGTTGTGCGGCTGGTGCAGCGGGGCCAGCGGGACCAGCCCCTCCAGCTCCTCCAGCACGGCCGGGGTCACCAGCACCGGGGCGGCGTGGCGGACGCCGCCATGCACCACCCGGTGGCCGGCGGCGACGAGGGTCGCTCCCTCCAGCCGCTCCTCGATCCAGTCGAGCAGGTGGCGCAGCAGCGCCGTGCGGTCGGACGCCTCGCCGGCCTGCCAGGCCTTGGAGGCGAGCGGCCGGCGCTCGGCGTCCTTGGCCTCGAAGACCGGCGCGGTGCCGATGCCGGAGATCTGGCCGTTCACGGCGACCACCGGATCGCCCTGCCCGCTGTCGCGGAACAGCGTGAACTTCAAGCTCGACGAGCCGGCGTTGATGACGAGGATGGCCTTGCTGGCGATGGCGCTCATGACCGCCCTCCCCTCACTCGGCGGCCGGGGCGGCGCCGCGGCGGCGCGCGGCGGCCGACAGCACCGCGACGGCGCAGGAGGCCAGACGGGTGCGCACGTTGTCGGCGCGGCTGGTCAGGATGATCGGCACGCGGGCGCCGAGCACGATGCCGGCGGCGTCGGCGTGGGCCAGGAAGGAGAGCTGCTTGGCCAGCATGTTGCCGGCCTCCAGGTCGGGAACCAGCAGGATGTCGGCCTTGCCCGACACGTCCGACGTGATGCCCTTGGTGATCGCCGCCTCGCGGCTGATGGCGTTGTCGAAGGCCAGCGGGCCGTCGAGGATGCCGCCGGTGATCTGGCCGCGGTCGGCCATCTTGCACAGCGCCGCCGCCTCCAGCGTCGAGGCGATCTTCGGGTTCACCGTCTCGACCGCCGACAGGATGGCGACGCGCGGCACGTCGACGCCCAGCACCTTGGCCAGATCGATGGCGTTCTGGACGATGTGGACCTTGTCCTCCAGCGTCGGGTAGATGTTGATCGCCGCGTCGGTGATCAGCAGCGGCCGCGGGTAGGTCGGCACGTTCATCACGAAGACGTGGCTGAGCCGGCGGCCGGTGCGCAGGCCGGTCTCCTTGCGGACGACCTCGCCCATCAGCTCGTCGGTGTGCAGCGAGCCCTTCATCACCGCCTCGACCTCGCCGGTGCGGGCCAGACGGACGCCGGTCTCGGCCGAGGCGTGGCTGTGCGCCGCGTCGACGATGCGGAAGCGGGCGATGTTCAGGCCGTAGGTCTCGGCGAGCGAGCGGATCTTGGATTCCGGCCCGACCAGCACCGGGTCGATCAGGTTGGCCTCGGCGGCCTCGACGGCGCCGCGCAGCGAGCTTTCGTCGCAGGGATGCACGACGGCGGTCGGCACCGGCGGCAGCGACTCGCACTTCTTCAGCATCAGCTCGTGGCCGTCATGCCGGATGACCTGCACCTGCGGCAGCTCGGCGGCGGCCAGCACCACCTTCTCGGTCGGGGCGACGACCTCGGCGGTGCCGGAGATGATGGTCTTGCCGTCCTGGTTGGTGACGGCGCAGTCGAACAGCACCGTCTTGCGCGCCTCGTCCTTCGACGCGGCGGTGACGGTCACGGTCACGACGTCTCCCAGCAGGACGCGGTGGTGGAAGCGCAGATCCTGGCCGACATAGACCGTCCCCGGCCCCGGCAGCAGCGTGCCCAGCACCGCCGAGACCAGCGAGGCGGACCACATGCTGTGGCCGACCACCAGATGGTCGGCGGCGTAGTTCTCGTCCAGGTGGGAGGGGTTCAGATCGCCGGACACCGTGGCGAACAGCTCGATGTCGGACATGGTCAGGCGCCGCGACAGGCTGGCCTGCTGACCGATGCGGATTTCGTCGAACGTGATGTTTTCGATCATGGTGCTGCCGTTGTTGCCGTTCTGCGCGGTGCCGCTGCGGCCGTACAGGTCGGACGCGAAGGCGGCGGTGGCGGTGTCCATCTCAAGCTCCTCACAAGGATCGCGGCGCCGGAGCCCTGGTTTCCCGGTCCGGTTTTGGGCCGTGTCCTCCCGATTCCGGTTCCTTCGCTCACAGGAAGGCCGGAACCTTTCTTGGTTATTCCTTCGCACCCGAAGCAAAAGCGATCCAAAGACGCTCAAGCATTGCGGCGGGTGCGACGGCAAAGCTCTTCGGGCGCCAGAAATACCGCAGTGCACGCCGCACCCCAATGACCTATGTCAAAGACTGCACTAAGCTCTTGTTACAGTGAGGTTACTGGGTTCTTTTCGAAACAGTGAGCGTGTGCAGCATAGCGGAAACTTGCACGTCCGGAATCAAGAAATCTCCGGTGGCGGCGGCATTGCCACGATTTTTGCGGCGCGTCACGGACAATCGGCGGGCGCCCCGGACTCCGGCTTCAGACCATCGACTCCGCCTGGAGTCAGGCCATCGACTCCGCCTGGAGTCAGACAAATGACTCCGCCTGGAGGACGAGCGGCACGCTGACGGCGAACACCGTGCCGCGCCCGACGCGGGACCGCACCGTCACCGGATGGTCGAGAATCTGCGCGGTGCGGCGGACGATGGACAGCCCCAGCCCCAGCCCGCCGGCGCTGTCGCGCTGGTCGGTGCCGCAGCGGTAGAAATCCTCGAAGATGGCGGTCATCTGGTCGTCGGGAATTCCGGGGCCGGTGTCCCACACCTCGACCAGCAGCCGGTCGGCGCGCCGCCGGCAGCCATCAGGATGCGCCCCTGCTCGGTGTAGCGGAGCGCGTTGA